>NZ_VLKU01000003.1 GCF_007830335.1 Paracoccus sulfuroxidans | reverse complement strand
ATCGACATCGTTTCGGGCGGCACCGACAACCACCTCTGCCTCGCCGACCTGCGCCCGAAGGGCGTGACCGGCAAGGCGACTGAGGCGGCTCTGGGTCGTGCGCATATCACCTGCAACAAGAACGGCGTGCCGTTCGACCCGGAAAAGCCCTTCGTGACCTCGGGCATCCGTCTGGGTGCGCCTGCAGGCACCACGCGCGGCTTCAAGGAAGAGGAATTCCGCCAGATCTCGCGCTGGATCGTCGAGGTTGTCGACGGTCTTGCCGCCAATGGCGAAGAGGGCAATGCCGCCGTCGAAGCCAAGGTGAAGGCCGAGGTCGAGGCGCTTTGCGCGAAATTCCCGCTCTACAAGGGCATGTAATCGGGGCACGGCCGGCGGTTCACGCCGGCCACCGCCTGAAACCGAAAAGGCCCGCAGAAATGCGGGCCTTTTTCATGGGCGGTGCTTTTCGCTGGCGGCGCTCAGATCACCCCGCGCCGCACCAGCAGCCACAGCGCGATGGCACCGAGGATCAGCAGCGCAAAGACCAGCGTCGCGCCGATGTTCACCGCCCCCGCCTGCAGGCGTCCGCCCTGGCCCAGGGGGCGCAGATGGTTGACCAGCGCCTTATGCGCGCGCTGCAAACGGTCAAAATCCTGCTGTTTGGCCAGCTTCGGGACCTCGGCCACGCGATCGGCCTTGGCCAGCACCATCGCCTCGCGCCTCAGCTTGCGCGGCAGGGCCGCACCACGGCGCCGCACCATCGTGTCAAGGTCGGCCGTCTGGCCGCGCCGCAATCCCCCGAAGCGCGCCGCCATCAGGCTTGCCACCTCATCCGCCATGATCCGAATGGTCTCGATTGTCATGCCAAGTCTCCCTGTCGGGACCGGCATAGCGCCTCTGGTGTGCCGCTGCCAGTGCAGCTAGGGTCGATGACATGACATTGAACCTGATCATCACCGGCGATGACACATCGCAGATCCCCGTCCTGCTGGCGCATGGGCTGTTCGGCTCGGCCCGCAATCTGGGCGGCATCGCCCGCCGTCTGGCCGAGACGCGCCGCGTCATCTCGGTCGACATGCGCAACCATGGCGAGAGCTTCCACGACTCGGATCACAGCTATACCGCGCTGGCCGGGGATCTGGCCGAGGTGATTGCCGAGTTCGGCGGTCGCGCCGATCTGATCGGCCATTCGATGGGCGGCAAGGCGGTGATGACGCTGGCGCTGTCGCAGCCCGAGATGGTGGGCAGGCTGGCGGTTCTGGACATCTCTCCGCTTGGGTATCGCCACGATCAAAACAGGCTGGTCGCCGCGATGCAAGGGCTGGATCTGCAGGGTCTGACGCTGCGGTCCGAGGCCGATCGCAGGCTGTCCGCCGCTATTGACGATGCGGGCGTGCGCGCCTTCCTGCTGCAATCGCTGGACCTGAAATCCGATCCTCCGCAGTGGAAGATGAACCTCGACGTGCTGGCGGAGCAGATGCCGGTCATCGTCGGCTGGCCAGAGGAGCTGGTGCCGAGTGCGTTCACCGGGCCCGCGCTGTTTCTGGCCGGAGCGGAATCGAATTACTGCGACCTTGAGGGGCAAGGCGCGATCCATCGCTTCTTCCCGCAGGCGCAGGTCGAGCTTCTGCCGGGTCTGGGTCATTGGCTGCATGCCGAGGATCCCAAAGGGATCGCCGACCGGCTGGCGAATTTCCTGTCGGCCTAAGTCACCCGCCGGGCACGCGGACATCGCAATCGAGCGAAAAGCGCGCCTCGCCCGTGTCGCCGGGAATGCGGCTGCGCAGACTGTTGGGCACGGTGCGGCAGCCGGTGCTGCGCATCACCGCAATCTCCATCAACTCGGGGACTTTCGCCCGCTGGGCACGCGTGAGGTAGCCTAGCCGGATCACCTCGGCGTCCGTGCCCTGCTGGAAGACTGCGAAGCGGATGCCTTCCAGCGTGATGTCCTGCCGTTCCGCGCCGATGAAACGCGGTGCCGGAGAGGCACAGCCTGCAAGGAACAGAATCAGGATCAAAACAACACGCATAACCTAAGTGTCACGCCCTCGGGTTAACACGCGGTTAATGGAAACCCGGGAACCGGCAGCATTTTTCTGGCGTTGCCTCAGCATGTTCACCGCCCGTCGCGGCGTCAAAAAAGGGAGCCATCATGCAGAAAATTCTACGTTTGACCCCGATTCTTGCCCTGTTGGCGCTGGCCGCCTGCGAAACCATGCAAGGTGCAGGCCGCGACATGCAGAATGCGGGCCAGTCGCTGACGCAGGAAAGTCAGGAAGTGCAGTCACAACTGTGACGCAGCCCCATCGGGCAAGGCGGCCTTAGGGCCGCCTTTTGCATGCCCCGGGCGCCCCGTCTTAAGCCGATCCGCGCCGCTCGCGGCATCGTGCGCTGCAGATGATCGCCATAAGCATTACGATTGCCGCCGGGACAGAGAAAAAGGAATACCCATGATCGCCAAGACTTACCTTGCCGCGCTGCTGGCCGTGCTGGCTTTGGCCGGATGCGAAACCATGCAGGGTGCGGGACGTGATCTTCAGACCGCAGGGGCAGCTCTTTCGGAACAGACCTATGGGCGTCAGCCCCCGGGCGCGGCGGGCGGCGTCACCGACCCCTACGCACCCGCAGGTGCCGCGCCCTATAATCCAAGCCCGAGTTTCTGAGATCGCGTCTGACGCGCGCATGAAAAAAGGGGCGCCCGAGGCGCCCCTGTTTCAATTGTCCATCTTGAGCGCCTGAATGAAGGCGGTCTGCGGGATTTCGACCTTGCCGAACTGCCGCATCTTCTTTTTCCCGGCCTTCTGCTTTTCCAAGAGCTTCTTTTTCCGCGTGGCGTCGCCGCCATAGCATTTCGCGGTCACGTCCTTGCGCATGGCCGAAAGCGTCTCGCGCGCGATCACGCGGCTGCCGATGGCGGCCTGGATCGGGATCTTGAACATGTGGCGCGGGATCAGCTCTTTCAGCTTTTCGACCATCACGCGGCCACGCGATTCTGCGCGGTCGCGGTGGACCATGATCGAGAGCGCATCGACCGGCTCATCGTTCACGAGGATCGACATCTTCACGAGGAAATCCTCGCGATATTCGCTGATCTGATAGTCGAAGCTGGCGTAGCCCTTGGTCACCGATTTCAGCCGGTCGTAGAAGTCGAAAACGACCTCGGCCAGCGGCAAGTCATAGACGACCATCGCGCGGTTGCCCGCATAGGTCAGGTCCATCTGGATGCCGCGGCGGTCCTGGCAGAGCTTCAGCACATCGCCCAGATATTCGTCCGGGACCATGATCGTCGCCTTGATGCGCGGCTCTTCGATATGGTCGACATAGGTCAGGTCGGGCATGTCGGCGGGGTTGTGCAGGTCGCGCACCTCTCCGTCCTTCATGTGCAGCTTGAAGACGACCGAGGGCGCCGTGGTGATCAGGTCCAGATCATACTCACGCTCAAGCCGGTCGCGAATCACCTCGAGGTGCAGAAGGCCCAGGAAGCCGCAGCGGAAGCCGAAGCCAAGGGCGGCCGAGGTCTCCATCTCATAGCTGAAGCTGGCGTCGTTCAGCGCCAGTTTCTCGATGGCCTCGCGCAGCGCCTCGAAGTCATTGGCGTCGACCGGGAAGAGACCGCAGAACACCACTGGCTGCGCGGGTTTGAAGCCCGGAAGCGGCGTGTCGGTGCCCTTCTTCTCATGCGTGATGGTGTCGCCGACGCGGGTGTCGCGGACCTGCTTGATCGAGGCGGTGAAGACGCCGATCTCACCCGGGCCGAGTTCCGCGATATCGACCATGGCGGGCTTCAGCACGGCCAGCTTGTCGATGCCGTAGATCGCGCCGGTCTGCATCATCTTGATGCGCTCGCCCTTCTTGATCACGCCATCCATGACGCGGATCATGACGACGACGCCCAGATAGGAATCGTACCAGCTGTCGACCAGCATCGCCTTCAGTGGCGCATTGCGGTCGCCCTTGGGGGCGGGCAGACGGGTGACGATGGCTTCCAGCACGTCGGGGATGCCAAGGCCGGTCTTGGCCGAAATCTCGATGGCGTCCTGCGCGTCGATGCCGATCACGTCTTCGATGTTTTCCTTGACCCGCGCAGGCTCGGCAGCGGGAAGGTCGATCTTGTTCAGGACCGGGACGATCTCATGTCCGGCATCGATGGCTTGATAGACGTTGGCCAGCGTCTGCGCCTCGACGCCCTGCGAGGCATCAACGACCAGCAGCGAGCCCTCGACCGCGCGCATCGAGCGGCTGACCTCATAGGCGAAGTCGACGTGACCGGGGGTGTCGATCAGGTTCAGGATGTATTTCTTGCCATCCTTGGCCGGATATTCGATCCGCACGGTGTTGGCCTTGATGGTGATGCCGCGCTCACGCTCGATATCCATGCTGTCCAGCATCTGGGACTTCATGTCGCGTTCGGCAACCGTCCCCGTCATCTGGATCAGACGGTCGGCAAGGGTGGATTTCCCGTGGTCGATATGGGCCACGATCGAGAAATTGCGGATGAGATCAAGGTCGGTCATGGCCAGCCTATACAGGGCGAAAACGGTCGCGGGAAGAGGATTCGAAGTGGTTCGCGATGGCTATGTCAGCCGTGCGGCAAGGTGAACCCCGCCGCGCGCAGGGCACGGCGGCGCAGCTGCGCCTCGCGCCACATCGTATAGCAGCCCGAGGCCACGACGACCGCCGCGCCGATCAGCGTCATCGCGTCGGGCCGTTCGCCGAAAACCGCATAGGCAATGGCCAGCGCAAAGATCAGACGGGCATAGCGGTAAGGCGCCAGCGCCGAGGCCTCGCCCACACGGGTCGCGGCGACCAGCGTCGCGTAGCCCGCAACGCCCACCACCATGCAGCCCAAGGACAGCAGGACCTGTTTCCAGTCCAGCATCAGGAACGGCTGGCGCATGATCACCGCCAGCAGCAGCGCCATGACGATCAGCGACAGGAAGGCCATCGCGGCCACCTGGTTCGAGGGGATGTGCTGCGGAATTCGCCGCGTCGCGATGTCGCGCATCGCCAGCCCCAGCACGCCGATCAGCACGACGATCGACACCGGCTGAAAGCCCGCCAGCCCCGGACGCACGATCAGAAGCACGCCGAGGAAGCCGACGCCAATCGCCGTCCAGCGCCGCCAGCCCACCGGCTCGCCCAGAAACAGCGCCGCCCCCAACACCACCGCCAGCGGCAGCGCCTGGATGATGGCCGAGGTTGAAGCCAGTTCCGTCAGCGCCAGCCCGACCACCACCCCGACCGAGCCGATGGCCTCGCCCAAAGTGCGCAGCAGTAGCAGCGGTTGCTTCAGGTCGGCGGTCAGGAAACGGTGTCCTTCGATGCGCAGCATGACCCAGAAGGTCAGGAAGCCCAGCACGCCCACGATGGCCAGCACCTGCGAAAAATGCAGGCCCTGCGACAGCAGTTTGATGAACATGTCCTCGACGGCGAAAAACACCATCGACACCAACATGAGGATCGCGCCGCGAAAATTCTCGCTGACCATGGGACTGACCGGTTGTAGACACGTGGAAGGACGGAGTGCGGATCGCTGCCGATCCGGTCCGCAAGCCGTGCCACAGCCTGAGTGGAAAGGAAAGTCGATGAAGTTCACCGTCAACGATATGAGCTGCGGCCATTGCACGGCTGCCATTGAAAAAGCGGTCGCCGAGGCGGGCGGCAAGGCCGTCACCGACCTTGGCACGCATAGCGTCACGGTCGAGGGAATCGACGCCCCGCGCGCCGAGCAGGTGATTCGCGACGCGGGCTATACGCCGGTTCCCGCCTGAGGGCAGATATTGCGGTTGGGGCATTGCCCCTCCGCGACCCGTGGTCACGCCCGCGCGATTGAGCGTGAGCAGTTGTTCTGTTAACATCTCCCAGTCAAAAAATGGGCGGATCACAGAGGGCGCACAGCTCCTCCGCCCGGGCAGAACCCGAGGAGACTGAGATGATCAACCGTGTGATGATTGCCGCTGCGGCGGTCGTTCTGACTGCGCCGCTGGCCGTTGCAGGCCCCATCGACAGCGCCTGTGTGCGTTCAGACCGTGGCGCCCGCAACACCCCCCTTTGCAGCTGCATCCAGCAGGTCGCCGACATGACCCTGTCGCGTTCGGACCAGCGCCGCGCCGCCCGCTTCTTCCGCGACGCCGAAGAGGCCCAGCAGGTCCGCATGTCGAAAAGCAATGCCGACAACGCCTTCTGGTCGCGCTACAAGAACTTCACCTCGACGGCTGAAGCCTACTGCTCGAACTGAGGCCCGCCTTGCGTGTCACTGTTCTGACCGGGGCCGGGATCTCGGCTGAAAGCGGGATCCGGACCTTCCGGGCCAGCGATGGCCTGTGGGAAGATCACCGGATCGAGGATGTCGCCACCCCCGAAGCCTTCCAGCGCGACCCCGCGCTGGTGCAGCGCTTCTACAACATGCGCCGCGCCGATGCGGCGCAGGCCCAGCCCAATGCCGCCCATCGCGCGCTGGCCGATCTGGCGCTCCGCTGCGAGCTGACGCTGATCACCCAGAACGTCGATGACCTGCATGAACGCGGCGGCTCGCCCGCCGTGATCCATATGCATGGCCGGTTGAACGGCGCGCTTTGCGCGGCCTGCGAGGCCCGCTGGACCGCCCCCGGCGTCATGTCGCATCAGGACGCCTGCCCCAATTGCGGCCGGGCGGCCACCCGCCCCGACATCGTCTGGTTCGGAGAGATGCCCTATCAGATGGAAGAGATCTGGGCCGCGGTCGAGGCGGCGGATGTCTTTGCCGCGATCGGCACCTCGGGTCAGGTCTATCCGGCGGCGGCGCTGGCGCAGCACGCCCGTCGCCACGGCGCGGAAACGGTCGAGCTGAACATCGCAGCCTCGGCCGTCAGCCGCGACTTTGTGCGCCACCTGACCGGCCCCGCCACGCGCATCGTTCCCGAATGGGTCGCGGGGTTTTCGCAGACATAGTTCGGGAACGCGGCAATATCGGCCTCTAGCCCAAGGTTTTCTCTGGTATTTCCCTCAATACGCCGGGTTTGGGATTGACACTCTGGCGACCGGGTGACGCAATGTCGATGTTGCCCAGTATTTCAGGTTCGGTTTTGTGATTTATCGCAGCAAGATCAATGGTGAAAGCCCTGCCTCCGTATTTGAGGCCCTTCTGGACCAACGCGGTCCGCTTCTGAACCACATGCCGGTCTCGGACGACGTGCTGGCGCGCTATGAAGGGCGGCTGCCGGACCTTCTGCTGGACTTCTGGCAGGCGCATGGGGTGGGCGATCTGGCGGGCGGGCTTTTGCGGCTGACCGTGCCCGATGCCTTTGCCGGCGCGCTGGCGGTGCTCTTTCGCGGCGATCCGGATTTCGAGCATGACAGCCATGTCATCGCCTATGGCCCCTTCGGCGATCTGCTGATCTGGCACGAACGTCACTGGCTCTTGTTCTGTGGCATGACGCTAGCCTTCGTCGATGCGCCCTTCCTGTTCCATCCCGCCCGCGACAAGACCGCCGATCAGCTGGTGCTGGAACAGGTGCTGGGCATCGACCTGGCGGTGCTTGACCTGCATGACGAAGCCGACATGCCGCTGTTCCGGCGCGCGCTGACGAAGCTGGGGCGGCTGGCCCCCGGCCAGATCTATGGTTTGCAGCCCCCCGTCTCGGTAGGTCTGCCGGTCGAGCTGTCGCGGCTGGAGGTCACTTTGGCCGAGGAATGGCTGGTCCAGCGTTTCACCGGCTGGACCTATACGCTGACCGATTTTCAGGCCCGCAGGCTGAGCATTCGCGACATCGGGGGGCCCAGTTGATGCGCGCCCTGCCCCTGCTTCTGGTGCTACTTTCGGCCTGCCGCGCCTCGGGCGAGCCCGAGGGGATGGCGCTCAGTTTCGGCACCTACGCCTCATCGCCCGTCATCATCACCGATTTCCGGCTGAACGGCGAACCCGCCCAGCACGTCCCCCTGCTGGAAAACAGCGAGGTGGACCAGATCAGCCCCCGCGTCGGCGGCGCGATCTATTCCATCGCCTACCCGCCCGGCGACAGCCCGGACAGCTTGCAGATCAGCGCCTCATGGGTCGAGCTGCTGACCCATCGCGCCTTCAGCGCCGAACTGGCGGTGCCGGTCGAGAAGCTGCAGACCCTCGCCCCCGATCAGGTCCGCATGATGCCGGTCTTTGGCCCGAACGGGCTCATGCTGGTGACCTCGGACCCGCAGCCCTCGACCACCGATACGCCCAAGACCGATCTGGCGCGGATCTGCGGCACGCGCATGCCCTCGGCTGACCGGGATTTCTCGGATGCCACCGACACGATGGGCGGCCTCAGCGAGGCGCTTGGCTTTGACTACCCCGCCGTCCATGACCCTGAATGCCCGATGCCGGAGGGCTGATGCATGACCATTGCCGCAAATGACATCACCGCCCGCGCCGACGCGGCCGCCACCGGGCTTTCCGGAGCCGCCGGGGCCACGACGCAAAGCTGCCCCAAGGTGACGCTGGAGATCGGCGTCTTCTTCGACGGCACGCTGAACAATGCCGTCAATGCCGGGCAAGGGTCCGAGGGCAGTTTCGCCAACGCCCGCTCGAACGTCGCGCTGCTGTCGACGCTTTACAAGACGAACTCGCGCCACTGGATCCGCAACTCCTGCGGCGGCTACGCGACGAAATACCGGATGCTCTATATGCCCGGGATCGGCACAACCGATGGCCAGGGCGACACGACGTTCCCGGGTGCGGCCATGGGCATGGGCTCGACCGGGGTCGAGGCCATCGTCTATCGCGCCTGTCTGGCGGTCGGCGCCGCGATCACCGAGCTTTCGCCCGGGATCGAGCCTGAAGAGATCGTCATGGACGTCTTCGGCTTCAGCCGCGGGGCGGCGGCGGCACGGTATTTCGTGAACTGCTTCCGGCAGGGCTACGTCGAATACTGGAAGAATTACGCCTCGCTGCAGCGGGCCTCGGTGCCGAAGGGGCGCAAGGTCCGCTTCCGCTTTGTCGGCGTCTTCGACACCGTCGCGGCCATCGGCCTTGGCACGAATGAACGCAACGGGCCGGTGAACGTCCATATGTCGACGGCGCAGGCCAGCCGCATCCACCACCTGACCGCGATGAATGAATACCGCGAGAATTTCCGCCTGAACCACACCCAACCCGGCGGCGGCACGACGCAGGCCCTGCCCGGCGCGCATTCGGACGTCGGCGGCGGATATCGCAACCCCGGTGATGAGGTGCTGCTGGAGCGGGGCCGGACCTCTCCGCTTTACGGCCTGCGCGAGTTGGCGGACCGCCATCACCAGCAGATGACCGATGCCATGCGCCGTCGCAACAGCGCCACCCGCGCCCGTGACGAGGCCGTCTGGATCAGCGAGGGCTGGCTGAACCCCAATGAGACCGAGGGCGGCGTCATTCAGGACCCCGGCCCCGTGCGGACCCGGACCCAGCGGCTGCCGGGAGGCATCCAGCAAAAGGTCTATAGCTTCGAATATGGCAAGCGGCTCAGCCGTCCCTGGGTGCAGATCGGCCTGTCGCGCATCCCCTTGCGGATCATGTATGACAAGGCCCTGGCGCAGGGCGCGCCCCTCCTGTCCTTCCCGGGCGGCGGCGAATTCGCCATCCCGTCGGGTCTGGCGGCGGTGTCGGGCAAGCTGATCGCCGGGCAATCGCTCAATCAGGCCGAGACCCGCCACACCTTGCGCAATTTCGGCCATGTCTCGGCCAATGCCGGGACCATCGGCATGTCGGCGGAATCGAACCATGTGCGGGTCGTCTATCCGAACCAGCCGGGGCAGGCGAAATAGCCCCGGCGCTCAGCCCAGTTCGGCCATGCGCTGCTTGAGCGCCTCGAACCGCTCGGCCTCGTCGCGCGGGTCGTTCATCAGCCGCGACAGGATGCCTTCGGGATCACGGGTCTCGAATCCGGGGCCATAGAACAGCTCCCATGCCAGCAGGATGAACAGGATGTCCTTCTGCATGAACCCGTGCGCGACCATGCGCTGCACGATCTTGCCGGTGGTGTTCAGCCGCTCATCCTCGGGCATGCCCGCCAGTTCTTGCGGGAAGGTCCGGGCCAGCAGATCCGACAGCGCCCGCACGTCCTGCGCCATGCGATGCGCGCGCAGAAGCCGCAGATCATCCGCGCCAAGGGTCGGGATCGGGTTGAAGCGCCGGGGCGGAAGCTGATCGAAGGGCTGGGCGAACAGCCGCAGCACATTGCCCTCGGTGGTCGAGGGGATCAGCAGCGCCTGGATCTGCGGGATCTGGTCCAGCGCGAACCATGAGACCGCCTGCGTCGCCCGCGCCGTCAACGTCTGGAAATAGGCCCGCGCCGAGCCGCATTCCCAGAACCGGAAATAGAACCATTCGCCCGCCTCATCCCGCATGCGGGTGAACCGGCGGAAATGCCGCCACACCTCATCCGGCGTGCCGCGAGAGCGGATGAACAGCCCCGGCTCAAGGTCCCACAGATCGCTGGCGCGGTCGGATCGGGTGAAAAGGTGGCGCACGAAGTCATTGCCCTCGCGCAGCTCGACCAAATAGGGCGCGACACTTTGCAGCGCTTCGGCGGCGGCCCCCTTGAAAAGGCAGCGATGGGGCAGCCCCGCCGTTTCCAGAAGCTGCGGCAACAGCGGCACCTTGGCCGCGTCGAGCACCGCATAGCTGCGCAGTCGCGGGATGGTGGCCCCGTAATGCTGCCGCTCGGCCCCGCTGGGCGGCACCTCGGCAAACAAAGCCTCGCGCAGACTGTCCGGAACGGTTTTGCGCGGATGCACCCCGAATTGCGCATCCAGCGGCGTGACCTGCAAGATCTCTTGCCGGATCAGCGTCTCGGCCCGGACGGGGCGCATGATGCCAAACAGCAGCGGCTGATCGGGGCCGACGGTCCAGGCCAGCGCCTGCGCCTCGCTGTCGTTGCGACGGCGGGCCAGCCATTCCTGCGCGGGCAGCGCATCCTCGGCCCCCTGAATGCGCCAGCCTTGTCGCCGGGTCGCGTTGTGCAAGAGCTCAAGGTAGCTTTCGGAACTGGCGCACCATGCGGCAATGCGCACCTCGTGCATGTCATCATCCGAGCGGCCCAGCCTGACCATGGCAAGCCAGGATTGCCAAGTCCCGTGCACTCTTACCTCCGCAACACCTACAGGTTGACGCTAACGGGTCCGTCCCGGATTTCAAAGAGGGGAACGGTACTCTTATGCCTGAAATAACTCTTTTTTCCGCAGCTTATGAACTGAACGGTCTATCTGTCAAAGCGGCCAGAAGGTCAGGATCAGCGGCACGCCCACGACCACAACCAGCACCGACAAGGGCGCGCCAAGCCGCGCGTAATCGCCGAAGCGATAGCCCCCCGGCCCCATGACCAGCGTGTTCGACTGATGTCCGATGGGGGTCAGGAAATCGCAGGCCGCGCCCACCGCCACCGCCATCAGGAAGGCATCGGGTCGCAGGCCCAGCCGCTCGGCGAAGGTGGCGGCGATGGGGGCCATCACCAGCACGGTCGCCGCGTTGTTCAGGAAGGGCGTCACCGCCATCGCCGTGACCATGATCAGACACAGCGCGCCCCAGCCCGGCAGCGTCGCACCCACGCCCGACAGCCAGGTGCCGATCAGCTCGGTCCCGCCGGTGGTCTGCAGCGCCTCGCTGACCGGGATCAGCGCGCCCAGCATGACGATGATCGGCCATTCGATGGCCTCATGCGCATCCTCGGCGCTGATCGCGCCGGTCAGGATCATCAGCACCGCGGCCGAGAAGAACGCCGTCGCCACCGGCACCATGCCAAGCGCGGTCAGCGACATGGCCCCGGCCAGAATGACCAGCGGCAACAGATCCTTGCGGACCGAGCCGATGCGGATGTCCCGCTCGGCCAGCGGCAGCAGGCCAAGGGCCAGAATGCGGTCGGGCAGCACATCGACCGGCCCCTGCAGCAGCAGCACATCGCCGGGCCGCAGACGCATCTGCCCCAGCCGTTCCGTCATCCGGTGCCCCGCACGCGAGACCGCGATCAGGTTCACGCCATGGCGCTCGAACAGATGCGCCTGCTGCGCCGACTGGCCCGAGATCGGGGAGTTCTGCGTCACCACCGCCTCGATGACGCTTTGTTCGCTGTGGCTCTGTTCGGATTTCGAATGGTCGCGCACCAGATGCAGCTTGCCCTGATCGACGGCGCGTTCGATGCCGTTCGGCTCTCCGCGCAGAAGCAGCGTGTCGCCCGCCTGGATCACCGTGTCGGGCAGCGTCACCCCGCGCCTCGCGCCCCCGCGAACAAGGCCGGTGATGGCGATGGCCCCGTCGATCTTGCCCAGAAAATCGCCAATGGTGCCGCCCACCAGTGGCGAGGTTTCGGGCACCGTCGCCTCGGTGTTGTAATCCGAGATCTTGACCGCCTCGCCCAGCGAGGCGCCCGCCTGACGATCTGCGGGCAGCAGGCGATAGGCCAGCATCAGGAAGGTGACGCCCACCAGCGACAGGCCGATGCCGACCGGGGCATAGTCGAACATGCGAAACGGCTCTCCAGTCATCTGTTCGCGCACGCGCGAGACGATGATATTGGGCGAGGTCCCGACCAGCGTGATCATCCCCCCCAGAAGCGAGCCAAAGGCCATCGGCATCAGATAAAGCGACGGCGGATTGCCCGAGCGTTTCGCCATCCGCAGCGCGGCAGGCATCATCATCGCCAGCGCGCCGATGTTCTTGACGATGGCCGACATCAGCGTGACCGAGCCCACCAGCACGAAAAGCTGCGACCGCAGCGTCTTGAGCCTGCGGATCAGCCAGCGCAACGCCTTCTCGATCACGCCCGAGCGTGAGACGGCGGCGCTGACCACCAGGGCACTTGCCACGATGATGACGATATCGTCGCTGAAGCCCTTGAACGCCTCCTCGGGCTTGACCGTGCCCGCCAGCAGCGAGGCCAGCAGCGCCGCCATCGCCACCACATCATATCGCCACTTGCCCCAGATGAACAAAAGCATCATCGCGATGATGATGCCGAAGGACAGCAGCTGTGGAGTGGTCATGCCGGTCGCCATTCCTTATCTGAGATGCCGGAGAAAACGCGCTGAAAAGCCAGCCGGTTTCCCGATTTTTCCAGTTTCTTTCCGGCCCGTCCGCCGCGCGTCTAGTCAGACTGTTCGCAAAAGCGGATGCGGTTGCCGAAAGGGTCATTGACCTCAACCTGCTGGCCCCAGGGCAGATCCTCCAGCCCCGGACGGTTATAGCCATAGCGCTTGTCGATCAGTTCGCGGTGAAAACCCGCGACGCCTTTCATCGGCACAAACACGGTCGAGCCGGGGCAGGCATCGCCGTGATGCTCGCTCAGATGCAGCTTCAGCCCGGCGCGATGCACCTCCAGATAGAGCGGCATGCCGGGGCCGAAGCGATGTTCGAACCCGATGGTGAAGCCCAGAAAATCGCAATAGAATTCGCGGGCCTTCGCCTCGTCAAAGATCCGCAGGATCGGGATTGCGGCCAGAAATCTCATCTCGCCATCAGCGGTCGTCATCAGGGACCTCGCCTTATGTCAGGCCCCGAAGGTGTCAGCGGGGCAAAGGGCTGTCAACGTCCCCTGCCCTCGCTCATCGCCATGGCGCCCGGGTTGCGCCGCAGCACCGGGATTTCGGTGACCGCGCCATCGGCCACGCGGAAATGGCGGGTGGCGCGCTGGACCAGCGCCGGGCGATGGGCGATGACGATGCGCGTGACCGGTAGCGCGGCGATCAGATCGGCGATCTCGCGCTCGGTCTCTTCATCCAGATTGGCGGTGCCTTCATCCAGCAGCAGAAGCTGCGGCTGACGGTAAAGCGCGCGCGCCAGCAGCACGCGCTGGCGCTGACCGCCCGACAGGGTCGAGCCCATGTCGCCCACCAGCGTCAGGTACTGCATGGGCATGCGCAGGATGTCGTCATCGATCCGCGCGGCCAGAGCCGCTTCGGTGACGCGCGCCATATCCATATCGGGATCGAAGAAGGCGATGTTATCGGCAATGGTGCCTGACAGCAGCTGATCGTCCTGCGCCACGACCCCCACCTTCGCGCGCCATGCCCGCCACAGATCGGGATTGGCCAGACGACCGTCCAGACGGATCTCTCCGCTTTCGGGCTGGTTGAGACCCAGAAGCAGCTTCGCGAGCGTGGTCTTGCCCCCGCCCGACTGGCCTGTGATCGCGACGAAATCGCCGGGCGCGATCTGCATCGACACATCCTCCAGCACCAGCGGCAGGGTCGCGCCATAGCGGAAGGCCATGCGGTCGATCTCGATCCCGCCCCTGACCTCCAGCGGCCGGTTGGCCAGCGGCGAGGCGGGGCTCGCATCCGCCTCGGCCGTGATGATATCGGCCAGACGGCCCAGATGCAGACGCAGCAGGCGGAACTTGATGACCTCATTGACCAGCGACAGCGCGCGGTCGCTGAAGGTCTGGCGGAAGGACAGGAAGGCCATCAGCATGCCCACCGAGAACCCGTCCGCATTCAACACCATCCGCGCGCCCAGATAGACCACCAGAATGGTCTGGATGCCGATGACCGATTTCTGCAGGAAGGCCAGCGACAGCTCCAGCTTGCCGACCTGAACTGAGCTGTTGATGACGCCCGCATAGCGGTTGCGCCATTTCCCCTCGCGCTCGATCTCGCCGCCCATGATCTTGATGGTGGGCATGGCGCGCACCGTCTCGATCAGGTTCGAGCGTTCGGTGGCCAGCGCGATGATGTTTTCCTCGGTCGCGGCGCGGGTCGCGGGGTAGAAGCTGAACCCCAGAACCAGCACGATCAGCAGCGCGGTGATGACCACCGTCGCCAGCAGCGGTGAATAGAGGAACAGGATGAAGGCCGCGATCACCGCCATCGCGCCATCGACCAGCGCCGAGAGCATCCCCCGCGTCAGCGCATCCTGAATCGCATTGGTCGATTCGATGCGCGAGATGATGTCGCCCACGTGCCGCTTTTCGAAATAGGGCACCGGCAGGCGCAAGAGGTGCCGCACGATATTGCCGACGATCTGGAAGGACATCATCGAGCCCAGCAGGCGCAGGATCCAGTCGCGCAAGGCCTCAAGCGCGGCATGCAGCACGGTCAGCGCCCCGAAGCCCAAAGCCAGCACGGTCAGCAGGTTGCGGTCTGCCCGCCCGATGGCCTCATCGACGACCAGCTGGACATGAAAGGGAATGGCGAAGGTCGCGATCTGAAAGACCAGCGACACCGCCAGCACCTGCATGATCGCGGGCGCAATCCCCTGACTGCGGGTCCAGAGGCTGGTCAGCTTGACCGGCAGCCGCGCCTCGAGCTTCTGGAAATCGGCAGCGGGCGAAAGCTCCAGCACGACGCCGGTGAAATGGTCCGACAGCTCGGCGATGGGCATGTGGCGAATGCCGCGCACCGGGTCATGGATGACCGCGCCGCGCCTGCCGATCTTTTTCAGGACGACGAAATGATTGAGGTCCCAATGCAGGATCGCGGGCGTGCGCACGCGCGGCAGCGCGTTCAGGCCAACGCGCAGCGGGCGCGCGGCAAGGGAAAGCTGTTGTGCCAGTTGCATGAGCCCGCGCAGCGTGGCCCCGCCGATGGATTGGGGAAATTGCTGGCGCAGCCCGTTCAGATCGACCTGATGACCATAATAGCGGCCGATCATCGCCAGACAGGCCAGACCGCATTCGGCGGCCTCGGCGGCCCGGATCTCGGGCAGTCTGCGACGTCCGGAAAAGTTCAGATCTGCAATGCTCATCCCAAACGTCCGACTGCATAGATGGGATCAAGAAGCCATTCGAAGAGCGAACGACGGTCGATGACGATGCCCGCTGACAACAGCATGCCGGGCTGGATCGGGATCTTCTGGCCATAGGCCTCGATCGCCTCGGCCTCGAGCGCGACCTTGACGCGGAAGACCGGCTCTTCGATCTGCAGGCCGGGCACGCTGATCTCGGTCGGGCCCAGCACGGTGCGCGACACGCTGATGACCTTGCCCGAGGCAGTGCCGAATTTCTGATAGGGGAAGGCCTGATACATCAGCCGCACCTCTTGCCCCGGCTGGATGAACCCGGCCGAGCGTGAGGGCACGAACAGCTCCGCATGCAGGCTGGAGCCTGCGGGGGTGATGACGGCGATCACCGATTGCGGCGACAGAGTCTGGCCGCGCAGCACCGGGACGGCCACGACCTTGCCTTCGATGGTGGCGCCCGCGTGATAGGTGTTCATCACCGCGACTTCGGTGCTCTGACGCTCCAGCGCGGCCTCGCTGGCGCGGGCCTGCGCTTCGGCAGCGCGGATGCTGAAGGGGATGGCGTGCAGCTGGGCGTCGATGTCTTCGACCTGACGTTCCAGCATCATCACGCCGGTGCGGACATCCACCAGTTCCTGCCGCGCGGCCAGAACGCCCATCTCGGCCTCTTCGACCGCCTTGCTGCTGGCGAATCCGCGCCCGGCGATGGTCTTGACGCGCTCGGTGTTGGCCTCGACCAGACGCAGCCGCTCGGTCATGGTGGTGATGCGGCCCCGGCTGGCCTCCAGCTCGCGCCGCATGGCCTCACGCTGCGAGGTCAGGTTCTGCTGCTGGGCGCGCAGGCGCTCGCGCTCGGCCTCGGACTGGGCGCGCGCGGCTTCCAGCTCGGCCCCCAGCAGGGTCTGGATCACGTCGCCCGCATCGCCCGTATCGGTGTCCGACGACAGCCGGAGCACCGCCAGCGATTGCCCGGCCTTGACCTGATCTCCCTCGGCCACGGTCAGATTTTCGATGGTCCCGCCCTGCCGCGCGGTCACGCGGATCAGCCCCGCCTCGGGGACGACCCAGCCAGAGACCTGTTCGATGCGGGAATAGCTGGCCTTCAGCGCAAAGATCACCGCTGCACAGACGACAACGACCGCCAGCACCACCAGCACATGGTTGCGCATGGACAGCCGGACCAGCACATCGCCCTCCAGCGCGCGCGCCTGATAGGCCACGGCCTGCTGGCGGAACAGCGGCTCTCGACGTTCGACCTCGGGCGGCGGGTCATGCTTCATCTGTCAATCCTCAGCCGCTGGCGTTTGCCCTGGGGCAATGGCAGGCGCGGCGGTCCTTCGGGAAGGGCGTGCCTGTCGCCAGGCACGCCACAACGGTTCGGCCGGAATGATCCGGTCCGTCGCCGTCTTAGTTGCCGCAACCGCAGCTGCAGCCACAGCCGCAACCATGGCCATGACCACCACCGTGGCCGTGACCGCCGCCGTGGCCGCCGCCCTTGTGGCCACCGAACAGCAGGCCCAGCAGACCGAAGAAGAAGCCGCCCGAGACGGTTTCGACTTCATTGGTGTCCAGAGCGACGATGCTGTCTTCGTTCATGATCTGATCGGTCATAGTAACGTCCTTTCAATGGTTAAGATTATCCGGCCCTCCTGCGAGGGGTGCCGTTGCGGGCGTCCGGGAACATGCGGCACCACGATCCACGCGATGGCACCGAAGCTGAACCGCTGCGTGGGCGGTCATCCACCGAGGCCGGGGGCGTCGGTCGAACTGAATGTCAAAAGATCGGATTTCCTTCTGTTCCGAACCGGAAGGGCTGGGTCGCGCATTTCGTGCTGCGACCTGTTCGCCGCCCCCTCACAAGAGCAAATGAACCGAAGGCAATCCATATGATCTTTGGCGTATGATTAGGACAATGCGCTTAGTCCTCTCGCGCGGCCCGGTCTGGCACGTCCGATTCGCGCCGTTCACGAATATATGAATTTGCCGGAGTTTCGCCAAAACACTCACCAATCAGGCGATGCGTAATTCCATGACTGCAAGTCATAGTAGAATAAATATACCGCCTATTCTGGTAATAATTTAAACGGCGGGAATTTCAGAATGCAATTTAAGCGCTAAATACTCCGCGAAAAGCACGCAGGGATAGATAGGCGTTTATATGCCACAGGGCGCAAGAAAAACGCTCTTTTCCGGGATAAAACGGCAATTTCAAACCTATCCTTTTAGATAGTTCTGGTTTATCAGATCAACAGCTTAACAGAATCGGCCAAATTTCGCCGATCCGTTTCCTTTAGAGTGGTTTCATGTTCACTTAACATGAGAAATACCTCAGCATGAACTCAGCGCTTAGGCGTGCACATTTCAGACTTGATGCAGAGAATTGCCTCTGTCGGAAAGGGCTTGGCCATGACAAAGCATTTCGAACCCTCTGCCAATCTTAGCAGTGAGCAGGCGCGGATCATCATCACCAATGCTGAGCCGCATGTCAGCGCCGGAATCAAATTGCTGATGCAATTTCTAAATCCGAATGTCGAAATCATTCATGCGCCCTCCGGCGATGTGAAAGAGATCCTGGCCGAATTGCCGACACCTGTCCGGCCAGCTGAAAAATCCGCAGCAAACGACAGGCGATTGCCGAAAGATGCGCTGCTGGACAGCCTGACCCCGCGCCAATGCGATGTGCTTCTCCAACTGGTCGAGGGGCATACGAACAAGCAGATCGCGCGGGTGTTGGGCATCTCGCCCGCGACGGTGCGGGTTCATGTCTCGGCGGTGCTGCGCACGCTCGGCGTCTCGTCGCGGACTGCAGCGGCGGCCATCGCGGGCAGCCATATCGCGAACAGGTCCGGCGACAGCGGCTCGTCGCAGTAACCGATCGATCCGGGGCCGCCCCCGGATCGCCTCCCCCTGACGACAACGCAAAAAAACTGGCCCGCAAGCGGGCCATTTCAAATTACCTAAATCTGTCGATTGTCCCGTATCCGGGTGCGCGAGGGTGGCGTTCACCAATTAGACGATCAACTACAAACTCGGCACCAAGCGATTGCCCCGCATCGTACCACGCCGCCTCTCGCACCTTTGGTTATACAACCTCGACGCGCGGCCAAACATTCCCGCGAACAGGGGAATGAGGCTGTGTCGGCGCCGAAAACTGCGCTAGAAAGGTGCAAGACTCAGCCGAGCACGAGGCGTTCGTTGATCAATCCTGGCGCGCATCCCCTGCGCTCACGCAATCCTCTGAGGTTTCTCTCAAGCCTCATATTGCTGTTTTTCCTGTGCTTTTCAGCCTTCGCACAGACAGACCCCCACACCGCCTCCCGAACCGTTCTGCTTAGCGTGACGAATGCCTCGGGCGTCACGCATGAATTCACCGAAGAAGAATTCGCGAGCCTTCCTCAACACGAATTTGTGACTCATACGACCTGGACCACCGGGCCGCAGGAGTTCGGAGGCGTTCTGGCCCGCGATCTGCTGAAGGCGGCAGGCATTGATGTCGAGGCGGAAAAGCACCGTACCATCGAGGGCTGGGCGCTCAACGACTATCAGACGCTGATCCCCGTCAATGATTTCCTGCAATATGACGTGCTGATCGCCCGGCGCATGAATGGCGCGCCGATGTCGCGCCGGAATATGGGCCCCTATTGGGTGATCTATCCGCGCGACGATCACAAGGAGCTGTCCGATCCGCTGTATGACTATCGCTGGATCTGGCAACTTCGAAGCCTGGATCTGAAATGAAGCGTCGCACCTCGCTTGTTCTGGCCTCTATGGCCATCAGCGGTTTTGCGGCGATCCTCCTCTACGCCTTTGTCCAGCTTGTCTCATTCCAGCGCTCGATGGACATCAAGATGGGCGAGAACATGCTGTGGCTGATGTCCCAGGCCGAGCGTGAGGGCCGCCGCCTGCACGAATCCTTCCTTGAATTCTCGGCAGGGGAAGAAAGCTATGACGAGCTGATGCTGCGTCTGGACATCTTCTACAGCCGCATGGGGCTTTTGACGACAGACACCCCGCAGGCGCGCTGGTTCGAATCGACGGGCCTCGCGCCCATGCTGTATCAGGCCGAGGATCGGCTGGACAATCTGGCCGCCGTGCTGGAAGCACCCGCGCCCGACGGCTCGATTGATCTTGGCACCGCGCGCGACCATCTGCTGCCCATCCTCAAGGATTTGGGCAGTCTGACCAATGCGACCATGACTCGCGATCGGCAGGAAAAGCAGCTTCAGCAAGCCCGGATCAGCGAGACATTGTATCTGATCACCGTGGCATTCTTCGGCCTCGTGCTGACCGGGCTGCTGATCTCGGTTCAGTTGCTGCTCAGCATCCGGGCCGCGCGCAAATCGCTGGAAGATCTGGAAAAGCATCGCGCCGGGCTGGAGCGCATCGTGGCCGACCGCACGGCCGAGCTGAATGCGGCCCTCGCCACCGAGCGCAGCACCAAAGAGGCCTATCGCAGCTTCATCAGCACGGTTTCGCATCAATTCCGCACGCCGCTTTCCATCATCGATGTGGTGGCCCAACGGCTGATCCGCCGCTCCGAGGATTTCTCAAGCGAGATGATCGTCGAGAAGGCGCGCCGCATCCGCTCGTCAACGCAGCGCCTGTCGGAGCTGGTGACCAGCGTAACGAATGCCGCGCGACTGGATGAGAATCACCTTGTGCTCAGTCTTGCCTGCAATGACCTGAACAGCATCGTGCGCCGCGCACATGAATTTCATACCGAGATGATGCCGCAACGCGAGATCACACTGGAGCTGACGGGCAATCTTTCGTGCCAATGCGACGCCGCACTGATCGAACAAGTCGTGCTGAACCTGCTGTCGAACGCAGTGAAATACTCGCCGGTCGGCACCGAGATCACCATCCGGACCTGGCAAAGGGGCGAAAGCGTCTGCTGCGAGGTCTTCGACCGCGGCATCGGCATCCCCGCCGAAGATCAGCCCCGCATTTTTGAGCGTTTCTTCCGCGCCCGGAACGTCTCATCCAACGTGGGCTCGGGGCTGGGGCTGGCGCTGTCGCGGACGATTGTCGAACTGCACGGCGGCTATCTGGCCTTCAACTCGATGCTGGGCGAAGGCACGGTGGCAGGGTTCTGCCTGCCGGTGACCGTCGAAGAGCCGGTCGGACATGAACAGATTGGCACAGGAAAGCAGGCCGCATGACCGCAAGACCCGACCAGACCATCCTCTGCATCGAGGATGAAGGCGATCTGCTGGACGAAATGTCGGAAGAGCTGACCGCCATGGGCTATGCGGTGATTGCCGCAGATGGCGGCGCAAGCGCGCGCAAGGTTCTGGCCAAGACGCTGCCCGACCTGATCTTGTGCGATATCGTCATGCCCGAGGAAAACGGGTTCGAACTGATCCGCGTCATCCGGGCCATGCCCGGCCTTTCAGCCACCCCATTCATCTTCCTGACCGCCCTGACCGACCGCGAACATGAGCTGTGCGGCCGCCATCTGGGCGCGGATGATTACATCACCAAGCCGGTCGATTTCGATCTGCTGGACGTGACCCTGCGCGGCAAGCTGGACCTCGTGGCCAGGATTCGCGCCGCCGCCGCGCCGCCCCTTCCCGTCCCCGTGGACGCCAAGGAGCTTGTCCACCTGTCCCGCCGCGAGACGCAGGTTCTGGGCGAGCTCGCGCGCGGCCTGAAGATTGCCGATGTCGCGCTGACGCTGGAGATCTCGGAACATACGGTCGGGCAATATGTCAAAGCCGTCTATTCGAAGCTGGGCATCTCCAGCCGCGCCGAGGCCGCGCGCGAAGCTATCCGCCGCAATCTACTGGATTGAGCCTGCGCGACAGCCCCGTCGCTAGGGCTGCTTCGGCGCGCTGACCAAGGCCACGATGCTGTCCTGCAGGCGGTCCCAATCCTGATCCGGCAGGTCCAGCAGGCGGAAGGCGCGCAGGAAGAACGTGCCCTCAGCGGCCAGAAAGGCAATCGTCGTGCGCAGGTCGGCAGGGTCGTTCAGATCCAATCCCGCCAGCTTGTCATTGTACCAGTCCCGCGAATCGGCCACCTGCTCGGGGCTTTGCAGAAGCGCCGTCATCATCACCGCCGAGCGCGCATTCTCGGCGTCGTCGCTGTCCCGCGTCGCCAGAATATGCGCCCTGATCCGCGCCTGTGGCGAGGTATCGCCCGCCTGATGTGCGGCGACGGCGGCGTCAAAGGCGGTGCCCCAGCGCAGGATCATCGCATGGATCAAATTCTCTTTCGTGCCAAAGCAATATTGGACGCCGCCCTTGGTGATCCCAGCGGCGCGGGCCACCGCCTCGAAGGTCAGACCCGAGGCACCGACGCGGCTGACAATCGCCTCGGCCGCGTCCAGCACCTTGTCGCGGTCGATCGTTCTGGGACGTCCCGACATTTTCACCCTTCCATTTCAGTACGGGCGTATTTATTCCTTTCCGCAAGTTTGTCAAAGCCGCTTCTTCACTCCATGAGGTCCCGATGCCCGCTCGCAACCGCTGGTTGGCCCTTGCCGTCATCTCAAGCGCCCTGTTCCTCATCGTCATCGACATGACGGTGCTTTACACGGCGCTGCCCCGGCTGACGCATGATCTGGGCGCGACGGCGAACCAGAAGCTGTGGATCGTGAACGCCTATCCTCTGGTCGTCGCGGGCCTGCTGCCGGGACTTGGGACGCTGGGTGACCGCTTCGGCCACCGCCGGATGTTCATGCTGGGGCTGGCGGTCTTCGGCGTGGCGTCGACCATGGCGGCCTTTGCCTGGTCGCCGCAGGTGCTGATCGGCGCGCGGGTGGCGCTGGCCGTGGGCGCGGCGATGATGATGCCCGCCACATTGTCACTGATCCGCCTGACCTTCACCGATGAGGATGAGCGCGCCTTCGCCATCGGCATCTGGGCGGCGGTCGCCTCGGGCGGCGCGGCCATCGGGCCGGTGATCGGCGGCATCCTTTTGGAGTATTTCTGGTGGGGCTCGGTCTTCCTCATTAACGTGCCGGTGGTGCTGGTTGCGCTGGTGCTGGTGCCCCTGCTGCTGCCCTACCGCGAGGGCGTGAAGGACCGGCCCTGGGACCTCATCGGCTCATTGCAGGTGATGGTGGGCCTGGTCGGGCTGGTCTATGCGATCAAGGAAATCGCCAAACGCGATCCCGCCTGGGGTGAGGCCGCGCTGGTCTTCGCCATCGGCCTGATCGCCATGGTGCTGTTCGTCCGCAGACAGCTGGCCAGCGCCCATCCCCTGATCGACTTTTCGCTGTTCGCCATTCCGCGCTTCACGGCGGGGGTGATTGCGGCGCTGGTCGCCGCGGGCACGCTGATCGGGTTCGAGTTGGTCTTTACCCAACGCATGCAGCTGGTGGTGGGGCATTCGCCGCTTTACGCGGGGCTGTTGAATCTGCCCCTGCCGCTCGCGGCCTTCTTTGCCGGTCCGATTGCCGGGCTGATGCTGTCGCGTCTGGGGACCGAGCGGATGATCTGGCTGACGCTTCTGGGCGCCGGGCTGGGGCTTGCGGGCTATCTTCTCAGCTATCAGGCCGCGGCCGCGATCTGGCTGGGCGCGCTGGCGGTGATGGGCTTCGCGATCGGGGCCTGCATGACCGCCGCCTCCAGCGCCATCATGCTTTCCGCACCCGAGGATCGCGCAGGCATGGCCGCCTCGGTCGAGGAGGTCTCCTATGAGCTGGGGGGCGCGCTTGGCGTGGCAATCCTCGGCAGCCTGTTCTCGGCGCTCTACACCTTCTTCCTGCATGTGCCGGACTCGGTCCCGCCAAGCGCCACCGCGCGCGACAGCCTGGATGAGGCGATGATCCACGCCGAAACCCTGCCCGCAGATCAGGCGGCTGAGCTTCTTCAATACGCGCGGGCCGCCTTCGATCACGCCTTCGTCTGGGTGACTTTCGCCGCCATCGTGATGCTTCTGGCGGCGTCGCTGACCGTCTGGAAACGCAGCGGAAAGGCCGTTGCGACCCTCAATTCGGCCTCGTCGCAGCAGCCGGGAATGTGATCGACCGCTGCGGGAGACCCCGCAGCGGCTTGACGCCCGCACCTCAGGTCATTTCGAGAATTTTCTGATAATCTGCTGAAAAATACAGATTTAATACCAAAATCTGGAACAACCCCGCATCCGCCCCATGCGCGTGATTGCCTATGCCGCGCCATGATCCTTGCGCGGATTGCCCCATGGCTCGCACAATAACTCCATTGTGAACGCCAAGAGGGAGGAACCGACATGGCGGGAACGCAGCCGGCAACCGGATCGGTGCCAGCACAACCGGAACTGCACCGGGTCATGGGCCCGAAGCTTCTTTTGCTTTTCATCATCGGAGACATTCTGGGAACCGGGGTCTATGCCCTGACCGGCACCGTCGCGGGCGAGGTCGGCGGCGCGGCATGGGCTCCGTTCCTGATCGCCTTTCTGGTGGCCACGATCACCGCGCTCTCATATCTGGAGCTGGTCACCAAATACCCGCAGGCCGCAGGTGCCGCGCTTTACACGCATCGCGCCTTCGGCATCCACTTCCTGACATTTCTGGTCGCCTTCACCGTCATGTGCTCGGGCATCACCTCGGCCTCGACGGCGTCGAATGCCTTTGCGGGCTTCGTGAACGACGGCTTTCATCTGGGCTTTCAGGCGGGAGGTACCGGCATCCTGACCATCGCTTTGGGCTTCATGGCGCTGGTCGCGATCATCAACTTCCGGGGCGTCGGCGAAAGCGTCAAGGCGAACGTCGTGCTGACCTGCGTCGAGCTTTCGGGCCTTCTGATGATCATCATGATCGGCTTTTACGCCATGTCGCAGGGCCGCGCCGATTTCTCCGAGGTGATGGTCTTCAAATCCTCCGAGGACAAGGGCGCCTTTCTGGCCCTGACCGCCGCCACGGCGCTGGCCTTCTTCGCCATGGTCGGGTTCGAGGATTCGGTGAACATGGCCGAGGAGGTCAAGGACCCCGTCCGGATCTTCCCGAAGATCATGCTGACCGGGCTGGGCATCACCGGGGTCATCTATGTGCTGGTCTCGATCTGCGCGGTGGCGCTGGTGCCGGTGGGCGATCTGTCGGACCCCAGCAAGGGATCGGCGCTGACGCAGGTGGTGCGGGCCGGGGCGCCGAACTTCCCCTTCGACAAGATCTTTCCCTTCATCGGCATGTTCGCGGTGGCAAACTCGGCGCTGATCAACATGCTGATGGCCAGCCGGTTGCTTTACGGGCTGGCGCGGCAGCGGGTCCTGCCCCACGGGCTTGGCCTTGTGCATCCGACGCGGCGCACGCCCTATGTCTCGATCGCCTTCACCACGGCTCTGGCCTTCGGGCTGATCTATTTCGTGGTCACCCGTTCCGAGACCCCGGCGATCAGCCTTCTGGGCGGCACGACCGCGCTGCTGCTGCTGTGCGTCTTCACGGTGGTCAATATCGCGCTGCTGGTGCTGCGTCGCCAGCCGGTCTCGCATGAGCATTTCCGCACCCCCGGCATCCTGCCCTGGATCGGCGCGCTGACCTGCGCCTTTCTGGCCGGGCCCTGGGCGCGCAGCGCCGCGCAGATGGAGCAGTACCGCATCGCCGGATGGCTGCTGGCGGTCGGCGTCGTGCTGTGGGTGGTGACCTGGATCTGGAACCGCGCGAGCCACCGCCATGCGGCAGGCTATCTTGAGAACGTCGAGGATCTGGCCGCGCATCACGGCGACTCGCCCCGCAACTGATCTGGACCGAGGGGGCAAACCGCCCCCCTCGTCCCCAAATTCCCGCCGCCCGAGTGCCGGAGTTTTCCCCGCGTCACTTCGCTTCGGGCTGGTCATTCAACAGCTTGAACGCCATAGTGACGCCAGTTTTTCAGCCGGTGCCGCCTATGTTCGATCCGTGGTTATTGCCAGTCTCTGACGATCCCCAGCCGCGATCCGCGCCGCAGAAAACCACTCTTGAAGGGGTTCAGCCTCTGGTGCGGCAGATCGGGGTCTGGCCCCGCCCGACGGTCCCTGACGCCCTGCATCCATGGCTCTTTGGCGATCCCGCCCAGCGCAGCTTTGCCCTGCTGGACGCTGCCCGCATCCGCTTCCTACCCGAGCGCCTGCGCCAATCCGGCCTGCCGCATGCTTGCCTGTTCGACGGCACCACCGCCGAGGATCTGGCCGATACCGCGCCCTGGCTGGTGGAACTGGCCGATGGCAATGACTTCACCCGCAGCCTTTTCACCCGGGGCGATGCGCACCGCGACCTGTGGGATGCCGAGGCGGGGGTGTTCCTGCGCTCGCCCCTGCCCCTGCATGAGGTGCGCGCCCATCTGCGCAAGCTGACCCGGCTGTGTGATGAAGAGGGCGAGTGGTTCTATCTGCGCTTTTGCGACCCGCTTTACGCCCGCCACCTGCTGACACATGGCTCGGAAGAGATGCGGGCGCGTCTGTTGCGCAGCGGCCCGATGATGATGCGCGGCCCGCAGGACGGCCAGATGCTGATCTGGACGCCACCCGCTCAGCCCGATGATCTGGCCCCCCGCCGCGCGCTTCTTTTGCGCGTGCAGGACAGGCAGGCGCTGAAACTGGCGCGGCTGGAAAGCTTCACCACACGCATGATCGCCTGGCTGACCGAAGCCTATGGCCCCCTGCCCGAGCAGATCGACACGCCGCATTTTGTCGGCCAGTTGGTGCTGCATGGGCAGGATCAACTGGGCCTGACGAATGAACGTCAGGTCGCAGATTACGTCGCCGCCTCATGGCTGCTGCGCACGCCCGCCGAGCGGGTGCTGGACTTCACCCCCATCGGCCATGAGATCCCGCAGGCCACGCTTGAGCGGATCCACGACGAAGCCTACGAGATTTCAAGAAAGAGTGCCCATGTTCGCGTATCTTGACCAGCACCGCATCATCCTGCGCCAGACAGCCGAACCGGGCGGGCGGGCGCCGAACCATTTCTCGACCCAGACGAGCGCTGCGACCTCGAAGCCGCAGGAATGCCACCGCTGCCAATGCGAGAAGCTTTACCCCGAGATCATGTCCCGCATCCTGCGCGTCCGGAATCTGTGCTCGGACCGGGGCGGCTCGTGCTCGGTCGAGAATTTCTCGGCCTTCCGGCGGCGCAACAATGCGATCTCGGCCGATTATGCGCGCATCTATCTGAAGACCACGGGCGAGGCGAAGCGCCTGAAATTCGCGGGCGGCGCGGCACTTGGGTCGACCCATATCGGCTATGGCATGGATCTGGCCGCGAAGATGCTGCGCAGCTGGGGCACCAGTGCCGGAAAGGGGCAGACGCCCGATCTGGTTCTGGATGACGGCACGGGCATCGTGAACGACGGGCTGGCGGGCGATCTGATCGACTGGAAAGAGGCAGGCTCGCGCCTGTTTGCCAGCGTCTCCTACGCGGACACGCTGATCGGCCTGCGCAGGCTGGTCTATGGCAACCTGGCCATCTACATGGACCTCGGCGCGGTGCTGCATTTCTGCCAGATGCACGAAGAGCGCTTTCACTTCTTCCGCGACGGCAAGGTCGAGGAATTCATCGAATGTTTCGACCATTTCGTGAATTACGTGAAGGACAAGCACCGCGACGACCATGAGGTCTATGGCCCGCAAGGCACCTTCGGCTCACCCAAGGGGGGCTTTCTGCGCGACGGCCTGCGCGGTGTGGCCCGCAACAATCTTGAGGCGTCGCTCTCGATCATCGACCACGAACAGCGCCACATCCTTGAGGACCTGATGTATGTGGTCAAGCCCGCCATCACCGGCGGCGCGATCCATTCTCAGCTGGGCGGCGCGCGGGGCGATACGCAGTTTCGCAACTTCATGAACGCGCTCGACAGCGTGCCCTACAAGGACCGCTACGGCAGCAATCCCGATTTCACCGGCATCCGGGCCGTTCTGGCCGCGACGCCCCTACCCTACCGCATTGTCACCGGGATCAGCGGTCCGGGTTCCTACAACACCATCGTCATGGGCAAGCAGCCCTTCATGCTGCCCTTCATGGGCGGGAACTTTGCCAACCCGAACGTCCGCACGCCCTGGTTCAAAGAGGTCGTGCGTCATTTCGTACGGGCCGAGAATGAGCAGTTCAGCTGGCCGTCAAGCTCCCCCCCCTATGTGCAGCAGTACTTCTACAAGGATTCCAACACACCTGCGAAAGCGGCCGAGATCAACGCGGCGAGCCCTCCGAAGCTGAGGCCGATCCTCTATGCCGAGATCGCCGCAGTCGCCGGGCGAGGATGAGGGATGCGGCCGCTGTCCCGCCGTCTTGGCCCGGCCCTTCTGGCGCTCATGCTGGCGGTGGGGGCCGCAGCGGATCAGCCTGCGGAGGGTCAGATGCCGGTGCTTGAACTGAAAGCGGGTGAGCCGTTGGGCGATGCGATGGCGCGCTCCTCGATGAAGATCGAGGTGGGCATTCTGCCCGACCTGCAAGGCCTCTACCTGCCGCCGCTTCAGGACTGGAATGCCGAGCGTTACCAGATCCGCCTGCTGGGCGGGGCGGACAGATCGGTGCTGATCGACTGGACGCCGTTCAGCGGCACGATCTGGCTGACCGCCGGGCTGATCGACCAGATCAAGCTGGAATTCATGAACTTTCATCTGACCCGCGCCGACAGCGACGACTGGGTC
This sequence comes from Paracoccus sulfuroxidans, assembly GCF_007830335.1. Taxonomy (GTDB): domain Bacteria; phylum Pseudomonadota; class Alphaproteobacteria; order Rhodobacterales; family Rhodobacteraceae; genus Paracoccus; species Paracoccus sulfuroxidans. Next base: position 438,855 of record NZ_VLKU01000003.1, on the reverse strand, counting down.
CGGCCCAATGACACGCTGGATCGGCCTGCTGGCGACCTGAAGGGCGAGATCGACGCCATCGTCCAGATCTATCAGGCCGTCATGGCGCTGGACCCCGTGCCCTCGGACATCACCTCCTGCTATCACAACGCCCGCCGGGATGAGCTGCTGGAGGGTGAGCTTGCCGACAGCAAGGCGGGCACCTGCAAGGATGTGACCGTCCTTAACGAACGGCTGACGCCGGAGGCCCTGCGCGCGGCCCTGACCGAGTTTCACGCAGCCGTCGAAAAGACCCGTCAGGACGATCCCAAGGCCGCCGAGCGGACGCCGCCCGCCCTGAACCTTGGCCAATGGTGGCTGGCAAACGGCAATCTGGTGATGATGCGGGTGCTGCCGCAAAGCGAGGTGCCCTTCCAGTCCGGCCAGAGCCGCCCCATCCGGCTGGCCCTGTCGCTGGATGTGCGCGAGTTCTATCGCACCGGCGTCGCCAGTCTGATCGCGACCTGTTTCGACCAGCAGGCGATCTTTCCCGACCGCATCCTTTATACGCAGGAACAGGCCGCCCATATCGTGAACGGCCTGATTGCGATGATGTATCCGCCGGTGGTCGACGGCCGCACCTTGAGTGATGAGATCGAGATCCAGAACGTCGACTGGACGGCCAAGCGCGACGAGTTCTGGAACGACGCCGCCAGCCGCGAAAGCTTCTGCGCCGAATTGCTGCGGCTGCAGGATGAGGCGGGCTACAAGGGCCCGCGCCCGCCTTTGCGTTAACTCAGGTCCAGCTTGCTGCGTTGCTGCCCGTTCTCGTCGAAATTCGAGGGCGCGAGCCAGCGTTCATAGCCCGCCCGCAGGCGCGGCCATTCCTGATCCAGCATGGCAAACCATGCGGTGTCGCGGTTCAGCCCCTTGACGACCATATGCTGACGGAACACGCCCTCGAAGCGGAAGCCAAACCGTTCGGCCGCGCGTTTCGACGGCAGGTTCAGGTCGTTGCACTTCCATTCGAAGCGGCGATAGCCCAGCGAGAACACGTAATCGGCGAACAGAAACAGCGCCTCGGTCGCCACGCGGCTGCGCGAGATGGCGGGCCCCCACAGGATATTGCCGATCTCGGCCACGCCATGGGTGGTGTCGATGCGCATCAGCGCCTGCCGCCCCTCGGCCCGGCCCGTGGCCTTGTCGATCACCGCAAAAAACATCGGGTCAGAGCTGGCGCGGGCCTTCTCGATCCATTGATCGAAATCGGCGCGGTCCTGCGGCACCTCCTCGAACAGATAGCGGAAGCGGTCATCGCCGCCGGGCGCAGAAGCGGCCTCGTAAAGCGAGGGCGCGTGTTCGGGCGACAGCGGCTCCAGCCTGCAATATGCGCCCTCCAGCGTGGTCAGTTGCGGGCGCGGCACGCCGGTCCAGTTCGCCAGTTCCATATCGGTCCCCTCATGTTTCCGGGGCAGACTGCGCGCAGGCGGGCGTCGCGCATAGGTCCAGATGAGCCGCAGTGACAGGTCCAATCGTCACTGGTCGTTGCGCAGCTCATCCATGATCATGCCGCGAAAGATCGCGCCGCCCAGACCCAGCGGGCGAGCCTTGCGATGGATCAGATAGCACATGTTCCGGGTCTGGCCATCGGCCACATGCAGCTGGCGCACCGCCCCCTTTTCCACCCAATAGCGGGCGAATTCATTCGGCACGATCCCCAGGAAACGCGAGGACAGCACCAGAATCATCCGCGACAGAATCGTCGGCGCATAGGCCCGGATCGCCAGCCCCTCGACGAATTTGCTGAAGGCCTGTTCCTGCATCACCTCGGCGGCGACGAAATCATGGCGGCGCAATTCCTCATAGGTTAGCGCGGCATCGTCGCGGTCGAACAGCGGATGATCGCGACCGCAGAAAATCCCCATCTGCTCGGTGCAGACGGGCGTCGCCTCCAGCGCCTCGCTGTGGCGGATGAGCGCCGTGAAGCCCAGATCGGCCGAGCCTTCCAGCACCGCCGAATAGACATGCTCGGAGGAGGTCATGCGGATGTTCAGTTTCAGATCCGGATAACGATCGCTGATCCGGGCGACGGCGCGCGCCAGCGGATCGGCAAATTCGAAGACGAAGCTGTCATCGGCGAACATGGTGATTTCGTCTTCCAGCTTATGCGTCGCCGCGCCGACAAAATCCGCGAAGCGACCGATTTCGGCCAGCAGTTGCACGGCGGCGGAGTGGACCATATGCCCCTGCTCGGTCAGCCGAAAGCCCGAGCGTCCGCGTTCGCACAAACGCAGGCCTAGCCGCTCTTCCAGCCGGGTCAGCCCCAGGCTGATCGCGGATTTCCCCTTGCCCAGACGCGCCTGCGCGGCGGTCAGCCCGCCCGCCTCGACGATTTCGACGAAATCGCGCAGACCCGCAATGTCGCTGTCCGAGATCTTGCCGCGAAAGGCCTTGAGTGGCTGGCTCATCCCCAACTCCGTGCTTTTCGCGATGGTTTGCAGAAGGCCAAACCTTGGTCAAGCACTCCGATATCGAACGGCACCGAAATCCAAGCTAGGCAGGAAGGGTAATCGCCCCGGATCATGGCGGACAGCGTGGCAGAACAGGACATCATCGTCATTGGCGCGGGCATCGTCGGGCTGGCGACGGCGCGGCATCTGCTGGCTTCACGCCCGGGCCTGCGCATTCTGGTGATCGAGAAAGAGCTGGCCCCCGGCACGCATCAGACCGGCCATAATTCGGGCGTCATCCATGCGGGCATCTATTACGCGCCTGGCAGCCTGAAGGCGCGACTTTGCAAGGAAGGGGCCGAGGCGACGCGGCGCTTTTGCGCCCAGAACGACATCCCCTTTGACAGCTGCGGCAAGCTGATCGTCGCGACCGATGCAGCCGAATTGCCACGCCTTGATGCGCTGCGCGAGCGTGCAGAGCAGAACGGGCTGGAGTTCCGCATGATCGGCGTCGCCGAACTGGCCGAGATCGAGCCGAATGTCGCAGGCGTCGGCGCGCTTCTCAGCCCCGCCAGCGGCATTGTCGATTACGGCCAGATCTGCCGCGTGCTGCGCGACCGGCTGGCCGAGGAAGGCGTGACCTTCCAGTTCGGCGCGAAGGTCACGGGCCTGCGGGAAACGCCCGATATGGTGACGGTCAAGACCGATCAGGGCGATCATTCCGCGCGCTGTCTGGTGGCCTGCGCCGGGCTGCAGGCGGACCGCATTGCGGCGATGTCGGGCCTTGCCGATGACTTCCGCATCATCCCCTTCCGCGGCGAATATTACCGGCTGGCACCCGACGCCAGCGATCTGGTTGAGCGGCTGATCTATCCCGTCCCGGACCCGTCCCTGCCTTTTCTGGGCGTGCATCTGACCAAGATGATCGGCGGCTACACCACGGTCGGCCCGAATGCCGTCCTGTCGCTGGGGCGAGAGACCTATGGCGGCAACCGCATGGTGCCCGAGGACGCCCGCGCCACCTTCGGCTTTCCGGGCTTCTGGAAGCTCATGGCCCGCTCGGTCCGGCCGGGGCTGCAAGAACTGCGCGGCACCCTGTCGCGCCGCACCTATCTTGAGCGCTGCCGCCGCTATTGCCCTGCCCTGACGCTTTCGGACCTGCAACCCCATGCGCCGGGCATCCGCGCACAGGCGGTCGGGCGCGACGGGCGTATGATCGACGATTTCCTGCTGCGCGAGACGCGGCGCACCATCCACACCTGCAACGCGCCTTCGCCCGCCGCGACCTCGGCCTTCCCCATCGGGGCCGAGATCGGCGGCCGCGTGCTGGACAAACTGAACACATGACCCGCAGCCTGCGGCAGGCGTATCCTGACCGCAGCCGGATCTTACATAAACCGAATTTCACATAAGACGGAGAGGACCCATGAACGAGCTTACGAACTTCGACCAGACCGCAGAAGCCCGCGACATCGCCTATCACATGCACGCCTATACCAATGCCGTGCGCCATGCCGAGGTCGGCCCGATGATCATCGAGGGCGGTGAGGGCATCTATGTCGAGGACAACGAAGGCCGCCGCTATATCGAGGGCATGGCGGGTCTGTGGAGCGTGGGCGTCGGCTTCAACGACCAGCGCCTGATCAAGGCCGCGACCGATCAGCTGCAGAAGCTGCCCTTCTATCACAATTTCGGCCATAAAAGCCACGCGCCCGCCATCGATCTGGCCGAGCAGCTGATCGCCATCGCGCCCGTCCCGATGAGCAAGGTGTTCTATACGAACTCGGGCTCCGAGGCGAATGACACCGTGCTGAAGATGATCTGGTACCGCTCGAACGCGATGGGCAAGCCCGAGAAGAAGAAGGTCATCTCGCGCATGCGGGGCTATCACGGCGTCACCATCGCCTCGGCCAGCCTGACCGGCCTGCCCAACAATCACAAATCCTTCGACCTGCCGATCGACCGCGTGCTGCACACCATGGCGCCGCATTTCTGGAAGGACGGCAACCCGGGCGAGACCGAGGAGGAATTCGCCACCCGCTGCGCCAATGAGCTTGAGGCCATGATCCAGCGCGAAGGCCCCGAAACCGTCGCCGCCTTCTGGGCCGAGCCGGTCATGGGCGCGGGCGGCGTCGTCGTGCCGCCGAAAACCTATTACGAGAAGATCCAGGCGGTGCTGGAGAAGCACGACATCCTGTTCGTCGCCGATGAGGTCATCTGCGGCTTCGGGCGCACCGGCAACATGTTCGGCAGCGAAACCATGGGCATCCGCCCCGATGTGATCGTCATGTCGAAGCAGATCACCTCCAGCTACATCCCCTTCTCGGCCATCATGATGAACGACCGCGTCTATGGCCCCATCGCCGAGGAAAGCAACCGCATCGGCACCTTCGGGCATGGCTTCACCGCTGGCGGTCACCCGCTGGGCGCGGCGGTCGCGCTGGCGAACCTGGCCGTCATTCAGGACAACGATCTGGTGGCGAATGCGCGCGACGTCGGCGCGCATCTGCTGGGACGCCTGCACGGCCTGGCCGACAGCCCGCTGGTCGGCGAAGTGCGCGGCATCGGCCTGATCGCGGCGGTCGAACTGGTCGAGGACAAGGCCACGAAATCGGTCTCGACCGCGGGCAAGCTGGGCGGGCTGATGAACAATGCGATGATGCGCAACGGCTTGATTTCGCGCAACATGTATGACGCCGTGGCCTTCTGCCCGCCGCTGATCATCACCCGCGCGCAGGCCGACGACCTGTTCGAGATCGTGGCGAAATCGCTGGGCGAGCTGGAAGCCGAATTGGGCGTCGCCTGAGTTTACGAAACGGACCGGGGCAGCCTTTCGCGGCTGGCCCGGTCGCCTCAACAGGCCAGAGACATCGGGAAATCCGGCCAATCCTCGGGCCATGCGGGGCCCGGGATGCCATGGCGGCATTCCAGCGATTCCAGCTGCGCCTCGGCCGCCGCGATATAGTCGCGGGTGATCGGCACGGCATCGCCGCGATGGGCGACCTGGATCTGAAAGACCACCATGCTGCCTTCGCGGAACGAGGCCTCGCTGCCCGCCAGATAGAACTCCCACATCCGGCAGAACGCCTCATCGTAAAGCGCCCGCGCCTCATCCCGCCGCGCCATGAAGGCCTTGCGCCAGGCCCGCAGCGTTTCTGCATAATGCAGGCGCAGGACCTCGATATCGGTGACGAACAGCCCCGCCTTCTCGACCGCGCGCATGACCTCGGACAGCGCCGGAATATAGCCCCCCGGGAAGATGTAGCGCTGCAGGAAAGGGTTGGTCGCGCCCGGCGGCTCGGCCCGGCCGATGCTGTGCAGCAGCATGGTGCCATCCGGTCGCAGCATCCGGGCGCAGCGCCCGAAGAACTCGTCATAGTGGCTGATGCCGACATGTTCGAACATGCCGACCGAGACGATCCGGTCAAAGCTGCGGTCGATGTCGCGGTAATCCTGCAAGCGGAACGCCGCGCTGCCCCTGTCGACCTGCGCAGGGGGCGTCAGCCCCTCGGCCTCGGCACGGCGCAGTGCGACGGCCAGTTGCTCCTCGGACAGCGTCACGCCCTCGACATGCGCGCCCGCGACCCGCGCCAGATAAAGCCCCATGCCGCCCCAGCCGCAGCCGATGTCCAGAACCTCCATCCCCTCTTTCAGCATCAGCTTCGCCGCGATATGGCGTTTCTTCAGCAACTGCGCCATGGACAGCGAGGTTTGCGGCGTCGGGAAATAGGCGCAGGAATATTGCATGTCCGGGTCCAGAAACAGCCGGTAGAGATCCGCCGACAGGTCATAGTGCCGCTGCACATTGCCTAGCGCGCGGACCCGGGTGTTCAGCTGATGAATGCGCCGCTCGGCCATGCGCACCTTGTCGAGGGCCTTCATCCAGAAGACCGGCACCATCTCTCGGCCCGCGTTCAGATGGGCCAGCATGATCAGGTCGTAGACATCGCCCTCGACCATGTCGACGCGCCCGTCCATGTAGCATTCGCCCAGCTTCAGGACCGGGTTCAGCGCCACCGCACGCTCGGCCGAAGGGGTGTTGAAGCGCAGGGAGATCGGTTTACCCGTCCCGTCGCCGAAACGCGTACGCTTGCCCTTGCTGTCAATGACCGTCAGGTCGCCCACCTTGGCAAGTGTGCCCAGCAAAACCCGCAAAAGCCCATTCATCGCATCGCCGCCAAACTGGTTTCGACGAGGGCGTCCGGTCGGCCAGAGAGATCGGTCGGCACAAGGCACCGCTTAAAGCGTAACGCATGAAGGGGCGGAATGTTCCAAGCGCGCGCCCGAGGTTTGCGGCCATGCGCAAAATCGGCCTGCTTCCTGCAAGAAGCCGGTTGGTCTGTCGGGCGATATCGGGAAGTTTGGTAGCGGAGGAGGGACTTGAACCCCCGACACGCGGATTATGATTCCGCTGCTCTAACCAGCTGAGCTACTCCGCCACGGAGTGCGGCGGATGTACGGCGTGGCGCGCGGGGCGTCAAGAGGAAAGGGCGTCAAAATTCGATCTGGCGGCATCTTTCGCGCCGCCCGCCTTCAAGGCCAAGAAAAAAGCCGCCGAACAGGTCAGCGGCTTTTCCGTCATGGCAAACGCAGCCGATCAGCCGCGCGCGCGGACGACCTGCAGAAGCGGCATCAGATCCGCCATCTCGGGCCCATGCGCCTGGCCGGTCAGGGCCTTCCTCAGCGGCATGAACAGCCCCTTGCCCTTGCGGCCGGTGGCCTCTTTCACCCGCGCGGTGAACTCGGACCAACTGTTGTCGTCATAGGGCGGCGGCGGAAGCAAGGTCATCGCCTCACGGATGAAATCGGCATCCTCGGGGTCGATCACCGGCTCGGCCCCTTGCGAGAAGATTGTCCACCAGCCCGCCAGATCATCGAGCTTGGTGATGTTATGCGAGGCGACGCGCCAGAAACGCTCGGCCAGATCGGCTGGCACGCCAAGCGCGGAAATGCGGTCCTGCACCTCGGCGAAGGGGCGGGACTGGTTTGCCTCGCGGGTCAGCGGCAGCAGTTCCTCGGGATCGAACTTCGTCGGCGAGGCACCGAACTGCGACAGATCGAACCCGTCCGCGATCTCATTCAGCGTCATGCGCAACTCAACCGGCTGCGACGAACCCAGCCGCGCCATCATCGACAGCAGCGCTTCGGGCGCGATGCCGTTTTCACGCATATCGCGGATCGAGAGCGCACCGATGCGCTTCGACAGCTCCTCACCCTGTGCGCCGGTCAGCAGGCTGTGATGCGCGAATGCGGGCGTCGTGCCGCCAAGGGCACCGATGATCTGGATCTGCGTCGCGGTATTGGTCACATGGTCGGCACCCCGCACGATATGGGTCACACCCATATCCGTATCATCAACAGATGAAGCGAAGGTATACAGCACCTGCCCGTCCGCCCGGATCAACACCGGGTCGGAGACGCTGGCCGCGTCAATCGAGATGTCGCCCAGAATGCCGTCGGTCCAGTTGATCCGCTCCTGCTCCAGCAGGAAGCGCCAATAGCCCTCGCGGCCCTCGGCGCGGAGGCGGGCGATGTCGTCCTCCGAAAGGTTCAGCCCGGCGCGGTCATAGACCGGCGGCTTGCCCATGTTCAGCTGTTTCTTGCGCTTCAGGTCCAGCTCGGTCGGGGTCTCGAAAACCTCATAAAGCCGGTTCTTGCCGCGCAGCTGCTGGGCCGCCTCGGCATAGCGGTCCAGCCGGTCCGACTGCCGCTCGATCCGGTCCCAGGTCAGGCCCAGCCATTCAAGATCGCGCTGGATGCCGTCCGCATATTCCTGTTTCGACCGCTCGCGGTCGGTGTCATCAAGACGCAGGATGAACGTGCCCCCGGTCTTGCGGGCAATCAGATAGTTCATCAGCGCGGTGCGCAGGTTGCCCACATGGATATGTCCGGTGGGCGAAGGGGCGAAGCGGGTCGTGGTCATGGAGCATCTCCTGTCTGCTTCGCTCTTTCACAATGGCCCGATTTTGTCCATATCGAGGCTGGAAGATGAGGGATTGCCATGACCGACTGGAAGACCGCCAATGCTCCTGACGCAAGCGTCATCGAAGAGCTGGCCCGCGAAACCATTGCCGCCCTGCCCCCCGAATTCGCCGGTCCCGCCTCGACGGTTATCCTGCGGGTCGAGGAATTCGCCTCCGAGGAATTTCTGGACGAATTGCAGATCGATGATCCGCTGGAGCTGACCGGGCTTTACGACGGCATCCCGCTGACCGAGAAATCGGCGACCGATCCCCAGCATTTCCCCGACACCGTCTGGCTGTTCCGGCGCGCCATTCTGGACGAATGGGCCACGCGCGGGGATGTGTCGCTGGCGGCGCTGGTCTCGAATGTGGTGGTGCATGAATTCGCCCACCATTTCGGCTGGTCGGATGACGACATCGCGACCATCGACCGCTGGTGGGAATGAGGCGCGGGGCCGCCTGGCGCGGCCCTAGCGACGCCCGTCGAGGCGGACGAAATCCATCACGCTGCCCTCACCGGGGCGGACATCGGCCCAGTTGTCGGCCTGAAAATCGACAACCAGCGTGGCCGCCGTCGGATAACGGCGAAAATCGGGGTCAACCGGAACGCGCGCAGGCAGGCGCGCGGCAAATTCGGCAATGCCCGGATTGTGGCCAATCATCATCACCGTCGGTGCCTTGGCCGTGCGCAGGATCGCCAGCATCTGATCGGGCGAGGCCTGATACAGCCCGGCCTCGTAGCGCACTTCCGGCAGCACTTCGAGCGTCGCGGCAAAGGCCCCGTCCCAGGTTTCGCGCGTGCGCTGCGCGGTCGAGCACAGCACTTCCTCGGGCTCATAGCCACGGCTGGCCAGCCAGTCGCCCAGCTCTCGCGCCGAGCGGCGGCCGCGGTCGTTCAAGGGCCGGTCATGATCCTGTTGCGTGGGATCATCCCATGACGATTTCGCATGGCGGGTCAGGATCAGTCGGCAGTGTCCGAGAGCGGTCATCGAGGAGCCTTTTCGGCGATGCGGGGTCCAAGTTGAATGAACCTGCCACAGCTTTCGTCGGCGCGGCAAGCCCTGTCTTCATCACCGGATGACCGGGCGGTTTCCCGCCACGGTTGCGTCCGGCGGATCGAACGCGCTACAGCCCGGCGTCGCCCTGCCGCAGGCCACGCGGCTTGACGCGCGGTTCGGTCGTGCGGATCAGGCTGCCCGCACCATGTTCGGTGAAGAGTTCCAGCAGCGTGGCATTGGCGACGCGCCCGTCCAGGATGACCACGGCGCGCACGCCCTCATCAATGGCTTTCAGCGCGGTCTCGGTCTTGGGGATCATGCCGCCCGCAATCGTGCCATCGGCAATCATCGCGCGCACCTGTTCAGGGTGCATCTGGGTCAGCACCTCGCCATTCGCGTCCTTGACGCCCGAAACATCGGTCAGCAGCAGCAGCCGGTCGGCCTTCAGCGCGCCCGCGATCGCACCGGCAGCAGTGTCGCCGTTGACGTTGAAGGTCTCATTATCCTCCATCCCGGTCGCGACCGGGGCGATCACCGGAATGAGGCCCGCGTTGTAAAGATCGCGGATGATCTGGACGTTCATCTCGACCGGGCGGCCGACGAAGCCCAGTTCCGGGTCGTCCGCCTCGCAGACCATCAGGTCGTCATCCTTGCCCGAGATGCCGACAGCGCGGCCGCCTGCATCGTTGATCGCCTGCACGATCCGCTTGTTGACCAGACCCGAAAGCACCATCTCGACCACCTCGACGGTGGCTTTCGTCGTGACGCGCTTGCCGCGCACGAAACGGCTTTCGATGCCCAGCTTGTCCAGCAGCTGGTTGATCATCGGGCCGCCGCCATGCACCACGACCGGGTGGATGCCGACCTGCTTCATCAGCACGATGTCGCTGGCGAAGGCGGCCATCGCCTCATCATCGCCCATCGCATTGCCGCCGAATTTCACCACAACGACGGCACCTGAATACCGCTGCATGTAGGGCAAGGCTTCCGACAGCGTGCGCGCCGTCGCGATCCAGTCACGGTTCATGTTCTGCTTTCTCATTCCTTGACGCCTGTCCTGGCCGGTTCGTTGCGGCGCAGCCTAGGACGCAGGGCGCGATCAGTCCAGACCGGCAATAATCGCGCGCAGCGTGGCAATCCCCTGCCCCTTGTCCGAGCTGGTCACGACCAGTTCCGGGTAGGCGGCCGGGTGCTTTTGCAGCGCCTCTTCGACTTGGGCGATGGTCGCCGCCATCGCCTGTGCGCTGATCTTGTCGGCCTTGGTCAGCACGACCTGAAAGGGCACGGCCGAGCGGTCCAGAAGCTTCATGATCTCGTGATCGACGTCCTTGACCCCATGGCGGGAATCGATCAGCGCGAAGGCGCGGCGCAGCGTCGGGCGCCCGGCCAGATAGTTCTTCAGCAGCGCCTGCCATTTGGCGACCACCGCAACCGGAGCCTTAGCGAAGCCATAGCCCGGCAGGTCGACCAGATAGGATTGATCGCCCAAGGCGAAATAGTTGATCTCTTGCGTGCGGCCCGGCGTGTTCGAGGCCCGCGCCAGCGATTTACGCCCGGTCAGCGCGTTGATCAGGCTGGATTTGCCGACATTCGAGCGTCCGGCAAAGCAGACCTCGGGCCGGTCGGCGGGCGGCAACCCGTCCATCGCGACCACGCCCTTCACGAAATCGACGGGACCCGCGAACAGCAGGCGCGCATCCTCGGCCGCAGCGGCATCGGGCTCGGCGGCAAGCGGGAACGAGACCTTCACAGCCGCACCTCTGCGCCGGTGGAGATGTCGCCACCAGTCACCACCTCGGCATAGATGCCGAAGTTGCGGTGGCCGTAAAGGCGCTCAAGTGCGGCGGGCATGTCGATGTCGATCTCTCCGCTGTCGGTGTCGGCGCTGGTCGCCTCGCAGCGCCCGATGGCCTCGGTGACGCGCAATTCGACATCGCCGATGTTCAGGATCTGGCCGATCAGGTCAAGCTCATGCCCCGGCTCCCATCCCTCGACCCAGATGTTCGCGCGCCAGCGCTCGGTGCCCAGCTTGCGGCCAAGTTCGCCCTCAAGTGCGGCCAGACTGTCCAGCGACAGGAGCGAGATCCACGGCTGGGCCACATCCGTCCAGCCGGTCGGGCCGCGGACGATGCGCGTTGGCGCAGGCTTGCTGTCGGGCCAGAGCGGGCGCAGCCATGCGACCAGATCCGCGCCCTCGGTCTCGGGGTCGGCGGCGATATCGGGGCGCTGAGGGTGGCTGAGATGCAACCGGCCATCCTGCCAGCCGCCCTTCACCGCCTGCAGCGAGGCCGCTGCCGCACCGCGCAAAAAGCAGGATTTCGGCAGCCAGCGCGCGGGAACCTCGCCCGCGTGACGCTCACCACCTTCGGTCAGGACCGCCCATTCGCGATCCCCCGGCAGCCGACGGGCGGCCGAGAGGTGGACGGCGTCCAGCCCCTCGCCCCCGATCGACTTGACGGGATAGCGCCAGATCTGGGCGATCCTTGCGGTCATTTCTTGTCCTTCGCGGCCTTGCCGGCTTTCGACCCTTTCGAGCCCCGAATGTTGCCGAAGATGTCAGGCCGGTGGCCGTGCATGGACATGATCGAATACTGCTGGATGATGGTGATGGTGTTGTTCGCGATCCAGTAGAGCACCAGACCCGAGGCGAAACCGCCCAGCATCAGCATGAACACCCAGGGCATCCAGGCAAAGATCATCTTCTGCGCCGGATCGGCGGGGGCCGGGTTCAGCTTTTGCTGGATCCACATGGTGATGCCCAGGATGATCGCCAGCACCGGCAGCGCGAACGAGTGGAACAGCGTCCCCTGCGCCGGCGCGCCCCACCAGGGGATCAGGCCGAAGAGGTTCCACAGGCTTGACGGATCGGGCGCCGAAAGGTCGCGGATCCAGCCCAGCCACGGCGCCTGCCGCAGCTCGATGGTGACGAAGATCACCTTGTAGAGCGAGAAGAAGATCGGGATCTGCAGAAGCACCGGAAGACAGCCCGCAGCGGGGTTCACCTTCTCACGCTTGTAAAGCTCCATCACCTCTTTCTGGTACTTCATCCGGTCGTCGCCGGTCCGCTCCTTGATGGCCTCCATCTGCGGCTGCAGCTCCTTCATCTTCGCCATAGAGATGTAGGATTTGCGCGCCAGCGGGAAGACCAGCAGCTTCAGGATCACGGTCAGGGCGATGATTGACCAGCCCATGTTGCCGATCATGCCGTGCAGCCAGTGCAGCAGGCGGAAGATCGGCTTGGTCAGGAAGTAAAACCAGCCCCAGTCGATCGAGTCGACGAAGCGGTCGATGCCGGGCGTGGTCTGATAGGCGTTGATGTCCTCCCAGACCTTGGCACCGGCAAACAGATAGCTGGCGGCGGTGACGGTCGCGCCCGGAGCCACGGTCTGCACCGGCATCCGCGCCTCGGTCTGGTAGATGTCGCCGGCCGTGCCGTATTTCACCACGGCGGTGAAGGCCTGCCCGGGGGCCGGGGCCAGCGTCGTCATCCAGTATTTGTCGGTGAAGCCGATCCAGCCGTTGTTCTTGACCTCGATCAGCTCGGCCGGGCCTTCCGACCCCTGCGGGTCCAGCTTGGCGATGTCCTTGTACTTCACCTCCAGCAGTTTGCCGTCGGTCATGCCGACCGCGCCTTCGTGCAGGACGAAGAAGTTCTGCGTGTCCGGGCGACCGTGGCGCGCAAGAATGCCGTAGGGGGCCGCAGCAAAGGCGGCCGAACCGGTGTTTTCAATCGCCTGCGTGATGGTGAACAGGAACCGGTCGTCAAGCTCATAGGTGCGGCGGAAGATCTGGCCTGCACCGTTGTCCCAGCGCAGCGTGACCGGTTTGCCGGGGGCGAGCGTGTCGCCCGATTCGACCTGCCATTCGGTCGTCGGGCCGGGCACCAGCGCCGGATCGGTTCCGGCGGCGGGCATCCAGCCATAGACTGCATAATAGGGCTTCTGGACCACGGGCTGAAGATCGCCACCCGGTGCGACCGGCGAGCCTTCGGCCGCGAGCCCGGCCTGCGCGGTCGGGTTCAGCAGGCGCACGAAGGGCGAATTGCTGTCCAGCGTCTCGCGATAGCCCAGCAGTTCCAGATCGTCGATGCGGCCACCGGCCAGCGAGATCGTGCCCGAAAGCGAGGGCGAGCGGATGTCCACACGCGGCGCGTTCTGCGAAGGATCGGTCGAGGCCGTCGCCTGCCCTTGCGCCAAAGCCGGAGCGGCCCCGGGCTGCGGCGGCGCGGTCGCCGTCCCGTCGGTTGCGGCAGGCTGCGTCGCAGCCACCTGCTCGGTCGGCGGAGGAACCGGATCGGTTGCGAAAAAGAATGACCAGACCAGCATGACGAGGGCCGAAAGCACCATCGCCAGGATCAGGTTGCGGTTATTGTCTTGCATGCCGGTTCAGTCCTTCGCCGTGAATTCACCCGGAGGTTCGGGCCGCTTCAACAGAAGCCACCGGCAAAGGTCAAGCAAATTTGCCATATTCGCTGCCTGAGCCAGAGGATTTTCCGGCAGCATTTTCTATGGAAATTACGCGTGTCAGCCGCGATTTGAACATGATTTCGGAGGCTTCCGCGCGCTTCGCGATCCGGTGGCGCGTCGCGCGCGCATTTCGGCCAGTTCAGGCCTGCCGTCTGACCACCGGCAGGAGGGGCTGAAGCGGACGGTGCTGCATCAGGAATTGCTGCGCGCCCTCGGCCGTCAGCAGTGGCGCCACGGCATCCCCCTGCACCGCCGCAAGACCGATCTGGGCCAGAAAGGCGCGCTCATCGGTCGTGGCGACCCCATCGGCCAGCGTCTCAAGCCCCAGATGCTCGGCCAGGGCCAGAACGGCCAGGATCATGCGCTGCTGATCGGTCCGGTGATCGCAGCCTGCGGTGAATTCGCGCCCGAAGCGCACGCGCCGGATTTCGAACCGGCGCAGATTTTCCAGCGCGGCATTGGCGGTGCCGAAACCACCCAGGGTCAGCACGCAGCCTGCGTGGGCAAAGCGCAACAGGTTCTCGGTCACGGGAATCATGCCGCCATGCATGCCGATGCCGTCGCGCAGTTCGATCTCGAGCCGCGAGGGCGAAATGTCCAGCCGGTCAAGCTCCCACAGGATCGTTTCGGCCAGACGCTCGGCCCCCAGATCGCTGTCGCCCAGCGTGATCGACACGCGCGGCAGATCGACGCCCAGTCGCTCCCACGCCGGCATCTGCGCCAGCGCGCGCTTGACCATGGTCGAGGTGACGTCGGCCCGCATCTGGGCGTCCAGCCGGGGCAGCAGCTCATCCAGATCCATCATCCCGGCCTGCTGGTGATGCAGTTGGCCGACCGCCTTCATGGCAATCACCCGGCCGGTTTCGCAGCAGAGCTGGGGTTGATAGCGCAGCTCGATGTCGTCGGGCGCAAACCACGGATCGATGGTCGGGTCGATCTTTTGCGACGCCCCCGCATATTCGACAAAGCGGACCTGGCCGTGTTCGTTCAACGGGCTGCAGGTGGCCAGCATCTGACGACCAAACTCGATCAGCGCGTGATGATCGGCCTCGCCGGTTTCGTCACAGACAATGACCGCATTGATGATGGGCCGGATGGCGATGCCGCCCAGTTCAACCCGCTCTCGGCAAATGACCTCAAGCCCGGCGACCAGCGCAGGAATGGCGGCGTGCCGCCTGTCCGAGAGGATGCCGCAGATCTCGGCCCCCTCGGGCGGGCGGGGAAAAGGCAGCAGCCGCAGCTCGGCCCGCAGGCGGGCGACCAGATGACCCAACAGCTGACCCAGCAGCCTTGGCCCCAGCGAGCGGCGCAGGGTCGCCACCTCCTCGACCCGCAGCGCCAGCGCGAGCTGCGGCGCGGGGAAGACCATCGGCGTGCGCTTGCGCATCCCGCGAACCACACGTGCGGCCCGTCCCAAAATCCTGTTCGTCATTGCACACCCGACTCATCCATGTTGAGCCGATTGGTAACACCCCTGACTTGCTCGACGGTTAACGACGGCCCAAATCGGGAACGTCTAAATCCTTAAAATTCGACCCTTCCTCGCGATCCGCCGCTACTCCGGGGATCAAGGAGCTGAAATCAAACAGATTTGCATCGGGAAGATGCGAGGGGCGGACATTCATCAATGCCCGGAACATCACCTGGCGGCGGCCCGGCGCGCGGGTCTCCCACTCATCCAGCAGCTTCTTGACCTGCATCCGCTGCAGGCCCTCCTGACTGCCACACAGATCGCAAGGAATCACCGGATAGTTCATCGCGCGGGCGAAACGGTCGCAATCGGCCTCGGCCACGAAGGCCAAAGGCCGCAGCACGTTCAGGTCGCCCTCTTCGTTCAGAAGTTTCGGCGGCATCGAAGCCAGCCGTCCGCCGTGGAACAGATTCATGAAGAAAGTCTCGAGGATATCGTCGCGGTGGTGGCCCAGCACCACGGCCTGACAGCCCTCCTCACGCGCGATGCGGTAAAGATTGCCCCGCCGCAGGCGCGAGCAAAGCGCGCAATAGGTCCGGCCCGCCGGGACCTTTTCCTTCACGATGGAATAGGTGTCCTGATATTCGATGCGGTGCGGCACCTGCCGGTCGGTCAGGAACTCCGGCAGGACGGTCGCCGGAAAGCCCGGCTGGCCCTGATCGAGATTGCAGGCCAGAAGCTCGACCGGCAGCAGGCCGCGCCACTTCAGTTCATGCAGAACAGCCAGCAGCGTATAGCTGTCCTTGCCGCCCGACAGGCAGACCAGCCAGCGATCGCCAGGTCGGATCATGTCATAAGTCTCGATCGCCGCGCGGGTCTCGCGCACCAGACGCTTGCGCAGCTTGCGATACTCGGTCGAGGTGGGGGCGCCGCGAAACAGCGGGTGAATCTCGTTCAGATCCGAGGCGTCGGTGGCCTCATCCGGCAAACTGGCGTCAGCCTTGGCGATATCGTCCCGCATCACGGTGTGTCCTTGATCTGTTTGCCTTGGGGCCGCAACTCTGGCGTGACGGCTTGGTATCACGAGGGCGCATTTCGCGCCATTCTATCCCTGATCGCCGGGCGTCTGGCCGCGCCGGGGTGGCACCGGGTCGAAGCCCTGCCCGCCCCAGGGGTGGCAGCGGCAGATGCGGCGCAGGGTCAGCCAACCGCCGATCACGCCGCCATGCTGCGCGAGCGCGTCAAGCGCATAGGCCGAGCAGGTCGGCTGGAAGCGGCAGCCATGCCCGACCCAGGGGCTGGCGACCAGCCGGTAGGCCCGGACGGGCAGCGCCAGAACATGGGCAAGCGGGCTCATGCCCCCTGCCCTTTGGCGCGCGGATGCGGTTGCGGGCGCGCGTCATGGACCCGAGCCATCGCGGCCTTCAGTTCGGAACGCAGGTCAGCAAAGCTGCGGTCAATCGTCGCACCCGGACGGCCGACAAGGACGTAATCCCAGCCCTCGCGCCCCGTTGCAGGGATGATTTCGCGTGCCAAAGCCCGCAGACGGCGCTTGGCGCGATTGCGGGCGACCGCATTCCCGATCTTCTTGGAACAGGTATAGCCGACCCGGATCGGCGCGCCGGTTTCCGCGCCGGTTTCCTCGGGGCCACGCTCTCGGGCCTGCAGCAGAAAACCCGGCATTCCCTGCCGCCGCGCCGAAGCGGCACGCAGGAAATCGGCCCTTTTGCGCAAGGTCTCGATCGTCATAGTCAAAACACCAAAAACCGCGCTGCCAGCACCCCATCGGAGCACCGGCCAGCGACGGCGTTCAGGCAAAGCAAGACGCCCGAAGGCGTCGTCACTTATGCCGAGAGCGATTTGCGGCCCTTGGCGCGGCGTGCGTTCAGCACGCGACGGCCGCCTTTGGTGGCCATGCGGGCACGGAAACCGTGACGGCGGGCGCGAACCAGGTTCGACGGCTGGAAAGTGCGTTTCGACATGTTACTACTCCGGGTCTGGGCGCACCGGAGCATGGGCCGCTGGCCCCACGCAACTCGCGCCGTGTGATTCAAGGCCCGCTGGATAGTCGCAGCTTGGCGCCAAGTCAACCGTCGATGGCACCTGATCTGCCGTGCCAAGACGTCTGCCGCAACGTAGGATCTTGCCGCGGGAACCTGAGGCTGCTCACGCTTGTTTGAACTGCGCTCTCATAAGGCTTATGTCCATGAATGTCGACGCGGCTTGGGGAAAACGCAAAGGAAACCATGTCCCTGAATAATCTTACCGGTCGTTTCGCCTTGCTGACGGGGCTGTTCGTGCTTCTGGCCGAGCTGCTGATTCTGTTGCCGTCGCTGTCGAACTATCGGCTCGATTTTCTCGAATCGCGTCTGGAGCGGGCGCAGATCGCCAGCCTTGCGCTGCTGGCGACCGACGAATCCCTTGCCTCGGACCTGGAATCGGAACTGCTTCAGAATGCAGGCGTCTTCAACGTCGTGCTGCGGCGCAACGACATTCGCCAGCTGGTGCTGTCCTCGCCCATTCCGGGGCCGATCTCGGCCACATTCGATCTGCGCGACCAGCCCTTCTGGACCTCGATCCGTGATGCGCTGATGCAGCTGACCGATCCGCAGAACCGGGTCATCCGCGTCATCGGCGCACCCGTCAAACAGGCCGGGCAGCTGATCGAGATCACCACCGACACCCGCCCCCTGCGGCAAGAGATGATCGACTATGGCCTGCGCCTGTTGCTGATTTCGGCCGCCTTCTCGATCCTGACGGCGCTCCTGTTGAACATCGCAGCGCGGCGGCTGCTGATCGTGCCGATTCGCCGCGTCATCAACCATATGTCCGCCTATGCCTCGGCGCCCGAGGATGTCCGCTCGATCATCACCCCCAATGCGCGGCTGAAAGAGGTGTATGAGGCCGAGACGGCGCTGGCCTCGATGCAACACACCGTGACCTCGTCCCTGAAGCAAAAGGCACGTCTGGCGCAGCTGGGTCAGGCCGTGGCGCGGATCAGCCATGACCTGCGCAACATCCTGACCACCGCCCAGATCTTCGCCGACCGGCTGGAGACCAGCGCCGACCCCGCCGTCCGGCGCGCGGCCCCGAAGCTGGTGAACTCGATCAGCCGGGCGGTCAATCTCTGCGAGACGACGCTGGCCTTCGGCAAGGCCGAGGAGCCCGCCCCCTCGCTGTCGCGCTTCAACCTTGCGGCGCTGGTGACCGAGGTGACCGAGGGCGAGGCCATGGCCAGCGACCGTCAGGACGGGGCCGAGCCCATCGAGTTCCTGACCGACGTCCCGACCACGCTGACGATTCGCGCCGACCGCGACCAGCTGTTCCGCGTGCTGTCGAATCTGGTGCGCAACGCCCGGCAGGCGCTGGAGGCCACCCACAAGCCCGGCACCATCGAGATCGGCGCGGGTGAAGAGGAAACCGGCTGGTGGATCCGCATCGGCGACACCGGCCCAGGCCTGCCCCGCAAGGCACGCGAGTTCCTGTTCCAGCCCTTCTCGGGCGGCTCTCGCAAGGGCGGTACGGGCCTGGGCCTTGCGATCGCTGCCGACTTGGTGCGCAACCACGGCGGCAGGCTGGAACTTCTGCGCAGCGACGACGAGGGCACTGAATTCGTGCTGCATCTTCCGCGCGAAATGGCGGCCCTGCAGGGGCCAGCCGACCTTCCCGAACCTGCCACGCAAGATTTCTGATTTTTAGGCTTGCGCCCCCCCGGCCCGATATGTAGATACCTCCCTCACAGCGGACCCATAGCTCAGCTGGATAGAGCACCAGACTACGAATCTGGGGGTCGGGCGTTCGAATCGCTCTGGGTCCGCCATTTATCCAGATTATCGACTGTCAGATATTTCTGGCTTTCCGTCAGATTTCTGACCCAATCGGCATCTTGACCGGGGTCATGTCATCAACGCGAAGATTCCATAGCAGGCTGTGGGATTGTGGGACAGAAATTCGGAAATATCACGAAATGTCGAGTAAAGGTTAAACCTGTGCCCCAATTTGACCGCTATCCGCGTACTCGAAGATGACAAAGCGCGTACTGACCTATTGCACTGCATTCTTGACCGGTGCGGCAGTTTGGCTCGCATTGAATGCCGTAAACGCGATGAATCCTTTCCTGAATTGGGAGTACCCATTCCTCAGGCCTTTCATTGGTATGACATTTCCGGGCGGAGCACCGCTAGACCTGCACTATCTCAGCCACGCTGCGCGAACTTGGCTACCATTTTTGGCCGCTTTTCTCGTTTCCTACGTCCTGACGCACCGAAAGGCGCAGTTCCTTGGGGCGGTTGTCATGTATCTCAGTTTTCTCATCTGGTGGTGGGGCATGATGAATTTGGTTAAGTTCGGCATCGAGGCGACGCCTGTCTTTAATATTGGACTTACAGTCACATTTCTTGGCGGCCTTTGCCTTTACCTATGGCTGGTTTCTCCGGTCCGATCTGAATAGCGCCGCCCGACTTCAACGGCTGCCGTCCCGCAAAGCAGACACTCACTGCCCGCGTGAGTAGCAGCGCCGAACTAACGGCGTCGCGGGCCAAGGCTGTCTGCGCTGTGGGCAGATTTTGTCGTGGATCTTTCGCCCGAAAGGCCCGGCCACAGAAGAAGCCTCACCACGCCCCCCCAACACCTTTCGGCTCAAGCCCGCCGAGCGGCGCAGATCGCAGATAGACTGCGGACGGCATTACTACCTATTCTGCGGGCAAGGCGACATGAGGCAAGCAAATCATGCAAAACGGGATCGGAGTCATCGGTCAGCATTTCAGCCTGACGGTGCGACTTTTCCTCCGCTACGGTCTTGTCCTCACGGCGCTCTGGGCGGCGGGAGCCTTGCTCAGCCAGTTGCTGCTGCGGCTGGCGGTCGAGCTTGGGATGATCAGCCGCCTTCTGGGACTGATCGCGATTGCGCCGGTCATCCTTTTGCAGCTTGTAATTTTCGTGGCCTTCTTCGTCATCCTGCGAAACGGCCTGCCCCGGATGCGCCTGCGCCGCAAGCAGGCTGCGGCACAGGAAGCCGAGATCGTCGAGGCCACCCCGGAACCCGACGAGCCGCGCGCGCCGCTGACGCTCGCACTGACGGCCGTGCTGATCCCGTTTTACGGATATTACGCGGGCTGGGGTCTGTTGGGCGACACGCTGCGCACCTATTCGCAACTGTTTTATTCGGCCCAGATGGCGCGGATCGATTTCACCAATCCGCAACCCTCTGCGGCCGCGCTTGATATCGGGGCGACGGCATGGGTGGCGGTGGCGGTCGGGATGATCTGGCTCCTGCGGCGCTTTGCCCTGTCGCGCAGCAAAGGCGAAGGCAGCCAATACTGGTCCATGCTGGTCGTGGCTTGCGAGGCGACCTGGGCGCTTTTGGGTCTTTATGTGCTGTCAGGCTGGCAAAGCCAGTTCACCGACTGGCTGGCGACGCTGCCCAGCCCGTCGGAGGTGTTCGACCTGATCTCTCCAGCAGAGGCCGCGGGAATAAGCGACACCTCGCGCGTTCCTGTCGACTGGCCTCTACCGCGTGAGCCTTGGCCGGTGCTGGTCGCGCTGTTCTGGTATGCGCTTTTGCCGCTGGTCTGGTTCAACCTTGGCGCCATCACTTACGGCCATAACATCTCGGCCGTGCGGGACGAGACGCAACGCTACGCCGGAGGCATGATCCGGCGCTGGCAGGCCATGCCGAAGCCCGTCACCGATTTTCTGGCCCATTTCTGGATCGGCATGGTCAAGCGCTGGCATGCGGTCACGAACGGGATCCTGCTGGCTGCCTCGGCCGGGGTGGCGCTGACCGCCTCGGTTCTGGTGCTGTGGCGGCTGGTCGACTGGCTGGGGAACTGGGCCTGGATCGGCCTGGCGCAGCTGATCGGGCCGCAGGACATTTTGACCTGGCAGGTGCTTTCGGTGCCTCTGAACGCGCTTTTCAATGCCCCCGGCGCGCCCCCCGGCGGGCTGCTGGTCAGCCCCCTGCAGTTCTGCATTCTGGCGGCCGGGCTGGAGCTTGCAGGCAGGGCACAGGACATGGCCCGTGCCCCGGTCAGCCCGGCGGCAGCCGCAGCACCGGCTTGAAGGGCAGCGAGACGGCCTTGGGGCGCGTGTTGACGCCGGAAAGCTCGACCCGCAGCTTGTCCAGCATATCGACAGGCACCAGAAAGGCCTGATCCGAGAAGGACGGCCCGCCATCTTCGGGCGGCGACCTCAGCGAACTGTCGCAGCTTTGGCCTGAATTTCCGCCGTCGCCCAGCAGCTCGATGGCCGTGTTGCCCACCTCGTTGAAAAGCGGAAACCATTCCCGGCCCTTCGGATCGGTCAGGGACACATTGCACCATCCCCAATCCGCCATTGCCTCTCCGCTAAGACCCAGGCGCAGATACACCACGGCGCGGTCCGTCTTGCCAGGTACGATCATCGCGCGGGCCTGATCGACCGAAACGGTCACGCCCGCCAGCTCTCCCTTGGGGTCGGGAAACTCGGTGACCTGCCAGTTCTTGGCCCGGCGTAGCTCCTGAATGTCGGACCAGCCGACCAGCAGGACCGTCAGACCCAGACACAGTAAGGTCACGGCGAGGAGGGCAAGGGGTTTGGCAATGCGTTTCATTGGCCCAGCCTCACCTCGGGTTCATGCGGGGGCGGCGTATCGGGCGGCGCAAGCGACAGCGTCCCGTCAAGGTCCGGGTTATAGCTCATAGTCACCACCAGCCGCCCCCCCTTCGATCTCATCGGGGGGCAGTTCGAAGACGGTGAAGGTCGTGCTGGAAAGCCCAGGCTGAAGCCAAAGCTGATCGACCTGGCGCGGCACATTCGCCACCCGCTTGGTGCTGGCATAGCGCCGCTTGCTGGCCCCTTCCCAGATCGTGTCGACCATGGTCGATCTGATGGTCCCTGACAGCTCCAGATCGACGATCAGGAAGACGCCTTCGGTATCGCGCGTCACGGAGGTCCCAAGGCTGTCGAAGCTGACGCGATCAGCGGTGCGCCACGCCTCGAAGCGCCCGGCAAACATCCGCGTCTCGCCCGTATCCCCTGCGCTGACCTTGGTGACGAAGGGGCGAACGACAGAATTGTAGTCGGGATTGGTCAGCATCATCCCGGCCAGAAGAGCCGCGCCGCCGACAACAATCGCGAGGTTCACCAGCCTGCTCATTCGACCTCGGGGGTAACGGTCATCTGCGCCACGGGGGTATAGCCAAGCCAGCTTGACTGCCCATAGAGGTTGTCCCGCAGCTTGAACGTCTGCTTTTCAAAGGCGATCTGCACGGGTTTGGGCTGCCAATCGGCAGGCAGGGGCCAGACCATCTGGATTTCCTCGGGCATCCGGGGCTGCAGTTGCAGCAGCGGGGCATTGTCACGCAGCAGGATGATCTCGGGCTCCTCCGCCAGCGGGGCGCCGTCGAGGATGATCTGCGGCGGATTGGCCGGCATGCCGAAGAAAGAGCGCTGCGTCTCACCAGTGACATTCTCGATGGTCGCGGACAGGACAAGTTCGGGCGGCTCACTTTGGCGCAGCAGCAACGCCTCGGGCGTGAAGAATGTGCGGCCCAGATCAATCGGCTGCCCGAAGCTTGTGCCCGCCACCAGATCGGGCGCCCGCGCCGCATCCACCTTCCACCACCAGCTGAGCATGACCGCGGCCACAAGCCCGACCGTCGCGAAGAGACGCAACCACAGACGGCGAAGAAGGGGCATTTTTGGTGCGTCCGACATGCGCGTATCTGACGGCTTATGTCGCATAAGATCAAGCGGCATGGGGGCAGCGGGGCGGGGCCAGACACCCGCTTTGGCGGACCGCCGCGCAGAGGCGTCCTGCCCTTCCGGCCTGCCGCTTCCGCAAGAATTTGAGGCCCCAGCGACGCCCCAAACCAGCTGAAATGCGTCGTTTTCCGAACATTTTGTCGCAAATCGCCCATTTTCTGGTTTCAACCGGGCCATTCTTCCTCTAGAAGCGTCGCTGCTCGTGCTCTTACGGCTTGATTGGATTGTGCGGCGCCGCGTCTGGGACGTGGCTGTCAGCACCGGGCGGCGTCTGGTTCGTAGCCCTGCGGATGAAAATCCGCACCAGCCGGAGCATTCATATCCATTTCTGTCTCGCGGACCTTGCGGTTCAGCGCGGGGCAGTTTGTTGCGCTGTGCCGATGCAGCGCGAAGAAAAAGGAGACATCGCGCAATATGGCTGACATTCCGCCCCCGTTTACCGATATCGAGATCTCGACGCAGGATCAGGGCTTCTACGAGGGCTATTCCCTGCCCATCGCATTGGTATCGAAGATCGGCATCTCGCTTCTGGTCGTGCTGGCCCTGCTGTTCCCGCTGAGCGCCGGAAACGTGCTTTCCAGCGTCAACAGCAGCCTGCTGAGCGTCTTCAACTCATTCTACATCATCATGGTGGGCGTGTTCGCCTGGTTCCTGATCCTTGTGGCGATCCTGCCGTCGTCAGGTCGACGGCTGCTGGGGGCGGAAGGCGACAAGCCCGAATTCTCGACCTTTTCATGGTTCGCGATGATGTTCGGGGCGGGGCTTGGCGTCGGCCTGATGGTCTATGCGACCGCCGAGCCGCTGGGCCTTTGGAACCTCAACCCCGAGATCATTCGCGGCAATGCCGAGGCGCTCAGCCAAGAGGCGATCCGGTCCGCCTATCGCTACAGCTTCATGCATTACGGCTTTCACGCCTGGTCGATCTATGTCGTGACCGGCCTTTGCCTTGCCTATTACGCCTATACGCGGGACATGCCGCTGACCATCCGCTCGGCCCTGACGCCGATCTTTGGCTCGGCCATGAACGGGCCGCTGGGCCATATCGTGGACATTCTGGGCATCGTGGCGACCATCCTTGGGGTGGCGGTCACCATCGGCTATGGCGTCAGCCAGCTGGTCGAGGGTGCCTATTCGGTCCTTGGCTATTCCTGGCTGATGCAGCCCGGCGCGGCAGGCGAGGCCCCAGCGCCCTCAATGATCGGCCTTCTGGTGGCGCTAGTGATGGTGATGGGGCTTTCGACGCTGTCGGCGGTCTCGGGCGTGGGGCGCGGGGTCAAGTATCTGTCGAACCTGAACCTGGTCCTCTCCTGTGCGCTGCTGCTGGTCTTTGCGGTCTTTGGCTCGTTCCTGTTCGCCATGACGACTTATGGGCGCGCGCTGGGTGATTATCTGCTGAACTTTCCGGCGCTGTCCTTCGACGCCTATGGCACCGACACCAAGCTGGGTCAGTGGCAGTCGGGCAGCACGACCTTCTATTGGGCGTGGTGGATCGCGTTCTCGCCCTTCGTGGGGCTGTTTCTGGCCCGCATCTCGAAGGGACGCACGGTACGCGAGTTCGTGCTGGGTGCGGTCATCGCGCCGTCGCTGGTCTGCTTCGGCTGGTTCACCATCCTTGGCGGCACCGCGATTGATCTGGAGATGCGGAACGTGGCCCAGCATGCCATTCTGGATGCGTCGCTGACCAACAAGCTGTTCGCCACGCTGGGCTTTCTGCTGACGGATGGCTGGTTTCAGGTCGTCTCGGTCATGAGCGTGGTGCTGATCCTGACCTTTCTGGTCACCTCGGCCGACTCGGGCATTCTGGTGATGAACACGATCATGGCGGGCGGTGCGGTCGACACTGGCGTCGCGCATCGCATCATCTGGGGGGTGATCCTGACGCTGGTGATCGCGGCACTGATCATGGCCGGAGGCGGCGGTCTTGGCGCACTGCAGGACGCGATGATCATCGGCGCGCTGCCCTTTGCCTTCGTGATGGTGCTGATGTGCGTGTCGCTGGCGAAGGCCCTTTACCGCGACCATCTGCGCGACCAGCAGGGCGAGACCGCTGAGCAATGAGGCCATGCTTGGGGCGCGCGCACATCGCGCGCCCCATGCAGACCAATCCTTTACCGGCGCGTGATGCCCTCAAGCGGCGCGGGCGGCACGGGCTGCGTCACGAGGTGGCTCTTGCGCCGCTCGTAGAAAGCGTTGCCGCCTGCGACCAGCACGTAATGCATGTTGTCATACGAGAAGCGGTGGCCCGCCTGATGGAAGAACATCGCGTTGCCGATCATCGGATGGCGCTCTCCGCGCATCACCGACCGCGCCGCCTCGCTGATGCGCGGCATCGAGCGCGTCTCGTTCATCTTGCGCGACATGACGCCCGGCGCGAACTGGTTCTTCTGCCCGACCACACCGCAGACCGAGCGCGGGTACTGGCCCGACTGGACCCGGTTCATCACCACGCTGCCGACCGCAACCATACCGTCCCGGCTGGAGCGGTTCGATTCGAAATACATCGCCCGTTCCATGCATTCGAGTTCCGAGTGCCGCCTGCCAAACGAACATCCCGCAATGGTCAACGTGACCAGCCCAAGCGCGATCGCGAGTCGCGCCCTCGTTTTCGGAGATTTCATCCGCTGTCCTTCCAACTGCCCGCATTTTTGCTTTTCGTTAGGGCAATTCTACCAAATCCGGCCAGAGAGCGGCAACAGCCATTGCGATACCGTGCCGCAGCGGCGGGTGGGCGCGCGGGTCTTAGCCTGCGGGCGGTTACTGTCGGGCCAGCCAGTCGGTGACGATGGGGCGCAGGTTGGGCTCACCGGCCTCGCGCGCATCGTCGATGACGCGGCGCAGCGCGCTCAGATCGACGCGCCGGATCAGATGCTTGACCGGCCCGATCGAGGCCGGGCGCATCGACAGACGGCGAAAGCCCATGGCGGCGAAGGTCACCGCCTCGATGGGACGCCCGGCATCCTCGCCACAGAAAGACAGGGGCACATGCGCCTCGTCACAGCGCCGCACGATCTGTTCGAGCAGCGCGATGAACGAAGTGTTCAGCGAATCGTAACGCCGCCGGACGCGTTCGTTTTCCCGGTCAGCGGCAAAGAAGAACTGCTTGAGATCATTCCCACCGACCGAGATGAAATCGCACATCGCGAAGAACTTCTTCGGCGCGAAGGCCAGCGACGGGGTCTCCAGCATCGCCCCCACCCGCACATCCGAGGGCATGGCATGGCCCAGCCGCTGCTCGCGCGCGATCTGCTCCATCAGCAGCCGATGCGCTTCCTCATATTCGTGCATCTCGGTGACGAAGGGGAACATGACGTGCAGGGGACGGCCGACGGCGGCGCGGATCAGCGCCTGAAGCTGCATCCGCAGCACGCCCCGCTTGTCGAGGCCCACGCGGATCGCCCGCCAGCCCATGGCCGGGTTCGGCTCATCCTGCGGCTTCATATAGGGCAGCACCTTGTCCGAGCCGATGTCGAGCGTGCGGAACATCACCGGCTTGCCCTGCGCATTGTCCAGCACATGGGCGTAAAGCGCTGCAAGCTCGCCCCGCCGGGGGACATGGGTGCGGGTCAGGAACTGCAGCTCGGTACGAAACAGGCCCACGCCCTCGGCGCCAGAGCTGGCAAGGCTGGGCAGATCGGCCATCAGGCCCGCGTTCATGTAAAGCTGGATCGTCGTGCCGCAAACCGAGGTCGCGGGCAGGTCGCGCAGGCCCGCATAGCGCTTTTGCGCCTCGGCCTGCATGGCGATCTTGTCGCGGAAGGCGGCAGAGACGCTTTCCTCGGGACGCAGATGGACGACGCCCATATCGCCATCGACAAGGATCGCATCGCCGTTCAGCGCCTCGGTGGTGATGCGCTCGGCATGGATGACCAGCGGGATTGCCAGCGCCCGCGCGACGATGGCCGCATGGCTGCCGACCGAGCCCTCTTCCAGCACCACACCGCGCAGACGGCGGCCATAATCCAGCAGCTCGGCCGGGCCGATGTTGCGGGCAACGAGGATCGGATTGTCGGGCATCTCGGCCCCGGTATCGGCCCCCTGCCCCGTCAACAGCCGCAGCAGGCGGTTCGACAGATCGTCCAGATCGTGCAGCCGGTCGCGCAGATAAGGGTCCGAGGCGCTTTCCAGACGGGTGCGTGCCTGCCCCTGCTCTTTCTCGACTGCCGCTTCGGCGGACAGACCCAGATCAATGTCCTCTTCCATCCGGCGCAGCCAGCTGCGCGAATGGGCGAACATGCGATAGGTCTCCATCACCTCGGCGGATTCGCCCCCGGTGACGTCATTGGCCGCCATCATCGCATCGACATTGGTGCGCAGCATCGCCACGGCTTCATTTAGCCGGGCGCGTTCCTTCACCGGATCGTCGCCGACCGGATTGGTGATGACCACGCGCGGCTCATGCAGCCAGACACGGCCCTCGGCTGCCCCCTCCTGCCCGGTCGAGCCACGGATGGCGACCGGGAAGCGATGCGCCTGAGGCAGGCCGTCATCGCCGGAATTGCCCAGAAACGCGCCAAGCTCGGCCATCTCGGCCAGAACCATGGCGACCACGTCGAGGCCGTAGATATCGTCCTCGGAAAAGGCCAGCGCATCGCGCGACTGCACGACCAGCACGCCCAGACGCTCACCCACGCGCTGGATCGGCACGCCGAGGAAGCTGGGAAAGACCTCCTCGCCCGTTTCCGGCATGAAGCGGAAACCGGGCTCGGAGGGTGCATTGGCGGTGTTCACATGCCGACCCGTGCGGGCCACGCGGCCCACCAGCCCCTCACCCAGACGCAGGCGGGTCTTGTGGATAGAGTCCTGATTCAGGCCCTCGGTCGCGCA
Organism: Paracoccus sulfuroxidans; assembly: GCF_007830335.1. GTDB lineage: Bacteria > Pseudomonadota > Alphaproteobacteria > Rhodobacterales > Rhodobacteraceae > Paracoccus > Paracoccus sulfuroxidans. The sequence goes on along the minus strand of NZ_VLKU01000003.1, from coordinate 411,042 downwards.
AAGCTCAAGCGTATTGGCATCGCGGAACAGATAGATCGAGCAGACCTCGGTCCCCAGCGAATCCGCGATGTGATGGGTGATCTGGTCAAGCCGGTGCTGGCCGCTGCCGGGGGCGGCCAAAGTTTCCCGCAAGCGCTTCAGCAGCTTGCGAGAGTCACTGTCCTTGCGCTCTGCCATGATCCTCCCGACGCTGGCACGCTGATGCTATCAAGCAGCTTCAAGCTTGAACGCATCATGCAGCGCCTGCACGGCAAGTTCCATATACTTGCGGTCGATCAGCACCGAAATCTTGATCTCGCTGGTCGAAATCACCTTGATGTTGATGTTTTCATCAGCAAGTGCCTTGAACATGCGCGCCGCAACGCCCGCATGGCTGCGCATGCCGATGCCCACGACCGAGACCTTGGCGACCTCGGAATCCACGATCAGCTCATCATAGGCGATGTGACCGGCGGCCTTGGCCTCTTCCATCGCCTTGCGGGCGCGGGCGACCTGATTGACCGGGCACGAGAAGGTCATGTCGGTCACCGAACCGGGGTGATCCTCATAGTTCTTCTCGGAGATGTTCTGGACGATCATGTCCACGTTCACGCCTGCATCGGCCAGCGGCGCGAAGATCGCGGCCGAGATGCCGGGCTTGTCCTCGACGGTGACCAGCGTGATCTTGGCCTCTTCGCGCGAATAGGCAACGCCGTTGATGACTTTCGATTCCATGATTTCATCCTCATCGCAGACCAGCGTGCCGGAGTTCTCATCCGTATCCTCGAATGAGGAAAGCACACGCAGGCGGACCTTGTAACGCATCGCCAGTTCGACCGAGCGGGTCTGCAGGACCTTCGCGCCCAGGCTGGCCAGTTCCAGCATTTCCTCGAAGGCAATCTTTTCCAGCTTGCGCGCTTTCGAGGTGATGCGGGGATCGGTGGTATAGATGCCGTCGACATCGGTGTAGATGTCGCAGCGCTCGGCCTCGAAGGCGGCGGCAAAGGCGACGGCGGTCGTGTCCGAGCCGCCCCGGCCCAGCGTCGTGATCCGGCCCTCGGGCGAGACGCCCTGGAAGCCCGCGACGACGGCGACCTTCATGCCTTCGGCAAATTTATGGTCGATATTGGTGCGCGGAATATCAAGGAAGCGCGCCGAGGAATGCTGCGCCGTCGTATTGATCGGCACCTGCCAGCCCTGCCAGCTGCGCGCCGGCACGCCCATTTCCTGCAGCCGAAGCGACAGAAGTCCGGCGGTGATATTCTCGCCCGACGAGACAACGGCGTCATATTCGCGCGCATCGAACAGCGGCGAGGTCGCCTCGACCCAGCCGACCAGCTCATTGGTCTTGCCGGACATGGCGCTTACGATGACGATGACGTCATAGCCACGCTCGACCTCGCGCTGGACCTTCAGCGCGACGTTCTTGATGCGATCCAGGTCAGCGACCGACGTACCGCCGAATTTCATTACCAGAAGCGGCATTCTGTGCCCCCAGCACCAGAGGTTTTTTCAATGCGGCCTTCTAGGGTCACGCCATGAAAAGGGCAAGGGCCCGCACGCAGATCGCGCGATTTCCTTTCGCCTGCGCGGCGCGCGGTCGCGCGCACCCTGCCCCTGGCGCGCGATTCCGACACTTGCACAAGCAAGGCGAACCCGCTACATCCTGCCATGCCTCGGGCAACGGCGGGTTGGCGGAGAGGTTACGCAGCGGATTGCAAATCCGTGAAGACCGGTTCGATTCCGGTACCCGCCTCCAAGGTTTTCAATGATTTCGTGGCTATGTCCGACCCGAGAAGCTCGGGCACCGGATCTGTTCAATCGCGTTTTTCCTCGGTTGGTTCAACCCAACCGAAATTGATCGTCAGGGTGTTGAGACTTGCAGGGCTGGGGTGAGGTCATTCCCGGAGTTCAGCGTTTCACCGGTCGCCGTCAATCGGATTGCATAGACGTAGCTGCCTTCCGCGCAATGAGCGTTCTCGGGCGGCAGCAGGCAGGAAAGCTGCTCTGTAAAATACGTCCGGATGTTTCTTGCTGCGATGGCACTCACGGCAGGCTTGAAAATCCAAGGGGCCGTCGCAAGATCCGCGCCCGGAAGGTCGCGCAGCGTCGACATGGGATCCTCGCTGATACCGACCAACCAATGCCGGAAATCGGGGTCAATCGCCTTCATATAGGCGAGGAGCTCGTATTTGATCTGCTGGACGCTATATTTCATCCCTTTGCCCCCTCTCGCGCTTGGGTTGGCAACGACGGCATCAGCCGCGCCTCAAACCAATCGAGCATCGCACGCTGCAGATCATTCCGGCCGCGTTCATCCATGCGCGTCATAGACCGGGCCCTTTGGCCGCAGCGTTCGAGCAGATCCAGCGCGGGCTGCGGGTCTGCCTCACCACGCCGCGCCAAGCGAAGAAGCGTGAGCATGGTTCCGGTCGGCTGCAAGATCGCCGACATTTGGCCACCGTCATAGTCCAGTACGAAGAAATTCGGAGGATGGGCCCGCAGGCGAAGCCCAGCCTCAGAGCGACCAGAGAAAGTGGCACCGATAGTCTCCACCTTGTCGAATTCGGCCAGCAAGGCCAGCCAGAACAGCTTCCAGTTACAGGCAGGTTCAAGCGTCAGGTTTTCAGCGGGGCCATCCAAGAACGGCGTGAACGCCTCACCTGCTGCGACAGCAGAACCGGCATCAAGATTGACGAAAATCACATCGCCCTTGAGCCTCAGCCCCATCGGAAGCCCCGGTACCTCGGCAAAGCCCAGAAAATGATGCGCCGCTGGATCGGCGCGGTTCAGTGAGGTCGGAAAGCCCTCGACCCGATCACGGCTGTATCCGCAAGAGAGATAGGAGCAGCGCGTTCTCGTGCCCGTCTGGCATTGCAGCGGAATGCTGCGGCAGCCGCCATGCTGCACGAAGTTGAAGCGCGCAACGATTTCGCCACCAGGCATGCGCTCGACATGAATCCCATGATGTCCCACGGTGAAGGGCAGGATGTCTCCGGCGTTGGGCAGTTGCGCGCCATAGCCGATCGCGATCCATTCACGTGACCAGATCAGCCGGTCCTCAAGATCCATGGATGCTTTTGAGGTCCAGAAATCGCCGATCTCGCCCCGCTGCCCTCCGAAGGCAGCGGTTTGAAGATCGCCGATGCGAAAGGACGATAAGACTGCGTCGAGGGAATGGGCGCTCATGACCTGCTCTCCTTCAGGGTGCCGGGCTGCCGCCCCCTTTAGGGACGGCAGCCGCAGGTTTCAGACCGTCTCAGCGCGGCGGAACGGCTGGCTTTCACTGGGCGCAGCAGGGATGTCCTGCACATATTCCGCGCGCCCCCTTGGCTTGACGGCCTCCTTGGGCGCCGCTGGAAGCGGGCCGTCCTGCATGAAGCGGTCAAGCACATTGCCGACGAGGCGAGAGATATTGTTGTCACCGTCGTTCCACGGCAGCGAGCCGCAGAAGGCAATCGAACTGAAGGCAAAGACACCGCCGCCGTTCGGGGTCTCGTGGAAGGCAATGTCAGAGCGCACGCGTGGGTGCTGCGTCCCGTCTAGCCCCTGCTGGTTGAAGCCGAAATCCTCCATCACCAGCAAGTAGCCTTCCGTGTGCCGCCCCGCCGAGGTCGCAACGACCAGCGTGTGCGGAGGAGAGCCCAGCATGGTGTCGACGATATCAAGCTCAAGCCCAGCAGCGCCGCCGCCGACAAGCCCGAAATTGCCGAGCTTCTCGTCGAAGTCGATGCCGTCGAAGGCCCAGGCGACACGTGGATCGAGGCTTTCCTGGGTGCGACTGTAATAGGTAGAGATATCAAAGCCTTCCGCCGACATTCCCGTGCCGCCGACGGTGTGCAAATAGCGCCCGCGATAACGCCACATGCCGCCAAGCTCACCGCTGCCCTGATGGTAATACTCGCCCGGATCGGCGCGCCAGGTGCGGATGCCGGATTCGCAGCGCCGCATCTCGGTCATCACGCCGCGACCGCGATCCTCATAGGCCGGGTGATAGGAATGAACCCAGTAGAAGCCATCCGCCCCCATATACATCAGCCGCCCGCCGCGCTGTTTGTAGTTGTGCAGCGCATCCAGTTGGCTACCGACGACGTGCTCGGGGTGAGAGCCGGTGATCAGGACGTTATAGCCCTCAAGCAGGCGCAACCCGTCATAGGTCACATCCTCATCGGTCAGCACATCGTAATCATAGCCCTGCATCTCGAGCCAGCAGATCAGGTGAAGATCCGCCGGATATTGCCAAGGGGCCTGCGACAGGAAGTGATCGTATTTCGGTCGCATGCTGAGGATCGGGCGCAGCCGCGTTGACAGGCACAACCCGCTTCCGTCGGTATGCGTGTCGTAAAGCGAGCCGCCATATTCCCGATGCTCGGACAGATACATGTTCTGCTGCTGCATGACAGGCACGCGATAGACCAGCAGTTCGGCCCCGCCCGCGTTATTGGCCAGATGTTCGTTCGCATAGGCCATATAGCTGGTGGTCGGCATGATGACCGCGATTTTCGCGGTGGGTTTGCCGGGCCAGGGCGTCACGAAGAACGGGATGTAGTCCTCGTGCCCCTCGGCGCTGGTCAGCTTGACGGCATAGGTCGCGCTTTTCTGGTTCTTCGGCACCTGCCATTCGAAATCGACCTGCCAGCGGGCATCGTCAAGGTCGTCGTCATGGAAGTGGATGGCGCCATATTGCTGTGGTGCCTGCTTCCAGTCGAAGACATGCCCATCCCAGTTATGGCCGGTCAAGGCGCGGGTGGGCGCGTTGATCAGCTCTGCATCGAAACGATAGGGCCCGCGGTCGACGGCCCGCATCGTGTCGATCCCGACCGAGAAGTCCCAGGCGCCGACCAGACATTCGCTGAGCGCCGGCGTCGGACCGGAACCGCGGCGTTCATCCTGCGAGGTCTGGCCGCCCATCTTCATCGTCTCGATCTCAAGCCGGGTCAGCGCGCGGTTGCACAGGCGCGGACTGTCCAGCTTGCCATTGTAATGGCTGCCGATCACCACGCCTTCGGGACGCGAGGCCCGCGCTTCGGGCGCATCGTCCAGACGCTCGGTGCTGCCCGCAAGGACGAACGGAACCGCTGGCGTCGCGATCTTTTCCTTCCAGCTTGCGCTCACCGCCCCGCTTTCCGGGTCCAGCGCATATTGGATCTGCGGCTCGCAATAGAGGACCGCCTTGCCGGTGTCGGCGTCATAGCTTGCGGCGATGAAATGCCAGGCATGATCGCGCAAGGGGAACGGGCTGCGCAGGCTTTGCCCGTTGATCCGGAATTCCGCATGGCCGTCCGCGTCGATGAAAAGGCCATACCCCTTGCCCTTCGACCATTTCGACATCAGCGCCTGCGCGCCATGTTTCCAATAGCCGGGATCGGTTTTCGGGATCGTCGGCCAGGCCCAGCATTGCAGGGTGACGCTGTCGACGTGGAACTGCGGCAGGTCTTCGACAAAGCCGTAAGAGCCGCTGTAGATCTTCTGCCGCTGCGCTGGATGCGCGCCGTTAAACGAGGCCTTCTGGGCCTTTTCGATCAGGCCGGGCCCGCGCGGGTTGGTATTGCCGTTGATGAGGTGAACAAGCTGCGCGTCATACTCGCCCTTGAAATCGGCGTTGATGTGAAAGCGGATTGTCTCGCCGGGACGCACACTGAGGCGATCGGCATAGCCGGTCAGTTTCATGATCGTGGTCTTTCTGCTGAAATGGGTGGGAATTCGACCTGCCGCCCAGCGGCTCAGGTCACCGTCCAGTTGTCCGAGCGACGCTTCCAGCCTTCGTTGAAATCTTCCGGCTGGCCGTCCGTCTCGCTCATTTCATCAAGACGCATCAGGAAGATGGCGTGCTGAACCTCGTTTTCTTCGGTGAAAACCCGGTCATCCACGAATTTCGGCGGGACACCGCGAACGCCCGAGAGCCGGGCGATCCGCCACTCCTCGTCGATTTTCGTGCAGATCGAGACGAGCTTTCCCTTGGCCTCCTGCGCCCGCATGCGCAGCAGCACGCGGTTCAGCTCGATGTCGCCGTGCATGCCCCCGGACACCTCGGTCACGTCGCCCTGGGTGGCGCACAGAAGTGAGGAAAAGCCCGCGACCCCGTACATGGATTCCGTGCAGGCCTTGTGCTCGGCAATCAGGCGCTCACGCTCTTTCGAGCCCTTCGGCGGAATTCGATACATGATGACCTCTCTGTCGAAGATATCGCGGAATTTGTCCCGCCATTTCAGAGTAGAAAGCGCCGAGGCTCTGCGACCATCAGACTATTCTGATTTTCCTTTGAGGAATGTCCTATTCGTGCCAGCTTACCCCGGGTCGGCGTCACAGGGCGTCGCAAGGTGGCATTGAACCGCGAAGCAACAGGATCAGCCGATATGAAACGGAACGACGCGCTCGCCGAGCGGGACGACATTCCCGTCGGCGTGATCTTCTCGGCGACCGGGCATCTGTCGGTAATCGAGAAAAGCTCAATCGACGTCACGCTTTACGCGCTGGACCGGATCAACCGCGCGGGCGGGATCGGCGGCAGGCCAGTCACGCCCTACTTCTTCGACGCCTGTTCGGATGTGCGCACCTATGCGCTTGGCATTGGCGAGTTGATCCGGGAACACGGGGTCCTTTGCACCTTCGGCGGCTATACCTCGGCCAGTCGCCGCGCCATGCTGCCGACGGTCATTGCCAGCAATCACCTTCTTTATCTGCCCACCTGCTGGGAGGGGAAGGAATGTGTCCAGAACATCATCTACACCGGTCCCGTCGCCAACCAGCATTCGGTCGACCTGATCCCTTTCATGATCCGCAACTTCGGCCCGCGCGCCTGCTTCATCGGGTCGGACTATGTCTGGCCGCGCGAAACGAATGCCGTGGCGAGGGTCTGGATGGACCGGAACAAGGGTGAGGTGCTGAGCGAGCAATATCTTCCGCTCGGCGTGACCGATGTGTCCGACGCCCTTGGGCTGATCCGCGCAGAGGCACCGGATTTCATCTTCTCCACCCTTGTCGGCAATTCGGCGCTGGCCCTTTACCGCGAATATACGCGGCTCGGCTTTGACAGGAGGAAAACTCCCATCGCGTCCCTGACCACCAGCGAGGCCGAGGTGCGGGCGATGGGCAGCGATATCGGCGAGGGCCATATCCTTGCAGCGCCCTATTTCCAGTCCCTGCAAAATCCCACCAATGCGGCCTTCGTCCATTCGTTTCTGGCAAGCCCCTATGGTGAAACCGGCGTTACCCATTTCAATCTGGAAAACACCTACCTTGCCGTTCTGGCCTTCGAACACGCGTTGAACGCCTGTCTTGAAACGAAAGACTGGGCACATCTGACAGCCAACGACATTCGCAATGCCTCGGCGGGACTGGCCCTAGGGAACGACGTCTCGCCCGAGGGCCATGTCTGGATCGACCCAGACAATTTCTGCATGGCCTTCGTCCCGAAGATCGGGCGTTGCGGCCCGGATGGTCAGTTCGAGATCCTGCAAAGCTCGATCCGGCACGTCCAGCCCGACCCCTATGCGCTTTACCCCGAGCGGGGCATTTGTCGCCGTGACGGCTTGCACACGCCCGACGGAATGGTTGTGCCGAATGCCCTCTACTAGCGCTTGGAGCTGCGGCGGTTGACAGTGCGGATCCTGTTGACGTTACCTTGAGGCATGTCCACGCGGACATGCGACTGTCACCTCCGGTTTTCAGGCCAGCTCATGTTCCAGACTGCCCGACAGACTGATTTCGCTTGCGGCACCGTGCAGGACACGAGTTGGGCCGTGCCGCTTTTTCAGGACAATTCTGATGCGATCCTGATTGTCGGGCAGGAAGACGACCGTGTTCTTGCCGCAAATGACGCGGCCTGTCGGCAGTTTCGACTGACCGCCGATGCGCTCTGCAAGCTGCGCCATACCGACCTTCTAAGTGCCGTTTCGACCGGCCCGGATGAAGACGGCCGGTACTTGCGCGACGACGGGACCGAGTTTCGCGCCCGCGTCAACCGCATTCCTTTGCGCTTCGAGGGGCAACCTGCCCTGGCCCTCACGCTGCACGACCAGACCAATGCGACACGGATGCGGGAATCCCTGACGGCCACGCTCCACCGGCTGCAACGCGCGCAGGAGCTGACGGAATGCGGATGCTGGGATTGGAACATTCCTGAAAACCAGATCCTTCTAAGCCGCGAATCCCGGGGCATTCTTGGGCTGCCGCCAGCGGACGCACCAGAAGCCCCCGTCGCCTTCGACGTCTTCCTGCGCCGCGTCCATCCGGACGACCGCTCTCATGTCCTGAAAACCATCGGCGAAGCAGTCACCGCCGCACGCCCTTTCAGCGTCGATTACAGAATTGTACGCGCAGGCGATGAGATCCGCTATCTGCGCACCGTCTGCGAGCTTCAGACTGCCGAGGCGGGCATCGTCGTCGGCTTCTTTGGCACGATTCAGGATATCACCCTTGCCTGGACGACGGCCCGAAATCTGGATCGGCAGCGCGCCATGCTGGAGATGCTGACCGGCCATTTGCAGGACATCCGCGAAGAAGAGCGCAAGCGAATATCGCGTGAGCTTCACGACCAGCTGGGGCAGCTTCTGACCGTCCTGCGAATGGGGATCAGCTGGGTTCAGGATCAGCTTCCCCCCGAGACCGCCGAGACCCGCCGTCTTTCCGAGCTGAAAAAGATCGCGGATACGACCGTCGAGGCGGTACGCCGCATCATTGCCGATCTGCGCCCCTCGGAACTCAGCGACCTTGGTCTTGTCCCGGCTGTCGCCAACCTCCTCGAAAGCCTGCGTCAGGACTGCGGCATCCGCTTCGAGCTATCGTCCGATCTTCCACCGGGCTCGCTCCCTGAGGAGATTTCGACCGGGCTGTTTCGACTGATCCAGGAAGCCTGCACCAATATCGTTCGCCACGCCCAAGCCAAAGCAGGCCGCGTCCGCCTTACTGCAGACGCGGGGCAGCTTGTCGCAAGCATCGAAGACGATGGAGCGGGCCTTCCCGCAGAAATCGCCGCCGCAGGCTATGACAGCGACGCCGGAAAGCCGTCATTCGGAATATTGGGCATGCGGGAAAGGGTCAAACAGCTGCAGGGCACCATCACCTTCGCCACCTCTGCCATGGGAGGGACTCTGGTCGAGATTGTGCTGCCGCTTTCCGGAGGCTCACCAGAATGATCCGCATCGTGCTGGCCGACGACCATCGCATCGTCACCGACGGCCTGAAGCAGATCCTGTCGCATCAGGCGGATATGGAGATCTCGGCCGTCGTCGAGGACGGCGACAGCCTGTGCGCCCTTCTGCAAACGGGGACCGAGGTCGATATTGTGGTTCTGGACATGTCGATGCCGGGTCGCACCGGGCTTGATCTGCTCAAGCATCTGCGTCGCTTTTGGCCGAAGCTGCCCATCCTTGTGCTGAGCATGCACCCTGAATCGATCTATGGGCTGCGGGCCCTGAAGTCCGGCGCGAACGGCTATCTGACCAAGGACAGCGACGCGAGCCAACTGGTCAGCGCCGTCCGTCAGGTGGCGGCGGGCAAGTCCTTCGCCAGCGAAGAGTTGATCGATCAACTGGTCGGCTCGACCCGTGGCGCGCAGGGTTCCGAAGTTCAGGCCCTGTCGGATCGCGAGCTGCTGGTCCTGCAGCTCCTCGCCTCCGGTTCATCGGTCACCGTCATTGCCGACCGGCTATGCCTGAGCGTGAAAACCGTCAGCACGCACAAAGCTAATATCCAGCGAAAACTGGGAGTTACCGGAACGGCGCATCTGGTGAAATACGCGCTTTCGAACGGGATCTGATTGAGCTTTGGTTCGCACCAATTCGCGCTGTAGCGCCCATGGTGAGTCATTGAAGACCAGCGCCATGTGACTTACAATATAGCCGGTCACAGAAGGAGACCTATGCACAGAGGCTTCGATTGAACCGCGCATAGCGGCATCGCTCGGCACATGAAGTGTCGATCCTTTTTGCATGACTTCTGTGGAGAGTTCTCGTGAAGAACCGAAACATCGAAATCCGGCCCTTCGACGCGGCAACGGATACAAAGACCCTGTCAAACATCTGGTTTGATGCCTCAATGAAAGCCCATGCCTTCATTGGCAAAGAACGGCTGACCGAACAGCGTCAGCTGGTTGAGCAGGAATACCTTCCCAAGGCAGAGACATGGGTTGCCGCGCACAACGGCAAAGCGGTCGGCTTCATCAGCCTGCTCGACAGCTTTGTCGGCGCCATATTCATTGATCCGGACCATCAGGGGATGGGGATCGGGCGCATGCTGATCGCTCATGCGCTTGACCGTAAGGAGGAACTGTCCCTTGAGGTCTATACGGCAAATGAACAGGCCCTCCGCTTCTATCTTTCGCTTGGGTTTCAAGAGCTTTCACGCCGCGATATCGACGAGCTGGGCCAGCCGTTTCCCAATGCAACCCTGCAGCTGAAGCGCTGAGGTGCGCACCGGGCGGGACCTTTCCTGCCCGGTCATCTGCCTTTCGATCATCACCATACTCCTTTGGCTGCTGTTCGGTAAAAAGGGCGTCCCGACCCAAGTCAGAACGCCCGTCCCTAAGGATGGTTCACGGTCTTGTCGGTTCCCGCGTCAGACCTTCAACTGCTCGACGCGCTTGTTATATTCAACGCGCATCTTCGCCATCGTGTCGTCGTAAGCGGTCTTCAGCTCTTTCCCGGCGGCATCAGCCTGTTTTTGCAGGGTTTTCAGCTGAGCTTCGCCCTCGCGCTGAACCGCGATCCGGCGCTTGTCGATGTTTTCCATCAGCTCGCTCAGCTGCTTTTTCAGATCATCGACCTTGTCCTGCAGCTTGTCGCGCCATTCGCCTGCGGTCTTGCCGATTTCAGTCTCATATTGCTTAATTTCGGCCTTCAGCGCGGTGACCTGACGGCCATAGACCTCTTCGCTGACCTCCGACCGGGCACGGCGGAGGACGGTGCCGCCAAGGGGGGCCATCGCGGCATCAAGCGGAACCACCCAGGTTTCGTGGATCGACGCCACGATGGCGGTCTTGCCCGGCTGCAACGCGTCACCCGCATCGGTGAGGAAGCGCATATCGACTTCATCCTTCGACGCATCGCTCCACACACCGCTGAGCGTACCGGCAGCGGCCCCCAAAGCGAGCCCCGCAGGCCCTGCGAGCGCACCTAGAAGCGACCCGATCGCCAGCCCTGCAGCCGCACCCCAAGGGCCGTCGGCGGCGCTTTGACGGATTGCGATCTTGCCTGCGTCATCTTTGGCGACGACGGCGGTCGCGAACACGTCGAACCCGTCTTCTCCGTGCAGGTTCTGCAATTGCTTCAGGCCCTCATAGGCTTTGGCTTCGGTATCAAACACAATAACGATGAGCTTGTTCATTGAGATGGTCCTTTTCAGTTTCCCAGCAATCTCGGATCAGGCTGGCTTGTTGCGTTTTCACACTCACAATCTGGTATCGCAGACGCCGCAGCCCTATTGCGCGTCAGGACAGAAAGGGGACATTTGCGGCCAAAATCCGGGCGCGAAAGCTTGTTTGCACCTTTTGTCCGTCTTAGGCTTGGGCACCGCGCAATTCGAGATGGGCGATGCGGCAAGCGCCAACAGGGCAGGAACGGATCTATTCGACGGGGCTTCTCACCCCGCTGCTCGACGCGCTGGCGGAGCGGAGGTTTGAAGCCCGCGAGGCTTTGCGAGGTACCCGGCTCTGGCGTGAGATCGTGGGACCGGACAGCACGATGTCCGCCGATGAGATGCTGAAGGTCTTCGCCAATATCACCGCGCTCGCGTCTGATCCTGACTTTGCCTTCAAGCTGGGCCTGCGCCATCATCTGACCAGCTATGGCATGTATGGGTTCGCCATTCTCAGCTGCACCAATTTTGGCCGCGCGATTGACCTGATCCTTGCCTATGGAAAGGCGCTGGATACCCCTGCCAAGGTCAGGATGGTGCGTGGCAAGGACGAGAAAACCGTCCAGATCATCTTCGAACCGCTTGCTGACGTTCAGCACCGCCCCGAGCTTTATCGCTTCATCGTCGAACTACGCCTCGGTCAGATGATCACCGCCTGCCGTGACATTCTGGGCGAGGATTTCAGCCCGACGCGCCTGACCCTCACCTATGCCCGGTCACCGGACAAACGCGACCATTTCGACCTGCCGGGATGCAGCGTCGCCTATGGCGCCGATGAAAACATGTTCATCTTCGACGCGGCGCTTCTGGATCGGCAGTTGGAATACGGCAATCCCGTCACCCATGCCCAGCTAACGAAGCTCTGCGATGAGATGCTGGTGGAACTTGACCGCGTGATCGGGCTCAGCGGACGCGTCCGCGCGTTGCTGGCAACCGATCTTGGCCGCAAAACCTCGATCGAGACAGTCAGCGCGTCCCTTGGCATGTCCCCGCGAACCCTGCGCCGCAAGCTTGAGGATGAAGGGACATCCTTCAGCCGCATCGCCGACGAGCTTCGCCTGAAGCTCGCCCTCAAATACCTGCGCGATACCGGTCTGAAGGTCGACAGCATCGCGGCGGCCCTCGGCTTCGCCGACGCCGCGAGCTTTCGGCGAAGTCTGAAACGATGGGATGGGCGGACGCCGAAGGAAATCCGCGCGGGGCGGAAAAAGGCTTAGGCAGGGAGCCGAATACGGCAAGCCTTTTCCCGCCCCGGCACTTCGGCCCTTCAGGCACCCGCCGCCTCAATCGCATCGCCAAGCGCTTCCATGAACTGGCTGGCCGGGAAGCCGTTGATGATGCGGTGATCAAAGCTCAGGCTCGCGCCCATCAGGTTGCCGACGGCCAGCGCGCCGTCGCGCACCACGGGCGCCTGCCGGATACGGCCAAGCGCCAGAATCCCCGCCTGCGGCAGGTTCACCAGCGGCGTCTGCCAAAGCGTACCGCGCACCATGCCGACATTCGTGACAGTGAAGGTTCCGCCGCGAATATCGCCAAGGCCCAGCTTGCCTTCGGACGCAAGGCGGCCAAGACGGGCGGCCTCCTGGGCGATCTCGGCCAGGCTCAGCCGGTCGGCATTGCGCACCACCGGCACGATCAGATTGCCGTCGGGCAGCGCCGCCGCCATGCCGATATTGACCTGATCCAGCACCTTGATCTCGCCATCCTCGACCGTCGCATTCAGCAGCGGAAAGCGCCGCAGGGTCTCGGCCACCAGTTTGATGACGACATGGGTCAGCGTGACCTTGACGCCCTCGGCATCAAAGCGGCCAGCGGCCTTGGCCGCCATCAGCGCATCGACGTTGAAATCGGCAAAGACGCTGACGGCGGGGACCTGCGTGTGACAGGCGAGCATATGGTCGGCAATCGCCCGTTTCATCCCGGTCAGCGGGAAAACCTCGCTGACCGGGATGCCCTGCCGGGAGACCGGCCGCTCCGGGGAGGAGGAGCGGGCGGCGGCAGGATCAGAGTTCACGGCGTCAGAGGTCACGAACTCAGAGCTCATGGCGGACCTCTTCGATCGAGCTTCGCAGGATCGCGATGATCTCGGCGAGATCGGCCTCGGTGCAGGTGAAGGGCGGGGCGAGGTTGATGTGATCGCCATTGACGCCATCAATGCTGCCCTTGCCCGCGCCGACGATCAGCCCGTTCTTGAAGCAGCGGTCGGCAATCCGGCCCGCAACATTCAGCGAGGGCGCGAAGGGGCTGCGGCTGGATTTGTCCTCGACGAATTCGAGCCCCATGAAAAAGCCCTTGCCGCGAACATCGCCAACGATGTCGAGCTCGAGCAGCTCGCGCCCCATCTCGAAGAAACGGCCCTCAAGGGCGGCGACGTTGCCGACAAGCTGGTGCTCTTCCATATATTTCAGCACCGCCTCGCCAATCGCGCAGGACAGGGGATTGCCGCCGAACGTATAGCCATGGGCAAAGCCGCGACCGGATTTGAAGGGCTCGAAGACGCGCTCATGCACGATCATCGCGCCAAGCGGGGTGTAGCCGCTGCTCAGCCCCTTGCCGGTGCAGATGATATCCGGCGTGACGCCCCAATGCTCGATGCCGAAATTCTTGCCGGTGCGGCCAAAGCCGGTGATGACCTCATCCATGATCATCAGGATATCGTAGCGGTCGCAGATCTCGCGGATGATGCCGTAATATTCGGGCGGCGCGATCAGCCCGCCACCCGCCGCGCCGACCACCGGCTCGGCGATGAAGGCCGCGATATTGTCGGGGCCGGTGCGCAGGATCTCGGCTTCGAGGTCATGGGCGCAGCGGATCTTGCAGGACGGATATTCCAGCCCGAAGGGGCAGTGATAGCAGTTGCAAGACGCGATATGCGGCATATCGGTCAGAAGCGGCGTGAAGAGGTCGCGCCGCACCCGCATGCCGCCCGAGGCGAGCGTGCCGATCGTATTGCCGTGAAAGCTATTCCAGCGCGAAATCACCTTATATTTAGAGGTATTGCCGCGCTCGACATGATATTGACGGGCAAGCTTGATCGCGGATTCATTCGCCTCGGAGCCGCCCGAGCAGAGAAAGACCTTGGTCATGCCTTCTGGGGCAAAGCGGGCGATTCGCTCGGTCAGCTCCATATGGGGCATGTTCTTCCAGTGGAACGGATGGGCGAAACAGACCTTTTCCATCTGCGCCACAGCCGCATCGCGGATCTCGGGGACATTATGGCCGATGCTGACCACGCCGACCCCGCCCATGCCGTCGATATAGCGCTTGCCGTCGACATCATAGAGATAGATGCCCTCGGCCCGGTCCACAACCGGATTCACTGAACCGGCGCTGCGGAAGAAGATATGCTCGTCGCTGAGCGTCTTGCCGTCGAAGTCGATATTCATTTCTGCACCTTGGTCACTTTGTGAACGGCGTCGATGATGTCTTTGAGATCGGGCATCGAGGCCCGTGTCAGCGGCAGCGCAAAGGGCCGCGCGGTGTCTTGCAGCGCGACGCGGGCAATCGGCAGCGGCCCTTCGGCGCCAAGCTCTTCGGCCACGCGCGAGACCATGTCCGACAGGGGATCGCCGGTGCGCCAGCTTTCGGTGACGACGACCAGCCGCCGGGTCTTGCGGACCGAGGCGAGCACGGTCTCGATATCCAAAGGCACGATGGTGCGCGGGTCGATGATCTCGACCGAGGTGCCCTCGGCTGCCAGCTTGTCGGCGGCGCGTTGCGCGCGCTGGACCATCATTCCGGTCGCGACGATGGTCACATCCGCGCCTTCGCGTTTCACATCGGCCTTGCCAAGCGGGATCGCCACGGCCTCGCCCGGAACCTCTTGGCGGGGACCGTGATAGATGCCCATGTGCTCGAAGAAGATGACCGGATTGTTGTCGCGGATCGCGGCGGTCATCAGCCCTTTGGCATCGGCGGGACAGGAGGGCATCACCACCTTGATCCCCGGAACGCTGGAAACGATGCCGATATAATCCTCGGCATGGCCACGATGCGGACCCGCGCCGCAAAGCACCCGGATCACCAGAGGCACGCTGATCTGGCCGTCGGATTTATACCACATCGCCGAGGCCTCGCAGGCCAGAGGCGTGATCGTCATGCCCAGAAATTCCGCGAACATGATCTGAACAATGGGCCGCATCCCGCAGATCGCCGCGCCGATGCCTGCGCCGGTCATCGCGGTTTCCGAAATCGGCGTGTCGATGATGCGATCGGCCCCGTATTTCTCCGAGAGGCCCTTGGCCGAATGCATCGCGCCCATATAGATCGGGCCGATGTCCTGACCCATATTGAACACGGTCGGATCGCGGTCCATTTCCTCGACGATGGCGGCGACGACCGCCTCCTGAAAGGTCATCTGGGTCATGCTGAGGCCCTTTCCGCATCATCGGGGCAGTAAAGATCATCCGGCCCCAGCGCCGAGAGATCGGCTTCGGGATCGGCCTGCGCGGCCGCAATCGCGGCGGCAACCTCGGCATGGGCGGCACTGCGGATCTCATCCATCCGCGCCTCGTCCATGATCCCCGAGGCTGCAAGATCGGCGCGCAGACGCGCGACCGGATCGCGGGCGATCCAGGCCTCGCGCTCCTCACTGGGCTGATAATGGTTGTTGTCGCCGGTGTAATGGCCGCTCAGCCGATAGGTCCGGGCATCGATCAGCGTCGGCCCCTGCCCTGCGCGGGCGCGTTCAAGCGCGGTCTGCACCGCCTCGAACACCGCGATGACGTCATTGCCGTCGACCTCGATGCCGGGAATGCCGTAGCCCACTGCCCGATCCGCGACCGAGCCGGTCTTGATCGAATAATCGCTGCGCGTCGACATGGCATAGCCGTTGTTCTGGCAGACATAGACGATCGGCAGCGACAGACAGGCGGCGAGGTTCAGCGCCTCGTGAAAGCCGCCGATATTGCTCGTGCCCTCGCCGAAACTGGTGACGACCGCCGTGCCGTCGCCACGCTGTTTCGAGGCCAGAGCCATGCCGGTCGCAATATTCATCGGATTGCCGAGCACGCCCGAGAACATACCAAGCGTGCGGAACTGGAAGGGCAGGCAGATGTCGCCGCGCACCCGACCACGGGTATAGGAGGTGGCCTTGCCCATCACGCTGGCAATCAGCCGGTGCAGATCGGCGCCGCGCATATGCGCCGCCGTCAATGCGCCGCGATAATGCGGGGCGCAATATTCACCATCCTTGAGGCCGAAGAAGGCGCCGACGACGACGGCCTCTTCGCCCACGCCGGCATGGAAACCGGCCAGTTTGGTCATCTGCTCTTCCAGCTCGCGGGCTTTCACGAGGTTCTGGTAGAGCGCGACCTTCAGGTTCTCATCTGGCTTCACGAGCGGGACTCCTGACAGCTGGGGGTTCAGTCGGCGATCTCGATCCGGGCGACGATGACGCCGGGCGAGACATCGGCATCGATATCGGCAAGGATCTCGACCAGTTTGCCGTCATAGGGGCTGACGACCTCGACATTGATCTTTTCGGTCATCACTTCCAGCATCAGCTCATCCTTGCTGATCTGGTCGCCGGGGGCCTTCATCCAGCCGGTCACGGTTGCCGAGGAAACCTGCTCACCCAGTTCGGGCAGGGGGAAATCTACGATCATCTTCTAAGTCCTTGTTGGGTCGTCGCGCGGTGGCGCGGGAAGGGCCTCAGGCCAGAACGGCGCTGTCAGGCAGGGATTCTCCGGTCAGTTCCTCGAACCGGCGCAGCAGGGTCGGAACCGTCAGCCCCGCCTTTTCCTCGGCGCCAAGGTCCATGGTGATCTGGCCGCGATGCATCAGGATCAGCCGATCCGAATGTTTGATCGCATGGCTCATGTCATGGGTGACCATCAGCGTGGCGACGCGGCGGGCGCGCACGATCTCTTCGGTCTTTTCCATCACCACCCGCGCGCGGGTCGGATCGAGCGCCGAGACATGTTCGTCCAGAAGCAAGAGCCCCGGATCGCGGCAGGTCGCCATCGCGACCGAGACCGCCTGACGCTGACCGCCCGAGAGGTTGCCCGCCAGATTGTCGATCCGGTCCTCAAGCCCCATCGAGAATTGCGCCAGTGCCGCGCGCGCCATATCCTTGATCCGCGGCGTGACCGCGCCTTTGAGGTTGAAGCGTTTCGACTTGCCCGCATCGGCCAGCGCGAAATTCTCGGCGATGGTCAAAGCGGAAAAGACGTTATGTTCGGGGTTCTGGCGCACCAGAGCGACAAGGCCGGTGCGCTGCCAGGACGGCATATCGGTGACGGCAACGCCCGCGACCCGGATCTCGCCCTGATCGGGACGCTGGCTGCCCGCGATCATCGACAAAAGCGTCGATTTCCCCGATCCGTTCGAGCCGACCATGGCCACGATCTGGCCCGGCGCGATCGTGAGATTCACGCGGTTGACGGCGGTGAAAAGCTCGCTGCGTCCGGCCTGTTTGAACTGTTTGAGGACATTGACAACCTCGAGCGCGGGACGGGTCTCAGGTGATGTTGACGACACGATCGTTCTCCAGATAGTCGAGATGTTCGCGGGCGGCCTTGCGGGCCCGCTCGGTGCCGGGGATCGCGATGAAGCCAAAACCGTGGCTGCGGATCGCGACGATGGCAAAGACCACGACGGCGGTCGCAAGCTTGATGAAATAGGGCGGCAGACCCAGTTTCAGCGCCAATGTGACGACGACGCGGTAGATGAAGATGCCAAGGATGACGCCGATGATCGAGGGCACAATGCGCGGGGTCTTGAAGATGCTCATGCCGATCATCAGCGCGGCAAGGCCGATCACGATGACGCCGGTCTGGATCGACACATCCATGAAGCCCTGACTTTGCACCACAAGCCCGCCGGTCATCGCGGCTAGGCCATTGGCGATGACAAGGCCGACGATCTGGCGCGTCTCGGTGCGGATGCCAAGGCCGCGCGCGGTCTGGATATTGAGCCCCGCCGCACGCAGCGACATGCCGTAATTGGTCTGCAACAGCCAGATCAGCCCCAGCGCCACGACCAGCGAAAAGCCCGAGCCGACGAGGATCTGCGACCATTGCGCATTGAGGCCAAAGCCCTTGCCGACCCAGTCAAACAGCGTCGCCTGCGAGAGCAGCGAGATATTCCCCGCCCCCATGATCGCCAGGCTGATCGACCATGCCGCCGTCGTCATCAGAATGCCGGCGAGAAGCACGTTCATATGCAGATAGACATGGAGACAGGCGGTCAGGAAGCCCATGACCATGCCGCTGGCCATCCCGCCTGCAAGCGCGGTGGCCGGGTCACACCCTTTCAGCAGCAGGACCGCCGTGGTCGCGCCCCCGACCCCGAAAGAGCCTTCAAGCGTCAGGTCCGGCAGGCTCATGACGTTCAGCGCGAAATAGATGCCAAGGGCAAGCGGGCCATAGATCAGCCCGACCTGCGCCCCGATCAGAAGAATGCTGGTGATATCCATGTCAGTAAGTCCGGCTTGCGCGTTTCTGGACATGCTCGGGGATGTCGAGGCCAAGCGCCTTGGCTTTGGTCAGGTTCAGCTCAAACCCGGTCGCTTTCGGGATGACGACGGGGATCGTGGCCGGGTCCTCCCCGGCAAGGACGCGCCTGACCAGATCAGCGGCCTCATAGCCCACGACCTCATAGCTATAGGACGCCGAGAGCAGCCCGCCCTGCGAGACCGCCTCTTGCAGCCCGCCAAAGACCGGAAGTTTCGCATCATCGGCGACCTTCAGGATCGCGGCCATGGCGCTGATCGTGGTGGAATCGCCCGGCACTTCGATCACATCGACGCGGCCGACCAGAGATTGCGCCGATTGCATCGCCTCGCCCGCATTGGCGATGGTCGCCTCGATCGGGGTCAGCCCCTGCGCGGTCAGATAGGCGGCGGCGCGTTTGGCGAGGAAGTCACCCGCCGGATCGCCCGCCTTATAGATCAGCCCGACGGTTTTCATGCCGGGCAGAACCTCGCGCATCGACTCGATATCGGCCTCGATCGGCGCGGGATCGGCGACGCCGGTGAAATTGCCGCCCGGTGCTTCGAAGGATTGAACCAGCCCCGCCTCGACCGGCGTCGATGAGCCGATGAAGACGACCGGGATCGAATCGGTGGCGCGTTTGAAAGCCTGCGCGCCCGGCGTGCTGATCGCCACGATCACATCGCAGCCATCGCTGACAAAGCTTTGCGCCAGCGTCTGCTGGGTCGCGGCATCGGCCTCGGGGTTCTGGACGACCATATTCTCCTGCGAGATACCCGCATCCGTCAGCCCTGCGGCAAGGCCCTTCATGATCTCATCGATGACGGTGGCCGAAACATAGCGGTTCACGCAGATCTTCGGCGCATCTGCGGCCTGAACCGGCCCCGCAGCAAGCACAAGACATGCAAGTCCGGTTGAGCCCAGAAGGCCCAGCAACCTGTTTCCCATCTTTTCCTCCCTGCGCCAGCCACGGGCGGTGGCGCCGTTTATGACGATCCCGCCGTTTTGGCTCTGGCCCTCACTCTCGCCATGAGTCTCACTGACTGGAATATATTCCCATTAAACGGAAACGACACAAATATGTCAATTCATAAATGCGCGCGATGGGAAGGTTCGCAGTGCTGCTGCCAGATCAAGGCAGTATATCATGCACACTCAATGTTGTAGTGGGGTCTGATCGGTTCCCCACCGGAATGGCTGCGAAGCCCGAAAGCAGAGGATCGCAGAAAACCGTTTCATTCGTTTCACTCATTGGTTATCTATCCCAGTATGAGTAAAGATAGCGCCTCCACCGAATCCGACCGTTTGCAAAGTATGCAGAGCCTTGACCGGGCGATGCTCGTCTTGCGTGTCGTCGCCTCAAAGCGCAGCGAAGGCGCCAAACTGGCCGAGGTTGCCGATGAAACCGGGCTCAGCCGCTCGACCGCGCATCGGTTTCTGGGGGCGCTGGTGCAGGCGGGTCTGCTGGAACAGGTGCCGGCCGGTGGCAGCTATTTCCTGGGCCTTGAGCTTTGCGAGATCGGCGCGATTGCCGCGAACCGTTTCGGGCTGCGCGATGCCGCCCATGCTTCGATGACGCGGCTGACCGAGACCACGCAAGACACCGTCTATATGTCGATCCGCCACAATTACGAATCGATCTGCATCGAGCGTTATGAGGGCGACTATCCGATTAAGACCCTGACGCTAGACATTGGCGACCGCCGCCCGCTGGGCGTCGGCGCGGGCAGCCTCGCGCTGCTGGCCTTCCAGCCCGATGATTTCGTGTCGCGCGCCATTGCCCTCAATGCGGCCGAGGCCGAGCGGAAATGGAACCTGACCGCAACGCAGCTTTTCGATTTCGTCGCCGAGACCCGCGACAAGGGCTACGCGCTGAACCCCGGCCGGGTCGCGCCGGGCATGACCGCAATTGGCGTGCCGATTTTCGGCGCCTCGGGCGAGGCCGTCGCCGCCATCGGTGTGGGCGCAATCACCTCGCGGATGGAGGAAGCCGGGCGCTGCGACGGGATCATTGCCGCGATGCAAAGCGAGGCGCGCGTGATTGAGGAGCTGCTTCAGCGACGCCTTGGCCCGCTGAACGCACAGGTCGTCAGCCGCGCCTATCGCAGCAGCCTGCGCCGCTCGACCCGTGGGGCCGAGCACTAGCCGCGGGGCGCATTCTGTTCGGTCCCAGTCAGTCCGCAACAGGGATAGCTTGCCGCCTCGCCCCCTTCCAGCTGCGGCATGATCGACAGGCGCAGACGCGGCTCGTCGAAGAGGAGGACCGAGGTCCGCCCCCCCTCCTCCCTGATCGCCTATTCCACTTGGCACCGCTAAGGGCGCTGGCATCCTTCGCCCAGAACGCCGCACAATTTGTCAGGCCAGATCGCGGATCTTCTCTTCCCGGTCCCAATAACGCGCCGTCGCGGCCTTCGGCAGACCGGCCAGATCCGTGACGCCCTTGTCAGGGGCGACCCCTGCGCGATCAAGCAAAGCCTGCGCGCCTTTGTTCGCCCCGATGGCCTTTAGATGCGCATAGGCATCGGAGACAAACCCGACAGCAGCCGCATCTCGCGACAGGCGCGTCGCGGCCTCTTCAGTCAGCACCAAGGCCACGGCGTCGAACAGAACCGAGGGCGAACCGGCAAGCTGGCCATCGGCCTTCATCACACCCTTCTTCATGGCAATGCCGCCCACCTTGGGGGCGATGGTGAAGACCGTGCCGCCCTTGGTGGTGACGGCCTTTTGCAGCGCCTCTATCTCGGATGGATCCGAGCCTTCGTCAAACAACACTGCAACCTGCCGTCCTTGCAACGTCGCATGCCAGTTCTTCTGGATCGACAAGGCATCCGAGACCGGCAGATCAAGCGGCTTCCTGAAGGGCTTCGCGGCTGCGGGCAGGTCCATCCCCAGACCCGCCGCCACCCGCTTGGCCAGATCTTCGTGCAACACGCGCAGCTGCGACAGCATCCTGACGCGGATATGCTCAAGCGAGACCTTCGACAACTCAAACACCATGGCCGAGGCGATATGCGCCTGCTCACTCTCGGTCATCGAGTTCCAGTAAAGCCGGGGCTGGCTGTAGAAATCGCCGAAGCTTTCGCTGCGCACGCGCAGCTTGCGGCCCTCAACCTCTTGCGGCGCGGTGGCAAAGCCCGTGCTGACGGGGCGCGGGCCGGGGTCTTCGCCCGCCTCATCCAGGCTGTTCGGCTCGTAGTTCGCGCGGCCCTTGAAGATATGGGTCTGCATCATGCCGTCGCGCTGCATATTGGCGTAGGGGCATTTCGGCGCATTCACCGGGATCTGATGGAAATTCGTCGTCCCCAGCCGCGACTTCTGCGTGTCGAGATAGGAAAACAGCCTCCCCTGCAACAGCGGGTCATCGGTGAAGTCGATCCCCGGCACGATGTTCGAGGGCAAGAACGCGGACTGCTCGGTCTCGGCAAAGAAGTTGTCGGGATTGCGGTCCAGCACCATGCGCCCGATCACGCGCAGGGGCACGATCTCCTCGGGGATGATCTTGGTCGCATCCAAAATGTCATAGGGCAGCGAGTCAGCCTGCTTCTGATCAAAGATCTGCAGGCCGAATTCCCACTCAGGGAAATCGCTGCGCGCGATCGCCTCCCAGAGGTCGCGGCGGTGATAGTCGTTATCCGCCCCCTGCAGCTTGGCGGATTCGTCCCAGATCAGCGATTGCACCCCAAGCTTCGGGCGCCAGTGGAACTTGACGAAGCTTTCCTTCCCGTCGCCGTTCACCAGCTTGAACGTATGCACCCCGAACCCGTCCATCATCCGCAGGCTGCGCGGAATGCCCCGGTCAGACATCGCCCAGATCAGGGTGTGGAAGGTCTCGGGCATCAGCGAGACGAAATCCCAGAAGGTATCATGGGCGCTGGCGGCTTGCGGGAATGCGCGGTCGGCCTCCATCTTCACCGAATGGATCAGGTCGGGAAACTTGATCGCGTCCTGAATGAAGAACACCGGGATATTGTTGCCGACCAGATCCCAGTTGCCTTCGTCGGTATAGAATTTCACCGCAAATCCGCGCACATCGCGCGGCGTGTCGACCGAGCCTGCGCCGCCCGCGACCGTCGAGAAACGGGCAAAGACGGGCGTCTTCTTTCCCTTCTTGGAAAACAGGCTGGCGCGGCTGATCTCGGGGATCGGATCCGTGCATACGAAATAGCCATGCGCGGCCGAGCCACGGGCATGGACGATCCGCTCGGGGATGCGCTCATGATCGAAGTGGAAGATCTTCTCGCGCAGGATGAAGTCTTCCAGCAGGGTCGGGCCACGCTCGCCCGCCTTGAGGCTGTTTTCGTTATCCGACAGCGGCAGGCCAAAATTCGTCGTCAGCGCCGTGCCGTCCTTGTCGGCCAGTTGCTGTGTCTCTCCGCCTTTGCCGATGTCCGTGCGATAGCCTTTGCCCATCTCGATTCCTCCTTGCGGTGGGTCGAATGCGGCGCGACGCGCGTGCCGCTATGCAGTGCTAACGAGTTCGCGATGCGAGAGTTCCGGAAGTCCCCGCGATTGAACGCCATGAACGCATAAACGGGATTTTGACGGATATTGACGCGAACAAATAGGGAACTTAAGGTGCAGCATGGCCCAGATGACCCTTCAGCGCAAACTCGCGATCCTGTCCGATGCGGCGAAATATGACGCCTCCTGCGCCTCAAGCGGGACCACGCGTCGCGACTCGTCGCAGGGC
The DNA here is from genome assembly GCF_007830335.1 of Paracoccus sulfuroxidans. Taxonomy (GTDB): domain Bacteria; phylum Pseudomonadota; class Alphaproteobacteria; order Rhodobacterales; family Rhodobacteraceae; genus Paracoccus; species Paracoccus sulfuroxidans. The sequence goes on along the minus strand of NZ_VLKU01000003.1, from coordinate 387,585 downwards.
GGCATCGGCTCGGCCGGGGGCACCGGCATCTGTCACGCCTATGCCCCCGACGGGCGCTGCATCAGCCTGCTGAAGATCCTGATGACCAACTTCTGCATCTATGACTGCGCCTATTGCGTGAACCGCGTCAGCAGCAATGTCGAGCGGGCGCGTTTTTCCCCGGAGGAAGTGGTCACGCTGACGCTGGAATTCTATCGCCGGAACATGATCGAGGGGCTTTTCCTGTCCTCGGGGATCATTCGCGGTCCCGATCAGACGATGCAGGATATGGTCCGCATCGCCCGGATGCTGCGCATCGATCATGGCTTCAAAGGCTATATCCACCTGAAAACCATCCCCGACGCCGCGCCCGAACTGGTGGCCGAGGCCGGGCTTCTGGCCGACCGGCTTTCGGTGAATGTCGAGCTGCCGCAGGATCGCAGCCTGCGTACACTCGCCCCCGAAAAGCGCCCCGAGACCATTCGCGCCACCATGGCAGGCGTCCGGCTGGAGCGTGAGGCCGCGACGGATCGCAGCTTCACCGGCAAGCGCCCACCGCGTTTCGTCCCGGCCGGGCAATCGACGCAGATGATCGTGGGCGCCGACGACACCAGCGACCGCGAGATCCTGCGCACCTCTGCAAACCTCTATTCCGGCTATGATCTAAGGCGGGTCTATTATTCGGCCTTCAGCCCCATCCCCGACGCCTCGCGTGCCCTGCCGCTGGTCAAGCCGCCTCTGGTGCGCGAGCACAGGCTCTATCAGGCGGACTGGCTCATGCGGTTTTACGGCTTCGAGGCGGAAGAGATCGGCGGCGCGAGTCCCGACGGCAACCTCGATCTGGAGATCGACCCGAAGCTTGCTTGGGCTTTGGCCAATCGCGCCGCCTTCCCGCTTGTGGTGGCGCGCGCCAGCAAAGAGCAGCTTCTGCGCGTGCCGGGCTTTGGCACAAAGACGGTCAGCCGAATTCTGGCGGCGCGCCGTCATGCGACCCTGCGCTATGCTGACCTTCTGCGCATGGGCGCGGTGATGTCGAAGGCGCGGGCCTTCGTCGTGCTGCCCGACTGGCGCCCGGGGCAGCTGACCGACAGCGCGGGACTTCGCGCCCGGTTCACCCCACCCGCGGAACAGCTGTCACTTTTCTGATGATCCGGGTCGAGCTGCCGCATTTCGACCGCTTCGACGCTTGGCGCGCCAGCGCCCGGCAACTCGCCACCGCCGCTGTTCCGCCCGACCATATCCAGTGGGTGACGAAGGGCGATGCCGCAGACCTGTTCGGGGGTGAGCCCATGCCGCCCCCCGGCAACCAGCCCCTGCGTGTCAGCAAGGATTTTTTGACGCTCGCAAGGACCGTCAGTTTTCACTCGGACCCTGAAAGATGGGCGCTGCTCTATTTGGCGCTCGTCGGGATGCAGGCAGAGCGCGATTTGTGCCAGAATCCCGCCGATCCGCTGATGATCCGCCTTGGCGCTTTGGCGAAATCCGTTCGCCGCGACATCCACAAGATGCACGCTTTCTTGCGCTTTCACGAAATGCCCTCGCAGGGCCCGCGCCGCTCTTTCGCCGCCTGGTTCGAGCCCGAGCATCCGATCCTGGAAGCCGCGGTCCCGTTCTTCGCCAAGCGCTTTGCCGATATGGACTGGCTGATCGCCACCCCCGAGGGCACGGCGCATTTCGACGGCTCTGTCAGCCTCTCGCCACCGGGACCCCGCCCCGATCTGCCTCCCGACGCAGGCCATGAACTGTGGCAGACTTATTTCGCCAATATTTTTAATCCGGCGCGCGTGAAGATCAATGCCATGCGCTCTGAGATGCCGTTGAAATACTGGAAGAACCTGCCCGAAACGCGGCTTATCCCCGAGATGCTGGCGGACGCTCCCCGTCGCGTCCGCGCGATGGCCGAGGCAGGCGCGACCGAGGGGCCGGGGTTCGCGGCAAAGGTGACGGCGCGGGTCAGGATACCGCAACGAACCACCCAGCCAACGACCCTTGCCGAGGCGGGCCAGCAGGCCGCCATCTGCACACGATGCGACCTCTGCCATGCCGCAACACAGACCGTCTGGGGCGAAGGAAACCCCGGCGCTTCCCTGATGATCGTGGGGGAAGCGCCAGGCGATCAGGAAGATTTGCTGGGACGCCCTTTCGTCGGGCCCGCCGGACAGCTTCTGCGCGAAATCATGGCCGAGGTCGGGCTTGATCCGGAACAGGCCTGGCTGACCAATGCCGTCAAGCATTTCAAATACACCCCGCGCGGCAGGCAACGTCTTCATCAAAACCCCAACCGGGGTGAGATCCAGCATTGTCGCTGGTGGCTTGATCTCGAACGGCGCTTTGTCCGCCCGAGGCTAACCGTGGCTCTGGGCGCGAGCGCAGCGTTTTCGCTGACCGGCAACCCCGCGCCTCTGACCGCCCGTCGCGGCAAAATCGAGGCGGCGCGATACGGCGGGCCCACGCTGATCTCCTGGCACCCCAGCCTGATCTTGCGCCTGCCCGTGGCGGAGGCACGATCCGCGAGGCAGGAACTGGTAGGCGATCTGGCCAAAGCCGCAGCCCTGATCGGCTGAACCGATCATTCTGACAGTACAGAGTCGGTGGGTTTTCGTCGTGATCTGGCAGCGCTTCGCCCGCCACGAAGTGACCGACGACGAGTTGATCGCCGCCGCCTGCTCGGCGCAGATCCATGACCTGATCGCATCGCTGCCCGAGGGCTATCAGACCACGGTGGGCGAGCGCGGCTATCGCTTCTCGGGCGTGGAAAAGCAGCAGCTGTCACTGGCCCGCACCATCCTGCGCAATCCTCCCGTGCTGCTGCTCGATGAGGCGACAAGCGCGCTAGACAACACCACCGAACGCGCGATGTCTCAGGCGTTGGCGCAAATGGCGACCAGCCGCACTGTCATTTCGATCGCCCACCGCCTGTCGACGGTGCGCCACGCCGACCGGATCTTCGTCCTTGACGCGCCGGAAAGCTGGTCGAACAGGGCACACATGAGGAATTATCCCAAGCGGGCGGTGTCTATGTCCGTCTGCTCCGCACCGGGGAACCCACACGACACCGCACACCATTCCCGCCGCCATCACAGTCTTCGAAGACGGCGACCCGAATGAAAACCCTTGGGTGAAGGGCAAGCCCGCGCCCGAACAGATCGAGGTCTGCGCGCCTATGATCCGCACTGGCCGCAGATTTTCGCCGCAGCCAGTGCCGCAATTCAGCACGCCCTTGGCCCCGAAGGCAGACGTCAGCACAACCCGCTGCACTCCTGAGTCGCGTGCAGCGCGTAAGACTCGCAAATTGCCGTTGACGGCCGGCTCTATCCAATCTTCCTCGCTGATTTGATCGCCAGACGGTGTGGGTGATGCACCGTGCAAGACAAATGTGCAGCCCGCCGCTGCTTCATTCCAACCGGCGTCGCTTCCGAGTTCCGCCAAAACAAAGGATAGGCGTTCGCCAGCATTAACACCTCCCACCTGAAGATGTTCGCGAACTTCCGCCTCACGTGCCAGCGAACGCACCGTTGTCCGAACCCGGTAGCCAGCGTTGAGGAGCGCGATCATGCAATGCTGCGCGATGAAGCCCGTTCCACCTGTCACGAGCACAAGGTCTTTGTTCATATCGATTCCCTTCGAGCCGGGCCGATTTATTGTCTAACCTTGGCAGCGAAGAAAAGTTCACATTCGCCGGCCTTTGAACAACGAACAGTCGCCGCCACCATTCATGCGGCGGGGCGAGGGGCTCGTGTTGATCTGAAGGCGACATGGCGCTGTTTTGAGGCCGATGCCGCTGCGTCAGGTCGGGCGGCTACCGGCCCTTACCTGTCGGTCTACCTTCAGGTGCCGCTATGCCGCATTCCCGAAAGCGGCCGCTCAGGTTTGACGCCCTCCGAATGCGGCGCGAAGGTCTGCTATGTAGGAAACCTGCCGTTTGCAGGTGCAGGAGGGAAGCCTGCCTGAACCATCCCGTGATCGTCCAGTTGAGCGTATGCGGCCTATAGAGCAGGCCGCGTCACGAAAGCCAGCGCTGCCGAGGGCAGGAATGAGTCGGCATTTACGCCGACCCACAAGCGCTTTCTATTCGAGTAAAGACGAATATGCCTTTTCTTCAAAACTAAGATAGCCTCCAAACGATGCTGGATCACCGAAGGGCAGGATCTGCGTCGCCCAAAAGCCGCCGAGGCCGTTCTTCCGGTCGATCCAGTAAAAGAGGTTCGCCAGCCCCGCCCAGCCAAGCGCGCCTGCTGGTCGCCCGGTCGGGGCCTCCTCGTCATTCACCATGAAGCCATAGGACCAGGATTTCGACTGGCCGGGGAAGAACTCGGCATCGTTCGAGAGCGTCGGAATGACGCCGGGCAGCATGGTCACCTTCAGATCGCCAAGGTGGTTCTGCTCGGCCATGGCCATCGTTTCAGGGCGCAGCACCTGACCATGCTCGCCGCGGCCATCGTTCAGCCACATGCGGATAAAGCGCATGTAATCGCCAACCGTGCCATAAAGGCCGTGCCCGCCCATATGGACTTCGGGATCGCCGGGTAGCTCGAAATCAATCGCCTCAAGCACGCCGTCCTCCCCGCGCTGATGCATCCCTGCCAGACGCGCGCGCATGGCATCAGTCAGTTCAAACCCCGTCTCGGTCATGCCCAAAGGCGCGAAGATGCGCTTCTGAAAGACCTCGCCAAGGCGTTCGCCGGAGATCCCCTCAATCACCTGACCCAGCCAGTCGATATTCGAGCCATATTCCCATTTCTCACCCGGATCGAACAGAAGCGGGGACATCAGCGCGGCTTTTGAGGCAGTGATGATGCTGGGCTGGTCTTTCTCTTGGGCGAGGCGCTTGTAGGTCTCGTTGAAGAAATCATAGCCGAAACCGGCGCGATGAAGCAGCAGATCCTTGGCCGTGATCTGGCGCTTCGGGGCGCGCAGGCGCGGTTCGCCATTCGGCTCGAACCCGTCGATCACCTGCAACTGGCCGATCTCGGGCGCATATTGGGCGGCGGGTGCGTCGAGGTCCAGTTTGCCCTCTTCGACAAGCTGAAGGGCCGCTGTGCTCGTGATGGCCTTGGTGGTCGAGAACAGCGCGAAGACGCTGTCCGTGGTCATTGGCTCCGGGCGATCAAGGCGACGCAGACCCGCCGCTCCCTCATAGAGATTGCCGTTTCGGTCGGTCAACATCGCGACAACCCCCGGCACACCCGGCGCGGCAGAAACGCTCTGGCTCAGGACATCGTCGGTATTGAAAATCTTGTTCATCTTGGGCTCCTGAAGTCGGGATGATCGCTCCGCCGTATGAGCTGGCGGAGCGATGATTGTCAGCTGGTTTGCTCGGCATTGCTGCGGCCAAGGGCGAAGCCAGCATAGCCGTTCGCGGCGGCCTCGCTGCATTTCGCGCGATAGGTGCCGACGCCGCCGGTATAGGACAGGACCCGGCGCGGCTTTCCGGGGACGTTGGACCCAGTATACCATGAGTTCGTGCGCGAAATCAGGTTGGCATTGGCGATTTCGTCATGATGCTCGACCCAGGCATTCTCGCCCTCGAGCGTCGGCTCGATCACGCCTTGATCGCTGCTTTCCAGATGCCGGATGCAGTCGCTGATCCATTCGGTCTGCTGCTGCAGACAGGTCGTCATATTGCAAAGCGCCGCCGATGGGGCCAGTGGTGCGCCGGTCATGAAGAGGTTCGGAAAGCCGTATTTCATCATCCCGAAAGTGGTGCGGATGTCCTTCCCCCATTCCTCGCGCAGAGAGATGCCGTCGCGACCGCGAATGTCGATCCGGCTGAGCGCGCCCGAGCCTGCATCGAAACCCACCGCCATGATGATGACGTCGAGCGGATAGATCGTGCCGTCCTCGAGCCTGATCCCCTCGGGGACGATCTCGGCAATGCCATTTTCGCGCAGGCTGACGGCGGTGACATTCTCGCGGTGATAGACCTCGAGATAGTTGGTTTCCAGCGGAACGCGATGGGTGCCGAACCCGTAATCGCCGGGCTTCGGGACCAGAATGTCGATCAGTTCCGGGTCTTTCAGCCGGTCCCGCATCTTCTGGCGCACGAACTCCGAGATTTCCTCGCTGACATCCTCTTCAAAGAACATCTCGGCGAAGGAGGAAAGCCACAGTTTCAGCGAACCATCGGCATGGATTTCCTCCAGCACCGCAAGCCGCTCTGCAGGCGTCAGATCATGCCATTTATGTTCGAAATCATATTCGAAACCGGTGAAGGTGTGGGGCAGGTTCTGGCGCAGCTCGTCCAGTCGCGCCTTATACCATGCCGCCTCATCCGGCCCGTATTTCGGGTTCTTCATCGGCAGGACATATTGCGGCGTGCGGACGAAAACATGGAGCGAGCCGACCTCGGGGGCGATGGTCTGAATCACCTGAATCCCGGTCGCGCCGGTGCCGATCACGCCCACGCGCTTCCCCGCAAGGTCGAGCCCGCCGCGCGGATAGCGCGCCGTATGCAGGATCTTGCCCTTGAAGCTCGCCTGCCCAGGAAAACGATCCTCAAGCGGTGCGGACAGCATGCCGGTGCAGCCGATCAGGAAGCGCGTCTCGATCAACTCACCCTGATTGGTGGTGACGCGCCAGATCTGGCGGGTTTCATCGAATTTCGCGGCGGTGACAGTGGTCGAAAAGCTGATATCGCGGCGCAGGTCCAGCTTGTCGGCGATGTAATGCATCCAGCGCTCGATCTCGGGTTGGGCCGGGAAACGCTCGCTCCAAGTCCAGCCTTTGTAGAGATCCTCGTCAAAGAGATATTGATAGATATAGGATTCGCTGTCGAATTTGGCGCCCGGATAGCGGTTCCAATACCAGGTGCCGCCCACATCGCTGGCCGTGTCGCAGGCATGAGCCTTCAGCCCCTGAGCGCGCAATTGGTAAAGCTGATAGAGCCCGGCGACACCGGCGCCGATCACCAGCGCGTCCAGCGTTTCGGGAATGGGGTTTCGGTCCGCCACCGGGGCGGGTTGACGTGAGTCCAGCATGAGATCCTCCTAGATGACCGCTCCTTGCGGTCGAAGTCGGGCATTTGCGCGGGACCTCCCAATCCCGATGCGCATTGCCCATGACCACCAGCCTAGCGAACTGCCCGGTTCGGTCTTGAATATCTGAGAGCGATTTTTTGAATGATCCGCAGGACCGATCTGCGGTCAGGAGGCGGATTTGCGCAGCTGCGCGGGCGTCGTGCCAAGCGCCTTGCGCAGCACCCGCGTCATATGGGCCTGATCCGAAAAGCCGCAGGCCGCCGCGATCGCCTTGATCGGCATCTCGCTTTTGCAGAGCAGATCTGAGGCCTGCGCCACCCGCTTTTCCTGCACATAGGCATAGGGCGATTTCCCGATCGTCCGTCGCAGCCGCAGGTTCAGCGCCCAGACCCCAAGGCCAAGGCTTTCGGCAAGCCGTTCCAGCGTCAGCCCGGCGGCTAGCTCGGCGTCGATGAATTCATCAAGCCGCTTCATTTCGCTTTGCGAAAAGCCGTGTCTACGTTCGCAAGGTTTCTGGGTGATCGAGGCATAGTGGCGCAGCAGATGAACCGCCATCTGGATGCTCAGCGCCTCGGCATAAAGCGCGCCCGCCGCGCCGCTTTGCGCGGCTTCCAGCGTCAACTGATCCGCGATATGGCCGATCACCGGATCATTGCCCTGAAGCACATCGTGGAGGCAAATCACCCCGATCTCACCGTCGCAGATGTCACGGGCAACCCGCGCCATCAGGTCATTGCTGAGGTAGATATGCGCGACATGCAAACCCTCGGTCCAGCTCCAATGGGATTGCATCGCGCGCGACAGCAGCGAGAAATCCCCCGGCCCACATTGCGTCCGGGTCCAGCGCCCGTCGAATTCGCGGTCCATCGGCGTCAGCCCCTGCCGATATTGAACGATCATGAAATCATCCATCGGCGGGATCAGCACGTCCTGACCTTTATACAGGAAGCTGCGCTGCGAGACGCCCGACCAACCCAATCCACGGCTTTCCACAAGCGTTTCGCCCGGTACCCAGACCGGCAGCTCATCAGCATGGATCAGATGGTCAGACACAGATTCCCTCCGGCTCAAGAAGACTTAAAACCAAGGTCAACGCTGGCGTTCGTCGTTCAACGAAGGATGCCATGGGAGCACGAATGACCAAACGATTCTAGTGCCAGACAAAATAACATCAATCGGACTTTCGTGCTGATCGTTTGAGTTTCAGACCCTTTGAACTGCTGTTGCGCGTAGAATATGGGGCCGTTTGTTTCTGCCCGGTCGCTTATCAGATTTGGCAAGCCCGTCTGCGCAGCGCTGTATTTTTTGCTGCGAGAGCGAGGAGGCCTGCTTCGCTGCGGTTTGCCCAGATGTCTCTTAAGGGCTCGGAATGACCAAACGGCCATGGATGATCAGGTCGTTTCGATGCGTTGGCCAAACGTCCGGTTCGGCATTTCGCCGGGGTTTCCAAGCCGACTTGCCAACGACCGCTCTCCGCCTTTCCGACGCTTTCATCAGGATTCTCTGTCGACCTCTTGAACCACAACCTTTAGTTCCGTGAGTGCCCGGAGAAATCATCCCGAATTGCTGCAATTCCGAATCCAGAACATTCAGGAAGCCTTGAATCTCAGAGAAATTACCGGACAGGCTCTCAATGGTGCTGTCGACGGCAGAAACGGCCTCAATGAATTGGAGCCGAGATATCCTATCCAGAAGCGCCTGGCTTTGCGCCATCGCCGACCCGAAACGCTGCATTCGGTCTGCCGCACTCGCGCTGGCATCCTCCTGCGCCGAATTATATGCGCGGACGGCTTTCTCGAGCGCTTCGACATTGTCCTTTAGGTCTTTGGCCGCGTCGCCCACATCTAAGAAACGTCCAGCCAGCGGGATCGCGATGGCCGAAACCAAGCCCAAAGCCGCGCCGAAGGCCCCGAAGCCGCCGAGCAACTGCGGCATCTGTTGACCAAGCGCCTGAAACGCGCTGGTGCCACCGGAGATCTGCACCACAACGTCTTGGAACTGATAGCTGACGTTCTGAAGCTGGCCGCGAACTTGATTCGACAGGCGGCGAAGTTTGGATTTTTCTTCTGCCTCAAAGATCTGCCGCCGTGAGCGTCCGCCCATCCCTCTCATGGGGCGATTATTCAGACGCTCGAGAAGGGGGCGAATGGCCGCGTTGAGTTCTCCCAGTGAGGTATAAACTTGGCTGCGTAGAGGCAGGACGATCCAGCGCTTAGCCAGCTTTACACCAGCCTCGACGCTGCCCTTGTCCGTCGGTTTTCTTGGCCGCGCAGGCAGAATCAGAAAATGGTAATGGTCGCTCAGGCTGGCGTAAGAAGAGTTCGGCTTGAAGCCCTTCCTGTTGCCACGCGGAAGGGTTACCCCAGCCTTGAGGTTGTCAGGGACTATATACTTGGGCACACCGCCCCAGTACCTGAACATGTCAACGTGGGCACGGAGCCAGCTTGAGGTCGTTTGGTCTTTTACGGCACATACGAAGGTCAAGCGACTGTGTCCTAGCGTTGCGACGAACAACTCGACTTTGACTTTCTTACCTGTGTCTGGATCGACGATGAAGGGTGGTTTCCCCGCGAAATCAACGAACCCCTCCTCCCCTGGAACACGAGGAATGCGCATAATCGGGCCGCGTTGCTTCAGTTCGGCGCTGATACGCCGTCGGAAGGTAGCGTATGAAAGCGGAGAGCTTTCTGTTGCGGAATATTCGTTATAAAGATCAGTAGCGTATATCTCGGGCTCGGACAGGCGAGCGGCGAGTGACGTCCAGTCCGGTTCCACCTTTCGACGCGTCGAGACAAATTCTGACCGGACCATGACATCGTAAAGTTTTTTCTTGGATAGTTGATCGAGCTTCTCGGCGTCGAGCCCTGATGATGTTAACCGTACACGATACTTAGCGGCTGTGGCGCGATGCAGATTCGCCGCTCGGGCGGCTTCTTGGATGCTGAGGCCGCTGTCGAGCATGATGCGCGCAATGTGAAACAGGTCCATTTCTATCCTCCAAGACAGCGCGCCGCTCTCCCCGAAAGAAACTCAGGGTGTAAGCCTTGACGCGGCCCCTTCCTTGATGGAAATTTGCCCCACGGGGATACAATCCGTAGGAATGACAAAGAGGCGCGCGTGTCAGCCACACGGCGCCTTTTTACTTTCAATCCGTCATTTTGGACCCTCCCGTGTCTCCATCGGTGAAAGATGCTTAAGCAAAGCACAAGCGACACGGGCGGATGTGCGCTCGCCTTTGGCTACATGAACGACGATCGTGTGTGATACGCCCAATTCTCGGGAGATGGCCCGCAGAGAAGAACCGGAGGCCTTTAGTTTGCGCTTGATCTCGTCGTAGTCTGGCATATCGATACCGCTCCTCGAGCAATGTCGGCACGTCGGAGGCGGCGAGTCAACTTATTGTTTAAAAACGATATTACAAGATCGTTCGCGATCTTGTAAGATTGTCGAATTTCACAAACTTCGATCCCGGATCGTCGAAACCTTTGAGCTTTGTCGCCAGCTGCGATTTCTTCATTCTACTCAAATGCTTCATGGCCCAACGTCGGTCACAGGCTGTCACCAGCCCCACCGGCTGTAGATTAAGGTCAAATCGTGTCACACCCTGAATGATCGACTGCTGATACTGGAACGAACGAAAATACCTGCTCAAAGCGATCCGCAACTTTTTCCGGAAGATGTGTCTCCCAAGGCCCTCATAGCGTTCCATCAGCTCGCCGCGCAGGCCGATTCTTGCGGGAACCAAAGCCTCTTGCAGGAAGTAAGTCGGCAAACGCAGGGTGAGCGGTCAGATCATGCCGCTGACCGATTCTGAAGGTTTTGGAGGTCCGCTGTACTTGAAAGGACCATTCCCTCGTACCGCGTGTAGTCCGGATCGGTCACGCGCGCATCAAGCGTAACTTTTCCATCTAGACCGAGGTGAAGCAGATCGGCGTCGAACAGGTTATGCAGGTCTTTGCGAAGGATGATCCCGTTGCTTGGGTCGCTGGAGCCGTTGTCGGCATGGCCGTGCAGGTGGGCGGCATCCAGGACCTCAGGGATACCGCAGCCCGAGATGGCGCATTTGAGACCATCGCGATCTATGATGCCTTGCCGAAACTTCCGTTGATCGGGGCGGGCTGCGCGCTGCACCCATTTCCGCTCGCGCTCTTCCCGCTCGTCGGAAGTTGAAGCACCCAAGATACGGGTGCCATCCGGCTTCTCGATATGAAGCAGAAAATCATGCGTTCCGAGCTGCTCAAACAGAACAACGTCACCGATCTCGGCGACTGAAAGGAGATCATTGTTCAATTCCCCTCGGTGCCGCAGAAAACCTCGAAGTCTTTCCCGATTGCCCTTCTCGGTCGGAATATCGGTCTGAACTTCGAAGCCCTTCCACCGCAGCGTGAGGAGCTTGTCGCCAAGTTCGTCATCGGTCGAGCCGCCGATAGCATCTTTCGGCAGTTCGCGGATGAATGGCGTGACAGTGATCCGTTTCGCTCGGAAGTTCGCTGGCGTCAGGGGGAGCGATGGAGAAAATGACCGCTCCGCCATGTGTGACGGCAAGCCGATCATCAAGGACATGCGCAAGGCTGGCCCCGGTGGCTGAGAGGTCATCGGGGCGCTTTTCAGGAGAGGGATGAATGACGAAGCCATGGACACCGGATAGTCTGGCAGCTCATTGGGAATGCAGCGCAGAAACCGTCCGCGCCATGATCCGGGACGGTAAATTGCCAGCCTTCCGCGTCGGCGGGAATGGCTGGAGGATCAGGGCAGAAACCGTGGAGGCTTACGAATGCGGGACTATCGGGTCGGAACTCTCAAAGGACGATTCGTCGTCATGTGGAACGACGACGACGGCAAGCGCCGCCGTTATCGCCTTGCGGCACACACGGCCAAAGAGGCAGAGCGTGAAGCCCGCGACGTAATCCTCAAGATCGAAGCCCCGGAGGCTGGCATGTCCGTCGCTCAGGTCTGGTCAGCGTATCAGGCCGAGGTTGCGGGGCGTCGGCAGGAGGCGAAGCTTAAGCAGACAGGCCGCAATGTGCTGCCGGTGTTTGGCCATCTTGCGGCTGAGCATGTTGCGGTCGCGGATTGCCGGAGGTACATCGCCCGCCGTCGAGAGCAGGGCCGCAAGGACGCCACGATCCGTACGGAAATGGGCTGCCTGCGTACGGCGCTGTCGTGGGCGTACAAGTCCCGTCTGATCGCCAGCCTGCCACGGATTGAACTTCCTCCGACACCCGCACCGCGCGAGAGATATCTTTCCGGATCAGAGGTTTCCGCCCTTCTGAAAGCCGCCGTCAATCACCATATCAAGCTGGCGATGTTGCTCATGCTGACCACCGCTGGGCGTTCCGGCGCGCTGTTTGAGCTGACCTGGGATCGCGTCGATATGGAGAACCGCATCATCAAGCTGTCCAAGAGCGATATCGGCCCGAGAAAGGGTCGCGCCACCGTACCGATCAACGACACGTTGATGGCCGCCTTGCAGACAGCCAGATCCGTCGCCCTGTCCCGCTATGTCATCGAATGGGGCGGCGACCGGGTCACATCGATCAAGACCGGATTCAATGCTGCAGTGAAGCGCGCGGGAATCGGTCACTGCACACCGCACGATCTGCGCCGCACTGCAGGGCGGTTCATGGCCGAGGCGGGCGTGCCCATGGAAGAAGTCGCACAGTATCTCGGGCACTCGAATCCCAACGTGACCCGATCCACCTACGCCCGATTCTCGCCCGGCCACCTCCGAAAAGCTGCTGACGCGCTGGAGTTCGGACGGCTCGAATCGGTTCAGCGGCCCAAAGTGAAAACCCCTAATGGAGGCTTAAGTGACTGATATTATGGTGACCCCGGCAGGATTCGAACCTGCAACCTGCCCCTTAGGAGGGGGCTGCTCTATCCAGTTGAGCCACGGGACCGCCAGACTTCTTTTGCCTCGCGCACTGGACGATGGCAAGGTTGCTCAGCCGAATGTCATGCGGTAACGGTAGTGAAAGCACCTCCCCGGAAAAAGCCATGACCCCAAATCGCCCCCGCCGCCCGTTGACATTACGCGATGTCTCCGAGGCCTCGGGCGTCTCTGAAATGACCGTCAGCAGGGTTCTGCGCAATCGCGGCGATGTCTCGGCCGCGACGCGCGAGAAGGTGCTGACCGCCGCGCGCGCGCTGGGCTATGTCCCGAACAAGATCGCGGGGGGGCTCGCCAGCCAGCAAGTCAATCTGGTCTCGGTCGTGATCCCGTCGCTCTCGAACATGGTCTTTCCCGATGTGCTGGGCGGCATCTCGGCCGAGCTTGACGACACCGGGTTGCAGCCGGTGATCGGGGTGACGAATTACTCGCCCTCGCGCGAGGATCAGGTGCTGTACGACATGCTGTCCTGGCGTCCCTCGGGCGTGATTCTGGCGGGGCTTGAGCATAGCAAGGCTGCCCGTGCCATGCTGGACAATGCGGGCATTCCGGTGGTCGAGATCATGGATGTCGACGGCGAGGCGATTGATACGGCAGTCGGCATCTCGCACCGCCGCGCGGGCGCTGAAATGGCCGAGCATATCCTTGCGGCGGGCTATCGCCGCATCGGCTTCATCGGCACGCACATGCCCGAGGACCATCGTGCCCGCAAACGCCTGACCGGCTTTGAGGAGCGGCTGGCCGAGGCGGGGATCACGCTGCAGGCACGCGAATATTATCAGGGCGGCTCCTCCCTGCCCAAGGGGCGCGAGCTGACCGAGCGTATCCTGACGCGCGAGCCCGATCTGGATTTCCTCTATTTCTCGAATGACATGATCGGCGCGGGCGGGCTGCTCTGGTGCATCGAGAAGGGTTTCGACATCCCCGGCAAGCTGGGGCTGGCGGGGTTCAACGGCGTTGACCTGCTGGCCGGTCTGCCGCTGCGGCTGGCGACGACCGATGCGCGCCGCATCGACATTGGCCGCCGCGCCGCGCGCATCGTCGCCGGAAAAGAGCCGCGCCCGGAGGACGGCATCATTGCGCTGGCCCCGACCTTCATCCCCGGCGACACGATCCGGCAGGGCTGATCGCGCAACCCAAGGCCGACCTGCCGCGTTCCCTCCCCGCAACAGTGAACGGAGGAACCATGGCTTTCGCACATTCCGCACCCCTCGCCGCCGCGCTGGTGCTGGCTTCGACGCTGGCCGGGCATGCGGCCAGTTTCGATTGCGACAAAGAGGAGTTGGCACCGGATGAGCAGGCCATCTGCGACGATCGCGCGCTGAACGACGCCGATGTGCGGATGGTGACCACCTTCGACCTGCTGACCGGGCTTCTGGCGATGGGCGGGCGCGACAGCATGCGTGACGACCAGACGAAATGGCTGGCCGAGCGCACCGCCTGCGAGGCCGACGTGGACTGCATCCGCGACGCCTATGACCGCAGACAGAAGCAGTTGGAGCAGGCGTATCAGTCGATCAACCGTCCGCTGTGACGGCTGGGTGACGGCTGGCCTCAGGCGGTCATGTCGGGAAAGAACAGCCCGCCGGGGGACAGCGTGAAGATCTCGCAGCCGTCGGCGGTCACGCCGATCGAATGCTCGAACTGCGCGGAAAGCGATTTGTCGCGGGTCACGGCGGTCCATTCATCGGCCAGAACCTTGGTCTCGGGGCGGCCGAGGTTCACCATCGGCTCGATGGTGAAGAACATGCCCTCTTCCAGAACCGGGCCTTTGCCGGGGCGGCCGAAATGCAGCACGTTCGGCGGGGCGTGGAAGGTCTGGCCCAGACCGTGGCCGCAGAAATCGCGCACGACCGACATGCGCTGGCTTTCGACATAGGACTGGATCGCCCAGCCGATGTCGCCGAAGGTCGCGCCGGGGCGGACCACTTCCAGCGATTTCATCAGGCTGTCATGGGTCACCTGGATCAGACGGCGCGATTTCACGCTGGCCTTGCCCGCCACATACATGCGCGAGCTGTCACCAAACCAGCCGTCAACGATGACGGTGATGTCGATGTTCAGGATATCGCCCTCGACCAGCAGCTTGTCACCCGGGATGCCGTGGCAGACCACATGGTTCACGCTGATGCAGGAGGCGTGCTGATAGCCGCGATAGCCGATGGTCGCGCTGACCACGCCGAGTTCCTTGATGCGGTCGTCGATATAGCGGTCCAGCTCTCCGGTGGTGGCGCCGGGCTTCACCAGGGGACCGACCTCATCCAGAAGCTGCGCCGCGACCTGACCTGCGGCACGCATGCCGGCGAAATCCGCCGGGCTATGAATGCGGATACCTTCGCGGGTGGTTCTAACGTCGTTCATCACAGCCTCTTCGTCCAATCCAAGACACAGATAGACCTCGACGGCCTCTTGTTCCAGCCCTGCAGACAGACCTATACCTTTTCGGGTGACGGACAGTTGACCGCAGGGGGACGCCAAGATGCAATCCGACAACCCGACCGCCGCCATTCTGGTCATCGGGGACGAGATCCTTTCGGGCCGCACCCGCGAAGGCAATGCGCATTACCTGTCGCAGGTCCTCAACAGCATCGGCATCGACCTGCGCGAGGTGCGCATCGTGGCCGATGATCATGACCAGATCGTCGCGGCGATCCGCGCGCTCGACAAATCGCTGGGCGGGGCGTGGGACATGCTGTTCACCTCGGGCGGGATAGGGCCGACGCATGACGACATCACCGCCGATGCCGTCGCCGACGCCTTCGGCACCGGGATCGAGATCAATGACGAAGCCCGCCGCGTGATGACCGAACGCTGGGAGGCCGTGGGCGTCGAGATCACCGAAAACCGCCTGCGCATGGCCCGCATCCCCATTGGTGCGCGGCTGATCAAGAATGCCGTTTCAGCCGCGCCGGGCTTCAGCATCGGCAACACGCATGTGATGGCAGGCGTGCCCGAGGTCTTCCGCTCGATGGTCGAGGCGTTGCAGCCCGAACTGAAGCGCGGACGCCCCGAGGTCAGCCAGGCCTTGGAGGTGCTGCGCCCGGAATCCGACGTGGCCAGCGGCTTGCGCGAGGTCGCGGCGGCATTTCCGCAGCTGTCGCTGGGCTCCTATCCCTTCAAGCGCGGCGATCAATACGGCACCTCGCTGGTGATCCGGGGGCTTGACGGCAATGAGGTCAACGCGGCGATGAACGCCCTACGCGAAAGGCTGGGCCTGTGACCCCCGACAGCGCGCTGGCCCGCGCCTTTGAAAGCACCTGGCCCCCGGCGGAGACCGCCGAGGCGGGCGGCCTCAGCGTCGGGCGTGGCATGGGCGGCGGTGGCCGCGTCAGCTCGGCCCATGCGACCGGCACGGGCTGGAGCGCCGAGGATCTGGCAAACGCCGAGGCCATCCAGCAGGACTGGGGGCAAGAGCCGCTGTTTCGCGTCGCCGCAAACGACACCGCCCTGCAGCAGGCACTGACGCAGCGCGGCTACGAGACCTTCAACCCGACCGCCATCATGGAGGTCGACTGCACCGCGCTGACCGTTGAGGCGATCCCCCGGCTGACGGCCTTCACCGTCTGGCAGCCGCTGGCGATCCAGCGCGACATCTGGGCCGCCGGCAATATCGGAGAGGCGCGGCAAGCGGTGATGGACCGCGTCACCCTGCCCCGCAGCTCGGTTCTGGGTCGCCTGACCGACCGCGCCGCAGGGGCCGCCTTCGTTGCGGCGGATGGCCCGGTGGCAATGATCCACGCCATCGAGGTGCTGCCGCAGTTCCGCCGCATGGGTCTGGCCGGGTGGATGATCCGCGCCGCTGCCGAATGGGCGCAGGCTCAGGGTGCGTCCCGGTTGGCGTTGGCCGTCAGCCGCCCCAATACCGGGGCCATCGCGCTTTATGAACGCATGGGCTTCCAGCCCAGCGGCGATTACGCCTATTGGCAGAAGCGCCGGGGCTGACGCACCCCGTCAGTCCCGAGAGGCCAGCCTGCGCAATTCCTTCTTGAGCAGGTCGACCTCGCTGCGCAGAAGCGTCAGCTCATTCAGCAGGTCGTATTCCAGCGCCTCGCCCGCAGCCAGCGTCAGGCTGGCCAGATGCAGCGCGCCGGGCTGCGGTGGGTCGACATCCTTGCCGTCATCCTCCAGCAGCAGGAAGCTTTGCACGCCATCCGACAGCCGGTCCGAGGGGATGCCGACCGCCACCCGCCAGCTGGTCTTATCGATGGGCGAAAGCTGCGCCTCGGCCACGCGGTCGCCGAAATGCACAAGGATCAGCCGCCCCGGAGGCGTGTCGCTGCGCAGGATGCCGTGCCAGGTGCCGCCGTTCAGTTCCAGCGATTCGAATTCAGCCATGTCTCTCTCCTCGCCCTAGAACTCGGCCCGCAGGTGGCGCGACAGGAACAATTCGCGGATCTGCGCCGCATTCATCGCAGGCCCTTCGAAGATCAGGTCCAGCCAGATCTTCTCAAGGCGCTTTTCGTTCATCTCGGTATCGGCCAGATCGAACTCCAGCACCTGTTCCGAGGGGAAGCCAGGGCGCATCTGGTCCAGCTCCAGCGTGATCTCTTCGGTGTTGGGGCCGTGACCGATGTTCAGGCGCGCAAAGACGCGCATCGGACGCTCGATCATCACGGTCGTTTCCATGCGGATCACATGGCTGGCCGTCAGCCCGTCCAGCGCGTCAATCGGCAGGTCGATCGCCAGCGACAGAAAGCTGCCGGTGAAGCCAAAGACCTCCAGCAGCAGCACATAGGGCGAAAGGTCCGTCGCGCGCGGGTTCGGCAGCTGCTGCAGCATCAGCGCGCGTTCGCCGCAATCATGCCAGACCGCCGCCGCATCACTCAGCCGCGTGCCGCTGTTGGGCGAGGCAATCCCGCGCGGCGAGATCGGCCCCGCCAGCAGGTCCGGCCGCCAGCGCCAGTCGGTGCCACCGGGCAGCCGCACCAGATCCAGCGCCGCCCGCGAGCGCGCCGCGCGACGGTCCGAGCGCATGAGGAACCGGTCCAGCCGCGTCCGCAGCTCCTGCGCCTCGCCCTGCAGGGTGCGCAGCGTGGTCGGGCGCATCTCTTCGAGATCCTCCGCCAGCACGGCCCATTGCCGGCTTGCCCCTTCGCGGGTGCGTCGTTCGAACCATCGTTCTGGACGGAACGCCATGTCGGAAACCCTGTTCAGTCTAGTTAATCATAGGCTGCAAACCGCAGCGGAAGGATGGAAACTCTGGCCGATGCCCCGGCCGGACACCATCAAAAATCTGTAAACGAATGACCGGCGGGACTGCGATGACATGTCGTTTCGGCATCTGGTCACGGGCAGCAGCTCCCCTCGAGACTGAATGGATAGGGCGAGGCATGACACTCGGCAAGCCCTCCGGTCAAGGGAAGTCGCGCGGGTTGCCGATCCGCACTAGCGGGCCACCTGCCCTGTCTGCGTGTCAGGCGGTCAGCGCATCAAGGCGCGCGGCCATGATGACGTCATTCATCGTGACCCCGCCCGCCGAATGGGTGGTGAAAGTGACCGTCACATAGCCCCAGCCGAATTGCAGATCCGGGTGGTGATTGGCGTTTTCGGCCAGCCAGACCACAAGGTTCGCAAGCTGCGCGGCGCGGGCGAAATTCTTGACCTTCCAGCCGCGCGAGATCGCCTTGCCATCCGGCGAAAGCTCCCAGCCGGGCACGCCTTCCAGCGCGGCGGAAAGTTCGGTCTGCGTCAGCGCCGGAGCGCCTTGCACGATGTCTTGTTCGGATGGGTTCGTTGCCATGATGCTCCGATCACAGGATGGGCGCGGCCAGCGCCAGAAGATTGGTCCGCAGGCGGCGCAACAGCGACCAGCCCATGATTTCCTCACGCGTCAGCGGGCGGGCGCGTTCCAGATAACTTTGCTGGCGTTCGTCCAGCGCCTGCGTCACCTCGCCGCCATAGACCAGCAGGTTCATCTCATAGTTCAGTTCGAAACTGCGCCTGTCCATATTTGCGCTGCCGATCATCGCCATGCGACCGTCCACGGTGATGATCTTGGCATGAATCAGCCCCGGCTGGAACAGCATCAGGCGCACACCGGCCGAAGTGAGCCCATAGAAGAAGCCCTCGCTGGTCGCGCCGACGACAATCGAATCGTTGCGTTCGGGGACGATCATGGTGACCTCGACCCCGCGCCGGGCGGCGGTGCGGATCGCGGCATCCAGCGCGCCGTCGGGGACGTAATAGGGCGTGGTGATGGTCAGCTTTTCGCGGGCCGCATGGATCATCGTCACCATGCAATCCGAAATCGAGCCCTGCCGCCGGTCAGGGCCCGTGGCCACAACCTGCGCGACCTCTCCGGGCGCGCTGACGGGCCCGACCATCTGCAGCATGTCGCCAAGGTTTTCGCCCGTATAGCTCATCCAGTCCTGCAGAAAGACGGCCTGCATCTGGCGCAGCACCGGCCCCTCGACCCGCAGGAAGACATCGACCCAGGGGGCAAAGCGCGGCTTCACCGCAAAGGCCTTGTCCGAGCAGTTGCGGCTGCCGGTGAAGCCCTGCACGTTGTCGATCACCACGACCTTGCGGTGGTTGCGCAGGTCCATGCGCTGGAACAGAAGGCCGATCAGCGGCAGGCCCAGCGGGAAAGCCTCGACGCATTCGACGCCCGCCGCCCGCATCCCCGCCCAGCTGGCCGAGCGGGAAAAGGCGCGCGAACCCAGGGCGTCGATGATCGCCCGCACCTTGACGCCACGCCCGGCGGCGCGGATCACCGCATCGGCCACGCTGCGGCCCGAGGGATCGTCGAGCCAGATATAGAACATGATATGCACATGTTCGCGGGCCGCATCGATGGCGCGGACCAGTTCGGCAATCGCCTCATCTTCCTCGGAAAGCAGCGTCACCCGGTTCCCGGCCACCGCGTGAAAGCCCCCGACGGCCAGGTTCGAGGCAACGACGGGCGCGGCAAAATCGGGCGGGTGGCGGACGGTCTCGGGGCTTTGCTGCCAGAGGTCGGTCAGCTCCTCGCGAACGTCGGCCATGCGCTGGACCTCCGCCCCACGCATCCGGATTTCGCCAAACAGGATATAGGCAAGGATGCCGACCAGCGGCACCAGTTCGATGATGAGGATCCAGGACAGCCGGACCGCAGGCTCAAGCCGGGGCCGCAGCAGCACGCGGATCGCCAGAAGCAGCGCGATGACGTAATGAAGAATGACAAAGGCCTGCGTCCACATGCCGACATCAAAGCCCGGCCCAGTCGGAATTGCAATTCCGCGATTATCGGCCTATCTCACGCCCTGACCGCAGCGAAAAGGCCCTCTGATGAACTGGATTACCAACTACGTCCGTCCGCGCATCAATTCGCTGTTCTCGCGCCGCGAAGTGCCCGAGAACCTTTGGACCAAGTGCCCGGAATGCGGCACGATGCTGTTTCACCGCGAGCTGGCGGACAATCTGAACGTCTGCTCGAACTGCGACCACCATCTGGCAATGTCGCCCCGGGCGCGGTTCGCCGCGCTGTTTGACGGCGGCGTCTTTGTCGAGGTGAAGGTGCCCGAGCCCATCGTTGACCCGCTGGGCTTTCGCGATCAGAAGAAATACCCCGAGCGTATGAAGGCCGCGCAGCGCGCGACCGGCGAAAAAGAGGCGATGCTGGTGGCCGAAGGCGAAATGGGCCGCACGCCCATCGTCGCGGCGGCGCAGGACTTCTCGTTCATGGCAGGCTCTATGGGCATGTATGTCGGCAATGCGATCATCGCGGCCGCCGAACGTGCGGTGAAGCTGAAGCGGCCGCTGGTGCTGTTCTCGGCAGCAGGCGGCGCGCGCATGCAAGAGGGTATCCTGTCGCTGATGCAGATGCCGCGCGCCACCGTCGCAGTCCAGATGCTGAAGGAAGCCGGTCTGCCCTATGTGGTCGTGCTGACCCATCCGACCACCGGCGGCGTGACGGCCTCCTACGCGATGCTGGGCGATGTCCAGATCGCCGAGCCGAACGCGCTGATCTGTTTCGCAGGCCCCCGCGTCATCCAGCAGACCATCCGCGAAAAGCTGCCCGAGGGCTTCCAGCGCTCGGAATACCTGCTCGAGCACGGGATGCTGGACCGCGTCACCCATCGCCGCGACATGCGCACCGAGCTGATCACCATCCTGCGGATGCTGACCGGCCTGCCGCCTGCGGTCATGGCCGATCTGCCCTCGCCGGGCAGCATCATGCCCCATCCGGGCGAGCATGAGCACGCCCAGCCCGCCCCACCCCAGCCGGAACCCGCCAAGGCAAAATAAGGTCAGCCCCGCATCATGTCCGCTTCAGATATCATTCTCCAGCGGCTGATGTCGCTGCACCCCAAGGTCATCGACTTGTCGCTGGACCGGATGCACCGCATCCTTTCGGCGCTTGGCGATCCGCAACTGCGCATCCCGCCCGTGATCCATGTGGCGGGAACCAATGGCAAGGGCTCGACCCAGGCGATGATCCGCGCCGGGCTTGAGGCGGCGGACCTGAAGGTCCACGCCTATACCTCGCCGCATCTGGCCTATTTCCACGAACGCATCCGCCTTGCGGGCGAGCTGATCTCGGAAGAGGAACTGGCCGCCGCGCTGGAGGAATGCGAGGCTGCCAATGACGGCCAGCCGATCACCTTCTTCGAAATCACCACGGCGGCGGCTTTCCTCGCCTTCTCGCGCACGCCTGCGGATTACACGCTGCTGGAGGTCGGGCTGGGCGGACGCCTGGACGCAACGAACGTCGTTCCCGCGCCGCGCCTGACCGTGATTACCCCGATCTCGGTCGATCACACGCAATATCTGGGCGACACGATCGAAGCGATTGCCGGGGAAAAGGCTGGGATCATCAAGCAGGGCGTGCCCTGTATCGTCTCGGTCCAGCCGCCCGAGGTGCGTGCCGTGATCGAGGCAAAGGCCGAGCCGCTGGGCGCCCCCCTGCGCATCGCGCGGCAGGATTGGGACGCTTACCGCGAAGGCGATGCGCTGATCTATCAGGACGAACGCGGGCTGATGGACCTGCCCCTGCCCGTGCTGCCGGGACCCCATCAGATCGGCAATGCGGGCACCGCCATCGCCGCGCTGCGCGAGCTGGGCTTTGGCCGCGCCGAGGCTCGCGCCGCGCTGCTGGAGGTCGAATGGCCCGCCCGCATGCAGCGCCTGACGCGCGGCCCGCTGATCGACGCCGCCGCGGGCTGCGAGCTGTGGCTGGACGGTGGCCACAACCCCGCCGGAGGAGAGGCGGTCGCCGCCACCCTCGCCGCCCTGCCGCCGCGCCCGACCTGGCTGGTCTGCGGCATGCTGAACACCAAGGATGTGCTGGGCTATATGCAGCCTCTGGCCGCCCATGCCGCCGGTCTGGTCGCGGTCGAGATCCCGGGTGAGCCGAACACTCTGCCCGCCGCGGAAACCGCAGCGATTGCCGCCAAGGCGGGCATTGCGACCTCGGTCGCCGATGACACGCTGGCGGCCGTCACCCGCATCGCCGCCGAACATCCCGGCGCGCGCATCCTGATCTGCGGCTCGCTCTATCTGGCCGGACGGATTCTGCGCGAAAACGGCTGAATCACAACCGGAGATTGCGGCGGCGCAATCTCCGGCCAACTTTATTAAAATTCTTTTGACCGTTAAGGGAATCGGTCCTACTGACTCGGATCAAGCCATGTTTCGGCTTTCCAGAGTAAAAACTGTGTACGAGTAGGATGTAACGATGCCCCTCATAACCATTACCCTTTATGAAACTGTTGTCGTAAACGGCATTGCCACTGGCGATTCGCGCGTTGTCGAGCTTCAGATCAACGACGTCGACGGCAATGGCGCGATCAACCGCACAGAATGGCTGCAATATGTCGGCGGCACGGCGCAGGGTCACGTGGCAGGGAACACCTCACCGCCCGCGCTGTTCAAAGGCCCGACCGGCGACGTGATGAACGGCACGCTTTACACGCCTGTCGCCTATTCCCGGAATGACAACCTGCGCACGCTTTTGCAGGACCTCAGCAAATCGAAATACGAACCCTCGGTCGATGCGCTGAACATCTGCTTCCTCGCAGGCACGCTGATCGCCACGCCGAACGGCGACGTTCCGGTCGAGACACTGCGCGCGGGTGATGTGGTGCTGACGCGCGACCACGGTCCGCAGGTGCTGGTCTGGACCGACAGCAGCCTCATCACCTCGAAGGACCTTGACCGGGCCCCCAACCGCCGCGCCGTCCGCATCGAGGCGGGCGCGCTTGGCGACGGCCTGCCGAACCGCGACCTGCTGGTCTCGGCGCAACACCGGCTGCTGGTGAAGGGCGCGGACGGGCAGGAATATCTGGTCGCCGCGCGGCAGTTGATCATGGCCGGTTATCCGGGCGTCAGCGTGGCTCGCGACCTGACCGAGTTCGAGTTGGTCCATATCGCCTTCGCGACGCATGAAATCGTCAGCGCCGAGGGTGCCCCGGCCGAGTCTTTCTATACCGGAGAGATGGCGCTGCACGGCCTTTCGGCCCTGCAACGGATCGCGCTGACCAAGGTCTTCCCGGCGCTGCTGCAAGGGCAGAATCCGATGGTCCCGGCGCGTCCCTTCGCAACGCATCGCGAGCTTGCGGCACTGGGCCAGACCGCCAGCGCCTGAACCGGCACCCGCCTTGTCAGGGCCGCGTCACGGATCGGTGCGGCCCCAACCGGCATCGCGCATCTCGCGCAGGCGGCTGGCGGTGCGCTCAAACTCGAACGCGCCCTCACCCTCGGCATAAAGCCGTTCCGGCTCATCTGCGGCGCTGGCGTAAAGGCGCACCTTCGCCTCGTATAGCGCATCGACCAGAGTCACGAAGCGCCGCGCCTCGTTATAGTTCGACATGCTCAGACGCGGGATCGCGTCGATGAAGATCACGTCCAGCGCCTTCGCGACCTCAAGGTAATCCGCAGGCCCGCGCGCCTGCCCGCACAGATCCCAGAAGCTGGCCCGTCCGATCCGCCCGACATGCTGCGGAATGGTGACGCGCCGCCCCATGACGCTCAGCTCCAGCGGGCTGGCGCTGGCCCCGCCGGTTTCCTCGGCCCAGATGGCGTCCAGCGCGGCATGCGCGGCGTTGTCGGCGGGCGTGAACCAGATCTGCCCGCCCTCGGCCCGGCCCTGCCGGTGGTCCTGCGGGCTGTCAAGCTCGATGACATCCATCCGCTCGCGGATCAGACCGATGAAGGGCAGGAAAAGCTGGCGGTTGAGCCCGTTCTTGTACAGATCCTCGGGCACCCGGTTCGAGGTGGTGACGACGACCACGCCCTGATCGAACAGGATCTGGAACAGCCGCCCCACGATCATCGCATCGGCAATGTCGGTGATCTGCATCTCATCGAAACAGAACAGCCGGACCTTGCGCGCGACCTCCATCGCCACCGGGCGCAGCGTATCGGCCTGCCCGGATTTGCGCGATTCGTTCAGCGCGATCTGAATTTCCTGCATGAATTCGTGGAAATGGACGCGGCGCTTTTCGGCAATCGGCGCGGCCTCCATGATCAGGTCCATCAGCATCGACTTGCCGCGACCGACCCCGCCCCAGAGGTAAAGCCCCTTCGGCCCGTCCGCCACAGGCGCAGCCTTGCGCCCGCCGGTCAGCCGCGAGAGCCAGCCCCCACCCTCACGCGGCGGGGGGGCAAGGTCGGGCAAGGCCGCGACCAGCGCGTCCAGCGCCGGAAGGACCGCCTGCTGCGCCGGGTCGGGGCGAATCTCGCCCGTTTTCAGCCCCGCGTCATAAAGTTCGGATACAGTCACCATGACTGTCCCCCTGCCAAAGAATAGACCGGCCCGCAAGGGCCGGACCATCCTAGCAGCGCTTTGTTCAGCGTCCCCGTCGGCTGAAGGTCGTACGCGGGTCGCCCCCGTTGCCCAGCCAGTTCTGCGTGACCGCCGCGATATGGTTCACCACCTGCACATGCTGGGTCAGCCCCTGCGCGTCAGCCTCATCCCCGGCCCGCCCGACCAGGGCGGGAAGATCGGCCTTGATCAGCTGGCTTTCGGTCAGGGGCTGGCCCGTCCGCAGGTCGAAGACCTGGATCTGATACTGGATGTTGTGCACGCCCGAGGATTGCAGGTTCTGCCGCACGATGGGCGTGATGCCATGGAACTGCACCAGCGTGGCGACGATGCGCACCCGCTCGCGCCCGCGCAGGCCCTGGGCGCCCCGGGTGATCCCCTCGCGCAGGATGCTGGCCGCCTGTTCGCGCCGGTCGCCTGCGGGATCGCCGTGCCAGACGATGTCGAAATTCGGCACGTAGGAGTTTTCCTCGCTGGTGGTCAGCGTCTCGGGGACGTTCACATCCACCTCGGCCACGCGCCAGTTGCGCGTCTCGGCCGGGCTCAGCTGGTCATAAGAGGTCTCCCACTGGGTGGGGGCGCAGGCGGCAGTGCCCAGCACCAGGGCAAGCGTCATGAGGGCTGGTTTCAGCATCTCGGAGCATCCTTGAAACTCGTCCTGCGCCGGTCGCGGGCGTGCAGCCCGCCCGGGACGGTCGCAGGAGTGACGTGAACATTTCGGGAAAAACGGTGAACTGATTTGAAATGACAAGCTTACCGCCGATATCTAAACAGATTCCTGACTTGTCAAACCTCGTGCAACAATTTTCTGACGGTGGTTGCGATGGACCTGAACGATCCCGCCCGTTCGGCGGATCTGCGCGCAAGATTCGAGCTGCTGCAACAGGCGGCACAACGCGAGAATTGTCCCGGCTGGAGCCTTCGCGCGGAAAGGTTGCGGGCGCTTCAGGCGCTGGTCACGGCAAACCGCCGCCGATTCGGGCAGGCGATCGCGCAGGACTTCGGCCAAAGACCGCAGGCCGAGACCGACCTGGCCGAGGTCTTCCCGTCGCTGCAAAGCATCCGCCACGCCTTGAAGCACGGCAAGGGCTGGATGCGCCGCCGCAGGGTCGGCACGCCGCTGTGGTTTCGCCCCGCGCGGTCGTGGCTGCAGCCGCAGCCGCTGGGTATCGTCGGCATCGTCGCGCCCTGGAACTATCCGCTGTATTTGTCGGTGGCCCCGCTGGCCTCGGCCTTCGTGGCGGGCAATCGGGCGATGCTGAAACTCTCGGAACATGCGCCCGCCTTCGCCGAATGCTTTGCCGAGGCCGCCGCAAAGCAGTTTGCTCCGGAGGTGCTGACGGTCATCACCGGTGGTCCGCAGACGGCGGCCGAGTTCTGCGCCCTGCCCTTCGATCATCTGCTGTTCACCGGATCGACCCAGACCGGGCGGCATGTCATGCGGGCGGCGGCCGACAATCTGTTGCCGGTGACGCTGGAGCTGGGCGGGAAAAGCCCGGCTCTGCTGGCGCCCGATGCGCGGCTGGACCATGCGGTCGCGCGGATCATGACCGGCAAGCTGCTGAACGCCGGGCAGACCTGCGTCGCGCCGGATTATGTGCTGCTGCCGCGCGGGACCGAGGCGCAGTTCATCTCGCTCGCGCGCGACTGGGTGGCGAAGCATTACCCGAAACTGGATGCGAACCCCGACTACAGCCACATCATCAATGACCGGCAGTATCAGCGACTGGCCGAGGGGCTGGCGGCGGCGCAGGCGACAGGCGCAGTCCTGCATCCGCTGAGCGAGGCCCGCCCCGATGCCGCGCGCCGTCTGATGCCGCCGATGATCGTCACCGAAGCGCAAGGGCCGCTGGCCGAGGCCGAGATCTTTGGCCCGATCCTGCCGCTGATCGCCTATGACCGGTTGCGCGACGCAGTCCGCCACATTCAGGAACGCCCGCGCCCGCTGGCCTTCTATCCCTTCACCGACAGCGCCGAGACGCGGGACCTGCTGCTAAGCTCGGTCGTGGCAGGGGGCGTGACGGTCAATGACACGCTGCTGCATGTCGCCTCGGGCGCGCTGCCCTTTGGCGGGGTCGGCGCCAGCGGCATGGGGGCCTATCACGGGCAGGCGGGGTTTGACCGGCTATCGCATCTGATGCCGGTGATGGCACAGGCGCGGGGGAATGCGGCGGGGCTGCTGGCCCCGCCCTATCGCGCCCGGTTTCGTACGCTCATCGGCTGGATGATGCGCTTCTAGGCGATGGTGGCGTTGCGCGTCTCGGTCTCGATCATCAGGGCGGCGATGGCGCCCATCACCAGAAACGCCGCGAAGACACCGATGGCGACGCCGAAGCCCTGCGCCACGACATAGCCCATCAGCGAGGGCGCAAGCAGCCCGCCCAGACGCGCCACCGCGCCCGCAGCCCCCATGCCCGTGCCGCGCAGGCTGGTCGGGTAAAGCTCGGGCGTATAGGCGTAAAGCGCGCCCCATGTGCCCAGCAGCGCGAAGCTCATCAGAAGCAGCGAGAAGGCGACCACGATGTCGCTGGGGGCCAACGTAAACAGCAGGCATCCCCCGGCGCTGAGGATCAGGAACAGGATCAGCGTGGGCTTGCGGCCCCACCGCTCGACCCCATGCGCGGCCAGCGCATAGCCCGGCACCTGCGCCAGCGCCAGAAGCACGAGGAAGCCATAGCCGCGCACAAAGCCGAAGCCGTTCTTGACCAGTTCCGAGGGCAGCCAGACGAAGACGCCGTAATAGGACAGCGAGACCAGAAACCACACCGCCAGGATCGAGATGGTGCGGCGGCGCAGATCCTCGCCCATGATGCCGCCCTTGGGCTGCGAGACGGCGGGCAGGACCAGCCGGACATCCTCGGCCAGCGGGCGCGCGCCATTCACCGTGAGGATGCGGTTCACCACGTCCCGCGCCTCGGCCTCGCGGCCCTTGCGAAGCAGATACATGGGCGATTCCGGCACCCAGAAGCGCAGCCCGATGCCGATCATCGCCGGAAGCGCGGCGATCAGGAAGATCCAGCGCCAGGGCTCCAGCGAGCCCATCGAGGTCGCGATCCAGACGGTCAGTGCGATGATGATGGTGCCGATGGCCCAGAAACCCTCCAGCCAGACCAGCCAGCGGCCGCGATTTCGCGCGGGCAGGAACTCGGCCATCATGGCGTAATCGACGGGCAGCGTGCCGCCCACGGCCATGCCGGTCAGCAGGCGCAGGCCCAGTAGCAGGGTGAAATCATTGGCGAAAACCGACCAGAGGCCGAAAATCGCGTCGCAGGTCACCGTCAGCAGCAGCACATTGCGCCGCCCGACCCGGTCCGCGATCCGGCCAAACAGAGAGGCGCCGATGAACATGCCCAGAAAGAACAGCGTCCCCGCCTGCAGCGCCTGCGGCACGCTCAGCCCGAAGGTCGCTGCCAGCGAGGGCGCGGCAAAGCCGATGGCGATGACCTGCATCGCATCCGCCGCCCAGACAAGGCCGAATATCCCCAGCAGCTTGCGCTGGAACCGGCCCGCCCCGCCCTGATCCAGAGCTTCGTCGATTGTCACGTTCATGCCTGCCTCCATCGCGTGGCTGCGATCATGCGCGCATGATTTGCGGCCTTGCCGCTGCATGTCCACCACTCATTCATGCGCGCCCGCCGATTGACGGCCTACGTGACACAACTGTCGCGCAGGCCCATCGGATCCAGTCCTTTGAATGCGTTATGCCGAAAAATTCACCCGCTCAGGACGGGCGCGCCGCCGCATAGATCGCCAGATTCGCATGCGCCGCCGCCAGCAGGGGCGCGGCCACGCCCGCCGCCTTCCCGCGCGCGACCAGATCGCCCAGAATCTCGTCGGCCTCGACCGGCAGCCCGGCCTGAAGATCGCGGAACATCGACGCTGCCAGCGGCGAGCCCGCCTCGGTCAGCTGATCCTTGGCCGCCGCCACCGCCTTGGGGCTGGGCGCGATGCCCACCGCCGAGGTGATCGCCAGCACCTCATCGACAATCTGGCGGGCGACCTCGGCCCCGTATTCG
The DNA here is from genome assembly GCF_007830335.1 of Paracoccus sulfuroxidans. Classification (GTDB taxonomy): domain Bacteria; phylum Pseudomonadota; class Alphaproteobacteria; order Rhodobacterales; family Rhodobacteraceae; genus Paracoccus; species Paracoccus sulfuroxidans. Next base: position 358,980 of record NZ_VLKU01000003.1, on the reverse strand, counting down.
GTCGCCGCGACCTGCCCCACGCTGCCGCGCATCAGGCAGGTGATCGCCGCCAGCGAGGCAAGGAAGAACCACTTCCCCCACATCTCGCGCGCGATGTCATTCGAAAGCCGCGCCTCGAACCCCACACCCTGCATCAGGGCATCAAGCTCGGCCATGCGCGGTGAGGGCTGGCCGTCCAGCTCTCCATAAGAGATCTGCTGGATCTTGTTGAGGTGAATGATCCGGCCCGCCTCATCCAGCGTGGTCGAGCATTTGCACAGCCCACCCGCCACCGCCTGCGCGCCGAAGCGCTCGCGCAGCCGGTCGACATGGCGCATGCCGTTCAGGATCGGCACGATGACGGTATCCGGCCCCAGGGCGGGGGCGAAATCGTCAAGGCTCGCCTCCAGCGCATAGCCTTTGACCGTCAGCAGGATCGCGTCATAGGGCGCGGCGATCTGCCCCGCCTGCACCAGCTGCGGGGTCAGCGTGACATCGCCCATCGGACTGACGATCTGCAGCCCGTTCGCGCGCAACTGCTCGGCCCGTTTCGGGCGGACAAGGAAGGTGACGTCGCGGCCTGCCTCGGCCAGACGTCCGCCGAAATAACCTCCGGTCGATCCTGCTCCGACAACAAGAAGTTTCATGGCCGTCTCCTTTTCCCGAGTCCCTGCGGCCCAGATAAACGACATTATTCGCGTCCCCTGCAACAGTGGGCAAAACGGATGACGCAGCCCGCACCCCCGGGCACTCGTCATGCTTCCTGCGTATTGGCGCGATTTTTTGCTTTCCTTCCGGGCCGCCAGCGGGGAACCCTGACATCAGGTCAAGGAGGCTCTCTGATGGATGACGCGCAAACCGCCCCTGCCACGGCCCATGGCACATCGCAGCAAACCCCGAAACATCTGGTCATCGTGGGGGCAGGCTTTGCCGGGCTTTCGCTGGCGAAGGCGCTGAAGGACCCGAACCTGCGCATCACGATCGTCGACCAGCGCAATCACCACCTGTTCCAGCCGCTGCTATATCAGGTGGCGACGACGATCCTGCCGACCTCGGACGTGGCCTGGCCGATCCGTCACCTGTTCAAGAACCGCCGCGACGTGACGACGCTGCTGGCGCAGGTCACCGGCATCGACACCGTCGCACGCCGGGTCGATCTGAAGAACGCCGCCCCCCTGCATTACGACCTGCTGGCGCTGGCGACCGGCGCGCGCCATTCCTACTTCGGCCATGACGAATGGGAGGCCGCCGCGCCGGGCCTGAAATCGCTGGAGGACGCGACCACCATCCGCCGCCGCGTGCTGTCCGCCTTCGAACAGGCCGAGCTTTCGACCGACCCGGCCGAGCGTGCGGCGCTTCTGACCTTCGTCGTGGTCGGCGCAGGCCCCACCGGCGTCGAGCTGGCCGGGATCATCGCCGAACTGGCGCAAGAGATCCTGCCCAAGGAGTTCCGCCATATCGACACCCATCAGGCCAGGGTGATCCTGGTCGAGGCCGGGCCGCGCGTCCTGCCCGCCTTCCCGCCCGACATGTCGGACTATGTCCAGACGGCGCTGACCAAGCTGGGGGTGACGGTGATGACCGGCACCTCGGTCTCTGACGTGTCGGATCAGGGGGTGGCGGTCGGCACCGAGCAGATCCCCGCCCGCACCACCATCTGGGCGGCAGGCGTCACCGCCTCGCCTGCGGCGCAATGGCTGCATGTGCCCGCCGACCGCGCCGGGCGTGTGCTGGTCAACCCGGATCTGAGCGTGCCGGGGCACCCAGACATCTATGTCATCGGCGACACCGCCAGCGTGAAGCAGGCCAATGGCCAGCAGGTGCCGGGCCTTGCCCCCGCCGCCAAGCAGCAGGGCGCGTTCGTGGCCAAGGTCATCAAGGCGCGGCTGGACGGCAAGACGCCCCCGCCCGCTTTCCTCTATCGTCATGCCGGGAACCTCGCGACCGTCGGCAAGCGCGCCGCCGTCGCCGATTTCGGGCGGGTGAAGCTGAAAGGGCCGCTGGCGTGGTGGCTGTGGGGGATCGCGCATATCTATTTCTTGATCGGCACGCGCAGCCGCCTTGCTGTCGCGCTCAGCTGGCTCTGGTCCTATGTCACCGGCCGCAACAGCGCGCGGCTGATCACCCAGCGGGACGTCTACAGCAACAAGCGCTAGGCCCGCCCGCGTCTTGGCCGAAAGGACCATTGTTTCGGCCCGGACCCTCTGGGTAGGCTTGCGCCAACCAATCGGAGGTGAACCACCATGAGCAATCGCGCCATCATCGTCGTCGATATCCAGAACGACTATTTCCCGGGGGGCAAATACACCCTCGACAAGATCCAGCAGGCGGCCGAGAACGCCCGCGACGTGATCGACGCCGCCCGCAGCAAGGGCGACAGCGTGATCCATGTCCAGCACATCTTCCCCGATCCCTCGGCCCCCTTCTTCATCGCCGATACCGAAGGGGCAGAGATCAACCCCATCGTCGCCCCCCAGCCGGGCGAGACGGTCGTGGTCAAGAACCACCCGAACCCCTTCCTCAACACCGACCTGAAGTCGCGTCTGGACGGCGCTGGCATCGAGGAAGTCGTGATCGTCGGCGCGATGAGCCATATGTGCATCGACGCCACCGCCCGCGCGGCCAGTGATTTCGGTTACAAGACCAGCGTCGTGCAGGACGCCTGCGCCACCCGCGATCTGGAGCATGGCGGGATCACCATTCCGGCAGCACAGGTCCATGCCGCGATGATGTCCTCGCTGGGCTTTGCCTATGCCGCGATCATCGACGCGCAGGATTACATCAAGGGCTGAGGCCCGGCGCGGCCTGCCCCTGCGGGTGGGCCGCATTCCCGCCTATCCGGCGAAACTTGCGCCGATGACCTGATCCGCCGCCGCATCGGCCAGCGCGCCGCTGAACCGGCCCCGCGCGCCCGTCAGCCGCGTCCGCGCGAAGACCTCAGCGACCGTGTGCCCCTGCCGCAGCAGGGCTGAGGCCGACAGCAGAAGCGCCGTATTTTCGACAAACCAGCGTGCTTCGGCCTCAGGGATCTCGCCCGACCAGCGATCTCGATACTGGTTGAGGTTTGCGTCGTAATCAGTTGAAAAGCCGCGCGCCGCATCGAGCTCCTCTGCCAGAACCTCGGCAGCCAGCGGCTCTCGCCTCAAGCTGCGCAGCGCATCAAGGCAGATCACATTGCCCGAGCCTTCCCAGATGCCATTCAGCGGTGCTTCGCGATACAGCATCGGCATCATCGTATCCTCGACATAGCCCATGCCGCCCAGCATCTCCATCGCCTCGCAGGTGACCAGCGGACACAGCTTGTTGGCGTGATATTTGGCAATCGCCACGGCAAGGCGCGCATAGGCCCGATCCTCGGGTGTGGCTCGGTCGAAGCGTCCCGCGACATGCAGCCCCAGAGCCAGCGCGCCGATCCAGTCCAGCGCCAGATCGGCAAAGACCGCGCGCATCAGCGGCTGGTCGATCAGCCGTTTCTGGAAGCTCGTGCGATGGGCGATCCAGTGATGCGCCTCGCGCAGGGCCGCGCGCATCAGGCCGCATGGGGCCAGCGCGGTGTCCAGACGGGTATGGTGGACCATCTCGACAATGGTGCGGATGCCGTCGCCCGGCGCGCCAATCGGGATCGCGCGCGCACCGGCATATTCGATCTCGGCCGAGGCGTTCGCGCGGTTCCCCAGCTTGTCCTTCAGCCGCTGGATGTTGATCGCATTGCGCCCCTCGGGCAGCCAGCGCGGGACCAGAAAACAGCCCAGCCCCTGCCCGGTCTGCGCCAGCGTCAGGAAGCCATCGGACATGGGGGCCGAGCAGAACCATTTATGCCCCGTCAGCCGCCACATCTCACCATCCGGGCGGGCCTCGGTCAGGTTCGTGCGGATGTCCGAGCCACCCTGCTTTTCCGTCATGGCCATGCCAATGGTCAGCCCGGCCTTCTGGCCCATGGGCTGCACGGACGGGTCATAGTCACGTGACAGAATGCGGCCCGCCCAATCCCCCAGCCCCGCCCGGCGCAGCACCGGGACCGAGGCATAGGTCATGGTCAGCGGGCAGCAATGCCCCGGCTCGACCTGGCTGGCCAGATAGACCTGACAGGCATGGGTCGCATGGCCTGCAGGCGCGGGCTCCCATGCGACGGCGTGATACCCGGCCGCCGTCGAGGCCTGCATGAAGGCGTGATAGGCAGGGTGAAAGCGGACCTCATCCAGCCGCCGCCCGGCAAGGTCAAACTGCTGCAATTCCGGCGGATGGCGGTTCGCGTCACGCGCCAGATCGCGCATGCGGCGCGTCCCCATCAGCGCGCCATAGCCCGCGACCGGGTCAGCGTTGACGCCCACCCCGCCCGCAAGCTGGCGCAGCACCGGATCGTCCTGCCAGAGGTCGCGGTCGCCTGCGGCCTCGGGCTGATTGGTCACCACATGGGTGCCCAGATCGCTGCGCGGTGGCATGGTCATGGCGGCCCTCCCAGTATTCACCAGATGAGCCGATCATAGCCCGGCTTTTTCCGCCGCGCGCGGGCCTTCTTCGGGCAAAGGAAGGGGGCGCTTTGCGCCCCCCGCCGCTTACAGGATGCCCGGCAGGTTCAGGCCATGTTCACGCGCACAATCCAGCGCAATGTCATAGCCTGCGTCGGCATGGCGCATGACGCCCGTCGCCGGGTCGTTCCAGAGGACGCGGGCCAGACGCGCATCGGCGTCTTCGCTGCCGTCACAGCAGATGACCATGCCCGAATGCTGCGAGAAGCCCATGCCCACGCCGCCGCCGTGATGCAGCGACACCCAGGTCGCGCCCGATGCGGTGTTGAGAAGCGCGTTCAGCAGCGGCCAGTCGGACACCGCGTCCGAACCGTCCTGCATCGCCTCGGTTTCCCGGTTGGGCGAGGCGACCGAACCCGAATCCAGGTGGTCGCGGCCGATGACGACCGGAGCCTTCAGCTCGCCATTGCGGACCATCTCGTTGATGGCAAGGCCCGCACGGTGGCGATCCCCCAGACCGATCCACATGATGCGCGCCGGCAGGCCCTGGAACGCGATGCGCTCTTGCGCCATGTCCAGCCAGTTGTGCAGATGCGGGTTGTCGGGGAACAGTTCCTTCATCTTGGCGTCGGTCTTGTAGATATCCTCCGGATCGCCCGAGAGCGCGGCCCAACGGAAGGGACCGATGCCCCGGCAGAAGAGCGGGCGGATATAGGCGGGCACGAAACCGGGGAAGGCAAAGGCGCGGTCAAAGCCTTCTTCCAGCGCCATCTGGCGGATGTTGTTGCCATAATCGACGGTCGGAATGCCCATATCGTGAAAGGCGACCATCGCCTCAACCTGCTTGCGCATCGAGGCGCGGGCGGCTTTCTCGACACCTTTCGGGTCGCTTTCCTGACGCGCACGCCATTCGGCGACGGTCCAGCCAATCGGCAGATAGCCGTGAACGGGGTCGTGGGCCGAGGTCTGGTCGGTGACGATATCGGGACGCACGCCGCGCTTCACCAGTTCCGGGAAGATCTCGGCGGCGTTCCCGATCAGCGCGACCGATTTCGCCTCACCCGCTTTGGTCCAGCGGTCGATCATCTCCAACGCCTCATCAAGGCTATGGGTCTTTTCATCGACGTAACGGGTGCGCAGACGGAAATCGGCGCGGGTTTCGTCGCATTCGACGGCCAGACAGCAAGCGCCCGCCATGACAGCGGCCAGCGGCTGCGCGCCGCCCATACCGCCAAGACCGCCGGTCAGAACCCATTTGCCCTTGAGGTCGCCGTTATAGTGCTGGCGGCCCGCCTCGACAAAGGTTTCATAGGTGCCCTGAACGATGCCCTGCGTGCCGATATAGATCCACGAGCCCGCCGTCATCTGGCCATACATCGCCAGACCCTTCTTATCGAGCTCGTTGAAATGGTCCCAATTCGCCCAATGCGGCACGAGGTTCGAGTTCGCGATCAGGACGCGCGGCGCATCCTTGTGGGTCTTGAAGACACCGACCGGCTTGCCGGACTGGACCAGCAGCGTCTCGTCGAGTTCCAGCTTCTTCAGGCTATCGACGATCAGGTCGAAGTCCTTCCAGGTCCGCGCAGCGCGGCCGATGCCGCCGTAAACCACCAGCTCATGCGGGTTTTCGGCGACGTCGGGGTGCAGGTTGTTCATCAACATCCGCATCGGCGCTTCGGTCAGCCAGCTTTTCGCGGTGATCTCGGTGCCGGTCGCGGGGTAGATGTCGCGGGTATTGTGACGGGGATTGTCCATGTTCGTCTCCGTTCAGGCCAGCATATTGCCGGAAATGATAATGCGTTGAATTTCCGATGAACCTTCGTAGATGCGCATGATCCGAAGGTCCCGATTGATCCGTTCGATGGGGAAGTCGCGGGTATAGCCATAGCCGCCATGCAGCTGCAGCGCGGTGTCAGCAATCTTGCCCGCAGCCTCTGATGCCGCGAGTTTCGCCATGCTCGCGGCAAGCGAGAAACGCCCGCCTTTGCCGTGATGGACCGCATCGCGCTGACGCGCAGCGTCTTGGCTCAGCAGCAAGGCCGAGCGGTAGGCCACGCCCATATCGGCGATCATCCAGCGGATGCCTTGACGATCCGACAAAGCCTCGCCGCCGATCACCCGATCCTTGGCGTAAGCAATCGCCGCTTTCATCGCGGCCTCAGCAAGACCAAGGCACTGCGCCGCAACCTCGATCCGGCCATTGTCCAAGACCTGCATCGCGGTGCGGAAGCCCTTGCCCTCTTCGCCAAGAAGGGCGTCTTCGGGCAAGGTGATGTCGATATTCAGCGTAAAGACATGACCGCCTTTCAGCCCCATGGTCTTTTCCGCAGGCCCCGCTTCAAGCCCCGGCGTGCCTTTCGGAACGATGAAGGCGGAAATGCCGCGATGGGCTTTTTCGGGGTCGGTCACCGCATAGAGCACGATGAAATCAGCGACACCACCGTTCGAGATGAAGCATTTCGTGCCCTTGATCTGCCAACCGCCATCAACGCGGCGGGCGCGGGTCTTCATATCGGCGGGGTCGGACCCGGCAGTCGGCTCGGTGAGGGCGAAAGCGCCAAGCGCCTCGCCCGACGCGGCTTTCGGCAGCCAATGCTGCTTCTGCGCCTCGGTCCCGCCGATCAGGATCGAGTCGGTCGCGAGATAATGCGCCGTCAGCGCGGACGCCGTCGACCCGCAAGCCCCCGCAACCAAAGCGACTGCCCGCAGCAGCGCCGGGGCCGAAATGGCCGAACCGTCATATTCTTCGGGCAGGTTCGCGCCCATCATGCCCGCCTCGCCAAGGGTGCGAAGCTGGTCGTGGACGAAGGCCGAGGTCTCATCGGTCTGATGGGCCAGCGGCGCGATCTTCTCAGTGCAGATGCGTTCCAGAACGTCGCAGAACATGCGTTCTTCATCGTTCAGCATGTGCCATTCGTCTTGCGCGCTCATTCCGTCTTCTCCAGCCCAAACTCTTTAAGCACCGCATCGAGATCGCCGCCCAAGCGGGGGGCGGAGGTCGCGGCAATCGGCTTTGCGCCGTCAAAACGCACGGGCTGACCGATGACGGGTGCCGAGCCAAGCACCGGATGCGGCAGATCCGTCACCAGCCCACGCGTCACCGCATGGTCATTGGACGCGGCCTGCGCGATGTCCCAGATGGGCGCGCTTGGCAGACCGACATCAGACAGCGCCTTCACCGCCTCGTCGGTCGAAAGGCCCGACGACCATGCCTCAACCAGAGCCTTCACCGCAGGTTCATGCTCGGTCCGGGATTCGTCGGTGGCAAAACGCGGGTCGTCCGCAGCCTCCGGCGCGCCGATCAGATCGGACAGCGCCTTGAATTGCTTCGGGTTCAGCACGCAAACAGCCACCTGCCCGTCCTTCGTCGCATAGCAGCCGAAGGGCGTCGACAGCGGGTGGCGGTTGCCGACGCGCTTCGGCAGCGCGCCCGCGTAAAGATGCAGCGCGTGGCTGGTGGTGAGCATGGAAAAGAGCGCGTCATACATCGCGACATCCAGCGTCGCGCCCTGCCCCGTCTTGTCGCGCTGCACCAGCGCCGCCATGATCGACCAGCTTGCAAACAGCCCCGCGATCAGGTCGGCCACGCTTTCCCCGGTCTTCAAGGGCGCGCCGCCTTCCTCGCCCGTCCCGGCCATCAGCCCGGACATCGCCTGCACGACCAGATCATAGGCGGGCAGATCCTTGAACGGCCCCTCCTGCCCAAAGCCCGAGATCGAGCAGTAGATGAGCTTCGGATTGCGCGCCCGCAGCCCCTCGGCCCCAAGGCCAAGCCGGTCGGCGACACCGGGGCGGAAGTTTTCGACCACGATATCGACGTGATCCGCCATGTCCTGCGCGAGCTTCAGATGCGCGGGGTTCTTCAGGTCCAGAACGACGCTTTTCTTGCCGCGATTGTTCAGCGTGAACAGCGCGCTTTCGCCGTCCTTGAAGGGGCCGATATGGCGGTAATCATCGCCATGCGGGGGTTCGAGCTTGATGACCTCCGCCCCCAAATCAGCGAGCAGCGCGGTGCAATACGGCCCCGCCAGCACACGGCTGAGGTCCAGAACCTTGATGCCCGAAAGCGGCCCGCTCATTTCGCGCCTGCGAGCTTTGGGGCAAGCGCCTCCAACGCCTCAAGGATCGCGCGAAGGGGTGCACGCATCGCTTCGGCCTTCGCCTCATCATAGGCAAAGGGGGCCGCTTCCGTGGTCAGGTGGCTCGATTGCGCAAGCTCCATCTGGATCGCGTGGACGCCCTGACCCGGCTGGCCGTAATGGCGCGTCGTCCAGCCGCCCTTGAAGCGACCGTTCAGGACATGGGTGCGCCCCGTGGCGGCGGCGATGTCGAACACCGCCTTTTCAATCGCCGCATCGCAGGTCGCGCCAAGGTTGGTCCCAATGTTGAAATCGGGCAGCGTGCCTTCGAACAGGAACGGGATATGGCTGCGGATCGAATGGCAATCATAAAGGATCGCCACACCGTGCTTTGCCTTCACGCGCTCAATCTCCGCCGCAAGTGCCGCGTGGTAAGGCGCGTGATAGGTTGCCTTCCGCTCAGCAATCTCGGCCTCACTCGGCTCTTCCAGCCAGATCGGCGCGCCGTCGAAATCGGTCGTGGGCACGAGGCCGGTGGTATTCTGCCCCGGATAAAGGCTCGCATCATCCGGGCCACGGTTCGCGTCGATCACATAGCGATGAAAGAGCGCGCGGACCTTGGTCGCGCCGGGCAAAAGCCCATCATAGAGCTTTTCGATATGCCAATCGGTATCCGCAAGCTCCTGCCCGCGCGGGTTCAGCTTCGCGCGGATGGCATCCGGGACAAACGTCCCGGTATGCGGCAGGCCGAGGATGACCGGGCTATCGCCTTGGAAAACCTCATGCGTTTTCACGGGGCGACCTCCTCGATATGCGCTTCGGGGATGACGTCGAGCAGCGCGCCAGAAGCGACGAGGGTCGCGCAGGTTGCAAGATCGGGGGCCATGTAACGGTCCTGATCGAGCGCCGAGACGTCCTTGCGCAGCCGCGCAATCACGTCCTGCAGCGGTTTCGAGGTCTTGAGCGGCGCGCGGAACTCAACGCCAGCCGCCGCACAAAGCACCTCGATCCCGATGATATGGGCGAGGTTCTGGTTCATCCGCTTCAGCCGACGCGCACCGTGGGCGGCCATCGACACGTGATCCTCCTGGTTCGCCGAAGTGGGCGTCGAGTCGGTCGAACAGGGGTTCGCGAGATGCTTGTTTTCACTCATCAGCGCGGCGCTGGTCACTTCGGCAATCATCAGACCCGAGTTCAGGCCGGGATCGGGGGTCAGGAAGGGCGGCAGGTCATGCGACAGCGCCGGGTCCACCATCAGCGCGATGCGGCGCTGCGAGATCGCGCCGATCTCGGCAATCGCCAGCGCGATCATGTCGGCGGCGAAGGCCACAGGCTCGGCATGGAAGTTCCCGCCCGACACGATCTGATCGACATCGGTCAGGACCAGCGGGTTGTCGGTCGCGGCATTCGCCTCAATCTCCAGCGTGCGGGCGGCTTGGGTCAGCACGTCGATGGCCGCCCCCGTCACCTGCGGCTGGCAGCGGATGCAGTAAGGGTCCTGCACGCGCGTATCGCCTTCGCGGTGGCTTTCGCGAATCTCGGACCCGTCCATCAGGTCGCGGATGACGCGGGCGGCGAGGATCTGGCCGCGATGGCCGCGAAGCTGGTGGATTTCGTCAAAGAAGGGCGCGGTCGAGCCCATGATCGCGTCGGTTGAAAGCGAGGAAGACACCAGCGCATTCCGCGCCATGCGGAACGCGGTAAACAGACCCGCCAGCGCGAAAGCGGTCGAAACCTGCGTGCCGTTGATGAGCGCAAGGCCCTCTTTCGCGGCCAGAACGATGGGCTTCAAACCGGCAGCGGCCAGCGCCTCGGCGCCCGAATATTCCTTACCCTTATAAGTCGCGCGCGCCTCGCCCAGCATCACGGCGGCCATGTGGGCCAGCGGCGCGAGGTCGCCCGATGCGCCCACCGAACCCTGCGACGGGATCACCGGCAGGACGCCCTTGGCGAGCATGTCTTCGATCAGGCGCACAACCTCGGGACGGACGCCCGAAGCACCACGGCCAAGGGACAGAAGCTTCAGGGTCAGGATCAGGCGGACCGTTTCTTCCTCGACCGGTTCGCCGACGCCGCAGCAATGCGACAGGATCAGGTTGCGCTGAAGGGTCGCGGTGTCTTCCGGCTTGATCTTGATCGATGCGAGTTTGCCAAAGCCCGTGTTCACCCCGTAAACCGGGACGGTCCCATTCGCGGCCTTCGCGATCCGGGCGGCGGCGGCGTCAATGCCCGGCCATGCGCTATCGGCGAGGCGAACCGACAGGCCTTCGCGCCAGACGCGCTCTAGCTGGTCGAGAGTGGTTTCGCCGGGGGTGAGGATGATCTCAGACAAGTTTGCCTCCGAAAACGCGGGCGTGGATGGGATTGAAACCGATGCGATAGGTCAGCTCGGCCGGGTGTTGGACGTCCCAGATGGCCAGATCGGCGCGTTGACCGGCGGCGAGGGTACCGCGATCAGTTAGGCCAAGCGCCTTCGCCGCATTGCGGGTCACGGCGGTCAGGCATTCAGCGGGCGTCAGACGGAAGATCGTCGCGCCCATGTTCATGGTCAGCAGAAGCGAGGTCAGCGGCGAGGTGCCGGGGTTCGCGTCGGTCGCAAGCGCAATCGGCACGCCTGCATCACGCAGCGCCTGCACCGGCGGATAAACGGTTTCGCGCAAAGTATAGAACGCGCCCGGCAACAGCACCGCAACAGTCCCGGATTTCGCCATCGCGTCAACGCCGTCCTGCCCGAGCCATTCGAGGTGATCGGCGGACAGCGCGCCCCGCTCGGCGGCCAGCTTCGCGCCGTGAAGGTCGGAAAGCTGTTCGGCATGGAGCTTGATCGGCAGGCCAAGCTTTGCGGCATGGTCAAAGACCAGCGCCATTTCGTCGGGGCTGAAGGCGATGCCTTCGCAGAAACCGTCGACCTGATCGATCAGATCCTCGGCATGGGCGCGGTCCATGCCCGCAATCACCACATCGCGGATATAGCCCGCACGGTCGTCCTTATATTCCGGCGGCAGCGCATGGGCCGCCAGCCAGGTCGTCACGACATGCACCGGGCGCTGTTCGCCGATCAGACGGGCGACGCGCAGCATCTTCATTTCGCTGTCGATGCTGAGGCCATAGCCCGACTTGATCTCGAGGGTGGTGACGCCCTCGGCCAGCAGGTGATCGACGCGCTTCAGGGCGGTTTTCAGCAGCGACGCCTCATCGGCTTCGCGGGTGTTCTTGACCGAGGAGACGATGCCGCCCCCTGCCCGCGCGATCTCTTCGTAACCCGCGCCTTCCAGCCGCATCTCGAATTCGCGGGCGCGGTCGCCGCCGTAAACGATGTGGGTGTGGCAATCGACCAGACCGGGGGTGACCAAGCGCCCCCCAAGATCAGTCGCTGGGGCCGAGGCATAGTCGGCGGGAAGCGATTTCGTCTCACCGACCCAGACGATTCGGTCACCGTCGATCACGACGGCCGCATCTTCGATCAGGCCGTAACCATCTGAGTTCGCGTCAATAGTTGCGACTGAGGCATGGGTGAAAACTTGCATCTTTCCTGCCTTGGATTGTTTTTCGTTCAGTGATATGTCTAAACTTAATGATCGCGCCGGGCAAGGAGATTATGGTGACGAAACTCTGGGCACAGCGGGCCTTGCTGCCCGACGGATGGGCGGAAGATGTGGCGGTCACGCTGGGCGGCGATGGCCGCATCACGGCGGTCGATGCGAATGCCGCACCTGAGGGTGAGCGGGTCGAGCTGCTGCTTCCCTCGGTCGCGAACCTGCATTCCCACGCCTTCCAGCGCGCCATGGCGGGCCTATCCGAGGCCAAGGGCAGCGAACCGAAGGACACGTTCTGGACCTGGCGCCAGATCATGTACCGCTTCCTTGACGTGCTGACGCCCGAGGATGTCGAGGCCATTGCCGCACTGGTGCAGATGGAGATGCTCGAGGCCGGGTACGCCACGAATGTCGAGTTTCACTATCTGCATCACCAGCCCGACGGCACGCATTACGCCAATCTGGGCGAGATGTCCGAGCGCATCGCCGCCGCCGCCAGCCGCACCGGGATCGGGCTGACGCTGCTGCCCGTGCATTACCAGTTCGGCGGCATCGATGGCCGCGCGCTTGGTTCGGGGCAGCGCCGCTTTGGCACCACGCCCGACGAATTCCTGCGCCTCGCCGACAGCGCCGAGGCCGCGCTGCGCCACCTGCCCGCCGATGCGGGGCTGGGCATCGCCCCGCACTCGCTGCGCGCGGTCAGCAAGGAAGGCCTGCGGATGACCGCCGCGATGCGCCCGGGCCGCCCCATGCACATGCATCTGGCCGAGCAGATCCCCGAGGTCGAAGAGATCCGCGCCGGTTACGGCCTGCGCCCGGTCGAATGGGTGCTGGAGAATTGCCCGGTGGATGATCGCTGGACCTTCATCCACCTGACCCACATGACCGACGACGAAACCACGCGGCTGGCGCAGACCGGCGCGGTCGCGGGCCTCTGCCCGATCACCGAATCGAGCCTTGGCGACGGCATTTTCAACGGCACCGTCTGGAAGGATGCGGGCGGGCGCATGGGCTTCGGCTCGGACAGCAATATCCGCATCTCGCTGACCGAAGAGATGCGGACGATGGAATACAGCCAGCGCCTGCGCGACACCGCCCGCGCCATCATGGCCGAGCCCAAGCGCTCAACGGGCCGGGTGCTTTACGAGGTCGCGCTGGCGGGCGGCGCTTCGGCAGCCGGGCGCGACAGCGGCGCGATCCGGGCGGGGAACTGGGGCGATCTGGTCGCGGTCTCGTTGACGAACCCGGTGATGGCGGGGCGACAGGCTGACACGATGCTGGACAGCCTGATCTTTGCGGGCAGCGACGCGCTGGTGCGTGACGTCTGGTCAGCGGGCCGACATGTCGTCAAGAATGGCCAACACCGCGAACATGACGCTATCATCGCGGATTATCTGGCAACCATCTCTCGGCTTCAGGAACGAATGTGACCCTCAAAAGCGGCCCGCCCGGCAATTCGAAGGCTCAGATGATCGTGGAGGACGTCCGTCGCCGCATCGTCGATCGCGAATGGCAACAGGGCGACCGCATCCCGGACGAGGCCGAACTTGCCGTCGAGTTCGGCGTCGCCCGCGCCACGGTGAACAAGGCGCTGCAGATTCTGGCCGAAGAGGGGCTTCTGGACCGCAAGCGCCGCGCCGGGACGCATGTGACGGTGAACCCGGCGCGCAAGGCCACCTTCACCATCCCCATCGTGCGCGAGCAGGTGGAATCGGCGGGCATGGCCTATAGCCACCGCGTCGTCGCCCAGAAGCGCAGCCCCGCCCCGCCCGAGATCGCCAGCCGCATGCGCCTGCCCGAGGGCGCGCCCCTGATCCATCTGCGCACCGTCCATATGGGCGACGACCAGCCCTTTCAGGTCGAGGATCGCTGGATCAACCCCGCCGCCGTCCCCGAGGTCGAAAGCGTCGATTTCCGGCAGGTGAACGCCAATGAATGGCTGGTCCGTCATGCCCCCTATCTGCGCGCCGACCTGACATTCTCGGCCGAGAACGCCAATGCCCGCGACGCGCGGCTTCTGGACACGCGGCAGGGGCATGCGCTGCTGATCATGCAGCGGACGACATGGAACGATCTGGGGGCGATCACCTCGGTCCGGCTGTCCTTCTATCCGGGCCATATGGTGACGACGGATCACTGACCGGGCCAAAGAAAAATGGCGCCCGATAGGGCGCCATTCTTGTTTCATTTCGCGCATCCCGCCTTAGGGGATCAGGCGGGCGATGATCAGATCGGCAGCCTCTTCGGCGCTGATCTGCGTCGTATCGATGCGGATTTCGGCAGCATCCGGCGCTTCATAGGGCGAATCGATGCCGGTGAAGTTCTTCAGCTGGCCCGAGCGCGCCTTGGCATAAAGCCCCTTCACGTCCCGGCCTTCCGCCACCTCCAGCGGGGTGTCGACGAAGACCTCGATGAACTCGCCCGGCTGCATCATGCCGCGCACCATGTCGCGTTCCGACCGGAAGGGCGAGATGAAGGCCGTCACCACGATCAGACCGGCATCGGTCATCAGCTTGGCAACCTCGCCCACGCGGCGGATGTTTTCGACGCGGTCGGCCTCGGTGAAGCCCAGATCCTTGTTCAACCCGTGGCGCACGTTGTCGCCATCCAGCAGGAAGGTGTGGCGGTTCATCCGCGCCAGCTTCTTCTCGATGATATTGGCGATGGTCGATTTGCCCGAGCCCGACAGACCCGTCAGCCACAGCACCGCCGGTTTCTGGTGCTTCATATTGGCATGGTGGTCGCGGCCGATGTCGGTCGCCTGCCAGTGGATGTTCTGGGCGCGGCGCAGGGCGAAATGGATCATCCCGGCGGCCACCGTGCGGTTGGTCATCTTGTCGATCAGGATGAAGCCGCCCAGATCGCGGTTCTCGGCATAGGGCGCGAAGGGGATCTCGCGGTCGGTGGTCACGTTCGCCACGCCAATCGCGTTCAGATCCAGCGTCTTGGTTGCCAGATGCTCCTGCGTGTTGACGTTCACCTCGTATTTCGGGGCGTGGATGGTGGCCGAGACGGTCTGCGTGCCGATCTTCAGCCAATAGGCGCGGCCGGGGACCATTTCCGCCTCGTCCATCCAGACGATGGTGCTTTCGAACTGGTCGGCAACCTCCAGCGGGGCCTGAGCCGCAACGATCACCTGCCCGCGCGAGCAGTCGATTTCATCGGCCAGCGTCAGCGTGACGGATTCGCCCGCCACCGCCAGATCGCGGTCGCCCTCAAGGCTGACGATGCGCGCGATGGTCGAGGTCTTGCCCGAGGGCAGCACGCGGATCTGGTCACCCGGGCGCACCGTGCCGCTGGCGATCAGCCCCGAGAAGCCGCGGAAATCCAGGTTCGGGCGGTTGACCCATTGCACCGACATGCGGAAGGGCTGGGACTGCTCGACCGTGGCGTCGACCTCGACCGTTTCCAGATGCGGCAGCAGCGCGGTGCCCGTGTACCAGGGCATGTTGTCGCTGAGGCCGGTGATGTTGTCGCCCTTGAAGCCGGAAATCGGGATCGCGGTGAAGCTTTCGATGCCGATGCTTTGGGCGAAACTGGTGTATTCGGCGACGATCCGGTCAAAGGTGGCCTGATCGTAGTCGACCAGATCCATCTTGTTCACCGCCAGCACGATGTGGCGGATGCCCAGAAGCTTGACTAGATAGCTGTGGCGGCGGGTCTGCGTCAGCATGCCCTTGCGCGCGTCGATCAGAATGACCGCCAGATCGGCAGTCGAGGCGCCGGTCACCATGTTGCGGGTGTATTGTTCGTGGCCGGGGGTGTCGGCGACGATGAACTTGCGCTTTTCGGTCGCGAAGAAGCGGTAAGCCACGTCGATGGTGATGCCCTGCTCACGCTCGGCGGCAAGGCCGTCGACCAGCAGCGCAAAGTCGATCTCCTGCCCCTGCGTGCCGACGCGCTTGCTGTCGGCCTCGAGCGTCGCCAGCTGGTCCTCGAAGATCATCTTGCTGTCGTAAAGCAGCCGTCCGATCAGCGTCGACTTGCCATCATCGACCGAGCCGCAGGTGATGAAGCGCAGCATGGTCTTGTGCTGGTGGGTTTCCAGATAGGCGTCGATGTTTTCGGCAATCAGCGCGTCGGTTTTGTAAATCGGGTCGTTCACGGTCATTTGGGTCACCTGAGTTCGGTGGAATGTCTTGGGGGCGAAGAACGGGGCTTAGAAGTAGCCTTCCTGCTTCTTCTTCTCCATCGAGGCGGCCTGATCGTGGTCGATCGCGCGGCCCTGGCGTTCCGAGGTCGTGGTCAGCAGCATTTCCTGAATGACCTCGGGCAGCGTCGTCGCATGGCTTTCGACCGCGCCGGTCAGCGGATAGCAGCCCAGCGTCCGGAACCGGACCGAGCGCATCACCGGCTCTTCGCCCGCGTTCAGGCGGAAGCGCTCGTCATCGACCATCAGGATCAGCCCGTCACGCTCGACCGTGGGGCGCGGGGCCGAGAAATACAGCGGCACGATCTCGATGCCTTCCAGATGGATGTATTGCCAGATATCCAGCTCGGTCCAGTTCGAGATCGGGAAGACGCGCACGCTTTCGCCCTTGGCCTTGCGCGCATTGTAAAGCCGCCACAATTCCGGGCGCTGGTTCTTCGGGTCCCAGCGGTGATTGGCCGAGCGGAACGAGAAGACGCGTTCCTTGGCGCGCGACTTTTCCTCATCCCGGCGGGCGCCGCCGAAGGCCACGTCAAAGCCGTATTTGTCCAGCGCCTGCTTCAGCCCCTCGGTCTTCCACATATCGGTGTGAAGCGAGCCGTGGTCGAAGGGGTTGATGCCCTTTTCCACCGCCTCGGGGTTTTGATAGACCAGCAGCTCCATGCCCGCATCTTTGGCCGCCTTGTCGCGCAGCGCATACATGTCGCGGAACTTCCAGGTCGTGTCGACATGAAGCAGCGGGAAGGGCGGCGGTGCCGGATAGAACGCCTTCTTCGCCAGATGCAGCATGACCGCGCTGTCCTTGCCGACGCTATACAGCATCACTGGATTTTCGGCTTCGGCCACCACCTCGCGCATGATGTGGATGCTTTCGGCTTCCAGCCGCTGCAGGTGGGTCAGGGATTTCAGGCTCATGGTCAACATCTCGGTCAGAAAAGAGTTGACGGTCATGTAGCGGCGTGCCTTTGTCATTTTACCCCCCATATGGGGGGAAATTTCTGAATGTGACGGAATTCCGCCCATCGCTGCCGAAGCCGATATCCTGAAGGCACTTTATGCCGCCGCCTCCGGCCTGCCCGACACCCCGGCCGAGGCGGATGCCGGCTGGCCGGGGTTTCTGGCGCTGATCGCCGCGCATACCGGCGCGGAACGGGCGTTTTTGCAGATCAGCGCGGCGGGGCGGCCTGCGCAGTCATGGCAATCAGGCCACGACCTCTTGCCGCAGATCGACCCCGATCAGATGCGCGCGAACCGGCTTTATTCGCAGGTCGATCTGCCGGGCCTCATGCCGCGCGACCAGCCGCTGCGGGCGCTGAAGGCATCCTTTGACGCGGGGGGTCATGCGGTGCTGCTGCTGGCCCGCTCTGACCGCGATTTTCGCGCCATCGAGGGGATGCAGCTCGCGAACCTCGCGCCCTTTCTGCCGCAGGCGCTGGTGATCTGGCGCGGGCTTCAGGATGAACGCATGCGGGCGCGGCTGGAGCGGCAGATCTCAAGCGATCTGGGCGTGGGCTGGATGCTGTTCGGCCCGGCGGGCAATGTCACCAGCCTGTCCGGGAAGGCGCGCGATCTGCTGCAAGCCGTGCCCGGCCTGCGCAACCGCCCAATGGGTTGGCTGGAACTTCCGGGCGAAGATATGGCGCAGGCCCTGCACCGCGCGCTGACCGAGGCGCAGGCCACGGGCCAATCCTCCTCCCCCGTCGATCTGTCGCCCGATCTGCAACTGACGCTTCTGCAGGCCGAGCCGGGGCTGGTCGGCATCCTGCGCGCCGCGCCGCGCGGGCGCAGCCTGCCGCTGGAGCGGGTCACCGCCGCCCATGGCCTCAGCCGCAGCGAGGCGCGGCTGGCGCTGCTGCTTTGCGACGGCGCCAGTCTGGCCGAGGCCGCCGAGGAACTGGGCTGGACGGTCGAGACCGCGCGCAGCTGCTCGAAGCAGGTCTTCGCGCGCATGGGCGTGAAGGGCCAGGCCGCCGTCATCCGCCGCCTGCTGAACGGCACACTGTGGCTGGGGCAGGATTGGCCGCGCCCCTCCTGACCTGCCCCTGACCATAGCCGCAATCCCCGCCGCCGCATCTTGACGCGCCCCCGCAAGCGGCCTTGACTGCGCGCCAAGAAGGAGACGACGCATGAAATACCTTATCGCAACCCTCGCCACCGCGCTGAGCCTCTCGGCCGCCCCCGCCATCGCGCATGGCATGCTGTCGGGGTCCGAGCCCACCGATGGCGAGGTGCTGACCGAGGCCCCGGAAGCCGTGCTTCTGGAATTCAGCGAGGATCTGGAGCCTGCACTCAGCAAGGTGACCGTCACCGACAGCACCGGCGCGCCGGTCGAAACCGCTGCCCCTGTCACGGACGAGGGCGCGAATACCCTGCGCCTTGACCTGCCCGAGATCGCGCCCGGCACCTATAAGGTCGACTGGTCGGTGACCTCGGTCGACACGCACAGCACCAGCGGCAGCTACAGCTTCACCCTGAACTGACCCGCACCGGTGCCGGTTTTCGAGCTGATCGCAGCGGGATTGCGCGGCCTGCATCTGGCCGCGCTGGCGCTTTGCGCGGGGCTTCTGATCGTCGGCTTGCTGCGCGGCGCGGCCTATCCGCAAACCCGCCTCGCGCTGCTGGCGGCCCTCGCCAGCGGGGTTTTGTGGTTTGCGGCGCTGGCCCAGATCACCGTCGCGAAGCCCTTCCCGCAGGCGCAATGGATCATGCTGACCCAGACCGGCTTCGGCCTCGTCATGGCGCTGCGGCTGGGGTTTCTGACGCTGGCGCTGATCCTGCCCCGCTGGAGGCTTGGGCCGGTCGTCGTGGCGATCCTGCTGCAACCCCTGCTGGGCCATGGCGCGGCGCTGCCCGAGCCTGTTCAGCAGGCGGGCGCGCTGCATGTTCTGGCGGGGCTCGCTTGGGCCGGGGCGCTGCCGGTGCTTCTGCTCCTGCTCCGCGATGATCCGCAGGCGGGACTGCGGGCCGCACGGCGCTTCAGCCCGCTGGGCGTCCTTCTGGTTCTGGCGCTGTCGCTGGGCGTCTACGGTCAATGGGGACTGGTCGGGGGCCTCTACGGGTTGCTCGGCACGGCCTATGGCAAGCTGCTGCTGCTGAAATCGCTGGGCCTTCTGCTGATGCTGACCTGTGCTGCGCTGAACGGGCTGCGCTTTGCGCGGCGCGGCCAGATCCTTGCCCTGCGCCGCAGCCTGAGGGTCGAGGCCATCGCCGGGATGCTGGTCATCCTGCTGGCCGGGCTCATGGCCACGCAGCAACCCGGCGCGCATGCGGTGGTGGTCTGGCCCCTGCCCTGGCGCCCGGTCGCCTGGCTGATGGGCGATCCGGTGCTGCGCGCGCGCTTTGTCGCGATGCTGCCGCCGCTGGCGCTGGCCGGGGCGCTGATCCTTGCCGCGCTGGCGCTGCTGATCTGGTCGCGGATCGGCGCGCTGGTCCTGATGCTGGCTGCGGGTTTCGTGATCTGGGCCACGCCGCGCGTGCCGCTGGCCGAGCTTCTCAGCCCCGCCTATCCGACCTCGTTCCAGCATTGGGACCAGCGGCGCACGGCGACCTCGCTAACGGCGGGACGCGCGCTTTACATGCGCGATTGCGCGGGCTGCCATGGCGCGGATGCGACGGGGGGCAAGGGCGTGCCGGACCTCAGCTCTTCCAGCTTCGTGCTGGCCTTTGACGGCGACTGGTTCTGGCAGATTCGCCACGGCATCCGGAAGGACGGCCAGCCCATGATGCCCGCCCAGCCACAGCTGACCGATGCCGAGATCTGGCAGGTGATCGACCATCTGCGCGCCAATGCCAGCGCGCTCAACATCGATGCCGAGGGGCGCTGGCTGATGCCCGCCAAAGCCCCGGTCCTGCGCCTGCGCTGCACCAACGACGAGCGCGGCCGCGCCACCGACCTGTCGCGCCCGCCCTTGGGCCAGATGATCTATTGGGGTCTGGGCACGACGCCCGCACCCGTCCTGCATCTGCCGCCCGAAAATTGCGCCCCGCCCGACGCGGCCGCTCTGGCGGCGCTGAAGGGGCTGGGGACGGCCTCGCCCCTGACAGGCCTCTTGGTCGACGGGCAGGGCTATCTGCGCCAGTCTTGGGACCATCCGCCTACGCCAGAGGAGCTGGAGGATGCCGTTTTCTTCGCCACGGCCATGCCCGCCCGGCCCTTTGGCCACCAGCACTAAGCCTGTCGTCGGGCCGGGGCAGATCGGCCCTTGCAGAACCCGCAATCCCCCGCTACCCATTTTCCCGTCGGTTTCCGTAAGGAATTGAAAGGGAATCCGTCACGAGGCCCCGGCCCCGTGAACCGGAACTGCCCCCGCAACTGTAGGCGGTGAGGCCACTGCATCAGCCACTGTGACCTTGGGTCATGGGAAGGCGCAGCGGCCCGCGACCCGTCAGTCAGGAGACCTGCCGACGCGTGCAACTTTAGCGACCCGGGCGGGGTGTCCGGGAAGGTGTCGGATGAAACGTCTTCTGAATTGCCCTTGGGCAAATCTTCCGCAAGCGGGTCTGGACCCGCGCATGCCTTCCTGCCGGTCTTCGGTCGCGCATCTGACCGGAGGTCTTCATGCTATATAAATCACTGGCCGTCCTGATGGCAGGATCGGCCCTGGCCGCCCCTGCGCTGGCCGAAACCACCTATCCCCTTCAGCTGCAGAACTGCGGCGTCGAGGTCAGCTTCCCCAAGGCCCCCGCCTCGACCGTCACGGTCGGGCAGGCCGCGACCGAGATCCTTTATTCGCTGGGACTGGCCGAGAAGGTCACCGGAACCTCGGTCTGGTTCACCGAGGTCCTGCCCGAATACAAGTCCGCGAACGACCAGATCGAGCGGCTGGCCGACAATGACCCGAGCTTCGAAAGCGTGGTCGCCAAACGCCCCGAGCTGATCTCGATCCAGTATGAATGGCATGTCGGCCCGCAGGGCATCGTCGCCACGCGCGAACAATTCGCCGATGTCGGCATCCCGACCTATATCCTGCCCGCCGATTGCACGGGCAAGGACAACACCGTCGGCTCGGACGGCACGCGCAGCGCGATGTTCACCATGGACGGGATCTATCAGGGCGTGACCGAACTGGCCGCGATCTTCGACGTGGCTGATCGGGGCGAGGCACTGGTCACCGACCTGAAATCGCGCGAGACCGCCGCCATCGACAGCGCGAAAGCGCTTGGGCTCACCGATGCCTCGGCGGTCTTCTGGTTCTCTTCGGCGGAAATGGACATCGACCCCTATGTCGCCGGCAGGAAGGGCCCGCCCGCCTATATGATGAACGCGCTTGGGCTGAAGAACATCATCGAAAGCGATGAGGAATGGCCGGTCGTCAGCTGGGAAACCATCGCCCGCGCCAATCCCTCGGTCATCGTGATCGCCAAGATGGACCGCCGCAGGTTCGAGGCCGATGATTATGAAAAGAAGATCGAATTCCTGAAATCCGACCCGGTCACCAAGGAAATGGATGCGGTCAAGAACGACCGGATCGTGGTGATCGACGGGCATTCGATGGACCCCTCGATCCGCAACATCGCAGCGCTTGAAGTGCTGGCCGATGCGCTGCCGAAGTTCGACCTGAAATGAAAGGTCCGGCCAGCCCGAAGGGTCTTGCCCTGACCGTCACGCTTTGCGTGGCGGGCGGGCTGGCCATGCTGCTTCTGGCCGTGCTGGCCGGAACCGTGATCGGGGAGGCACCGCTGCCCCTGACCACCGTGGGTGAGGTGCTGGCCGTGCGCCTGTTCGGCGCCGCGCATGCGCTGGACCCGATCGATGCCGGGATCATCTGGAACTACCGCCTGCCCCGCACTCTGGTCGCGGCCGCCTGCGGCGCGGCGCTGGCGCTGTCGGGGCTGGTCCTGCAATCGCTGGTGCGGAACGCGCTGGCCGATCCCTATCTGCTGGGCGTCTCGGCCGGGGCCTCGACCGGGGCGGTCGCGGTCACCATCTTGGGCGTCGGGGGCGGTGTCATCGGCATCTCATCTGGCGCGTTCATCGGCGCGGCGTTGGCCTTCGCACTGGTCGCGGCGCTGGCACGCGCGGCGGGCGGCGGCTCGGCGCAGATGGTGCTGGCGGGCATCGCGGGCTCGCAGCTCTTCAACGCCCTCACCTCATTCTTCATCGCAAAATCCGCCAATGCCGAGCAGGCGCGCGGCATCATGTTCTGGCTGCTGGGCAATCTGTCGGGCGTGCGCTGGCCGGATGTCTCGCTGGCCGTGCCGGTCGCGGTCGCGGGCTTTCTGGCCTGCCTGATCCATGCCCGCGCGCTCGACGCCTTCTCATTCGGGCGCGAATCTGCAGCGGCCCTTGGCGTGCCGGTGCGCCGCGTCCAGCTGCTGCTGATCGGCGCCGTTACTCTGATGACGGCGGTGATGGTCAGCCTTGTGGGCGCCATCGGCTTTGTCGGGCTGGTCATCCCCCATGCCGTGCGCTTCGTCACCGGCCCGCGCCATTTCCGCCTGATCCCCGCATCCGCCCTGACCGGAGCGGTCTTCCTGATCGCCGCCGATATCGTCTCGCGCATGCTGATCGCGGGTCAGGTCGTGCCCATCGGCGTCGTCACCGCGCTGGTGGGCGCCCCCGCCTTCGCCCTGATCCTGATCCGCAACCGGGTGCAGGCATGAGGGTCGAGGCGCAGGGCATCGGCTGGCACGCCTCGGGGCGCGGCATTGTCGAGGGCGTCGATCTGGTGCTGGAACCCGGCGAGACCTTTGGCCTGATCGGGCCGAATGGCTCGGGCAAATCGACGCTGCTGCGGCTGATCGCGGGGCTTTTGCCGCGCGCCGAGGGGCAAGTGCTGCTGGACGGCCGCCCCATCCACCGCATGCCGCGACGCGAGATTGCCCAGCGGATCGCGCTGGTCGCGCAGCATGCCGACACCACCGATACGCTCAGCGTGCGCGATGCGGTCGAACTGGGCCGCACGCCCTGGCTCTCGGCCTTCGCGCCCTTCGGCCCCGAGGATCGCCAGATCGTCGACGAGGCGCTGGCCGCCGTCGAAATCGCGCATCTGGCGGGTCAGCGCTGGCACTCCCTTTCAGGCGGAGAGCGCCAGCGCGTGCAGATCGCCAAGGCGCTGGCGCAGAAGCCGCGCCTGCTGATGCTGGATGAGCCGACGAACCATCTGGACATCCACCACCAGCTGTCGCTCTTGCGGCTGGTCGGCGGGCTGGGGATGACCGTGGTGATGGCGCTTCATGACCTCAATCAGGCGATGGGCTGCGACCGGGTTGGCGTCATGCAGGCAGGCCGCATGATCGCCTGTGGCCCGCCTGCCGAGGTGATCTCGCCGGGGTTGCTGTCGGAAACCTTCCGGGTCGGGGCCTCCTGCCTGACCGATCCGCGTGACCAGAGCCTTCTCTATCGCTTCCACATTCTGGAGAATGACCGATGAAACATGCCGCCCTTGCCCTGTTCCTGATGGCCTCCCCTGCTTTGGCCGAGGTGCACGAGGTCAAGATGCTGAACCGCAACGATCAGGGCTCGATGATCTATGAACCGCAGTTCCTGCGCATCGCGCCCGGCGACAGCGTCCGGTTCCTGCCGACCCAGCCCGGCCATAACGCCGCCACCGTCGAAGGCATGCTGCCCGAAGGGGCCGAGCCGTTTCGCAGCAAGATCAATCAGGAATTCGAGGTCACCTTCGACGTCCCCGGCACCTATGGCATCAAATGCTCGCCGCATTTCGCCATGGGCATGGTGATGCTGGTGCAGGTGGGCGACGGCGCGATCTCCCCGATCCCCGAGGGCCTGCCCAAGCGGGCCTCGGAACGCTTCGTCGAGATTGCCGCCGCCGCGAAGGACTAGGCCCCGGCCGCGCCTGCCCGCACGTCCATCTTGCGCCACGCTGGGCAAGCTGCCAGTTTTCGTCGCAGGATGGATGGATCACGAAATCTGGCAGCCAGGCTGCGACGCGGCGCGGGGTGGATGGCCCCGGCAGGCCCCGGCCGGGGTCTGCGCTGGTCGTTGCAGACCGCCTTGGCGCTGGTCGCGGTGGGCGTGACGGTCTTTCTGGCCCATCATTTCGCCTATCGCCATTATCTGACCGCCGGTTATGGCCGGGCCGAGACGGTGTTGCGGCTGACCGTCAACGCGCTGGAGGCCGATCTGGCGCGCCATCAGGTCGTGCCCGAACTGATCGGTGATTTCGACCTGATCCGCGAACTGGCCGCCGACCCGGACAACGCCGCCCTGCGCGATCAGGCCAATCAATGGCTGGCCGAGCAGAATGACGATGTGCAGGCCTCGGACATCTATCTGATCCTGCCGGATGGCGAGACGATCGCCGCCTCGAACTATCTCAACGATCTCAGCTTCGTCGGGCAGAATTTCAGCTATCGGCCCTATTTCATCGAGGCGATGGCGGGGCATCCCTCGCGCTTCTACGGGGTCGGGACGACCTCGGGCGTGCGGGGCTATTTCTTCTCGGCCCCGGTGCGGGATGATGCGGGGCGGGTGATCGCGGTGGTCGCCGTCAAGATCGGCGTCGACCGGATCGAGGAAGGCTGGCGCGGCGGCGAATACCGGGTGCTGGTCACCGACCCCGAGGGGCTGACGTTCCTGTCGTCAGAACCCGGCTGGCGCTATCGCAGCCTTGGCCCGCTGACCGCCGAGCGGCTGACCCGCAGCGAAACCGTGCGCCGCTATGCCGAGACGGACCTCTCGGAATTCCCGCTGGAGCATCTGGTCCAGCACGGCATGAACATCCTGCGCATGCCCGACGACCCCGCCCAGCCCGACCGCAACCGCCGCGACTATATCCAGGCCTCGCAGCCGATGGAGGAGGCGGGCTGGACCGTCCATGTCCTCTTGGATGACGCCGCCCTGCGGTCCGAGGCGCAACTGGTGGTCTTCAGCGTGGTGCTGGTGATCTTCGCGGCCTTCATCGGCGCGCTGCTGTGGCATCAGCGCCGGACGCAGGCGGCCGAGCGGCTGGCCCTGCAGGAATATGCCACCGCCGAGCTGGAACGCCGCGTGACCGAGCGCACCGCCGATCTGGCCCGCGTCAACAGCCAGCTGGAGCAGGAAATCAGCGAACGCCGCGCCACCGAAATTGAACTGCGCAATGCGCAGGCCAATCTGGTGCAGGCGGGCAGGCTGGCGGCGCTTGGCCAGATGTCGGCCTCGCTCTCGCATGAGATGAACCAGCCACTGGCGGCGGCCCGCAACTATGCCGACAGCGCCGCCATCCTGATCGAGCGCGGCGAATTCGCCGAGGCGCGCGACAATATTGCCCAGATCCTTGCGCTGGTCGACCGCATGGCCGCCATCGGCAAGCATCTTCGCCAAGCCGCGCGCAAACCCGATGAGCAGCGCGCGACGACCGATCTGGCCGTGCTGCTGTCTGAAACCCGCATCATCGTCGAGGCGCGGCTGGCCGCGGCGCGCGCCACGCTGGAGGCTGATCTGCCCGCCGATCTGCCGCCTCTGGGCGTCGGTCCGACACGGCTTCAGCAGGTGCTGGTGAACCTGATCACCAATGCCGCCGATGCGGTCGAGGGGGTCACGGACCGGCGCATCCGCCTGACCGCACGGGTCGAGGGCGATGAGGTCGTGATCCGCCTGCGCGACCACGGCCACGGCATTCCCGAAACCGCGATGGCGCGCATCTTCGATCCGTTCTTCACCACCAAGCCCATGGGCGCGGGCATGGGGCTGGGCCTCTCGATCAGCGCCGGGCTGATCAGCGACATGGGCGGCCGGATCGCCTGTCGCAACCTGCATCCGGGTGTCGAATTCACCCTGCATCTGCCCGCCGCCCGGCAAAAAGGGGTCGCGGCATGAGTGCGATGGCGACGGCCCGCGTCCTCTTGGTCGATGATGACGACGCCATGCGCGTCTCGACCGCGCAGGCGCTGCGGCTGGCAGGGTTTCAGGTCGATCCCGTCTCCAGTGCCGAGGAGGCATTGGCCCTGACCGGCCCCGCCTTCACCGGCGCGGTGGTCAGCGACATCCGCATGCCCGGCATGGACGGCATGACCCTGCTGGGCCGCCTGCACGAGATTGACGCCGAGATCCCGGTGATCCTTGTCACCGGCCATGCCGAGGTGCCCCTCGCGGTCGAGGCGATGCGCAGCGGGGCCTATGATTTCATCGAAAAGCCCTTCGTGGTGCAGGATCTGGCCAATGTACTGCGCCGCGCGCTGGAGACCCGGGCGCTGGTCGTCGACAACCGCCGCCTGCGCGCTGTCGCGGGCAAGCGCGACGATATCGAGGCCCGCCTGCCCGGCCGCACGCAGGTCATGGTCGATCTGCGCTATCGGCTGCGCGCCATCGGGGCCTCTGACGCCGATACGCTGATCATCGGCCCGACCGGCGCGGGCAAGGATGTGGCGGCGCGGGCGCTGCATGACCTCTCGGGGCGTGCGGGCAAGCCATTCGTCACCATCAACTGCGCCGCCCTGCCCGAGGCGCTGATCGAAAGCGAGCTGTTCGGCCATGAGGTCGGCGCCTTCCCCGGCGCGCTGCGCCCGCGCTATGGCAAGTTCGAACATGCGCGCGGCGGCACGGTGCTGCTGGACGAAATCGGCTCGATGCCCTTGGAATTGCAGGCGAAGCTTCTGCATGTGCTGCATGACCGGGTGATCACGCGGCTGGGCTCGAACGATCCGGTGGCGCTGGATGTGCGCTTCATCGCGACCTCGAAAACCGATCTGGCCGAGGCCGTGGCGGCAGGCCGCTTCCGCGAAGATCTGTATTGGCGGCTGAACGTCGCCGCCGTCCATGTGCCACCGCTGTCGGCCCGGCGCGAGGATATTCCGCTGCTGTTCCTGCATCTGCTGCGCGAATCCGCCGCGCGCCATGGCGTGGCAGAGCGTGCCATCCCCCCCGCCTATCTGACCGCACTGGCCGGGCGCGACTGGCCGGGCAATATGCGCGAACTTCGCAACCTGACGGAACGCGTCGTGCTGGGTCTGGAATCGGCGGATCTCGCGGCGGACGGTGATGCGCGGCTGGCCGAGCGCATGGCCGCCTATGAGCGCAGCCTGATCTCGGGCGCGATTGCGGCGCATGGCGGGCGGCTGAAACCGGTCTATGAGATGCTGGGGATTTCGCGCAAGACGCTCTACGACAAGATGCAGAAACACGGCATCGACCGCCATCTGATCGGCGACAGTCCCGAGGATCAGGACTAACCCGAGGCCCCTTTGGGTGAAGACTCACCCATGCGTGACGGGGCAATGTGTGAATATCTACCCATTCCGGCCCGACGCCGCGATTTTTCCCCGTGCTCACGGCACGCAGCATTTGCCCCGACCGACCCTGATCGCGACGATTTATCTGCCGCGCGACAAAAAGGCGCGTGCTGACAAGAAATCCGGGGAGGAACCATGTCACTGTCGAAAACCATCGGCGCGCTCAGCGCCGCGCTTCTGCTGTCGGCGCCCGCCTTTGCCGAGGGCTATCCCGAGCGCCAGATCACCATGGTCGTGCCCTTTGCCGCCGGCGGCCCGACCGATACGGTCGCGCGTCTGGTCGCTGAAAAGATGTCGGGCGATCTGGGCCAGCAGATCATCGTCGAAAACGTCGGCGGCGCGGGCGGTAGCCTTGGCGCGGGTCAGGTCGCGAAGGCCGATCCCGATGGCTACACCGTGCTTTTGCATCACATCGGCATGGCCACCGCCGCGACGCTTTACCGCAAGCTCGCCTATGACACGCTGAACGCCTTCGAATATGTGGGCCTGGTGACCGAAGTGCCGATGGTCATGGTCGCCCGCAAGGATTTCGAGCCCGCCGATTTCCCCGCCTTCATCGAATATGTCAAAGGCAATGCCGACAAGATCACCATGGCCAATGCCGGGATCGGCGCGGCCTCGCATCTGTGCGGCATGCTGTTCCAGTCGGCCATCGACACGCAGCTGGTGACCGTCCCCTACAAGGGCACCGGCCCCGCGATGACCGATCTTCTGGGCGGTCAGGTCGACATCATGTGCGACCAGACCACCAACACCACCCAGCAGATCAAGGGCGGCACGATCAAGGCCTATGCCACCACCACGCCCGAACGTCTGGCGATCTTCCCCGACCTGCCCACCGCCGAGGAAGCGGGCCTGCCGGGCTTCGAGGTCTCGATCTGGCACGGCATCTATGCGCCGAAGGGCACCCCCGCCGAGGTGACCGAGCGTCTGTCGAAGGCGCTGCAGGTGGCGCTGGCCGATGAGGGCGTCGCGAAAGCCATGGCCGATCTTGGCACCGCGCCCTCGCCTGCCGAGGATGCGACCCCGGCCGCGCTGAAGGAAAAGCTGGAAACCGAGATCGCGCGCTGGAAGCCCGTGATCGAAGCCGCCGGCGTCTACGCCGACTGATCCGTGAACCCCGGCCCCGGGCGCGTCCACGCGCGGCCCGGGGCACATCCATCCGGAGGGATCATGTCCAACCAAAATACCGATACGACCGAGGTCGCCGCCGGGGTCATGCTGATCCTGATTGCGGTCTTCTTCGGCTGGCAGACGCTGGATCTGGAGGTCGGCACCTCGCTGCGCATGGGTCCGGGTTATTTCCCGATGATCCTGTCGGGCCTTTTGCTGATCCTTGGCATCATCGTGCTGCTGAGCGCCTTTCGCCAGAAGGGTGAGCCCTTTGGCCGGGTCGCCTGGCGCGGCCTTTTGTTCATCCTGCCCGCGCCGGTGTTCTTCGGCCTGACCGTGCGCGGTCTGGGCTTCGTGCCGTCGCTGTTCATCACCACGCTGATCGCGGCGCAGGCCTCGGTCAAGATGCGCCCGCTGCCCGCGCTGATCCTTGCGGTCGCGGTCACCGTGTTTTCGACCTTCGTTTTCAGCTATGCCCTTGGCCTGCCCTTCCGGCGCTTCGGCCCCTGGCTGCCGCTGTAGGGGGGCATCATGGAACTTCTGTCAAATCTGGGCTTGGGCTTTTCGGTCGCGGGCTCATTCGCGAACCTCGCCTTCTGCCTGATCGGCGCAATCCTTGGCACGCTGATCGGCGTGCTGCCGGGCATCGGCGCGACCGCCACCATCGCCATGCTGCTGCCGATCACCTTCCAGCTGGAGCCGGTCAGCTCGCTCATCATGCTGGCGGGCATCTATTACGGCGCGCAATACGGCGGCTCGACCACCGCGATCCTGATCAACATGCCGGGCGAAAGCTCGTCCGCCGTCACCGCCATCGACGGCTACCAGATGGCCCGCAAGGGCCGTGCGGGTGCGGCGCTGGCGATCTGCGCAATCGGGTCGTTCTTCGCAGGCACGGTCTCGACCTTCCTTGTCGCGATCTTCGCGCCATGGCTGACCGAACAGGCGCTGAAATTCGGCGCGGCTGAATATTTCAGCCTGATGGTGCTGGGCCTCGTCATGTCGGTGGTGCTGGCCCATGGCTCGATCGTCAAGGCGCTGGCCATGGTCGTCCTGGGCCTGCTCTTGGGCGTGGTGGGGACCGATATCTATACCGGCACCCCGCGCTTCACCATGGGCATCACCGAATATGCCGACGGGCTGAACTTCGTCGCGCTGGCGGTGGGCGTCTTCGGCATTGCCGAGATCCTGCGCAACCTTGAAGACGAATCCGAGACGCGCGAGGTGATGACCGCAAGCGTCCGTAACCTCTGGCCCACGCGTGAAGATTTCCGGGCCATGGTCGGCCCGGTGCTGCGCGGTACCGGCATCGGCTCACTTCTGGGCATCCTGCCGGGCGGGGGCGCGATCCTTGCCTCCTTCGCCTCTTACACGATGGAAAAGAAGATCTCGAAGAACCCGCAAGAGTTCGGCAAGGGTGCCATCGCGGGTGTGGCGGGGCCGGAAAGCGCCAATAATGCGGGCGCGCAGACCAGCTTCATTCCACTCCTGACTTTGGGCATTCCGGCGAACCCGGTGATGGCGCTGATGATCGGGGCGATGATCATTCAGGGCATCGTCCCCGGACCCAGCGTGGTGACCGACCAGCCGGAACTGTTCTGGGGCATCATCGCCTCGATGTGGATCGGCAACCTGATGCTGGTGGTGCTGAACCTGCCCTTGATCGGGCTTTGGGTGAAGCTGCTGACCGTGCCCTATTACATCCTGTTCCCGATCATCATGGCCATGTGCTCGATCGGGGTCTATTCGGTCGCGTCGAACACCTTCGACCTCTATGCCGTCGCCTTCTTCGGGCTGCTTGGCTATCTGATGTCGAAGCTGCGGTTCGAGCCTGCGCCGCTGCTGCTGGGCTTTGTGCTTGGCCCGCTGCTGGAGGAAAACCTGCGCCGCGCCATGATCCTGTCGCGCGGCGATGCCACCACCTTCGTCACCCGCCCGATCAGCCTGACGCTGCTTCTGATGTCGCTGGGCGTGCTGGTGCTGGTGCTGCTGCCCGCGATCCGCAAAGGCCGCGATGAGGTCTTTGTCGAAAGCGAAGGTTGAGACCGGAAAGGGGCGCCGCAGGGTGCCCCTTTTTGACACTGCAACGATAACGGGAGGACTACCCATGACGATCAAACTGACCCGCCGTCTGCTTCTGGGCGCGACGCTGGCGCTTGGCTTTGCCGGTGCGGCGCTGGCCGAATTCCCCGACCGCCCGGTGACGCTGGTCATTCCCTTCGCCGCCGGAGGCTCGACCGATGTGGTCGGCCGCATCGTCGCCGACAAGATGAGCGCGGCCCTTGGCCAGCAGGTCATCGTCCAGAACGTCGGCGGCGCGGGCGGCAGCCTGGGGGCCGGTCAGGTCGCCAAGGCCGATCCCGATGGCTATACG
Source organism: Paracoccus sulfuroxidans (assembly GCF_007830335.1). Lineage (GTDB taxonomy): Bacteria > Pseudomonadota > Alphaproteobacteria > Rhodobacterales > Rhodobacteraceae > Paracoccus > Paracoccus sulfuroxidans. Next base: position 328,105 of record NZ_VLKU01000003.1, on the reverse strand, counting down.
ATCCTGATGGGCACGGTCGCGACCCATGCGCTGAACCCGCTGATCCTGAAGCAGAAACCCTATGATCCGGTGGCCGATTTCGCGCCCGTCTCGCTTCTGGTGCTGGTGCCGAACGTGCTGGCGGTGAACCCGGAACTGCCCGTCAACAATGTGCAGGAGCTGATCGATCTGGCGAAGAAGGAACCGCTGTCCTATGCCTCGTCGGGCAATGGCACGCCGCTGCATCTGTCCGGCGCGCTCTTCAATTCGATGGCCGGGATTGAGATCACCCATATCCCCTACAAGGGCTCGGGTCCGGCGCTGACCGACGTGCTGGGCAATCAGGTGCCGATCATCTTCGACAACCTGCCCTCGACCTCGGGGCATCTGAAATCGGGCAAGCTGAAGGCGCTTGGGGTGACGACCGCCGAACGCGCGCCCTCGTTCCCCGATATCCCGGCCATCGCCGAGACCCTGCCCGGCTATGAGACCTACAGCTGGAACGCCCTTTTTGCGCCCGCAGGCACCCCGCCCGAGGTGGTGACGAAGCTGAATGAGGCCGCCAAGACCGCCATGGCCGACCCTGACGTCATCAAGCAGATGGACGGTTTCTCGACCACCATCGTCGCCTCCTCGCCCGAGGAACTGGCCGAGCATGTGAAGGCCGAGATGGCGAAATGGGAACCGGTCGTGCGTGAGGCGAATGTCTCGCTGGACTGAGGCTTCCGCGAACTGACAGGATGCGGGCCCCGATCGGGGCCCGTTTCACCTAATTCGTCCGGTGGCGGTTGCGGAAGGGCAAGGGCATGACCGGAACCCCGTCCTCGATCAGCTTGCGGGCGTCATCCGGGCGCGCCTCTCCGTGAATGGCACGCTCGGGCGTGAGGCCCTCGTGCATGGCCCGGGCCTCGGCGGCGAAGGACATGCCGACGTAATCGGAATTCGCCTCGATCTCGCGCCGCATCTTCTCGATCTCCTGCTCGCGCGGGTCGGTGGGCGTGTGCAGGTCCGGGCGCGCGTCGCGCGAGGTCGCAACATTGGGCGCCATCAGCACTTTCTCGATCTCGGTCGATCCGCAGATGCTGCAGGTCACCTGCCCCGCCGCCCTCTGGCTGTCATAGCCCTCGGATGAGCGGAACCAGCCCTCGAACTGATGGCTCTGGTTGCAGCGAAGTGAATAGCGGATCATCTGAGCGATCTCCTTTTCACTAAGTAATATCGGGGTTTGCAGCCTTGGTTACAAGTTTCCCGCGCGCCAGTTCGACGATTGTCGCGACCAGCGGACGCGGGTCGCCCGCGCGCTCCAGCAGCACCCGGCGCGCGACCTCGCCCATCTGGCGCTGGCGGGTGGGATCAAGAAGACCCGTCACCCCCGCCGCCAGGGTTTCAGGCGTGCAGCCCAGACTGCCACCGGCGCTGTCGAGCCCGGCATAGTCCTCGGCGAAATTCGCGACATCGGGGCCGTGCAGGATGGCGCAGCGATGCGCCGCAGGCTCCCATGGCGTATGGCCGCCGCGATCGGTGAACGAGCCTCCGGTGATGCAGATCCCCGCCGCATCATACCAGCGCCCCATTTCGTTCAGCGTATCGGCCAGCAGCACCGGCGCATCCTCGGGCCCCGCCCCTTGCGAGCGGCGCGCATGTTGAAGCCCCCGTTCGGCCAGAAGCGCCGCCACCGCATCGCCGCGCGCCGGATGGCGGGGCGCAAGGATGAAGCTCAGGTCCGGGCAAGCCATCCGCGCCGCCAGATAGGCGTCGATCATCAGCCCATCCTCGCCCTCGTGGGTCGAGGCGGCCAGCAGCACCCGTTCGCGTCCCGGTTCGGGTTGCGGGCGAAGCTGCGCCGGGCCCAGCAGCTTCAGGTTCAGCCGCCCCAGAAGCGCCTCGGGCGGAAGGCCCAGCGCAATGAGCCGCATCTCGGTCGCGCCGTCCTGCGCCGACAGCGCGTCGATGCGCGCGAGCATCGGCCGGATCAGCCCCGAAAGCCGCCCCCAGCGGGCCGCCGAGCGTGCCGACATGCGCGCCCCCACGACGACATTGGCGATGCCATAGCTTGCCAGCAGGCGCGAGCGGTTGGGCCACAGCTCATTTTCGACGGTGACCGCGACCGAGGGCTGCACCTCATCCAGAAAGCGCCGGATTGCGCCCGGCACGTCCAGCGGCGCAAGCCGTGCGGGAAAGCCCAGCGATTCCGCCAATGCGCGCCCGGTCACGCTGTTCGTGGTCACGGTGACGGGCAGATGCCGGGCCAGCGCCTCGGCCAGCGCGCGGGCCGAGTTCAACTCTCCGACGCTGGCGGCATGCAGCCAGACGCCGCCGCTGGTGACCTGCGGCGGGTCCAGCGCCAGCCGCTGCCGGAAGCCCGGCGTCCCGACCACTCCCGCCGCCCGCAGCAGCACGCTCGCGATTTCGGTCAGGCCGCGATAGATCACGGCGCGGGTCCGAATGTCGGGTCGGGGCAGGTCAGCGGCAATCCTCCGGAAACTCCTTCACCCGAAGGATAGCCGCGCTTGCGGTCGGGTACAATTCAGAGGGCCGCCTGCGCCGCCTGCCGGATGGCGCGGATGTTTTCGCCGTAAGGCTCGGCGTTCGAGACCGAGCCGCCCTTGAACACGGCCGAGCCCGCGACCAGCACATCCGCCCCAGCTGCCGCGACCAGAGGCGCGGTGACCGGATCGACGCCGCCGTCGATCTCGATATGCACGGGGCGGTCGCCGATCATCTGGCGCAGCTTGCGGATCTTGCCGGTCATGTCGATGAACTTCTGCCCGCCGAAACCGGGGTTCACGGTCATCACGCAGACCAGATCGGCCAGATCCAGCACATGCTCGACCGCCTCCGCCGGCGTGCCGGGGTTCAGCGCCACACCCGCCTTCTTGCCGGTCGCGCGGATCGCCTGCAGGGTGCGGTGGATATGGGGCCCCGCCTCGACATGCGCGGTGATCAGGTCCGCGCCCGCCTCGGCATAGGCTTCGATGAAGGGATCGACGGGCGCGATCATCAGATGCACGTCCATGAAGGTGTTGACGTGCTTGCGGAAGGCCTTCACCGCGGGCGGGCCGAAGGTCAGATTCGGCACGAAATGCCCGTCCATGACATCGACATGCACCCAATCGGCGCCCTGATCCTCGACCGCGCGGATCTCGCGCCCGAAATCGGCGAAATCGGCGGAAAGGATCGACGGGGCAATCTTGATGCTGCGGTCAAACGTCATGGCTGGGTCCTTTTCCTGCAAAGCCGTCGGCACTTGCCTGTTCGGGCCGGATGGCGCGGGCAGGCGGATCTCTGCCCCCGATATGGTTGATTGCGGCGTGGCGTCAACCACCTGCGGGCACTCGCAGGCGTCAGGCGCGGCGCGAAGCCCCGACCAGCCGCGCCACCAGCGGCGTCAGGATCAGCTGCATGGCCAGATCCATCTTGGGTCCGGGGATGACGATGGAATTGGCCCGCGTCATCCACGACCCCTGAATCATCTGCGTGAGGTAAGGGAAGTCGATGCCGCGCGGGTTCTTGAAGCGGATCACCACCAGACTTTCATCCGGCGTCGGAATCCAGCGGGCCACGAACGGGTTCGAGGTGTCGACCACCGGCACGCGCTGGAAGTTGATGTCGGTCTCGGTGAATTGCGGGCAGATCACATGCACATAGTCATGCATGCGGCGCAGGATGGTGTCCGTCACGGCCTCGGTCGAATAGCCCCGGCTGGAGCGGTCGCGGTGGATCTTCTGGATCCATTCCAGATTGATGACCGGCACGACGCCGATCTTCAGATCGGCATAGCCCGCGATGTCGATATCCTCGGTGCGCACCGCGCCATGCAGCCCCTCATAGAACAGAAGGTCCGATCCGGGTTCCAGATCGACCCAATCGGTGAAGGTGCCGGGCTCAACGCCCAGGGCCTGCGCCTCTTGGTCGCTGTGGATATAGCGGCGCTTCTTGCCGGTGCCGGTGCGGCCATAGGTGCGGAAGGTCTCTTCCAGCTTCTTCAGCTCATTCGCGTCAATCGAGAAATGGCTGAAAGTGTGGTCGCCCATCTCGGCCCGGCGCGCCAGTTCGGCCTTCATCTCGGCCCGTTCGAAACGGTGGAAGGCGTCCCCCTCCAGCGAGGCGGCCACCACCCCTTCGCGCCGGAAGATCTGGTCGAAGGTGTTCTTGATCGTCGTGGTCCCCGCCCCCGACGATCCGGTGACCGAGATGATGGGATATTTCTTGCTCATGCGTCGTCCTTCAGGCCCTGAACAGGCCGCGCTTGCCGAAGAGGGCCGAAACTTCCGCCTCGGGCAGGTCGTGATAGGCGGCCACGCGCGCCACCTTGTCGGCCGAGCCGAAGACGATGGGGCTGCGTTGGTCAAAGGCGCTTGCGCTGGCCGACAGGATCGGCTCGCTTCCGTCGGTCGCTAGGCCGCCCGCCTGCTCCATCAGCATGGCGATGGGGGCGCATTCGTAAAGCATGCGCAGCCTGCCCCGCTCATACCCTTTCCGGGCGTCCTCGGGGTAAAGATAGACGCCGCCCTGATGCAGGATGCGATGCGCCTCGGCCACCAGAGACGAGGTCCAGCGCATGTTGAAGTTTTCCTCGCTGGGGCCTTCGGCTCCGGCAAGGCAATCGTCGATGAAAGCGCGGATCGGCTGCGGCCAATGGCGATAGTTCGAGGAATTGATAGCAAACTCGGGCGAGCATTCGACCACGCGCACCTCGGGTTGCGCCAGCCGGAAAGCGCCGCTGTCGGGGTCCAGCGCATAGGCCTGAACGCCGTCACCGCAGCTGAGCATCATCGTGCAGCGCGGCCCATAGATCACGAACCCCGCCGCGATCTGGTCCCGCAGAAGGCGCAGGAAACTGTCCTCGGCCGTGGCAGCGGCAGGATAAACCGAAAAGAGCGTGCCGATGGGCAGGTTCGTGTCGATGCGCGACGCCCCGTCCAGCGGGTTGATCGCAATGGCGATCTGCCCCTTGCGGTCCAGTTCGGTCACCTGATGACCATTGGCCGAGGCCAGCCAGCGCACGCCGCAGCCAGCCAGCGCCTGCCGGAACATGGCATCCGCCGCGCCGCCCAGCGTCTTCGGCCCGGCCTCGGCGAAGGGGCCGCGCCTGATCAGCTCGGCCAGCTTTGCCGAGGCGCCAGCCAGCGCCTGAAGTGCCATTTGCAGGCGGTCGGGGATCCGGCCGTCATCGATGATTGCGCTCATCCACTCCTCGGCATTCGTAAAATTTCGCGGACGTTGACATGCCAGTATTTTCAGTAACATTTAAAAAAATCTAATTCAAATTCAGGAAATCAGAATGTCGCGATTTGACGCACTGACTTTGCGGCATCTTCGCGCACTGCGAGCGGTAACAGAGCATGGCTCGCTGACCGCTGCGGCCACCTACCTTGGTCTGAGCCCGCCTGCCGTCCACGCCCAGTTGCGCGCGCTGGAGGATCTGATCGGCGCGCCTCTGGTTCTGCGGGCCGAGCATGGCGCATTCATCCCCACGCAGGAAGGTCGGGCCGTGCTGGAGGCGCAGACCCAGATCGCCGTCGCGCTGGACAGCTGCGAGCGGCGGGTGGCGGCGCTTCAGGCCGGGCATGCGGGCAGCGTCGTGCTGGGCGTGGTCACCACCGGCATCTATTTCGCCGCACAGCTGGTCGCGCTGCTGGGCCGGGCCTTCCCCGACATCGACGTCACCCTGCGGGTCGAGGGGCGCGAGGCGATGGTCGCCGCGCTTTCCTCGCATGAGGTCGATCTGGCCATCATGGGCCGCCCGCCGCGCAGGCCCGCCGTCGAGGCCGCGCCCATCGGCCCGCATCCGCATGTGCTGATCGCGCCGCCCGATCACCCGCTGGCGCAGGCCGATCCGGTCATGCCCGCCGATCTGCTGGCGCAGACCTTCCTTGCGCGCGAAACCGGCTCGGGCACGCGGATCCTGATGACGCGCTATCTGGACCGCATCGGCGAGGGCACACCCTGGCGGATGATCGAGATGGGCTCGAACGAGACGATCAAGCAGGCGGTCATCGCGGGTCTGGGGATCGCGCTGATCTCGCAGCACACGGTTGCCCAAGAGCTGCGCAGCGGCCAGCTGGTCATGCTGAAAAGCATCGGCCTGCCGATCCTGCGCAGCTGGTTCCTGATCCGCCCGCAGGACGCGGCCATCTCGGCGGCGGTGCAGCGCATCCACGACCATGTGCTGGCGCTGAACGGCAGTTTCCTGCCCGCGCCGCCCTGCTGAGAGCCCCTTGGGCTTTCCCGCCAAGCTCCTATATAATGTGACCAAAGCGCGCCCGATCCTTGTCGGCGCGCGCATTTCATTTCCGAAGGACTGACGATGACCGAAGCCAAGACCGTCGTGTGGGACGATGTCGTCCTGCCGTTTCAGCTTGATCGCTCGGGCGTTCGGGGGCGCGTTGCGCGCCTTGGGCCCGTGCTTGAACATATCCTGTCGCGCCATGACTATCCGGTGGCGGTCAGCGCCATGGTGGCCGAACTGACCACGCTGGCGGCGCTGATCGGCCCGATGGTCAAGCTGCGCTGGAAACTGAGCCTGCAGGTGCGCGGCAATGGTGCGATCCGCACCGTGGCCACAGATTTCTACGCCCCCGAGACCGAGGGCGGCCCTGCCCGCATGCGCTCTTGGGCGAGCTTAGATGCCGACCGTCTGGCAGACGACATCCCCGCCTTCCGCCAGCTGGGCGAGGGCTATTTCGCCGTGCTGATCGATCAGGGCGAGGGCATGGCCCCCTATCAGGGCATGACGCCGCTGACCGGGGATTCGCTTTCCGCCTGCGCCGAGACCTATTTCGAGCAGTCCGAGCAGCTTCCGACCCGCTTCCAGCTGACCATCGGCCAGACCCGCCTGCCGGGCAGCCCCGAGGAGAAATGGCGCGCGGGCGGCGTGATGCTACAGACCCTGCCCGCCAAGCCCCATGTGCCCACCGTCGAAACCGACGTGCCGCTGGAGACCGCCGACATCCTGCAGGGTGCGGAATCCGAGGATTGGAACCGCGCGAACATGCTGCTCTCGACCGTCGAGGACATCGAGGTCGTGGACGCCGCCCTGCCGCTGCCGAACCTGCTGATCCGCCTGTTCCACGAGGAAGAGCCGCGCGTCTTCGACGCCCAGCCCATCGTCTTCGGCTGCAGCTGCGACGCCGACCGGGTGCGCGGGACGCTGGCGATCTATTCGGCCAAGGACATCACGCATATGACAACGCCCGAGGGCATCGTCACCGCCGATTGCCAGTTCTGCGGCGCGCATTACGAGTTCGACCCGCGCAGCCTCGGGTTCGAGGCGACCATCGACGCGGACGGCAACCCTCTGCCCGAACGCGCCCAGAAAGGTGCGGCGGCGCACTGACATGACAGATGCTCAGGCGACCCATATCCGAGACCGCCTGACCGCGGCCCTGTCTGGTAAGACGGGGCCGTCTTCTGACTTTGACCTAGACCCCAACCCGCCCATGCTGGACGGCGAGTTGCGCCCCGCAGGCGTGCTGGCGGGCTTTGACGCGCGGGACGGGAAACTGATCCTGACCAAGCGCTCCAGCAGCCTGCGCCATCATCCGGGCCAGATCTCGCTGCCCGGTGGCCGGGTCGATCCGGGTGATGCCGATGTCACCGCCGCCGCCCTGCGCGAGGCGCATGAGGAAATCAGCCTGCCCTCGGATCAGGTCGAGGTGCTGGGGCAATTGCCCGCGCATCACACCGTCACGGGCTTTGCCATGACCCCGGTCATCGCGCTGATCCACGGCCCCTTCACCCCCATCCCCGAACCGGGCGAGGTCGAGGAGGTCTTCACCGTCCCCTTCGCCCATATCACCGACCTTGCCAGCTTCCGCATCGAGCGGCGGCAATGGCGCGGCACCTGGCGCTCCTATTATGTCGCGCCATGGGGGCCCTATTACATCTGGGGTGCCACCGCGCGGGTGCTGCATGCGCTGGCCCGCAGGATGGCTGAATGACGCAGATTCTGGCCGATTTCCTGTCGGACGCCTCGGCCCAGCGGGTGCTGGGCCTGCTGACGCAAGCGGGCCATCAGGCGCTGGTCGTGGGCGGCGCGGTGCGCAATGCGCTGCTGCAGATGCCCGCCACGGATGTCGACATCGCCACCGCCGCCCGCCCCCCGCAGGTGATCGCGCTGGCCGAGGCCGCCGGGCTGAAAGCCGTCCCCACGGGCATCGAGCATGGCACCGTCACCATCATCGCCGAGGGCCGCCCCTTCGAGATCACCACCTTCCGCCGCGATGTCGAGACCGACGGGCGGCGGGCGGTCGTCGCCTTCTCGGACCGGATCGAGGATGACGCGCTGCGCCGCGACTTCACCATGAACGCGCTTTACGCCACACCCGGGGGCGAGGTCATCGACCTTGTGGGCGGGCTTCAGGACATCGCCGCCCGCAGGCTGCGCTTCGTGGGCACGCCCGCCGCCCGCATCCGCGAGGATTACCTGCGCATCCTGCGCTTCTTCCGCTTCCACGCCTGGTACGGCCAGCCCGGACTTGCCGATCCCGAGGCGCTGGACGCTTGCGCCGCGCTGGCGGGGGGGCTTGGCCAGATCTCGAAAGAGCGGATCGGGCATGAGATGCAGAAGCTTCTGGCCGCGCCCGATCCGACCGATGCCCTGCGGCTGATGCAGGACAGCGGCGTGCTGGCGCAGATCCTGCCCGGTGCCGATGCTTCCGCGATCCCGGCGCTGATCCGCGCCGAGGCAGACGCCGGGACCCGGCCCGATGGCGATGGCGGCTGGCTGCGGCGGCTGGCGCTGCTGGGTGCCGCGCATCCGCTCGAGGACCTGCGGCTGGGCAAGTCGCAGGACCGCTACCTTCAAGATCTGCACAAGGCCGCAGACTGGTCCCCCGACCGCGCCGCCTACCGGCTTGGCGCATCTGCCGCGCGCGACGCGGCGCTTTTGGGCCTTGCTTCCGGCAAGACCCCTTCACCCGATTGGCCCGCCGCAATCGCGCGCGCGGCCGGATCGTCATTTCCGCTGAAGTCAGCAGATCTCATGCCAGAGCTTGAAGGCGCCGCCCTTGGTCGCGCGCTTCGAGCCGCCGAGGATCACTGGATCGACAGCGGCTTCACCGCCCCGAAATCCGAGCTGATCCGCCTTGCGCGTGGCCTTTCGGAACCAAATCCCGGGCGGTCAGTTCAAGGCTAAGCATGCATAATTTTTTCTCCAGACTCATTGACGCGTTCCGGCCAGCCGATGGCCCCCCTCCGCGGACGCTTCTTGCCTTCTTCCGCTGGTGCCTGTCGGGTGCCTGGGGCGGGCTTACGATCGCGGCCATCGCATCGGCGCTGGCGGGGATCGCCGACATCATCTCGGCGGTGATGCTGGGCAAGGTGATCGACGCCGTCGTCAGCACCTCGCCCGAGGCCATCCTGTCGGAAAAGGGCGCGCTGATCGCCGGGTTCGTGATCTTCTTCCTGATCATCCGACCGGCGATCTTCGGGCTCTCGACCGCCTCCTCCAGCGTCATCATCGGGCCGAACCTGTTCCCGCTGGTGCTCTCGCGCCTGCACCGCTGGACGATGGGGCATTCGGTCACCTTCTTCGACAATGATTTCGCGGGCCGCATCGCCCAGAAACAGACCCAGACCGCGCGCGCCGTCACCGATGTCGCAACCGAATTCGTGAACGTGGTGGCCTTCGCGCTGGCCTCGATCCTGGGTTCGGCGGCCTTCCTGGTCTCGGTCGATGGCTGGGGCGCGGTCGCGATGATCGTCTGGCTGCTCAGCTATTTCGTGCTGATCCGCTTCTTCCTGCCGAAGATCCGCTCACGCTCGAAGCAGCGTGCCTCGGCGCGCGCGATGGTCACGGGTCAGGTCGTCGACACGATCACCAACATCAAGACCGTGAAGCTTTTCGCCCATGCCGAGCATGAGGACCGCGCCGCGCTTGGTGCCATGGCGGGCTTTCGCGAACGCGCGCTGGACTTTGGCCGCGTCAGCACCTGGTTCCGCTTTTCGCTGATGTTCGTCGCAGGCGCGCTGCCGGTCGTGCTGATCGGCGGCACGCTGCTTTTGTGGCGCGACGGTCTGGCGACGGCGGGTGACATCGCGGCGGCCGGTGCAATCTCGATGCGTCTGAGCCAGATGACGGGCTGGGTCAGCATGGCGCTGATGGGCGTCTGGGGCTCGGTCGGCGAGGTCGAGGATGGCATGCAGACCCTCTCGCCCCCGCATGCCCTGACCGATGCGCCCGATGCGCTGGTGCTGGGCCGGGTCGAGGGGCGCGTTGATTTTGACCATGTTGATTTCGCCTATGGCCGCGACGAAGGCGGCATCCGCGATCTGGGCCTGCATGTCCATGCGGGTGAGAAAATCGGTATCGTCGGCGCGTCCGGCGCGGGCAAGTCGACGATGGTCGCGCTGCTTTTGCGCCTTTATGACGTCGAAAAAGGTGCGGTGCGGATCGATGGCCATGACGTGCGGCAGGTCACGCAGGAAAGCCTGCGCCGCAACATCGCCATGGTCACGCAGGAAACCGCGATGTTCAACCGCTCGGCACGGGACAATATCCTTTACGGTCGCCCCGATGCCACGGATGAGGATATTTTCGCCGCCGCCCGCGCGGCCGAGGCGCATGACTTCATCCTGACCCTGCGCGACCACATGGGCCGGACCGGCTATGACGCGCATCTGGGCGAACGTGGCGTCAAGCTGTCGGGCGGCCAGCGCCAGCGCATCGCGCTGGCCCGCGCGCTGCTGAAGGACGCCCCGATCCTGGTGCTGGACGAGGCCACCAGTGCGCTTGACAGCGAGGTCGAGGCGCAGGTGCAAGAGGCGCTGCATCGCGCCATGCGTGGCAAGACGGTGCTGGCGATTGCCCATCGCCTGTCCACCATCGCCGAGCTGGACCGGATCATCGTGCTGGAGGGTGGGCGCATCGTCGAAGAGGGCAGCCATGCCCAGCTTCTGGCCCGCGACGGCACCTATGCGCGCTACTGGAACCGCCAGTCGGGCGGCTTCCTGGGGGTCGAGGACGACGAGGACAGCGCGAAGACCGAGGCGGCCGAGTGACGCTCTGGTCGGTCGAACGTCTGGGGCGGCGCGGCGACGGCGTGGCGCTGGATGCGCAGGGCAACCGCGCGCTGGCCGCGCTGACCCTGCCGGGCGAGGAAATCGAGGGCGAGGCGGTCGATGGCCGCATTGCTGCGCCGCGCATCCTGACCCCATCACCCACGCGCATCCGCCCGCCCTGCCCGCATTACCGCGCCTGCGGCGGCTGCTCGCTGATGCATGGGACCGAGGATTTCGTGACCGCCTGGAAGGTCGGCGTCGTGACCGAGGCGCTGCGCGCGCAGGGTCTGTCGGCCCCGGTGTCCGAGGTTCATGTCTCGCCCCCACGTTCGCGCAGGCGGGCGGTCCTGTCGGGCAAGCGGACCAAGAAGGGCGCGCTGCTGGGCTTTCACGCCCGCGCCTCCGAGATCATCGCCGATCTGAGCGATTGCATGGTCCTGCGTCCGGCGATCGTCGCGGCCTTCCCGCTGCTGCGTCGGATCGTCGTTGCAGGCGCCTCGCGTCAGGCGGAACTGACGCTGACGGTGACCGAAACCCCGGCAGGGCTTGATCTGGCCGTGCGCGGCGGCAAGCCGATGTCGCCGGAGCTTCTTCAGACATTGGCGGCGCTGGCTGATGAGGGCGATCTGGCGCGGCTGGACTGGGACGGAGAGGCGATCACCCGCCGCCCGCCCGCGCTGCCCATGGGCCGCGCGCAGGTGGTCCCGCCGCCCGCCGCCTTCCTGCAGGCCACAGCCGAGGGCGAGGCTGCGCTGGTCCGTGCCGTGCGCCAGTTCGTCGGCGATGCGCCCCGCGTGCTGGACCTCTTCTCGGGCATCGGCACCTTCACCCTGCCGCTTGCCGAAACGGCCGAGGTGCATGCCGTCGAAGGGCTGGCCGCGCCGCTGAAAGCACTCGATTCGGCCTGGCGGCATACGGCGGGCCTGCACCGAATCTCGACCGAGGTTCGCGACCTTGCGCGCCGCCCCTTGCAGCCGGACGAGCTGACCTATCACGCCATTGTGATCGACCCGCCGCGCACTGGTGCCGAGGCGCAGGCCGCCCAGATCGCGCAGTCGAAGGTTCCAGTGCTGGCCTGGGTCAGCTGCGATCCCGTGACTTTCGCCCGAGATGCGCGGATTCTGGCCGACAACGGCTATGAAATTGCAGAGCTAATCGTGATCGATCAGTTCCGCTGGTCGCCCCATGTCGAAACAATAGCAAAAATCCGCCGACGCTAGCGAAATTTTAACCTCTGTGCTATTTCTTGGGGAAAGCAGAAACGCAAACGCGTGGGCAGAGGGCAGTCATGATAAGGGCATTTCGCGCATTGATCGCGGTGGTTGGTGTTGCCGTAGTGGCAAGCTGCGGCAGCGGCGACAGCGGCATGAACCAACCGGTCAACAAGTTCCGCAGCTATGACGGCCCGCCGGTAACGCAGATCGTCGTGAAGAAATCGGATCGCAAGCTGTATCTGATCAGCGACAAGTCGGTGCTGAAGACCTATCAGATCAACCTCGGCAACCAACCCGTTGGAACCAAACGGTTCGAAGGCGATGGCAAGACACCCGAGGGGATGTTCTTCATCGACCGCTTCAACCCGCAAAGCCGTTATCACCTGTCGGTCGGGATCTCTTACCCCCGGGCGGAAGACGTGGCCTTCGCGGCGGCCTCGGGCCGTCGTCCGGGTGGTGATATCTTCATCCACGGCCTCGGCCCCGAGGGGCGCGCGATCAACCGTGCCGACTGGACCGCCGGTTGCATCGCCGTCAACGACCAGGAAATCGAAGAGATTTTCGCCATGGTCCGTCCGGGCGTACCGATTTTCATCTATCCGTGACGGCAGGCGGCACAAGGCCGCACGCCTGACAGATAAAGGAAGGCGGGCCGCGAGCCCGCCTTTTCTTTTCCGCGCCGCCTCGATTTAGCCGAACAATGCGAAATATTTAGATGCGCTTTCGAAACCGGATTACCCCAATCGTCCCGCAGATTATTGGCCAGAAATAAAAAAGACGGCCGCAGCACCTGCCGCGACCGCCCTGAATTGCGCAAAACCTCAGATCAGGCGCTGAAGTTTCCGCCGGTCAGCAGAACCCACCAGACTTTCCCCGACGGCTCCTGATACCAGCCGATGGCGAATTCGGTCGCGCGCGGGTCCATGATGATGTCGCGGGTATCGCGGGTCTGCATCCAGGCGTTCAGCGTCACCATCTCATTCTCATAGGTCTCGCTGATGTTCTCGCCGATCAGATGGCCCATGTAGCCCTGACGCCGGATCCGGTCGAGCGGCGAGGACGCGTCCGAGCCGAAATGCCAGGCCCGGTTCTGCGCCGACATGTCGCGCGCATGCGCCACGGCAGCGGCCTTCAGCTGCTGGCTTTCGGCCACCGGCGCCAGCCCGGCATTGGCGCGCAGCATGTTGATCTGTCCCATGACGCGGGCCGGAATCTCGGCCTCATCGCGCGGGGTGATCTTGTAGGCGACCGGAATCGGCTGCCCGTCAGGACCCAATTGCGGACCACGCGACTGGCAAGCGGCAAGCGCCAGCACAGAGAGAATGGCCAAAGTGCTCAGTTTCAGCATGATTTCCTGTCCCGGATGATATTTTGGTGACACGCATATCGAAGCGCCGGTTCCCAATCAAACCCAAGATTGCGTGAAGGTCACAAGCATCAACCCTGTTGCCTCAATAGCGCTGGTTTTATTTGCATAGACTCGCGCACGGGCGTAAATGCGCAGAATTGAGGAAGGCACATACTTACCCATCGCGCACAGACCGCGCCAAGCGGCTATGGCACCTATCAGGAGCATGAGATGACCACCCAGAAAAAACCGGACCTGTCGCGCCGGACATTTCTGACCACTTCGGCCGCGATTGGCGCAGCCGGTCTGGCCAGCCCCGCGCTTGCTCAGGCGATCGACCCCTATACCGGCCAGGCTCTGGTGGGTGCAGGCGGCGGCGCAACCCCGGATGCCGGGGTCGTGCAATATGATTCGCAGCAGGATTCGCGGCGCAACATCTCCAGCTTCCGCATGCAGGACTGGCAGCCCTATTTCACCAATCTGACGAATGGTGCGGTGCTGGTCGACCTGACCTCGCGCGCGCTGCATTACTGGGGGGAAGACGGGCAGACCTACCGCCTGTTCCCGACCTCGGTCCCGGTCAGCCCCGAGCTGACCCGCACCGGCCGCACCGAGATCATCAAGAAGGTCGAGGGTCCGACCTGGGCGCCGACGCCCTCGATGAAGAAGGCGAACCCGGAATGGCCGGATTTCGTCCCTGCGGGCGACCCGCTGAACCCGATGGGCACGCATGCGCTGTGGCTCAGCTGGCAGTATTACCGCATCCACGGCACGCATGACACGCGCAAGATCGGTCGGAAATCGTCGAACGGCTGCATCGGCCTTTACAACGAACATATTCAGGAACTCTTCGCGCTCACCAATGTGGGCACGCAGGTTCTGCTGCTGTAACCGCAGCCCGGAACGACGGAAACGGCCCCCTTTCGGGGGCCTTTTTCATATCCAGCCCGACAGGTTTTCGCCGATAAGGTTCGCCAGCATCGCGATATGGTCGGGGTTGTCGTTGAGACAGGGGATATAGGTGAAATCCTTGCCGCCGGCATGCTCATAGGCCTCGCGGATCTCGCCCTGGATTTCCTCCAGCGTCTCGATGCAATCCGCCGCGAAGGCCGGAGAGATCACGGCGATATCCGTCACCCCCTGCTTCGCCAGCTCGGCCACATGCTGGACGGTGTAGGGGCGCAGCCATTCCTCGGTCCCGAAGACCGACTGGAAGGTCGTGTCGATCACCCCATCGGGCCAGCCCAGACGGGCCTGCAGCAGGCGCGAGGTCTTCTGGCACTGGCAGTGATAGGGGTCGCCCTCCATCAGATAGCGCTTGGGCATGCCGTGATAGCTGGCGACCAGCCGCTGCGGAATGCGCCCGCCCAAGGCCTGCGTGACGGAATTCGCCAGCGCGTCGATATAGTCCTCGCGGTCGAAATAGGCGGGAACGGTCCGCGCGGCAGGCTGCCATTTCTGCGTCATCAGGGCGCGGAAGAACTGGTCATTCGCCGTAGCCGTCGTCGCGCCGGCATATTGCGGATAAAGCGGCAGGAAGACGATGCGCTGGCAGCCCGCCTTCACCATCCGTTCGACCACATCCGGCGTCGAGGGGTTGCCATAGCGCATGCAGAAATCGACCATGACCTGATCGCCCCAGCGCCGCTGTGCCTCGGCCGAAAGCGCCGCGACCTGGCGCTTGGTGATGGTCATCATCGGGCTTTCATTCGCCTCATTGTTCCAGATCAGGCGATAGTTTGCGCCCGAGGTGAAGGGGCGTTTCGACAGGATGATCCCCTGCAGAAGAGGCTGCCATTTCCACGCCGGATAGTCGATCACCCGCTTGTCCGACAGGAATTCGCTCAGATAGCGGCGCATCGACCAGTAATCCGTGGCATCCGGCGTGCCCAGGTTCGCAATCAGCACCCCGATGCGCGGGGTCGCGATCTGGGGATGGTCCGAGGGGGCGCGGTCTGGGCGGCTCATGGCGTCGTCTTCCTTGTCGCTGCAAGCGCATCCGCCAGGGCCGTGCGGGCCGTCCCTGGGCGAAGCGGTTTCTGTTGAGAGGGATCGGGCGCCCAGCCGGTCAGAAAGACCAGATCGAAAGTGGCGCGGATCCGGGTCGGATCAGCCGGATCGGCATAGCGTCCGGCATAGATTTCGGCGGCTTTGCGCATCACGCCGGGGGCGGTCGCGCGGCGCAGACGTTGGGCAAGCGCGTTCCCCTCGCCCATGCCGCGCAGATCCTGCGCCAGATGTGCAAGGTTGCGATAGCTGGCGCGCTGCGTCAGCAGATCGGCCACCGGCAAGGCCAGCCCTGCCCGCCCGATCAGCCCACCCAGATCACGGATCTCTCCCATCGGCAGGACGCGAGGCGAGAGGCCGCCCGTGAGCTGCGTCTCGGCCTGCATCAGGCTGTCGCGCAATTCGGTCAGGGTCTGGCCGCCGGGACAGACGGCGATCAGCAGCCCGTCGGGGCGCAGCGCGCGCGCCGATTGTACCAGCTGGCCCACGGGGTCATCGGCCCAATGCAGCGCCATCGCGTGGATCACCAGATCGAACGAGGCCAGCGGCAGGTCCAGCACCGGCGTGTCGGGCACGATCCGGGCACCGGGGCGGAAGTCCTGCCAGAGCTCGGGGTGGCCGGTGACAATCGCCACGTCGTTAAACGATCTGTTAATCTCGGAGAGCCTATCCTCGATCTCATCGGCGGCGATTCGATGCAGGAAATCGACCGTCCCCAGTTTACGGGACCGGACGCGGTTCCGCTCAAGTGCGGGGCGATCTGTCAGCTTCGGGCTCTGAGAGGATGGGACGGTCTGCATGTTGGAGGGGAACATAGGGTGGTTCAGGCCCTGATGAAAGGCGCATTGCGGTTGTTCTTTCCGCCGCAATGCCTTGGCTGCGCCGAGCCGGTGGTCGAGGAAGGGGCGCTGTGTGGCACCTGCTGGCAAGACACGGAATTCATCAACGCGCATTCCTGCGCGCAATGCGGCGTGCCCCTGCCTCCGGGTGAGGATGCGGGTCCAGTGCATTGCGACGATTGCCTGGCAATCCCCCGACCCTGGCAGGACGGGCGGGCGGTGCTGGTCTATCGCGGCACGGGGCGCAAGCTTGCGATGATGCTGAAGCATGGCGACCGGCTGGATCTGGTCCCGGCGCTTGGGGTCTGGCTGGCGCGGGTGGGGGAGTCGCTCATCAAGCCGGGAATGGTGGTGACGCCGGTGCCGATCCATCCGCGTCGTCTGATGATGCGCAAGTTCAATCAGGCGGCGATGCTGTCGCGGCGCGTCGCTTTGACGCATGGGCTGGTGCATGCGCCCGATCTTTTGCGCCGCGCCCGCTATACTCCATCGCAGGGTCAGGCTGATTTCGCGGCGCGGGCGCTGAACCAGCAGGGCTCGATCACCCTGCGCGCGGGCGCGCTGCAGGCAATTGCGGGAAAGCCCGTGCTGCTGGTCGATGACGTCATGGCCTCGGGCGCGACGCTGGCTGTGGCGACCGAGGCGCTGGTGGCCGCAGGTGCGGGGCAGGTCTCGGTGCTGGTGCTGGCGCGCGCGGTCAAGGACACCTAGATAAGGGGAAACATATATCCACCCACGGAGCCGAACGATCATGGCCAAGGTCGAAATCTATACCACACGCACCTGCCCCTATTGCCTTGCGGCGAAGGCCCTGCTGACCCGCAAGGGCGTCGCCTTCGAGGAAACCGATGTCGGTGCCGATCCGTCCCTGCGCATTGCCATGATGGAACGCGCGGGCGGGCGACGCTCGGTGCCGCAGATCTTCATCGACGGGCAACATGTGGGCGGCAGTGACGATCTGCATGCGCTGGAGCGCGAGGGCAAGCTCGACGGTCTGCTGGGGCTTGCGGCATGAGCGACTGGCAGCCCGTCAAGGCCGGGCTGGTCCAGCTGAACGTCTCGGACGATCCGGCGGCGAACCTGCCGGTGACGCGCGCGCTGATCCGTGAGGCCGCAGCGGCGGGCGCAGGCTTCGTGCTGACGCCCGAGGCCACGAACCTTCTGGGCGCGAACCGCGCAACGCAGGCCCGCGTCCTGCGCACCGAGGCCGAGGACCCGACCCTTGCCGCCCTGCGCGCCGATGCGGCCGAGTTGGGGATCTGGCTGCTGATCGGCTCGCTTTCGCTGAAAAGCGAGGCTGAGGATGAGGCCCGCCATGTCAACCGCAGCTTCCTGATCTCGCCCAAGGGCGAGATCGTCGCGCGCTATGACAAGCTGCATATGTTCGACGTGGTGATTTCGGAGACCGAGAGCTATCGCGAGTCGGCCGCGTTCCGCCCGGGTGAGCGGGCGGTGCTGGCCGAGGGCCCCGCGCCTTTGGGCATGACCATCTGTTACGATGTGCGCTTTCCCGCCCTCTACCGTGCGCTGGCGCAGGCCGGGGCCGAGGTGCTGACCGTGCCCGCCGCCTTCAACGACACCACCGGCGCGGCCCATTGGGAGGTGCTGCTGCGCGCCCGCGCCATCGAGAATGGCAGCTATGTGCTGGCCCCCGCCCAATGCGGGACCCATCCGCGCCGGCTGTCCAAGGGCGGCAGGCCGCGGCGCAGCCATGGCCATTCCCTGGCCGTTGACCCCTGGGGCAAAGTGCTGGTCGACGCAGGGGAAGAGCCCGGCATCGCCATCGTCGAGCTTGACCCCAGGGCCGTCCTTGAGGCACGGTCCCGCATCCCATCCCTGACGCATGATCGCGATTTTCTAGGCCCATGACTGAAAAGCAGATTTCCAGTCCGCCCCCGCAGGCGGATGAGCCGGCCGATGCGCTGGCGGCCAGCCTGATCTCGGAGGTGTTCATCTCGGAGCAGCTGGCGCGTGACCTGATCGGGAAATCGCTGCCGAAGGGGATGCAGATTTCGCATTTCTCGGTCCTGAACCTGCTGGCGCATCTGAATGTCGAGCGCAGCCCCGCCGAACTGGCCGAGGCGTTCCATGTGACGCGTGGCGCGATGACCAACACGCTATCGCGGCTGGAATGGGCCGGGCATGTCCATATCCGCCCCGACTGGGACGACGCGCGGCGCAAGTTCGTGGCGATCAGCCCGGCGGGCCGCGCGGCGCGGGATGCGGCGCTGGCCTCATTCATGCCGCGAATCGCCGATGTGGTGCGGGATGTGGGCGCGGACCGGGTGCGCGCCGCCCTGCCCGTGCTGCGGATGCTGCGCAAGCAGCTGGAAGAGACGCTGCGCCAGACGCCGCGCTGAGGCGTCGGCGTCGGGCTGGCGTCTTTTTGGGTATTTGGGCAACAGAGAAGTTTGCGAGCCTCAGGCGTCGCGCAGGGCGGTGATGAGGTAGTTTACCGAGAGGTCGCGGTGTGAGAGCGACCAGCTCCAGCCCAGCGGGTTGAAGACCATGCCGCAGCTGTCGACGGGCTGGAGGCCAGTGGCGCTTATCATTTGCGAGAGTTCGGCGGGCGTGATGAAACGCTGCCAGTCATGTGTGCCCTTCGGCAGCCAGCGCATGATCCATTCGGCGCCGACAATGGCGGCTGCGAAGCTGCGGGCGGTGCGGTTCAGGGTCGAGGCGATCAGCATGCCTCCGGGTCGCGTCAATGCCTGGCAGGTGGCGATGAATTCGGCCGGGACCGCAACATGCTCGACAATTTCGAGGGCGAGGACGACGTCGTAACCGGCCCCTTCCGCCAGAAGCGTTTCGGCGGTGGTGGCGCGGTAGTCGATGTCGAGCCCCTGTTCGGCGGCATGAAGGCTTGCAACCGAAATGTTGAGTTCGGCCGCATCCGCGCCGGTGACCTTTGCCCCAAGTCGGGCCATCGGTTCAGCCATGAGGCCGCCGCCGCAGCCGATGTCGAGGAGGCTCAGCCCCTCGAACGGGCGGGGCTGTTTCAGGTCGCGACCGAAACGCGCGGCGATCTGGGCGGTGACATAGTCCAGCCGCGTCGGGTTCAGCATGTGGAGCGGCTTGAATTTGCCGTTCGGGTCCCACCATTCCCGGGCCATTGCCTGAAACTTGGCGACCTCGGCGGGATCGATGCTGCTTTGTGCTGTCGTTTCGGTCATGTGCCGTCCTTCATGTGGCGGGCGCGTGCGCGGCGCTGTATAGTGATGTCATGGACAGATTGGCAGGGCAAATCGGCGGGGGTCCGTCGCAGGGCAAACTTCATCCGATGGTCGAGCCTTTCGACCAGCGCATGATCGATGTGGGCGATGGTCACCAGATCTATCTGGAGCAGAGCGGCAATCCCCTGGGCACTCCCGTCATCGTCCTGCATGGCGGCCCGGGCGGCGGGTGCAGCCCCTATATGCGCCGCTTTTTCGACCCTTCGGCCTATCGCGTCGTGCTGTTTGACCAGCGCGGCTGCGGGCGGTCGCGGCCGCATGCCTCGATCGAGGCGAATACCACCCAGCATTTGCTGGACGACATCGCCCTGATCCGGCGCGAGCTGGGGATCGAGCGCTCGATCCTGTTCGGCGGCAGCTGGGGGGCGACGCTGGCGATTGCGGCGGCCGAGGCCGCGCCGGATGCGGTGACCGCGCTGGTGCTGCGCGGCGTCTTTCTGGCACGCAAGCGCGAGCTGGACTGGTTCTATGGCGGCGGCGTGGCCCGCTTCTTCCCCGACCGCTGGGCCGAGTTCACTCGCCTGATCCCCGAGGATGAGCGCGGCGATCTGATCGGCGCCTATCACCGGCGGCTGTTCAGCGGCGACCGTTCGGAAGAGGTGCGCTTCTCGCTGCCCTGGCTCAGCTGGGAAAACTCGCTGGCGGGGCTCGAGATTGCCGGGGGCAGCAATGCCCCGCCCGATTACGCCCGCGCCTTCGCCCGGCTGGAGAACCATTACTTCGTCAACAACTGCTTCCTTGAGGAAGGGCAGTTGCTGCGCGACCGCCATATGATCGAGCATATTCCGGCGGTGATCGTGCAGGGGCGCTATGACATGGTCTGCCCGCCGCAGACCGCATGGGAGCTGGCCGAGGGTTGGCAACGGGCGCAGCTGCGCATGGTCGCAGCCTCGGGTCATGCGCTCAGCGAGCCGCGAATCGCGCTGGAACTGGTGCGTGTGATGGACGGGATGCGCGACGATGATGCAGGCGTCCTGCGCTAGGCATCGCCGCCCCCGACCGGTGACCCGGCAAGGCGATTCCGACCGCATGCGGCTTTTCCTTGCATTCGCGCAGATTCGCCCCTATATGCCACTCAACAGCGGCGCAGGCTTCCACAACCTGCCCACCGGTAAGTCGCACGGGCCGCAAGGGCCCGTTTTTTGTATTTGGAGTCACCATGACCGAACTCATTGCCAAGACCGCCATCGACCGGCGTCTGGCCGAGATCATCGGCCCGGTCATCGAAGACCTTGGGTTCGAACTGGTGCGCGTGCGCCTGCAGGGCGGCAAGACCGCCACGCTGCAGATCATGGCCGACCGTCCCGAGGGCGGGATCAATGTCGATGATTGTGCCGATATCTCGACCGCCGTTTCGGCCGTTCTGGATGTCGAAGACCCGATCGAGGACAATTATCATCTTGAGGTCTCCAGCCCCGGCATCGACCGGCCGCTGACGCGCCTCAAGGACTTCGAGACCTTCGAGGGCTATGAGGTCCGTCTGGAAACCAACCAGCCCATCGACGGGCGCAAGCGCTTCAAGGGCGTTCTGGCCGGTGTCGAGGGTGAGGAAGTGCTGCTGAACATCGAAGAAGGCACCATCGGGCTGAACTTCGACCTGCTCTCGGATGCGAAGCTTGTCCTGACCGATGAGCTGATCGCCGAGATGCTGAAGCAGAAGAAGGATTCGGGCGTCCAGATCGACAATCTGGATGAAACCATCTTTGACGAAATCGAAACCGAAGACGGCGACGCCGCCGACCTGAAGGAGTGACCAATGGCCATCACCTCTGCCAACCAGCTTGAGCTGCTGCAGACCGCCGAAGCTGTCGCACGCGAGAAGATGATCGATCCCGATCTGGTGATCGAGGCCATGGAAGACAGCCTCGCGCGCGCTGCGAAGTCGCGCTATGGCTCGGAAATGGACATTCGCGTCCAGATCGACCGCAAGAATGGCAACGCCACCTTCACCCGCGTCCGCACCGTCGTCGCCGATGAAGAGGTCGAGAACTATCAGGCGCAGCTGACCATCGATCAGGCGAAGCCCTATTTCGAAGCCAGCAAGAAATCCGACAGCTACTGGACCCGCGACGGCGCGAAGGTCGAAAGCTTCGTGGGCGGCCCGCAGATCGGCGACGTCTTCCAGGAGCAGGTGCCCCCGGTCGAGCTGGGCCGCATCGCCGCGCAATCGGCCAAGCAGGTCATCCTGCAGCGCGTCCGCGAGGCCGAGCGTGACCGCCAGTATGAAGAATTCAAGGACCGCGCCGGTACCATCATCAACGGCGTCGTCAAGCGCGAGGAATATGGCAACATCATCGTCGATGTGGGCCGTGGCGAAGCCATCCTGCGCCGCAATGAAAAGATCGGCCGCGAGAGCTATCGCCCGAACGACCGCATCCGCGCCTATGTGAAGGACGTCCGCCGCGAGACCCGTGGCCCGCAGATCTTCCTGTCGCGCACCGATCCGCAGTTCATGGCCGAGCTCTTCAAGATGGAAGTGCCGGAGATCTATGACGGCGTCATCGAGATCAAGGCCTGCGCCCGCGATCCGGGGTCGCGCGCCAAGATCGCGGTCATCAGCTATGACAACTCGATCGACCCGGTCGGCGCCTGCGTCGGTATGCGCGGCTCGCGCGTGCAGGCGGTCGTGGGTGAGCTTCAGGGCGAAAAGATCGACATCATTCCGTGGTCGGACGATCAGGCGACGTTCCTGGTGAACGCGCTGCAGCCTGCCGAGGTCGCCAAGGTCGTCTTCGACGAAGAGGCCAACAAGATCGAGGTCGTGGTGCCCGACGAACAGCTGTCGCTGGCCATTGGCCGTCGCGGCCAGAACGTGCGCCTTGCCTCGCAGCTGACCGGCCTTGATATCGACATCCTGACCGAGGAAGAGGAATCGAAGCGTCGTCAGGTTGAATTCAACGCGCGGACAAAACTCTTTGTCGACGCTCTTGATCTGGACGAGTTCTTTGCCCAACTTCTGGTGGCAGAAGGCTTTACCAACCTTGAAGAAGTCGCCTACGTCGATCTGGACGAACTGCTGTCCATCGAAGGCGTCGATGAAGGCACTGCCGAAGAACTGCAGACCCGTGCACGCGAGCATCTGGAGGCGGTCAATCGTGCCGCTCTGGAAAACGCCCGTGCCCTTGGTGCGGAAGACAGCCTGATCGAATTCGAAGGGCTGACCCCGCAGATGGTCGAGGCTTTGGCCAAGGACGGCGTGAAGACGCTGGAAGATTTCGCGACCTGCGCCGACTGGGAACTGGCCGGCGGCTGGACCACCGAAAACGGTCAGCGCAAGAAGGACGAAGGGCTGCTTGAGCCTTACTCTGTCAGCCTGGAAGACGCCCAGACCATGATCATGACCGCACGCGTCATGCTGGGCTGGGTCGACCCGAGCGAGCTGGAGAAGGCTGCCGAGGAAGATGCCGATGGCGAAGCCGGTGACGAGGACGAAGGTCAGGAGGCCGGGGTGTAACGCCCCGGGAGAAGCATGACACGCGGGGGACTGACCAAGGACCGCGAGACGTCTGAACGGCGCTGCATCGTCACGGGTGAGGTCCAGCCAAGGGCTGGGCTGATCCGTTTCGTGGCCAGCCCCGAAGGCGAGGTCGTCCCCGACCTTGCCGAAAAGCTGCCTGGTCGCGGCTTTTGGGTGATCTCGGACCGTGCTGCGCTGGACAAGGCGGCGGGCAAGGGACTTTTCTCGCGCGGGGCCAAGGCTCAGGTCAAGGCCCCGCCCGAGTTGCTGGCGATGATAGAAGCAGGGCTTGCGCGACGTGTCACCGACACATTATCGCTGGCCCGGAAGGCCGGGCTTGCGGTGGCAGGCTTCGAGAAGGTCAAGGACTGGCTGGCCAACGGAAAGGCCAAAGTCCTGTTGCAGGCGAGCGATGGCTCGGAACGCGGAAAAGGCAAGCTGTGGACGCCGCCCGGTGGGCGGTGGTTCGGTTGTCTGACCGCATCAGAATTGGGTTTGTCCTTTGGGCGCGATCATGTCATACACAGCGCGCTTGCGCCGGGGGGCCTGACTGACAAACTGATCAGGGACGCGAGCAGACTGAATGGTCTGCGCGGGCATGACGGCGATGTTTCCGCCGGGAAGGAATGAAGATCGGAATGAGCGATAACGACGGTAAGAAACCCTTGGGTCTTGGTGGCGGCTCTGGCCGTTCGGGCAGTGTGAAGCAAAGCTTCAGCCACGGCCGGACCCATAATGTGGTCGTCGAGACCAAGCGCAAGCGCGTCGTCGTGCCGGGCAAGACCGGTGCGGGCGGCGGCCGTTCGGGGTCACCCTCGGCGGTTTCCGGCGATCCTTCCAAACGCCCGGCTGGCATCTCGGACGCCGAGATGGAACGCCGTATGGCCGCCCTGCGCGCCGCCAAGGCCCGCGAGGCCGATGAGGCCGCACAGCGCGAGGCCGACGAAAAGGCACGCGAGGAAGAACGCGAACGCCGCCGGGCCGAGCTTGAGGCCCGCGAGCGCGAAGAGCGTGAGCGTGAAGAGGCCCTTCGCCTAAAGGCCGAAGAAGAAGAGCGTCGCGTCCGTGAAGCGGCCGAGGCTCAGCAGCGCGCCCGCGAAAGCGAACAGCGCGCCGCCGCCCAGCCTGCCGCACGCGCCAAGACCGATGCACGCGCGAAGCCCGCGGCTCCGGGCGAAAAGCCCGCTGTTCCGGACCGCGCCGCTGTCGAGGCTGCTGCCGCTCGCGCCGAGACCAAGGGCGTCAGCACCGCAGCTCCGCGCAAGACCGAGCGTGACCGCGACGGTCGTGGCGCCGGCGATGACCGCGACAGCCGTAACAAGGCACGTGACGACAACCGCCGCACGACCGGCAAGCTGTCGATCAACCAGGCGCTTGGCGACGGCGAAGGCGGCCGCCAGCGCTCGATCGCGGCGATGAAGCGCAAGCAGGAAAAAGCCCGTCAAAAGGCGATGGGCGGCAATATGCGCGCCGAAAAACAGGCCCGCGACGTCCAGTTGCCCGAATCCATCGTGGTCTCGGAACTGGCCAACCGCATGGCCGAGCGTACGCCTGACGTCATCAAGTCGCTGATGCGCATGGGCATGATGGTCACGGCGAACCAGGCAATCGACGCCGACACCGCCGAACTGGTGATCGAGGAATTCGGCCACAAGACGATCCGCGTGTCGGATTCGGACGTGGAACAGGTCATCGACACCGTCGTCGACAAGCCCGAGGATCTGCAGTCGCGGCCTCCGGTCGTGACCATCATGGGCCACGTCGACCACGGCAAGACCTCGCTTCTGGATGCGATCCGCAACGCGAACGTCGTTTCCGGCGAAGCGGGCGGGATCACCCAGCACATCGGTGCCTATCAGGTGAAGGCGAAGAACGGCTCGCTGCTGACCTTCCTCGACACCCCCGGCCACGCCGCGTTCACCTCGATGCGTGCCCGTGGTGCGCAGGTGACCGATATCGTCGTGCTGGTGGTTGCGGCCGATGACGCCGTGATGCCGCAGACGGTCGAGGCGATCAATCACGCCAAGGCGGCCAAGGTTCCGATGATCGTCGCGATCAACAAGATCGACAAGCCGACCGCGAACCCGCAGAAAGTCCGCACGGACCTGCTGCAGCACGAAGTCGTCGTCGAGGCGATGTCGGGCGATGTGCAGGACGTCGAGATCTCGGCCAAGACCGGTCAGGGTCTGGATCAACTGCTGGAAGCCATCGCGCTGCAGTCGGAAATCCTTGAACTGACCGCGAACCCCGAACGCCCGGCTCAGGGCGCGGTGATCGAGGCACAGCTTGACGTGGGCCGTGGCCCCGTGGCGACGGTTCTGGTGCAGAACGGCACGCTGAAGCGCGGCGACATCTTCGTCGTCGGCGAACAGTGGGGCAAGGTCCGCGCGCTGATCAACGACAAGGGCGACCGCGTCGACGAAGCGGGTCCCTCGGTCCCGGTCGAGGTTCTGGGCCTGAACGGCACGCCCGAAGCGGGTGACGTGCTGAACGTGGTCGAGACCGAAGCGCAGGCGCGCGAGATTGCGGATTACCGCATCAACGCCGCCAAGGACAAACGTGCCGCAGCCGGTGCCGCGATCACACTGGACCAGATGCTGGCCAAGGCGAAAGCCGACCAGTCGGTCGCCGAACTGCCGGTGGTGGTGAAGGCGGACGTGCAGGGCTCGGCCGAAGCGATCGTTCAGGCGCTGGAAAAAGTCGGCAACGACGAGGTCCGCGTGCGCGTGCTGCACTATGGCGTCGGCGCGATCACCGAATCCGATATCGGTCTGGCCGAAGCCAGCCAGGCCCCGGTCATCGGCTTCAACGTCCGTGCCAATGCCCCGGCGCGCGCCAGCGCGAACCAGAAGGGTGTCGAGATCCGCTATTACTCGATCATCTATGATCTGGTGGATGACATCAAAGCCGCTGCGTCGGGCCTGCTGTCGGCCGAAGTCAAGGAACACTTCATCGGCTATGCCGAGATCCGCGAAGTCTTCCGTGTCTCGGGCGTGGGCAACGTCGCAGGCTGTCTGGTCACCGAAGGCGTCGCTCGCCGCTCGGCTGGCGTCCGTCTGCTACGCGACAACGTGGTGATCCATGAGGGCACGCTGAAGACGCTCAAGCGCTTCAAGGACGAGGTCAAGGAAGTCCAGTCCGGTCAGGAATGCGGCATGGCCTTCGAGAATTACGACGACATCCGCAAGGGCGATGTCATCGAGATCTTCGAGCGCGAGGAAGTGCAGCGCCAGCTTTAAGCTGGTGCCACCTCCCCATCCCACCCAAAAAGAACGGGGCTCCGAAAGGAGCCTCGTAATCTTTTGTGGTGTATGGTCTGTCTGTTCCGGCTTGGCTTAGTGCAGCCCGACCGGCTTGCCTTCATAGGTCTTGTTGCCGACGCGCACGATAATGTTGCCGTTGGAAACCTGACGCTCAAAGACACCCTGGACAGAAATACAGCTACCGATCGTGATCGTGCGAATCATGCCCAATTCTCCTCCTGTGCAGATTAAGAATTACACAAATGTGTAATCTGTTAACCAGATATTTCTCTTGAGGGGCAGACTATTGCATGATTGCAACCCTGGGGCCTCGGCCGGTCACAGCCAGTCCCGCAGGATCGGCACCAGCGGCAGGTCGGCGGGCGGCATCGGATAGTTGCCGAAATCGCGCGGATGCGCCCAGGCCAGCACCTGCCCCTCGCGCGGGTGGGGGATGCCCTCCCACTTGCGGCAGGCGAAAAGCGGCATCAGCAGATGGAAATCATCATAGCTGTGGCTGGCGAAGGTCAGGGGCGCGAGGCATGAGGACCAGGTGTTGATCCCCAGCTCCTCATGCAATTCGCGGATCAGCGCGGCCTCGGGCGTCTCTCCGGGCTCGACCTTGCCGCCGGGAAACTCCCACAGGCCCGCGAGGGACTTGCCCTCGGGGCGCTGCGCCAGAAGGACGCGGCCGTCCTTGTCGATCAGGGCGACCGCTGCAACAAGCAGAACCTTCACCGGATCAGGACCGGTAATCGGCGTTGATGTCGATATAGCGATGCGTCAGGTCGCAGGTCCAGACGGTCCGCTTGCCCTTGCCGAGCCCCAGATCGACGCCGATGACCAGATTGTCGCGCTTCATATAGGCGCTGGTCGCGGCCTCGCTGTAGCTGGGGGCGCGCCAGCCGTTCTCGGCCACAGTGATGTCGCCGAAGCGGATGGTCAGCTTATCGCGGTCGGCATTGGCGCCGGATTTGCCGACGGCCATCACCACCCTGCCCCAGTTCGCGTCTTCGCCTGCGATGGCCGTCTTGACCAGCGGCGAATTCGCAATCGCCATGGCCACGCGCGAGGCATCGCCCGCCGTCGCGGCACCGGTGACCTGAATCTCGACGAATTTGGTCGCGCCTTCGCCGTCCTTGACGACCTGCTGCGCCAGATCCAGCATCACCTCTTTCAGCGCCTTGCTGAAGGCGCGCGCGGTGCGCGAGCGCAAATCGGTGATGGGCTGCGCCTCGGATTTGCCGGTCGCCGCCAGGATCAGCGCGTCCGAGGTCGAGGTGTCGCTGTCGACGGTGATCGCGTTAAAGGTCGCGTCCATATGCGAGGACAGGATCTTCTGCAGCATCTCGGGCGAGATCTTCGCGTCGGTGAAGATATAGACCAGCATCGTCGCCATATCGGGCGCGATCATGCCCGAACCCTTGGCGATCCCGGCGATGCGGATGGTGCCGCCTTCGGCCTCGATCTCGGCTGCCGCCCCTTTCGGGAAGGTGTCGGTGGTCATGATGGCCTTTGCGGCCTCGGCCGCCCCACCAACGCTAAGCTTGCCGACCAGCCCGCCGATGGCCGCGACGATGCGGTCGGCAGGCAGCGGCTCGCCAATCACGCCGGTCGAGGAAGAGAAGACCCGCTCACGCGGCACGCCAAGGCTTTTCGCCACCGCGCCGGTCACCGCGTCGACAGCCTCTTGCCCCTTGGCGCCGGTGAAGGCGTTGGCGTTGCCCGAGTTCACGATGATCGCCGCGCCCTTGGTCTGGTCGGGTTTGCCCGCAAGCTTGGCCTGACAGTCCAGCACGCAGGCCGCCCGGGTCGAGGACCGGGTGAAGGCCCCCGCCACCGCCGTGCCGGGCGCCAGACGGGCCAGCATCACATCGGTGCGGTTCTGATACTTCACGCCAGCCGCGCCAGCGGCAAATTCAACGCCGGCAATATCGGGCAGTCGCGGGAAAGACGCCGGTGCCAGAGGCGAGACCTGCTTGCCCGACACCTTGGCCGAGACCGCCGCAACGGCAGCGGCAGGCGTCTCGATCACCGCCTCGACGGCGGTGCTGGCGGCGGTTTCAACGGCCGCCTTCAGCTTCTTCACCTTCTTGCGCAGCGCCTTCAGCTTGTCGCCCTTGCCCTTGTCGGCAGCTTTGGCCTTCTCGGCAGCCTTGCTTTTGTCCTTGGCCATGTTCATTCCCCAAAGATCTTGGTGTCGTTCAGCAGATCGGGGTTCAGCCCCTCGGTCTTTTCAATCTTGGCCGCTTCGACCTGCTTGTCGATCTCGGCCTGTACTTTCTCACGACGCAGTTGAAGCGCAATCTGTTCTTTCACTTCGTCAAAGCCCGGAGCCTGCACGTCACGGCTGTCGATCAGCTTGATGACATGCCAGCCGAACTGCGTCTCGACCGGGGCCGAGATCTCGTCCTTCTTCAGCGTCTTTACCGCCTCGGCGAAGGGCGGGACCATCTGTTCGGCCTGGAACCAGCCCAGATCGCCCTTGTTGGGGCCCGAGTTGTCGGTCGATTTCTCGGTCGCCAGAGTGCCGAAATCAGCGCCCTCTTTCAGCTGCTTGGCGATCTCATCAGCCTCTTCCTTGGTTTTCACAAGGATATGGGCGGCATTATATTCGGTCTTGGGTCCGGCCTCGCCGTTGAAGGTCTTGTCGTAAAGCGCGCGCATTTCCTCTTCGGTCGGATCGGCGGCGGCGACCCGCTCCAGCGCGACACCGGCCAGGAAGCCACGGCGTTCGTTTTCAAGGGCGGCGGCATCGCGCGGCTTCAGATCGTCCTTGACCACCTGCGACACGGCGGTCTGGCGGATCATCTGGTCCAGCATCAGATCCCACAGCGCGCTGGCGGGCAGATTGGCGGCGGCGTCATGGCCCATCGCCTCTTTCATCGCGATCATCTGACCCAAAGTGATGGTATCGCCGTTGACGGTTGCGACCACGGTATCGGCATCCTGCGCCATCACGGCCCAGGGGGTCAGCCCGCCAGCCAGAATGGCCGATGCGGCAAGAAGCGGTTTCAGCATAGGTTATCCCCCGTTGATACGCACGGTCCACGCATCGGTGAACGGGCGCAAGCGTTGACAGCGCAGCATACGGGGCATACATCCGGCACAACCGAAAATGCGCGCCCGTCGCCGTTTTTCTGGCCCGTTGATAGGGCAAGGCGAATGGTTCCGGCAAGTGGGCCTATACCCGGCGCATCACCAGATACGCGATTTTGAAGGTTCACATGCTCGGCATCGGAAATTTGGCTAAACTGGTCTTTGGCACGCCCAATGACCGTAAAGTGAAAGCGGCTCGTCCCATCGTTGCGCAGGTCAATGCGCTTGAGCCGAAGTTCAAGGACATGTCCGACGCCGATCTGATTGGCAAGACGCGCGAGCTGCAGGGCCGCGCCCAGTCCGGCGAGAACCTGGACACGCTTCTGCCCGAAGCCTTCGCCAACTGCCGCGAGGCTGCGCGCCGCGCCCTTGGCCTGCGCGCCTTCGACACCCAGCTACTGGGCGGCATCTTCCTGCATCAGGGCAATATTGCCGAAATGAAGACCGGTGAGGGCAAGACCCTTGTCGCGACCTTCCCGGCCTATCTGAACGCGCTGGCGGGCAAGGGCGTCCATGTCGTCACCGTCAACGACTATCTGGCCAAGCGCGACGCGCATTGGATGGGCAAGGTCTTTGCGCAGCTGGGCATGACCACGGGCGTCGTCTATCCGTTCCAGGATGATGCCGAAAAGCACGCCGCCTATCGGGCCGACGTCACCTATGCGACCAACAACGAGCTGGGCTTCGACTATCTGCGCGACAATATGAAAGGCTCGATCGACCAGATGGTCCAGCGCGGGCATTTCTTTGCCATCGTGGACGAGGTCGACAGTATCCTCATCGACGAGGCGCGGACGCCGCTGATCATCTCGGGCCCCTCGCAGGACCGGTCCGAGCTTTACAAGGCACTGGATCACTATATCCCGCAGCTGTCGGAAGAGCATTACAAGCTGGACGAAAAGTCCCGCAACGCCACCTTCACCGAGGATGGCAACGAATTCCTTGAACAGATCCTGCAGAAGGCGGGCGTGCTGCCGGAAGGCCAGACGCTTTATGACCCGGAATCGACGACCATCGTCCACCATGTCAACCAGGCGCTGCGGGCGCACAAGCTGTTCCAGCGCGACCAGCATTACATCGTGCGCGATGACGAGATCGTCCTGATCGACGAATTTACCGGCCGGATGATGGCTGGGCGCCGCCTGTCGGACGGTCTGCATCAGGCCATCGAGGCCAAGGAAGGCGTGAAGATCCAGCCCGAGAACGTGACGCTGGCCTCGGTCACCTTCCAGAACTATTTCCGCCTTTACGCGAAACTGTCGGGCATGACCGGCACCGCCGCGACCGAGGCCGAGGAATTCGCCGAAATCTACAAGCTGGGCGTGGTCGAGGTTCCGACCAACCGCCCCGTGCAGCGGATCGACGAACACGACCGCGTCTATCGCACCGCCGCCGAGAAATACACCGCCGTCATCGAGGCGATCAAAGAGGCGCAGGAGCGCGGCCAGCCGCTGCTGGTCGGCACCACCTCGATCGAGAAATCCGAGATGCTGTCGCAGATGCTGAAGCAGGCGGGCATCCCCCATAACGTGCTGAACGCGCGCGAGCATGAGCGGGAAGCCCAGATCGTCGCCGATGCGGGCAAGATGGGCGCGGTGACGATTGCGACCAACATGGCCGGTCGCGGCACCGACATTCAGCTGGGCGGCAACGTCGAGATGAAGGTGATGGAGGAACTCGCCAAGAACCCCGAGGCGCATCCCGACGAGGTGCGCGCCCAGGTCGAGGCCGAGGTCGAAGCCGCCAAGAAAAAAGTTCAGGCGGCGGGTGGCCTCTTCGTTCTGGCCACCGAGCGTCACGAAAGCCGCCGCATCGACAACCAGCTGCGCGGCCGCTCGGGCCGTCAGGGCGACCCCGGCCGCTCGCTGTTCTTCCTGTCGCTGGAAGACGACCTGATGCGCATCTTCGGCTCGGAACGTCTCGACAAGGTCCTGTCGACGCTGGGCATGAAGGAAGGCGAGGCCATTGTTCACCCCTGGGTCAACAAGTCGCTGGAGCGCGCGCAGGCGAAGGTCGAGGGCCGCAACTTCGACATCCGCAAGCAACTGCTGAAATTCGATGACGTGATGAACGACCAGCGCAAGGCGATCTTCAGCCAGCGCCTTGAGATCATGCAGACCGAGGAAGTGGGCGAGATCACCCGCGACATGCGCGATCAGGTGATCGAGGATCTGATCGACGAGCATCTGCCGCCGCGCAGCTATGCGGAGCAGTGGAACACTGCGGGCCTGAAGGCGCAGCTGATCGAGAAGCTGAACATGGACCTGCCCGTCGCCGACTGGGCGGCAGAGGACGGCGTCGACCACGAGACGATGAAAGAGCGCATCGAACAGGCCGTCGACGCCTATATGGACCAGAAGGCCGAGCAATTCGGCCCGGAAAACATGCGTCAGATCGAAAAGCAGATCCTGCTGCAGCAGATCGACGGCAAATGGCGCGAGCATCTGGTGACGCTGGAGCATCTGCGCAGCGTCGTGGGCTTCCGTGGCTATGCGCAACGCGACCCGCTGTCGGAATACAAGACCGAGGGCTTCCAGCTGTTCGAGAACATGCTGGACGGTCTGCGCGTCGACGTGACCCAGCAGCTGGCTCGCATCCGTCCGCTGACCGATGAAGAGCGCGAGCAGATGATCCGCGACTATCAGGCGCAGCAGGCCCAGACCGAGCGCGCCATGCAGCCCGAGCATGAGGAAGCCGATGGCGGCGAGGCGACCTCGCGCGCGCCGGGCTTTGACGAGAACGATCCCTCGACCTGGGGCAACCCGTCGCGCAACGACCCCTGCCCCTGCGGCTCGGGCGAGAAGTTCAAGCACTGCCATGGGCGACTGGCCTGAGCTTCGGTTCTGAATGGGTTTGAATCAGGGGGCTGCGGCCCCCTTTTTCGTGCCTGACGGGCGGGGGTTGCGACTCGCCGCGCTGTTTTATGGGTATTTGGGCAACGGAGAAATTGCCGGGGGCAGGTCCTAGTCGGGGACCAGCTTGTAGCCGGTGCCGCGCACGGTTTGCAGGTAGCGGGGTTCGCGCGGATCGGGCTCGATCTTGCGGCGCAGGCGCGTGATCTGGACGTCGATGGCGCGTTCGGAGTTTTCGCCGCCGTCCTCGGCGGGCGAGCGGCCCAGATCCTCGATCAGCTCGGTGCGGCTGACGGGTTGGCCGGCGGAATCGGCCAGGCGTTTGATCAGCGCCTGCTCGGTCCCGGTCAGGCGGATCTGGTTTTCGCCCTGCCAAAGCTCGCTTTTGCCCGCGTCATAGCGCATCGGGCCGAAGGTCAGGATCTTGGTCGCGCGCGCTTCGGCACTTGGCATGCGGCGCAGGATCGCGGCGATCCGGAGCAGGAGTTCACGCGGCTCGAAGGGTTTGGCAAGGTAGTCGTCGGCCCCGCTTTCAAGGCCGCTGATGCGATCCTCGATTTCGCCCTTGGCGGTCAGCAGCAGGATCGGCGTCGTCATCTGGCCGCGCAGGTCCCGGGTCAGCGAGATGCCGTCTTCGCCCGGCATCATGATGTCGAGGACGATCAGGTCAAAGTCGAGCCCACCCAGCAGGCGGCGGGCATGCGCGGCGTCGCGCGCGGTGGTCACCAGATAGTCGTTGCGCATGAGGAAGCGGCGCAGCAGGCTGCGGATGCGTTCGTCATCATCCACGACAAGGATATGGGCGGCGGGCTGGCTGTTGGCGCTCATGGTGTGTCGGGCAGGTCGCGGAAGGCGCGGTACTGGCGCAGCATGTCACGGTCCATCATCGCCTCCAGCACCTGCCGGAAGCCTGCGACCGCCTGCGGCCCGGCGGTGCGGAAGGCGGTCCTGAGGCGGGCGCGCTGAGTCTCGGAGAGCTTGCGCTCAAGCGCGGTACCGCTGTCGGTCAGGTAGAGCTGCCGCTCGCGCCGGTCGCGGCGGCCGACGCGGCTGTCGACCAGCCCGTCCTCGATCAGGGTGCGCAGCACGCGGTTGAGCGACTGTTTCGTCACCCCCAGCACATCCAGCAGCGCCGTGACCGTCAGCCCCGGATCGCGGTGGATGAAATGCAGCGCGCGGTGATGCGCCCGGCCATAATCCATTTCGGCCAGAATCAGATCGGGGTCCGAGGTGAAGGCCCGATAGGCGAAATACATCGCCTCGATCCCGCGACGGATCTGGTCGTCGGTGAGAAACAGAAGCGCCTCGCCGCCGGGGGCCGTCATTGCAATCTTGTCCTGCATGCCTGACCACTCATGCCTTTCTTCTATTGCATAGGACTTATTACGTCAGGTGTGTTGACTTTCCAATCATCAAAAGATAGCGCTGACCCCAAGTTGCGCAACTTTCTATTCGATACTTGTCAGGACGGCGCAACTTTATGAAATTCGGGACCGGCTGGAGGGAATGATGGCAGGCTCATACGACGATCGTGACGGCAAGATCTGGATGGATGGCGAGCTGCTGGACTGGCGCGACGCCAAGGTACACATTCTGACGCATGCCCTGCATTACGCCAGCTCGGTCTTTGAAGGCGAGCGCTGCTATAGCGGCAAGATCTTCAAGGGCCATGAGCATTCGCTGCGCCTGATCGAGTCGGCGCGCCTGCTGGACATGAAATCGCCCTATACCGCCGAGCAGATCGACGAGGCGAAGCGCCAGGTTCTGGACGCGAACGGCTTCAAGGACGCCTATGTCCGCGCGGTGATGTGGCGCGGCTCGGGCGATGACATGGGCGTTTCGGCCCGCAAGAACCCGGTCCGCATGGCCGTCGCCGCCTGGGAATGGGGCAGCTATTACGGCGATGCCAAATGGCAGGGCGCGAAGCTGGATATCGCGAAATGGAAGCGTCCCAGCCCCGAGACCATTCCCGTCGCCGCCAAGGCTGCCGGTCTTTACATGATCTGCACCATGTCCAAGCATGCGGCCGAGGAAAAGGGTTGCTCGGATGCGCTGTTCATGGATTATCGCGGCTATGTCGCCGAGGCGACCGGCGCGAACGTCTTCTTCATCAAGGATGGCGAAGTCCACACGCCGCTGGCCGACGCCTTCCTGAACGGCATCACCCGCCAGACGATCATCCAGCTTCTGAAGGATCAGGGCACGGTCGTGCATGAGCGTCACATCATGCCGGAAGAGGTCTCGGGCTTCCAGGAATGCTTCCTGACCGGCACGGCGGCCGAGGTGACCCCGGTCGCGCAGATCGGTGACGACTGGCATTTCCAGGTCGGTCCGGTCACGCGCCAGATCGCCGAAGTCTATGAAAAGCTGGTCCGCGAATAAGCGGCCCAGTCTATCGCCAACGAAAAGGCCGCGCAGATTGCGCGGCCTTTTTAGCGGTCAGGTTCCGCCTTAGCGGAGGATCAGGCGCGGTGGCCACGCTCGATCCGTGTGTATTCGGCGACGCGGCGGTCAGCCTCGGGCGTGGTCTTCGTGCTGCGGGCGTGCAGCGCGGCGATCGCCGGGTGAATGTCGCCGGATTCGCGTTCATGTTGCAGGAAGTGGCGCAGGCGACCGGCAGCGGTCGTGCGCGGTTTGTCCGAAAGATGTCTGGTCATCGCGACCTCCCTAGGCAGCCTTGATTCCCGGCGACGCCGCCAGCATCGCATGCAGGGCCGCCGGATCGTCATTGGCGCGAAGCTTGCTGCGCAGATCCTGATCGCGCAGCGTCCGCGACACCAGCGCCAAGGCCTTGAGGTGATCGACCCCCGAGTTCTTGGGCGCCAGCAAAGCAAAGATCAGGTCAACAGGTTGCCGGTCGACGGCATCGAAGTCCAGCGGTTTTTCCAGCCGCAGAAACAGCCCCACGACCTTGTCGAGCCCGTGAAGCCGCGCATGCGGCAGCGCCACGCCATGCCCCACGCCCGTCGGACCAAGGCTTTCCCGCTCTTGCAGGGCGTCCAGCGTCTGGGCGGCATCGACGCCATAGATCTGCCGGGCCTGCTCGGCGATGTCCTGGAACAATCGCTTCTTGCTGGTCGTCTGCGCCACGGTTCTCACTGCGGCGGGAGAAAGAATATCGCTGATCTGCATATCTTCTGAATTGTCCTTGTCCCGGCCGCGGGGCGACCGGGACTTTCAAGAGCATGGCCTTAAAGGTTGGCCGGGCCTAGTTCAAATTGCGCGGATCGATCCAGCCTACATTGCCGTCCTCGCGGCGATAGACCACGTTCACGCCCCCATGCTTTTCATTGCGGAACACCAGCATCGGGCTGCCGGCCAGTTCCATCTGCATCACCGCCTCACCGACCGATACGGTGGGCACTCGTGTCTCCATTTCGGCGATGATCATGGGCTGCGGACCGTTGGCCTGCGTTTCCCACTCATCCTCATCTGCGGCCAGCACATACATGTCGGCTTGCTCGAACGCAACAGGTTCGGCCCGGTCCTTGTAATGGTCTTTCAGGCGGCGCTTGTAGCGGCGCAGCTGTTTGTCCATCCGCTCGCGGCACTGTTCGAACGCGGCATAGATCTCGGTCGAGGCCCCCTTGGCCTGCACGGTCAGCCCGGTCGAAAGATGCACCACCGAGTCACAGATGAATTCATGCGCATTGCGGGAAAAAATCACCGTCGCGTCGGTCGGGCGCTGAGAGTACTTTTCCACTGTCTCGCCAAGATGGTCTTTGACATGCGTGGAAAGAGCGTCACCGACGTCGATCTGTTTTCCACTGATCTGATAGCGCATGTTGAACCGTCCTTTCGGTTGTCCGGTCTCGTCGCGCCATTCCGGCCGCAACGTCCGGTTCATTCCAGCGGCATAACGAACCGCCATACCCCAATTTGGTGACAGCCGGACGCTTCTGTCAACGGGGGCGAAGGCCCTGCGGCCAATCAGTTCATGCGGAAACCTTCGCCCAGATACACCTGCCGGACCTGCGGGTCGGCAACGATATCGGCGGTCGAGCCGGACTTGAGCACGCGGCCATCGTGCAAAATATAGGCGCGGTCCACGATTTCCAGCGTTTCCCGTACGTTATGGTCGGTGATGAGGACACCGATGCCGCGTGATTTGAGGTCATGGACAAGGCCGCGAATTTCGTTGACGGCGATGGGATCGACACCCGCGAAAGGTTCGTCCAGCAGAAGATAGGACGGATTTGACGCAAGGCAGCGGGCGATTTCGGCCCGGCGCCGCTCACCGCCCGACAGCGCCATGGCCGAGGCGTGCCGAATATGCCCGATCGAGAAATCGCCCAGCAGTTCTTCCAGCCGTTCGCGCCGGTGATGGCTGTCACGGCAGACCAGTTCCAGCACAGCCATGATGTTCTGTTCGACCGTCAGGCCGCGAAAGATCGACATCTCTTGCGGCAGATAGCCGATGCCCATGCGGGCGCGCTGAAACATCGGCAACGAGGTCGCGTCCTGCCCGTCGATCGACACCAGACCCGCATCCGCGTTCACCAGGCCCGCGATGCAGTAAAAACAGGTGGTTTTGCCCGAACCGTTCGGCCCCAGCAGCGCCACGACCTCTCCCCGGCCCAGATCGACCGAGACGTCGTGGATGATCGGGCGGTTGCGATAGGATTTGCGCAGGCCCCGGACGCGCAGCCCCCCGGTCTCGGCCGGGCTGGCGCTTTCCGGCTGCTCCAACGGGCCGTCCATCATTGGCCCCCGGGCTGCAGGACGCTGCGCACCCGGCCCGAGACATTGGCCGTCCCGGTCGCAAGGTTCACCTCGACGCGTTCGCCGGACATGACATTCTGCCCCTGGGTCAGCAGCACATTGCCGGTCAGGACCACATTTCCGGACGCAACGTCATAATCGGCTTTCTCGGCCTCGGCCGCGTCATCGCCTGCGGCAAGCGTCACATTGCCCGTGGCCTCCAGCGCGGTGATCCGGCGCGCATCCGCGCCGCCATAGACGACAGCAACCTTGTCGGCCGCCAGACGCATCGTCCCCTGCCCCACCAGCACCTTGCCCGAGAAAATGGCCTTCCCCGTCGCCTGATCAACCGACAGGTTGTCGGCGGTCACCTCGACCGGCAGTTTCACGTCCTGAGCATTGCCGAAGCCCCGTTCCTGCGCATGGGCAAGGCCCGCCGCAAGAAACGCGACCAGAAGACCCGTCGAACACAACCGTTCAATGCGTTTCATCGTGACTCCTGTACAGCGGCGACGGCCCCGGCAACGCCGGCGGATGGGGCGATTGGGGTGGGCATCATGGGCGATATATCAGACGAACTCCGCCATTCAAATCAAGAACGTGATTGCCGCCTTCGGTCGGGCGCAGATCCATGCGACCGGCGGTCAGCTCGCCAAAGGGGGCGGTCACGTTCACTTCCTGATCGGCGGAAAGGGTGCCTTCGCGCAGCCCGGCCAGAAATTCGGGCGCGGTGACGGTCCAGCCATCCTCGGTGGTCAGGCGGACATCGCCGGTCAGGCGGACGTCATCGCCCTGCATCTGCGCCTTTCCGGCATCCAGATTGGCCTTGCGGCCTTCAGGGCTGGTCAGCGTCATCCGCACCGCATCGATGCTTTCCAGCGCGCCGGAGGCGTTCGGCTTGGCGCGTTCGGCCGTCAGCGTCACCTCGGACCCGTTCGGCGTCACCCCGGCGTAATTCGGCGCGGTCACGGCCGAGTTCTGCGCCAGTTCCTGCGGATCGACATCGGCATAGGGGATGGTGCTGCCCGGCTCGGGCTTGCGGCCCAGCAGGAACAGGACCGACAGAAGCACCAGCGCCGCAAGCGGCATCACCACGCGCAACCAGGCCACGATGCGCGAGCGTGTCACCATGGCTTAGACCATACCTGCGCGAAGGCAGTCGTGGATATGGATGATGCCCACCGGACGCGCGTTCTTGTCGACGGCAAAGAGGCTGGTGATCTTGCTGCCCTGCATCTGCTCCAGCGCGGCCTCGGCCAGTGCATCGGGCGAGATGGTGCGCGGCGCGCGCGTCATCACCGAGGCCGCGTCCAGATCCAGCAGCCCCTGCATGTGACGCCGCAGGTCGCCGTCGGTGATGATCCCGCTCAGATGGCCGCGCGGATCCAGGACGCCGGTGACGCCAAAGCCCTTCTGGCTGATCGTCAGAAGCGCGTCGGTCATCGGCGTCGCCTCGCTGACCAGCGGCATGTCGGCATGCATCAGATCGCCGACCCGCGACAGTTTCGCGCCCAGCTTGCCGCCGGGGTGGAAGGTGCGGAAATGTTCGGGCGTGAACTGGCGGTGCTCCATCAGCGCAATCGCCAGCGCATCGCCAAGCGCCATGGTCATGGTGGTCGAGGTGGTGGGCACGATGCCATTGCCGCAGGCCTCGGCGGCGGCGGGCAGCACCAGCGCCACGTCCGACTGGCGCAGCAGGGTCGACTCGGCGCGGCTCGCCACGCCGATCAGCGGGATGGCGAAGCGGCGCGTGTGGGCCACGATATCGGCGATCTCGGGCGTCTCACCCGAGTTCGACAGCACCAGCACCGCATCGCTTTTCGTCACCATGCCCAGATCGCCATGGCTGGCCTCTGCGGGGTGGACGAATTGCGCGGGCGTCCCGGTCGAGGCGAGTGTCGCCGCAATCTTGCGCCCCACATGGCCCGACTTGCCCATGCCCGAGACGATCACCCGGCCCTTCACGGCCAGCATGATCTCGACCGCACGGTCGAAATTCTCTCCCAGAGAGCCTGCAAGCTGTTGCAGACCCGCCATCTCGGTCTCGATCACGCGGCGCGCGGTGTTCAGATATTCGCTCATGTCGGGTATCTAGTGCCTGAAGATATCGTTTTCATCCCCCCAGCCCATCAGGTCCAGATGGGCGCGGGCGGGCAGGAAGTCAAAGCAGGCCTGCGCAAGGCCCATGCGGCCCTCGCGCTGCAGACGCTCCTCAAGCTGGGCCTTCAGCGCATGCAGGTGCAAAACGTCCGAGGCGGCATATTCCAGCTGCGCATCCGACAGGACCGGGGTGCCCCAGTCGCTGGTCTGCTGCTGTTTCGAGATATCGACGCCAACCAGTTCCGAGAGCAGATATTTCAGCCCATGCCGGTCGGTGAAGGTGCGCACCATCTTCGAGGCGATCTTGGTGCACCAGACCGGCGCCGTGACCACGCCAAAGGCCGATTCCAGCGCCGCAATGTCAAAGCGGCCAAAGTGGAAGAGCTTCAGCACCGCCGGATCGGTCAGCATGCGCGTCAGATTGGGCGCGCTGCGCTGGTCCTTGGCGATCTGGACCAGATGCGCCGAGCCATCGCCCGAGGACAGCTGCACCAGGCACAGCCGGTCGCGGCGCGGGTCAAGGCCCATGGTTTCGGTGTCGATGGCGACGACGGGGCCCAGATCCAGATCGTCGGGCAGGTCATTTTGGTAAAGATGGATGCTCATCTGCGGGCTCCGATCCTGATTTCAGGCTTGTGTTGTCAATCCTCTAAACCGTTTTGGCAATCTGCCGCCAGCCCCCGTGCAAGGACCGCCGCCGCAACCGGCGGATTGCCGGTCACGCGCGTGCGGCCGCCCGCCCTGCGATCGCCCTACCGGCAAGGCTTCGCCTAACGCGCCCGGCCCCCGTGTCGCATCGGCCTGCGCCGGGGTATTCAGGTAGCGCCGCCCCCGGGAAGGCAGGCGGTGTGTGATTTCGTTATCGATCATCAAACGAGTTTCTTGCCATGCCCTATACTCCCCGAGATACATATTTCCGTTTCCAGACCTATCTTTCGGGTCGCTATGACCTTGGCCCCCACAGCCCCAACGGCATGACGCCCTGGCTGAACGTGCAGGATGTCTGGGATGATTACCGGGGGCGCGGCGTCAATGTCGCCGTCTTCGGCTATCCCGATGCCGATCACTGGGACCTGCGCGCGAATTACAACTTCGCCGGTCGCCCGACGCTGAACCCGCCGAATGCGCATCTGTCGTCAAACGGCCTTGCGACCGCTCTGGCGGGCACCATCGCCGCCGATGACAATGGCCGCGGTCTGGTGGGCGTCGCCCCCGATTCCCGCGTCGCGGGCTATGGCCAGTTCATGGGGAACGGCATCCGGCTCTTGGATGCCGATGTGGTCGTCGCG
Organism: Paracoccus sulfuroxidans; assembly: GCF_007830335.1. GTDB lineage: Bacteria > Pseudomonadota > Alphaproteobacteria > Rhodobacterales > Rhodobacteraceae > Paracoccus > Paracoccus sulfuroxidans. The sequence goes on along the minus strand of NZ_VLKU01000003.1, from coordinate 287,741 downwards.
CGCACCGACACTGTGCGCTTCGGTGCGACGCATCTGGACGCGGCGGCCGTGACCGCCGGACGCGACGGCAAGGGCAGCGTCGTGGTGCTGGAGAACGCGCCCGGCAACAGCATCTCGATCAACCTTGACGGCAGCCAGTTCGGCAACGCGGGCTCGCGCCATGCGGTGGTGGTGAACGCGCTCTCGGTCGAGGGGGTGATCGGCTATGGCAGCATGGAAAACGAGATGACGCTGACCTCGGTGCTGGCCGATACGGCCAGCTATATCCATGGCTCGACCGGGGTGATCACCGATCCGTGGGATCCGAACAAATGGCAATTCGACCCCTCGATCTGGTCGAATGCGAATGACGCCATCGCGACGCTGGTGCTGGACGATCTGGGCGCCATCGGGCGGGTCGGGGCGAACAGCGGATCTTTCGGGCTGCTTCCGCCGCTGATCAACCGGCTTTACGGCACGCCCATCACCGATCTGAACAGCGGGGCGATGACCACCACCTTCAACAGCGGTCAGGAATCGGCCATCGTCGCGGGCGTCGTGGCCCTGATGCTTGAGGCGAACCCGAACCTTGGCTGGCGCGATGTGCAGACGATCCTGTCGCATGCCTCGGTCTGGCACAAGGGACGCGGCATCGCGCCCGACCTGACCGGCGCGCTGGACTATATCGAGCGGCAGTCGGTCAACAACGCCACCACCCATAACGGCGGCGGCTTCGCCTTCTCGCGCGATCTGGGCTTTGGCACGCTGGACGCCTTCCAGGCCGTGCGTCTGGCCGAGACCTGGCGCGGCACCCAGAGCAGCCAGAACGAGGTCAACCTCAGCGTCGGCGGCGGGACCAATATCGGCCGCCGCATTCAGGTGCATGACAATGGCGCGCTGACCGGACCCGAGCCGGTGGTGGCGCGGCTGAACCTCAACATCGCCCGCGACATCGACATCGAGTCGCTGGACCTGCGGCTGGACCTGCATGTCCTGCAGCGCGTCGAAGAGGTCTGGGGCACCTTCTGGGGCGGGCTGGCTGCCGCCATCGACGTCACGCTGATTTCTCCCGACGGGACGCGCTGGCATGTGCGGCAGGGCGGCGGCTCGGACGCGACCGACATCGTCCATGGCACGCCCCCCGGTCCGAATGCCACACAGGCGCAGCTCAACGCCTATTGGGGCGATTTCGACGGTAGCTGGTCGACCCGCCGCTTTGCCGGGGAAAGCGCGCAGGGTCAGTGGCAGATCGAGCTGCGCAGCCGCGCCGAACAGCCGGGCCTGATGGATATTCTGGTGCAGGCGCTGCGCCTGACCGTCCATGGCGCGGGCGAGACCTCGGCCGACACCTATGTCTTCAACGACGATTTCCGCCGCACCAATCGCGGCGCAGACGGCACCATCAATCTGGGCAATGACCGGGTGATCCGCGACTGGCAGGGCGACAATATCGTCAACGCCTCGGCCATGGGGGATGAGACGCTGGTCCTGCATGCGCGGGGTGGCTCGACCTCGACGGCGGACGGCGCGCGGCTTTATTCGCTGGGGGCGGCGACGCGCATCAGCACGCTGATCGCCAGCGACGGGCATGACCGCCTGCACTCGGCCGGGACGCATGGCACGAGGATGGAGGGCGGGCGCGGCAATGACACCTATTACGTCAGCCATTCCATGGATCAGGTGATCGAGCGTGCGGGCCATGGCCGTGACGCGGTCTTCATCGGCACGAACTTCTCGCTGGGTCGCATTCAGGGCCCGGTCGAGATCGTCAAGATGGTGGGCGCGGGCAACTGGGCGCTTTACGGCACCGCCCGCAGCGAGGTGCTGGAGGGCAATGCCGGCAACAACGCCCTGCACGGCGGCGCGGGCCATGACACGCTGATCGGGCGTGCGGGCCGCGACACCATGGTGGGCGGCCTCGGCAATGACATCTATATCACCGATGGCCGCGACCTGATCGTCGAGAAGGTCGGGGAAGGCATCGACACCGTGCAAAGCTGGGCCAGCCTCAACCTGCCCCGCAACATCGAAAACATCGTGCTGCTGGGCACCGCCAATATCAGCGCCACCGGCAATGCGATGGACAACCGCATCACCGGGAACGCGGGCAACAACTGGCTGACCGGAGGCGGCGGGCGCGACACGATGATCGGCGGGCGCGGCAATGACACCTATCTGACCGACGGCAATGACATCATCATCGAGGGCGCAGGCGGCGGCTTCGACACGGTGCGCAGCTCGGGCAGCTTCCGCCTGCCTGCGCATGTCGAGAACCTGATCCTGACCGGGGCCGCAAACACCACAGCCACCGGCAATGCGATGAGCAATTTCATCGCCGGGAACTCGGGGAACAACTGGCTGAACGGTCTGGGGGGAAATGACACGCTGCGGGGCGGCGCGGGGGCCGATCACTTCGTCTTCGGCGCGGGGCGTACGCTGGTCGCGGATTTCCAGAACAACATCGACACGCTGCACATCAACAATGACCTGTGGGGCGGTCGCGCGCTGACCCCGCAGCAGGTTCTGGCGCAGTTCGGAGAGATCCAGAATGGTCGCGCCGTGCTGGATTTCGGCCATGGCAATGTGCTGACCGTCAACGGCGTCAACAGCCTGAACATACTGATCGACGATCTGGTCGTCTTCTGATGCGGTGAAGGGCGCAGCGCCGCGAAGGCGCTGCGCTGGCCGTCAGCCCTTGCGGCTGGCGATGAACATCGGGCCGCCGCGCCAGCGCGGGAAGCCATAGCCGTGGATCTCGACCAGATCGATGTCCGAAGGCTGATGCGCGATGCCCTCGTCCAGAATGGCCTGCCCCTCGGCGGCCATCTGCGCGACCAGATGATCGGCGATCTCCTCCAGCGACATGGCGGCGCCCGTGCCGATGCGCTCGCCCAAGAGGCCCGTCACCGTGGCAGAGGGGCGCGGCTTGCGGTCGCCCTCGGCATAGTCATACCAGCCGCCGCCGGTCTTCTGGCCCTTGCGGCCTGCGGTGACCAGTACATCGCCCAGCGTCTCGGGGACGTCCTGCCCTGCGGCACGCGCGCCTTCGCGCTGCAGCCAAGCGATGTCGAGCCCGCCCAGATCCTGCGCCTCGAACGGGCCCATCGCCATGCCGAAGCCGCGCATCGCCGCGTCCACATCGGCAATCGCCACACCCTTGCGGACCAGATCCTCGGCCGCCGCGCGATAGCGCTTGAGGATGCGGTTGCCGATGAATCCTTCGCAGATGCCCGCCTGCACCGGGATCTTGCCCAGCGTCTTGGCCAGCGCGAAACCGGTCGCCAGCGTTTGGGCCGAGGTCTCCGGCACCGGCACGATTTCCAGAAGCTTCATCACATTGGCCGGACTGAAGAAATGCAGCCCGATGAAACGCCCGGGGTTCGAGACGCCCTCCGCAATGTCGCGCGGGTCCAGATACGAGGTGTTCGTCGCCAGAATCGCATCGGCGCGGCAATGGCGGTCCAGCGCGGCAAAGACCTCGCGCTTGACGCCAATCTCTTCGAAGACGGCCTCGATCACCATGTCCACATCGGCCAGCGCCGCGTAATCGGTGGTGCCGGTCACGCCTTGCATGCGGGCCTCGGCCTGCGCCTCGGTCAGCTTGCCGCGCTTGACGCCGCCGTCGACGATCTTGCGCAGGTTCGCAAGACCGCGCGCCACGGCCTCATCATCGCGTTCGATCAGGGTGACGGGCAGGCCCGCGTCGCGCAGCGCGGCGATGATGCCCGCGCCCATGGTGCCGCCGCCAATGACGGCGACCGATTTCAGCGCCGCAGCCTTGGCATCGCCCAGATGAGCGGGACGCGGCGCGCCGCGTTCGGCAAAGAACACCGCACGCAGCGCCGCCGCCTGATCGGTGCCGCGCAGGTCAAGGAAGGTCTGCCGCTCGTAGGCCATCGCCTCGGCGAAGGGCGCGGTGGCGGCCTTGCGGACCGAGGCCAGCGCGCGCAGGGGCGCGGCTGCGCCCTTCGCGGCCTTGCCAACCGCGGCCTCTTGCGCGGTCCAGAAGTCGTCGCCCGGATCGGCCACCGGGCGCTGCGAGACTGGCAGGGGCAGCGGCTCGCCGAGTGACGCGCGCGCGAATTCGACCGCGCCCGCCAGCAGATCGCCCGCGATCACATCGTCGATCAGCCCCATCTCCAGTGCCTTTTTCGCGCGCACAGGACGACCCGAGGTCACAAGCTCCACCGCCGCAGCCACGCCCGCGACGCGCGGCGTGCGCACGGTGCCGCTGGCACCGGGGATGATGCCAAGGCTGACCTCGGGCAGGCCGACGCTGGCGCTTTCCAGCGCCACGCGGAAGCGACAGCCCAGCGCCACCTCGAACCCGCCGCCAAGGGCCGAGCCATGGATGGCCGCGACCCAGGGTTTCTGCGCGCCCTCGATCCGGTCGACCAGATCGGGCAGATGCGGCGGCTCGGGCGGCTTGCCGAATTCGCGCACATCCGCGCCCGCGATGAAGGTCCGGCCCGCGCAGATCAGCACGACTGCGCGGACCTCGGGGTCCGCATCCAGCGTCGCCACCGCATCCCACAGCGCCTGCCTCAGATCCCGCCCCAGCGCATTGACCGGAGGGTTGTCGACGGTGACGACGGCAATGTCGCCCTGCTTGGAAATGGTGGTGACGCTCATGTCTCAGATCCCCAGATAGGCTTCGCGGATGCGCGGATCGGCGATCAGATCGGCCGCCGTTCCTTCCATGGTGATGCGGCCAGTCTCCATGACATAGCCGCGGTCGGCAATCTTCAGGGCGCCGAAGGCGTTCTGCTCGACCAGCAGAACGGTGACGTTCAGCGCCTTGAGGTTCTTGACCACATCGAAGATCTGCTGGACCAGAATGGGCGCAAGGCCCATCGAGGGTTCATCCAGCAGCAGGCACGAGGGCCGCCCCATCAGCGCGCGTGCGATGGCCAGCATCTGCTGCTGCCCGCCCGACAGGCCGCCCGCCGCCAGATTGCGCTTTTCGCGCAGGATCGGGAACATCTGGAAGGCATCGTCCATGTCCTTCTGGACGCGGTCGTCACTGTAAAGGAACGCGCCCAGACGCAGGTTTTCCTCGACCGTCAGATTGGTGAAGATCTGCCGCCCCTCGGGCGATTGCGACAGGCCCCGCGACAGCCGCCGGAAGGCCGGGACCGTCGTCAGCGGCTCGCCCCTGAAGGTGATCGTCCCGGCCGAGACCGGCTGCACGCCCGACAGGCAGCGCAAGAGCGTGGTCTTGCCCGCACCATTGGCCCCGACGACCGTCACGATCTCGCCCGAGTCGACCGTCAGGTCGATGCCGTGCAGCACCTCGATGCGGCCATAGCGCGACCGCAAGCCCTCAACCGTCAGCATGGGCAGCCTCCGTTCCCAGATAGGCGGCGATGACCGCCGAATTGCGGCTGACCGTGGCCGGGTCGCCCTGCGCGATTTTCTCGCCGTGATCCAGCACGACGATATTGTTCGAGATCCGCATGACCATCTTCATGTCATGTTCGACCAGCAGGATCGCCACGCCCGAGGCCGCGACCTCGGCGATCAGATGGTCGATTTCCTCGGTCTCGACCGCGTTGCAGCCTGCCGCGGGTTCATCCAGCAGCAGGACCTTGGGGCTCAAGGCCAGCGCACGCGCGATCTCCAGCCGCTTGAGCGAGCCGTAAGAGAGGTTCCCCGCCTCGCGCTCGGCCGCGCGGTCCAGATCGACGCGGGCCAGCAGCTTCATCGCGCCTTCGCGCGCCTCGGCCGCCCGGCGGCGCGATGAGGGCAGGTTCAGCAGATCCGCCAGAACCGAGCCGCTTTCCTGCAGATGATAGCCGGCGATGGCGTTTTCCAGCACGCTCATCTGCTGGAAGATCTGCAGGTTCTGGAAGGTCCGCGACATGCCGCGCCGCGCCAGAAGATGCGGCGACATGCCGGTCACATCTTCACCATTCAGGCGCACCTTGCCCGCGCCGGGCATGTAGACGCCCGAGATCATGTTGAAGAGCGTCGTCTTCCCCGCCCCGTTCGGCCCGATGACCGAGACGATCTCGCCGGGGTTCACGCTGAAGCTAACATCGTTGACGGCGCGGAGCCCGCCAAAGGTGATGCCCAGCCCTTCGATTTCCAGAAGTGTCGTCATTCACCCTTCCCCCGGATCAGGCGCAGGATCGAGGGCAGAAGCCCCTCGCGCATGAAGATCATCACCAGCATCATCACCAGCCCCAGCAGGATCTGCTCATATTCGGCAAACACCGTCAGCACCTGCGGCAGCGTGGTCAGGATGGCCGCACCGAAGATCGCGCCCAGAACCGAGCCCGCGCCGCCCAGAACCGCCATGGTCACCATCTCGATCGAGTGCATATAGCCCGCGACATCGGGGGTGATGAACTTGTTCTGCAGCGCCAGCAGCGATCCCGCGACCGAGGCATAGACCGCCGAGATCACGAAGGCCGTCAGCTTCGCCCGTGCCACGTCGATGCCGACCGTGCGGGCGGCAATCTCGGACCCGTGCAGCGCGCGCAACGCCCGGCCCGTGGGGCTGTTGTTGAGGTTCAGCGCCAGCCAAGCGCCAAGGATCAGGAAAATCCCGGTCAGCCCATACCAGAACTGGCCGTTCGACAGGTCGATGCCGATGTCCTTCAGCAGCCCGCGCAGGCCCAGATCCGGCACTTCCATGCCGTCCGGGCCGCCGGTCAGCTGCCCCTCATTGGCCAGCACCATCGACACCAGAATGCCGAAGCCCAGCGTAGCCACGCCCAGATAATAGCCCTTGAGGCGCAGGATCGGCCGCCCGACCAGATAGGCCATCAGCGCCGAGATCGCCGCCCCCAGCACCACCGCCAGCGCAGGATGCAGGCCCAGATGCACCGGCGCCAGCGCGCAGGCATAGGCGCCGATCCCGGCAAAGCCCGCGTGCCCCAGGCTGATCTGCCCGGCATAGCCGATCAGGATCACCATGCCCGTGACCGCCAGCCCGTTGATGAAGATCAGCGAGGCCACGCGGTAGTAATAGTTCGATGGAAAGAAGGCCGGAGAGATCGCGACCACCGCCAGCAGGACCAGAAGCGTCCAGTATTTTTCACCCAGACGCATGATTACACCCGATCCGTGGATTTCTTGCCAAACAGGCCCTGCGGCATGGCAAACAGCACCAGCAGGATCACGATGAAGGCGGCGGCGTCCTTGTATTGCGAACTCAGATAGCCCGCCGTCAGCTGCTCGAGGATGCCCAGCAGGATGCCCCCCACCAGCGCGCCCTTGGGATTGCCCATGCCGCCCAGCATGGCAGCGGCAAAGCCCTTCAGGGCCAGCGCGATGCCCACGTCATACGAGATATTGGTGATCGGCGTGACCAGCACGCCCGCCAGCGCGCCAATGGCCGCCGACAGCGCGAAGGACAGCGTCATCACCCATTTGGTGTTGATGCCGACAAGCTGCGCGGCCAGCCGGTTGTTCTGCGTCGCCATGACCGCACGTCCGGTCAGCGTCTTGCTGAAGAAGAACCACAGACCCACGAAGACCGCGATGGCGCCGCCGATCACCCACAGGCTTTGCGGCAGGATCGTCGCGCCCAGAATATGGATCGGCGTGTCACCCGAGAAGGCCGGGAAGCGGTGGATCTGCTTGCCGAAGATCAGCTGCGTCGCGCCGCGAATAAAGATCGACGCGCCGATGGTGATGATGATCAGCGACACGACCGGCGCGCCGCGCGCAGGCTCGATCGCCAGCTTGTTCAGCGCCACCCCCACGCAGGCCGTGACCGCGACCGCGATCAGCGCGGCCAGCGGCAAGGGCAGTCCGGCGGCATAGGTGAAGACCGTGATCATGCCGCCCAGCATGACAAACTCGCCTTGCGCGAAGTTCACCACGTCCGAGGCGTTGTAGATGATCGTGAACCCGAGCGCGACCAGCGCATAGACTGCGCCGACCGTCACCCCGGACAGAAGGAATTGCATCAGTTCGGACATGTCCGCTCAAGCTCCGATAAGGGAGGGGGAAGGACCGGGTGTCACCCCGGTCCCACGGATCACTCGACGATCGTCCAGGCGCCGTCGCGGATTTCCAGCATGCGGAATGCCGAAAGGTCGAGGCCCAGGTGATCTTCGGGGGTCATCGTGACGACGCCGGTGGTGCCGACCAGACCCGAGGTCTGTTCGATGGCGTCGCGCACGGCCTCGGGATCAGCCGAGCCTGCGCGCTTGACCGCGTCGGCATAGATGTTCAGCGCGTCATGGGCATAGCCCGCGAAGGTCGAAGGCTTCTCGCCGTATTTGGCCTGATAGCTGGCGGTATAGGCGGCGACGACCGGCTTCTGGGCGTCACCCTCGGCCAAGAGATCGCCGACCAGCAGCGCGGTGCCCGGCAGGCGCACGCCTTCGGCCGCGTCCTTGCCCGCAAGCTCGATGAAGCCTTCCGAGGCCACGCCATGCGACTGGTAAAGCGGCAGGGTGATGCCCAGCTGCTTGTAGTTCCGCGTCACCACCGACGGCCCCTGACCAAAGCCCGCGTTCAGGATGGCCTGTACGCCGTCCTTGCCCTTCAGGTTCGTCAGCTGCGGGGTCATGTCGGCGTCCTGCGGGCCATAGCTTTCGTCGCCCATCACCTCGATGCCGTAATTGCCCACGACCTCAAGGCATTGCTTGCGCATCGAGGCGCCAAAGCCGTCCGTGCCCGAGATCATGCCGATCTTGGTGTAACCCTGCTTCTTCATGTCCTCGAAGATTTTCTCGCAGGCCATGCGGTCGGTGTGCGGGGTCTTGAAGGCCCAGGGCTTGACCGGGCTGATGATCTCGATGGCACCGGCCAGCGAGATGAAGGGGATCTCGGCGTCTTCGGCCACCGGGATGATCGACATCGAGGTGCCGGTGGTGGTGCCGCCGATGATCGCCTGAACCTCGTCATCCTCGATCAGGCGGGTGGCGAAGGTGCGGGCCTTGTTGGCATCGCCGCCATCGTCATAGAGCACGAGCGAGATCTGTTCGCCGTTCAACCCGCCTGCGGCGTTGATCTCATCGACCATCATCTTCAGCGTCTTCGCCTCGGGGTCGCCCAGATAGGCGGCGGGGCCGGTCTCGGAGATCGAGGCGCCCAGCTTGATCTCGGCCAGTGCCGGAGCCGCCGCAAGACCTGCGGCAAAGGCCACGCAAAGCGCGGTTGTGTTCAGATAGTTCATGTATTCCCCTCCCATTGGGTCTTGATCTGGCGGTTTCTCAGGCCGCCTTTGGTCTTCTGGACATTACCACGCGGAAGCGCCCGGCAATGAAGGCGCTGTCCGTCAGGCTGGCATTGCCCGCCGGATTCGCACCCGTCACATGATAATCGCTGAAGGCGGCGCTTTGATTGACATAAATGCCGCCCGTCAGGTTGATCGACAGATTCACCCCCGCCCAGGCGAAGGCATCGATGGCACGCGCAATGCGCGCCTCATCGGTGTCGTAAAGCGCGGCGGTGATCGCCCCCTTGCTGCGCGCCAAATCGGCGGCGGCCTGGATGCCCGCATCGGCATCCTCGACCGCGACGATGAACGAGATCGGGCCGAAGCATTCGTGGCGGTGCGGGCCGTCCGGCGCATCCTCGACCTGCAGGATCAGCGGGCTTGCGCTGCGCCCCTCGGCCAGCGGCGCGCTGTCGCGCAGGACCCCGCCCATGCCGCGCGCCGAGGCCACCCGCGCCAGCGTCGCCGGATTGGCGATGGTGCCGCAGACGCCCGAGGCGCGCGCCGGATCGGCCAGCAGCGCGTCAATCGCCCCGGCAATGCCTGCCGCGACCTCATCCAGCGTCTTTGGCCCCTCGTCGGTCTGGATGCCGCCCTTCGGGACATAGATATTCTGCGGCGCGGTGCACATCTGGCCGCTGTAAAGCGACAGCGAAAACGCGATATTGCTGCACATTCCGCGAAAATCATCGGTGCCCGCGATGGTGATCGAGTTGACCCCGGCCTCTTCGGTAAAGACCAGTGCGCCACCCGCATTTGCCCGCACATGATCGCCGAAGGCGTTCGAGCCGGTGTAGTCGATGATCGCCACCTCGGGCGCGGCGATCAGATCGCCGGTGATCTCGGCCCCCGCCTCATCCACCGCCAGCAGGACGACATCGGGCGAAAAACCCGCCTCGGCCAGCACCTCACGTGCGATGCGCACGGTCAGGGCCAGCGGCAGAATCGCGGCGGGATGCGGCTTCACGATCAGCGTGTTCCCGGTCACGAGGCTGGCGAACATGCCGGGATAGGAATTCCAGGTCGGGAAGGTGTTGCAGCCAATCGCCAGCGAGATCCCGCGCGGCACCGCCCGCCACTGTTTCTCCAGCACGATGGGCGCGGCCTTGCCCTGCGGCTTTTCCCAGACGGCGGTCGCGGGCGTCCGCATCATTTCCTGCCAGGCGACGGCGACGGCCTCCAGCCCGCGATCCTGCGCATGCGGCCCGCCCGCCTGAAAGGCCATCGGAAAGGCCTGCCCGGTCGTGTGCATGGTCGCGTGACCCATGAGGAAGCTTTGGCGGTTCAGCCGGTGCAGGATCTCAAGGCAGACGCCTGCCCGCTCAGCAGGCGTGGCTGCAGTCCAACCCGCGGCGGCACGGCCCGAGGCCGCAATCAGCGCCCCTGCCCCTGCTGACGGATAGGTGATTCGCAGATCCAGCCCCCAGGGCGAAACCTCGGCGCCCAGACGGCGTTCTTCGGGATGGCCGGGCAGATCGAAGGCCGCCCCCAGCAGCGCCTGAAACGCGGCCTCACCGTCGCTGCGCGCGGATTCTCCATAGATCTTTCCGCTGGGCGTTTCGGGGAATGGCGTCCAGAATGCACGCGACTGCAATGCCGCCAGCGCATCCGCCAGCATGGCTTCGTGACGTCGGAAATTGTCGGTCATGGCATCCCCCTCCCATGGCTGAGGATTATCATTGACCGGCCGGTCGGTTTATGCAACAGTTTTTTACAGCACCATGTCAGGACGCGACGAGGAGGTCGCGCCGCCAAGGGGGAGACAACTTCATGACGCAGTCCGAATCGATTCTTGCCACGCTGGAAAACGGCGTCCTGCAGATCACCCTCAACCGTCCCGACAAGCTGAATTCCTTCAACGAAGAGATGCACATGGCGCTGCGCGCCGCAATCCAGCGCGCCCATGACGAGCCTGAAATTCGCGCGGTCCTGCTGACCGGATCCGGGCGCGGGTTCTGCGCCGGGCAGGATCTGGGCGACCGCGATCCACGCAAGGGCGGACCTGCGCCCGATCTGGGCCATACGCTCGACACTTTCTATAACCCGACGCTGCGGCTGATCCGCAACCTGCCGAAGCCGGTGGTCTGCGCGGTGAACGGCGTGGCGGCGGGTGCGGGCGCCAATATCGCCTTTGCCTGCGACATCGTACTGGCCGCCGAATCGGCGAAATTCATTCAGGCGTTTTCGAAGATTGGCCTTGTCCCCGACGCGGGCGGAAGCTGGTCACTGCCCCGCATCATCGGAGAGCCGCGCGCCAAGGCGCTGGCCCTGACCGCCGAGCCGCTGCCTGCCACGACCGCCGCCGACTGGGGGCTGATCTGGAAGGCCCTTCCCGACGACCAGCTAATGACCGAGGCGACCGCGCTGGCCCAGCGGCTGGCCGCAGGTCCGACGCTGGGCCTTGGCCTGACCAAGCAGCTCATTCAGGCCGCCGCCTCGCAGTCGCTGGACCAGCAGCTCGACATGGAACGCGACTGCCAGCAGACCGCCGGACGCTCGGCCGACTATGCCGAGGGCGTCACGGCCTTCCTGGAAAAACGCAAGGCGGAGTTCACCGGCAAATGAGCAGCATGACCGAACAGGAACTGGCCGAGGCTTGCGCCAAGGCCATGTGGAACGACGACAGCGCCAGCCAGCGCCTTGGCATGAGCCTTGACAATATCGCCCCGGGCGAGGCGACGCTCAGCATGGACATCACCGCCGAGATGTCGAACGGCCATGGCAACTGCCACGGCGGCTATATCTTCACGCTGGCCGACAGCGCCTTCGCCTTCGCCTGCAACAGCCGCAACCAGATCACGGTCGCGCAGCAGAACTCGATCACCTACATCAACCCCGGCCGCATCGGTGACCGCCTGACGGCGACCGCACGCGAGGTCTCGCTGCGCGGGCGCTCGGGGATCTACGATGTCCGCATCACCAACCAGCAGGGTGAGCATATCGCCGAATTTCGCGGCCATTCACGCAGCGTGAAGGGCACGCATCTACCACAGCAGAATTGAACCCGGGCGTTTCTGAGGGAGGAAGCCATGGAAGACCTGACGCCGAACCAAAAAGACCTCGATCCGATCGAAACCGCCTCGCGCGATGAGATCGAGGCACTGCAATTCCACCGCATGAAGCGCTCGCTGAAACATGCCTATGAGAATTCGCCCTTCTTCCGCAAACGCTTCATCGAGGCCGATGTCCACCCTGAAGAGCTGAAATCGCTGAAAGACATCGCGAAATTCCCCTTCACCTACAAGCAGGACCTGCGCGACACCTATCCCTTCGGGATGTTCGCCGTGCCGCAGAAGCAGCTCTCGCGCATCCATGGTTCCTCGGGGACGACCGGCAAGCCGACCGTGGTGGGCTATACCAAGAATGACATCGACACCTGGGCCAACCTGATCGCGCGCTCGATCCGCGCGGGCGGCGGGCGTCCGGGCGACATCCTGCACAACGCCTATGGCTACGGCCTTTTCACCGGCGGTCTTGGCGCGCATTACGGCGCCGAGCGTCTGGGCTGCACTGTCGTTCCGATCTCGGGCGGCGGGACCGAGCGTCAGGTGACGCTGATCAACGATTTCAAGCCGCGCGTCATCATGGTGACGCCCAGCTACATGCTGTCGATTCTGGATGAATTCCATCGTCAGGGCCTCGACCCGCGCAAATCCTCGCTGCAGGTCGGCATCTTCGGGGCAGAGCCCTGGACGAACTCGATGCGCGAGGAAATCGAGCAGGCCTTCGACATGCATGCCGTCGACATCTATGGCCTCTCCGAGATCATGGGCCCCGGCGTCGCGATGGAATGTGTCGAGACCAAGGACGGGCTGCATTTCTGGGAAGACCATTTCTACCCCGAGATCATTGACCCGGTGACGGGCGAGCCGCTGCCGGATGGCGAGATGGGCGAGCTGGTCATCACGACGCTGACCAAGGAAGGTCTGCCGATGGTGCGCTACCGCACCCGCGACCTGACCCGGCTTCTGCCCGGTACGGCGCGCTCGATGCGCCGGATCGAGAAGATCACCGGGCGTTCGGATGACATGATCATCCTGCGCGGCGTCAACGTCTTCCCGACCCAGATCGAGGAACAGATCCTGAAATGCCCGCAGCTCGCGCCGCATTTCCACATCGAACTGGTCCGCAGCGGTCGCATGGACGGGATGATCGTCCATGTCGAATGCTCGCCCGACGGCACCGACAGCGACGCCCGCGTGAAATCCGCGAAGGATCTGATCCACCGCATCAAGGGCGTCGTCGGCGTCTCGACCAAGGTCGAAGTGCATGATCCGAACGCGCTTCAGCGCTCGGAAGGCAAGGCCAAGCGCGTCGTCGACAACCGCCCAAAAGAGTAATCGGGCACGTCGGCCGTGACTTTTCGGCCATTGACCGCTAGATGAAGCCGTCACGGGCGCCTGCCGCCCGTGATTTCTGCGCCTCAGACCTCGGGACGAACAGCAAAATGGCTCGAACACGGGCAAACGACTTCGAAGAAAAGCAGCGCGGCATCTTACAGAATGCCGCCACGGTCTTTGCCGAACAGGGCATGGACAAGGCCTCGATGTCGCAGATCGCCGCACATGCTCAGGTGTCGAAGGCGCTGCTTTATCATTACTACCCCAGCAAGGACGCGCTGATTTTCGCGATCATCACCGGCCATCTGGAGGAGCTCGACGCCGAGATTTCGGCCGCCGACGACCCCAGCCTGCAGCCCGAGCAGCGCCTGCGCAAGCTGGTCGGCACGGTGCTGGAGTGCTATCGGGGCGCGGACAATGAACACAAGGTCCAGCTGAACGCCACCGCCGCGCTGAGCGACGAACAGCGCGCCGAGATCACCAAGATCGAGCGGCGGATCGTGCGCCATTTCTCGACCGTGCTGCATGACCTGAACCCCGATCTGGACCAGAAGCAGCGCCCGCTGTTGATGCCGGTGACCATGTCGCTGTTTGGCATGATGAACTGGGTCTATATGTGGTTCCGCGACGGCGGCCGCATCAGCCGCGAGGATTATGCCGACGTGGCGACCACGCTGATCCTCGAAGGCATCAAGGCCGTGCGCTAAATCCGCCACGCCTGCCGCAGCGATCTGGGCGCCCTGCCGCCACCATACGCTGCAAGCGGCTGACATGGCCCGCCAATCGGGCTAGCCTGCCCCAAGGTCTGCGGCCCCGCCGCATCCCCTCAGCAGGAGATCGCCATGGCGTCCTACCGCATCTCGACCGCCTTCATCACGGTGATGGTCATTGCCAGCGTCATGCTGATTGCCGTCATCCGGCCCTATTATGGCGCGGTCCTTTGGGCGGTGATCCTGGCGATCCTGTTCCATCCGCTGTATCTGCGCGCGCTTGGATGGACCCGGGGCAGGCCCGGATTTGCGGCCTTCATCAGCGTGATGATCTGTATTCTGCTGGTCGTCATCCCCTTCATCATGCTGGTCAGCCTGCTGGCGGCCGAGGCCGCCCGGGCCTATCAGATGCTGACCAGCGCACCGCCCGACATCGCCTCGATGCTGGACCGCGCCTGGACCGCATTGCCCGACAGCGTTCACAACCTTCTGGACCGGCTGAACCTGCCCACCGCCTCCGAGGTCGCGGCCCGCTTCAGCACCGTGCTGGAGAACGTGCTGCAATTCATGGGCAAAGGCTTCTATTCCTTCAGCCAGGGAGCCATTGGCTTCACCATCGCCTTCGGCGTGGCCCTGTACCTGCTGTTCTTCATGTTCCGCGACGGGGTGCAGCTGTCGCAGACGCTGCGGATCGCAAGCCCGCTGACGCCGCGCCAGACCGATGTGCTGCTGAACACCTTCGCCTCGGTGGTGACGGCCACGGTGAAGGGCAATATCATCATCGCCGCCATTCAGGGTGCCATCGGCGGCGTCACGCTGTGGTTTCTGGGCATTGGCGCGCCGATCCTGTGGGGCGTGGTGATGGCGGTGCTGTCGCTGATCCCGGCGGTGGGCGCAGGGCTGATCTGGGCACCCATCGGGATCTATCTGCTGATGACCGGTGCAGTCGGTAAGGGCATCATCCTGCTGCTGGTCGGCACCTTCGTCATCAGCCTGGTCGACAACCTGTTGCGGCCGCGACTGGTCGGCGGGCAGATCAACATGCCCGACTATCTGGTGCTGGTCTCGACGCTGGGCGGGCTGGCGGTGCTGGGGGTCAACGGTTTCGTCGTGGGCCCGCTGGTCGCGGCGCTGTTCCTGGCCGTCTGGCGGCTCTACATCGAGGCCAAGGCCGATGCCCCTACCCTGCCCCTTCCCGCAGACGAAACCGCCGAGCCCTGAGGTCAGGGCCCGGCGCAATCACTTGCATTTGGAAGGCGTTCAGGCGGCAGGCGGCCAGCTTTTCGCGACCATGGTCAGCACGTCATATTGCGCGACGACCGCCCCGTCCTGATTGGTGACCTGACAGTCCCAACGCACCTCACCATGTTCGGCGGTGGCGCGCGGGTTGATCTCTTTACAGGTCAGCCGCACCTGCAGCGTGTCGCCGAAATAGACCGGCGTCAGGAAGCGCAGGTGGTCGACGCCAAAGTTCGCCAGCACCGGGCCGGGGTTCGGCTCCACGAACAGACCTGCCGCAAAGGACGCGATCAGATAGCCATGCGCCACGCGGTCGTCGAAGAACGGGTTCGCCTTGGCAGCCTCGCTGTCCATATGCGCATAGAAGGTGTCGCCGGTGAAATGGGCGAAATGCTCGACATCCTCCAGCGTGATGGTGCGCTTGGCGGTGACCAGCTGGTCTCCGATCTTCAGTTCGGCCAGCGATTTGCGGAAGGGATGCTCGCCCTGCGTGGCATCGGCCCCCTCGATCCAGCGACCGGTGACAGCCGACAGAAGGCGCGGCGTGCCCTGCACGGCGGTGCGCTGCATGTAATGCTTGACGCCCCGCATGCCGCCCATCTCTTCGCCGCCGCCCGCGCGACCCGGCCCGCCATGGACCAGCCCCGCCAGAGGCGAGCCATGCCCGGTCGAGGTCTTGGCCGAGGCCCGGTTCCCGATCAGCACCCGCCCGTGATAGGGGGCGATGCCCAGCACCACCTCTTCGGCGACCTTCGGATCATCGGTGAAAAGCGAGCTGACCAGCGAGCCCTTGCCCTTGCGCGACAGCTCGACCGCCTCATCAAGGCTGTCATAGGGCATGACCGTCGACACCGGCCCGAAGGCCTCGACATCATGGACCGCAGTGGCCGCGAAGGGCTTGTCACAATAAAGCAGCACCGGGTTCAGGAACGCGCCCTTCTCGGCATCGCCCGAGGCGACGTTGACCGCATCGGGGTCGCCCGCCACGATCTCGGCATCGGCCTGCAGATCGCGGATGCGCTGGCGCACCTCGTCGCGCTGATCCATCGAGGCCAGCGGGCCCATGCGCGTGCCCTCATCGCCCGGCAGGCCGACGGCGGTCTTGGCCAGACGCTCGCCAATGGCGGCAACCAGCGCCTCGGTCAGCGCACGCGGCGCGATGACGCGGCGGATGGCGGTGCATTTCTGCCCGGCCTTCGCGGTCATCTCGCGCGCGACTTCCTTGACGAACAGGTCAAACTCGGGCGTGCCCGGCACCGCATCAGGGCCAAGGATCGAGGAGTTCAGGCTGTCGGCCTCCATGGTGAAGCGGACCGAATTCTGGATGATCGCCGGATGCTGCTTCAGCTTCTGCCCCGTCCAGGCCGAGCCGGTGAAGGTCACCGCGTCCTGCCCCGTGACATGGTCCAGCAGATCCCCGACCGAGCCGCAGATCAGCTGCAGCGCACCTTCGGGCAGGATGCCGGTTTCAATGATGCGGCGCACCACCAGCTCGGTCAGATAGGCGGTCTGGCTGGCGGGCTTCACCACGCAGGGCACCCCGGCCAGCAGGGTCGGCGCGATCTTTTCCAGCATGCCCCAAACGGGGAAGTTGAAGGCGTTGATGTGGACGGCCACGCCCTGAAGCGGCGTCAGGATGTGCTGGGCCGAAAAGCTGTTGTCCTTCGACAGCGGCTCGACATCGCCATCGACCAGCACGCGGGTATTCGGCAGCTCGCGCCGCCCTTTCGAGGCGAAGGTCAGCATCGTCCCGATGCCCCCTTCGATATCGACCCACCCGTCCGAGCGCGTGGCCCCCGTGCGCAGGCTTTCGGTGTAGAACTCTTCCTTCTGCTCCATCAGCTTCAGGCCCAGGGCCTTCAGCATGGCGGCGCGTTCGTGGAAGGACATGGCGCGCAGTTTGGGGCTGGCCACGCTGCGGCCAAACTCCAGAACCTCGGCAAAGTTCAGGCCCGAGGAATCGATATGCGCCACCAGCTCTCCGGTCGAGGCGTCCAGCAGCGGCTGGCCCTCTTTTGCGCCGGGGGTCCACTGGCCGCAGACATAGCTTTCAAGACGGCGCGCAGGGCGGATCGTCGCGTTCATGGGCGTTTCCTTTTTCATCTGCCGGTCGGTGCCGGCGCGCGCCAGTCAGGCGCGCCCGCGCGGCACCGCTCCGGCCGGGTCAATTGAGGCCAAGCCGGTCCAGCAAGGCATCCAGGTCCTGCTGCCAGCGTGACAGCAGGGTTTCATTCGGGGTGCGGCGCAGGCCGAACCGCGACAGCGTCTCGAAGCGGCTGGAGTTCAGGCTGCCGAAGGTCGCGGCGACGCGCGGACGCCAATAGGCGATGAGTTCCCGTAGACGAGCCTTGTCGCCACCGGTCGCCAGCTTCTCGATCCCTTCGATACCCAGCTCCATATGGCGGCGTTCGCGGGGCGCGATCTCGCGGAAGACCTCGGCCAGCGGCGCATAGGACAGCCGCGTCAGCTCGGTCAGCTGCACCTGCGTGGCCAGCCCCATCAGCACGTTCATCACCACCGCGTCGTCCCAGCTGGACAGCGGATAGTGAAAGACCGACAGGCGCATGTCGCCGTCGCGGCGCGCGGCATCTAGGCTCGCGTCGCGTTCCACGCGCGAGGCCCAGTCGTGCATCGCCTGATAGCGGTCGGTGTCGGTGCCGAAATCGGCCATGACGTTCAGCACCCGCTCGGCGTGATCGGCCTTTTCCAGCGTGATGCGGCTGGCGGCGATGCGCTCCTTGATGCCGGGCGCGAAGTTGATCGAGGCCGCGAACCCGGCCGAAGCCGCCAGTTCGCTGTCCACGAAGGACGCCATCAGCCGCAGCAACTCGCCCCGATAGCGCGCGGGCACGTTGTCCGGAGAGGTCAGCACCCCGCCCTGAGCAAGGTAGTCGTCGATATTCATCGTATCCATGATAACCTCACTTATTCGTCGTAGGTGACGATGACGCGGTCGCTCAGCGGCACGGCCTGACAGCTCAGGACGTAACCGGCACGGACCTCGTAATCTTCCAGCGCGTGGTTCACTTCCATCTCGACCTCGCCCTCCAGCACCTTGCAGCGGCAGGTCGAGCAGACGCCCGCCTTGCAGGAATAGGGCGCGTCAATGTGGTTGGCGATGGCGGCGTCCAGCACGGTCTGGCCGTTACGCGCCATGGTGAAGCTGCGGGTCGAGCCGTCCAGCGTCACCGTCGCCTCGATGGCATTGCCGCTGTCGGCCTGGGCCTGCGACACGGCGCGCGCCTTGGCGCGGCCCGGCTGGCTTGAGGCGAAAAGCTCGAACTTGATCTGGCTGTCGTCCAGCCCGTGATCGCGCAGCGACTGGGCGATGGCCAGCATCATCGGCTCGGGGCCGCAGATGAAGGCGGTCGTGACCGAGCCCGCGTCGATCCAGTGTTCAAACAGCGCCTTCATCTTTTCGGCGTCCACGCGACCGGTGAACAGGTCGATGTCCTGTGCCTCGCTGTCGAGGATATGGATGACCGAAAGCCGCCCCAGATAAGTGTTCTTCAGGTCCTCAAGTTCTTCGCGGAACATGATCGAACTGATCTGGCGGTTCGCATAGACCAGCGTGAAGCGCGACTTCGGCTCACGCGTCAGCACGGTCTTGATGATCGACAGGACCGGCGTGATCCCCGATCCGCCCGCAAAGCCCAGATAGTGCTTTTCGGTGTCCGGCTCGAGCGCGGTGAAGAACTTGCCCATCGGGGGCATCGCCTCAATCTCGTCCCCGGCATTCAGGTTCTCGTTCACCCAGGTCGAGAAGGCGCCGCCATCGACGCGCTTGATGCCGACCTTCAGGACGCCTTCGTCCTTGCCCGCACAAATCGAATAGGACCGGCGCAATTCCTCGCCGTCGAAGCTGCGGCGGAAGGTCAGGTACTGGCCTTGGGTGAAGTCGAACAGCGCCCGGTCCTCGTCCCGGGGGGTCAGCGTCACGACGACCGCGTCGCGCGTTTCGCGCCGCACATCGGTGACCTTCAGCGGATGGAAGCGTGCCATGGATGGGCTCCTGCCTAATGGGTCGGTGGCATCCTCAGATGCATTTGAAATAGTCGAAGGGTTCCAGACAGTCCTTGCAGCGATAGCTGGCCTTGCAGGGCGTCGAGCCGAACTGGCTGAGCTTCTCGGTATGGGTCGAGCCGCAGCGCGGACAGGCGACCGTCAGGTTCGAGGTGCCCGCAAGCCGCGCGATGCGCCCCGCCAGAACCCCGTCCGCCGCCGTGCCGTCGATGGGCGGCGCGATGCCGTAGGCGCGCAGTTTCTCGCGCCCCTCCTCGGTCAGCCAGTCGGTGGTCCAGGGCGGCGACAATTGCCGCTCCAGCCGAAGCTTGTCGATGCCGCGTTCACGCAGGGCCGTCTCGATATCAAGGTTGATGATCGAGGTGGCGGGGCAGCCCGAATAGGTGGGCGTCACCGTCACGACCAGCGTGTCATCCTGCCATTGGACATCGCGGATGATGCCCAGATCGGTCAGGCTGATAACCGGGATCTCGGGGTCGGGCACTTCGGAAAGCCAGCGCCAGACCTGATCCGTATCGGGATGAGCCGGAGCCTGCATGGCGCTTACCAGGTGGCGCCGGGATAGGCGCGCTGCAGGAACTGCATCTCGGCCAGGATATAGCCCAGGTGTTCGGTGTGAACGCCCTTCTTGCCACCCTTGTGCTGCCAGCCTTCCGCGGGCACGGCCAGCGTCGCCTCGTCGAGCACAGCTTTGACCGTGCGCAGCCAGCCGTCCTTCAGGCTGTCGGGGCTGGGGGCGATGCCTGCCGCCGCAATCTCGGCGTCGACCGCATCGGCCATGAAGAGCTCGCCCGTATAGGGCCAGAGCGCGTCCAGCGCCTTCTGCATGCGCTCGTGGCTTTCCTCGGTCCCGTCGCCCAGACGCACGACCAGATCGGCCGAACGCTCAAGGTGATAGGCCACTTCCTTCGAAGCCTTGGCGGCAATCTCGGCCACGCGGGGGTCCGAGGAGTCGCTCAGCGCCTTCAGGAACTCATGGTGCCAGGCGTCGAACAGGAACTGCCGCATCAGGGTCTGACCGAAATCGCCGTTCGGACGCTCGACCAGCAGGACGTTGCGGAAAGCGCCCGCGTCGCGCAGGAAGGCCAGGTCATCGGCGCTGCGGCCCTTGCCCTCGACCTCGGCGGCAAGGCCCAGCCACAGCTGGCACTGGCCGATCAGGTCCAGCGCGGTATTGGCCAGCGCGATGTCCTCCTCAAGCGCGGGGGAATGCCCGCACCATTCCGACACGCGATGTCCCAGGATCAGGCAGTTGTCACCGACCCGCTGCAGCCATTCGGCCTGCGCGACCGTCCCGGTCGCAGGTGCTGCGGCAGCCATCACATATGTCCGATTTCTTCGGGGATATCGAAGAAGGTCGGGTGACGATAGACCTTCGAATTCGACGGCTCGAACAGCGGACCCTTGTCCGAGGGCGACGAGGCCGTGATGTCGTTCGAGCGCACGACCCAGATCGAGACGCCCTCATTGCGGCGGGTATAGACGTCGCGGGCATTGCGGATCGCCATTTCGGCGTCCGGCGCATGCAGGCTGCCCACATGGCGGTGGTTCAGGCCATGCTGACCGCGGATAAAGACCTCCCAGAGGGGCCATTCATTCGACATGATGTGTCTCCCAAGGCTTGGGTTATTTGGCTAGGGGGGGATCGGGCGCGAGGGACGCGCCCGCAATCTTACTCGGCCGCGATGCGGGCGCTGGCGCGGCGCGCCTCGGCCTTTTCGGCATGGGCCATCAGCCCGTCGCGGAACCACGCGCCATTGTCCCAGGCATCAACCCGCGCCTGAAGACGCTCGGCGTTGCAGGGGCCGTTGCCGGCGATGACGGCGAAGAACTCGTCCCAATCGGGCTCCGAGAAATCATAGCCGCCCTTTTCCTCGTTCCATTTCAGATGTTCATCCGGAACGGTCAGGCCCAGATATTCGGCCTGCGGGACGGTCTGGTCGACGAACTTCTGGCGCAGCTCGTCATTGGTGTTCATCTTGACCTTCCAGGCCATCGACTGCGCCGAATGGACCGAGTCCTTGTCCGAAGGCCCGAACATCATCAGCGAGGGATACCAGAAGCGGTTCAGCGCATCCTGCGCCATCGCCTTCTGCTCGGGCGTGCCCGAACACATCTTCATCAGGATGTCGTAGCCCTGACGCTGGTGGAAGCTTTCTTCCTTGCAGATGCGGATCATCGCGCGGCTGTAGGGACCATAGGACGTCCGCTGCAGCGGCACCTGGTTCATGATCGCCGCGCCATCGACCAGCCAGCCCACGGCGCCGATATCGGCCCAGGTCAGCGTCGGATAGTTGAAGATCGACGAATATTTCATCTTGCCGGAATGCAGCATCTCCAGCAGTTCGTCGCGGCTGACGCCCAACGTTTCGGCGGCCGAGTAGAGGTAAAGGCCGTGACCAGCCTCATCCTGCACCTTCGCCAGCAGGATCGCCTTGCGCTCCAGCGTTGGGGCGCGGGTGATCCAGTTGCCCTCGGGCAGCTGACCGACGATTTCGGAATGCGCGTGCTGGCCCATCTGGCGGATCAGCGTCTTGCGATAGCCGTCCGGCATCCATTCCTTGGGCTCGATCTTTTCATTGCGGTCGATGCGATCCTGGAAGGCGCGCTCTTCCGGCGTCATGTCCTCGGGCGACTTCATCCCCTCGGTCTTGACCAACTGTGCATACATGGTTCGGTCCTCCGCTTTCAGACGCGTTCAATGATGATGGCGATGCCCTGCCCCACGCCGATGCACATGGTGCAAAGGGCATAGCGTCCGCCGGTCCGGTGAAGCTGATACATCGCCGTCGTGACCAGCCGGGCACCCGACATGCCCAGAGGATGGCCAATGGCAATCGCCCCACCATTCGCATTCACGTGCCCGGCATCATCGGGCAGGCCCAGTTCGCGCAGCACGGCAAGACCCTGCGCGGCGAAGGCCTCGTTCAATTCTATCACATCCATATCGGCAAGGCTAAGCCCGGCACGCGCCAGAACCTTGCGCACCGCCGGAACCGGCCCGATGCCCATGACCCGAGGCTCGACACCCGCCGCAGCCATGGCAACTACGCGCGCTTTGGGCGTCAGGCCCTGCGCCTTCGCGGCCTCTGCCGAGAGGATCGCCAAAGCCGCCGCGCCGTCGTTCACGCCCGAGGCGTTCCCGGCCGTCACGGTCAGGTCGGGACCGTTCACGCCCTTCAGCTTGGCCAGCGCCTCGACCGTCGTCTGCGGGCGCGGATGTTCGTCGGTGGTGAAGACGATCGGGTCGCCCTTGCGCTGCGGGATCGTCACCGGGACGATCTCATCCGCGAAGACGCCCGCCGCTTGCGCCGCGGCCCAGCGTTGCTGGCTGAGGATCGCGAATGCGTCTTGATCGGCACGGCTGATGTTGTAATCGGCGGCCACGTTATCGGCGGTTTCGGGCATCGAATGGGTGCCGAAAGCCTTGTGCAGCGCCGGGTTCGGGAAACGCCAGCCGATGGTGGTGTCATAGACCGCATTGGCGCGTGAGAAGGCGGTTTCCGCCTTGGGCATCACGAAGGGCGCCCGCGTCATGCTTTCGACGCCGCCTGCGATGACGAAATCGCAATCGCCACCCCGGATCGCGCGGGCCGCCATGCCAATGGCATCCATGCCCGAGCCGCAAAGACGGTTCACCGTCGTGCCCGGCACCGAAACCGGCATGCCTGCCAGCAGGATCGCCATGCGACCGACGTTGCGATTGTCCTCACCCGCCTGGTTGGCGCAGCCGAAGATCAGATCGTCGACAGCCGACCAATCCACGCCGGGATTGCGTTCCATCAGGGCTTTCAGGGGCAAAGCGGCCAGATCATCCGCACGGACCGAGGCCAGCGCCCCACCATAACGGCCGATGGGTGTGCGCACCGCGTCACAGATATAGGCTTCGGTCATGCCAAACTCCCTACTGATATCTGGAAGGTCTCCGATTGCTCCACTCAATTCGGTGACCGATTGGTCAATGTATACTCCGCCGAAACATTACAGTCAAATAAATTATTGCCACTATGTGTAATCTATTGATCTAGACCACGCCGATCAGTTCGACAGGCGCTGCGCCTCGACCCCCAGACGCTCCAGCCGCAGGCCCGACCCTTCCGAGACGGCCAGCAGCGGTCCAGTCGAATCCAGAAAACTCTCACCCACGAAAGCATCCGCCGCCGGGGAAAGCGCACGATAAAGCTTCACGAACAGCTTGCGGCAGGCCAGCCCCGGCCAGGCCTCACCCAGAGCCGCCAGCGGCAAGCGAGGATCGCGCAGCGCGACCGCGCGGTAATCGTCGACCAGCCGCAGCCGCAGCGCCAGCGCCTGCGCGCCATCCGGGCTGTATCCCGCATCGACCGCATCACAAAGCGGCTGATAGCGCAGGTTCACCTGCGCGTATCCATCTGCAATCGCTGCAATATCCCAATAACTCGCGGCAAGATCAGGCAGATGCCCGGCACCGGCCACAGCCTCGGCCCGCATGACCAGCCCCTCGGGTTGCGGCAGGTCCATCCGGTCCGGCGCGATGGACAAAGCATCACTCAATTTCGCCCATCCATTGCCAGATGTAACAGCCCCGTCGCTTTGCGCAATCAGCCAGCCCTTCGCATGTGGCGGAGGGGCGAAAAGAACGCGCGCGGCATCCACGAATTCGCGCCGCGCAAGGGCCGTCAGGCGGTAGAAGCTGCGCCGTCCGTCACGCTCTCCGACAAGCTGTCCAGCCGAAACCAGACGGGAAACAGCGGTACGCGCCAGGCTTTCACTGATGCCCTGCTTGGCGCAGGTTTCGATCAGCGTGCCCATCCATAGCGTGCCGCCCCGAGGTTCCACCACATCACCGTAAACAGTGACGATGAACCGTGTCGCGCGGGGCGCCGATCCTGTCAGAATCTGATCCACCTGAGTCAGAATGCCCAACCCATTTCCCAGCGAATCGCGAACCTGCATGTGACAACCCTCCTGTGCGCAGATCCTATGTGACACGAAGTGTGGAAATTTTCTAGAATTACGTGATGCCTTCGGCGAAAATTGTCGCATAGACAGCACAAGCAGCATCACGAGGCTGCGGATACAGCCCCATTCCCTGACGCAGATCAGGTGTATAGGCTCAAAGCGTAACGGGTCAGGACGCCCGCCCCGATCCTAGTCCTGCGACCAGGGCGCGCCGCTGGCAAACTCGGCGGCCAGATGATCGATCAACCGGCGCAGTTTGGTGGGCATCGGCTGGACCGGAGGCCAGACGGCGACAATCGGAATCACCTGCGGCTCGGTGTCGGGCAGCACCCGCTCCAACCGGTCATCGGCCAGCGCGGCCGCCACGATAAAGCGTGGCAGATAGGCCAGTCCGATCCCCGCGATGGCCAGATCGCGCATGGCCTCGCCATTGTTGACGCTGACGGTTTCGCGCACGGCGGGCGTGATCACCTCCTCGCCCTGCCGGAACTGCCAAGTGTCGCTGTTCGAGACATAGGAATAGCCGATCACCGGCATGCCCCCCAGATCTGCAGGCTCGGAGGGGCGGCCATAGCGGTCCAGAAACGCCGGGCTGGCGCAGGGGATCGAGATGTCGTCACACAGCTTGCGCTGCATCAGCGCGGTGTCGCGGGTCCGTCCGATGCGGATGCCAAGGTCGAAGCCGTCGCGCTGCAGGTCGCGGGCGCGGTCGTCGTAGTCGATGCGCAGCTCCAGCTCGGGGTGCTGAAGGGCAAAACGCGCAATGATCCCCGACAAATACATGGTGCCGAAGGTCATCGGCGCGGCAATCGACAGGCGGCCCCGCAGGGTCTCGGGCGAATCGCCGCCCCAGGCCGCGCTTTCGGCGGCGGCGTTCAGCTCGGCCAGCGCCGGGCGCAGGCGATTGGCCAGCCGCAGCGCCGCCTCGGTCGGGGTGATCCGCCCGGCATTGCGGCGAAACAGCGCGGCACCCAGCGTCAGCTCGAAATCCGAGATGCGCTTGCTGACCACCGATTTCGACAGGTTGAGACGCGCCGCAGCCGCCGTGACGGTGCCAAGCTCCATGACGGTCAGGAATGTCGTTATTTCTTCAAGCGTGTAATGCATGCCGGAAGCTTAGCCGCGCCTTTCGCGTTCGCCTAGACGGAACAGCACGGCAGTAGTACTGGCAGATTTCAGGGTTCCTTGACTTACTATTTCTGTGCCTGCCGTGCAGCGTCGTCAGGCACCTCCATCCCATCTGCCCGCCAAAACTGACCCACTGTGCCAGGTGCCGAGCGTCCGCTATGCGCGACATTGCTGCCGCTGGCCAACAGCCCTAAACTCCGGGAAACATCAATGATGTCGGACAAGAAGCATGAGCTTTCGCCTAGCGCGCCCATCTGACGCGCCGATCCTTGCCGCAATTTCAATCGAGGTTTGGCTAGGAACCTATATCAGGCGGGGCGTAGATACATTTTTCGCAGAATTCGCCCTAAACGAGTTCACAGCGCCCAAGCTGACCGCCATTCTCGAAGATCCGCGCGAGCATGTCATCGTATCCGAGAACGAGGACGGGCTAGATGGATTCATTCGTATTACCCAAGGCAAGGTAGCCCCAGTAACGGGCTGTTCTACATTGGAGATCTCGACCCTTTACGTTCAGCCGCGCCATCATGGCAGAGGATTAGGAAGGGGGCTGCTTGAGCAGGGCCTACTCTATGCAAAGTCTGTTGAGGCCCCATCGGTCTGGTTGACGACCAATTCCGAGAACACGCCAGCAATAGCGTTCTACTTGAAACAGGGCTTCGAAAAGGTCGGGACCACGCACTTCCGTATCCATGACCAAGCCTACCTCAATGATGTGTTCAGACGTATGGTCGCACGCTATTTATACGAACGCTCAACCGTCCGCTATGGGCTCTTCGCGTCGATCAACCCGCCCACCGCCGACGCGTTCGGTCAGGCCGAACACTCTGTCAGGCATTCCCGCCCTTCCGCAACCGCCGTTTCGCGGCCATGTTGATGCGAAGGCATTTCCGCCGCGTTTCCCCTTACGGAGGACAGGATGAGCGAGATCACCATCACCCGCGAACAGACCGACAACCGCCACGGTCGCTATGTCGCCCGGCTGGAGGGCATCGACGGCGAGGGTGAGATCACCTTCACCCAGCGCGGCCCCGACCAGATCAGCGCCGATCATACGGGCGTGCCCGAAAGCATGTCCGGCAAGGGCGTGGCCCCGGCGCTTCTGCGTTTCATGCTGGACGATGCCCGCACGCGCGGCTTCCGCATCATCCCGCTCTGCCCCTATGTCCGGGCGCAATATGCGCGCCATCCGGAGTGGTCGGACCTGTTCACGACCGCCCCCGGCGAAGACCCCAGCGTCTGAGGAGGTCGGCATGGGACTGCTTGTCGACGGGGTCTGGCACGACCAATGGTATGACACCGACGCCTCGGGCGGACGGTTCCAGCGGTCCGAGACCAGCTGGCGCAACTGGATCACGCCAGACGGCAGCCCCGGCCCCAGCGGCAGGGGCGGCTTTCCCGCCGTCAGCGGACGCTATCATCTTTACGTCAGCCTCGCCTGCCCCTGGGCGCATCGGGCGCTGATCTATCGCCGGATCAAGGGGCTGGATGCGCATATCGACGTCTCAACCGTGCATCCCGACATGCTGGCGGACGGCTGGGAGTTCCGGACCGATTTCCCGGGCGCGACCGGAGACCGGCTCTATGGTCTGCCCTATCTGCGCGACATCTATCTGCGGGCCGATCCCAAGGCTTCGGGGCGGGTGACCGTGCCGATCCTGTGGGACAAGGAACAGCAGACCATCGTCTCGAACGAATCGTCCGAGATCATCCGCATGCTGAACAGCGCCTTCGACGGGCTGACCGGCAACCGCGACGACTACTGGCCGCAGGATCTGCGGGCCAAGATCGACGCGCTGAACAGCCGCATCTACGACACGGTCAACAACGGCGTCTACAAGGCCGGGTTTGCCACAACGCAGGCCGCCTATGATGAGGCGATCGGGCCGCTCTTCGACAGTCTGGACTGGCTGGAGGATCTGCTGTCGCGCAACCGCTATCTGACGGGCGACCGCCTGACCGAAGCGGATTGGCGGCTCTTCACCACGCTTGTCCGCTTCGATCCGGTCTATCACACGCATTTCAAATGCAACCGCGCCTGGCTGCGCGAATACCCCAATCTCTGGGGCTGGACGCGCGAGCTTTACCAATGGCCGGGCGTCGCCGAGACGGTCGATTTCGGGCATATCGTGCGGCACTATCACTACAGCCACGCGACCATCAACCCGAACCGGATCATCCCGATCAACCCGGTCATCGACTGGGACGCGCCGCACGGTCGGGACCGGCTGCGCTCAGCCCAGCCAGATCGCCGGCATCAGCCCGCGTAGCGCATTGCCGACCCATAGCCGCACCTGCGGCAGGTCGGCGGCCAGCAGCACCTCCTCGTGGCAGCGGCCTTGCGCGATCAACTCGGCCCGCAGGACGCCGGGCAGCAGCCCGCTGGAGAGCGGCGGCGTGCGCATCCCCTGCCCCCGGTCGAAAAAGACCGAGGTGATGGTGCCGTCGCAGACCTCGCCCCGCTGGTTCAGGAACAGCAGTTCCTCGATGCCGTCGGGCAAAGCGGCACGGGCGTCATCATAGATCGCGCGGCGGGTTGATTTCACGCTCAGCCAGGGGTCGGCGGCGTCGAGCCGTGTAGGGGCCAGCGCCAGCCGCCATTCGGGGCGCGAGGCGGGCAAGGCCGCTTGCGTGACCTCAAGCCCGCCCTGCCGGTCCAACGTCAGCCGCAGCCGCGCGGGCTGCCCCGCAGG
This sequence comes from Paracoccus sulfuroxidans, assembly GCF_007830335.1. Classification (GTDB taxonomy): domain Bacteria; phylum Pseudomonadota; class Alphaproteobacteria; order Rhodobacterales; family Rhodobacteraceae; genus Paracoccus; species Paracoccus sulfuroxidans. The sequence continues at coordinate 259,513 of NZ_VLKU01000003.1, read as the reverse complement.
GCCGGCCAGCGCGAGGCGCGCGGCCTGCGCATCGCAGGGCCAGCCCAGCCGCGCGGCGCTGCGGGTCAGCCGCGCCAGATGCCCCTCGATGCGCGGACAGGCCGCGCCGTCCCAAAGCGCCGTCTCGATCAGCCTCAGAGCGGGGTCGTCAGATCCTGCACGTAGCGCGCTTTCCATAGGGCTTCCTCCCACTCGCCGGCGGCGGTCGAATCCTGCACGACCCCGCCGCCCACGTTCAGCCTCACCCGGCCATCGTCCCAGATCGCCAGCGTCCGGATCGCCACCGAGAAGGCCGCCGCGCCATCGGGGGCCATCCAGCCGATGCTGCCGCAATAGATGCCGCGTGCGAAGGGCTCGACCTCGTGGATGATCTGCATGGCGCGGATCTTGGGCGCGCCGGTGATCGAGCCGCAGGGGAACAGCGCCCGCATCAGATCGGGCAGGTTCGCGGGCTCGGCCAGCTGGCCCACCACGCGCGAGCTCATCTGGTGGACGGTGGCGAAACTGTCGACGGCAAACAGCTCGGGCACCCGCACCGACCCCACGGTCGAGATCCGGGCAATGTCATTGCGCAGCAGATCGACGATCATCAGGTTCTCGGCCCGGTCCTTTTCCGACCGCGAAAGGGCAGCGGCCAGTTCCGCGTCCCGCTTGGGGTCAGGGTCGCGCGGGGCGGTGCCCTTCATCGGCCGCGTCTCGATCGCGCCATGGGCGTCAAGGCGCACGAACAGCTCGGGCGAGCGGCTGACGATCACCGGCCCCACGCCCAGATCGACAAAGGCGCCAAAGCCCACCGGCTGGCGCGCGGCCAGCGCCCCGTAAAGCTCCAGCGGCGTGCCTTCCGTCAGCCGGGTTTCCAGCGGGAAGGTCAGGTTGATCTGATAGCAATCGCCCGCCGCGATATAGTCCTGCGTGCGGGCAAAGGCCGCCTGATAGTCGTCTTTCGAGATCAGCGGCCGGATCGGCTCCAGCGCCGCCTTGCCGGGGGGCGGCATCTGCGCCGGTTCGGGAGGCGAGTCATAGATGCCAAAGGCCAGCAGCGGCTGGTCCATCCGGGGGGTCAGCGGCGCAAGGCGCGGCTCGAAGGCGAAGCCCGCCTCATAGGCGATGACCCCCGCGACCCAAGCCCCGTCACGGCGCGCCTGCTCCAGCCGCGCCAGCGCAGGCAGCACCTCTTCGACGCGCTCTGCTGTCACAAGCGCGCGCGGTGTGCCGAAGCGGACCGGTTCGCCCAAGGGGCCAAATTCGCAAAAGATCAAGTCGTTCTCCGTGTTCCGCCCCCGATAGCACAGGCCCCTGCCCCTGTTCGAGAGGATTTGGTCGCGCCACCCCCCGCAAAAAGGTGCAAGCCCGTTGTCGCGACCCACCTGTCACCGCTATGGTCGCGCCATGTTGATCGATCCGCAAAACCCGTTCTTCCGCCCGCTCTGGGTCCGCATCCTCTGCGTCCTGCTGCCGCTGCTTTGGGCGGGGGTCGAGTTTCGCAATGACGCCCCCTTCTGGGGCGTGCTGTTCGGGGCGGCAGGGGTCTATCTGTTCGTCGCCCTGTTCATCCAGCGCAAAAGCGACGACTAGGCCGGCAGGGCCGGGCTGGCCGCGATCAGCGCGCGCAGAAGCGGTGTCTGCGGCTGGGCGATCAGCGCCTCGGCTGGGCCTTCCTCGATGATGCGGCCTGCGTCCATCACCGCAATCCGGTGCGAGACCGCCTTCACCACCGCCAGATCATGCGAGATGAAGATGAACCCCGTGCCGTGACGGCGTTGCAGCCGCACCAGCAGGTCCAGAACATGCCCGCGGACCGAGACATCCAGCGCCGAGACCGCCTCATCCAGGATCAGCAGCTTCGGGCGCGGCGCCAGCGCGCGCGCAATCGCCACCCGTTGCCGCTGCCCGCCCGAGATCGCGGTGATGGGCCGCCGTGCAAGCTCGGGTGACAGTTGCACCTCCTCCAGCATGCGCGCCACCTCGCTCGGCCAGTCGCGGGGCGGCGCAAGGCCGTGGATGCGCAGCGGATCGGTCAGCGCCGAATAGACCGTGGCGCGCGGATGGAAGGCCGCCAGCGGGTCCTGAAACACCATCTGCATCCAGCCCCTCTGCCGTCGCAGCGCCGCACCCCGCAGCGCCAGCCAGTCCAGCCCGTCGAACTGGACGCGCCCGGCATCGGCAGGCTCCAGCCGTTCCAGCACCCGCGCCAGCGTCGACTTGCCGCTGCCCGATGGCCCGACGATGCCCAGCGTCTGCCCCTCGTCCAGCGTGAGGGACAGATCATCGAGCGCCCGCATCCGGCGCGGGCCGGGCCAGGTCTTCACCAGCCCCTGAACCGACAGAAGCGGGCTCATGGCGCGCGCGCCAGCAGGCTGGGGCTGGCCAGATCGATCCGGCTGTCCAGCAGTTGCCGGGTGATCGCCGCACTGGGCTGCGTCACCACCTGCCGCGCCGGGCCAAGCTCGGCCATGCGGCCATGGTCCAGCACCAGAATGCGCTGACAGAGGCTGGCAGCCAGCGCGATGTCATGCGTGACCAGCATCAGCGACAGGCCCATTTCATCGACCAGTTCACGCAGCAAGGCCACGATCCCGGCCTGCACCAGCGTGTCCAGCGCCGAGGTCGCCTCATCCGCGATCAGCAGCGCGGGCTCTCCTGCGATGGCCAGCGCGATGGCGATGCGCTGGCGCTGGCCGCCGGAGAACTGATGCGGATAGGCGGCCAGCGCCAATTCCGGCTGCGGGATCTGCACGCGCGCCAGCAGCCGCGCCGCCTCCTCCCGCGCCCTGCGGCGGTCCAGCGGGCGGTGGGCACGCAGAACCTCGACCAGTTGCGCGCCGATGGACAGCACCGGATCAAGGCTCGCGCCCGGATCCTGAAACACATAGCCGATGTCGCGACCGGGCCGCGCCGCGCCGCCGGGCCAGTCGATGCGCCCCGCAACCCGCGCGCCCTGCGGCAGCAGCCCGATCACCGCCCGCGCCAGCGTCGTCTTGCCCGAGCCGCTTTCGCCCAGCACCGCCAGCGTCTCTCCCCGCGCCAGCGTCAGGCTGATCGCCTCCAGCGCGGGGCGGGTCTCGCCCGCATAGGTCACCGTCAGATCCTCGATCCGGCACAGATCGCTCATCTGCGGGACCCGGACATGGCCTCGGCCAAAGCATCGGCGCAGAGATAGATCGAGATCACCGTCGTCACCAGCGCCAGCCCCGGAATGACCGAAAGATAGGCGGCCGAGCGGATCTGGTTGCGCCCCTCGGCGATCATGCCGCCCCAGGTGACGGCATTCGGATCGCCCAGCCCCAGAAAGGACAGCGCCGATTCCGTCAGCACCGCATTCGCCACGATCACCGCCGCCAGCGCCAGCACCGGAGGCAGTGCCAAGGGCAGGATGTCACGAAAGGCGATGCGCCAGGGATGTTCGCCCATGGTGCGCGCGGCGGCCACGAATTCGGCGCGGCGCAGGCGCAGCACCTCGGCGCGGGCCAGACGCGCAGGCGCAGTCCAGGCGGCTAGCGCAATGGCGATCACCACCGCTGTCAGCGTGGGCCCGGTCACACTGACAAAAGCCAGCGCCAGCAGGAAACCCGGCACGATCTGGAAGGCGTCGACAACGCGCATCAGAGCCTCGTCGATCAGCCCGCCCGCAAAGCCCGCCGCCGTTCCGACCAGCATCCCCCCGGTGATCGCCACCAGAGCCGCCGCCCCTCCCACCAGAAGCGAGGTGCGCGCACCATGAAACAGCCCCGCCAGCAGGTCGCGCCCTAACCGGTCGGTGCCCAGCGGAAAGGCCGCATCGCTGAAGGGCGGGATCATCGGCGCGCCGGTGATGGCCTTGGGATCGCCCGGGAAAAGCAGCGGCGCGGCCAGCGCGGCCAGCACCAGCGCCGCCAGAAGCACGAGGCCCGCCACACCCTCGGGGCGCTGAAGGAAGCGGCGCAGCATCATGCCTCGACCCGCGGATCAAGCACGCCGTAGAGCAGATCGACCGCCAGATTCGTCACGATGACCACCAGCGCCGAGACGAGGATCACCCCCATCAGCAGCGGTGCATCGCGGGCGCTGACGGCCTCTTGCGCCAGCCGGCCAAAGCCCGGGATGCCGAAGACGCTTTCGATCACCACGCTGCCGCCGACCATGCCCGCGATCTGATAGCCCAGCATGGTGACCACCGGCAAAAGCGCATTGCGCGCCACATGGTTCAGCGTGATCCGCCATTCGGACAGGCCCCGCGCCCGCGCGCCAAGCGCCCAGTCCTGCCGCCATGCCTCGGCCATGCCCGCGCGCATGACGCGCAGGAACAGCGCCAGATAAATCACCCCAAGCGCGGTGACCGGCAGCGTCAGGTGCCAGGCGATGTCCAGCGCCCGCGCCAGCCCCTCTTTCCCCGAGGCGATGGTCTCAACCCCCGAGACCGGGAACCAGCGCAGCCGCACGGCAAAAAGGATCGACAGGACCAGCCCCAGCCAGAAACCGGGGACCGAATAGAGCGCCAGCGAGACGCCCGACAGCAGCCGGTCACAAAGTCCGCCGGGCCGTCGTCCCGCGATCACACCTAGGGCAGATCCCAGCGTGAAGGACAGCGCCGTCGCCGCCCCCATCAGCCACAGCGTGTTCGGCAGACGCTCGGCAATCGCCGTCAGCACCGGACGATTGAGCGCGACCGACCAGCCCAGATCCGCCTGCAAAAGCCCCGAGGCATAGATCAGGAAGCGCGCCACCGCCCCGCCCTCGATCCCGTAGCGCTGGCGCAGCTCTTGCGCCAGTTCGGCGCTGCCGCCGCCGATGCTGCTCAGATAAGCGTCGACCGCATCCCCGCCCGCCGCGTTCAGCAGCAGGAAGGTGCCCAGCACCACGATCAGCAGCACCGGGATGCTGGCCAGCAACCGCCGCCGCAAAAGACGCAGGACGCGGGGCATCGGCTAGCCGTCCAGCTCCGTATCGGCCCAGCCCGAGACCGCCCAACGCGGATTGTTCGCGATGTTTGTCAGGCTGGTCGCGGCGACCGAGGTGAAGGTCCAGTCGGCCACGTTGATCAGCGGCAGCTCCTCGGTCACCCGACGCTGGAACTGGTTGTAAAGCGCCACCCGCGCCGCCGGGTCCAGCGTCACCAGCGCCTCGTCGATGATCTGGTCCAGCCCCTCATCGACAAAGCCCCCCTGGTTCGAGAAGCCGACGCCCGCCGAGATGCCCGAGCGCACAAGGATCGTGGTCGAGATCGCCGGATCGCCCCGGAAGACCGGCGGCGCGACGGCAAGGTCGAAATCGTGATCGGTGTAGACCGCTTTCTGATGCGCCGCGCTGTCGTTCGCGACGATCCGCGCGTCAATCCCCACCGCCGCTAGCGCCTGCCGCAGATAGTCGCCGAACTGCACGGTTTCGGTGAAATAGGGCGCGGGCAGCAGCCGCAGCGTGAACCGCGTGCCGTCGGCCCCGCGCGCATAGCCCGCCTCGTCCAGTAGGCGGTTCGCGGCCTCGGGGTCGAAGGCATAGGTCTCGACGTCCGGGCTGTAGAACTGCGTAGCCGTGGCGGGCACCGGGCCGGTCGCCGCCGTGGCATAGCCCTGGAAGATCGTGCGGGTGACGAACTCCTTGTCGATGGCATGGGCAATCGCCTGCCGCACCGGAAGCTTCGCCAGATGTTCGTTGCGGTGGTTGATCTCGACCACCAGCTGATAGGTCAGCGCCTCATAGCCCTTGGTCACGACCTCCAGCCCCGGCACTTTCGCGATCCGGGCCAGATCGGTCAGCGGCACGGCCGAGAAACAGGCCAGCTGCACCTCTCCCGCCTCAAGCGAGGAGGCCGCAGCCGCGCGGTCGGGCAGGACGCGATAGATGATTTCGTCCAGCAGGGGCTTGCCCGCATCCCAATAGGACGGGTTGCGCTTCAGCAGGTAATATTCGCCCGGCCGATGTTCGGCGAAGGTGAAGGGGCCGGTGCCGACCAGCGCGGTGACTCCGGCGATATCCTCGACCTCATAGACATGGCGGGGCAGCACGGCCGAGATCACCGGCAGCGCATTCTCGATCAGTTGCAGCGGCATGGGCTTTGAGAAGCGAAAGACGGCGGTCAGCGGGTCCGGGGTCTCGACGTCCTGCAGGTTCGCCAGCACCTCGCGTCCGATGTTCTGTAACGCCCGCCAGACCTTCATCGCCGAAAAGGCCACATCGGCCGAGGTCAGTGGCTTTCCGTCGTGAAAGCTGACGCCCTCGCGCAGATGGAAGGTGACCGAAAGCCCGTCCTCGGACCCTTCCCAGCCGGTCGCAAGCAGGGGGCGCAGACCGTCATAGGCGGCTTCGGCCAGCGGCTCGATGACCTTCGAGGCGATGAAGAACACCCCGTTCGAGGCGACAATCGCGGGGTTCAGCGACCGCGGTTCGCTGTCCGAGGCGACCAGCAGCCGCCCACCCTGCGCCGCCCATGCGATGCCGGGCATGGCCGCGCTGGCCATCAGGGCGGCCCAAAGGCCCAGAACCTGCCTGCGACCGAACGTGAACTGGCTCATGCGCATTTCCCCCTGACAAGCTGCCGGGGTGCAGATTATCCCCGGCCAGCGGGGGCGCAAGCCCGCTTGGGGGCCGTTGGCCGGGCCCTTGCCCTGAAAACAGGCAATTTTCGCCAATAGCGCTACAACTGAAGCTTGCACTTGCCGGTCGAGGGCCAAATGATCGCCCGTGGCGCGTGACGCCCGATCCCTTCCCCCGTGAGCCGCATGACCAAGACCGACAGCCTCAACCACGAGATCTTCGCCGACCTCTCACCCGAGGATCGCCAGACGATTCTGGACTTCGCCCGCCTGCGCAAACTTCGCCGGGGCGAGATGCTGGTCCGGCAGGGAGAAGTGGCCGACACCGTCTATTACGTGTTGCGCGGCAAGTTCGACGTGCTGCGCGACGGGCGGCATCTGGTGGCCGAGATCATGGCGGGTGAGCCCGTGGGCGAGATTGCCTTTTTCGGCGGCCTGCCCCGCACCGCCGATGTGCAGGCCAGCCGCGACAGCGACGTGCTGGAGCTGTCGCAACAGGCCTATGCCGCGCTGTCGGCCCGCCTGCCCGCCTTCACGCAGGCGGTGCTGCGCAGCCTTGGCCGCAGGCTGGCGGCGGCGACCGTCTCGGCCCCCGAATTGCAGCCGCGTGTGCCCGATGCGGTGGGCCTCTGCGCCGCCGGGCCAAGCCCGGTCCCTCATAAGCTGGTCCACGGTCTGGCCGAGGCGCTGGCCGCGCAGGGCGGGCGGGTCCAGATCCTGACGGCGGGCGATTTCCCTGATGCGCTGGACGCTGCCGACGATGACCAGTTGTCCGACTGGTTCGCCGCGCGCGAACGCGATGGCGGGCGGCTTCTGGTCGTCACCGGCGGCGGGAATGAGGCATGGGACCGCGCCGCCCTGCGCCAATGCGACCAGCTTCTGCTGGTGGGCCGGGCCGAGGATGCGCGCCACGGCCCGCCCGCAGCGCACCCTTTGGAGACCTATGTCCTGCCGCTGTTCCGGCCCCGGCAGATCAGCCTGATCCTCTGGCGCGATCAGGCGGCCCAGCCGATCCGCGACACCGAGCATTGGCTGACCAGCCGTCAGGTCCATCTGCATCACCATGTGGCGCTGGACCGCGCCCCCGATCTGGAACGCATCAGCCGCTTCCTGACCGGGCGCGCGCTTGGCGCGGTCTTTGGCGGCGGCGGTGCCCTTGGCACCGGCCATATCGGCGCCCTGCGCGCCCTGGCTGCTGCGGGCATTCGCTTCGACATGTTCGGCGGCACCTCGATCGGCTCATCGGTGGCGGTGGCCTGCGCGCGCGACGACAGCACCGCCCGCATGATGGAGGATTTTGAGCGTTTTTTCCTGCGCGACCGCGCGCTTGGGAAGATGAACCTGCCGCTTTACAGCGTCTTCGACCACCACCATCTGGACCGCCGCCTGCAGGAAATGCACGGCGACCAGCGGCTCGAAGATCTGCCGCTGAACGCCTATACCGTGGCCGCGAACCTCTCGACGCATGAGCTTTACGTCCACCGCTCGGGGCCCTGCTGGCAGGGGCTGCGGACCTCGGCCTCGATCCCCGCAGCGCTGCCGCCCTATATCACCGATCTGGGCGAGGTGCTGGTCGATGGCGGCATCATGGACAACGTCCCCATCGGCGTGATGCGGGGGCTGAAAAGCGGCCCGAACCTGATCTTCATGCTGTCGCCGGGGGCGGACTGGCGCGTGGGCTCGCGCTATGACGGCCTGCCCTCACGCTGGCGGCTGGCCTGGCGGCTGCTGACGCGCCGCCATGACGGCAGCGATTTCCCCAAGGTCGGAGAGATCGTGGCGCGCTCGATGCAGGTGACCTCGAAGCGCAGCTTCCGGGGGGCGGGCGTGGGCAGCGACATGCTGCTGGAGCCGCCCGCCGTCCCCGGCATGGGGCTGTTCAGCTGGCGGCTGGGCCGGGCACAGGAGCAGGCGGCCTATGACTATACCATGCGCCTGATCGAGCAGATGGGCGGCCCCGAGGCGCTGCAGAACTGGCACGCGGGCGCGGCCTGAGCGTCATTTCGACGTCGCGCTGAACACCCCGTCCCAATCTGCCGGAGGGTGCGCGATCAGCGCCGCCAGACGCTGCCGATAGACCTTATAAAGCGGTGCGAGGCGTGGCACGGCATCCGCCAGACGCGCCTCAGCGCCCTGGAAATCGCCTGCGCGATAGGCCTGAAGGAAAGCGTTATGGCCCTGCGCCAGCACCTGGAACTCCGCCGTCTGCGCCATCGCCGCATCGCCCAGCAGCGTGTAAAGCGTGACCGGTGCCGCGCGACCGACCACGCGCACGCGGTCAACCTCCAGCACGGCGAACTCACCCGCTGTCGCCAGCACGGCATCGGTCACCAGAATCGTCTGGCCATATTGCTTGGTCAGCCCCTCGACGCGCGAGGAGAGGTTCACCGTGTCACCAATGGCGGAATAGGAAAACCGCTGCTCGGAGCCCAGATTGCCGACGCAGGCCTCGCCCCGATGCAGGCCGATGCCGATGTGCAGATCCGTGCCCCGCGCCGCATTCAGCGCCGCGACCGCCGCCTGCATGCCCAATGCAGCGTGGCAGGCTTTGGCGGCGTGACCTTCGATATCCAGCGGCGCGTTCCAGAACGCCATGATCGCATCGCCGATGTATTTGTCGATGGTCGCGTCATGCTGCAGCAGCACATCGGTCATCGGCGTCAGGAAGCCGTTCAGCAGCTCGGTCAGCGCATCCGGGCCAAGGTTTTCAGACAGCGTGGTAAAGCCCCGGATATCTGAGAACAGCACCGTGACATCCCGCGTCTCTCCGCCCAGCCGCAGTGAGGCGGGGTCAAGCGACAGCCGCTCGACCAGCGCGGGCGAAAGGTAAAGCCCAAAGGCCGAGCGCACGAAGCGCCGCTCTCGATTGCCCAGAAGCAGCAGGATCGGCAGCACGGTCAGGAAGACGACGGTCAGCATCAGCAGCGGCAGCACCGGGTCGATCAGCTGTCCATGCCGCAGAAACGCCAGCCATGAGCCATAGATGCAGGCCGCGCCCAAAGCCAGATAGGCCGCGCCGCTGAGCACCGGCCCCGCAGTCAGCAACAGGGCCAGCAGCAGCGCCCCGGCCAGAGCCGCCGCCAGCACCTCGGCCCCCCGCGCCCAGTCGGGCCGGTTCAGGAAGCTTTGCGTCATCGCCTGATCGATCAGCTCGGCATGGACAAACATGCCCGGCACGCCCGGTTGAAGCGGCGTCGCCACGATGTCGCGCAGCCCGATGGCCGAGGTGCCGACCACCACCACCCGCCCCTCAACATCCGGCGGGGTGCCGCCTTCCGGCTGCAACAGCGAGACCGCCGGGATCACCGGCATGTTCGGCATGCCCGAGTAGTGCAGCCAGAACCGCCCCTCGGGATCGGACGGCAGCTCCAGCGCGCCAACCTTGACCGCATCCAGCCCCTCGCCGCCCCTTGTGTCGCCAGATCGCAGGATGAAGCCGCGCGCGCCTTGCGCCACGCGCAGCGCCTCGATGGCAAGGCCGGGGAAAAGCTCCTCACCCGCTGCGGCGACCAGCGGCATGGTGCGAATGACGGTGTCATCGCCCGAGGGGAAGGAAAAGCTGCCGATGCCGCTGGCCGCCTGCGTCAGCGGCGCGATGTTTTCCAGCCCGCCGCTGAACTGCTGCAAATAGGCGCGCGGATCGCCTCCCGCGAAAGACATCCCCGCCGGAGAGGGCGTCAGCGCGCGTTGGTTTTCATTCGACAGCGCAACCCCCAGCACGACAGGGCTGCGCGCAATCGCCTCGGCGAAGGCCAGATCATTGTCGACCGCCGCCTGATCCTGCGGCAGGTCCAGCGCGATCCCCCGGCTTTCCAGACGCCGGGCAATGGCGGCAAGCGAGCTGCGGTCGGCTTCGGAAAAGCTCATGTCGAAGGCGATGGCCGCCGCGCCCGCATCCGTCAGGCGGTCGACCATCTGCGCCATCAGATCGCGCGGCCAGGGCCATTGCCCGATGCGGGCAATCGAGGCCTCATCAATGTCGACCAGCGCCACGCCAGGGTCAGGCGTGGCCGCACGCGGCGCGGCGCGCTGGTAAGCGTCAAAGACCAGATGCCCCAGCCGGTCCAGCGGCGCGCGCGCGACCAGCACCAGCAGCAGCACGGTCGCCATCGCAGCAAGGCCGATCAGCCCGGCAAGCCAGCTTGAGCGGACCGAGGGCCTGCCGAACAGCCGGGTCATCAATTCGGCGAGGGCGTCGGATTCAGGGACGAGCCCGCAAAGACACCCGAGGCATACCAGTCATCCACCCCGACATAGGCCGAGAAGCCGCCGATCACGCCCCCCACCGGATCAGCGCCATTGGCCACGAATGCGCCTTCGAACTGGCCTTCCAGCATCTCGCCATTCAGGCCCTGCAAGCCGCCGCCGAAGGTCCCCTCGGGCGTGACCGAGGCGCTGTTCGCGCCCATCGGCACCTGGCTTGCACCAAAGCTGTAGCCGTCGAAATTGGTGATGGCGATATCGCCCAGCCCGGTCCCGAAATCGACCGAGGCCGCCAGATCGCCCCGCGCTTCCGAACTGACCCCGCCCTGCGTCACCGTGCCAATCGCGCTGCCCGCGTAAGAGGCACTGCCGCTCAGCGGATGCTCGGCGGCGGGCGTGATGTCACCCGTGACCCAATAACCGGTCTCGACGTTGATCGGATCGCCAGTTCCGTCGCCGAGGTCGGTCGCGGACCAGCTGCCCCATTGCATGAACTCGCATTCGCAAAGCTGCCCGGTGCCCGAACTCACCGTCAGATTCGGGCCGGTCGCGCCGAAATCATCATCGGCGCGATAGCCCTGCGGGTCCGAGGCGATCAGGTTGTCGGCTGGAAGCGACGGGATCACGATATTGCCCTGAAACGCGCCGGTGTCGGGGTTGAAGCTCATTTCCGCCGTGCCACGATCGGCGAACAGGCGTCCGGGGACCGCGCCGACCGCAAAGCCGGTGTAGACGCCGGAATAGCTGAGCGTCGGCTCCACCGGCGGCTCGGGGTCGATGGGCGGCTCGGGGTCCACAGGCGGTTCCGGATCGACCGGGGGCTCTGGATCGACGGGCGGCTCCGGGTCAACCGGGGGCTCGGGGTCCACAGGCGGTTCCGGATCGACCGGAGGCTCGGGGTCGACGGGCGGTTCCGGATCGACCGGAGGCTCGGGGTCGACGGGCGGCTCCGGATCAACCGGAGGCTCGGGGTCGACGGGCGGCTCGGGGTCGTCCGGTCCTTCGGCGATCTGTTCCCAGAAGATGTCGTCGGGCAGGATCGGCAGCACCGGCGCATCCGGGCCCGCGCTATTGCCGAAATTCACCATCGGCACCGGCTGCGGCGGCCCGCTGAAGCCCGCAAGCCCGTTCGGGTTGCTGGCCAGCACCGCCGCGATCATCGCCGCCAGCTGAAGGTCAGGCGTGGCCCCGGTCGGGAAAGACTGCTCGAACGGCATCAGGCTTTGCGTCCAGGGCAGGATGGCAACCACGGGAAACTGCGCAGCCGGCGCGGGCTGGACAGTCATGCCGGTGCCGGGCTCGGTCAGGACCTCGACCCGGCCATCCGGCAGGTACAGCGTCAGCGAGCGGCCATAGAGCAGCGCGAGTTGCGGCTGCTGCGGATTGCCGACCGCGCCCGAGCCATCGGTGGCGAAATTCGTCTCGACCACCGCGCCGCGGATACCGGCCACGCCGACCGGCGTCGTCAGCCGCGCCTCGCCCGATTTCGAGGCCGCGCCACCGATGAAGCGCAGGACCCCGCGCGAGGTGCGGGCGGCCAGCTCGGCCGTTCCGGCATCGGGGTCATAGACAAACCGGTCGATCATCAGATCAGAGCGCGGGCCGACGGTAAAGCTGGACCCGTCCGCCAGAAGGATCTGCACCACCCCCGTCGCATCGGTCTCGAACCGCTGGTCGAGGATGACGTTCTTGCCCAGCCGGACCACCTCCATCCCCTGCCCCGGTGCGGCGGTATTGGCCGCAGGCGTCACCGCCGAGGTCACGCCCACCGAGTTTTCGGCCAGCGCCTTCAGATGCAGGCCCGAAAACGTCGTGCCCAGCAGCAGCACAGCAAGGATCTTGCGGTTGGTCATCGGTCGCCTCAAAAGCTCTGCGAGAGGGAAAAGCCCAGGTAACGGTCATCGTAGTCGCGCAGGTCATAGTTCGAATTCGCGCCCCGCCATCCGGCATAGAATTGCATCTCGGCCTTCTCGGTCAGCGGGATCGTCTGCACCACCTGCACGGTATATTCGGTGCTTTCCTGACTGTAGCGACGGCTGACCAGCGGGTTCGGCGCGTCATTGTCGCGCCGCGCGATGCGGGCCAGCGCCGAGACGGTCCAGGGCCGGGGATCCGATCCGATCAGCGGCGCATAGCGATGGCTGAAGCCCGCCTGCAGCCCGGTCTCGCGATAGGCGTGATAATCGACGCGGGCGGTCCGCCGCTCCCATGTGAAGCCGCCGAAGACCTGCCAATCGGCGGAAAGCTGACGGGTCAGGATCGCGTTCACCCGCAGCCGATGGCCGCTCAGATCCGCCGCCCGCGCCCATTGGGTCGAGTTGCGGTAATCCTCATCGCGCCATTCCACCAGCGCCGAGGCCTGCATGCGCCGCCCCACGGGCATGCGGTAGCCCATGCTGATGCCCTTGCTGTCGACATAGCGCGCGCCGCCCAGCCAGGCCGAGCCCGCGACCGCATGCAAGGACAGCCGCGCGCCTTTCAGGCCAAAGCGGTTCAGCGAAAACTCGGGGCCGACCCGTGCCTCGACCGCGCGCGAGATCAGCTCGTCGCGGTCGCGGAACTGCGACAGGCTGCCCGCCACGCCGAACTCCAGCACATCGCCATGGCGCGAGATCGGCAGCTTGTAGCGCATCTGTCCCGAGAGCAGCGCGCTGATGTCCGAAGCGCCGCGCGAATCCTCATCCAGCACGAATTCAAACCCGTCGAGCAGGCTGACCGTCGCCCCAGTCGGGGCCGAGTTCGCATTCGTCTGATAGCGCCCGCCCATGGTGATCCGGGCCGAGAAACCGGTCGTTTCCTTTTTCTGCGCCTTGATCGCGCGGTCATAGGCCTCGATCCTCTGGCGCACGGGGTCCGGCACGTCCGAGCGCGCGGCAACGCGGTCGAAATAGCCCTGCGCCACCTCAAGCGAGCCCAGCCGATAGTAAAGCGCGCCCAGTTCCAGCTGCAGCCGGGGCGTGCCGGGCACGGCGATCAGCATCCGCTCATAGGTCGAGATCGCGGCCTCGAAATCGCCCAGCCGGGCCGAGAGCGCCGCATATTTGAACGCCGCATCCAGATCCGAGGGGTTGGCCTGAATCCGGGCGAACAGCCCCCGACGCACGCTTTCCATCCGCGCCACTTGATCGGCCGAGACGTCCGGCGGCAGGTTATAGGACATGTGCTGCGCCAGCGCCGGGGTCATCGCCGCCGCCCCCAGCCCCATGGCCATCGCGACAGGGCGCAGCAGGCGCGCCAGACGGGCCGCAAGAGGGCGCGGCGCGCGCTTCAACAATCGGGGGTGGCCGTCCATGTCGGGTCCTTGCGGCTGGTCTTGTGATTTTTCTGAGATTTCAGCACCATCCATCGCCGCCAAACGCCTGGCTCGCAAGCCCCCTGCTCACAAAGGCGCGATATTTTTGCTCTGCGTTGCCGCTAAGTTGCGAAATCCTGCCCGAATTCAGGGAGGAATCCGCCGATGCGTCGCGCCCGGCTATTGCAGGCCCAACCGCCGCAGACGCCGGTGGATGGTCGAGCGGTCGACCCCCATCCGCCGCGCGCAAAGCGAGATATTGCCGCCGCTGTCCTCCAGCAGACGGCGCAGCACCGCCGCCTCGGTCTCGCTGCCCTGCACCGCGACCTGCGCCGTGGTCGGGCCGATGCTGGCCTGCAGCGCCTCGCCCGGGTCGGTCCCCGCCGCGACCGCAGCCTGCCAGCGGTGCACCACATGGCTGAGTTCGCGCAGATTGCCCGGCCAGTTGTGCCGGGTCAGGCGGCGCAGCGCCTCGGGTCCAAGGTCGATGCGGCGGCCAAGCGCATCGGTCATCATCCGGTCGGCCAGCCACAAAAGGTCCTGACGCGCGGCAAGGCCGGGCAGATGGAAGCCCGCCCCCTCGATCCGGTGGAAGAAATCGGCTCGCATCCCGCCCGCCGCGACCAGCGTGGCCAGATCGCGCGGACTGGTGCCGATGACGCGCACATCCGCCTGCACCGGGCGTAGCCCGCCCAAGGGCACATAGCTGCCCTCGGCCAGCAGGCGCGACAGGCGGATCTGCATGCGCTCGGTCAGATCCTCGAGGTTTTGCAGGATCAGCGTGCCGCCCGACAGTTCAGCGAGCAGGCCGGACTCGGTCTTGCGCGCGGCGACGCGGCCCATCAGCTGCGCCTCGGCCTCGGGGTCGGCCAGATCGGCGCAAGACAGCGCCAGCACTGGCCCGCGCCCGCCCGCCTGATGGATCGCCTGCGCCAGCGTCAGCTTGCCCGATCCGGTCGGCCCCGTGATCACCACCGGCAGCGCCGAATGCGCGATCATCGCCGCCCGCGACAGGATCTGCGCCATCACCGGATCGTCGCCCGAAAGCCGGGCCAGCGGCGCGGGCAGAGGCACGTTCTTCGCGGGCGCGCGGCGCGGCTGGCGCACCGGCCGGGGCTGCGGCTCGGTCACAAGGGCGAAAAGGTGGTGGCCGTCGCGGGTCTCGATCAGCCGGTTCTGCGCCGGTTGCGCCTGCGTCAGATCGTCCAGCCGGTCGGTGCGGATCTGCAGAAAGTCCGAGACTGTGCGCCCGATCAGCCCCCGCCCGTCGCGCCAGTCCCGCCCGGCCGCCGTCGCCAGCAGCCGCATCGCGCCATTCGTGGCCCCGATCACCCGCCCGGACCCATCCAGCGCCAGTGCGCAATCGGGATCGCCCTCCAGCGCCTCGGGACCCGAGGCCAGCCGCAACACCCAATCATGACGGCTTTCAGCCAGAATATTGGCCAGCTCGATCCGGCGCACCGTCTGGCGCACGAGGTTAAGCGCCATCGACTGGCTGGCGCGCGGCAAAGGCGAGGCCAGCAGCGACAGATCCAGCGCCGCGACCAGCTGCCCCTGCGTGTCGAAAATCGGCGCGGCGGTGCAGGAAAGGCCCGCATGCGTCGTATCGAAATGGTCGGTCTGGTGGATGATCAGCGCCTCGCCCGCCTCAAGGCATGCGCCCACGGCGCAGGTACCCGCGCGGGCCTCGGACCATTCGGCCCCCATGTAGAGCCCGCCCCTGCGCAGCGCGGCCTTCTGACGCTCATCGCCCAGATATTCCACCGTGACGCCCGCCCGGTCGGCCAGCAGCAGGACATAGTTCTGCCCGGCGACCAGCCCATACAGCCGCTCGATGCCCACGCGGGCAATGTTGATCAGGTCATCGGCGCGCTGGCGATGCTCGCGCAACTCGCGGTCAGTGACTATATGGGCGGCGGCGCGGATCGTCGGGTCAAGGCCATAGTCGTTGAGGCAGCGCAGCCAGCTTTCCAGCACGATCGGATCACGCGTGGCACCCTGCCCCTGCCAGACGCTTTCGATCTCTCGGATGTGGTGCAGGTCATCCATCAGGGCCGCCTGTCAACTTTCCGGAAGATCGCGGGTCAGGGCGCCCGACAGCAGAACGGATTTCCCTTTGGTCATCGTCACTCCTCCCCCTCAGGTCAGGTTAGCGCCTTGGGACCAGAGCGCCAAATGGTCTTTCGTCTCATCCCCGCGCCACACCTGTTGCATCGCGTGCCACACCCCAGATCGCCAAGCCGTTGATTTTGCACGATGCGCTTTTTCTGCTTTGGACCAATCCAAGCCAGACGGATGCTTATTTCAAGGAACCAGCGGGAAGAGGAGCCCGCCCCTGCCAGAGCGAAGGAGGAGAGATGCTCGACCAACAACCCCAGTCCGACCTGACTCAACTGGTCGCAAACCTGAATGACGCGCTTGTCGCGCAAGATGCCGATGCGGCCGCCGCGCTGTTTCTGGACAGCGGCTATTGGCGCGACCTTGCGGCCTTCACCTGGAACCTGAAGACGATGGAGGGCCCGGCGCAGGTCCGCGACATGGCGAAGGCGCAGCTTTCCCATATCAAGCCGGTGTCGATTGCGCTGGACCCGAAGGAGAACGTGACCTCGGCCGATGGCGTGACCGAGGGCTGGCTGATCCTTGAGACCGAAACCGGGCGTGGCGTCGGCCATATCCGCATGAAGGACGGCAAGATCTGGACCCTGCTGACCACGCTGCATGAGTTGAAGGGCCATGAGGAGCCGCGCGGCATCCGTCGCCCGATGGGGGCCGAGCACGGCCACGATCCGAACCGCCGCACCTGGAAGGAAAAGCGCGAGGATGAGGCGGCGACGCTTGGCTTCGAGACGCAACCTTACGTGTTGGTTATCGGCGGCGGTCAGGGCGGCATCGCCCTTGGCGCACGTCTGCGCCAGCTTGGCGTGCCTGCGATCATCGTCGACAAGCACCCGCGTCCGGGCGATCAGTGGAGGAACCGCTACAAATCGCTCTGCCTCCACGACCCGGTCTGGTATGACCACCTGCCCTATATCCCCTTCCCCGACAACTGGCCGGTCTTCGCGCCGAAGGACAAGGTCGGCGACTGGCTGGAAATGTACACCAAGGTCATGGAGTTGAACTACTGGTCCTCGACGACCGCGAAATCGGCGAAATACGACGAAGCGAAGGGCGAATGGACCGTTGTGGTCGAGCGTGACGGCAAGGAGATCACGCTGCACCCGAAACAACTGGTGCTGGCGACCGGCATGTCGGGCAAGGCCAATGTCCCCGCGATCCCCGGTCAGGACGTCTTCAAGGGCGAACAGCAGCATTCGAGCCAACACCCCGGCCCCGATGCCTATAAGGGCAAGAAGGTTGTCGTGATCGGCGCGAATAACTCGGCCCATGACATTTGCGCGGCGCTTTGGGAAGGCGGCGCGGATGTGACGATGGTGCAGCGCTCATCGACCCATATCGTGAAGTCGGATAGCCTGATGGAGATCGGGCTTGGCGATCTATATTCCGAGCGCGCCTTGGCGAATGGTGTCACGACCGACAAGGCCGATATGATCTTCGCCTCGCTTCCCTATGCGATCATGGCCGATTTTCAGGTACCGGTTTACAACGCGATCCGCGAGCGGGATGCCGAGTTCTATCAGAAGCTGGAAGACGCAGGCTTCATGCTGGACTTCGGCGATGATGACTCGGGGCTGTTCATGAAATACCTGCGCCGTGGCTCGGGCTATTACATCGACGTGGGCGCCTGCGATCTGGTCATCGACGGTTCGATCAAGCTGCAATCCGGCAAGGGGATCGAGCGTCTGACGGAAACCGGCGTGCTTCTGGACGACGGCACCGAACTGCCCGCCGATCTGGTGATCTATGCGACCGGCTATGGCTCGATGAACGGCTGGGCGGCGGATCTGATCTCGCAGGAAGTCGCGGATAAGGTCGGGAAATGCTGGGGCCTTGGCTCGGGCACGACGAAAGACCCGGGGCCTTGGGAAGGCGAGCAGCGCAATATGTGGAAGCCCACGCAGCAAGAGGGGCTGTGGTTCCACGGCGGCAACCTGCATCAGTCGCGGCACTATTCGCGCTATCTTTCGCTGCAACTGAAAGCGCGGGCCGAAGGGATCGAGACGCAGGTCTACGGCATGCAGAAGCCGCATCACCTCAGCTGAGGTCTGAACACCCGGCCAGCCCTGTCAATCGGGGCTGGCCAGCCTGTCGATACCCTCCAAGAAGCGTGCGATGACCCCGGCCCGGCTGCGGGCCATCGCCACGGCCTCGGGCCCCGTGACCGGGATGAAGCGGAGGCGGTCGCGCGGGCGCAGTTGCGCCAGCCCGTCCAGATCACAGTCAAGCACGGTCGCGATGCGCGGATAGCCTCCGGTCGTCTGATGATCGGCCAGCAGCACCGTCGCCACCCCGTCGCCCGCCACCTGCACCGAGCCGCGCACCACAGGCTCGGACGGCATGTCGAGCGGGCCTTGCGGCACCAGCAGCGGCCCCGAGAGCCGCACCCCCATCCGATCGCCCGAGGGCGTCAGCCGCCAGTCGCCCTGTATGAACTCCTGCCAGGCGGCGGCGCTGAAATAGCGGTCCTGCGGACCTTTCGTGACATGGACCACGGGGCGCGGCCGCGCGATCAGCGGGCAAGGCAGGTCCTGCGCCGCGACCCGGCGGGCATCGCGGACTGTCAGCATCTGCCCCGGTACCAGCGCCCCGCCGCCCAGTCCCGACATGGTATGGGTCGAGGCGCTGCCCAGCCATTCCTGCGCCTCAAGCGCTCCGGCCAGCGCCAGATAGCACCAGCTGCCGCGAAACCCGGGGCGAATGCGCAACACCTGCCCCGCGCGCAGCGTCAGCACCTGCCACGAGCCGCCCTTGTGCCCCGCGTGATCCACGATGAAGCCGCCACCGGCGATGGCAATGCCGACCTCACCTTCCTCGCAGGACAGGCTCAGACCCGCCAGCGAGACCTCGATCACCGGGGCGTCGGGCGTATTCCCAAGCGCGCGGTTCGCCGCCGCAAAGGCCAGCCGGTCCATCGGCCCCGAATGCGGCACGCCAAAGCGCATCAGCCCGCGCCGCCCGCCGTCCTGAATGGTCACCAGCGGTCCCGCCGCGCGAATGCTGAGGATGGTGGCGGTCATGCGCCCTCCATCCAGTCGAACTCGGCCCGGGTGATGCGGGTAAAGCGCACCCGATCACCCACCTCGAAGAGGAACGGGTGATCCGCGTCGCCGGTCAGGACGCGGCGGGGCGAGCGGCCGATGATGCTCCACCCCGTCGGCATGGTCAGGGTCGAGACGATGCATTGCTGCCCGGCAATCAGCACACTGCCCCGTGGCACGTCGCGGATGGCCGCGGGCTTGCGCGGCACCCGGATCGCCTGCGGCACGCCCGTCAGATAGGCATAGCCCGGCGCAAACCCGTACATCGAGACCTCGAACGAGGCCGCCAGATGCTGCGCGATCACCTCATCTGGCGAAAGCCCGGTCGCCGCCGCGACATCGCGCAGATCCGGGGAAAGCTCGGCGTCATAGCAGACGGGCATCTCATGCAGCCGGGGCTGCGGCGCGGTGAAGGGCGCGCCCAGCAGCGCCAGCACATGCGCGCCGACGCTGTGGTGATCGGCCACCAGCGGATCAAAGCGCACCAGCAGCGTGGCCGAGCCCGGCACGGCCTCGGCAAAGCCGGGGAAGGGCTGCCGCGTCAGCGCCGCGTCGAGTTGCAGGACACGCTCATGCACCTCGGGCGTCATCAGCGCGCCGAATTCGACCAGCAGGCCATGTTCGGCGACCGGGCGCAGAAGCGGGGGCGCGAGCATCGCCTAGCCCGCCAGAAACGGCGCGATGGTCACGCCCTGCGCGGTCAGTTCCGCACGGATCTGCTGCGCCATGGCCACTGCATCCGGGCTGTCGCCATGGACGCAGATCGAATCCGCCCTCAGCCGCACCGGGGGGCCGTCGACGCTGGGCATCAGCCCGGTTTCCAGAAAGCGCAGGAGCCGATCCGCCGCCTCATCGGCGTCATGCAGGACCGCATCGGGGCGCGCACGCGGCGCAAGGCGGCCATTCGCCAGATAGGCGCGGTCGGCGAAAATCTCGGAATAGACCGGCAGGCCCGCGTCCCGCGCCGCCTCCTCAAGCACCGTGCCCGAGATCGCCAGCACCGCCAGCCCCTGCATCGCCGCGACCGCCTGAACGACGGCATGCGCGACGGCGGCGTCATCGGCGGCCAGATTGGCCAGCGCGCCATGCAGCTTGACATAGCGCACCGGCACCCCGGCCAGCGCCGCCACGCCCTGCAGCGCGCCGATCTGCGCGGCGATCATGCGGCCGATGGCCTCGGGCGTCATCGGGATGATGCGGCGGCCAAAGCCAAGCGGGTCGGCATAGCCCGGATGCGCCCCCACCACGACGCCGCGCGCACGGGCCAGCGCAAGGGTGGCGTGCATCGTGTCGGGGTCACTGGCGTGGCCGCCACAGGCGATATTGGCGCTGCTGACCAGATCTAGCAGAGCCGCGTCATTGCCCATGGCCCAGGGGCCGAACCCCTCGCCCAGATCCGAGTTCAGATCGATACTGGCCTGCATCCGCGCCTCCGCCTCCGTCATGGGTCCAAGGTCAGGGTGGCGGGGCGGATGTCAAGCTGGTGAAGGGCGGCGCGGGATCGCCGCCGCCCCTCGGCGGGCCAGAGTCAGCCCGCCATCTGCCAGCGCAGCAGGTCGATGGCGACAAAGGCGGCAAGGCTCGCGCCCATCACCGGCAGCGCCCAGCCAAGCGCCAGCGCGACGGCCACTGCCGCGACCCGCGCGCCCGGCGACATGCGGGACCAGCTGCGCGTCAGGGTCTGGACCGGGCTGCCTGCGGGCGGCCTTTTGCGCCACCAGATCGCATAGCCATAGCCGATCATCAGGCTGACACCCAGGCCGATCACCGCCATCAGGATGCGGTTCGCGGTCCCGAACATCTCTCCCATATGGATGTCGATGCCCCAGCGGACCAGCTTGGCGATCAGCGGGAACTCGGCAAAATCGGCGCGGCTGGTAATTTCCAGCATCGCCGGATCAACGGCCACCGTATCGACCTGCGTGGGGTACGAGCGGTCATATTCCCGCACCAGCCAGGCCTGATTCGGCCTTGGCAGCCGCAGCTCCAGATAGGGCGAATCGAGGCCGCCCGCGACCGCGACCTGCGCCACCGCATCCAGCGATTGCGCCCAATCCTGCGGCAAGGCGGGCTCGGCCATCATGCCGTGTTGGGTGTGATCCATATGCTCGGAATGGGTGGCCTCGGGGGCAGCAGCATCCAAAGACAGGCTGACCGAAGGGGTGATCCAGCCCAAGGCATTGCGCAGCGCGTCGATGCGCCCGCCCGCATATTGCGACCAGGTCAGCCCCGTCGCAGACAGGAAGATCAGCCCGACGCTCAGCCACAGCCCGATCAGCATATGCAGCCTTGCGCGGCGCTGCGGGGCGCGCATCTGCGACAGGCGGGGCACGGCGACCCTGCGCCGCCAGCTCCACATCACCACGCCGCCGATGACCGAGATCCACAGCCACGAGGCCGCGAGCTCAGAGTATAGCCGTCCCCAGTCGCCCAGCATCAGGCTGCGGTGGAACAGGTCGATCTGCATGCGCAAGGGCAGCACGCCGCTGGTGCCATAGGTGGTGAGATCGCCCCTGACCTCCAGCGAGGCGGGGTCGACGAAGATCGTGCGATGCTGGGATTCGCCCAAGCTGGGATCGGCGAACAGGAAGCGCGAGGTCTGGCCGGGCGCAGACGCGGGACGCACCGCATGCAGGCGCAGGTCGGGGCCGACCGCCGCCCGCGCCGCCTCAGCCTGCGTCGAGAGCGGCAGCGGGGTGCCGCCGCCGTCGGTGTAAAGCGCGTCGCGATAGACCCAGTTTTCCAGCGGCGGGGTCAGGACATACAGCGTCCCGCTGAGCGCCGCGATCAGGATGAAGGGGGCGGCAAACAGCCCAGCGTAAAGATGCAAGCGCATCAGGAACGGGCGCAGGCCAAGGGCCGCGCCGACAGGCAGTGTCACAGTCATGGATATGTCTTTCGTGCAAGGTTGGTCGCCGAAGCGATTGAAAACTCAGCGCACGAGGTGGGGAGAGGCCCTTGCCGCAGGCCGCAGGTAGTCAGGCCGGTTGATCGTCAGCCCGGGCGGCAGCGGCACGACCAGCGCCGTGGCCAGCGCGCGGGGCTGCGGCATCGGCTGATCGGTCAGGGGCAGCATGTCATGGCCAGCATGGACAAGGTCGCAAAGCGCCTTGCAATGCCGCATGTCGTCGGAAAACGGCGTCTCGGCATCGGCGGGCATGGCCTCGCCCATGGTGGCGCACAGGCTGGAGCCCAGCACCAGCTCATACCCTGCCATCCGCCCGGCGGCCGCGCCATTCGCCCAGGCGAGGATCACCAGAACGCAGACCATGACCTGCAACAGCAGGCTGCGCCAGAAGCCGTGGCTCTGGTCGCGGGGCGCGTGCTGTGGGGCCGATGTCATCCGGTCAGGGTCCTGATCGAGGCGGTCCCGACCGAGGTAACCAGCGAACCCCTGCCCTGCAACGATTTTCTGCAAGGCCCATGCCTTTGGCGTGCCCGACGCCTTCTGGAACTTTGTTCCGCCGAAGGCCCGGCTGGCAGACCATGTTCCAATCCGGCACGCGCGCCCGCCGAAGGTCGGAACCTTGTTCTTTCAACTGGATCCGGGTTAGATGACCTTCCAACGTCGGTCCGCAAGATCAATCGGATGACAGCATGACGGCTTCGCCCCATCCCCACGGCTCGCGCCTGCGCAGGTTTCTGCATGCGCTTGGCCCTGCCATGCATCGCCCGCGCGGGGCCGAGCCCTTCCGGGCGGGCCTTGGCGCCGGGCTGGGCCTGCTGGCGGTGGGCCTCTTGTTGGCGCATGCGCGGATGCTGGGGGGCAGCAGCCTGCAACAGGCGCTGCTGGTCGCGCCCATGGGGGCGACGGCGTTTCTGCTGTTCTCGATCCCGAACTCGCCGCTTGCGCAGCCGTGGTCGGCCATCGTCGGCAATACCTCGGCGGCGCTGGTCGCGCTGACGGTGATGCTGGTGCCGATGCCGCCGCCGGTCTCGATCGCGCTGGCGGTGGGGCTTGCGATCTGCGTCATGGGGCTGACGCGTTCCCTGCATCCGCCGGGAGCGGCGGTCGCGCTTGCCACCGTGCTGGAGGTGCAGCACGCGGGCCATCCGGGCTATGTCTTCGCGCTGTCGCCGATCCTGCTCGACACCGCTCTTCTGGTGCTGATGGCGGTGATCTGGAACCGGGCGACGGGGCGCAAATATCCCTTCCGCCAGCCGCCCGAGCCGTCGAGTGAAACGGATGCGGCCTCAAGCCTCTCGACCGAGGACCTTGAAGATATTCTGGACCGCTTCCGGCAATCGCCGAACATCGGCCCCGCCGACCTGCGCCGCATCCTTGTCGCCGCCGAGGAAGAGGCCGCGCGCCGCATCTATGGCGCGGTCACGGCGGGTCAGGTGATGACGCGCGATCCGGTGGCCGTCCGCGTCGGCACCCGGCTGAGCGTGCTGGCCGATCTGTTTCGCAAGCATGATTTCAAGACCGTGCCGGTGGTCGGCGCGCAGGGGCGGCTGCGCGGCCTGATCAGCCAGAACGACCTGATCCAGCGGGCGCGCGACCATGCGACATCGCATCACAACAGCTTCGCCGCCGCCATGGGGGCGCTCGCCCGTGCCACCGTGCGCGGCAGCATGCGGGCGGGCGACATCATGCGCCGCGACCCGAAGGCCGTCGCCCCCTCGACCCCCATCGGAGAGCTGATCCCCATGCTGGCCGATCAGGGCCTGCAAGCGGTCCCGGTGGTGCAGGATGAGCGGCTGGTGGGTATCGTCACCCGCTCGGACATGATGCGGGTGCTGGCGCAGGGGCTGACCCTGCGCCCGCTGATCGCGGGTGAGGCGCTTACGCGCTCGCCCGATCCAGCGCCGCCAGATCCTCGGCCGTCAAGCTAAGCTCCGCCGATTTCATCAGCGGTGCCAGCTGCGCAAGGCTGGTCGCGCTGGCGATAGGTGCGGTGACGCCCGGGCGGGTCATCAGCCAGGCCAGCGCCACCTCGGCGGGCTGCGCGCCATGCGCCTTCGCCACCTGATCCAGCGCGGCCAGAATCGCCTGCCCCTTGGGGTTCATGTAGCTGCCGATGCGGTTGCTGCGCGACGACCGCTCGACATCCGCCTGCGTGCGGTATTTCCCGGTCAGGAAGCCCGCCGCCAAGCCATAGTAGTTGACCACGCCCACCCCTTCGCGGATGCAAAGATCGGCCAGCGGACCTTCGAAACTGTCGCGCGAATAGAGGTTATATTCCGGCTGCAGCACCTGATAGGCGGGCAGGCCCTGATCGCGCGAGACCTGCAGCGCCTCGCCCAGCTGCGCGGCATCAAGGTTCGAGGCCCCGATGGCGCCGATCTTTCCGGCCTTCAGCAGCGCGTCATAGGCCCCCAGCGTTTCGGCATAGGGCGTCTCGGGGTCGGCCCAATGCGAGAAGTAAAGGTCGATCCGGTCGGTCTGCAGGCGGCGCAGAGAGCCCTCGACCGCCTCTGCGATCCAGCGCGCCGACAGACCCTTCTGACCGGGCTGGCCCAGATCCGAGCCGACCTTGGTGAAGATCACCACCCGTTCGCGCATGCCGGGGCGCGCCTTCAGCCAGCGGCCAATCACCGTCTCCGATTCGCCGCCCGAATTGCCCGGCGCCCATGACGAATAAACATCGGCGGTGTCGATCGCGTTGAAGCCATGGTCGACGAAAGCGTCCAGCAGGTCGAAGCTGGTCTTTTCATCGGCGGTCCAGCCGAACACGTTCCCGCCGAAAACCAGCGGAGCAATCGAAAGACCGGTCCGGCCCAGTGCGCGTTTCTGCATCGTCATTCCTTTCCAACGGCCCGCCCGCAGGGGCGCGCGGACGTGGCGGAATACTGCGCAGAACGCGCCGCAAGGGCAATGCGCCAGACGCATCAAGGATATGTCGGCGTCGTTTCCGGGTTGACGACCGCGCCCATCGGCGAAACAGCTTGAGCCTTGGCCGCGCGCATGCGGCCCCCTCTCGTCGGCCCGCGAACCCTTGGGTCGGCACAGCCGGAGAGCGAGATGGAGCTTTTTACCGCAAGCGGTCTGACCACGCTGCTGGAAGTGATCGGCATTGATCTGGTGCTGGCCGGAGACAATGCCGTCGTCATCGGACTGGCCGCCGCGGGCCTGCCGGCGGAACTGCGATCCCGCGCCATCCTGTTCGGCATTCTGGCCGCGACCGTGCTGCGCATCGGTCTGGCGCTGTTTGCCACCTGGGTCATGGGCATTCCCGGCGTCATTCTGGCGGGTGGGCTGCTGCTCAGCTGGGTCTGCTGGAAAATGTACCGTGAGCTGCGCAGCGGCGACAGCGCGGATGAGCATCCCGATGCTGCGCCTCCTCCGACCAAGACCTTCGGTCAGGCCGCGCTGCAGATCGTGCTGGCCGATGTCTCGATGTCGCTCGACAATGTGCTGGCCGTTGCCGGGGCCGCGCGAGAGCATCCGACGGTGCTGGTGATCGGGCTCGTGTTTTCGATCGCGCTGATGGGGCTGGCCGCCAGCTTCATCGCCCGGCTGCTGCACCGCCACCGCTGGATCGCCTATATGGGCCTTGGCATCATCGTCTATGTCGCGGCCACCATGCTGTGGCAGGGCGCGCAGGAATTCTGGCCCCAGCTTCAGGCCATGCTGGCCCGCTGATCCCGCGCCGCGCCGCATCCGCGCCCGGCCCATCCGGCGGGGCGTTTTGCATTCCGGCCTGCCGATTTTCGCGCCTATTCATTTTAAGCTTGAAATAAATTTCGGAGGGTGCAAGCTTTCTTTCGAAACCTGCCCTGCGAAGTGGAGGCGCAAGATGCAGGTCGCGGAAGCGGTGCGGGCATGCCTGCGCCGACGCCTCGGTCCATGGCATCGCGCATGTCGACAATCAGGCAGGCTTACCCCATCGGCGCGGTCGCGACCCCGCCGGTCCAGCGGAGGCCACAGATGCAACTTGGACCCAGCGGTCACGTCGACAGCTTCACGCGCGACAACCTGCCTCCGTTCGATCTCTGGCCCGAGCTGACGACGGGGCCCGACTATCCCGAATGGCTGAACGCGGGGCATGAGCTGTCGGATGCGATGGTCGCGCGCGGGTTCGGCGACCATATCGCGCTGACCGGCAACGGGCGGACCCGGACCTACAAGGAGTTGGCCGACTGGTCGAACCGCATCGCCCGCGCGCTGATCGAGGATTTTGGGCTGAAGCCCGGCAACCGCGTGCTGATCCGCTCGGCCAACAATCCGGCGATGGTCGCGGCCTGGCTGGGGGTGACGAAGGCGGGCGGCGTCGCGGTCAACACCATGCCCATGCTGCGCGCGGGAGAGCTGGTCAAGATCGTGAAGAAAGCCCGCGTCAGCCATGTGCTCTGCGACACCCGCATCATGGATGAGATCGTGCAGGCCGCCAAGGAGACCGACCAGCCGATGCGGGTGATCGGCTTTGACGGCACCGCCAACCATGATGGAGAGCTGGACCGCGCCGCGCTGGCCAAGCCCGTCCGCTTCGATCCGGTCCGCACCGGGCGCGATGATGTGGCACTCTTGGCCTTCACCTCGGGCACGACCGGAGAGCCGAAAGCCACCATGCATTTCCACCGCGACCTGCTGATGATCGCGGATCTTTACGCGCGCGAGGTGCTGGCCGTCACGCCCGAGGATGTGTTGGTGGGCTCGCCGCCCCTAGCCTTCACCTTCGGCTTGGGGGGCCTCGCGATCTTTCCGCTGCGCTTTGGCGCGCAGGCCGTGCTGCTGGAGGACGCGACCCCGCCCCGCATGATCGAGATCATCCAGCGCCACAAGGCCACGATCTGCTTCACCGCGCCCACCGCTTACCGCGTGATGCTGAACGCCATGGCAGAAGGGGCGGACCTGTCCTCGCTGCGCGCCGCCGTCTCGGCTGGCGAGACGCTGCCCGCGCCCATCTATGAGGAATGGATCACCCGCACCGGCAAACCCATGCTCGACGGCATCGGCGCGACCGAGATGCTGCATATCTTCATCACCAACCGCTTCGGCGACTCGCGCCCCGCCTGCACCGGCCGTCCCGTCGCGGGGTTCGAGGCCAAGGTGATCGGCCCCGACGGCGCGGAACTGCCGCGCGGAGAGATCGGGCGGCTGGCCGTGCGCGGCCCCTTGGGCTGCCGCTATATGCAGGATGAGGCCAAGCAGCGCGCCTATGTGAAGGACGGCTGGAACCTGACGGGCGACGCCTTCCTGCAAGATGAGGACGGCTATTTCCACTTCGCCGCGCGGCAGGACGGGATCATCCTGTCCTCGGGTTACAATATCGCGGGCCCCGAGGTCGAAGCGGCGCTGCTTGCCCATCCCGATGTGCTGGAATGCGCGGTCATCGGCGCGCCCGACGCCGATCGCGGCCAGATCGTAGAGGCGCATGTCGTGCTGCGCCCCGGCCTTGCGGGCGATCCCCTGCGGACGAAAGCCCTGCAGGATCACGTGAAGGCGCTGATCGCGCCCTATAAATACCCCCGCTCGGTCATCTTCAGGGACGCGCTGCCCAAGACCGAAAGCGGCAAGATCCAGCGGTTCCGGCTGCGAGAAACCATGTAAGAAGTTGAAAGAACCCCTTTCATCGCCCTGACAATCGGGCGACACATGGGGCAGATCCCCGCCCAACGGGGGCACATAAACGACCACAGGGAGAGGTCCATGAAACTCAGCAAACGTCTTGGCCTGACCACGGCCCTTATCGCGGGCATGGCCATCGCCGCCCCCGCCATGGCCGAGGTCAAGGTCGGCATGATCACCACGCTTTCGGGCGGCGGTGCGGGGCTTGGCATCGACACCCGCGACGGCTTCCAGCTGGCGCTGAAACAGGCGGGCGACAAGGCCAAGGACATCGAGCTGCTGATCGAGGATGATCAGCAGAAGCCCGATGTCGCCGTGCAGATCGCCGACAAGATGATCCAGTCGGACAATGTCGACGTGCTGACCGGCATCGTCTGGTCGAACCTGGCCATGGCGGTGGTTCCGGCAGCGGTGGGTCAGGGCAAGTTCTACCTTTCGACCAACGCCGCCCCTTCGGCGCTGGCAGGCAAGGGCTGCAACCCGAACTATTTCTCGGTCTCGTATCAGAACGACAACCTGCATGAGGCCGCGGGTGCCTATGCCAATGACGCGGGCTTCAAGAAGGTCTTCATCATGGCGCCGAACTATCCGGCGGGTAAGGATTCGCTCGCGGGCTTCAAGCGCTATTACAAGGGCGATATCGCGTCCGAGGTCTATACCCAGGTCGGCCAGACCGATTACGCCGGAGAGATCGCGCAGATCCGCGCCTCGGGGGCTGATGCGGTCTTCTTCTTCCTGCCGGGCGGCATGGGCATCGCCTTCATGAAGCAATACGCGGGTTCCGGCGTCGAGACCCCGGTGATCGGCCCCGCCTTCTCGTTCAGCCAGGACGTGCTGCCTGCGGTGGGCGAGGCGGCGCTTGGCGTCAAGAACACCTCGAACTGGTCGAAGGACATCGACAACCCGGCCAACAAGGCCTTCGTCGAGGCCTTCCAGGCCGATTACAACCGCCTGCCCTCGATCTATGCGGCCTATGGCTATGACACGGCGAACCTGCTGCTTTCGGCGCTGGAAAAGGCGCAGCCTTCCGATGCCGAGGCCTTCCGCGCCGCGCTGAAAGAGGCAAGCTTTGACAGCGTGCGCGGCAAGTTCAGCTTCGGCCCGAACAACCACCCGATCCAGGACCTCTATGTCCGCGAGGTGATCGACGAAAACGGCACGCTGACGAACAAGATCATCGCGACGGCCATGACCGATCACGGCGACGCCTACGCGGCCGAATGCAAGATGTGATCCTGCCTTTGCCCCCGGCCAAAACCGGGGGCATCCTTGCGCCTGACCGGAGACCCTCGCCTTGACCTTGCTCATCGAGCAGGCCCTGAACGGGCTGCAATACGGGATGATGCTGTTCGTCATGGCCGCCGGTCTGACGCTGATCTTCGGCGTCATGGGGCTGATCAACCTGGCCCATGGCTCACTTTACATGGTCGGCGCTTTCGCCTGTGCGGCGGTGGCGGCGGCTACGGGCTCGTATTGGCTGGGGCTGGTCGCCAGCCTGATCGCCGCCGCCTTCGTCGGCGCGCTGGTCGAGCGGCTGGTGATCCGCCGCCTTTACACCCGCGATCATCTGGATCAGGTGCTGGCGACCTTCGCGCTGATCCTGATCTTTTCGGAAGGCACGCGCTGGCTTTTCGGCTCTTTCCCGCTTTACCTGTCGCTGCCGCCTGCGCTTGCGGGCGCGGTCAGCCTGCCAGGGGGCGTCACCTACCCCGTCTTCCGCCTTGTGATCATCGCGGTCGGCGCGCTGATCGCGCTTGGCCTCTGGCTGCTCATCGGGCGCACCCGCCTTGGCATCCGCATCCGCGCCGGTGAGGCCGACCGCGAGATGATCTCGGCCCTCGGCGTCGACATCGGCGCGCTTTACACCGCCGTCTTCGCGCTTGGCGCGGCGCTGGCGGGCATGGCGGGCGCGCTGGTCGGCACGCTGCAATCGGTGCAGGTCGGGATGGGGGAGCCAGTCCTGATCCTAGCCTTCGTGACCGTGGTGATCGGCGGCATCGGCTCGATCAAGGGGGCGTTCATCGGCGCGCTACTGGTCGGCATCACCGACACGCTGGGCAAGGCGCTGCTGCCCGTGCTGTTGCAGCCGGTGCTGGGCGCGGGCGCGGGGCCGGTGGGGGCGGCGCTGGCCTCGGTCCTGATCTATCTCTTGATGGCGGTGGTGCTGATCTGGCGGCCGCAGGGCCTTTACGGGGCGAGGGCATAGGATGCGGCGCGAGGCCATTCTCGACATAGCAATCTTCGCTCTGCTGGTGCTGTTTGCGCTGGTGGCCTTCGCCACGGGGCAGAATTTCGCCGTCACCATCGCCACCAAGATCGCCATTCTGGCGCTGGCCGGTGTCGGGCTGAACCTGGCGCTTGGCTATGGCGGGCTCGTGTCCTTCGGGCACGCCGCCTTCTTCGGCATCGGCGGCTATGTCACCGCGATCCTCGCCAGCCACGCCGCGAATTACGAACCGCTGGCCTTCGGCCTGCCGGGCACGACGCAGATGCTGGTGATCTGGCCCGTCGCGATGATCGTCGCGGGAATTGCCGGGCTGGTCATCGGGGCGCTGAGCCTGGGCACCTCGGGCGTCTATTTCATCATGGTGACGCTGGCCTTCGCGCAGATGCTTTACTACCTCGCCGTCAGCTGGCCCGCCTATGGGGGCGAGGATGGGCTCAGCTTCTATGTCCGCAACAGCTTTCCGGGCGTGAACACACTGGCCCCCGTCCCCTTCTTCGCGATCTGTGCCAGCCTGCTGGCGCTGGCGCTGCTGGTCAGCGCCTGCCTCACCCGGTCCCGCTTCGGGCTGGCGCTGCAGGCCACGCGGCAAAACCCCATGCGCACCACGGCGACGGGCATCCGCCCCTTCCCCGTGCGGCTGGTGGCCTTCGTCATCTCGGCGATGATCTGCGGGCTTGCGGGTTCGCTTTACGCCGACCTCAACCGCTTCGTCAGCCCGGCCAGCATGTCCTGGCACATGTCGGGTGAGATCATGGTCTTCGTCATTCTGGGCGGCGTCGGTCGGCTGGCCGGGCCCATCGCGGGCGCGGCGGTTTTTATCGCGCTCGAGCAGCTTCTGGGCCCCGTCTCGGACTATTGGCTGGGGCTGGTGGGGGTGCTTTTGCTGCTGATCGTGCTGTTCGCGCCCGGCGGCATCACCGGCCTGATCCTGCGCGAGAAACGCCATGGCTGAGCCGATCCTTGAACTGACCGATCTGCGCAAAAGCTTCGGCGCGCTGAAGGCCACCGATGGCGTCAGCCTGACCCTTCTGCCCGGAGAGATCCACGCCCTGATCGGCCCGAATGGCGCGGGCAAATCGACGCTGATCAAGCAGATCGTGGGCGAGATCCGCCCCGACAGCGGCACGGTCCGCTTCATGGGGCAAGGGATCGACGCGCTGGACGTGGCTGCGCGGGCGCGGCTGGGGCTGGCGCGCAGCTTTCAGGTCTCGCAGGTCATCCCCGATTTTACCGTGCTGCAGAACGTCATGCTGGCGGTGATGGGCGCGCAGGGCCGCGTCTTCCGCTTTCTGCGCCCGGCGCTGCGCGACCCCGGCCTGACCGAGCCCGCAGCCCAGCATCTCGAAGCCGCCGGGCTGGCCGGGCGCGAGGGCGTCAAGGCCGCCGCCCTGTCGCATGGCGAGCGCCGCAAGCTGGAGATTGCCATGGCGCTGGCGCTTCAGCCGCGCGCCTTCCTGCTGGATGAACCCATGGCAGGCATGGGGCTGGAGGGCGCGCAGCAGTTGACGACGCTTCTGTCTGACCTGCGCGCCAAGGCCCCGATCCTGCTGGTCGAACATGACATGGATGCAGTCTTTGCGCTGGCCGACCGGATCTCGGTTCTGGTCTATGGCCGCCTGATCGCGACCGGCACCGTGGCCGAGATCCGCGCCAACCCCGAGGTCCAGCGCTCCTATCTAGGGGAAGAGGCATGACCCTTCTGTCTCTGGAAAATGTCACCGCCTCTTACGGCCAGATCGCCGTTCTGCATGGCGTCACCCTGTCGCTGGCCGAAGGTGAGGTGCTGGCGCTGATGGGCCGGAACGGCATGGGCAAGTCGACGACGATCAAGGCGATCTGCAGGCTTCTGCGCCCGACCGGCGGGACGATCCGTCTGGGGGCTGAGGATATCGGCGGCCTGCTGCCCCATCAGGCCGCGCGTCGCGGGCTGGGACTGGTGCCCGAGGGCCGCCGCGTCTTCGGCCCGCTGACGGTTGAGGAAAACCTGACCGTCGCCGCCCGCCCCGGCGACTGGACCATGGCCCGGGTCACCGCGCTCTTCCCGCGACTGGGCGAACGCATGGCGCAGCAGGCCCGCACGCTGTCGGGGGGTGAACAGCAGATGCTGGCCATCGGGCGCGCCCTGATGACGAACCCGCGCCTTCTGATCCTTGACGAGGCGACCGAGGGGCTGGCCCCCGTCGTGAGGCAGGAAATCTGGGGAGGCATCCGGGCGCTGAAATCCGAAGGGCTGTCGATTCTGGTGGTCGACAAATCTCTGAAAGAGCTGGCCTCGGTCGCCGACCGCGCCGTGATCCTTGAACGCGGGCGCAGCGTCTGGACGGGCACCCTGCCCGAGATCACCCCCGATCTGGCGCAGCGCTGGCTGGGGGTCTGAGGCCAAACACCGCGCATCGCCCCGGATCGCCGCCACAGGTTCCATGTTTTCTTGATACCAAAGCCCCACCGGCTCGGCTAAATGCTGAAAAACAGTGACCTACTTGTCGGAAAGACCCCAGCATGACCGCCAACGCCCTTCCCACCCGTATCGAGCATGACCTGATCGGGGATCGCGCCGTGCCCGCTGACGCCTATTACGGCGTCCATACGCTGCGCGCCGTCGAGAACTTTCCGATTTCGGGCCAGACCCTGTCGCAGGCCCCCGACCTGATCAACGCGCTGGCCGCGATCAAGGAGGCCGCCGCCGAGGCCAACTGCCAGCTGGGCATCCTCAGCCGCGAGATCGCCGATGCGATCGGGGCGGCCTGCCGCGAGATCCGGGAAGGCGCGCTGCATGACCAGTTCATCGTCGACCTGATCCAGGGCGGCGCGGGCACCTCGACCAATATGAACGCCAATGAGGTGATCGCGAACCGCGCGCTGGAGCTTATGGGCCATGCCAAGGGCGAATATCAGTTCCTGCACCCGAACGAACACGTCAACATGGGCCAGTCGACGAATGACGTCTATCCGACGGCGCTGAAGCTGGCGGCATGGGCGGGGATCCAGCGGCTGTCGGGCGCGATGGGCGTGCTGCGCACCGCCTTTGCCGAAAAGGCCGTCGAGTTCTCTGACGTGCTGAAAATGGGCCGCACGCAGCTTCAGGACGCGGTGCCGATGACGCTGGGGCAGGAATTCGGCACCTATGCCCGCATGCTTTCGGAAGATGAGCTGCGACTGGCCGAAGCCGCGCAACTGATCTGCGAGATCAACCTTGGTGCCACCGCCATCGGCACCGGCATCACCGCCCACCCGCTTTACGCCGCCAAGGTCTGCGAGAACCTGTCGCGGATCACCGGCATCACGCTGATCACCGCCCCCGACCTGATCGAGGCGACGCAGGATTGCGGCGCCTTCGTGCAGCTGTCGGGCGTCTTGAAGCGCATCGTGGTGAAACTGTCGAAATCCTGCAGCGACCTGCGCCTTCTGTCCTCGGGGCCGCGCGCGGGCTTCAACGAAATCAACCTGCCCGCCATGCAGGCCGGGTCCTCGATCATGCCGGGCAAGGTCAACCCGGTCATCCCCGAGGTGGTCAATCAGGTCGCCTTCGAGGTGATCGGCAATGACGTCACCATCTCGATGGCGGCCGAGGCCGGGCAGTTGCAGCTGAACGCCTTCGAGCCGATCATCTTCTACAGCCTGCACCGCAGCCTGACCCATCTGACCGCCGCCTGCCTGACGCTGGAAAAGAACTGCGTGCGCGGCATCACCGCCAATCGCGAACGCCTGCGCGACATGGTCGAACATTCCATCGGCATCGTCACCGCGCTGAATCCCTATATCGGCTATAGCAACGCCACCGAGGTCGCACTGGAGGCGCATCGCACCGGGCGCGGCGTGGTCGAGATCGTGCTGGAGCGCGGGCTGATGGCCCCTGAAACGCTGAAGGCCGTGCTGCAGCCCGACACCCTGACCCGCCCGACCGAGATTCTGGTCCCGGCCGCCAAGCCCGCCCAGTAAGCTGACGGCCGCGACGGGTCTATCGGGTTTCGGGGATCACCGCCGTGACCTCGATCTCGACCTTGGCGCGGTCCTCGACCAAAGCCACGACCTGTACCAGCGCCATCGCCGGGTAATGCCGACCGATATGCGCCTTATAGGCCGCGCCGATGTCCTTGAGGCTGGCCAGATAATCGTGCTTGTCGGTCACATACCAGGTCATCCGCACGATGTGTTCGGGGCGCGCGCCCGCCTCGGCCAGCACCTCGACGATGGATCGCAGCGCCTGATCGACTTGCCCGGCGAAGTCATCGGTCTCGAACTCGTATTGCGTGTTCCAGCCGATGATGCCCCCGGTCACCACAAGGCGGCCCGTGGCGGCAACGCCGTTCGAATAGCCGCTGGGCTTTTTCCAATGCGACGGGTTCAGAAACTGCAGCGAATTCTGGGTCATGTCCCCTCCTGAAGGGCGGCAAGTCTGGTGCGGATCTGTTCGGGCCAGGGCGTTGCGCGCTTGTCTGCCCCCAGCCAGACCAGCGTGTGCTGGGTCGCGATGCGCGCCTGCCCCGCGCCTTCGGCCGCAAGGGCAAAGCTGGCCGAGCTGGTGCCCAGCCGCGTGACCCGCAGGCTCCAGTCCAGCAGATCGCCCAGACGCGAGGGCGCGGTGAAATCAGTCTCGATCCGCACGGTCGGGGCGCCGAACCCCTCCTCCATCATGCGGTGATAGGGATAGTCCACAACCTCGCGGAAGAAATTCTCCAGCACCGAATTCGCCATCTCGTAATAGCGCGGGAAGAAGACGATGCCCGCAGGGTCGCAATGGTTGAACTCGACCCGGATCTGGCGGCGATAGGTCATGTATTGGCCTCGGGCGGCAGGAAATTCACGTCATGTTCAGCCGAGACGCGCACGACCTCATCAACATCGGTCATCCCGTGCAGCTTTTCGAACAAGGACCGCAGCCGTCCGGCGGGCGAAACCCAGAAGAGCGCGCGGGCAGGCGTGTCGCCCTTGTTGAAATAGCCATGCGGGACACCCTTCGGCATGCGGACCAGATCGCCCGCTTTGGCGACCGACCAGACACCATCCAGCTTCACATGCAGCTCGCCCTCCTGCACCAGAATGAATTCATCCTGCGTCGGGTGGATATGGACGGGGACGAATTGACCAGCCTCGGAATTCGTCTCGAAGGAAAAGCTGCTGGCGCAATCCGATTTCGGAAAATAGCGCTGGCCCAGAATGTTCCATTCCACACCCTCGATACCGTCGCCCGCGCGAGTGATGCCACCGTCCAGTTCCTTGTCCATGCCGATCTCCCTTGGCTATGCGAGGATATTGCGTGCGATAATGACCTTTTGCACGTCGCTTGCACCCTCATAGATGCGCAGGGCGCGAATTTCGCGGTAGAGGCTTTCGACCACCGCGCCCGAGCGTACGCCCTCGCCGCCGAAAAGCTGGACCGCCGTGTCGATGACCTTCTGCGCGGTCTCGGTCGCGTGCAGCTTGGCCATCGCGGCTTCGCGGGTGATGCGGGGCGCGCCCCGGTCCTTGGCCCAGGCGGCGCGATAGACCAGCAGTGCCGAGGCATCGATGCCAAGCGCCATATCGGCCAGATGCCCCTGCACCATCTGCAATTCCGCCAGCGGCTGGCCCTGAATGCGGCGCGCCGTGACGCGGGCCACGGCCTCATCCAGCGCGCGGCGGGCAAAGCCAAGCGCCGCCGCGCCGACGGTCGGGCGAAAGACGTCCAGCACCGACATGGCCAGCTTGAACCCCTCGCCCGGCTTGCCGATCAGCGCATCTGCGGGCAGGCGCAAATCGTCCAGCCGCAGCGTCGCCAGAGGATGGGGCGCGATGGTGTCCAGCCGCTCGGCAATGGTCAAGCCGGGGGTATCGGCGGGCATCAGGAAGGCCGAGAGGCCGCGTGCCCCGGGTGCCTCGCCGGTGCGGGCGAAAATCACGTAGAGATCGGCGATCCCGCCGTTCGAGATCCAGGTCTTCTCACCGTTCAGCACCCATTCCTCGCCCACCCGTTCGGCGGTGGTCGCGGTCGCCGCCACGTCCGAGCCCGAAGCGGGCTCGGTCAGCGCGAAGGCTGAAATGGCCTGCCCGGCGCGGGTCTTTTCCAGCCAGGCGCGCTGCGCGGGCGAGCCGAACAGGCTGACCGCGCCCATGCCAAGCCCCTGCATGGCGAAGGCGAAGTCGGCCAACCCGTCATGGCGGGCCAGCGTCTCGCGGATCAGGCAGAGGCTGCGGACGTCCAGCGCCTCACCCTCACCCGCGCCCGAATGGCGCAGCCAGCCGCCCGCCCCCAGATCCCTGACGAGCGCACGGCAGGCCGCATCGACGTCATGGTGATCGACCGGCAGATGCGCGCCCGCCCAGGCGTCCAGCGCCGCCGCCAGTTCGCGGTGCCGGTCCTCGAAGAACGGCCAGTCCAGAAAGCTGCGGTCGGCCATGTCAGTCCCCCTTGAACACCGGCTTTTCCTTGGCGACGAAGGCGTGGTAGGCGCGCTCAAAATCGCGGGTCTGCATGCAGATTGCCTGTGCCTGCGCCTCGGCCTCGATGGCCTGCTCAAGCCCCATGTTCCATTCCTGATTGAGCTGGGTCTTGGTGATCCCATGGGCGAAGGTCGGCCCGGCGGCCAGACGCTGGGCCAGTTTCAGCGCCTCGATCTCCAGCAGGTCGGCGTGGTGCAGCGCGTTCCAGAAACCCCACCGCTCGCCCTCTTCGCCGGTCATGGCGCGGCCGGTGTAAAGCAGTTCCGCCGCGCGGCCCTGCCCTATGATGCGGGGCAGGATGGCGCAGGCCCCCATGTCGCAGCCCGCCAGCCCGACGCGGGTGAACAGGAACGCGCAGCGCGATTCATGCGTCGCCAGCCGCAGGTCCGAGGCCATGGCGACAATCGCCCCCGCGCCCACGCAGATGCCGTCGACCGCCGCGATGATGGGCTTGCCGCAGCCGATCATCGCCTTGACCAGATCGCCGGTCATGCGGGTGAAGGCCAGCAGGTCCTTCATATCCATGCCCACCAGCGGGCCGATGATGTCATGCACATCCCCGCCCGAGCAGAAATTCCCGCCGTTCGAGGCGAAGATCACCACATCCACATCGGTCGCATAGACCAGCGCGCGGAAGGTGTCGCGCAGCTCGGCATAGCTTTCGAAGGTCAGCGGGTTCTTGCGATCGGGACGGTTCAGACGCACCGTCGCGATGCGGTCCTTGACCTCCCACAGGAAATGCTGCGGCTTCAGCCCGGCCAGTTCGGTCATCTTTTCACTCCGATGCGTTTGAAGACATTGGTCAGCGTCTCGATTTCCTCGCGCGAGAGGTCGCCGAAAATGCGGTCGATTTCCTCTTCATGCTCGGCGGCAAGGCCCTCGAACCCGGCGAGCCCCTCGGGCGTCAGCGCGACGAACACGGTGCGCCGGTCGGTGGGCGAGGGCGTGCGGCGGACATGGCCGTCCTTCTCCAGCCGGTCGACGACCGCCGTGGCATTCCCGTTCGAGACCAGCAGCATGCGCGACAGTTCCGACATGGTGCAGCCCTCGCGCCGGCGATAGAGCGCCGCCAGCACGTCAAAGCGCGGCAGGGTGGTGTCATGGCGCAGGCGCAGGAATTCGCGCAGATCCGCCTCGGCGGCGCGGGTGACGCCCAGCATGCGCACCCACAGCTTCAGCCGGGATTTGGACAGCTCGCTCATATCTCGCCCCCGGCGATGGCGATGGCCTGGCCGTTCATGCCCTCGGCCCCGGCCCCGCATAGCCACAGCGCGGTCGCGGTGACCTCGGCGGGCTGGATCAGGCGGTTCTGCGGGTTGAACGCCTCCAGCGCGGCGCGCGCCTGATCGGCAGAACGCCCGGTCTTGTCGCTGATGTTGCGGATCGAGGCGGCAGTCATCTCGGTGTCCAGAAAGCCCGGACAGATCGCGTTGACGGTGACAGGCGAGCGCGCGACCTCCAGCGCCAGTGAGCGCACCAGCCCCACCACCCCATGCTTGGCAGCGGCATAGGGGGCCACGCGCGCATAGCCCTTCAGCCCCGAGGTCGAAGCAATCGCGATCAGCCGCCCCCAGCCCGGCATCTGCCGCAGCCCTTCGCGGAAGGTCAGGAAAGTGCCGGTCAGGTTGACCACCAGCATCCGGTTCCAATCCTCCAGCGTGGTCTTCGCAAACGGCCCCGAGGTCGACTGCCCGGCATTGGCCACCACCACATCGACCGGACCCGCCGCCTGAAACAGCGCCGCGACCGAGGCCTCATCAGTCACGTCGCAGGCCAGCGGCCGGATGCGCGGATGGGTCGCGACCTCGGCCAGCGCCTGCGGACGCCGCCCGCAGATCACCACCTCGGCCCCGGCATCGGCAAAGCCGCGCGCCAGAGCCGCCCCCGTGCCCGAGCCGCCGCCCGTCACCAGCACCCGCCTGCCCTGCATGGTCATACCCGGATCGCCTCTGCCGCCTTGTCATGCAGCCGACGCGCCTGATCGCGGCCGTTCCAATAGGGCGCGGGCCAGTCGCTGGCCTCATCGCCCATCTGGGTCGCGGCATGCAGCGTCCAATAGGGATCGGCCAGATGCGGGCGGGCCAGACAGACCAGATCGGCGCGCCCGGCCAGCAGGATCGAGTTCACGTGATCCGGCTCGGTGATATTGCCGACGGCCATGGTCGCCAGCCCCGCCTCATTGCGGATGCGGTCGCTGAAGGGGGTCTGGAACATGCGGCCATAGATGGGCTTGGCGTCCGGCGTCGTCTGCCCGGCGGATACGTCGATGATATCGGCCCCGGCGTCATGGAACATGCGGGCGATCTCGACGGCCTCTTCAGGCGTGACGCCCTCGTCCCCGATCCAGTCATTGGCGGAGATCCGGACCGACATCGGCTTTTCGGCGGGCCAGGCGGCCCGCATCGCGCGGAACACCTCCAGCGGATAGCGCATGCGGTTTTCAAGGTCGCCGCCATATTCGTCGCCGCGCCGGTTCGACACCGGCGAGATGAAGCTTGAGATCAGATAGCCGTGCGCCGCATGCAGCTCGACCATGTCAAAGCCCGCCCGCGCGGCCATTTCGGTCGAGGCGACGAACTGCGCCGTCACCGCGTCCATATCGGCGCGCGTCATCTCGCGCGGGATCTGGTTTTCCGGCGACCACGCAATGGCCGAGGGCGCGATCAGCGGCCAGTTCCCGCCGGGCAAGGGCTTGTCCGTCCCCTCCCAGCCCACGCGGGTCGAGGCCTTGCGCCCCGCATGGCCGATCTGCATGCAGATTTTCGCCGTGGTCTCGGCATGAGTGAAATCGACCAGCCGCTTCCACGCGGCCTCATGCTCGGGCGCGTAAAGGCCGGGGCAACCGGGGGTGATGCGGCCCTCGGGCGCCACACAGGTCATCTCGGTATAGACCAGCCCCGCGCCGCCCTTCGCCCGCTCGGCGTAATGGACGAAATGCCAGTCGGTCGGCGTGCCGTCGACGGCCTTGTACTGCGCCATGGGCGAGACGACGATGCGGTTCTTCAACGCCATGTCGCGCAGCTGGAAGGGCGCGAACATCGGCGCGCGCCCGGGTTGGCCGCCCGCCTGCTGCTGAAACCAGTCCTCGGCATGGCCCAGCCATTCGGGGTCGCGCAGGCGCAGGTTTTCATGGCTGATGCGTTGGCTGCGGGTCAGCAGAGAATAGGCGAACTGTTCGGGCGGCAGGTCCAGATAGCGCTCGACCTGCTCGAACCATTCAAGGCTGTTGCGGGCGGCCGATTGCAGGCGCAGCACCTCGACCCGGCGTTCCTCCTGATAGCGCTGGAAGGCGGCCTGCATGTCGGCCTCGCTGTGCAGATACTCGGCCAGCGCGATCGCGCTGTCCATCGCCAGCCGCGTCCCCGACCCGATCGAGAAATGCCCGGTCGCCGCCGCATCGCCCATCAGGACGACATTGCCGTTGTACCAGCGTTCGCAGATGACGCGGGGAAACTGGATCCACACCGCCGAGCCGCGCAGATGCGTGGCGTTCGACATCAGCTCATGCCCGCCCAGATGGCGCGCGAAGATCTTGCGGCAGGTCTCGACGTTTTCTTCCTTCGTCATCTGCTCGAAGCCCAGCCGGTCCCAGGTTTCGGGCAGGGTCTCGACGATGAAGGTCGCGGTGTTGTCGTCGAACTGATAGACATGCGCCCAGACCCAACCGGCCTCGGTCGGCTCGAAGATGAAGGTGAAGGCGTCATCGAATTTCTGATGCGTGCCCAACCAGATGAACTTGCAGCGACGCAGGTCGATGTCGGGCTTGAACACATCCTGATATTCGGTGCGCACGAGGCTGTTGATGCCATCGGCCCCGACCACGAGATCATAATCCTTGCGATAGTCCTCGAAGTCCCTGAAGACGGTTTCGAACTGCAGATTGACGCCCAGCTCACGCGCCCGCGCCTGCAGGATGATCAGCAGTTGCTTGCGCCCGATCCCCGCAAACCCATGCCCGCCCGAGACGGTGCGCCGCCCGTCATGGATCACCGCGATATCGTCCCAATAGGCGAAATGCGACCGGATCGTATCGGTCGACACCGGGTCGTTGCGCTGCATCCGGCCAAGCGCGTCATCCGACAGCACGACGCCCCAGCCGAAGGTGTCATTGGCCTTGTTCCGCTCCAGCACGGTGATATCGTGCGAGGGGTCACGCAGCTTCATCGAGATCGCGAAGTAAAGACCGGCGGGTCCGCCGCCCAGACACAGGATCTTCATCGCAATGCTCCCCCATTCCCTGTCCGTCAGGCTGGCACCGGCGTGAATTTATTTCAAGCTCAAAATAATTTTCTTGCCATCAGGCGCGACCTCGCGACATCCTGCAGACGGGTCAGCACGACAGGGGTGCCTTATGAAGATCGCCGTCATCGGACTTGGCACCATGGGGCTTGGCATTGCCCAGACCTTCGCGCAGGCGGGGTTTGAGGTGCTGGCGACCGACAGCCACGCCCCGGCGCGTGAGAGCGCGATGGAGAGGCTGGCGGCCGCTCTGGCACCGCGCGTCGACAAGGGGGCGATCACGGCGGAGGCGCGCGACGCCATTCTGGCGCGCGTGCGCGTGGTTCCGGCACTTGCAGGCCTCTCAGGTGCCGATCTGGCCATCGAGGCCGTGCTGGAAGACCTGCCCTTGAAGCAGAACATCTTCCGCCAGCTTGAGGCGATTCTGCCAGGCGAGGCGGTGCTGGCCACGAACACCTCCTCGCTGTCGGTCGCAGCGGTCGCGGCGGGGCTGGCGCAGCCGCAGCAACTTCTGGGGCTGCATTTCTTCAACCCGGCCCCGGTGATGAAACTGGTCGAGCTGGTGGCGCATCCCGGCACCGCCTCTGCCGCGCTGTTGCGGGCGCGCGAGGTGGCCGAGGCAGCGGGCAAGACCGTCGTCGACGCCCCGGACCGTCCCGGCTTCATCGTCAATCGCTGCGCCCGCCCCTTCTATGGCGAGGCGCTGGCCCTGCTGGAGGAAGGCCACGGCCCCGCCCAGATCGACGCCGCGATGATGGCGGCGGGCTATCGACTGGGCCCCTTCGCGCTGATCGATCTGGTGGGCGCTGACATCAATCTGGCTGCAACGGAAAGCCTGCTGGCGGCCATGGACGGGCATCCGCGCTATCACGTCTTTGCCGCGCTGCGCGATCAGGTCGCGCGCGGCGATCTGGGTCGCAAGACCGGGCGCGGCTTCCTGTTTCCCGACCGCGCTGGCGAGCCTCCGGATGATGCCCGCGCCATCGCCCTGCGCATCGAGGCAACGCTCATCAATGAGGCCTGCTGGCTGCTGGCCGAGGGCGGCACCACGCGCGAGGGCATCGACACCGCCCTGAAGCTGGGCCTGAATTTCCCGCGCGGCCCGTTCGAGATGCTGGCCAGCCACGGCCCCGCCGCGATCCGGCAGCAACTGGCGGAACTTCAGGAGCGTGCCCCCGTCAGCCTGAAGCCGCGCTACGACCCCGCGCCGCGGCTTGCGCCCTAAAATCAGCTCATTGTGGGTAAAAGCTCAGGCAGTTTCTAGCACCTGAACCCGCCTCAATTCTTCCGCATCGCGTTCAGCAGCGCCGCACCAAGCGCGCCGGTCTGGTTGCTGTCCGCGCCCTTCGGGGCGGCTTTCATCGGACCGCGCGGGGCCTTGCCCTGCGGCTGCCCCTTGCCTACGGACGGCCCGCGCGGCGCAGGCTCGGGCCCGCCATCCTTGCGCATGGTCAGGCCGATGCGCTTGCGGGGAATGTCGACCTCGGTCACCCGGACCTTCACCACATCGCCCGCCTTCACCACCTCATGCGGGTCCTTCACGAAGCGGTCGGCCAGCTGGCTGATATGCACCAGCCCGTCCTGATGGACGCCGATATCGACGAAAGCGCCGAAGGCCGCGACGTTGGTGACCGTGCCCTCAAGCTGCATGCCGGGGCGCAGGTCCTTGATGTCCTCGACCCCGTCGGCGAAGGTCGCGGTCACGAAATCGGGGCGCGGGTCGCGGCCCGGCTTTTCCAGTTCCGACAGGATGTCGCGCACGGTCGGCAGGCCGAATTTCTCATCGACGAACTGCTCGGCCCGCACGCCCTTCAGCGCGCCCGCATTGCCCATCAGCGCGCGAATGTCGCGCCCGCAAGCCTCGACGATACGGCGAGCGACGCCGTAGGCCTCGGGGTGGACGGCCGAGGCGTCCAGCGGCTCATCGCCTTCACGGATGCGCAGGAAGCCCGCCGCCTGCTCGAAGGCGCGCGGCCCAAGGCCCGCCACTTTCAAGAGCGCCTTGCGCGATTTGAACGCGCCGTTTTCATCGCGATGCAGGACGATGTTCTGCGCCAGCGACGGCCCCAGCCCCACCACATGCGACAGCAGCGAGGCCGAGGCGGTGTTGAGGTCGACCCCCACCGCGTTCACCGCATCCTCGACCACGGCCTCCAGCGCGCGGGTCAGCTGGCGCTGGTCGACGTCATGCTGATACTGGCCGACGCCGATCGATTCCGGCGGGATCTTGACCAGTTCGGCCAGCGGGTCCTGCAGCCGCCGCGCGATGGACACCGCGCCGCGCAGACTGACATCCAGACCCGGAAACTCTTTCGCCGCCGTCTCAGAGGCCGAATAGACCGAAGCCCCCGCCTCGGAGACGACCACCTTCGTCGGTGCCTTCACCGTCTTCGGCAGGCGCTTCAGCACCTCGGTCACCAGCCGTTCCGTCTCGCGGCTGGCGGTGCCGTTGCCGATGGCGA
Source organism: Paracoccus sulfuroxidans (assembly GCF_007830335.1). Lineage (GTDB taxonomy): Bacteria > Pseudomonadota > Alphaproteobacteria > Rhodobacterales > Rhodobacteraceae > Paracoccus > Paracoccus sulfuroxidans. Next base: position 216,493 of record NZ_VLKU01000003.1, on the reverse strand, counting down.
TCAGGTCGATCTTGTGGCGGGCGATCAGCGCCAGAAGCGCTGCCTCAGCGCCCTGAACATCCATCTTGGGCTGGAAGGGATAGATCGTCGTCGTCTCGACCAGCTTGCCGGTGGCATCGACCACGGCGACCTTGACCCCGGTGCGGATGCCCGGATCAAGGCCGATGGTCGCGCGCGGACCGGCGGGGGCCGAGAACAGCAGATCTTTGAGGTTGCGGCCAAAGACCTTGATCGCATCCTCATGCGCGCGGCGGCGCAGATCGGTCAGCAGGTCGATGTACATAGCGTTCGACAGCCGCACCCGCCAAGTCCAGCCCGCCACGCCCCGCAACCATTTGTCGCCGGGCCGGTCGGCCAGATCGCCGATGGTCGCGGCCACCATGCGTTCGGCCTGCGGGGTGCCGGTTTCGGGATCGGGGGCGATCTCGATGGTCACGACCTCTTCCTTGGCCGCGCGCAGCACCGCCAGCGCCCGGTGCGAGGGCATGTCGGCCCATTTCTCGCGATGGTCGAAGTAATCCGAGAATTTCGCGCCCTCGGTTTCCTTGCCCGGCGTCACCTTGACGGTGACCATCGCCTCGGCCCGCATGAAGTCGCGCAACCGGCCCAGCAGGGTCGCGTTTTCCGAAAGCTCCTCGGTCAGGATGTCGCGCGCGCCATCCAGCGCGGCTTTTACATCGGCGACGTTTTCGCCCAGATAGCCCGCCGCCAGCGCCTGAGGATCGGCGCTGCGATCTTCTTGAATGGCGCGCAGAAGCGGCTCCAGCCCGTTTTCGCGGGCGATCATCGCCTTGGTGCGGCGCTTGGGCTTGAAGGGCAGATAGATGTCCTCAAGGCTGGCCTTGGTCTCGGCCCCGGCGATGGCGCGGGCCAGTTCATCGCTGAGCTTGCCCTGTTCGGTGATCGACTTCAGGATCGCCGCGCGCCGCGCCTCCATGTCGCGCAGATAGGACAGGCGCTCGGCCAGATTGCGCAGTTGCGTATCGTCCAGACCGCCCGTCACCTCTTTGCGATAGCGGGCGACGAAGGGCACGGTCGCGCCGCCGTCCAGAAGTTCGACCGCCGCGCTGACCTGCGATGCGCTGGCCCCGATCTCGGTTGCGATGGTGCGGGCAATGCGGGCGGCGGTGTCCATGGCGATCTCCTGTCAGGTCCGGGAGGCCGTTCTAGCCCCTTGCCGCGCCGCGATCCAGAGAAAGCGGCGCACCCGCCAAACGCAAAAGGGCGCAAGGTTTCCCCTGCGCCCCGTTTTCAATCCCTTGCGGGCAATTATTCAGGAATGACGCGAACCGCGCCCTTGTCGGCCGAAGTCGCGAAAGCCGCATAGACGCGCAGCGCATCGGTGATGCGGCGGCGGCGCGGCTCGGCCGGTTTCCAGCCCTTGGCGTCCTGCTCGGTGCGGCGCTTGGCCAGCTCATCCTCGGCCACTTCCAGCGCGATGGTGCGGTTCGGAATGTCGATGTGGATGGTGTCGCCATCGCGGACCAGACCGATGGTGCCGCCCGCCGCCGCCTCGGGCGAAACGTGGCCGATGGAGAGCCCCGAGGTGCCGCCCGAGAAACGTCCGTCCGTCAGCAGCGCGCAGGATTTCCCCAGACCCTTCGATTTCAGATACGAGGTCGGGTAGAGCATCTCTTGCATGCCCGGCCCGCCCTTCGGGCCCTCATAGCGGATGACGACGACATCGCCCGCGACAACCTTGTTGTTCAGGATGCCATGCACCGCCGCGTCCTGGCTTTCGAAGACCTTCGCCGGGCCCGAGAACACCAGAATCGATTCGTCGACGCCCGCAGTTTTCACCACGCAGCCGTCCAGCGCGATATTGCCCTTCAGCACAGCCAGACCGCCGTCCTTGGTGAAAGCATGCTCGACCGAGCGGATGACGCCGCCCTTGCGGTCCTTGTCGAGGCTGGGCCACATCGCGCTTTGGCTGAAGGCGACCTGCGTCGGCACGCCGCCCGGAGCGGCGAGGAACAGCTTTTCGGCCACGTCGTCATTGCTGCGGGCGATGTCCCACTGGTCGATGGCCGCACCCAGCGTCGGGGCGTGGACGGTGGCGCAATCGCGGTCCAAGAGGCCGCCGCGATCCAGCTCGCCCAGGATCGACATGATGCCACCGGCGCGGTGGACGTCCTCCATATGCACATCGGCCTTGTTCGGCGCGACTTTGCAGAGGCACGGCACATGGCGCGACAACGCGTCGATGTCATCCATGGTGAAGTCGATGCCGCCTTCCTGCGCGGCCGCCAGAATGTGCAGGACCGTGTTGGTCGAGCCCCCCATGGCAATGTCCAGCGACATGGCGTTCTGGAAGGCGCGCTTGTTCATGATATTGCGCGGCAGGACGGATTCGTCGTCGCCTTCGTAATACTGCTTGCACAGCGCGACGATGCGGCGGCCCGCCTCAAGGAACAGGTCCTTGCGCGCGGCATGCGTCGCCAGCGTCGAGCCGTTGCCGGGCAGCGAGACGCCAAGCGCCTCGGTCAGGCAATTCATCGAGTTCGCGGTGAACATGCCCGAGCACGACCCGCAGGTCGGGCAGGCATTCTGTTCGATCGCCAGCACGTCTTCGTCCGAGATCTTGTCATCGGCGGCGGCGACCATGGCGTCGACCAGATCCATGGCGACGGTGCGGCCATCGCCCAGCGTGACCTTGCCCGCCTCCATCGGCCCGCCCGAGACGAAGATGACCGGGATGTTCAGCCGCATCGAGGCGATCAGCATGCCGGGGGTGATCTTGTCACAGTTCGAGATGCAGACCATCGCATCGGCGCAATGCGCGTTGACCATGTATTCGACGCTGTCGGCGATCAATTCGCGCGAGGGCAGCGAATACAGCATCCCGTCATGGCCCATCGCGATGCCGTCATCGACGGCGATGGTGTTGAATTCCTTGGCGATACCGCCTGCCGCCTCGACCTCGCGGGCGACCATCTGGCCCAGGTCCTTCAGGTGGACGTGGCCAGGAACGAACTGGGTGAAGCTGTTCACGATGGCGATGATCGGCTTGCCGAAATCGCTGTCCTTCACCCCGGTGGCGCGCCAAAGGCCACGGGCGCCGGCCATGTTGCGGCCATGGGTGGTGGTACGGGAACGATATGCGGGCATGGGCTGAACCTCTCGGACTGGCGTGCATCAGCGGTTCTGATGTTTCTTTGCGCGGAATGCAACTGCGGCTTCCGTCGCGGAAATGAAAATGCGGACCCGAGGGCCCGCATTCAATGGCATCAACCGCGACGCGGTGGCTTTTTCGGGCCTTTGCCCTTGGTGGGCGCGGCCCATCCGGCCTTGCCGCCCTTGCCGCCTTCGGCCTTGCGGGCGCGGAAGCCTTCGCTGCGGGGCGCGGGGGCTGCGTCACCCTCGCGCTTGCGCCAGGGCTTGCTTTCGGGGGCAGCGCCGGTCTTTGCGGCCTTTTCGGCGGCGCTCCAGCGCGGCTTCTTGGGCTTTTCGGCGTCGGTTGCGGGATCGAAGCTGGCGCGCGGCGCACGCGGAGCCGGGCCCTCAGCCGGGGCGTCGTCATCGACGAAGCGCGAGGGCTTGCGGACGTAAGGCGCCTTTTCGGAGCGCGGCTTTTCGTATTTGGGCTTCTCGGCCCGCGCCGGGCGGTCGTCATATTTGCGCGGCGCGTCGCCTTCGTCGCGGCGCGGGCGTGCGGGACGCTCCCCCCGGTCGTCGAACTTGCGCGGCGCGCGGGCCGGACGCTCGGGGCGTTCGCTGCGCTCGAAGACCGGCTCATCGGCCAGACGGCGCATGAACAGATCATCCTCGATCTGCATGCCGTCCTGGAAGCGGTCGGCCACGTCAGCCGAGATCTGGACGAAGGTTTCATTCGTCTTGACCCGGATGGCGCCGATATTGTCCTTGGTGATCTCTCCGGCCTCGCACAGCTTCGGCAGCAGCCAGCGCGCCTCGGCGCGACCCGAATGGCCGACCGTCAGCAGGAACCAGACAGCGGGGCCGAATTCGCCACGCGGACGCGGGGCGGCAGGGGCACCGACCGGCGCGGTTTCCGAGATTTCCTCGGGCGCGGGGCGGCCTTCGCGCCACAGCTTGATGAAGGCCGAGGCGACCTGTTCGGCCCCGAAGCGCTTGACCAGATGCGCGGCCATCGCGGCCTCGTCTTCCATCGGCTCGCCCAAGGCGGGATGGTCCAGCATGCGCTGGTCGTCCTTGGCGCGGACCTCGTCGGCCGAGGGGGCCTTGCCCCATTCAGCGACGACCTTCGCGCCCTGCAACAGGCGCTGCGCCTTCTTGAATTCCGACGAGGGCACGATCAGCGCCGAGACGCCCTTGGCCCCTGCCCGGCCCGTGCGGCCCGAACGGTGCAGCAAGGTTTCCGAGTTCGTCGGCAGATCGGCGTGGATCACCAGTTCCAGTCCCGGCAGGTCGATGCCGCGCGCCGCGACATCGGTCGCGATACAGATGCGCGCACGCCCATCGCGCAGCGCCTGCAGCGCATGCATACGCTCTTGCTGGCTGAGTTCGCCCGAGAGTGCCACCACGCGGAAGCCACGGTTGCCCATGCGCGACAGCAGATAGTTCACGTTCGCCCGCGTCTTGCAGAAGATGATCGCGGTCTGCGCCTCATAATAGCGCAGCAGGTTGAAGATGGCGTTTTCACGGTCGCGCGGCGTCACGCTGAGCGCACGGTATTCGATGTCGCCATGCTGGCGCGACTCGCCCACGGCGGTGATGCGCAGCGCATCGCTTTGGAAATCCTTGGCCAGCTTTTCGATCGCCGGCGGCACCGTGGCCGAGAACATCAGCGTCCGGCGGTCGGCGGGGGCGGATTCGAGGATGAACTCCAGATCCTCGCGGAAGCCCAGATCCAGCATCTCATCGGCTTCGTCCAGCACGGCGGCGCGCAGGCCCGACAGGTCAAGGCTGCCACGCTCGATATGGTCGCGCAGACGGCCGGGAGTGCCGACGACGATATGCGCGCCACGGTCCAGCGCCCGGCGTTCGTTGCGATAGTCCATGCCACCCACGCAGGTGGCGATCTGCGCGCCGGCCTCGGCGTAAAGCCATTGCAATTCGCGTGCGACCTGCAGCGCCAGTTCGCGCGTGGGGGCAATCGCCAGCGCCAGCGGCTTGTCGGCGGGCATCAGGCGGTCGATCCCGGCCAGCACCTCAGGCGCCATGGCCAGGCCGAAGGCCACGGTCTTGCCCGACCCGGTCTGGGCCGAGACCAGTACGTCGCGGCCCTTCGCGTCTTCGGCCAGCACGGCGGTTTGCACAGAGGTCAGGCTGGCATAGCCTTTGGCCGCCAGCGCCGCAGCCAAAGGCGCGGCAATATCATGTTCAGTCATTCACTTCGCCAGAAAGGGGGATGCCAATGCATCCGATGAGCGGCGCCCATGCCCTTCTGCGCCGGACCTCCCACTGCCCGTCGCCCGGGAAACCGGAGCCGAAGGCAGCGGCCTACAGCCAAGTCCGGCGAAAGTCAAAGAGAAACGCCGGGTGCCTGCCCCCAGGATTTCGCCTCTTCATGCATGAAGCGGGTGAAGCTTTGCACCTTCGAGGTGCGGTGCAGGTCGACATGGGTCACCATCCAGATCGGCGTGCGCCATTCGGGCGGGTCCAGATCGGGCAGGACGGGCACCATGCCCTCATTTTCCGCCAGACGGTTCAGGAACCCGATGCCCACCCCTGACTGAAGCGCCAGATAGGCAGCCGAGACCTGCCCGGTGCGGAAGACGAAACTTTCCTCGGGGATGCGGTCGGCCAGCCAGCGATGGAAGGGGGCGCGCGGCTCTTCCAGCTCGGTGATGACGAAGCGGTGCTCAGCCAGTTCGGCCTCGGTCCGGGGCAGGCCAAAACGCTGGACATAGGATTTCGCCGCATAAAGCGCGTGGCGCGCGTCGTGCAGGCGGCTGACGATGTTGTCGGGGTGGTTGGGCTCGGTGCCCGAGCGCAGGGCCACATGCGCCTCGCCATAGGCCAGGTGATAGGTGCGCACATCCGAATGATAGATGACCTTCAGCTTCGGGTGCTGCGACTGGAAGCGCCCGATCGAGGGCATCACCAGCCGGTCCGCCACCGGGATCGCCGTCACCACAAGCTGACCCGAAACGGTGTCGCGCGCGCTTTCGATGCGGTCCATCATCTCGGTGAACTGATCGTCGACCAGATTGGCGATGCGCAGCAGCTCCTCGCCCGCCTCGGTCGGGGTATAGCCGCGCGCATGGCGCTGAAACAGCTTGGTGCGCATCGCGGCTTCCAGCTGGTCGATGTGGCGGATCACGGTCGAATGGTGCATGCCCAGCACCTCGGCGGCGGCGCTGACCCGACCGGTCCGGGCGACTTGCGCGACGGTCCTGATTTCAGTCCACTGGTTCAGCCGCATGTCTCACCTCGGATTGGCGCAAAGACGTCATCAAAATGTCAGGCTTCATAACGCTGTCACGAAACGGGCGCGAGCGCACGACTTCGTGACCTCGCGCCCGTTCGGCAGGTTCCGGCACAGGCGGGCATCTGGCCCGCCTGCTGATGCGTCAGGATTGATCCGAGACCGCCCTGCCCGCGCGCGTCTTCCAGATCGAGACCAGCACGCCCGCGCCCAGGATCGCGAAGGTGATGCCCAGCGACCAGACGGGGGGGAACTTCTGCCAGCCCATCAGGTCGGCGATGAACATTTTCGAGCCGATGAAGATCAGAAGGATCGACAGCGCATATTTCAGATAGGCGAAGCGGTGCAGGATTGCCGCCAGCGCGAAGAACAGCGCCCGCAGGCCCAGGATCGCGAAGATGTTCGAGGTATAGACGATGAACGGGTCGGTCGTGATGGTGAAGACCGCCGGGACCGAGTCGACCGCAAAGATCAGGTCGGCGAATTCGATCATCACCAGCGCCAGAAACAGCGGCGTGGCAAAGCGCACCATCCGGCCGGTCTGGCTGTCCTTCAGGCGCACGAAGAAGGCATTGCCGTGCAGCTCATCCGTGACGCGCATATGCTTGCGGGCAAAGCGCAGGATGGGGTTCTTGCTCATGTCCGGGGCGTGATCGTCGCCCATGAACAGCATCTTGATGCCGGTGAAGATCAGGAAAACGGCGAAAAGATACAGCACCCAGTGATAATTCGCGACAATCGCCGCACCAAGGCCGATCATGATGCCGCGCAGCACGATCACGCCCAGAATGCCCCAGAACAGCACCCGGTGCTGATATTTGCGCGGGATGGCGAAGAAGCTGAAGATCAGCGCGATGACGAAGATATTGTCCAGCGCCAGCGTCTTTTCGACCACGAAGGCGGTCAGGTATTGCGCCGTCGCCTCGCCGCCCACCTGCCACCAGACGAAGCCCGAAAAGCTCAGTCCCAGCAGGATGTAGAAGGCCGACATCTTCAGGCTTTCGCGGATGCCGATTTCATGGTCCGTCTTGTTGAAGACGCCCAGGTCCAGCACCAGAAGCGCCAGAACGATGCCAATGAACACCAGCCACATCCAGACCGGTGTTCCCATAAACAGTGATGTCAGTAATTCCATGTTCGTCCTCTGTTCGTGTCGCGCCAGAGGACTGCAAGCATGATCACCGGGCTGCCCTCGAGCACATTGCTCGATGTGGTCCGACATCACGGTCGTCAAACCGCCAGAGGGGCCCGGTCCACGCTTGTCAGATGGGGCAGCAAGGCGCGCATTCAACCCCTCGGGGCGATTTTTCTGCGCAAGGCGCATCCGGGCGGCGGACTTGCTTTTTTCGCCCTGCGGCGCGATAAGCCCGGCCTTCCGATATCGCGTGAGGCCCTGTTGTGGCTGACCCCCAAAGCCCGTTGACCACCGTCGCCGCCCTGACCGAGGCAGGGCTTGCACCCGCGCGCGAGACCGAGGTGCTGGAGCAGGTCGCAGCCGAATTCCGCATCCGCATCACGCCCGAGATGATCCGCGCGAGCCGCCCCGACAGCGCCACCCCTGACCCCATTGCCGCGCAATTCGTCCCCGACGCGCGCGAGCTGACGATCCGCCCCGAAGAGCTTTGGGACCCGATCGGGGATGAGGCGCACAGCCCCGTGCCCGGCCTCACGCACCGCTATCCCGACCGGGTGATCCTGCATGTCACCCGCACCTGCGAGGTCTATTGCCGCTTCTGCTTCCGGCGCGAGGTGGTGGGCGAGGAAGGCTCGCTGCCGCCCGAGGATCTGGACCGGGCGCTGGACTATATCGCGCGCACCCCTGCCATTCATGAGGTCATTCTGACCGGCGGCGATCCGATGGTGCTGTCGGCCCGGCGCATGGCCGCGCTGATGCAGCGGCTGGATGCAATTCCGCATGTCGATCTGGTGCGCATTCACACGCGCATCCCGGTCGTCGCGCCCCATCGCGTCGATGCCGCGATGATTGCAGCACTGGCTCCGGGGCGGGTGACGACATGGGTTGTCCTGCACACCAACCACGCCAATGAGCTTGGGGCCGAGCCCTGCGCCGCGCTGGCGCGGTTGGCCGAGGCGGGCATTCCGCTTTTGTCGCAGACCGTGCTGCTGAAAGGGGTGAACGCCGATGCGCAGACGCTGGCCAGCCTGTTCCGCGCCCTGCTGAAGAACCGGGTCAAACCCTATTACCTGCATCATTGCGATCTGGCGCGCGGCACCAGCCATTTCCGCACCACCATCGCCGAGGGGCAGGCGATCATGGCCGCGCTGCGGGGGCGGGTGTCGGGCACTTGCCTTCCGACCTATGTGCTGGACCTGCCGGGCGGCTACGGCAAGGTGCCGCTGTCCCCCGGCCATGTTCAGGAACTGTCACCCGGCCACTACCGCATCACCGATTGGCAGGGGCAGGCGCATGAGTATCGCGACCCGGCCTAATCCGGCAGGTTCTGCCCGACCGTGGCCGAGGATTCCTGCTTCTTGGGCTCCGGGTCGACGACATCCTCGCCGGTGATGACCGAGACGACATCGGCGGCCATCGTGTCCAGAAGCTCCAGCTCTTCCTCGTTCAGCTTGCGCGGCTCGGTATCCAGCAGGCACAGCGCGCCCAGCACCATGCCATCGGCGGTGCGTAGCGGGGCACCGGCATAGAAGCGCGTGCTCCACAACTGGATCGCAGGGTGATCGACAAAGCGTGGATCGCGCTCGGTGTCGTTGACGACCAGCGTCTCGCCCGAGCTGACGACATGGTCGCAGATCGCCTCATCACGCGGCATGGTGATCATGTCGGTGCCGTCGCGCGTCAGATCGCCCGGCAGGTCCATGCTTTGCCCGATGATGAATTCCCGGTCCGCATCGATGGCCGAGATCACCGCGAATTTGACGTGGAACACATCCGCCGCGCGCTTGGCCAGCGCGTCCAGATCTTCGCGCGCACTGCCGTCCAGCACCTCGGTCGCCAGCAGCGCCTCGACGCGTTCGGCGTCGTTTTCGGGCGCGGGGGCGGTCTGTTCCTCGGTGATCGCCTCGGGCGTGATCATACGCCGCACGCGACCCACCGCCTCCGAGATCGAGGTCGCGACCTCATCGGCACCCAGCGACTGCACCTTCTCGGTCTTCAGCAGCGCGGGCTCGGCGTCCCATAGCGTCAGCACGATGCGGATGCCGGGCCAGCGATGGCGCAGGCGGCGACAAATGGCGCGCACGGCGCGTTCCGGGTCGCGGCTGAAATAGCTGAGGCAGACGATATCCACACCGTCCAGCGCCAGCTTGTCGACATAGCGCGCATTGGCGACGCCCGCCGGGCGCGGCACGGCGGCAATCCCCTTCAGTTGCAGCGCATGGGCCAGCATCTCGGCTGCGGCATCGTCGATTTCCCATTTGCCGCCCACGCAGGCCACAACCGGCGGGGTATCGGCGGGGAAGGCGGGGGGATATTCCTCGCGCAGATCCTCAAGGATATCGTCAAGGCCGTTCACCACGCGCAGGCGATGCTCGGCGCGGGCATTGTTCAGATAATCGTCGCGGGCCTGACGCAGCACCGCGATGCCGTGGTCGTTGTAGAACTCTGCCACCTCGCCATCGCCGATGGCGTCGTCGATGATGTCGATGGCCTCATCGGGATCATCCGCGATCAGCCGCTGATAGATTCGCGTCGGCACATCCAGCACGGGTGTCGAGCCCAATAGGATATCGAGGAACTGCAACTGCGGCAGATTGCGACCGACCACCAGCAGGCACACGGTCAGCGGGGTCGAGAGAACCAGCCCGACCGGCCCCCAAAGCGCGGTCCAGAAGGTCGCGGCGGCAATCAGCGACAGCGCCGAAAGGCCGGTGCTGGTGCCGTAAAGCATGGGCTCGATCACGTTGCCGCTGACGGCCTCAAGGATGACGATCAGCGCGACCGTCCACAGCACCATGCTCCAGCCCGGATCGACGGCGAAGGCAAGGCTGATGGGAAAGATCGCCGACAGCATCGGCCCGACATAGGGGATGAAGCGCATGATCGCGGCCAGCGTCCCCCACAGGATCCAGCCCGGCACGCCGATCACCCACAGGCCAAGGGCCATGGGGATGGCGTAAAGCACGTTCACCAGCAGCTGCATCAGCAGGTATTTCGAGATCCGCGTCCCCGCCTCTTCCATGGCGTCGGTCGTGCGGTGCAGGTTCCCGCCCAACAGGCGGATCAGCCGGTCGCGCAGATCGCTGCGGTCCAGCAGCGCCAGAAAGACAAAGACCAGCACGATGCCCGCCGTCGCCACCGGCTCCAGCGCGGGGGCCAGCCAGGTGATCGCGGTCTCGAAGGGCGAGGCGGGCGGATTGACCACCTCGACCTTCTGCGTGGGGGCGACGGGCTCATCGCCCTGCACCGCATGGGCGACCTCTTTCTGCACGGTGTCCACAGTCTCAAGCGCGCCGTCGAAAACGCCCGGTCCGCGCATCTGCTGGCCCAGATCGTCGATCTTGGTGCGGATCGTGCTTTGATAGGTCGGAAGCTGCGCGCTGAGCGTGCGCACCTGAGAGCCGACCAGCAGCCCAAGCGCCCCGAAGAAGGTGCCGACGAACAGCATCACCACGATGACCGACAGGATCCGCGACAACCCCAGCCGGGTGAACCAGCCGACCAGCGGGCTCAGCGCAAAGCTGATCAGGAAGGCGATTGCCAGCGGGATCAACACCCCCTGTCCCAGATAAAGTCCGGCGATGATGATGGCCGCGACGATCAGCCAGGCAGCGAGGTGGAGGATATCTCCCTGCTCTCGCGGCACGACCGGGATGGCGACAGGGGTCTGGGCTTCGACGGCTGTGCGGTGGGATTCAGATGGCATGGGATGATCCGGCTGGGCGAAACGCGACGGCAACTGACATCAACCCGCAAAGGCATGAGTTCGTTCCCCAATTCCTTGCCCTTCGGCGCTGATTTCTGACCGGGCTTCCCCTTGTCGCGACGGGGCATCTGCCGCACAATCGCGGGATCATCGCTTGCGTCAGGATTTCCGCCGTGACTTACGTGCTGCCCCCCGCCGCCCTGCCTTCGCTGCCGGTTCTTGACAGTGACGCGCGCTTCGCCGTCCGCCGGATCTTCTGCGTCGGTCGCAACTATGCCGACCACGCGCGCGAGATGGGCCATGACCCCGAGCGGGAGCCGCCGTTCTTCTTCTCAAAACCCGCTGACGCGCTGCTCTCCGACGGGCACGACCTGCCCTATCCGCCGCAGACCTCTGACCTGCATTACGAGGGTGAACTGGTCGTGGCCCTTGGCGCAGGCGGCGCGAATATTGCCGAGACTGACGCGCAGAACCTGATCTGGGGCTATGCCGCCGGGAATGACTTCACCCGCCGCGACCTGCAGGCCGAGGCGAAGAAGCTGGGCCGCCCCTGGGATCTGGCCAAAGGTTTCGACCATTCCGCCGCCTGCGGAGTCCTGCATCCGGCAAGCCTGACGGGGGTGCTGAGCCATGGCGCCATCACCTCGTTCGTGAATGACGAGCTTCGCCAGTCGGGGGATCTGTCGCAGATGATCTGGTCCGTGCCCGAGGTGATCGCCGCGCTCTCGCGCTCGGTCACGCTGGCGGCGGGCGATCTGATCTTTACCGGCACGCCAGCGGGCGTCGGCTCGATTCAGGCGGGCGATCTGGTCCGGGTCGAGATCGTGGGCCTCTCGGCCCTCTCGACGCGCATCGCATGAGCGCCCCCCCTGCGCATCACCGTCGCCGGAACCGGCGGCACCATCGCCGCGACCGGGGCCAGCGCGACCGAGACAGTCGAGTATCGCGTCACCGCCTCGATCGACGCGCTGGTCGAGGGGCTGGGGCTTGAGGGCGTTGCCGTCTCGACCCGGCAGATCGTCAATGTCGACAGCAGCGAGATCGGCAATGCGCTTTTGCTGCGCATCGCCCATAGCGTGGCCGAAATCCTCGCCGATCCGCAGGTCGATGCGCTGGTGCTGACGCATGGCACCGATACGCTGGAGGAAACCGCCTATTTCCTGCATCTGGTGCTGAAGACCGAAAAGCCCGTGGTGATCGTCGGCGCGATGCGTCCCGCCTCGGCGCTTGGGGCGGATGGTCCGGCCAATCTGCTGACGGCGCTTCGGGTCGCCGCCTCGCCACTGGCGCGGGGCTTGGGCGTGCTGGTGGTCTCGGACGGGGCGATCATCTCGGCCCGCGACCTGACCAAGGTGACCACCGCCGCGATTGGTGCGCTTGGCACGCGGCTGGCGGGGCCCTTGGGTGAGGTCAGCGGCGATGAGGTGCTGATCTGGCACCGCCCCGCCCTGCGCCATACGATGACCAGCGCCTTTGACATTGCGGGCATCTCTGAGCTGCCGCAGGTCGATATCCTTTACGACCATCAGGACGCGCGCGCAGCACTTTACGACGCGGCGATTGCCGGGGGCACGCAGGGGCTGGTGGTGGCAGCCTATGGCAACGGCTCGCTGTCGCCTGCGGCCATAGAAGGCGCGGCACTGGCCGCCGCCACCGGTATTCCCTTCGTCCGCGCCAGCCGCACCGGCGCGGGCGTGGTCGCGCGCAAGCAGACGGATGCGGCTTTGGGCATGGTCAGTGCGCTGTCGCTGAACCCGCAAAAGGCGCGGATCCTGCTGCTTTGCGCCCTGCTGCAGGGCCAGAAGGGCCAGGCGCTGCAACAGGTCTTTGCCAGCTATTAGGTGAAGCTGCGCGTCACCCGGTCGAACACCTTCCGCCCCATCAGCGAGCCGACCAGATCGACCATCAGCTTTGCGGTTCGGCCACGCTCATCCAGAAACGGATTGAGCTCAACGAGATCCAGCGAGGTCATCAGCCCGCTTTCATGCAGCAGTTCGCAGACCAGATGCGCCTCGCGGAAGGTGGCGCCGCCCGGCACCGTCGTGCCGACCGCAGGCGCGATCGAGGGGTCTAGGAAGTCCACGTCCAGCGAGACATGCAGCATCCCGTTTGCCGCGCGCACCTTGTCCAGAAACGCCCGCAGGGGGGCCACGACGCCCTGTTCGTCCAGAACGCGCATGTCATTGATCGCGATGTCGAATTTCAACAGCGCCGCATGTTCTGCCGGATCGACCGAGCGGATGCCGAACATGCAGATCCGCTCACCCGGGATCGGCGCGGGAAAGGGCGGGAAGGCGTCGAAATCCTGCCGCCCGGCGATATAGGCGACCGGCGTGCCGTGCAGGTTCCCCGACACGGTGCTGAGCGGGGTGTGAAAATCGGTATGCGCGTCCAGCCACAGCAGGAACAGGGGCCGCCCTGCCGCAGCCGCATGGCGCGCCGCACCTGAAACCGAGCCCAGCGCCAGCGCGTGATCGCCCCCCATGATGATCGGCAGCTGTCCGGCAGACAGCTCGGCCGCGACGCTGTCGGAGAGGACCTGCGTCCAGCCCAGAGTCTCGGGCAGCTGGTCGACGGCGGGGTTGGTGCAGGTGGCCCCTGACAGAGGCGGCAGCACCAGATCGCCCAGATCGCGGACCTGATGGCCCAGATCGTGCAGGCTTTCCGCCAGCCGCGCGACGCGATAGGCGGCAGGCCCCATCAGGCAGCCACGGTTGCGCTGGCCGGAATCGACGGGCGCGCCGATCAAGCTGATCCCAGTCATCTGTCTTTCTCTCCCCCTGATGGCGGCGGGTCCGCCGCGTCTTTCGCAGGTTGCCGGGCCCTGCCCGCTGACAACCCTATCGACTGTGAAACCGTTTTGCGTCAATCACATGATATCGACAGCGGGTGGCTTCACCCGATCCGGACATCCCGGACCGGACATCCCCCGATGTCACAACATAAAAAACCGAGGGACAAGATGGGATATTTCCCGAACTGGCGCCGGACCGAGAACGTCACGGTTCTGCCTGACGAAAGACTGCCATGGGGTGCGGCCTTCCCCATGGGCGTGCAGCACCTTCTGGCGATGTCGGGCTCGACCATCGTCGCGCCGCTGCTGATGGGCTTTGACCCGAATGTGGCGGTGTTCTTTTCGGGCATCGGCACGCTGATCTTCTTCGTCCTGACCGGAGGACGGGTGCCCAGCTATCTTGGCTCATCCTTCGCCTTTATCGCGGTGGTGATCGCGGCGACCGGCTATGCCGGCAGCGGTGCCAACCCGAATATGGCCGTGGCCCTAGGCGGGATCGTCGCGGCGGGCGCGCTTTACGCGCTGATCGGGCTGGTGGTCATGGCCGTAGGCTCCGGCTGGGTCGAGAAGCTGATGCCCCCCGCCGTCACCGGTGCCATCGGCGTCGCCATCGGCCTGAACCTTGCTCCGGTCGCCGTCGGGCAGCTGAAGGGCACGCATTCGCATATGCTGATCGCGCTGGCGACGGTGCTGTGCATGGCGCTGGTCTCGGTCTATGGGCCGCGGGCCTCGCGCCGGATCGCGGTGCTGATCGCGATTCTGTTCGGCTATCTTCTGGTGCTGGTTCTGGGCAATGGCGCGGGCCTTGTGCCCGGCATCGACTTTGCCGCTGTGGCCGCCGCGCCCTGGTTCGGCATGCCGAAATTCGTCCACCCCGAGTTCAACTGGACCGCCGTCTCGCTGATCGCGCCCGTCGCCATCGTGCTGGTGGCCGAGAATCTGGGCCACATCAAGGCGCTCGGCTCGATCACCGGGCAAAGCATGGACCGCTATATCGGTCGCGGCTTCCTGGGTGACGGTCTGGCCACCATGCTCTCGGGCGCGAATGGCGGCACTGGCGTCACCACCTATGCCGAGAACATCGGCGTCATGGCGATGACCAAGGTCTATTCGACGCTGATCTTCGTGGTCGCGGCGCTGTTTGCGATCCTTTTGGGCATGTCGCCCAAATTCGGCGCGATCCTGCAGACCATCCCCGGCCCGGTGCTGGCGGGTCTGGCGGTCTCGGTCTTCGGGCTGATCGCTTCGGCCATGGCGCGGATCTGGGTCGACAACAAGGTCGACTTCTCGGACCCGAGGAACCTTTTCACCGTGGGCGTGGCGCTGATCTTCGGCGGCGGTGATTTCACCGTGAACATCGGCCAGTTCGCGCTTGGCGGCATCGGCACCTCGACGCTGGCCGCGCTGATCCTGTACCAGATCCTTGGCCTGAAACGCAGCTGATCCCGAATGCGGCGGCCCTTGTGCCGCCGCACTCATTCAAAGCGGCACGAGACCTCGCCATAAGGTCCGAAATCGGCGTGGATCAGCACGCCCGGCGCGGTCTCGATGGGCCGGATGAACGAGCCTGACAGCACCACATCCCCCCGCCGCAGCCTCTGGCCATAGCGCGCCATCCGGTGCACCAGCCAGACGATACCCATGACCGGATCGCCCAGGACCCCCGCCCCCAGACCGGTTTCCTCGACCACATCATCGCGGCGCACGATGGCCCCCATCCAGCGCATGTCGGTGCGCACCGGGTCCAGATGCCGATCGCCCAGCACGATGCCCGCATTGGCGGCATTGTCGGCGATTGTGTCGATCACATTGCGCACATGCCCCGTCGCCGGATCGCGGCGCTGGACGCGGGTGTCGAGAATCTCCAGCGCGGGCGCGATATGCCCGGTCGCCGCCAGCACGTCATCGCGGCTGACATCCGCACCCGCCAGATCCGCAGACATGATGAAGGCGATCTCGGCCTCGACGCGCGGCTGGATGAACCGCCCCGCCGGGATGGTCGCGCCATTCGCGAACAGCATGTCGTCCAGCAGCACCCCCGAATCGGGCGTGTCGATGTTCAGCGCCTGCTGCATCGCGCGCGAGGTCAGGCCGATCTTCCAGCCGATCACCCGCCGCCCCGCCGCCAGCTTCTGCCCGACCCAGGCCGCCTGAACCGCATAGGCGTCATCCATGGTCATGCCGGGATGGGCCTGCGAAATCAGCGGGCATTCCACGCGCTCACGCTCGGCCCGGTCCAGCATATCGGCCAGTTCCCGGGCCTGATCTTCGGTCAACATCAACTCACCTCATCCGCGACGGGATTGCGCAATATGCCGATCCCGTCGGCCTCGACCTCGACCACGTCGCCGGGGGCCAGCCAGCGCGGCGGGTCCATCCGCGCCCCCGCCCCCGAGGGCGTGCCGCAGACCAGCATGTCGCCCGGCATCAGCGTCGTGAAGGTCGAGACATAAGAGATGATCCGGGCAAAGGGAAACAGCATGCGCGAGGTGCGGTCGTCCTGCCGCAGCTCTCCGTTCACACGGGCGGTCAGGCGGATGTCGGCCAGTTGCGCCGGATCGGTGAAGGGCACGATCCACGGCCCGATCGAACCCGAACGGTCCCAGTTCTTGCCCTGCGTCACGTTGAACTTGCCGTGCCGGGTCCAGTCGCGGATCGTGCCCTCGTTGCAAAGGCTCAGGCCCGCGACATGCGCAAGCGCCTGATCTTCGGGGATGCGGCGGCCGCGCTGGCCGATGACCAGCACGATCTCGGCCTCATAATCCAGCTGCGGGCTTTCGGGCGGGCGGATCAGCGGCTGGTCCGCGCCGGTGAAGGACCGGGGGAAGCGCGGGAACAGCGACATATGCTCGGGCTGGTTGCTGCCGTCCTTGTATTCGGCATTGCGGTCGGGAAAGTTCACGCCAACGCAGATGATCTTTTCCGGGTCGGGCACGGGGATGGTCAGCGTCACGGCCTCATGCGCATAATCCGCCCCGCGCGCGGCCCCCATCTCGGCCAGAAGCGGCAGCGCGCCGTCCTGCAGGGCCTGCCGCATCGAGCCGAAGCGGTCCTGATCGGATTGCAGATCGACGATCCCGTCCTCGGTCAAGAGGCCGAACGAGGTCCGGCTGCCGGTGCGAAATGACACGAAACGGTCCATGGCGGTCCCTTTCCTCAGGTCAGGGCGCAACGATGGGTTGCCCTGCCAGAACCGGATCGACGGGCGTCACCCCTTCGAAGGGCACGCCCTGTTCGAACCAGCTGCGCGGCGCGGGCGCCCCCCACAGCGTCTGCCGACGCGGATCCTTCAGGTCCCAGCGGATCGGCTCAAGATCCGGGTCGACCGTCTGGTAATCCGAGCAATAAGTCTCGATCCGGTGACCATCCGGGTCAAGCACGTAAAGGAAAAACGCGTTCGAGATGCCATGCCGCCCCGGCCCCCGCTCGATATTGGCCAGATAGCCCGAGGTCGCCATCAGATCCAGCAGGTCGATGATCACCAGCGGGTTCGAGACCCAATAGGCCAGATGATGCAGCCTTGGGCCGCGCCCGTTGGTGAAGGCGATGTCATGCACGCCGCCCTTGCGATGCATCCAGACCGCCCAGAACCGGCCGCTTTCATCGTCCTGCGTATATTCGGTCAGGCGGAAGCCCATCTCGTTATAGAAGGCATAGGCGGCATCGACATCGGGGCAGAAGACGTTGCAATGGTCGATCCGCAGCGGCCGCACGCCGCGGTAGGCCGCGAATTCCTGATGCGTGGGCGGCAGGCGCTGCATCGTGGCATAGAACTCAAGCGGGACGCCAAACGGGTCCTGCGTCCGCAGGCAGCGCTGGCACTGGCTGCGGGTGACCCATTCGACGGGCAGGCCCTTTGACGCGAACCACTCGGCCGCGCGGTCCAGATCGGCGTCTGCAAAGACCTTGAAGCCAAGGCTCAGCGCGACGGGCTGCGGCGTCTTGCGCAGGATCAGCGAGTGGTGGACTCGCTCTTCCATGCCACGCAGATACAGCGCCTCGTCATCGGCAGCCGAGACACGCAGGCCCAGAATGCCCTCATAGAAGGCGCGCGAGGCCTGCAGGTCGGTCACGCCCAGTTCGACATGGCTCAGCCGCAGGATGTTGAACGGCGGATAGAAATTGGGTGGCGCGATGGTCATGCTTCAAGCCCTCCTGCGGCGGTGACCATGTTTTCCGGAAATTTTCCGGATATTCCAGTGATCTAGGCCATCATCCCTAAGAATCCGTGTCCGCTGCTAGGCCAGCCGCGGCACTGCAGGCGCGGCGGTGGCGAAGGCCACGTTCTTCGTCTCCATGTAGAAATCGAAGGACCACTGCCCCCCGTCACGCCCGATGCCCGAGGATTTCATGCCCCCGAACGGCGTCGGCAGATGGCGCTGGTTTTCGGAATTCACCCAGACCATGCCCGCGACCAGCCCGCCGCTGAAGCGCATGGCGCGGGTCAGATCCTGCGTCCACAGATAGGCGGCCAGCCCATAGCGGGTGCCGTTCGCCAGCTCCAGCGCCTCTTCCTCATCGCGGAAGGGGATGGCGGTCAGCACGGGTCCGAAGATCTCTTCCTGCGCGATGCGCATGGACTGGCGCGCGCCGGTAAATAGCGAGGGCGCCACATAGCAGCCGCCGCCCGGCCCCTCGATCGAGCCGCCCGCCGCCAGCACTGCGCCTTCGCGCTGGCCCAGTTCCAGATAGCTCAGCACCTTGCGCTGGTGGTCGGGATGGATCAGCGGGCCGACGACGGTCTGCGGATCCAGCGGATGGCCGACGCGGATGGCGCGGGCGCGGCTGGCCACCATGTCGGTGAAACGGTCATGGATGCTTTCCTCGACCAGCAGGCGCGAGGAGGAGGTGCAGCGTTCCCCGTTCAGCGAATAGATCATGAAGGCCGCCGCATCGGCCGCCGCCTCCAGATCGGCATCGGCAAAGACCACGATGGCATTCTTGCCGCCCAGTTCGAAATGCACGCGTTTGAGCGTGTCCGCCCCCTGCCGCATGATCTGCGCGCCCGTCGCACTTTCGCCGACAAAGGCGATGGCGCGGATCAAAGGATGCTCGGTCAGGGCGCGACCGGCGGTTTCGCCCGGCCCGTTCACCAGATTCCAGACGCCCTTGGGCAGCCCGGCCTCTTCCGCGATCTCGACCAGCAGGCGGGCAGTCAGCGGAGAAAGCTCGGCCGGTTTGTGAACGACCGTGCAGCCCGCCGCCAGCGCCGGCGCGATTTTCCAGGTCGTCAGCATGAAGGGCGTGTTCCAGGGCGTGATGACGCCGACCGGACCCAGCGGCATGCGGGTCGTGATGTTCGACAGCCCCTCGCTGGGCAGGCTCAGCCCGTCGCGCGCCGTCGGCGCCAGATCGGCGTAAAAACGGAAATTCTCGGCCCCGCGCTGCGCGGCCTTGGACATGAAACGCAGCGCCTGCCCGGTGTCCATACATTCGACAAAGGCGATTTCCTCAGCCCGCGCCTCGATGGCGTCAGCGATGGCATGCAGAAGGTTGCGGCGCTGCCGACCCGGCCAGGCAGACCAGGACTGGAAGGCCTTCTCGGCGGCCATGGCGGCCAGATCGACATCGGCCGCGCCCCCCTTGGCCACCCGCGCCAGCACGCGCAGATCAACCGGGCAGATCGTCTCGAAAGTCTCACCCGAAACCGCATCCAGATCCTGACCGGCAATGCGGTTCTGGACGGGGGCGTTCTGCCATCGCTGCAGATATTTCTCTGCTCGGCCAAGGTTGTCAGCAAGCGATGTCATTCTTCCCCCTTCACGACAGCCGGGTCAGTGCCCCAGCCGCGCGTGTATCGAATTCTTCTTCCAGCTAAGCTCCGGGTCGATATCCCGGATCTCGAAGCTCAGCGCGAAATGAGGCTTTTGGAACAGGGGGGCCAGATAGGCCGTGGCGGCGTCGAAGATCTGCTGCCCGGCCATTTTGCGATCCGCCAGACTGCGGCCCGCGCCCATGCGCAGCACCATGTCGATGAAACCGTTTTCAGTTTCCGCGTCAGCGATGACATAATTCGACACCAGATGGGCCCGCACGCGAATTCCCCCCAGCGGAAACACTCCGCTTTTGACCATCACCTCATGCAGACGGACGCATAATTCCTGCACATCGATGCGCGCGGCAATATTGTCCGAAATCTCCAGCGACAGATGAGGCAAGGTCTTCCCCTCCCCATATAGTTCATATGTTATATATCTTGCAGAAATGCCGCGTTTGTCAATGCGGATGCACAGCCCCCGCAGGCGCATCAATCCGCGCGTGGTTCGGATGTCGCCTCGCCTTCCGCACTGTCGGGCAGGGCCGAGGACAGCTCTTCGCAGAGGCGCGCGGTTTCTGAAAGAAGATCATAGAGATAGTCCATCCGCACCTCGCCAACCGCCTGCCGGACGGCGGAATAGATGCGCCGACTTTCCGGCAGAGCGTTGCCAATGAACTCGACCCCTTTCGGGCTCAAGCGGATTTCGACCTTGCGGCGGTCGTCCTGCGGCCGCTGGATCGTCACCAACCCATTGGTTTCAAGCAGTTTCAGGATGCGCGTCAGGCTGGGCGGCAGGATCGCGGCATCATGTGCCAGGCGCGCCGCATCGCTGACGATATCGGGATAAAGGCAGCGCAGCACCCGCCACTGCTGTTCCGTCACGTCAAGCGATTGCAGCAAGGGCCGGAAATGGGCCATCACCGCTTCCCGTGTGCGCAACAGTTGAATGGTCAACGAACGTTCGATTTCTTTCGGCCGATCAGACATTCCTGCAATCCCCTAAAATTGCCAGAAAAACAAACCCGCTGACTCGTTCGATACCGGAAACTGTCACGCAACACTTGCCGGATGCAATCCTTTTCACACCGCTCACGATAGTCCGACCCCTATGAATGCAACATGAAATTGTGGCTGTTCCTTACGAGTTGATGCAATTCAAAGTCACCGTTCAAAGTCATACGCTTGCCATGCCGTCCAGAATGTTCTGGAATACCGCTGAATCGGAATGCACGCACACGGCCTCACTCTTCAAGGAGATATTCCGCAGGATTATTTCTTTCACCATATTGATGAACATGTTAATGTAAAACTGACGCGAAAAAACCAAAGCGTCAAGGGAGGCGTCATGAAACGCATTCTGCTGAAGGCCGTGCCGGTCGCGATCGCGACGGCATTTTTGAACGCGCCCGCGCAGGCCGAGATCAAGGTCGGGGTCATTCTATCCCTGACCGGTCCGGCGGCTTCTCTGGGTGCCCCAGCCAAGAACACGATCGACATTCTGCCCCGCAAAATGGGGGATGAAGATGTCAGCTACACCGTCCTTGACGATGCGTCGGACCCCTCGGCTGCGGTGCGGGCCGCGCGCAAGCTGGTGGATGAGGACAAGGTCGATGTGATCTTCGGCCCCTCGGTCACGCCCACCTCGCTCGCTGTGGTCGAGGTGGCGGGCCAGTCCGGCCTGCCGATGATCTCCTTCGCGGGCTCGGCGGCCATCGCCTCGCCGGTCGAGGGCAACAAGCAATGGTCCTATGTCCTGGTCGCACCGGAACGGACCATGGCGCATTACGTCTTTGACCAGATGAAGAAGGACGGCGACAAGACGCTGGCCTTCATCAGCTTCAACGACGCCTTCGGCGACAACATCACCCGCGAATTCTCGGCCGCCGCGAAAGAGGCGGGCATTGAGGTCGTCGCGGATGAGCGCTTCAATTCGAAGGACACCTCGGTGACGGCGCAGGCGCTGTCGGCGATGTCGAAAAACCCCGATGCCATCCTGATCGGAGCCTCGGGGACGCCGGGGGTGACGCCGGTGATCGAATTGCGCAATGCCGGATATCAGGGGCAGATCTATCTCAATCAGGGGATGGCCAACCCCGACGTGCTGCGCGTCGGCAAGGATGTGCTGGACGGCGTGATGCTGTCCGTCTCGCCCGTGCTGGTGGCCGAGCAGCTGCCCGCTGACCATCCCGTCAAGGAACGCGCGACCGAATATGTCACGGCCTATGAGGGGAAATACGGCGAGGGCTCGCGCTCGCTGTTTGGCGCGACCGCCTGGGACGCCTTCCTGATCACCGAGGCCGCCGCCGCGCGCGCCAAGGACAGCGGTGCCCCCGGCACGCCCGAATTCCGCAAGGCCCTGTCCGAGCAGATTCAGGCCACGAATGAGCTGGTGGGGGCCGAGGCGGTCTTCTCGATGTCGCCCACCAACCACAACGGCACCGACCTTCGGGCCCAGACGCTGGTCCGGATCGAGGGCGGCAAATGGACCTATGTCCCGCAGGACCAACCGTCGCAATGACGCAAGGGGGCCGGTCGGGGGGACGTCAGGTCAGATGAACGGAATGATCGCGGCACTGCTTGCGCAGGATGCGCTGACCAGTGGCGCGATCTATGCCTTGCTGGCCATCTCTCTGGTGATGGTGTTTTCGACCACCCGCATCCTGCTGATCCCGCAGGGGGAAATCGTCTCTCTGTCCGCGCTGACGCTGGCCTCGCTGGAGGCCGGGCATGTACCGGGCACGCTGTGGCTTCTGGGATTGGGGGGCCTTGTGGTGGCGGGGCTGCAGGCACTCTCGGGGCAGATCCGGGGAGCGGTGTTGTGGCTGGCGATCCCCGGCGCAATCATCGCCGCGACCCGCCTCTTGGCCGCGCATGATCTTGGCGCGGCGGGCCGGATGACGCTGACGCTGGCGATCTGCGCGCCGCTGAGCGTCATCATGTACCGCTTGGCCTTCCGCCCGCTGGCCCGCGCGCCCACGCTGGTGCTGCTGATCGTCGCGATGGCGGTACATGTGCTGCTGACCGGCTTCAGCCTGATGGTCTTTGGCCCGGAGGGCTTCCGCACCCGCCCGCTGCTGCCCGGTACGATCACCGTGGCGGGCATGCCCCTGCGCCTTCAGGCGCTGGTCATCATCGGCACGGCGGCGGTGCTGCTGACGGCGATGGCGCTTTACTTCGGCCGGACGCTGGGCGGCAAGGCCCTGCGCGCCACAGCCTCGAACGCGACCGGAGCCCGGCTGGTCGGCATCCGCCCCGAGGCCGCAGGCGAGGTCGCCTTCCTGCTGGCCGGGCTGATCGGCTGCATCTCGGGCATGTTGATTTCCTCGATGACGACGATCTATTTCGACACCGGCTTCATGATCGGCCTCAAGGGCTTCATGGCGGCAATCATGGCGGGACTGGGTTCCTATCCGCTGGCCGCCGCCGGGGCCGTGCTGATCGGCGGGATCGAGAGCTATGCCTCATTCTATGCCTCGGCCTTCAAGGACGTCATCGTCTTTGCGCTGATCATCCCGGTGCTGATCTGGCGCAACATGATAGACAGCCGGAACCGCGACGAGGAAGAGGAATGAAGGCGCTGGCCCCCTTTGCGGCGGCGCTGTGCCTGGCCGCCCTGCCGCTGGTCCTGCCGCAATACTGGCTGACCCTGATGAATTTCACCGGGCTGGCCGCCATCGTCGTGCTGGGTCTGGTGCTGCTGACCGGGGTGGGCGGCATGACCTCGTTCGGGCAGGCGGCCTTCGTGGGCATCAGCGCCTATACGACCGCATGGTTCACGACGCAGGCGGGGCTCTCGCCCTGGCTGACGCTGCCGCTTTCGCTGGCGGTCACGGCCAGTGCGGCGCTGCTGATCGGGCTGCTGACGCTGGGCCTGCGCGGGCATTACCTGCCGCTTTCGACGCTGGCCTGGTCGATGGCGCTTTTCTATCTGGTCGGCAACCTGCCGCAGCTTGGCAGCCATGATGGCATCGGGAACCTGCCGCCCCTGTCGATTGCGGGCCATGTGCTGGGCGGGCGCGCCTTCACCTGGCTGACATGGGGCGCGGTGGGGCTGGCCTTCCTTTCGGCACGAAATCTTCTCGACAGCCGCACCGGGCGGGCGCTGAGGGCGCTGCGCGGCGGGCGCATCATGCTGCAGGCCTTCGGGGCCGACATCCGCCGCCTGAAGCTGCTGGTCTTCGTCCATGCGGCGGTGCTGGCGGCGCTGTCGGGTTGGCTCTACGCCCATATGATGCGCTTCGTCTCGCCCACGCCCTTCGGGATCAGCGCGGGCATCGACTATCTGTTCATGGCGGTGATCGGCGGCGCCGCCAGCCTCTGGGGGGCAATCATCGGATCGGGCGCGGTGGTGGTGGCGCGCGACCTGCTGCAGGACATCGTCCCCGGCCTGACCGGAGCGACTGGCGCGACCGAGCTGCTGGTCTTCGGCCTCGTCGTCGTGCTGGTCCTGCAACGCGCGCCGGGCGGCATCACCGGACGGTTTGCCCCGCCCCCGCGTCTGCCCCGCGCGGCCCTGTCGCATGACGCCACCCCCTTGCCGCCGCGCCCTGCCATGACCGCCGAGCCGCTGCTGGCGGCGCAGGGGCTGACCCGCCGCTTCGGCGGTCTGACCGCCGCAAATGACATCTCGCTCAGCGTCGAGAAGGGCCGCATCCTTGGCCTGATCGGACCGAATGGCGCGGGCAAAAGCACGGTTTTCGACCTGCTGACCGGGGTGACCGTGCCTGACGCGGGCCGAGTTCTGCTAGCCGGGCAGGACATCACCGACAGCAAGCAGACGGCCATCGCCCGCGCAGGGCTTGCCCGCACCTTCCAGCACACCCGCCTGCGCGGCGATATGACACTGCTAGAGAATGTCGCGATCGGCGCGCATGCGCGGGGGGGCTGCGGCGCGCTTGCCTCGATCTTCCGCCGCGACCGGGCCGAGGAGGCGCGCATCTTCGCCACCGCCCGCGCGCAGCTGCAACGGCTGGGGCTTGAGGCCCGCGCCGAGGTGCTGGCCGGACAACTCTCGCAAGGCGAACGCCGCACGGCCGAGATTGCCCGCGCGCTCGCCTCGGACCCCACGGTCTTGCTGCTGGATGAGCCCGCCGCCGGCCTGCGCCACGCCGAAAAGCAGCACCTAGCAAGCCTGCTGCACCAGCTTCGCGCCGAGGGGCTGGCGATCCTCATCATCGAACATGACATGCGCTTCCTGCTGGATCTGGTGGACCGCGTCGTGGTGCTGAACTTCGGCCAGCAGATCGCCGAGGGCACCCCCGATGAGGTGCGCGCCAATCCCGCCGTGCAAAGCGCCTATCTGGGTGAGGGTGAGGCATGAGCGCGCTTTTGCAGGTCAGCGGCCTTTTCGCCGGATATGGTCAGGTCGAGGTTCTGCACGATCTGACGCTTGAGGTTCCGACCGGCAGCGTCGTCGCCATCATCGGCCCCAATGGCGCGGGCAAGACGACGCTTCTGAAGGCGCTGGCCGGGCTTTTGCCCGCGCGCGGGCAGATGGCGCTGGACGGGATGCCGCTTGCGGGCCTCTCGGTCGAGGCGCGGCTCAGCCATGGCGTCAGCCTTGTTCCCGAAACGCGCGAGCTTTTCGGCGACATGTCGGTGGCCGACAACCTCGCGCTTGGCGGCTTTCGCCACCGCCGCGACCGGGCGGGTCTGGCGCGCGACCTGCAGGCGGCCTTCGCGCGCTTTCCCCGACTGGCCGAGCGGCGCGCGCAATATGCATCGTCCCTCTCGGGCGGAGAGCGGCAGATGCTGGCGCTGGCCCGCGCGATGATGTCGCGGCCGCGCCTGCTGCTGCTTGATGAGCCGTCGCTGGGCCTTGCCCCCCTGATCGTGCGGCAGGTGCTGGAGGATGTGGCAGGGTTGCGCGAACAGGGGATCTCGGTCCTGCTGGTCGAACAGAATGCCCGCGCCGCGCTGAAGATCGCCGATCTGGCCTATGTGCTGGAGGGCGGCCGGATCACCGCAAGCGGCCCCGCCGACACCGTCGCCCAAAGCCCCCGCGTGATGGAAAGCTATCTGGGATAGCCCCCCGTCTCACGGCAGCGTCATTAAGACTTTCTTTACCTAAGCCTCATATTTCTCGAAAGAACCGGGAAGAAGAGGGGTTGTGCGCTTGCCATCGTTTTCACCTCTGTTCATATTCCCGTGAGAATCCCGCGGCGTGACATTCGGCGGGCAGGTATTCGGGGACGGTGACAGTGACATCTATCGATCAGGCGTGACCGCAACCGGTCGCAGCAGGACCTGACCCCCTCCGGGCAAATTCATCTCATTCATCACGACAAGGAAGGCAGACATGGCATATCTGCGCCGGACCGTTATCGCAGGCGTCCTCCTCGCATCGGCGGGGCATGCTCAGGAAGCCTGCGTGCCGCAATATCAGGCCGAAAAGATCTCGCTTTCGCTTGAGGTGAATTCGGTCACGCGCAATCTGCGCCGCCTGCAGGCACGCATCGACGGGCAGGAACTGCGGGTCAGCGATCTGGCCGCGCGCGCCGATGTGGCAATGCTGGCCGATGCCCCTGCCCTGCCGCCGCCTCCGGCTTTTGAGCTGGGGGATGCGAAGGGCTGCTCGCAGCCGCTGACCCAGGAACTCGCCAAGATCGAGGTGATCAAGAAGCTGATCGCGACCGCGCAGGCCGAGATCGAAGCGCGCGAGGATGCGATCACGCGGCTTGAGAATGGGGAAGTTCCAGCCGCCCCCAAGGTCACCGGCGTCCCCGAGCATATCGCAAAGGCCGGGCCGACCGTGGAAGACACGGCAGAGGCGAAGCCCGCCGCCAAGAGCGCCGCCGAGGCCGTGCCTGAAACCGATGGCACCGAGGCCCCCACCGAGACAGCCGAGGCAGAAACGCCCCCGTCCGAGCCGGAGGCCGTGACGGCCACGCCTGCCCCAACTCTGCCTGAAGCCCCGGCGACTGCGGAGGCTGATGTCGAAGCGCCTTCGCCCGAGGCAGAAACCCCCAAGGATACCGCAGGGGCCACGCCCGCCCCCGCGCAACCGGAGGCTCAGCCCGAAACCTCAGCGACCGCCGTTGCAGATGCGGCCCCGGCAGAGCTGGAAACCCCCGCCGCTGCTGAACCCGAGACTGCGGCCACCTCCGATCCGGAGCCTCAGACCGACGCCCCTGTCGTTGCCAGCGCCGAGCCCGAGCCGCAAGCCGCACCCACTGACAGCACGGAAACCAGCACCACAGCCGATGCTGCCGATGCTGCCGATGCTGCCGATGCTGCCGATGCTGCCGATGCTGCCGAAAGCATGGAGCCTGTCCCCGAAGAAACGGCAACCGTCGCACCCGAAAGCGGCACCGAAACCGCCGACGCCGCCCCTGCCGAGGCCCCCGAACCCGGCCTGACGCCCCTGACCGTCGCGGACAACCCCGAGCTTTTCCAGCGCGTGATCTCGATGCCGCAGATGCAGGTCCACGACGCCCCCGGCGTGACCGAGCCGGGCCGCGCCATGGCCGCCTTCTCGGTGCTTTACGTCTTCGAACGGCGCGATCTGGGCGGCGAGGAATGGCTGCAGGTCGGCAGCGCGCTCAATGCCGCGCCCGTCGGCTGGACCCGCAATGCCGAGGCGCTCGACTGGTCCTCAATGCTGGTGATGCAGTTCGCCCCGCGCGGCAAACGCAACCGCGTGCTGTTCTTCGGCAGCGACGCGCCCCTGACCGACATGATCTCGGGCCCCTTCTATCAGACCAGCGCGCTTGGCATCTATGACAAGCTGACCGAAGAGCGTCGCAAGCTGGCGAACGACCCCGGCCATCAGCCCGCCTGGAACCCCGACCTCGTCGCGATCGAGCCCGAAACAGCGGTCCGCTTCGACGACAAGCCCTATCTGCTGCCGATCCTCGACTGGCGGCATGAGATGTTCGACGGCACCGAGGATACGACGCTGGTCAAGGTCGCGGCCCTGCCCGCCCAGCCTGCCGCCAACATCGGCGAGCGTGATGATGCGAGCTTCCAGTCCTCGGCTGCGAAGGCCGCCGAAAACGATGACGAATTCCGCGTGGGCGTCGTCTTCGTGGTCGACACCACGGTCTCGATGCGACCCTTCATCGACCGCACCTATGACGCGATTCAGGGCTTCTACGACGCGTTCAGCAAGCTCGAGAGCGCGAAATATGTCTCATTCGGCCTGATGGGCTTCCGCGACACCATCGAAACCGACCCCGAGAAGCTGGAATATGTCACCCGCAACTTCCAGCCGCTTGATCCGGACGCGCCGCCGCAAAGCCTGCTCAGCAACATGCGCCGGATTGAAGAGGCCAAGGTCTCGAACCTGGGCTTTGCCGAAGATGCCATCGCCGGTGTCGTCGACGCCATCGATGAGAATGACTGGACGCCCTTCGACGCGCGGCTGATCGTGCTGGTGACCGACGCCTCGGCCCGCACCGACGCCAAGGCGAAATATCCCGACATGACGCTGGAGCGGCTGAGCGAGAAGGCCCGCGCCCAGAACATCACCATCGTTCCGATCCATCTGCTGACCCCGGCCAATGACAAGGCCGGAGATGCCGAGATCGCCCGCACCCAGTACCAGAAACTCGCGCAGACCGGCGATCTGGCCGAGAACAAATATCTCGCGCTGGATGCCACGACCGACGACACTTTCGGGCGCGAGCTGACCGAAATGGCGCGCGATCTGGCCACCAAAACCATGCAGGCAAACGCAGGCGAGGTTCTGCGCGACGGGTCCGAGGCGATGGAGCCCATGCCGGACGCAGCACCCGAGGCCGCCCCGGCCGAGGCCCCGGAAACCGGCCGCCTGTCGCAGATCGTCGGGAATGAGATCTTCCGCGCGCAGCTGGAAAGCCTTGGCCGTGTCGAAGGCAGCGCCGCCCCGGCCTTCCTTGCGGGCTGGGCTGCGGATCGCGATCTGGCGAACCCGGATGTCGAAACGCTGGAGGTCAGCGCCTATCTGACCCGCAACCAGCTTTCGACGCTCGACAAGCGGCTAGAGGCGATCATTCAGGCCTTCCGCAGCGGTGGTCAGGACCCGCAGGCCTTCTTTGCCAATCTGCAGATGCTCGCGGCGCAGACCTCGACCGACCCCGACAGCCTGCGTCAGGGCGACCGCGCCACGATCGAGGCGATCCTGCCGAGCTTCCTGAAAAAGCTGCCCTATCGCAGCCAGGTCCTGCGTCTGGACCAATCCTACTGGTCCTCGATGTCGGTCAGCCAGCAGCAGGAGTTCATCGAGAACCTGGAAACCAAGCGGCGCATCTATGCCGACCTGTTCGGTGAAACCGGGATCTGGGCCGATTTCGGCGCGGGCGATCCGGGGCTTGAGGCGACGCCGGTGCGCCTGACGAACCTGCCCTGACGCACGCATGAACGCGGCCTGCTTTGACCTTGCCGATCTGGTGCTGACCCGTGCTGGCCGCACGGGCAGCCCCGCCTATCGGCTGGAGATCCCGCGCCTGACCGTCTGGCCCGGCGCGCGCATCGGACTGGTGGGCGAAAGCGGCATCGGGAAAAGCACGCTTCTGGACATATTGGCGCTGATCCGTCGGCCCGACAGCCTGCGGCACTTCCAGCTTTCGGGACGCGATATTGCGCAGGATCTGACGCGCGGCCGCATGCGCCGCCTGACCCGCATGCGGCGGCGGCACATCAGCTATATCCTGCAGGATGGCGGCCTGCTGCCCTATCTCAGCATCGGCGCGAATGCGCGTCTGGCGCGGCGCTTGGCACGCTCGGATCAGGCAGACGGGATTGAGAACCTCGCCCAAACCCTTGGCATCGCATCGCTTCTTGGAAAACTCCCCTCGGCCCTGTCGGGTGGGCAGCGGCAGCGGGCGGCGGTGCTGCGCGGGCTTGCCTCGGGGGCGCAGGTGATCCTCGCCGATGAGCCGACAGCCGCGCTCGACAGCCAGAACGCGGGGGCCGCGATGCGGCTTCTGGCCGATCTGCCGCGCGACCGTGCGGTGATCGTCAGCAGCCATCAAGAGGCGCTGCTGACCTCTTGCGGCTTCGTCCTGTGGCGTCTGGTCGCGCAAGACCGCAGCGCCGTCGCGACCCGCGTCACCCTGAAGATCGAGGCGGCGTGATGGCGGGCGTGCTGATCCTTCCCTATCTGGCGATCCGCGACCTCTGGCACGGCTGGCGCTCCAGCCTGTGCCTGATGCTGGCGGTGGCGGTGGCCCTTCTGCCGATCCTGTTGCTGGGCGGGCTGGGTCTGGGGGTGGTGAACAACCTGATCGACCGGCTGCGCTCGGACCCGCGCATCGCCGAGATCCGGCTGGCCCGCGACCTGCAGCTTGCGCCCGAATGGTTCGTCACCATGCAAAAGGATGAGCGGGTGGCCTTCCTTCTGCCCCGCTCGCGCTATCTGGCGGCCTCGGTGCGGATGCGCGGCCCGGATACACGCGAACTGCTTGAGCCGCGCTTGCTGCCGACCGCGCCGGGCGATCCGCTGCTGGCGGGGCTTCCCGTGCCGCAGGGCCTCAATGAGACGGTGCTGACCGAACGGCTGGCCATCGCAGCCGGTGCCGCGGCGGGCGATGAGGTCACCCTGACCGTGCTGCGGCAGGTGGGCGACCGCCGCGAAAGCCAGCATCTTTCCGTCAAGGTCATCGGCGTCCTGCCCCGCGATCTGCTGCAAAGCGACGATATTTTCGTCGACCGCGCGCTGGAAACGGCGGTCGAGCGCTGGCGCGAGGGCTTTGCCGTCCCCGAACTCGACTGGCCGGGCGCGAGGGGTGAGGCCAGCGACGCCCCGAACCGCAGCTTTGCCAGCTTTCGGCTTTACGCCCGCGACATCCGCGATGTGCCGGGGCTGCGCGACGATCTGATGCGGCAGGGGCTCGACGTCTCGACCCGCGCTGAAGAAATCGAGACGGCGCTGGCCGTCGAATCCGGCATCGGCTGGGTGTTTTCGCTGGTCACCGTCTTTTCCGTGCTGGGCTTCGTCCTGACGCTGGGGCTGCATCTGGCGGCGGGCGTCATGGAAAAGGCGCGCGAGCTGTCCCTGCTGCGCCTTCTGGGGCTGCAGGCGGAATCGGTCGCGCTGCTGCCCTCGCTTCAGGGGGCGATGATCGCGGGCAGCGGGGCCGCTTTGGCCGGGCTTTCGGCCTGGGCGGTGCAGCCGCTGGTCAACGCGCGACTGGCGGGGCTTGGCGGTCTGGAGGGGCCGATGATGGCGCTTCAGCCGCAGCATCTTTTGTGGGCGGCGGTGCTGGCCGTGGCCGCAGGCGCGCTTTCGGGCTGCGCGGCGGGCTGGCGCGCGGGCCGCATGCAAGTGGCCGAGGGGTTGAGACATGATTAAGCCAAAACTCATTCTGGCGGCCCTGATGCTGACCGCGCCCTTCGCCGCGCCGGTCCGGGCGGCGGAACCCGTTCTCTGGTGCCAGATCGACGATCCCGCCGGTTGGGCGGGCGCGCGTCAGGCGCTGATCGCCTCTGGCGAGACGGATCTTGGCAAGCTGAAATGCCCCGAAACGCCCGCCTCGGGCAGCCTGCCGCAAGAGCTGGCACTGCCCATGCCCTGCGGGCGGCACATGATGTTTCGCCGCATCGACGTGCCTGCGAAGGGCGGTCTCGATCAGGTCAACGCGAGCTTTGGCCGGGTCATCGACATCGCCGCCGAAACGCCGCAGGCGGTGCTGTCGAACAGCCCCTGGAACGCCCCGGTCTCGGGCCCTTTCGCAGTGGATGGCGAGGGCAACGGGCTTGGCTCGGACAAGCTGGCCGATACACAGGCGCGCAGCTTCTATCTTGCCAAATATGAGCTGACCCAGCCGCAATGGCTGGCGTTCGAGGCCGGGCTGCTGGACCAGCCGCCCACCGAAACACTGGCTGAAGACGCGCCCGCCTGCACGGGCTATGTGACGCAACTGGGCGCGATGAACCTGCGCCAGATCGAGGCGAAGGGCGCGCTGTCCTGGTATGATGCCATCGCCTTTTCGCGGGCTTATTCGGCCTGGCTGATCGCGCTGGACGATCAGCGCATCAAGGGTGGCGAAGCGCCAAGCCTGCCTTGGAACCAGGGTGCGACGGGCTATCTGCGCCTGCCCTCCGAGGCGGAATGGGAATTCGCCGCGCGGGGCGGGGCCGCCTATGTCACCGCCCAGAACCGGGGCCGCCAGCTTTATCAGGTCATCGGCACCGAGGGGCAGCCCCGTGACGCCACTCTGGATGAGATCTGCGCGCCGCCGCCGCGCAGCGATACGCCGAAGCCCGGCGCGGTCGGCACGCGCCTGCCGAACCTCTTTGGCCTTTACGACATGCTCTGCAATGCCGAGGAAATCGTGCTGGACCTGTTCCGCCCGACCCGCCCGGACGGGCTGGCCGGTCAGGTCGGCGGGGTGATCGCCAAGGGCGGCTCATCCCTGATCCTGCGCGAGGGCAATGCCATCGGCCGCCGCAGCGAGGCCGCCGCCCTTTTCACCCAGCGGGGTGAGGGGCGGACGCCCGCCATGGGCACGCGGCTGGCAATCTCGGCTCCGGTTTTCCCGGGTCGGCGCGACAGTGAAGCCGCCCCGGTCGAGGGCATGGCCAACCCTGCGCTGGAGGAAAATATGCTGGCCGGACGGCAGGCGCTTTTGCAGGGCGGTGCCCATCTTGACGCCGGGGACGCGCAGCAGATGGGTCAGGAGCTGACCCGCCTGCGCCGCGAAATCGCCGAGCGTGAGCTTTCGCGCGAGGAACTTGAGCGCAAGACCGATGAGCTACAGGTCCAGATGGACCGGATGAACGTGGCGCTGGCCGAAAAGGAAAAAGAGGCCGTCCGCTTCTCGATCCGCTCGGGGATGCTGGCCAGCAACCTGATCGACCGCATCGGCCGCAACATGGGCCTTGCGATGTTCGAGCTGGAGCGGATTGACCGTGCCGCCGAGGACTCGGGCCTCTCGCGGGCCGAGCGTGACGCGCAGCGCAGCCGCGTCCTGACACGTCTGGCCGAGAATGAGACGCGGGTGCAGGACGCCTATGACCTTTACCTGCAGGTGCAGGTCGAACTGGCCGCCCGCCCGGCGCCGCTGGTCGACGGTGCCTTGCGCGACACGCAGGGCGCGCTGGCCGATCTGGGTGGCGAAAGCCTTGCGCAAAATCTGGACCTGCTGGTCCGCCACCTTGGTCTTTTGCGCGAACAGCGCGGCCAGCTGACGGACGGGCTGCGGCAAAGCTGGCTGGTCGATGTCGACGCCACCCGCGCCGAGCGCCAACGCGATTACCCCGAATATCAGCAATAACCCATGGAAGGAGATGCCTGATGTCCCAAAAATCCCGCTTCAAGCTGTTCGGCAAGGGCACCGCCCTGATGCTGGCGGCCACCATGCTGCTGCAGGCCTGCGATGAGCAGATCAATGTCGCGGAAAACGCCCGCGACGCGGGTGACAGCTGCAACAGCTATTACACCGCCATCTCGAACGCGCGCTCGACCGAGATCAACAAGCAGGCGAACAACGCCGCCGCCGGCGCCGTGTTCGGCGCGATTCTGGGCGCGGCCGTTTCGGGCAGCAATGACCGCGCCAAGGGCGCGCTGATCGGCGCGGCGGCCGGTGGTCTCGCGGGCTATTCGGCGACCTATTACCAGCAGAAGGCCAAGAATGCCGCCGATGCGCGCGCGCTGCTGTCCTCGGTCAACGCCGATGCCCGCACCGAGGCGGGTCTTGTGACCGAGACCGGTCGGGCCGTTGCGGGTCTGCGCCAGTGCCGCAGCCAGCAGACCACCGCGCTGGCTCAGGGGATCCGCGCGGGTCGCATCAACAAGACCGACGGCGCGACGCAGCTGGCCACGCTGAAGCGTCGCATCGCGACCGACAACAAGCTGATCTCGGCCTCGTTCAACGGCATCGGCCAACGCGTCGACGGCTATGTCGACGCCTCGGCGGCGGCGGCTCAGGTGAACCGCGCGACCTATCTGGCCTCGCGCGAACAGGCCGCCCGCACCGCCCGCGCCGCGACCCCCAGCGTCGCGACGGTCAGCAGCTCGCTCAACCGGCAGAAGTCGACCGATGATCGGCAGCGCGCCAGCCTTGAGGCGAATGTTCAGGCGATCGAGAAGCTGCTCGGATGATCGGCCGCGCCCCTGCCTTTCGCGCCACGCACCTGCCGGGCCGGATCGGCGGGGCGCTGCTGTCCGTGACACTGGCCTGCGCAGCCCCTGCGCAGGCCGACCTGCCCCGCGCCATCGTCAGCGCCTTCAACCTGACCCCCCCCGAATCCGCCGGGTCCGAGCTGGCCGATATCCAGCGCGACCTGCTGTGGACGGGCCATTATCGCGGCATCATCGACGGGACTGCGGGACCGGGCACCGATGCCGCCATCCGCAGCTTCCAGACCAGCCT
Organism: Paracoccus sulfuroxidans; assembly: GCF_007830335.1. Lineage (GTDB taxonomy): Bacteria > Pseudomonadota > Alphaproteobacteria > Rhodobacterales > Rhodobacteraceae > Paracoccus > Paracoccus sulfuroxidans. The sequence goes on along the minus strand of NZ_VLKU01000003.1, from coordinate 182,457 downwards.
CGATCAGGTCGCCACGGGCACGCTGGATGCGGCGTCTCGGGCGACGCTGGCCAAACGCGCGGCCGAGACGCGGCAGGATATGGACCTGCGGGTCTCGACCTCGGACTGGACGGGCATTCGCATGGCGGTGCCGCATGGCTTCGTCTCGGAGCCCCGCATCGACCCGGATGATCCGCTGGACATGCTCTACGAGGGCCGCGCGGCGGTCCCGTTCGAGATCCGGCAGCTGCGCTTTGATTCCGGCGGCGGCGGCTTCAATCCGCGCAGCCTCGCCGCCGATATCGTGAAGGACAAGAAGGACGCCGAGGTGCTGACCGCTGGCACGGCCGAGGGCGTCGGCTACATGCAGATCCGGATCGAGGATCTGGTCTTCTATTCCATCATGGGCCACGAAAAGGGTGAGACGCGGGGCGTCTCGGTCGTGGTTTCCAGCTCGGATTCGATGGCCCTGCTGCCGGTCATGGCCGAGGTTTTCGCCTCGACCGACCTGTTTGCGGGCGACGGCGTGCCCATGGATGACGTGACGCGCAGGCTGTCGCAGGGCCGCTATCCGGGCATGGAGGACCGGCCCGACTGGTACCGCTCGATGAAGGCCAGCGGCTCGGGCTCGCTCGTCTCGACCGAGGGGCATGTGCTGACGAACCACCATGTCATCGCGTCTTGCGACCGGTTGACGGTGAACGGTCAGCCCGCGCTGCTGATCGGCTCGGACGTGCGGCTGGATCTGGCGCTGCTGAAAGCGCAGCGCTTCGCCGGGCGCGAGCCGGTCACCTTCCGCTCACGCGGGCCTGCCTTGGGTGAGGGGATTCTGGTCATGGGCTATCCGGTTTTCAGCCTGACGCAGGCGATGAACGTGACGGACGGGGTGATCTCCAGCACCTTCGGGTTCGAGGGCAGCAGGCTGAGCCTACAGATCACCGCGCCCGTGCAGCCCGGCAACTCGGGCGGGCCGGTCTTTGATCTGGCCGGTCAGCAACTGGCCGTGGTTGCGGCCAAGGCGGGCAAAAGCCTGCGGGCCGAAACCGGGATCGAGAACATGGCCTGGGTCATCCGCGCCGAGGCCGTGCGCGAGTTTCTGGACCGCTATCAGATCCGTTTGCGCACCGCAGATGGGGCGGTGCGGCCTGCGCCGACTGATTCCATCGTGGCCAGCCAGCGCGACAAGGTCCTGCGGGTTGAGTGCCACTGACCGGCGTTCATCCGTACGGCGTCATGGCGAGGCCTTGCTGATCTGACCTTCTGGATGAACGGGCCTCCCGTCGATCGTCGGCGTATTTTCGCCGATGAATGTTTGATGGTCAATTCACCGGCTGGATCAAAAGTTAACACGATAATGTTCTAAATCCGCCCGGTTCAGCGCAATAATCCCCTGAAAATCAGCCAACAACCGGCAGTTGCCTTCGACAAGCCCTGAATGAGTCGCTTGACCCTGACAGTCACGCCCGTTTGATGTTCGCGTGGCAAGCACGCAATCGCGCACTCTGCGGGATCTTGCCCATCGCCAGTCCGAGCGGACGAAAACCTGCTGCCACGCAATTTCATGGCGGCGCCTTGTTCGACCGGCGCGGGCTGCCCGTGCGTGACGTTTCACCCATGCCGCAAGGCAGTCATCCGGCCGGGGCGACCTTGTCCCACGGGTGAAGACGCTTGCCTGCGGATCCACTGTTGAAGCCCGCGAATTCAGGAGCTTGCCCGTGTGCCCCGCTATCTCGAACCCCTCGATCGGCATTGGTTTGAACGGCGTGACCGATTGGACCACGCAATCCCCCTTCATTGACGTCTTCAAGACGGCGCGCGACTGGGTCGGGCATCTGGAGGGGCAATGGGGCGGTGCCTCGGCCGCGCTGATGAAGACGGTCATGGACGCGCAGGGCTGGCTGACCGCCCTGCCCGAGGGCGTGTCCCATGTCAGCACGATGCTGCTGACCAGCCTGCCTGCCGAGATGACTTCGGCCGCCGGACGCTACCGCATGACCTATGAGGGCGAGGGCACCATCGCGATCTATGGCGCGACGAATGTTGTCCAGAATGATGGCGAAATCTGGTTCACCTACACGCCGAACGGCAGCACCGGCATCACCATCGACATTACCGAGATCAATGAAACCGATTACCTGCGCAATGTCTCGGTCGTGCATGAGCGCGACATCGGACGCCTCGAGGATGGCGAGATCTTCAATCCGCGCTGGCTGGATCTGATCCAGGATATGCGCTCGCTTCGGTTCATGGACTGGCAGCACACGAATGGCTCGACGCTGGCCCGCTGGGCCGACCGGGCAACGCAGGACGACGCCACATGGGGCACGGCGGCGGGCGTTCCCCTTGAGGTCATGGTCGAGCTGGCGAACCAGACCGGAACCGATCCCTGGTTCAACATCCCCTTCAACGCGAACCGCGATTTCATCACCCGCTTCGTCCGCTATGTCGAAGAAAACCTCGACCCCGAGCTGAAGCCTTATTTCGAGATGTCGAACGAGGTCTGGAACTGGCAGTTCGGCCAGACCCACACCGCCAACACCGTCGGCCAGTCGAAATGGCCCGGCGTCGGCACGGCCTATCTGCAGGAATATGCCGCGCGCGCGGTCGAGATGGCGAAGGTCATCGATCAGGTCTATGGTGCCAGTGTCAACGACCGGGTCTATAAGGTGATCTCCTCCCAGACCGGCTGGGAGGGGCTGGAGCAGGCGGTGTTCGACGCGCCCGATTACGTCGCCTCGACCGGCAACAACGCCCCCTATACCTATTTTAACAGCTTCGCGATCACCGGCTATTTCGACGGCGCGCTTGGCCGTGACGAAAAGGCCGCGACCGTCAAGACATGGCTCGCGCAGTCGCTGACCCGGGCCGAGCGTGCCGCCGATGCCGCGAACCTGACCGGGGCCGCGCGCGCGGCCTATATCGCCGAGCATCGCTATGACCATGCCGGAACCCTGGCCTTCCGAGAGCTGCGCGATGGCTCGGTCACCGGCGACGCGACCGGATCGCTGCAAAGCCTTTACGCGACCTTCGCCTATTACAAGCGGGTCACGGATGCGCGCGGGCTGGAGCTGGTCATGTATGAGGGCGGCACCCATGTCGTCGGCGTCAACGACTGGCAAAACGATAATGAGCTGACCGATTTCTTCCTGTGGCTGAACCAGCATGACGAAATGGGTACGCTCTATACTGAGCTGTTTCAGGGTTGGCGCGATGCGGGCGGCACCATGTTCAACGCCTTCGTCGACGTGGCCTCGCACAGCAAGTTCGGCTCCTGGGGGGCGCTGCAGCATATCGACGATCAGTCGGCACGGTGGGACGCCCTGACGCGCTTCAATGAGCTTGTCCCCGCGTGGTGGGAGACGCGCGCGCCCGGTGCCTTCATCGGCAGCCGCGAGGATGGCGGCCTGCCCCCCGACAACACCCTGTTCGGCACGCCGGGGCATGACACGATTCAGGGCACCGCAGGCGCCGACCGGATCGACGGTCTGGGCGGCAACGACTCGCTGCGCGGCATGCAGGGCGACGACACGATCTATGGGGGCCCCGGCAATGACACGCTGATCGGGGATGCGGGCTTCGACCAGCTGCACGGAGGCACCGGCAACGACCTCTATATCGTTGATTCTACTGGAGATCTGGTGATCGAGCTGGCCGGTCAGGGGATCGACACGGTGCGGACGCCGGTCAACTGGACCCTGTCGGACCATGTCGAGAATCTGGTGCAGATTGGCACGGCGAACCTGCAGGGCACCGGCAACGCGTTGGACAACACGATCACCGGGAACGCGGGCCACAACACCCTGTCGGGCGGCGCGGGCAATGACACGATCAATGGCGGCAATGGCGACGACCTGATCAATGGCGATGATGGCAATGACATGCTGTCGGGCCAGAACGGCCGGGACACGATCAATGGCGGCGCGGGCGATGACACGCTGCAGGGGCTGAACGACGACGACGTGCTGGACGGCGGCGCGGGCAACGACAGCCTGTCGGGCGGCAATGGCAACGACCGCCTGCAAGGGGGCATCGGCAATGACAGCCTGAACGCGGGCGGCGGAAACGATACGGTCAATGGCGGCAATGGCCACGACTATATCTGGGGCGTGGCGGGCAACAATCTGCTGCAAGGCGGGACCGGCAATGACACGATCGACAGCGGCAATGACAGCTCCACCCTTCAGGGCGGCGCGGGCGATGACCGGCTGATCATCCGCTGGGACCATGGCGCGCGTCACGTCGTCTCGGGCGAGGCCGGGGCGGATACGTTCGACTTCCTGAGCCGCGACTCGGCGCAGACCAGCGTCACCACGATCCGCGATTTCGAGGTGGGTATCGACACGCTGAAGGTCGAAGGCGTGATCGTGTCACGCAGCACGCCGGAAAGCCGGCTGGAGGCGGCGGGGATCAGCTTCTCGACCGCTGCCGATGGCTCTCTGGTGGTGCATTTCGACAGCGGTGACACGATCCGCCTGCTGGGGGTCACCGCCGATCTGTTCTGGGGCTAGATCTCATCGGCGGGGACGCCACCCAGCGCGTTCAGCGGGATCTTCAGATAGCGGGTGCCGTTCGCCTCGGGCTCTGGCAGGCGGCCGCCGTTGATGTTCACCTGCAGCGCCGAGAGGATCAGGCGTGGCATCGGCAGGGTCGCGTCGCGGCGGTCACGGGCGGCGGTGAACTCGGCCATCGTCTTGTAGACCGACAGATGCGTATTCGTCTGCCGCTGCTCGGCCACGGTCGATTCCCATCTGGCCGGGCGACCGCCCTGTTCGTAATCGTGGCCGGTGAACAGCCGCGTGTCGTCGGGCAAGGCCATGATCCCTTGGATCGAGTGCCACAGCGCCTCGGACGAGCCGCCGGGAAAATCCGCCCGTGCGGTGCCGGTGTCGGGCTGGAAGATCGTGTCATGGATGAAGGCCGCATCACCGATGACAAAGGTGATCGAGGCCAGCGTATGCCCCGGCGAATGCATGACGCGCGCCGGGATCGAGCCCAGCATAAACTCTTCCCCGTCCTGAAACAGATGGTCCCACTGGCGGCCATCCTGCGGGAAATCGGGCCAGTTATAGATCCCGGCCCAGAGCTTCTGCACCCGGGTCACATAGCTGCCGGTCGCCATCGGCGCCTCGGTACGCTCTTTCAGATAGGGTGCTGCGGAAAAGTGGTCGGCATGCGGATGGGTGTCGAGGATCCACTGCACCCGATATCCCATTTCCGAGATATAGCCCAGAATGCGGTCGGCATTCTCGGTCCAGGTCCGCCCGGCCTTTTCATCATAGTCCAGAACCGGGTCGATGATCACGCAATCACGGGTCTCGGGATCGGCCACGACATACTGGATCGAGCCGGTCCGGCGGTCGTAAAATCCGGTGACTTCGGGGCGCGGAATATGTTGCATGGGCCTGTCTCTGATCCGGTCATGAAGCTCTCGGAGCATCTGTAAGGCCCCGCATTCCATTTGCAAAGCCGCCAGCACTTGCCAGTTTCGCCACGGCTGGTCAGGGTTGGGGCCAGAGGCGGGGGCAGGACATGTATCTGGGAATTGATCTGGGAACCTCGGGCGTCAAGGTTCTGCTGATGGACGGGGCGCAGCGCGTCCTTGGCTCGGCCCAGGCGGGGCTTGCCGTCTCGCATCCCCATCCCGGCTGGGCCGAGCAGGACCCCGCAGACTGGATCACCGCGACCGAGGCCGCGCTGCGGGATCTGGCCCGGCAATCCGGCGCGGACCTTGCGGCGGTGCGTGCCATCGGCCTTTCGGGGCAGATGCATGGATCGGTGGCGCTCGACGGCTCGGATCGCGTCTTGCGCAAGGCGATCCTGTGGAATGACGGGCGGGCGCAGGATCAGGCGCGGCGGCTGGACGCGCGCCCCGAGTTTCGCGCGATCTCGGGCAATATCGTCTTTCCGGGCTTCACTGCGCCGAAGCTCGTCTGGATGGCCGAGCATGAGCCGCACCTGTTTGCCGCCGTCGCCAAGGTGCTGCTGCCCAAGGATTATCTGCGGCTTTGGCTGACCGGAGAGCATGTGGCCGAGATGTCCGATGCCGCCGGAACCAGCTGGCTTGACACCGGGAACCGCCGCTGGTCGCCCGAGCTTCTGGCAGCCTCGGGCATGCGCCCCGACCAGATGCCGCGTCTGGTCGAGGGGAACGCACCCTCGGGCACGCTGCGCCCGGAACTGGCCCGCCGCTGGGGCATGGGTGCGGGGGTGATTGTCGCGGGCGGGGCGGGCGACAATGCCGCGACCGCCGTCGGGGCGGGCACGGTGCAGCCCGGACAGGGGTTTCTGTCGCTCGGCACCTCGGGCGTGCTCTTCGCCGCGACCGCGCAATATCAGCCGCGTCCGGACAGTGCCGTGCATGTCTTTTGCCACGCCCTGCCCGGCATGTGGCACGCCATGGGCGTCATCCTTGCGGCTGCGGCGGCACTGGACTGGCTGGCGGGCGTGACCGGGACCACGGCGGCCGCGCTGGCCGAGGCACCCGGCCCGACCCTGCGCCCGCCCGGAGAGATCACCTTTCTGCCCTATCTGTCAGGTGAGCGGACGCCGCATAATGACGCGGCACTGCGCGGGCAGTTCTTGGGCCTCTCGATCGGCAGCACCCGGGCCGAGATGGCGCAGGCGGTAATGGAGGGCGTGGCCTTCGCCTTCGCCGACAATCTGCAGGCGCTGCGGATGGCGGGCTCGGACCCGAAGGCGCTGCTTGCCTTTGGTGGCGGCGCGAGCTCGGATTACTGGCTAAAGGCCATTGCCACGGCGCTGGATCTGCCGATCCTCGTGCCCGAGGGACAGCATCTGGGCGCGGCCTTCGGGGCGGCGCGGCTGGGGTTGATGGCGGAAACCGGGGCCTCGGTCGCCGAGATCTGCCAGTCCCCCGCCATCGCCGCTGAAATCCATCCCGACGCAGCGCTGCGCGACGCCTTTGCCGAACGCCACAGCCTGTTTCAAAGCCTGTCGCGATAGCTGCCCGTCAGCGGCTGGCCAATGCGATCAGCTCGGCCAGGGATTTGACGCCCAGCTTTTCCATGATCCGGGCGCGGTGGTGATCGACCGTGCGCGGGCTGATCCCCAGGGCCGAGGCGATTTCCTTGCTGGAGGCCTCGCGCGGGTTTTCCACGATCCGTTCGACAATCTCGCTTTCGCGCGAGGTCAGGCGTCCAAAACGCGCCTGCTGCTGCTCGGATCGGGCCTGCGTTTGGCGCAATTCGCGGGTGATTTGGAAGGCGGTCTCGATGCGGGCGATCAGATCGGCCTGCCGGAACGGCTTTTCCAGAAAATCGACCGCGCCCGCCTTGATCGCCTGAACCGATTCCGGCACGCCGCCATGGCCGGTGATGAAGACGATGGGCAGTTGCGCACCCATGTTGTTCAGATGCCGCTGCAGCTCCAGCCCGTTCATGCCCGGCATGCCGTAATCCAGCACCAGACAGCCGCCCATCCCAAGCTCGAACTCGTCAAGAAATTCGACCGCCGAGGCGAAAGCCGCCACACGATAGCCGCGCAGGCTGAGCGCACGCACCAGCGAAGAGCGGATCCCCGCATCATCATCAACCACGAAAACGGTCATATCTGGATCGGTCATGGCATCATCGATCATATTGATTTTAACAGGTTAAACAATGCCCGTTTCCTGCTTGCTGTCACGCGGCGAATTGTCGGAAGCGGCAAGGGGCGCGGTGAACTGGAAGACCGCGCCGCGTTGCTTGCCCTCTTCGTTCCATAGCTTGCCGCCATTGCCCTCGATGATCGAGCGGCAGATCGAGAGGCCGAGGCCCATCCCGGTCCGCTTGGTCGTGGCGAATTGCGAAAACAGGGCCACATCGGGGTCGATCCCCGGCCCGGTGTCGCTGACCGTCACCAGCAGCATCGGCCCGTCAGTGCGGGCGCTGACCGTCACCAACCGCTCATTATGGCGGTCGGCGCTCATCGCCTCGATGGCGTTGCGGATCAGGTTGACCAGCACCTGCGCGATCTGCACGCGGTTGCCGACGATCTGCCGAAGATCGGCCGGCACATCGGTCTTGATGCGCACGCCCGCCTCGGTCGCCTCGGCGCGCAGAAGCTGCAGGCTCTGGCCCAGCAGTTCGGCAAAGTCGAAGCTGGTGCGCGCCCCTTCGTCCTTGCGGATAAAGCCCCGCAGCGCGCGGATGATGTCGCCCGCGCGGATCGCCTGCTGCTCGATCTCGGTGACGATGTCGCGCAATTCGGGGTCCAGCCCGCCCTCACGCTCCAGCATGAAGATCGCGGTATCGGCATTCTGCGCGATGGCGGTCAGCGGCTGGTTCAGCTCATGCGCAAGCCCCGCCGCCATCTGGCCCATGGTATTGCCGCGCGCCAGATGGCTGAGATCCTTGTTCAGCCGCTGGATTTCCTGCTCGTTGACCTTGCTTTGGGTCACATCATCCAGCGTCACCACGTCATGCAGCGGGCGGCCCGCCGCGTCGCGAATGACGATGGCGCTGACCGAAACCCAGATCGTCGCCCCATCCGCGCGCAGCATCCGCATATTGTGGTTGAGCGCCGAATCCGTCGCATGCGGCGCGGTCCAGAACCTGCGATCCTCGGGGTGCAAGAGGTCGGTGAAGGTCATGCCCGCCAGATCCTCATCGCTGTAGCCGGTGATCTCGGTCAGGCGGGCATTGGCGCGCAGGAAGCGGCCGGTGTCCGGATGAAGCTGCGCCATCCCACGCGAGGACATGTTGAACGTCTCGCCATATTCCTTTTCCGCCGTGCGCCGGGCAGCAATCTCGCGCACCAAGGCGGCATTGGCGCGCTCAAGCTCGCGGAAGGTGCGGGGCATCGGTTCAGAGGCGTCGATTTCCCCCTGAGAGATCAGCGCCGCCCGCGTGGCGAAGGCTCGCACCGGGCGGTGAATATATTCGGCCAGCGCCAGCCCCGCCCCCGCCGTCAGCAATGAGACAACCACCGCCAGCCAGATGTTCTGGGTGCGGTTGCTTTTGATAACGCCGGTGAAATCATCCTCGGGCGCATAGACGGCGATGGTCCAGGGCAGCTTGTCGCTGATGATCGGCAGCGCGGTCGAGACATAGCGCGCGCCCTGATAGACGAATTCCGACGGCGTTTCCTTGGCCACCGGCATGCCGCCCGCAGCGGCCAGCGTGCCGAAGGCGGCGCGTGCGATGGGGTCGTCAATCTCGCCGATATCGGCGAAGCGCAGGGTGCCGTCATCATCCTCGGTCTTGATCAGGTTCTTGTTCGGGTGCGCGATCACGTCGCCGTTGTGGTTGATGATCAGCGCCTTGCCATGCGCGCCGATGTTCAGCCGCGACAGGAAATCCGAGATCATGCTGATCTCGATATCGACCCCGACCGCGCCCCGGACGCTGTGGTCATCCTTCAGGACCGGTGCGGCCAGCGTGATGCCGGGCTGCTGCGAGGTGAAGAAGATATAGGGGTCGGTCCAGATCGTCCCCCGCTCGGCCTTGGATTTGACGTACCAGGGACGCACGCGCGGGTCATAGGGATCGGTCGGGTCCTCCTGTGTCTGCGCGATCGAGAAATCGTCGTTGCGCCAGATCAGCTGCACCCGGCGCTTGCCATTGACATGGGTGATGATCTTGGTGCGATAGACGCCCGGCCCGCTGGGCATCCGCAGGACATGGACGAAATCGCCGTTCTCGGCTCCGTAATAGGCCCCGGCGAATTGCGGCGCGATCTGTAGCTGCTGGAACAGCAACTGCTCCAGCAGGGCCGGATCGTCGCTGGCGATGACGCGGTTTTCGGCCAGCCGCGCGGCCAGTTCCGCCGCACCCTGCGCGGGGCTGAGGAAGCCCTTGGAATGCTCAATCGTATTGACGCCGACATCGCGCAACAGAATCCGCGCATGGTGGATCAGCGCGCTTTCCGAGGTGACATAGGACGAAAAGACCACGGCCAGCACTGCCAGAAGCTGCAACCCGGCCAGCCCTATCGCCAGCAGCGCGCCAAGAGATCTGTTCATCGCAACCCGTCTTCGTCCTGCACCTGCCCGCTCGAACGCCTCGCCATGCAACAGCCGCCGGGTCCGGTCGACAAAGGGTCGAGGGGCCCGAACTCAGCCGTGAGCAAGGAAAATGCGCCGACGTCCTGACGCTCTCATAGCATCAGCCTGCTCCCATATGCAGCGACCAAGTCGCGAAAATACAAGATGACCCAACGGAAGCCTGCCGCCCTGACGCGTATAGGCAAAATTACCTACGTAATCACGCCAATTTACCTTGCGTCGCAAATTTGTAGATATGGTGGCAATAGGTGTTGAAGAACGATGGTCCAGACACGCGGGATTGCCCCCTGACACGCTGGATTGGTGTTGTAGGTTTACGAGTCGACGGCCACAAGCCTGATGTTACGGGCAAACCGGTCGCCAGAAGCGGCAGCTTCCGACGCCGGTTTGCCTATTGTGGTTGAAAACACCCGCGCCCTTCAGGTCGCGGGTGTTTCACTTTTCTTCACTGCCCTTCGTTTTTCTGCACTGCCCGTCGTTTCTTGTCTTTGCAGCCCTCAGCCCTGGAAAATGGCGTCGAGGATCTCGGCCTCGATGGCGGCAAGCTCGGGGCTGCCGCGGCCGACCGGGGCCACACGCACGATCTGCGCCTCATGGATGATCCGGCCCTGCCCCAGCACGATCACCCGATCCGACAGCGCCACGGCCTCGGCCACGTCATGGGTCACAAGGATCGCGGTGAAGCCTGCCTGCTGATGCATTTGCTGGATCAGGTTCTGCATGGTCAGGCGCGTCAGCGCATCCAGAGCGCCCAGCGGCTCATCGAACATCAGAAGGCCCGGGTGGCTGACCAGCGCGCGGGCCAGCGCCACGCGTTGCCGCTGCCCGCCCGAAAGCTGCGCGGGCCAGAAGCTGCCCCTGTCGGACAGTTCGACCGCGCGCAGCGCCTGGGCCACCGCCGCCTTGTCGCGGCCGTTGCGCAGGCCCACCGCGACATTGTCGCTGACGGAGGCCCAGGGCAGCAGGCGCGGCTCTTGGAACATGATGCGCAGCCGGTCCCCGGCCTGTTCGGCGGGCTGGCCGTCAACGGTGATCTGCCCCGCGCTTGGCTGATCGAGGCCCGAGATCAGGCGCAGCAGCGTCGACTTGCCGCAGCCGCTTTTGCCCACGATCGAGACGAACTCACCCGGTCGCACCGTCAGGTTCAGGTCCGAGATGACGCGGTTGTCGTCAAAGCGGCGCGAGAGGTTCCTGACCTCGACCCTGGCACCGGGGGCGGTGCGGGCGACCTGCGCTTCGGGGATGGCGTAATCAGCGATTTGCATAGGCGGGGCTCCATTTCAGGGCGCGGCGTTCCAGCGCGCGGGTCAGGCTGTCGGCCAGTTTGCCCAGCAGCGCGTAAAGCAGGATCGACAGGATCACGACGTCCAGCACCATGAATTCGCGCGCCTTCATCGCCATATAGCCCAGCCCCGAGGAGGCCGAGAGCGTTTCGGCCACGATCAGCGTCAGCCACATGATGCCGAGGCCATAGCGCAGCCCCACGAAGATCGAGGGCAGCGCGCCCGGCAGCACAATGCGCAGGAACAGCTGGCGCGGCGTCATGCCATAGGCGCGGCCCATCTCGATCAGCTGGCCGTCGACATTGCGGATGCCGTGAAGCGTGTTGAGGTAGATCGGGAAGAACACGCCCAAGGCCACCAGAAACAGCTTTGCGCCCTCGCCAATGCCGAACCACAGGATGACCAGCGGGATCAGCGCCAGATGCGGGATATTGCGCACCATCTGCAGGGTGGAATCGGTCAGCGTCTCGCTGATGCGCGAGGTCCCGTTGGCGACCCCCAAGAGGAAGCCGATGCCGCCGCCGACCGCCAGCCCTGCCAGCGCCCGCAGCGCCGAGACGCCCAGATGCGTCAGCAGTTCACCCGACCACAGCATCTGGCTGGCCGTGGCAAGGATCGCCGAGGGGCGCGGCAGCACGGTATCGGCGACCAGACCGGTCGCCCCTGCGATTTCCCACAGGATCAGGATCGCGACGGGGACGGCATAGGGCAGCAGGGCCTCTGCACGCAGGCGCGGCAGGCCGATGCTGCGACCGGCCAGGCGCTTGCTGCGCGAACCGGTCTCGACAAGAAAATCTGCAAGGCTCATCGCGGGGCCTCCTAGCTTGACGTTTCGGGGGTCCAGACGACCGAGGCGATGTCCAGCTTGCGCGGGATGATCCCCAGATCGAAGAAGACGTCGGCGACGCCCTGCTCATAGGCGACATGTTCGGGGCGCACGAAACTGACGCCACCGAGGTTCGCGCCCTTGCGGGTCAGCGAGCGGTTCATGATCTCTTCCGAAAGGCCGGTGGCTTCGGCAAAGACCCGCACCGTTTCGGGCAGGTTCGCCTGCCCCGCCTCGCCGGTCTGTGCGACAACCTCGACCGCCTTGCGGATCAGTTCGGGGTTTTCCCGGGCATAATCGCCATTGGCGGAATAGAAGTTGTATTCGGCCCCGAGTTCCTCGGTCGTCGACAGGACGCGGGTGTTCGGGCGCGCCTCGGCCATGGCGAAATAGGGGTCCCAGATCGTCCAGGCGCCGATGGCCTTGGCATCGAAGGCGGCGATGGCATCGGGGGGCGAAAGGTCCTGCGGCTGGATGTCGTCCAGCGTCAGCCCGACCGTCTCCAGCAGCTTGATGGTCGCGTAATGGGCCGAACTGCCGCGCTTGAACGCCAGCTTCTGCCCCTTCAGCTCCGCCAGCGTCTGGATGGGCGAGTCGGTCGGCACCAGAATGGCATGCCCCTCAAGCGAGCCCTTGCCCGCGCCCACGAACACAAGGTTCCCGCGCGCCGCATGGGCAAAGATCGGCGGCACGTTTCCGGTATAGCCGAAGTCCAGCGCATTGGCCGACAGCGCCTCCAGCAGCGGTGGGCCCGAGGTGAACTCGGCCCAGGAGACCGCAATGCCCTGATCGGCAAAGGCCTTCTCGAACGCGCCCGAGCCTTTCACCAGGCCCAGAAGTCCGCCCTTCTGCCAGCCGACGCGCAGCACCTTGGCGGGCGCGGCCTGCAGGATCGCGGGGCTGGCAAGAAGTGCCGCGCCCATGCCGGCACCAAGGCCAAGGGCCGCGCGGCGGGTCAGTTTGATCGTCATGGGATATCCTTTCAGATGGCCGCCAGCACGGGCGCGCCAGAAACAGAATGAGAGGCCAGGAAGCCGGGCAGATAGGGGCCGAACTGATCCACCGCACGCTCCAGCCGCGCGCGGGCGGCAGGGTCGGCCAGCCGCCCGTCGGTGAAGTCCCGGTCCGAGACGTAAACCCCGGTCGCCAGCGTCTGCGCCTCGAAGAAGCCAAACAGCGGCCGCAGCTGATGTTCGATCACCAGCGCATGGCGATCCCCGCCGCCGCTGGCCGCCAGAAGGATGGGCTTGCCGTAAAGCGCGGTCGGGTCCAGCAGGTCGAAGACATGCTTGAACAGCCCGCCATAGCTGCCCTTGTGAACGGGCGTGGCCAGCACGATGGCATCGGCCTCGACCAGCGATTGCAGCAGATCCTGCGCCTCTTGCGCCAGATCGCCAAAGCGGCGCGCGCGGCCCAGCGACGGGCCAAGGTCCAGCAGATCGAAGACCGATCCCGTGCCGCCATAGCGCTCTGCCGTCAGTTGTACGGCATCCTCGACCACGGCGCGGGTGCGAGAGGGTGCAGAAAGACTTCCGGCGAAACCGGTGATGATCGGATGTGACATGAAAGCTCCTGATTGGTCGGCGGACCCTGTGGTCAGGCCCTTTGCGCGACGGACGCGCCGGGGCCAAGGATCCGGAAGAAGGGCGCAAGGCTGAGTTGCCGGGCGACGTCCTGCGCAAGGTTGCGGGCGTGGCTGGCGCATTCGGGCGCGCCGACCAGTTCCCCCACATGCCCCCGCGCCAGCGGCCCCGCGATCATGATGCGGGCATTTTCCCGGCCGCTGGCATCCATCGCGTGATGCCCGCCGGTCGTCGCCAGCCCCAGCCCCAGCGGATCGGGCGTGATCTGACCCAGCCGGGCCAGCGCACCCAGAAACGGGCTTTGCTCGATACATCGCCCCTGCGCCGGGCCGGTCGTCACGATGACATGGTCGAAATGCTCGGTCTGCACGGCCCGCGATCCGCGGACGCGCCAGCTGACGCTGATGCCATCCTCGCGCGCCTCGGCCGAGATCAGATGCCCGGCCAGATATTCAAGCCGCCCGGCCTCGACCAGCCGGTCGATCACCGCCTCGGCCTGCGGGGCCAGACGATAGCGGTGCACGTCCCAGAAGGTGCGCGCATGACGCAGCAGGGTTTGCCGCCCGGCCTCGTCAAGCTGCGCCCAGATCTGCGCGCCCTGCTGGCGCAGGCGCGACATGGTCGCGTGCCAGCTTTGGCCCTGTGCCAGATCGTCGGTGATCGCATGGCGGATGCGGCGCAAAAGCTCGCTGGGGCGGCGGATCGCGGGATCGGTGAAATCCTCGCGCGATTCGCGCCCGATCACGCGATGCCCGCGCGAGCGCAGGCCGTGGCGCGACAGGCAGCGGATCTGACCGCGAAACCCTTGCGCCTCCAGCGTCGAGATCGCATCGGCCGAGGTCAGCGCCGCGCCCAGCACCAGCACGCGCGCGTCACCCTGAACCTGCGCCAGCCTGTCGGGGGCATAGACGTCTTCGACCAGCCTCTTGTTGCCCGTCAGGCCGCGCAATGCCGGGGGCACTGCAGGCGCAGGATGTCCGGTCGCCAGCACCAGCACCTCGGCCCGCAGGGTGCTGTCATCGGACAGATGCACCAGAACCGAGCCATCCTCTTCCAGCTCGGCGTCAACGGCGCGCTGGCGGATGTGTCTGATGCGCCCCGAGTCCAGCAGCGGTGCCAGTGAATGGGCGACATATTGTCCAAAGACCTCACGGCGCGGGAAACGCTCTCCGTCCGCAGTCAGAAGCTCGGGGTCATCGGCGATCCAGCCGTTGTCCTGCGCCGAGGACAGCCATTCGGCAAACCCCTCGGGCCGGTTCGGGTCCAGCGAGATGCGATGCGCCGGGACGTTCAGCCGATGCGCCGGATCCTGCGTCGAATAGGCCAGACCCCGGCCCAGTTCTTCGCGCGGCTCGATCACGATGATCGTCGCGGGCACCTGCATCCGTGCCAGCTGCCATGCCAGAGATCCGCCGGTAAACCCGCCACCGACAATGACAATTCTGGGCCGCACCGGAGGATGAATGGTCATGGCTCAGCCCCCCGCGACCGCAACGGGGCGCGGGCGCGCCGCCGGGCGGAAATCATTGCCGACGGTTTCACCGAAGGGACCAAGGACAGCGCCCTGCCCGGCATTCGGCAGCGGATGATCCAGCGGCAGGCGCGGCAGCACCCGCTCGCCAAAGCTGTAGGCCTCTTCCAGATGCGGATAGCCCGACAGGATGAAGGTATCGATGCCGATGCGGCGGTATTCGTCGATGCGCTCGGCCACGGTCGCCGGATCGCCCACCAGCGCAGTCCCGGCCCCGCCCCGGACAAGGCCGACGCCCGCCCAGAGGTTGGGGCTGATCTCCAGCTTGTCGCGCTTGCCGCCGTGGAGCTCAGCCATGCGGCGCTGACCGATCGAGTCCATGCGGGCGAAATTCGCCTGCGCCGCCGCGATGGTGTCGTCATCGAGCTTGCTGATCAGCCGATCGGCGGCGGCCCATGCCTCGGCCTCGGTCTCGCGCACGATGACATGCAGGCGGATCCCGAAGCTCAACTCGCGGCCCTGCGCCTCGGCCAGCGCACGCAGACGCTGGACCTTTTCGCCGACGGCAGCCGGAGGCTCGCCCCAGGTCAGGTATTTGTCGACCTGCTTGGCCGCGACCGCATTCCCCGCATCCGACGAGCCGCCGAAGTAAAGCGGAGGCCCGTCCTTCTGCACCGTCTCGAACAGCAGCTTGCCGTCGACGATGTGGAAATGCTTGCTGTGATAGTTGACCGTCTCTCCGGCCAGCAGGGCCTTGTAGACATCCAGAAACTCGCGCGTCACCTCATAGCGTTCGCTGTGGTCCAGATGCAGGCCATCGCCCGCGTTCTCGACCGGGTCGCCGCCGGTCACGACGTTGATCATCAGCCGCCCGTTCGACAGCCGGTCCAGCGTCGCTGTCATGCGCGCGGCCAGCGTCGGCGATTGCAGCCCGGGGCGGACGGCGACCAGAAAGCGCAGCCGCTCGGTCTGCGAGGCCAGCGCCGAGGCGACCAGCCAGCTGTCTTCGCAGCTGCGCCCGGTCGGCAGCAGCACCCCGTAATAGCCCAACCCGTCCGCCGCCTGCGCGATCTGGCGCAGATAGGGCAGATTGACCGCCCGGCCCCCTTCCGACGTGCCCAGATAGTGGCTGTCGCCATGCGTCGGCAGGAACCAAAGAACCTTGATCTTTTCCGGTATCGTCTGGGTCATCATGCGTCCTTCCTTACCTTCGGGCTGCGGGCACAAAGGCTCACCGCGCCGCTTGGTCAGAACAATAACCAAAAAGACGATAGCATATATAGAGATTAAGCTCCGAGCGTTTTTTTGGAAGTTTTGGCGTCCCGAAACGCGCCGAAAGGAAAAATTCTTTTCCGTCAGAGGGATCGTCCGAACAGATTTTTTTCGCCCCGCTTTCGGCGTAGAGGGCGGCGCGTGGCGTCTGCCAGCCTGCCGCACGGGCGCGAATTCGGGCATTGATTCGCGGCGACCCAGGGCGTCGCAGCGCCGGTAAAACTGTACCTAACAGTTTGATTCTTCTTTGCTAATCCGGGCCGGTGCTGAAGCTTTGTCTTGACAGAAGGCCCGGCAAGGCCGTTCCTAAGCGGGACGAAACGGTGAGGGACTGAACCCCGGCCGCCCAGATGGCATGACACGTCCTGCCTCCAGACTGCCCCGGCAAAGCGCCGTGCGTCGTTTTTCTAATCAGTACAGTGATCTGAGGTAATGAAATGTTACAGAAACAACTGGCGGCCGAGGCATTCGGCACGTTCTGGCTGGTCTTCGGCGGCTGCGGCAGCGCCGTTCTGGCAGCGGGCTTCCCGGGACTTGGCATCGGCTTTGCAGGCGTCGCGCTGGCCTTCGGCCTGACGGTGCTGACAATGGCCTATGCGGTCGGCGGAATTTCGGGCGGGCATTTCAACCCTGCCGTGTCCGTCGGGCTGGCGGTGGCCGGGCGGTTTCCGGCCTCGAAACTGCTGCCCTATATCGTCGCCCAGCTGATCGGTGCGATCCTTGCGGCGGCGGTGCTTTACGTGATCGCGACCGGCAAGGCGGGCGTCGATCTGGGCGGCTTCGCCTCGAACGGCTATGGCGCGCATTCGCCGGGCGGCTATTCGCTGACCTCGGCGCTGCTGATCGAGGTGGTGCTGACCGGCTTCTTCCTGATCATCATTCTGGGCGCGACCCATCCGCGCGCGCCCGCTGGCATGGCGCCGCTGGCCATCGGCCTGGCGCTGACGCTGATCCACCTGATCTCGATTCCGGTGACCAATACCTCGGTCAACCCGGCGCGCTCGACCAGCCAGGCACTGTTTGCGGGCGGTCCGGCGATTGCGCAGCTGTGGCTGTTCTGGGTCGCCCCGATCTTGGGCGCGGTGCTGGGCGCGACGCTGTGGAAATGGTTCGGCGAAACCGACTGAGCCAGAATTCAGGGCAGCCCCGCCATGGCGGGGCTGTTTCCTCGACGCAATCGCTAGAAGCTGTTGCGTTCGTTATAGGTGCGCAGGAAGTTCCAGATCCGCTCATCCTTCGGGGCGTGGAAAATGCCAGCGGGGCTGTCGACGGCGACAAGCTCACCCTTTTCAAGGAATGCGACCTGATCGGCCACATGGGCGGCAAAGCCCATCTCATGCGTCACGACGACCATCGTCATGCCCGCCGCGGCCAGCGCCTTCATCACGTTCAGCACCTCGCCCACCAGTTCGGGGTCCAGCGCCGAGGTCGGCTCATCGAACAGCATCAGCTTCGGCTCCATCGCCACGGCGCGGGCAATCGCCACGCGCTGCTGCTGGCCACCCGACAGGCGCGAGGGGTAGTTGCCCAGCTTGTCAGCGAGCCCGACCTTGCCCAGTTCGGTCGCGGCACGGGCCATCGCCTCGGGCTTTGACATGCCGCGCACGCGAACCAGCCCCTCGGCCACGTTTTCCTGCGCGGTCATATGCGGCCACAGGTTGAACTGCTGGAACACCATCCCGATCGAGCGGCGCATCTGGCGCAGGTTGCGCGCCGACATCTTGCGGCCCGGCGCGTCATAGCCGATCAGCTTGCCATCGATGCGGATCTCGCCCCGGTCATATTCCTCAAGGAAGTTCATGCAGCGCAGAAGCGTCGATTTGCCGGACCCGGAAGGCCCGATCAGGCAGGTCACCTTGCCCGCCGGGATCGACAGGCTGACGTTCTTGAGCGCCTGAAACGGGCCATAGAACTTGTCGACGTTCCGGACCTCGACGGATGAAGCTTGGACCATCTTACGGCCTTTCGATCAGATAATGGGTGATGCGCCGCTCGAACCTGCGTCCGATGCGCGAGATGATCTCGACAAAGACCCAGAAGAACAGCGCAAGGACCAGGTTCGCTTCCAGATAGCGGAAGGTCTCGGTCGACATCCGCTGCGTCTGATACAGCAGCTCCGGCACGGTGATGATCGACAGGATGACCGTTTCCTTGGTCAGGATGATCGAGAAGTTCACCAGCGCAGGCAGCGCCGAGACCAGACCCACCGGCAGCAGGATGCGCTGCACGATGGTGGGTTCGGACATGCCGATGGCGCGGGCGGCCTCGATCTGGCCGGTGGGCACGGCGCGGAAGGCCGAGCGGAAAATCTCGGCGAAATAGGGGCTGCCATAGATCGTCAGCCCGACGATGCCCGCGGGCAGCGGGTCCAGCCGGATGCCGACCATTGGCCCGCCGTAATACAGCAGGAACAGCTGCACCAGAAAAGGCGTGCCCCGGATGATCTCGACATAGACCTGCACCAGCCAGCGCACCGGCGCTATGGAATAGCGCTGGATCAGCGCGATGATCAGGCCAAGCGCCATGCCGAAACCCGTGCCAAGGATCCAGCAGAGCACCGTCATGCCGAAGCCCTTCAGCAGCATCGGCCAGTAGTGGGCGAAAATCGACAGCTCCATCAGACGGCCATCCTGTGTTCAAGATAGCGGCCAAGGGCAGCCAGACAAAGGTTGATCGCCAGATAGACGCAGGCGGCCGCCAGATAGACCTCCAGCGGGCGGAAGGTCGAACCGGCCTGCGCCTGACTGGCGCGGGTGATCTCCATGATACCGACGACCGAGACCAGCGACGAGGCCTTCACCAGCAGGATCAGCTCATTGATCAGCGCGGGCAGCGACAGCGAGACAGCCTGCGGCAGCACCACGCGCCGCCAGACATCGCCCGGCGCCATGCCAATCGCGACGGCCGCCTCGGCCTGACCCTTGGGCAGCGCATTGATCGCGCCGCGCCAGATTTCCGAGATATAGGCGCTGGCGACGATGGCCGTCGTGCCGACCGCCGCGACGATGGCCGGCACGTCGATGCCGATCACCGGCAGCAGGTAATAGACGACCAGAAGCTGCACCAGCATCGGCACGCCGCGCAGATAGCTGACCCAGACGGCGGCAAAACCGCGCAGAAAGCCCGATTTCGACATCGAGGCCATGCAGATCAGCGCGCCGATCACCAGCCCGACGGCGATGCCCAGCCCCGAGACCAGCAGGGTGTAGCGGGCCGCCCACATGAGCGGCTCGAAGCTTTCAAGAAAGATCTTGGAGGAAAACATGGGCGCTCCGCCTGGCATGAACGGGCAGAGGGGACCCCTGCCCGTTCACCAGATCACTTGGTGGGAACTTCGCGCGGAAGTTCGGTATAGGTGCCCAGCCATTTTTCCTGGATCGCCTTGACGCGGCCGTCATCGGTCATCTTCAGCACGGCGTCGTTGATCGCTTTCTGGAAGCTGGCGCTGTCTTCACCCGGACGCAGGACCCATGCGAAATAGCTGGGCTCGCCGAACTGGGCGGGCTCGAACAGAGCGAAGGTCTCGGGGCGGTTCTTCACCAGATAGGTCAGGTTCGGCAGCGAACCGGCCACCGCGTCCAGACGACCGGCGGCAAGGTCGGCATAGGCCTCATCCGTGGTGCCATATTCCTTGACGGTCACGCCGCCAAGGCTTTCGCCGTAAGCCTGAAGCTGCTTGAACTGCGCGGTGCCCTGCTGGACGCCGACGGTCTTGCCCTTGATGTCTTCGGGCTTGTTCATCTCGGTGTTGGCGGCGGCCTTGACCAGCGACACGGTCGCATCGGCGATCGGCAGGGTGAAGGTGTAACGCTCAAGCCGTTCGGCGGTGATCGTCACCGGCGCGATGACGATGTCGAATTTCTTGACCTCGAGCCCCGGCAGTTCGGCGGTCCAGGGGATGTCCTGATAGACCGGCTCGACGCCCAGTTCTTTCGAGACCTCGTCGAACAGGTCCTTGGTCATGCCCTCATAGGTGCCATTCGTCAGCATGTCGAAGGGCGCATAGTGCATGTCGGTCGCCGTGACAATCTTGCCAGCCGCCTTGACGTCGGCCAGCTGATCGGCCGAGGCCGCGGTGCCGGTCAGGCCAAGCGCCGCCAGGCCGAACAGCGCCGCCTTGAAACTGGTGTTCATGGTCATGATTCTCTCCTTGTTGGTCACATTCCTTGGGGTCACGCCGCGTTGGGACGGCGCAGTTCCCCCCGAGGAACGTCCGAATGATGAAACCCGTGTTCGGGTGGACAGTCCAGCGCCATTTTACGACCAAAGGCGCGGGTCGCCCGCCGCGACGCCGGTTTGCTCAGCCGCGCAGCGCGTCGGCCTGTTTTTCGCTCAGCGGGCGGATCTTCTTGCCGTCGAGCAGCAGATAGAGCCGCGCCGTCTCTTCCAGCTCTTCCGTCGCATATTGCGCGTCGCGCAAGGTCGCTCCGGCGACGACCGGGCCGTGGTTCGACAGCAGCATGGCGTGATGGCTGGCGGCGGTCTTTTCGACCGCAAGGGCCAGATCGAGGTCGCCCGGCGCGAAATAGGGGATCAGCGGCAGCCGACCGACCCGCATGACGTAATAGGCCGTCAGCGGCGGCAGCAGGTCCTGTGGGTCAAGGTCCGCCAGAACCGACAGCGCCACCGAATGCGTCGAATGCAGATGGACCACCGCCCCGGCGCTGGCGCGCTGGCAATACATGCAGGAATGCAGGAAGGCTTCCTTGGTGGGTTTGTCGCCCGACAGATGATTGCACTGCGCATCCAGATGCGACAGCCGCGCCGGGTCCAGCGCCCCGAGCGATGCATTCGTCGGCGTCATCAGCAGCGACCCATCCGACAGCCGGACCGAGATATTCCCCGTCGAGCCGGGGCTCAGCCCCCGGTCAAACAGCGATTTGCCCACATCGGCGATCAGGTCGCGCATGCGCGTGGCCTCGGACAGGAGCCCGGTCATGGCAGCATCCTCCAGGCCTTGAGGAAGAAATCCTCTGCCCCGAAATTGCCCGATTTCAGCGCCAGAGCCAAAGGTGCCCGCCCCCCGCGAGAGCGCGTCCACGGCACGCCGGGGTCAATTTCGGGGCCGATCTCCAGCGCGGGGACGTCCAGACTTGCGACGACAGCGCCCGAGGTCTCGCCCCCGGCGACGACGAAGCGGTTGAAGCCGCGCGCGGCCAGTTCAGCGGCAGTGCGGGCCAGAAACGCCTCGACCAGCGCGCCAGCCTGTTCGCGGCCCAGAAGCTCCTGCGCCTTGCGCACCTGATCGGGCTCGGCGCTGGACCAGATGAGCGGCGGCAGACCCGCGCCGGCATTCATGCAGAAGGCCACGGCATCGGCGACGGTCACGCGATTTTCGGCGATGCTGACCGGCTCAAGCTGCATGGCCGGAACGCCGTCGGCGATGGCCCGCGCGATCTGCGCCCGCGTCGCGGTCGAGCATGATCCCGCCAGCAGCGCCGTGCGCCCCTCTGGCACCGGCAGCACGGCGTCTTGCGCCGCGCGGCCCGGCGGCAGGAAGTTCGCGGGCAGGCCCAAAGCGATCCCCGAGCCGCCAGTGACCAGCGGTAGGTCGCGCGCGGCCCGACCAATGGCGCGCAGGTCGCCGTCATCGACCGCATCGACGATGGCGATGCCCGCCAGCCCGTCGAAGGCGGCCTTCAGCGCGGCATCGCCTGCGGCCACCGTCTCGCGCGCAATCAGGCTGACCGGGTTCGCGCTTTGCCGCCCCAGCACTCGCACCAGATTGGCGTCGCGCATGGGGGTCAGCGGGTGGTCTTTCATGCTGCTCTCGGACAGCAGCAGGTCGCCCACGAACAGATGCCCGCGATAGACGGTGCGGCCATTCGTCGGAAAGGCCGGGCAGGCAATCGCGCGATCCGTGCCAAGAGCGGCCATCAGCGCATCGGTGACCGGACCGATATTCCCCTGATCGGTGGAATCGAAGGTCGAGCAATATTTGAACAGGAACTGCCGCGCGCCCCAGCCGCGCAGCGCTTCGGCTGCGGCCAGAGACATCGCCACCGCCTCATCTGCCGGATTCGTGCGGGATTTCAGCGCGATGACGACCGCCTCGGCCTCGCCGATGTCCAGATCGGCGGGCGGGATGCCCACGATCTGCAGAACCTTCATCCCCTCGCGCGACAAGGTCAACGACAGGTCCGTGGCCCCCGTCAGATCGTCCGCGATTGCGCCAATGAACATGCCTTGCCGTTCCCTTCCTAACCCTGCCATGGCGCGATCCAGCCCAGCCCCGCCTCGGTCGAGGACAGCGGGCGGTATTCGCAGCCGATATGGCCCTGATAGCCGATCTCATCCAACCATTCGAAGATGCGGGCGTCGTTCAACTCACCCGTGCCCGGCTCATTGCGGGCTGGGACCGAGGCGGTCTGGATATGGCCGATGATCGGCAGCATCTCCTTCAGCGCGGTCAGCACGTCGCCATGCATGATCTGGCGGTGATAGATGTCGAACTGCAGCTTGACGTTGGGGCGCTGAAGCCCTGCGATCTCGGCTGCGGCCATGGCGAAATCCGACAGCAGATAGCCCGGCACATCGCGCCCGTTCAGCGGCTCCAGCAGGATGTCGATGCCAAGGGGGGCGGCGCGCTCGGCGGCCTCGGCGATCGCCTCGCGATAGCGGGCCAGGTGGGTCGCGTCAGCGGGGGCCACGCCCGCCATCAGATGCAGGCGCGGGACCGAAAGCACGGCGGCATAATCAAGCGCGGTCGCGACCGCTCGGCTGAACTCCTCAGCCCGGTCGGGGAAGGCCGCAATCCCCCGCTCACCCGCCGCCCAATCGCCGGGGGGCATGTTGAAGAGCACGATCTGCACCCCCGCCGCCTCGGCCGCCTTGCGAACCGCTTCGGCCGGATGGTCATAGGGGAACAGGAACTCGACCGCGCGAAAGCCCGCATCGGCAGCGGCTGCGAACCGGTCGAGGAACGGCCGCTCATTGAACAACATCGTCAGGTTCGCCGCGAAACGGGGCATATCAGTCTTCCTTTGCCGGGCGTGCTTTGCTGATTTGGCCCTCGGGCCCTATCGCGTTCAATAAAGGCAGAAAATCGCCCTTGCGCGCAAGGGCATCGGCCAGAGTATAGCGATCCAGCACCGCCATGAAACCGGCCAGTGCCTCATCAAAGACCGAGGTCATGCCGCAGGCGGGCGCGATGATGCAGCGGCTGCAACCGACCAGATCGAAATCATCCTCGGTGTGGCGGATCAGCGCACCTACGTTAATCCGATCAGGCGTCCGGCCCAGCCGCACGCCGCCGTTGCGGCCCCGGACGCTGGTCAGATAGCCCGCATTCACCAGATCATTGATGATCTTCATCAGGTGATTTTTCGAGATTCCATAAACCGTTGCGATCTCGGCGATGGAACACAGCCGGTCCTGATGCCGCGCCAGATACAGCAGCACACGCAGCGCATAATCGGTGTATTGCGTCAGCCGCATCGGTGCCCCCCTAAAAGATGTATTTACATTGCATTTATTTTGGCTGATGCAATAGATGTATTCACTATGCATCATTTAGGCCCGCTGGCGCCTCGTGAAAGAAGGAATGCCCCATGCCGAAGACCCTCGACGCCAAGACCATCGCCATCGTCACCGCGACCCTGCCCGCGTTGCAGGACAGCGGTCTGGCCATCGTCCACGAGATGTACGCCCGGATGTTTCGCGACCCGGCGATCCGCGACCTTTTCAACCAGTCGCATCACGGCGTCAGCGATGCGCAGCCCCGCGCGCTGGCCGGCGCGATCCTGGCCTATGCCGCGAATATCGAGAACCTTGGCGCGCTTGCCCCCGCCGTCGAGCGCATCGCGCAAAAGCATGTCGGCCTGCAGATCCAGCCCGAGCATTACCCCCATGTCGGCGAGGCGCTGCTGGGCGCGATCAGCCATGTGCTGGGCGAGGCCGCGACGCCCGAGGTGCTGGAAGCCTGGGGCGAGGCCTACTGGTTCCTGGCCGATATCCTGATCGCCCGCGAAAAGCGCATCTATGCCGCGCAGGTCGATGCGGCGGGTGGCTGGAACGGCTGGCGCGAGTTCCGCATCGAGAGGGTGATCCCCGAAAG
This sequence comes from Paracoccus sulfuroxidans, assembly GCF_007830335.1. Lineage (GTDB taxonomy): Bacteria > Pseudomonadota > Alphaproteobacteria > Rhodobacterales > Rhodobacteraceae > Paracoccus > Paracoccus sulfuroxidans. The sequence goes on along the minus strand of NZ_VLKU01000003.1, from coordinate 157,984 downwards.
CAGCTTGATTTCCTCCTTCATCCTGCGCCCGGTCGATGGCGGCCCGGTGATGGCGCATCGCCCGGGCCAGTATCTGAGCTTCGCCTTCGAGATCCCGGGACACCCCCCGGCCAAGCGCAACTACTCGATCTCGTCGGCGCCGAATGGCGAGAGCTATCGCATCTCGGTCAAGGCCGAGCCGCTGGGTCTGGCCTCGCGCTGGCTGCACAACCAGCCCGAGGGCACGGTGGTGAAGGTCGCGGCCCCTGCGGGCGAGTTCTTCCTTGACCGCCTGCCCGAGCGGCCTGTGGTGCTGCTGTCCGGGGGTGTCGGCCTGACGCCGATGGTGGCGATGCTGGAATGGCTGGTCGATCAGGGCTCGGATCAGCCGGTCCACTACATTCACGGGACGCATGACCGCGACACCCATGCGATGCGCGATCACATCCGGGGCCTTGCCGCACGCGGCCATGCGGTTCAGGTGACGGATTTCCACCAGACCCCGCTGGCGGATGAGGTCGCGGGGCAGGATTACGACGTGGCCGGCCTCATCGCCGATGAATGGCTGATCGCGAATACACCGGCCGCGACGGCGGATTATTATATCTGCGGCCCGAGGCCTTTCCTGCGGGCGGCGGTTTCGGCCCTGTCGCTGGCGGGCGTCGCCGCAAGCCGCATCCATTATGAATTCTTCGGCCCCGCCGATGAGTTGCTGGTGGCCTGAATACAAAAAGCCCCGCCAACGGCGGGGCTTTCGCATCGTCAAAGGCGCGCGGCCTCAGATCATCATGGTGGTGACGGTCATCGTGGTCAGATAGGCCTCGATGCCTTCCGTGCCGCCTTCCGAGCCAAAGCCGGAATCGCGCACGCCGCCGAAGGGCGTCTCGGGCAGGGCCAGCGCGAAATGGTTCACGCCCAGCATGCCGGTCTTCAGCTCATTCTGGACGCGATAGGCGGTCGTCATCGATGAGGTGAACAGATACGACCCCAGCCCCACCGGCAGGCGGTTCGCCTCGGCCAGCGCCTCATCCAGCGAGTTCACGCGGATCACCAGCCCCAGCGGGCCGAAGGGCTCTTCGTTCATCGCCAGCATCTCGGTCGTCATGCCCGAGAGGATCGTGGGCTCATGGAAGAAGCCTTCCTCCCCGATGCGCGAGCCGCCGGTTTCGACCTTGGCCCCCTTGGCGATGGCGTCGGCCACCATCTCCATCACCGTGCCGAGACCACTGGCCGAGGTCAGCGGGCCCATCTGCGTGCCCTCTTGCGTGCCCTTGCCGACCTTCAACTCGCGCGCTTTTTCGGCAAAGCGGCGGACGAATTCGTCATGGATCGCGGCATCGACGATGAAGCGCGTAGGCGAGACGCAGACCTGCCCGCAGTTGCGGAATTTCCACTGCACGGCCAGCGGGATCAGGTGGTCGAGATCAGCATCAGCGGCGACGATGACCGCACCATGGCCGCCCAGCTCCATGGTGACCTTCTTCAGCTCTTCACCTGCCTGCGCGGCGACGATGCGGCCCACGCGGGTCGAGCCGGTCAGCGAGACCTTGTGGATCTCGGGCGCCTTGATCAGCGTGTCCGACAGCTCTGAGGTCGCGCCCCAGATGACCGAGATCGCCTTCGGCGGCAGCCCCGCCTCCAGCAGCGCCTTGCCGATCAGCCAGGCGGTGCCGGGCGTGTCCGAGGCGGGCTTGATGACCACCGGGCAGCCTGCACCAAGCGCGGGGGCGACCTTCTGCATGGTGTTCCAGGCGGGGAAGTTCCAGGGGGTGAAGGCCGCAACCGGGCCGACCGGGTGCTTCAGCACCTGGATCTGGATGTTCGACGCGCGTGAGGGCACGATGCGGCCATAGACGCGGCGACCTTCCTCGGCGAACCAGTCGAGAAGATCGGCCGAGCCCATCCATTCGCCACGCGCCTCGGCCAGGGGCTTGCCCTGCTCCATCGACATGACGCGGGCGGCGTCATCGGCCTGCGCGCGCATGATGTCGGCGGCGCGGCGCATGATCTTCGAGCGTTCGAGCGCCGAAAGCGCGGCCCATTCGGCCCCGCCCTGTTCGGCGGCGCGGGCGGCGTCCAGCGCCTCGGAACGGCCTGCGCGCGGCGCGACGGTCAGCTCGCTGCCGTCCGAGGGGTCGATCAGGCGCAAGGTTCCGGCCGAGCCTTCGCTGCGCTCTTCTCCGCCGACGATAAGGGTGAGGTTGGGATACATCAGCTTCTCCTGCAGAAGTGGGCGGCGTTCAGCGCGCCAGAAGGTTGCGTTCCAGCACCAGATCGGCGCCCTTGGCGGCCAGCATCATCACCGCGGCCTGGGTGTTGCCCGATACCATCTCGGGCATGACCGAGGCGTCGATGACCCGCAAGCCGGAAATGCCATGCACGCGCAATTCGGGATCGACCACCGCCATCGGATCGGTGCCCATGCGGCAGGTTCCGGCGGCGTGATAGATGGTCTGGCCATTGGCGCGGGCGAATTCCAGCCAGTCGGCATCGGCCTCGCAGACCGGGCCGGGGCTCATCTCGGCCACGCGGAAGGCGTCCATCGGGGCCTGCGCGATGATGTTGCGGGCCAGCTTCATGCCATCGACCATGGCGCGGCGGTCTTCCTCGTGATCAAGGAAGTTCGGCACGATGGCCGGCTGCACGTCCAGATCGGGCGAGACCGCGTGGATCGAGCCGCGCGACTGCGGGCGCAGCTGCGTCACCCCCAGCGTCATGCCGGGGAATTTGTCCAGCTTGCGTTCCGCCGCATTGGCATAGCTTGCATGCATGAAGAAGAACTGCACATCCGGCCGGTCCAGATCCGCGCGCGAGCGCAGGAACCCATGCGTCAGGCCCGTGCCATAGGTCAGCACGCCACGCCGTTTCAGCGCGTATTTCAGCACCTCGCCCACCAGCCGGGGGCCGCGCGTCAGCTCATTCAGGGTGACGGGCTGCGAGACGCGCCAGTTCATCCGGGTGCAGAAATGGTCCAGATAATTCTCGCCGACGCCGGGCAGCGCATGGACGGGCTGGATGCCCGCCGCCGCCAGCCGCGCCGGATCGCCGATGCCCGCCAGTTCCAGCAGTTGCGGCGTCTGGATCGAGCCTGCGGCAAGGATCACCTCGCCCGCGCGGACCTGATGGTTCTGGCCCTTATGGGTCAGCGCGACGCCGGTGGCCTGCTTGCCCTCCAGCAGCAGCCGCGTCACCCGCGCGCCGGTCAGCACCGTCAGGTTCGGCCGTTTGCGGGCCGGAGCCAGCCAGGCACGGTCTGCGGAATAGCGCTCTCCGCCCGCCTGATTGACTTGATACCAGCCGACGCCTTCCTGGCTTTTGCCGTTGTAATCGGGGTTGAAGACCTGACCCTGCGCCTCGGCCGCCGCGATGAAGGCGCGGCCGATGTCGTTCTGCTCGATCACCTCATTGATGGGCAGCGGGCCGTCATGGCCGCGCAACCCATCGGGGTCGGGATTGTCCCAACGCTCGATGGCCTTGAAATAGGGCAGCACGCCCTGCCAGTCCCAGCCGGTAGCGCCGCGCTGCTGCCAGAGGTCATAATCCTGCGGCTGGCCGCGCACATAGATCATGCCGTTGATCAGGGTCGAGCCGCCCAGCCCCTTGCCGCGCGGAATGGCGATGCGGCGGTGGTTGGTCGCGGCTTCCTCGGTGCTCCAGAAGCCCCAGTTGTAGCGCTTGTTGACCAAGAGCTTGTAGAAGCCCGCCGGAATGCGGATCCAGGGCGAGCGCGCCTCGCCCCCCGCCTCGCAGAGCAACACCTTCATCCGCCCCGAGCGGGTCAGGGCCTCGGCCAGAATGCAACCTGCGGTCCCGCCGCCAACAATGATAAAATCGAACCGCGCATCCTGCGGAAGGGCGTTTGCCATCTTCTTGACTCCGTGGCCTTGTTCTTACGCGTCAGTCGTATCCGTGACGCCCATATGCCGGGCCATCAGGCGGATCTGCTGGCGCAGCATCGGGCGGCCGAAATGGATCCTTGCGCCCGCCTCGCGCGCGGCAGCCAGCAAGGGGGTGACCTCAGGCTCCATGATCGCCTCGGCGACGATCTGTTTGCCGTGGAAAGCCAGATCCGACAGCGGCAGCGCGTCATCTGCGCGAAGCCCCAGCGAGGTCGCGTTCACGATCAGGTCGCGGCGCGCAGTCTCGGGTGCGCCGGGGGCCACGCGGACGGATGGGTATTTCGCCATCACCCGCTCGGCCAGATTGCGCGCCTTGTCCTCTGACCGGTTCACAATGGTCAGGTTCGCCACCCCGGCCTCGGCCAGTGCGAAGGCGATCGCCGCCCCTGCCCCGCCCGCGCCCAGCAGGCAGGCGTCCATGCCCGCCACGTCGATCCCGTTCACCTCAAGCCCGCTGACGAAGCCCTTGCCGTCCAGCATCGCGCCGATCAGCCGCCCGTCGGGGTCGCGGCGGATCGTGTTGACGGCACCGATGGCCGCCGCATCGCCGACCGTGCCATCGCAGAGCGCCAGCACGTCGGTCTTGTGCGGCACCGTCACGATCAACCCGCCGAAATTCTGCAGCCCCCGCAGCATGTCCATGAACTGTGCGAGGTTTTCGGGCAGCACATGGAACGGCACCAGCGCCCCGTCATAGCCGACCGAGGCGAAGTGATTGTTCATCTCTTCCGGGGTCTTCACATGCGCAATGGGGTTCGCGACGATGCCGTAAAGCTTGGTATGTCCGGTAATCATGGCACCGCCTCAGGTCATGTAAAGACCGCCAGCCACGTCGATGGTCTGGCCGGTCACAAAGCTGGATTCACTCGAGGTCAGCCACAGCGCGACATCGGCCACCTCGGCCGGTTCGCCAAGGCGCGCCATCGGGGTCAGCTTGACCTGTTCGGCATTCACCTCGGGCGCGACACCGGCGACCATGGGGGTCGCGATGCGGCCCGGAGCCAGCGCATTCACCCGGATCGCATAGGGGCCCAGCTCTGCCGCCAGATGCTTGGTAAAGCCGATGACCGCCGATTTCGTCGCCGCGTAATGGCAGGCGACGATGGGCGAATAGGTTTTGCCCGCCACCGAGGAGGTGTTGACGATCCAGCCCCGCTTGGCGGCGATCATGCCGGGCGTCAGGGCGCGGATGGTGTTGAAGCTGCCGGTCAGGTTGACGTCGACAACGCGACGCCACTCCTCGGGCGCCATCTGCCAGACCTTATGCGCGACGCCATCATGCTTGGGCGAGATGCCCGCATTGTTGATGACGGTGTCGAACTCCAGCCCGGTTGCAGCAATCGCCGCCAACAGCGCATCATAATCCGAGACGTCGCAGGCCATGGGCACGGCACGGCCAAGGCCAAGCGCGTTCAGCGCCTCGCAGGTCGCGGCGACGTCTTCGGGGTTCAGGTCGCAGATGCCGACGGTCGCGTCACGCTCGACAAAGGCCTGCGCGATGGCCCGCCCGATGCCGCGCGCGGCTCCGGTGACCAGCACGTTGCGGCCCTGATGCGAGGGGCGCAGGCGGATCGGCTCGGGGGTGATTTCGGTCAGTTCCATGGATCAGATTCCCAGATAGGCGCGGCGGACGTGGTCATTCTTCAGCAGCGCTTCAGAGGTGTCGGCCAGCACGACGCGGCCGTTTTCCAGCACATAGCCCCGATGCGCGACCTTCAGCGTGGTGAAGACGTTCTGTTCGACGATCAGCACGGTCGTGCCGGTGGCCGCGATCTGGCGCACCACGTCAAAGACCTGCGAGACGACAATCGGCGCCAGCCCCAGCGAGGGCTCGTCGAACATCAGGATGCGGGGCTTGGCCATCATGCCGCGCGCGATGGCGACCATCTGCTGCTCGCCCCCCGAAAGCGACGAAGCGTTCTGGTCCAGTCGCTCGCGGACGCGCGGGAAAAGGGACAGGACCTCCTCCAGCCGCTGTTCCTGATTGTCGCGGGCGGCCTTGCGATAGGTCCCCATCTGCAGGTTTTCCCGCACCGTCATATCGGGGAAGAGCTGCCGCCCTTCGGGGACCAGGATGATGCCCCGGTCCACGACCTCATGGGCGGGAAGACGGGTGATGTCCTCGCCCATGAAGCTGATCTTGCCGGCGCGCGGCTTGATCTGGCCGACGATGGTGCGCAGCGTGGTCGTCTTGCCGGCGCCATTGGCGCCGACGATGGTGACGATTTCGCCTTCCTTCACGTCAAGGCTGACATCCTGCAGGATCGTGGTCGGACCATAGCCCGCATCGATGTTCTCAAGCGTGAGCATGGGCAAACTCCTTGCCAAGATAGGCTTCGACAACCTGGGGATCGCGGACGACATCCTGCGGGCGGCCCTCGGCGATGACCTCTCCCGAGGCCAGCACGATGACGCGGTCCGACAGCGACATGACCGCCTGCATCACGTGCTCGATGGCGATGATCGAGACGCCGGTGTCGCGGATCGACAGCATCAGGTCGATGGCGCGGCGCACATCGGTCTGGTTGATCCCGGCCATCACCTCATCGAGCAGCAGGACGCGTGGTTGCATCGCCATGACGCGCGCCACCTCCAGCCGCTTCAGGCCGCCGATGGTCAGGCCGCGCGCCTCGGCGTTCAACAGCGGGCCAAGGCCCATCCGCCAGGCGGTCTCGCGGGCTGCCTCGCGCGCATCCTTTTCGTCGGGGTGACGATAGAAGGCGCCGACCATGATGTTTTCCTCGACCGTCATGGCCGCGAAGGGCTGCACGATCTGGAAGGTCCGGCCCATGCCCAGAGCCGCGAAATCGGCCGGGTTGTTCGGTTGGTGGAACTGGCCATCGAGGCCGCGCACGCTGACCTTGCCTTCATCCGGGGCCAGAAAGCCCGAGATCATGTTGAACAGCGTGGTCTTGCCCGCGCCGTTCGGACCGATCAGGCCCAGCACCTCGCCCTCGCGCAGCGTGAAGTTCACGTCGCGGGTGACATAGAGGCCGCCGAAATGCTTGTTCAGGTTCTCGACCTTCAGGATATCCTGCCCGATGCCGGGACGGTCGGGATCGGGGGTGGCGAAGGCGCTGGCCGGGGCGATGATCGGGTCGGTCTCGGTCTGCGCGGGCTCGTCAGCGGCTTTCGCCTTCTTGTGGCTGAAGCGCTTGATGACGCCCATGATCCCGTTCGGCATGAACAGAACGCAAACGATCAGCACGATCCCGTAGACGAAGCCATGCAGGCCAAGCGCCGAGGAGCCCAGCGAGGCGCGGGCCCATTCGGTGATCGGCACCAGCAGCGCCGCACCCAGCAGCGGACCCGCCACCGTGCCGATGCCGCCGATCAGCGCGAACATCGCAATCTGGATCGAGAAGGCCAGCGCGAACATGGCCGCGGGCTCGATGAAGGTCAGATACATTGCGTGGAACGTGCCCAGCATCGCACAGAGCGCCGAGGAGATCGCCACCGCGATCAGCCGCACGCGCACCGTGCGCACACCCGCCGCGCGGGCCGCCGATTCACGTTCGCGCGTGGCGACCAGATAGAAGCCAAGGCGCGACCGGCGGATCGCCCAGGACACGGCCAGCGTCAGCAGCAGCATGCCAAAGACGATCAGCAGCGACGGCCAGCGCTCGCGGAAGACCATCCAGGTCCAGCCAAGGCGCAGGTCGATCATCAGGCCGGTGGCACCGCCGGTCAGGTCCTTGAAATGCAAGGACAGGACGCGGATCACCTCAAGGAAAGCAATCGAGGCCAGCGTGTAGAACGGGCCGCGCAGCCGGAAACAGGGGTAGGAAATCAGCATGCCGACCACGGCGGCCACGGCCGCGCCGACGAACATGCCGATCCAGGGCGTGACGCCCAGATTGAACAGGATCACCCCGGCATAGCCGCCGATGCCATAGAAGACGGCATGGCCCAGCGACAGCTGGCCGGCAAAGCCGCCGACGATGTTCCAGGCCGTCGACAGCGCGGCGAAGAGGCAAATGGTGATGAAGACATGCGACACGAAGGCGTTGTCGATGCCAAGCGGGATCAGAAGAAGCGAAGCCAGTAGCACCCCGAAGGCGATCTGCGGCCAGCTGAGGTTGCGGGTTTTCGTACCGGTCCCGCTTTGGATGTCGCTGATGCTCATGTGGTTTCCTCAGGACAGATGCGAAAGGGTCATCCGCTTGCCGAACAGACCGGAAGGCTTCAGGATGAGGATGAGAAGGAAGATGCCGAAGACTACGGCCTCGCGCAGGTCCGAGCCGATGTAGAAGCCCGACAGCGAATCCACGAGCCCGATGACCAGCGCGCCGAAGAACGCGCCCGGGATCGAGCCGAGCCCGCCCAGAACCACGACGACGAAGGCGGTCAGCACGAAATAGGTCCCGATGTTCGACGAGGTCGGGTAAAGCGGCGCGATCAGCACGGCGGCCAGACCGACGCAGGCGGCACCCAGACCGAAGCTGAGGATATAGATGCGCGGCACGTTGACACCCATCAGCTCGGCTGCAACGCGGTGCTGGGCGACGGCGCGAATGGCGCGGCCGGTCTGGCTGTTCTTCAGGAACAGCTGCAGCGCGATGACCAGGATGATGGCGGCGATGAAGATGTAAAGCTGGCCGGTCAGCACGCGGACCGGGCCGATCTCGATCGGGGTGCGCAGGCCGAAGTTCGGCGTATTGGCGATATCCGCGCCAAAGATCAGCAGGGCAAGGTTGATCATCGCCGTCGACAGGCCAACCGTGGCGAAGATCTGGACGTGATCGTCCTCGGCCGACATCAGGGGCTGGATCAGCAGCCTCTGGGTCAAGGCACCCAAGAGGAACATCATCGGGACGACGATGATGACGGATGCATAGGGATGAAGCCCCAGCCGCGTGGTGATCAGCCATGTCACGAACATGCCCGCCATCAGGAATTCGCCGTGGGCGAAGTTCACCACTTTGACAATGCCGAAAATCAGCGTCAGGCCGATGGCGACAATCGCGAACAGCCCACCAAGCATGAGGCCGTTCAAAAGAACTTGCAGAAAGGTCGTCATTACAGGCTTCCCCGGGGAAAGGGGGGCGGCTGGTCAAGGCCGCCCCGGTATCATCATTTGCCGAAGCGCATGTCCGTCACGGCGGCGCTTTCGGGGTAAACCGTGACCAGCTTGCCGTCCTGCCACTGCATGCCCATCATGCTGGCGCGTTCGTTCTGGTTGTTTTCCCCGAACTTGACGCCATAGCCTGCGGCGGTGGTGCCGTCGGCCACGTCGATGGCCTTGACGGCGGCGACGATCTGGTCGGGCTCGAAGCCCTCGCCTGCGTTCAGCGCCTCAAGCACGACCTTCGCGCCGACATAGTTGTTCAGCGAATGGCCCGAGCGCGGGTCGGTGCCGTATTTCGCCTTATAGGCCTCGACGAACTTGTCGAGCCCCGGGGTCGCGTCGTGGTTCACCTCGAACTGGGTGAAGTCGACGTCATAGACGCCTTCGATCACGTCATGCCCGACCGCATCGGCCGTCGGCTGCATCGAGTAGCCGCCGCCACCGCCGATGATCGCCAGCGGCTTGTAGCCCGCCTCGTTCGACTGCTGCAGGAACAGCACCGAGTCGTTCTGGTACGAGGTCTGCAGGACCACATCGACGCCCTTCTCGCGCAGTTCCAGCACCAGCGAGGACATGTCGACGGTGTTCGCCGGATAGCCCGACTTCAGCACCACGTTCAGGCCGTTGGCCTTGGCGTTCGCGTCCTGGTGACCGGCGACCGAGGTGCCATAGGACGAGTCTTCATAGATGATGCCGATCTTCAGGTCCTTCGGGTCCTTGCCAAGGCCGGGGGCGATGGCATTGGCCAGCATCTCGATGGAATCCTTGCCCATGTTCGCCGCCGTCGGGTTGGTGCGGAACAGGTAGGTCAGGCCACGGCCGGTCACTTCATCGGCCACCGCGCCCAGTTCGAAATAGGGCACGCCCGCCAGTTCGCTGACCTGCGAGGCAGCAATCACGCGGGCCGAGGAATAGGTGCCGAAGATCGCCTTCACACCGACCAGAGAGATCAGGCGGCGCGCTTCGCCAGTGGCCTGGTTGTTGTCAACGGCGTCGCCGCGCTCGAGCACGATCTTTTCGCCCTTGATGCCACCGGCGGCGTTGACCTCGTCCACGGCCAGTTCCAGACCGCGTGCGCTTTCCTCGCCCAGCAGGGCCAGCGGGCCGCTGATCGGATAAAGCGAGCCGAATTTGACATCGGCGAAAGCGGGCGAGGCAAGGGCCAGGCCCATGGCCGCGCCCATCAGGAATTTCGTCAGTTTCATTCATTCACTCCCTGGTGTTGTTCAGTAGTCCAGCGCCTGTTTGCCGGTGAAGCTGGTGACAGGCGGATAGGCGCGCTCGTCGGTGACGACGTCGATGACGGTCAGGACATTGGACGAAAGCGCCGTCTCAAGTGCGGCCGGAAGATCGGCCGGATTGTCGATGCGGATGCCTTCGACGCCGCAGGCACGCGCAATAGCTGCGTGGTCAACAGGCTGGAAATGCACCACGTCGGTATGCGCGCCGAACAGCGTCAGCTCGGCGTGTTTCTGATAGCCGAGGATCTGGTTGTTCAGCACCACGACCACGACCGGCAGGTTCATCCGCTTCGAGGTCTCGATTTCGCCCCAGACATGGGCAAAGCCGCCATCGCCGGTCAGGCAGACGACCGGCGCATCGGGCTGCGCGGCCTTCGCGCCAAGCGCATAGGGCAGACCCCAGCCCAGACCCGCAAGGCCACGCGGCGTCAGCACGCGCTGGCCGGGCTGGCGGATGGTGATGCCATCGGCCACCCAGATCGAGGAGTAAGAGGCGTCGGCCACCACGATGGCATCCGGCCCGATCAGCCTGTCGATCTCGGCCACGACACGCTCGGGACGCAGCGGGCTGGCGTCGGAATTGCGACGCGCGTCGCGGGCAGCGGCCCCCTTGGCCAGACCTTCGGCGATCTCAGCCTCGACGCCCGGACGGGCGGCGGCCCGGGCCGAAAGATCCTTGCCTTTCAGCGCCGCGACCAGCGCCTCAAGCCCAAGGCGCGCGTCGCCCACAAGGCGCAGCGCCTCATAGTTGCGACCAACCTCGCTGCCGTCGATGTCGAGCTGAATATAGCGCGCCCCTTCCGGGTAAAGCTTCCAGCTGTCGGTGCCGTTCTGGTTGGTGCGATTGCCGACCAGCAGGATCACATCGGCCTCGCGCACCATCTGCGCAAGCTCGGCCGCGCGGGCGCCGGGGCCCATGAAGTAACCGGCGATGCCCAGCGTCAGCGGATGCGTCTCATCGACGGCACCCTTGCCCATGACGGTGGTGGCAATCGGGAAGCCCAGTTCCTGCAATTCGCCCAAGGCGGCGTAGGCGCGGGCGCTGTGCACGCCGCCACCGGCGATGACCAGCGGGCGTTCGGCCCCGGCCAGCAGCGCCGCCGCCTCGGCCACGCGGGCCGGATCGGGCGCGACCGGGTCCAGCGGATAGCGACCCAGCGAGGCCTGACGCGGGGTCTGCGGCACGCCTGCGCGCAGTTCGTCCAGAATATCCAGCGGCACCAGCAGGACCGCCGGACCGGCGCGGCCGGTCGCGGCGGCGGCGAAGGCCATGTCGACGTAATCCTCGATCCGCGAGATCTCGGTCACGCGGCGGACCCATTTCGCCACGCCGCTGAACAGGGCCAGATGGTCCAGTTCCTGAAACGCGTTCTTGTCGGTGTGCAGGCGGCTCACGTCCTGCACGATGGCCACGACCGGGATCGAGGCTTTCAGCGCCTCGGCCAGCCCCGGCACCAGCAACGTCGCCGCCGGGCCGTTCTGCGCGGTCACCACCGCCACCTGACCCGAGATGCGGGCGAAGGCATCGGCCATGGCCGCGCCACCGTTCTCGGTCCGGTAGCCGACCTGACGGATGCCGTAATCAGGCGCCGCAAGGAAGAAGGCCGAGGGGATCGACTGGCCGAACACCTGCGTCACGCCATGGCGCTGCAGCGCCTCGGCCAGAACATGTGCGCCGCTGCGGTTCGAGCGGAGATTTGCGTCTTTCATCGGATCACTCCTCGGTGCAGGCGGCGGTTTTCAGGATGATCTTGCCGGTATGGGCCGACGCTTCGAGATGGGCGTGCGCGGACTGCACATCGGTCAGATCAAAGACGGAATCGATGGCCGGACGAGCGCCCTTTTCCATGATCAGCGGGATGACCTCGGCCTCCACGGCGCGGGTCAGCGCGGCCTTCATCGGGATCGGCCGCGCCCGCAGGGTCGAACCGGAAAGGGTCAGCCGCTTGAACAGCAGCGGGCCCATGTCCATGTCGGCGCGCGCGCCCTGCTGGAAGGCGATCTGGGCGATGCGGCCATCCTCGGCCACCAGCTCAAGGTTGCGCTGCATATAGCTGCCGCCAACCATGTCGACGACGACCTCGGGGCCGCGTCCTTCGGTCAGCGCCCGGCCCTCGGCCACGAAATCCTGCGTGCGATAGTTGATCGAGGCCGAGGCCCCCAGCGCGATCGAGGCCGCGCATTTGTCGTCCGAGCCGCAGGTGGTGATCATCCGTGCCCCGACGGCGCGGGCCAGCAGCGTCGCCGTGACGCCGATGCCCGATGTGCCGCCATGCAGAAGCACGGTCTCACCCGCCTTCAGACCGGCACGTTGGAACAGGTTGCTCCAGACGGTGAAATAGGTCTCGGGGATGCCTGCCGCCTCGATCATAGACAGGCCCGCCGGAACGGGGATGCAGACATCGGCCTGCACCACGGCTTCCTCGGCATAGGCGCCGCCCGCGACCAGCGCCATGACGCGGTCGCCGGGCTGGAAGCGGGTCACATCGGCGGCGGTCTCGATCACCTCACCCGCCAGTTCCAGCCCCAGCACATCGGTCACGCCGGGCGGCGGCGGATAGTTTCCGGCGCGCTGCATCGCATCGGGGCGGTTCACCCCGGCGGCGTGGACGCGCACGCGCATCTCGCCCGGTTTCAGCGACGGCAATTCGCGGCGCACCAGTGCAAGCACCTCGGGACCGCCAGCGCGGGTCGCGATGACGGACAAAGTCCCGGCTTCAGACATTTTCCTTAACCTCCCCAGGGAAAAGCATCACTTTCAGCGCCGCACCCTGACGGGCCAGCGCGAACCCGTCCTCGGCCTGCGCGAGCGGCAGCCGGTGGGTGATCATTCGGGCGTAAAGACCGGGCTCGGCCGCGAGGCGCGCAATCGCCTCGGCAAAGGCCTGCGGGGTCGAATCATGCGCGCCGCGCAGCTGCTTCTTGCCGCGCACCAGCAGGTTCAAGTCCAAAGACAGCGGCTGGGCATGGATGCCGACCACCGCCAACACGCCGCCCGGACGCAGGATCGCCAGCCCCTCGGTCACGCTGGAAGCGTGGCCCGTGGCCTCAAGAACGACATCCGGCGCGCCGCCGAAATGCGCCTGCGCGGCCTCGGCCAAAGTGACCTGCGCCAGATCGGCCACGGCCTTGAGGCCCATGTCCCGCGCCAACGCCAGCCGCGCATCATCGCGAAAGCCCGCCAGCAGCACATCCGCGCCGCGCGCCTGCGCGACAAGCGCGATGCCCATGCCGATGGGCCCCGGCCCCAGCACCACCACGCGGTCGCCTTTCGCGACGCCCGCCACATCGACCGCATTGATCGACACCGCCAGCGGTTCGGTCAGCGCTGCCACGTCCAGCGGCAGGCCGTCAGGCAGGCGCAGCGCGTTCGCTGCAGGCATCCGCACGCTGTCGGCAAAGCCGCCGTCGCGATGCAGGCCGATGACCCGGCGCGCCTCACAGCCGCCCGGACGCCCCGCCCGACACGCGGCACAAGTGCCACAGGTCACGGTTGGCCAACAGACGATGCTGTCTCCGACCGAGATTTCGGTAACATCAGGTGCAACGGCTGCAACAACTCCGGAAAACTCGTGCCCCAATGTCAGGGGCAGAAAGGGCGACATGAAAGCATAGGACGCATCCCAGGCATGGGCATGCAGATCGCTGCCGCAAATCCCGGCCGCGCGCACATCGACCCGGATCTCGCCCGAGGCGAGCGGCTCGCTTTGGCCACACCGGACCAGCTCGGCCCCCGGGCCGGGTATGTTTTTGCGCAGCGCAAGCATGTAACCCTCCACTGGTGCCGCTGGCTCCTCACCGCTAGCATGCACCATTAATACGCGTTATAAGCCACATGTTATAACACTAAGTCAATTCCAATCCGCCGCTTTGGCGGCAACCGAGCGGGGGAAAATTTGGAGCCAGCAACCAGCGAGTGGATAAAACCCATTCAACGCCAGAACCTTAGCGAGCTTGCCTATACCAATCTGCGCGAGGCGCTGATGGAGGGCCGGATGAAGCCGGGGGATGAATTGCCCCTGCGCCCGATCTCGAAAAGCTTTGGAATCAGCGCGACCCCGATGCGCGAGGCGCTGCTGCGTCTGGTGACCGAGCACGCGCTGGAGATGGACGGGCGCGGCCGGATCTCGGTCCCGCATCTGACGCGGGCGACGCTGATCGAGGTGCGCAAGATCCGCGGCTTTCTTGAGGGCAATGCCGCGCGTCAGGCCGCGCTGACCGCCACCCCCGAAGCCGTGGACGAGCTGGAACAGGTGCATGTCGACCTTGTCGTCGCGCAGGATGCGGGCGAGTTTTCCCGCGCCATCGGCCTCAACACCAAGTTTCACCTGAAGCTTTGCGAGATCGCGGGCCTGCCCGTGTCCTACGAGGTCGTGTCGAACCTTTGGGTCCGCTGCGGGCCGCTTTTGTCGCATCTTTACGATGGCGGGCTGCCGCCGAACTGGGACCCGCATCCGCATGTGCGCATCGTCACGGCGATCCGCAACAAGGATCCCGACGGCGCTTATGAGGCGCTGAACATGGACATCGAAGGGGGCGGCGCCGGGCTTCTGGCCCATGTCCGCGACTAGCGCCGCCATCAGGCGGGCACCCTGGCAAAGCGCGCCTCGACCCAGTCAATGGCGCGGATCAGCCCCGCCACGTCGATGGGCTGCGGCAGATGGCCGATATGGGGCGCGGTCATCGTGGCCTCGGCAATGCGGGCGATCTCATCGGGCCGGGCCGCGCGCCCGCCCAGATCTGCCAGCGTGACCGGCAGGCCGATGCGGCGGCAAAAGCCTGCAAAGGCGTCGATTTCGGCCTCGGGCGCGCTCTGGGCGCGCATCTGGACGACACTCGCATAGGCCACCTGAAACCCGTGCATCTGCCGCGACCAGGGCTCCAGCGCGGTCAGGCCGCGCGTCATCGAATGCGCAACCGACAGGCCGCCGCTTTCGAAGGCCAGCCCGCTCATCAGGACGGTCGCCTCGACCACGCGCTCAAGCGCGGCATCGGGGGTCTGGCGGGCGACAGCGGCCAGCGCTGCTTCGCCATCGGTCAGGATGATCTGGTGGCAGGCGCGAGCCAGCGCCACCGCCGTCAGGGCCGAGCGCCCGCCGAAGATATTCGCCCCATCCGCCTCGGCGCAGCAGCGCACCTCATGGATCTTGCCGATGGCATCGCCGATCCCGGCCAGAAACAGCGGGACGGGCGCGGCGGCAATGACGGCGGTATCGACCAGCACCAGCTCGGGGTTCAGGGGCAGTTTGCGGACCGCGACCATCTGGTGATTCGCATCATAGACCACATAGTTGTGCGAGGTTGGCGCGTCGGTCGAGGCGATGCTGGGCACCGTCACCACCCGCGCGCCCAGCCGATGCGCCAGAGCCTTGCCCGCATCGATGCATTTGCCGCCGCCAATCGCGCCGACGATCCGGGGCGCGTCTGAAAGCCCCGCCGCCAGCCGGTCAATCTCGGCATCCGTGCATTCGCCGCCAAAGACCAGCATCTGCGGCGCGACATCGGCGTGCGCACAGGCCACGCGGATCGCCGCGCCGTGGCGGGCCTCGATCACCGGGTCGATCACCAGCGCGACGGAGCCGCCCATGCGCGCGAGCTCGGTCCCGATGCGATCCAGCGCTCCGGCACCCTGCACATATCTTGACGGCGATCCGAAGACGATCACGGCGGCTCTCCCACTTTTCCGCATCACATATCATATATGATGCTTGATACATCTTACGCGAGTCAATATCCTTCCACTCATCGGGCGGAAATGAATCGCCCGGCAGCATTGCAGGGCGCGCCCCAGATCCCGCGCCCCTCACAGGAGACCAAGAATGACCCTGCCCTCGCCCCTCGGGCTGACGCCCGGCGCGAACAGCTATGCCCCTGATGACGCGACCATCGCCCGCCTGCGCGAGCGCGCGCAGTTCATCCGGCTGGAGACCGTCCGCCTGATCGATATTGCGAAGACCGGGCATTACAGCTCGGTCTTTTCGGCGGCCGAGATGTTTTCGGCGCTCTATTATGACGTGATGAACCTGCGCCGGGGCGAGCCGGGCTGGGACGGGCGTGACCGCTTCACCATTGGCAAGGGCCATGCCGCCGTCGGGCTGTTCCCGATCTATGCGGATCTGGAGTTCTTCCCCAAGGAATGGCTGGACGACTATACCCGCCTTGGCAGCCCGCTGGGCGATCACCCGGACATGCGCAAGGTGCCGGGGGTCGACTTCTCGTCCGGATCAATCGGGCATGCGCTGTCCAATGCCATCGGCATCGCGCTGGCGCAGCGCTGGACCGGCAAGGATTACAAGGTCTTCTGCATGATGGGCGATGGCGAGATGCAGGAAGGCCAGGTCTGGGAGGCCGCGCTTTTCGCCGCCCAGAACCGCATGAAGAACCTGATCGCGATTGTCGACCGCAACGGCTACCAGCTGGACGGCAAGGTTGATGACGTCATGAACATCGAGCCGCTCGATGAAAAATGGCGCGCCTTCGGCTGGGAGGTCCACAGCGTCGACGGCCATGACATCGCCGCCGTGACCGAGCTTATGCGCCGCCTGCGCGCCGATGACACGCGCGAGAAACCGGCGCTGGTCATCTCGAAAACCGTGAAGGGCAAGGGTGTCTCCTACATGGAAACCGAGCCGGGCTGGCATCTGGGCTGGCTGGACAGCTCTGACGCCGATGACGCCATCGCCGAAATCAAATCGAAGGTTATCTGACATGAATGGTCCGAAATCCCCCAATTCCTGGCAATATCGCGGGCTGAACGCGGTGAACCCGGGGCTTGACCACCTGTCGAACGGCCTTCTGCAACTGGTCGAGGCCGGTCACAACGTCGTCGCCGGCTCAGCCGATCTGCAATATTCGAACGGGCTGAACCGCTTTGCCGCTGTGCATCCGGACCGCTACATCTCGTTCGGTATCTCGGAACAGAACATGGTCTCGGTCGCGGCGGGCATTGCCACCACCGGCGTCACGCCTTTCGTCGCGACGTTTTCCTCCTTCCTTGGCCTGCTGGCCTGCGAACAGATCCGCATGGACATCGCCTATTCGGCGCAGCCCGTGCGGCTCATTGGGCATCACACCGGCATCTCGCTGGGCTTTTACGGCACCTCACATCACGCGACCGAGGATATCGGGACCATGCGCTCGATCGCCGATCTGGCCATCGTCTCGCCCTCGGACGGGGCGCAGCTGGAGGCCGCGATCCGCGCTTCGGCCGATTGGGACCAGCCGATCTATTTCCGCATCGGGCGCGGCCGCGACCCCATCGTCTATGAGGGCGGGACCGAGTTCCGTTTCGGCAAGGCGCATGTGCATTCACAGGGAGAGGAGCTGACGCTGATCGCCTGCGGGATCACCGTGCATGCAGCAATTGAGGCGGCGGCGGCGATGAATGCGGCGGGACGCTCGGTCGGCGTGATCGACATGGCCTCGATCAAGCCGCTGGACCGGGACGCGGTGCTGGCGGCGGCGGAACAGTCGCGCTGCATCATGACGGTCGAGGAACATAACGTCATGGGCGGGCTCGGCTCTGCCGTGGCCGAGGTTCTGGCCGATGAGGGCAAGGGCGTGCGGCTGAAGCGTCACGGCATCTATGACGAATATGCGCTGATCGCGCCGCCGACGCATCTTTACGCCCATTACAAGCTGGATGGCGCGGGCATTCGCGAGGTGGCGGAAGCCTTCCTTGCCCGCAAGTCGTAAGGGGGCAAGCGCATGAAAACCGCAATCATCACCGGCGGCGGCACCGGCATCGGCCTTGCCACCAGCCGCCACCTGCTAACCCAGGGCTGGCGCGTCATCGCGGGCGGGATCGACCATGAGGACGATCTGCCCGAGGGGCTGGAATTCCATCGCACCGACGTCACCAGCGCCGAGGATCTGGCCGCGCTGATGGCCCGCGCCGATCAGATCGACGCGCTGGTCAATTGCGCGGGCATCATCCGGCAGATGCGCGAATGGCACGCGGATGAGTTTAACGCCGTGCTGAACGTGAACCTGACCGCCTCGCTGGCCGCGGCGACGGCTGCGCGTGAGAAGCTCGTCGCCTCGGGCGGGTCCATCGTGAACCTCGCCTCGATGTGGAGCTGGTTCGGCTCTGCGCGCTCTCCGGCTTACGCGGCCTCGAAGGGGGCCATCGTGGCGCTGACCCGCTCGATCGCGGTGGCCTGGGGCCCCGAGGGCGTGCGCTGCAACGCCATTGCGCCCGGCTGGATCAACACCCGCATGGGGGCCGGAGCGAAGAACGATCCCACGCGCGAACCGGGCATCACCGCGCGCATTCCGCTGGGCCGCTGGGGGGAGCCGGACGAGATCGCCGAGGTCATCGGCTTTCTGGTCTCACCCGCCGCGCGCTATGTGAACGGCGCGCTGCTGCCGGTCGACGGCGGCTATTCCATCGCCTGATTAGATCGCCTGACAAAAAAGGGGCGCCCGCTTGGGCGCCCTTTCAGCTTTCGCCTGCCTCGATCCGCGCGATCAGCTCGTTCGCCCAGTCGATATCGGCCTGCATCGCGGCCTGCGCCGCAGCCGCATCATTCTGGCGCAGCGCGTCGATGAAGCGGAAATGCTGGTGGTCCTGCCCCGAGAGCCGCCGCACCGGCATCCGCTCATGGAAAGTGCGCAGGAACGGCCCCATCATCGCCCACATGTTTTCGCAGATGGTTTCGACATAGGGCAGCTCGGCCCGGCGCAGGATCAGAAAATGAAACTCACGGTTGCTTTGCGCGGCCTCGCGGGGGTCGGTCGCGGCGGCAGCGATGAAGCTGGCGTTCAGCGCCTCGAATTCGGCGACCATCTCGGGCGTGGCGATCTGGCCGACGCGATGGGCGGCCATGCCCTCCAGCTTGTCGCGGATCGCCACGATCTCGCGCAGGTCGCGCGGCGTCAGTTCCGGCACCACGACCGAGGTCGCCGCCGTGAAGGTCAGCACCTGCTCTGATGCCAGCCGCATGATCGCCTCACGCACAGGGGTGATCGAGGTGCCGTAAAGCTCGGCCACGCCGCTGATCGTCAGCCGCTCACCCGGGCGATATTCGCCCTCCATCAGCGCCAGCCGCAGATGGCCATAGATCTGTTCCGAAAGATTAGCCTTGATGACTTTGCCGATGGCCATGCGGTCGCTTTCTTGTTTTCCCCGATTTATCGCAGGAAAAGCGCGGGTTGGCCAGAACACCCGCGCGATCTGACAGGTTAGACCTGCAAGGCGTCGGCGATCATCCCAAGCGGGTGACGCAGCTTCGCGTCGCTGAGGCGTTCGGCCTGACAACGGCAGGAAAACCCGGTGGCCAGCACCGGCGCGTCACCCTCGACCTGATCCCGCCAAGACATGTCGTAAAGCCTGCGCGACACGGTCTGGTGCCGTTCCTGATGCCCGAACAGCCCCGCCATGCCGCAGCAGCCCGAGGGGCTGGGCGTGGCCTTCAGCCCAAGTCCCGCAAAGACCTGCGCCCAAAGCGCCCCGGCATTCGGCAGCGCCGTCTGCTCGGTACAATGCGTGAGGATGCGGGGCACGGCCCCCTGCCCGCGCACCTGCGGGAAACGCCGCCCCGAGGCGATCTCGGCCACCAGAAACTCCTGCGCCAGCATCACGCGCGGCGGGGCCAGCCCGGCCTTGGGGTAATCCTGCCGCAGCATCATCACGAAGGCCGGATCCAGACCGATCATCGGCGCGCCCGTCGCCGCCCCTTTTTCCAGCGCCGCGACCAGCCGCTTGGCCATGCGCCGGAAGGCGGCCTCGGCCCCCATGTTCTGCGCGGCCTTGCCTGCAGGGCGCATGGAAACCAGCAACGGGTGATAGCCAAGGGCGCTGAGGCCCGCGACGGCGTCCTGCGCGACCTCGGCATCAAAGAGGGCAGTGAACCAGTCCTGCCACAGCAGCACCGTGTTTTCGGGCAGCGGGTGGCCCAGATCCGAGAGTTTGATGCGATGCCGCGCCGCCACCGGCCGGGCCAGACGGGCGGGCATGTCGACCGTCTTCAACGTCCGCTCAGCCAGTCGTCGCGCCAGGGGCCAGAGCGGGCGCAGCAGCGGGGCAAGCGCCACCGTCAGCGGGCTGAACCGCTCAGCCAACAGCACCAGGTGGTCCGAGAGTGGCCGCGCATTGCGGCTGTAGTGATCGGCATAAAAGGCCGCCCGCATCGAGGGGATGTCGACCTGCACCGGGCAAGTCGAGGCGCAAGCCTTGCAGCCAAGGCAGGTGTCCAGCGCCGCCATCAGATCGCCCTCGGGTGCGGGCTGGCCCGCGTCCCGCGCGACCTTCCACGCACGCAGCGCATCCGCGCGTCCTTTCGGCGAATGGCGCAGATCGCCCGTCGCCTTGAACGAAGGGCACATAGGCGCCGCCGCCTGATAGCTGAGGCATTGCGCATTCCCGTTGCAGCGAAACGCCTTCTCCAGCGCGTCACCGGGCCTTGCGTTGAAGGGCCGGAAGGGCGTCGTCGCGATGCCCATGCGCGGGCGGTTCAGCGTGACCAGCTTGCCGGGGTTGAACCGCTCGGCGGGATCAAACGCCTGTTTGACCGCTTGCAGCGCGGCATAGGCCTTGGGCCCGATCCATTCGGGCAGATAGGCACCCCGCACGCCCTTGCCATGCTCACCCCAGAAAATGCCGCCATATTTCCGCGTCAGCGCGAAGACCGCATCCGAGACCGCGACCAGCTTCGCCCGATCCGTCGTCTCATCAATGTTCAGCGCGGGACGGATGTGCAGGCAGCCCACATCGACATGGCCATAGATGCCGAAGCCCAGCCCGTTCTCCTTCAGGACCATGAGGAAGTCATCGACAAAGCCCGGCAGGTTTTCCGGCGGGACCACGCAATCCTCGACGAAGGCAATGGGGCGTGCGGGACCGTCGACCTTGCCCAGAAGCCCCACCCCGGCGGAACGGATCGCCCAAAGCTCTCGGATCTCGGCCAGATCACGGGCCTGATGCAGGGCGATCTGGCCCTGCAGGCTGCGGAGGCGCTGCATGCAGGTGTCGATGCGCGCGGCCATCTCGGCGGGATCATGTCCGTTGAACTCGATGAAAACATAGGCGACCGGACCATCGGGGCGCAGGTTTTCGGGCAGGCGCGCCAGAATGCCCGCATCCTGCGCGATGCGCTGGACCCATTCGTCCATCACCTCGATGGCGGTTGGATTATCGGCCAGAAGCGGCGTCGCCGCAGCCAAGGCGTCGCGGAAACTGGCGAAACCAGCGACGATCAGGCGCTTTTCAGACTCAATCCGGCGCAGTTTGACCCGGATGCGGGTGATCGGGCCCAGCGTGCCCTCGGCCCCCAAGAAGAGCCGCCACCATTCAAAACCGCCCGTCTCTGGGCAGGCGCGGTCCAGATCATAGCCGGTGAAGCGGCGGTTCAGGCGCGGGGTCACGGCAATGAACGCCGCCCGCCCCTGCCGCGCGGCGGCCTCGGCCGCGTCCAGCATCGGCCCTGCCCAATCGGGCGCAGGCACAAGGCTAGACAGCAGCCCCTCGGGGCGCGCGATCTCGAGCCCAAGGATATTGTCCGAGGTCTTGCCATAGATCCGCGACCCCTTCCCCGAGGCATCGGTCGAGACCATGCCGCCGATGGTGCAGCGGGTCGAGGTCGAGGTCTCGGGCGCAAAGAACCAGCCATGCGGGCGCAACGCATCATTGAGCGCATCCAGCACCACGCCCGGCTCGACATCCGCCCAACCCTCGGTCGCGTTGATCTGCAGGACCCGGTTCATGTGCCGCCGCATGTCGAGGATCAGCCCCCGGTTCAGCGCCTGCCCGTTCGTCCCGGTGCCGCCGCCGCGCGCGGTCAGCGCCACATCGGCGAAGGCGGGATCCTGCAGCACAGCCAGCGCCCGCACCACATCCTGCCCGTCGCGCGGCGCGGCGATCAGATCGGGGGTGATCTGATAGACCGAATTGTCCGTCGACATCGCGGCGCGCAGGGCGCGGTCCGTCTCGATCCCGCCTTGGAAACCGGCCGCGCGCAGGGCGTGGGTCAGGGACGGGATGGGCTGGCTGTCAAACATGGCGACCTTTCGGGATTTTGCCTGTTGAACCACGGATCTCATCTTCATAAAAATAGAATGTAATGAAGATAAATTCGCAGAATACGAACCTGAACCTGCGCCATCTGCGCGCCCTTCATGCCATCAGCTCCGAGGGGTCATTTGCGCGCGCCGCCGACCGGCTGGGCGTCGTGCCCTCGGCCCTGACCGAGACCATCCGCCAGCTTGAGGACAGCGCAGGCGTGCCGCTGTTTGACCGCCGCATGCGCCCGCCGCAGCTGACCGAGGCCGGGCTGGAGTTTCTCGAGGACACCCGCCCCGCGCTTGAGGCGCTGGACATGGCGCTGGAGCGGTTGCAGGAAAACGCCGATCTGGAGCGCGGGCGGCTGGCGCTTGGGGCCTCGCCTTCGACCATCGGCGATCTGGTCGCGCCCGCGCTGCGCCGCTTTCGCGCCGATCATCCCGCCATCGCCGTGCGCCTGCACGACGGCCCGGCCGAGGATCTGGCGCGCATGGTCGCGGATGGCGATCTGGACCTTGCCATCGCGGGCTATTCCGGCACTTCGCCGCTTCTTAAGACGCAAGAGATCGCGCGCGATCCCTTTGGCCTTGTGGTTCCGGTCGGCCACCCGCTGACCCGTCTGGGCCGCCTGCCCCGGTTGGAGGACGTCGATGCGGCCACCCTGATCCACCTCGACGAAGGCGCGGGCACGGCGCGGCTGCTGGCGGAGGCGCCCGACCTGCCCCCGGCGCTGAAAAGCGGGCCGATGCGCGTCGCCTCGACCTTCGGGCAGCTGTGCCTGATCCGCGCGGGCATGGGCATGGGCCTTCTGCCGCAGAAGGCCGCGATGCTGTTCGATGACCCGCAGCTCGCGTTTCTGAGGCTTGCCGATCTGCAACTCGAGCGGCGAATCCTGCTGATCTGGCCCGCGCGCCGGGCGCTGTCGCATGTGGCCGCCCGCTTCATGACGCTGTGCGGGGCGGAGGATCAGGGCTGACGAGGCCCGTAAATCGCTACGAAACCCCGGTATTTCGGTCGCAGAACCAAGAACTCGCCCCGCTACACTCTTTCTAAACCAATTGTCGTTAAGACCGGATCTAACAAGATTGGGGAGTGACCTGATTGTTTGACCGGATCGAAACGCTGCGCATGGCCAGTTCCATGACGTCTCATGGCGCTCAGCGGCAAAAGCTGGTGGCGCGGAATGTCGCAAATGCCGATACGCCGGGCTACCGCGCCCGCGACCTCACGGATTTCACCGCGACCTATCGCCGGGCCGAGCCGATGGGCATGCGCGCAACCCGGCCTGCCCATGTCGCGGCCGGGGAATGGGGGGGCGGACAAGGCCGTCCCTTCGACACCGAAGGCGAACCCGCGCCCAACGGCAACACCGTCTCGATCGAGGATGAGATGGTGCGGATGGCCGATGCCAAGCGCGAATTCGACCTGTCGCTGGCCATCACCAAATCATCGCTGGGCCTGATCCGCACCAGCCTTGGCCGCCGCGCATAAGGAGGAGGAAAGATGAGCGACAATCTGACCGCCACGCAGATCGCGGCCTCAGGCATGAAGGCGCAGGCCGTGCGTCTGCGCCATGTCTCGGAAAACATCGCCAATGCCGATACGCCCGGCTATCGCCGCAAGCTGGTCGCCTTTCAAGAGGCCGTCGAATTCGGTCGCCGAAAGGGCGGTGTCGAGACCAGCCCCACGCGGCTCGATCGCCGCGAACTGCCCCAGATCTTCGACCCCGCCCATCCGATGGCCGATGACAGCGGCTATTACCTTGGCTCCAACGTCGATCTGGTCATCGAGATCGCCGACGCCCGCGAAGCCAACCGCAGCTATGAGGCCAATCTTCGTGTCTTTGAACAATCGCGGCAGATGAGTTCGTCTCTGCTGGATCTGATCCGTCGTTGAAAGGAAACGTATGTTCACCTCGAATATTGCCGCGCAAGCCTATGCCTCTGCCCGTCCGGCGGTCGAACCCGCGCAGGGCCTGCCGAAAGGCGTCACGAACGCCGCCTCCGAATTCGCCCAGGTGATGGAGCAGGTCGATACCGCCTCGATGGGGGCGATGACCGGCAAGAACGACACGCACCAGCTGGTCCAGTCCATCGCCCAGGCCGAGATCGCGCTCGATGCCGCCGTCGCCATCCGCGACAAGGTGGTCGAGGCTTATCAGGAAATCCTGCGGATGCCGGTCTGATCCGATGGATGAAAACCTCATCTTCGACCTGACCCGACAGGCGCTATGGATCGCGGTCCGCATGTCCGCGCCGCTGCTGATCGTGGCGCTGGTCACGGGTGTGGTCATCGGCCTTTTCCAGGCCCTGACCTCGGTTCAGGAGATGACGCTGACCTTCGTGCCGAAGATCGGCCTGATGCTGGTCGTTTTCTGGGTCAGCATGAGCTTCATGACCGCCACTCTGGTCGGATTTTTCACCGATCAGATCATTCCCCAGATCATCGGATCCTGACCCGTGGACAACGCCATCTACGCCGCCCTGACGCGCCAATCGGGCCTGACCCGAGAGATGCGGACCATCGCGAACAACATCGCCAACGTGAACACCACCGGTTTTCGGCGCGAAGGCGTGGTGTTCTCGGAATATATGGTCGCCCTCGACCGGCGGGGGGAAACGCTGGCGATGGCGAATGCCCGCGGCCGGATGGTCGACCTCAGCGCCGGGTCGATGACCCTGACGAATGGCCAGTTCGACCTTGCGATCGAAGGCGAGGGCTATTTCCTTGTCCAGACGCCGCAAGGCAATCGCCTGACACGCGCGGGTGCCTTCATGCCGAATGCCGGGGGGGAGCTTGTGAACCCCGACGGCCATCATCTTCTGGATGACGGACAGGCCCCCATCATCGTTCCAGACGGCATCCGCCATGTCGGGGTTGGCGACGACGGCACGATCACCGCGGACGGCCTGCCAATCGGCCGCGTCGGCGTCTTCGGCCCGCCCGATCCCTCGCAGATGCTGCACGAGGCCGGGACCCTGTTTACGCCGGGAACCGAAATTGTCGCCCGTGAAGAGGGGCGCGTGCGTCAAGGCTTCCTCGAGGAATCGAACGTCAATCCGGTGCTGGAAATCTCACGCATGATCGAGGTCCAGCGCGCCTACGAACTCGGCCAGTCCTTCCTTGATGGCGAAGATCAACGGATCCGCGCCGCCATCACCGCCATGACCCGCTAACAGGAGAATCCGCATGCGAGCCCTGCAAATCGCCGCAACCGGCATGAGCGCCCAGAACATGCGCGTCGAGGTCATCTCGAACAACCTCGCCAACATGTCGACCACCGGCTACAACGCCCGCCGGGCCGAGTTCGCCGACCTGCAATACCAGCAGGCCACGCGCCCGGGCACCCTGACCTCGACGAACGGCACGATGGTTCCCGCAGGCGTCCAGCTTGGTCTTGGCGTCCGGCCCTCGGCGGTCACGGTCACCCTCGCGCAGGGGACGCTTTTGCAAACGAACGGCGATCTTGATGTCGCCATCGACGGCAACGGCTATCTGGAGGTGACCCTGCCCTCGGGCATCTCGGCCTATACCCGCGACGGGAGCCTGAAACGTTCGGCCGAGGGGCAGATCGTGACCTCGGACGGCTTTCCGCTGGTCCCCGACATCACCATCCCGGCCGAGGCGCGCTCGATCACGATCAATGCTTCGGGCGAGGTCTTTGCCTATTTCAGCGACCGCGTAGAGCCCGAAAACCTGGGCCAGATCACGCTGGCGGATTTCATCAACGAAAAGGGTTTGGAAGCGATCGGCTCGAACCTGTTTCTGGAAACGGAAGCCTCCGGCAATGCCCAGGTCGCATTGCCCGGAGAACAGGGGCTGGGCACTTTGCGCGCCGGATACCTTGAGGAAAGCTCGGTCGACCCCGTTCGTGAAATCACCGAACTCATCAAGGCTCAGCGGGGCTATGAGATGAATTCGAAGGTGATCACCGCCGCCGACCAGATGCTGGGCGCTACGGTGCAGATCCGATGAGATATCTTCTTCCCATACTGGCCGCCCTCTGCCCCGCTGTTGCCAGCGCCGAAGCCGTGACCGCCGCCCGCACCCTTCCGGCTGGCACCGTCATCGCCGCAAGCGATGTCATCGCGGCCAACACAAACGAGGTCGACCCCATTCTCGGCCGTCAGACCCGCGTCACCATCTATGAGGGCCGTCAGATCAACCCCGCGACCCTGACAACCCCCACGCTGATCGACCGCAACCAGATCGTGACCATTTCATATGTGAACGCATCCCTCCGGATTGATGCCGAAGGCCGGGCGCTTTCTGCCGGAAGCGCCGGGGAAACCATCCGGGTCATGAACAACGCCTCGCGTATCACCGTCTCCGGACGCGTCGCCGCCGACGGAACCGTCGTCGTGCGGCAATATTAGGACAATCGCCATGATTTCTGTTGCAACGACCCGCCACGCCGCCCTGGGCGGATGCCTGCTCCTTGCCCTCATCACCTCGGCCTGCGGGCGGATCTCGAATGTCGGCAGCGTGCCTGACATGTCACCCGGAGACGACTCGGCCGAATTTCAGGCCATGTCCCAGTCCCGCTATGACCTGCCCGTCTTCGAGGAAGGCGCGGCGGAAGGGCGTGCCTCGCTTTGGGCGGGCGGACAATCGGCCATCGTCGGTGATCGACGGGCCCAGCAAAGAGGCGACATCCTGACCGTCGTGATCCAGATCGACGATCGGGCCGAGATGCAGAACAGCTCGGGCCGGACGCGCAGCGCGAACGACTCTGTCTCGCTCCCGTCGATGATGGGCATTCCTCAGCGCATCGACAGCGTCCTGCCCGAAGGCGCAAGCATGGACGAACTGGCCAAGGCCAGCGGCGCGTCGGCCTTCAAGGGCAGCGGCAACATCTCGCGCCGCGACAAGCTGACTTTGCGCATCGCCGCCACCGTCACCGAGCGGCTGCCAAACGGGGTGCTGCGCATTCAGGGCACGCAAGAGGTCCGTGTGAACTACGAAATCCGCGAACTGACGGTCAGTGGCTTCGTCCGCCCCTCGGACATCGGCCGCAAGAATGAGATCGCCTATGACCGTATTGCAGGCGCGCGGATCTCGTACGGCGGGCGCGGCCAGATCAGCGATGTGCAGCAGCCGCGCTATGGCCAGCAGATCGCCGACATCATCCTGCCCTATTGACGAGCCCGCCCGATGAAAAAACTGATTGTGATCCTCCTCTGCGTGGCGGGGTTTGCCGCAGGCGCCTTCGGCGGAAGCTGGTTGCGTGGCGCTGATCCCGCGAAGGCCGAGGCGGATGCAGAAGAAGCAGCCTCCACGCCGGACACCACCAGCAAAGAACCGGTGAAGGCCGCCTGGTTTCGCATGCCGACCGAGTTCTTCATTCCGATCCTGCGCAACGACAATGTTCAGTCGGTGATGATCCTGACCCTGACGGTCGAAACCGCCGAAGAGAACCTGTCGATGGTTCAGGCAAGCGAGCACAAGCTGCGGGATTCGCTGCTGAGCGCGTTGATGATCCACGCCAATACCGGCGGCTTCGACGGGAACTTTACCGCCGAGGCACATCTGGCGAAGCTGCGCGCTGGACTGCTGAATGCCGCACAGAAGGCGACGGACGGGCTCGCGACCGGCATTCTGATCGAAAACATCGCCCGGCAGGAACAATAGCCGCAACGATCTGGAATTCCGCAAACAAGGGGAGTAGTCAGCGCAAACGAGCACCTGTAAACGCAGGTTTTGCCTGCCAGGAAAGACCGTGCACCCACCGATCACCATCGCGCTTGCCACCTATAACGGCAGTCCGTTCCTGCGCGAGCAGTTGGCCAGCATCGCGGCGCAGTCCGACGACGGCTGGAACCTGCTGGTCTCGGATGACGGCTCGACCGACGGCACGCTGGATATGATTGCGGAGTTTGGTGCCTCGCAGCCCGCGCATAAGTTGCGGGTGATCGACGGGCCGCGCAAGGGGGCCACCCGGAACTTCCTGCATCTGATCGGTCAGGCCGATCCGGATGGCTGGTTCGCCTTCTGCGATCAGGACGATGTCTGGAGGCCGGAAAAGCTGGCTCTTGCCGCCCGCTATCTGGAGGGGCGCGACGGGCCCGCGGTCTATGCCGCCCGCACCACCATCTGTGACGAGAGCCTGAACGTCCTGACGCCTGCGCCGCATTACGCGCGCGGATTGCACTTTCGCAACGCGCTGATTCAGGCCTGCATGCCCGGCAACACCATTGTCGCGAACTCGGCGGCCCTAAGGCTGATGCAGAAGGCCGCCCCTTATGCGGCGGCGGCGAATGTCGTGTCGCATGACTGGTGGACCTATCAGTTGATGAGTGCGGCCGGGGCGCAGATCACCCGCGATGCCGCGCAGGTGCTGTTCTATCGCCAGCACCCGGGCAATCTGATGGGGCGCAATGACACGTCGCGGGCAAAGGCGGCACGGCTTTCGATGCTGTTTGACGGAACCTTCGCGGGCTGGATCGGGCAGAACCAGGACGCCCTCGCGCCGGTGGCGGAGCTGATGACGGCTGAGAACCGGGTGCTGTTTGGTCGCTTTGACGCGGCGGTCCGTTCAAACGGCGCGGTGACGGCGGCGGCGTTCCTGCAGATGGGGCTTTACCGGCAGACGCGTGCCGGAACGGCCGCGCTGATGGCGGCCGCCCTTGCGGGACGGCTGCGTCAGCCGCGCGAGATCTGACAAAAAAGGCGGGCCATCGATGCCCGCCTTTTGGAAACGCAAAATCCCCGACCGTTAGCCCAGAAGCCGCAGGAGATACTGGCCATAGGCGTTCTTCGAGAAAAGCTTGGCCCGTGCCCGCAGCGCATCGGCGTCAATCCAGCGATGATTGAAGGCGATTTCCTCGGGGCAGCCGGTCTGCAGGCCCTGACGCTGTTCCAGCGTGCGGACGAAGTTTCCTGCGTCCAGAAGGCTCGCATGCGTGCCGGTATCCAGCCAGGCATAGCCCCGGCCCATGCGCTCGACCGTCAGCTGCCCGTCATGCAGATAGGTTTCGAGCAGAGTCGTGATCTCCAGCTCTCCCCGGTCCGAGGGCTTGACGCCGCGCGCGCGCTCGGGCGCGGTGCCATCGAGGAAATAGAGACCGGTCACCGCATAATCGGAAGGCGGTTCCGACGGCTTTTCGATGATGGATTTCACCACGCCCGCCTCGTCGAAGGCCACGACGCCGTAACGCTCGGGGTCGGCGACGCGATAGCCGAAGACCGTGCCGCCCTCGGTCCGCGCATTCGCCGCCGCCAGCAGACCCGGAAGGCCGCCGCCGAAATAAATGTTGTCGCCCAGCACCATGGCCGAGGGCGCGCCCGCGAGGAAGTCCTCGGCCAGAAGATAGGCCTGCGCCAGCCCGTCGGGCGAGGGCTGGACCAGATATTCGAAGCGCAGCCCCCACTGTGAGCCGTCCGACAGCAGGCGACGGAACTGTTCCTGATCCTCGGGCGTGGTGATGATCGCGATCTCGCGGATGCCGGCCAGCATCAGGACCGAGATCGGATAGTAGATCATCGGCTTGTCATAGATCGGCAGAAGCTGCTTCGACACACCCATGGTGATCGGGTAAAGCCGCGTGCCCGAGCCCCCGGCCAGAATGATGCCTTTGCGCGCGACCGCGCCAGTCTCGGGGGTCTTATCCATCTTGTTTCAGCTCCGTCAAAACCTTGGCCAGCCCCAGTTTCCAGTCCGGGCGCTGAAGCCCGAAGTCACGGGCGATGGCAGAGCAGTCCAGACGGGAATTGGTCGGACGCCGTGCCGGGGTCGGGTATTCAGTCGACGCAATGTCGATGATCTGGCAGTTCAGCCCCGCCTGCGCCATGATTTCCCGGGCAAATCCGGCCCAGGTCGTATCCGGCTCACCGGCGAAATGATAGATGCCGCGACGCTTGGGGTCAGCGCGCATCCCTTCGATGACGCGCAGGCAGGCCGCCGCGATATCGGCAGCCGGGGTCGGCCCGCCGAACTGGTCAGCGACCACGCGCAACTCATCACGCTCGGCGCCAAGGCGCAGCATCGTCTTGACGAAATTGCTGCCATGGGCGGAAAACACCCATGACGTCCGCAGGATCACCGCCTGACCGCGGGCCGCAGCGACCCCACGCTCTCCGGCCAGCTTTGATGAGCCATAAACGCCCAGCGGACGCCCCGGATCACCCTCGACCCAGGGCTCTTTGCCGCAGCCGTCGAAGACGTAATCGGTCGAGATATGGACGAAAGGAATGCCGAGCTGCGCGGCCTCGGCGGCCATGGCGGCGGGCGCGCTGGCATTGATCGCGAAGGCCAGTTCCTTTTCGGCCTCGGCCTGATCGACCGCCGTATAGGCGGCGGCGTTGATCACCGCATCGCAGCCCGAGGCGCGGATGGCGGCAGCACAGGCCTCGGCATCGGTCAGATCGACGTCATCGCGGCCCAGAAACGTCGCATCGGGGGCAAGAAGCGCAAGTTCGGTCGCAACCTGACCCGTCCGCCCGAAAATCAGCAAACTCGTCATGCTTTTCCAAGCCTTTCCCCGACGCCCTGACGCTCCAGCAGCGGACGCCACCAGTCTTCATTCGCCAGATACCATTCCACCGTCTTGCGCAGCCCCTCCTCGACCGTGACCGAGGGACGCCAGCCCAGCTCGGTGCGGATCCGGGTGGGGTCGATGGCATAGCGGCGATCGTGGCCGGGCCGGTCGGTGACGAAAGAGATCAGCGCGTCATGCGGCGCGCTTTCGGGGCGCAGCCGATCCATCTCGGCGCAGATCGTGCGCACCAGATCGATGTTCTTCGCCTCATTCTCGCCGCCGATGTTGTAGCTGCGGCCGATCTCGCCCTTTTCCAGCACCAGAAGCAGCGCGTCGGCGTGATCCTCGACGTAAAGCCAGTCGCGGACGTTGCCGCCATCGCCATAGACCGGGATCGGCTTGCCCGAGAGCGCGTTCAGGATCACCACCGGCACCAGCTTTTCGGGGAAGTGGAACGGCCCGTAATTGTTCGAGCAATTCGTCAGCACCACCGGCAGGCCATAGGTTTCATGCCAGGCGCGGACCAGATGGTCCGAGGCCGCCTTGCTGGAGGAATAGGGACTGCGCGGATCATAGGGCGTCGTTTCGGTGAACTGCCCTTCCTCGCCCAGCGAACCGAAGACCTCATCGGTCGAGATGTGGTGGAAGCGGAACCCCTCGGGCTTGCCAGCCGCCAGCCAATAGGCGCGCGCGGCCTCCAGCAGGTTGTAGGTGCCGTTGACGTTCGTTTCGATGAAGGCACCCGGCCCGTCGATCGAACGATCGACATGGCTTTCGGCGGCCAGATGCATGATCGCGTCGGGACGGTGCTTTTCCAGCACACGGTCCAGCGCGGCACGGTCGCGGATATCGGCCTCTTCAAAGCTGTAAAGCGGGCTGTTCGTCACCGAGGCCACATTTTCCAGATTCGCCGCATAGGTCAGCGCGTCGAGGTTCACCACCTCATGCCCGCGCGCCACAGCAAGGCGCACGACAGCCGAACCGATGAAGCCCGCACCGCCGGTCACTAGAATCTTCATGCGTACTCCTCATAGGTGAAGGGGCTTTTGAATTCGGCAAACGGCACTGCCGCTTTGTCTTTGGCCGAAAGGACGGGCTCGGCCGTCACGCCCCAGTCGATACCGACACTGTCCCAGGCGACGCTGCCGTCGCATTCCGGAGCATAGTGGTCGGTACATTTATAAGCAATTTCCGTGTCCGGCTCGCGGGTCAGGAAACCATGCAGGAAGCCTGCAGGGACCCACAGCTGGCGGCCATTCTCGAAGGACAGCTCCTCGGCCACCCATTGGCCATAGGTCGGGCTGCCAAGGCGCACATCCACCGCGACGTCCAGCAAACGGCCGCGCACGCAGCGCACCAGCTTGCCCTGCGCATGCGGGGGCGCCTGAAAATGCAGCCCGCGCAAGGTGCCGGTCGCGGCCGACAGCGAATGGTTGTCCTGCACGAATTCGGGCAGGTCGACACCCGCCTCACGCAGGGTCTTGCGATTCCAGCTTTCCGAGAAGAAGCCGCGGGCATCACCATGCCTTGCGGGGGTCAGCACCAGCACCCCTGCAAGGGCGGTCGGTTCAATCTGCATCGTCTACCTTTTGGATCCGATTTCGCGGAAAACCTATGGCCCAGAGGCCCCAAAGACGCAAGTCGCATGGCATTTGCGACGCAGCGGATGCGGCAGTTTAGCCTAAAATGCTTGGGAAAAAGCCACTTCCGGGCGCGCGGATGGCTGCGGAAGATTAACCTGCCGGGGCTAGCCTTGGGACTGCCCTACCCTTTGCGCCAGTCTGGACATGCTCCGTTACCGTCATATTGCGACCTTCCTTCAGCCCGAATCCGTCTTCCTGTCGAACATCGCCGATCTGGCGGTCTATCACGGAAAAGGCGGCAGCGCGCTTTATTCGGTCACTCATACCGGGGGTGGCATCGGGGCTTACCGGATCACCGCAGCCGACCAGCCGATCACATGGATGGCGGGGCGCGCCTTCGGTCCGGCCATGGGCTATATCGGCACGCCCTCGGCCGAGGTGCTGAACTGGAACTCCGGCGCGGCGGTCTTTGGCGTGGGCATTCGCCATGCGACAGGCGGTGGCGTCATGCTGGGCGACAGCGGCGATCTGATGGGGCAGACGGCGCTTTCCAAACTGTCGGCCGAGGTGATCCACCTTGGCCAGTTCTCGACCGCGCAGGGGCAGTTTATCTATTCGGCGCGCGACGGCACGCAGGCCTTCGACATCTGGAAAACGGGCGCGAATGGCGCGCTCAGCCATATGGGCACCACGACGCTGCACCAGTCGCCGACGGTCAAGGGCGCCGAACTCAGTGACGTCACCACGGTAGAGGTGGGCGGGCGGGTGTTTCTGCTGACCGCCTCTGCACTGGGGAATTACGTCTCGATCCATGCGGTGCACCCGAACGGCAAGACCTGGCCCACCGAGACGATCTGGTCAGACCGGGGCACCGGGCTGAACCAGCCCACCCATCTGGAAACGGTAAAGGTGGGGGGCATCACCTATCTGATCGTGGGTTCGTCGCAAAGCTCGTCACTGACGACCATGCGCATCACCTCGGCCGGTGGGCTTGAACCCATCGATCACGTCATCGACGAGCGCACGACCCGTTTCGACGGCATCACCGCCCTGACCACAGTCACGCTGAACGGGCGCGCCTTTGTCTTCGCGGGGGGCGGCGATGACGGGCTGACGGTCTTCACCGTGCTGCCCGATGGCAAGCTTTTGCATGTCGAGACGCTGGTTGACGCCGATGAATGGTCGCTGGCCAAGGTCTCGGCTTTGTCGGCGACGGTGATCGGCGGCAAGATCGTGCTGTTCGTCGCCTCGAAAACCGAAAGCGGCATCACCCAGATCATGTTCGATCCCGGTCGGATCGGCCAGACGAGGCTGGTGGGTGCCGGGCGTCAGGACGGTACCACCGGCAACGACCTTATGCAGGCGACGCGCAGCACCACCTCGCTGCATGGCGGCGATGGCGACGACACGCTGATCGGCGGCGGCGGGACCATCACCATGAGGGGTGGGAACGGAGCCGATACTTTCGTGCCGCTGCCGACCAATGGACGCATCAATATCATGGATTTTGAGCCTGGCGTCGACCGGCTGGACCTGTCGATGCTGGGCATGATCCGCAGCATCTGGCAGCTGACCATCGTCCCGCAGCCGGACGGGATCAAGCTGTTCTTCGGCGACTCGGTCATCTGGATCAGAACCCGTGACGGCAGGACCATCCAGCGCGACTTTTTCGGCAATGAGGTCTTCCACATCGCCCACTACGCCCCGCCCGACATGACCACCTATATCACCGGCACGGTGAAGAACGACAGGCTGGTGGCCACGCGCTATGGCTCGGTGATCGAGGGGCTGGCGGGCAACGACATGCTGCTGGGCGGGACCGGAAACGACGTCCTGAACGGTGGATTGGGCAATGACACGCTGTTGGGCGGCGCGGGCCGGGACACGCTGCGCGGGCAGGATGGCAATGACACGCTGCGAGGTGAGGCTGGCGACGACAAGCTTTATGGTGGGCCGGGGAACGACCTGTTGTTTGGCGATTTCGGCAATGACATGCTGTCGGGAGGTGCGGGGAACGACACCCTTTGGGGCGGCGAGGGCAATGACCTGCTATTAGGTGAGGCCGGAAACGACAAGTTGTATGGCGGGGCAGGCAATGACACCCTCTATGGTGGTCCCGGTGATGACACCCTTATGGGTGACGCGGGCAATGACCTGATCGGCGATCTGTTCGGGCGCAACCTCGTCGTGGGCGGAGAGGGCAACGACACGATCCAGACCGGCGGGGGGAACGACACGCTTTACGGCGGCGGCGGCAACGACCTGATCTATGCCGGGGGCGGCAATGATACCGTCGCCGGCGGGGTGGGCCATGACACGATCTTCGGCCATGACGGCAATGACGTTCTGGATGGTGGCGAAGGTAATGACCTGCTGTTTGGTGGGGGCGGCAATGATCGCCTGATGGGGCGCCATGGCCACGACACGCTGCATGGAGGGGCGGGCAACGACCAGCTTTTCGGCGGCATCGGCAATGACAGTCTGCTGGGCAATGATGGCAATGACACGCTGGATGGCAGCGACGGCAACGATTCTCTGTTCGGCGGCGCGGGCAATGACTTCCTGTCAGGCGGCTTCGGCAATGACCAGTTGTGGGGCGCCAGTGGCAATGACGTTTTGTGGGGCGGTGCCGGGCATGACCTTCTGGCAGGCCAGAACGGCAATGACACGCTGTCGGGTGGTGCGGGTAACGACACCCTCTGGGGGGGCGAAGGGAACGACTCGATGGATGGCGGTGACGGCAACGACATCCTTCTGGGGGCAGCCGGGCAGGACACGCTTTGGGGCCGCGCGGGCAACGACACCCTGCAAGGCGGACAGGGAGCGGATCGGCTGACGGGTGGAGCAGGCCGGGATGTCTTCGTGTTCTATCCCGCCGATTTCGACAATCAACGCGACACCATCACTGATTTCACCGTCGGCCAGGATATGATCGACCTGCGCGGGTCGGGTCTTTCGTTCATCGGCTGGGCTGCCTTTTCGGGCAGCGCCCCCGAGGTGCGACTCGAATGGATCAAGGGGCTGGGGCGTATGCTCTGCATTGATCGAAACGGCGACGGGCGCATCGACCACTCGATCCAGCTTCTGGGGGCCGGAGCCATCAGCGAATCAGATCTTCTGCTCTAGCGTTCCAGCAGGCGGCGGTAATTCCGTACCAGCAGCAGCAGGCCAAGCAGCAGCAGCGCAACCGATACCCCGATCACATAGCCGTGACTCACATAGTCGCTCTTGTAGGTCGGATAGATCCCTGACCGCAAAAGACCAATGCAGTGGATCAGCGGATTGTACCACAGAATCGCCTGCGCCTTCGGCGGCATCATGTCATAGAGGAAGAAGATCCCCGAGATCAGGAACAGCGGCCGGGTGATGATCTGCCAGGCGCGCTCCCAAATCGGGAAGGTCGAAATCAGGTAGCAGTTGACCGTCCCGACCCCCGCGGCCAGCAGGGTCAGCAGCACCAGCGCCTCGGCCACCGGCCCCAGATCGATGACCAGCGGCAGCTGAAAAATCACGAAGATGCCGACCAGCACGATGGCCAGAACTGCCGTATGTGTCAGCGCATTCAACAGCAAACGCGCGACCATCGAGTCCAGAAAGGTCACGCTGGGATAGGCCAGAAACGGCTTCGAGAACCGGATCGATTGCGCGATCTTGTTCGACATGTCGTTGAACATGACGAAGGGCAGGAAGCCCGTCGCATAGAACAGCGGGAAGTTTGTCCCCAGGCTGGGCTTGGCCAGCGTCATGCTGAAAATGACCGTCAGCAGGGTCACGCCCAGCACCGGCTCAAGCACGGCCCACAGATATCCGCCTGCCGAGCGACCATAGGTCGTCGAGATCTCACGCAGCATAAGCGCCACGATGATTCGCACCGAGCGGAAGCGGGGCCCGATCTTTCCGGGCTTCTGAGGTTTGCGGTTTGGAATGGGAATATCGGACATGTGAACGCAGAGGCTGGTCTTGGCGCGCGGCAATATGTAACAAATGCGGCGAAAAGGTAAACCAGCGAAAGCGTCATTAACGTGACCAACCAGCCTAATCCGGCCAATGCACGGAATGATCAGTCGGCCGGTCAGGACAAGATCCTCTCCTCCGATCAGCCGAATTCGACTGAAACCGAGCGCCCATTCCAAAGCCGCCCGCTGACCCAGCAGGCGCAACCTGCCCCTGCGCCGCAGGGCCAGCAGGGCGCAACCCAACAGCCAGCCGCCACACCGGCAGCGCAGCCTGCAAAGCCTCAGGGTCAAACGATGCCGCCTCAGGGTCAGGCACCCGCGGCACAGGGCGCGCCCGCCCAGCCGCAGCAACAGCGCCCCGCCGCAGCCGGGCAGCCGCAGGCGCCGCAAGGCCAGCAGCCGCAGGCCAAACCCACCCAAGGCCAGCCGATGCAAGCCCAGCCAATGCAAGCCCAGGCAAAGCCTGCGCAGCCGCTTCAGGCGCAACCGCTGCAGGCCCAGCCCGCCGGGAATGCCGTCCCGGTCGCGCGCCCGCAGCAGCAACCGATTCCCGTGCGCCCCGTCGCTCAGCCGGTGGCTCAAGCCGTCGCGCAGCCCGTGGCGCGCCCTGCCCCGCCGCAGAACGCGACGCCCATCCGCCCGACGGTGGCGATTGCCCAGCCGCGCAAGCGGCATTGGCTTTTGCTGATCTCGTTCATCGTGATCGTGGTCATTCCGTCGATCCTCTGGGGCATCTACCTCTGGACGCGCGCCGAGGATCAATATGTCTCGAGCGTCGGCTTCTCGGTCCACAAAGAGGATTCGTCGCCCACGATTGACCTGCTGGGTGGCCTTGCGCCTCTGGCCGGGGGCAGCGGAACAACCTCGGACACCGATATTCTTTACGAATACATCCGCAGCCAGGACATGGTCGAGAAGATCGACGAAAAGCTGGACCTGCGGGCGCGTTTCTCGCGCGATTGGCCGCAGGACTTCGTCTTTGCCTTCAACCCGGCCGGCCATATCGAGGATCTGACGGATTACTGGCAGCGGCAGGTCCGCGTGCTTTACGACACCAGCACGCAGCTGATCACGCTGCGCATCAGCGCCTTCTCACCCGAAGATGCGCAAGAGATCGCACAGGCGGTGTTTGACGAAAGCTCGGACAAGATCAACGAGTTGTCGGCCATCGCACGCGAGGATGCGACCCGCCTTGCCGGGGCCGAGCTGGAAAAGGCCCGGCTGGAGTTGACCACGACACGTCAGGCGATGACGGCCTTCCGGATGAGCTCTCTGATCGTCGATCCGCAGGCCGATCTGGCCGGGCAGATGGGCGTGCTCAGCGGGCTGCAGGCGCAGCTGGCCGAGGCGCTGGTCGCCCATGACCTGCTGCTGGAGAACGCGCGCCCCACGGACCACCGCGTCACGCAATCGCAGCAGAAAATCGACGCGCTGCGCCGCCTGATCGACACCGAGCGTGGCAAGTTCGGCAATCCGGGTCAAGGACCCGAGGGCGAAAGCTATGCCCAGCTGATGGCCGAATACGAAAAACTGGCCGTCGACCGTGAGTTTGCCGAAGGCGCCTATCGCGCCGCCCGCGTCAACTATGAGGCGGCGACGGTCGAAGCCCAGCGCAAGTCGCGCTATCTGGCCGCACATATCACGCCAAAGATCGCGCAAAGCTCGATCGAACCGGCGCGGCTGTGGCTGCTGGCGATGGTGGCGGGCCTTCTGCTGGTTGGCTGGTCCATCATGGCGCTGGTTTACTACAGTATCCGCGACCGTAGCTGACCCATGATCCGGCTGGAGAACCTGACCAAGATCTATCGCCTGAAGGGGCGGCTGCATTGCGTGGCGGACAATCTGAACGCCTATTTCCCCACCGGCTCGTCGGTGGCGCTGCTGGGCCGCAACGGCGCGGGGAAATCGACGCTTTTGCGGATGATCGCGGGCACCGTGTCGCCGACCAGTGGCAAGGTGCTGTCCAACGGGACCATTTCATGGCCCGTTGGCTTTGCGGGCAGCTTCCACCCCGAATTGACCGGGGCCCAGAACGTGCGTTTCGTCGCGCGCATCTATGGCGTCGACACCGATGAGCTGGTCGATTACGTCGCCGATTTCGCGGAACTGGGCGCGCATTACCACCAGCCGTTCATGAGCTACTCCTCGGGGATGCGCTCGCGTCTGGCGATGGGCACCAGCATGGGCATCCATTTCGACACCTATCTGGTGGACGAGGTGACCAGCGTCGGCGACGCCGATTTCCGCGCCAAATCGCAGCGCGTCTTCAATGAGCGGATGAGCACTTCGGGCGCCATCGTGGTCAGCCACTCGATGCCGACGATCCGGGGCATGTGCAACATGGGCGCGGTGCTGGATCGCGGGCACCTGACCGTCTGCGAGGATCTGGAAGAGGCCATCGCGCTGCATGAGGCGATCCTGCGCGTGCCACATTCGGCCCCGGCGGCACAACCGGCGCAGCTGACGAAATAAGGCGCGCTCAGCCCTTCAGCAGGGCTTCGATCTCGGCCTGTTTGGCGGCGACCAGCGCCGCATCCCCGCGCGATTCGACGTTCAGACGCACCACCGGCTCGGTGTTCGAGCGGCGCAGGTTGAAGCGCCAGTTCGCGAATTCCAGGCTGATCCCGTCCAGATCGTCACGACGCTCGGCCTTGGGGCCGAACTGCGCGACGACGCGGGCGATGGCACCGTCGGGGTCCGCCAGCCGGAAGTTGATCTCACCCGAGGAGGGATAGGCCTGCATCCGCGCCGACAGCAGATCGGCCAGCGACAGGTTCTTCAGCGACAGAAGCTCGACCACCAGCAGCCAGGGGATCATGCCGCTGTCGGCAAAGTGGAAATCGCGGAAATAATGGTGGGCCGACATCTCGCCACCATAGATCGCGCCCGACTGGCGCATGGCGCGCTTGAGGAAGGCATGCCCGGTCCGGGCCTCGACCGCGACGCCCCCGGCATCGGCGATCATCGCACGGGTGTTCAGGACGACGCGCGGGTCATGGACGATCTTCGCGCCGGGATGCTTTTCCAGAAACGCGGCGGACAGCAGCCCGACGATATATTCGCCCGCGATGAACCGGCCGGTCGCATCGAAGAAGAAGCAGCGGTCGAAATCGCCGTCCCAGGCGACGCCTAGATCGGCCCCATGCGCGCGCACGGCCTCGGCGGTCATGGGCTGGTTTTCCGGCAGAAGCGGGTTCGGGATGCCGTTCGGGAAGCTGGCATCGGAGTCATGGTTCAGCCGGATGAACTCCAGCGGCGCGCCACGGCGGGCCAGCTCATCGGCGATGACATCGAAGGTCGGCCCGGCGGTGCCGTTCCCGGCGTTCACCAGCACGCGCATCGGGCGGATCGCGCTGGCGTCGATGAAATCGGCCACGGCGCTGGCGTAGGCCGCGCGCGCCTCGGGGAAGGGGCGGGTCTGGCCCTGACGCGGCGCGGGGGCAAACCCGCCCGCCGAGGCAAAGCGCGCCAGTTCGGCAAACTCGGTCTCGGGGTCCAGCGGTGCTGCGCCTGCGCCCACCAGCTTCATGCCGTTATAGTCGATGGGATTGTGCGAGGCCGTCACCTCGATCCCGCCATCGGCACCGAAATGGGCGGTGGCAAAGTACATTTCCTCGGTGCCGGCAAGGCCCAGATCGCGCACATCCGCGCCGCCATCGTTCAGGCCACGGATCAGGGCGGCGGCCAGTTCGGGTGATGTGGCGCGGCTGTCGCGCCCGACGATCACCTGACGCGCCTGCCGCGACTGGGCGAAGGCACGGCCGATCCGATAGGCGACATCGGCGTCCAGCTCGGTCCCCAGCCGACCGCGCACGTCATAGGCCTTGAAGCAGTCAATCTGGCGCGGGGGCATCACTTCAACCATCAGAACAGGTCCTTGCACGGGCTATGGGCGGCGTGCCCTGCCGCTACACGAGTTGCGCCGGAATGGGAACGGAATTGTCGCCCCGGTCCCGGTCCCCCTAAGGGTGGAGGTGACGCGCCCCCTTTGGCAAGGTAGACCGGGGAAAACCTGCAGGAGACCGCCATGGATACCAAAGCCCTGATCGCCGCCTATTACGACGCCTTCAACGCCGGACGTACCGACGAGATGCTGACCTATCTGCATGATGAGGTCGAGCATCACGTGAACGAAGGCGGCATCCGTCGCGGCAAGGACATGTTCGCCGAATTCAACGCGCATATGACCACCAGCTACAAGGAAAACCTGACCGATATCGTGATCTTCGCGAATGAGGCGGGCGACCGTGCGGCGGCGGAATTTGTGGTGAACGGGACCTATCTGAAAACCGATGAGGGCCTGCCCGAGGCTGCGGGCCAGACCTATCGCCTGCCCGCTGGCACCTTCTTCACCATCCGCGACGGCAAGATCGCGCGCGTGACCACCTATTACAACCTGAACGAATGGACCCGGCAGGTCGTCGGATGATCACCACCCGTATCCTGACGGGCGAGGCGGTGGGCGAGGTTCTGGAGGATCTGGCCCGCCTGCGCATCGCCGTGTTCAGGGACTGGCCCTATCTTTACGACGGCGATCTGGATTATGAGCGCGACTATCTGAAGGCCTATCAGTCGCCCGGCTCGGTCGTCGTCGCGGCCTATGACGGCCAGCGGATGGTCGGCGCCTCGACCGGCGCGCCGATGGAGGATCACGCGGGCGATTTCGCCGCCGCCTTCGCCCACCGCCCCGAGAAGCTGGACGAAATCTTCTATTGCGCGGAATCGGTGCTGCTGCCGGAATATCGCGGCCATGGCCTCGGCCACGCCTTCTTCGACGGGCGTGAGGCGCAGGGCCGCGCCCTTGGCCGCCGCTACAGCACCTTCTGCCGCGTCGTCCGCCCCGACGATCACCCCGCGCATCCCGCCGATTACCGCCCGCTGGACGGGTTCTGGCGCAAGCGCGGCTATGCCCCCCTGCCGGGCGTCATCGCCGAGTTCGACTGGAAAGACATCGGCGAAGCGTCCTCTACCAAGAAACCTCTGCAATTCTGGATGAAATCGCTGTGACCAAGGTCAGGATCGCCACCTCTGCCTATCCGTTCGACTGGTTCGACAGCTTTGCCGATTACGCGGCGAAGATCACCCGCTGGGTCGAGGAGGTCGCGGATTGCGACCTGATCGTCTTCCCCGAATATGGCGCGATGGAGCTGGCCTCGCTGGGTGGGCGCGAGATCGCGGCCGATCTGGAGCAGTCGCTGCATGAGGTCGCCCGCCATGCCGAGGCCCGCGACCGGCTGCATCTGGATCTGGCGAAGGCGCATGCCCTTTACATCCTCGCCGCCTCCGGCCCGGTGTTCGAAGCGGGCCGCCCCTATAACCGCGCGGTCCTGTTTGGCCCCGAGGGCATCGTCGGCCATCAGGACAAGCAGGTGATGACCCGGTTCGAGCGTGAGGATTGGGACGTCATCGGCGCCCCCGGCCTGCGCGTCTTTGACACCAGGGTCGGGCGTTTGGGCGTGCTGATCTGCTATGACAGCGAGTTTCCCCTGCTGGGCCGCACGCTGGCCGAGGCCGGGGCCGAGATCATCCTCGTGCCCTCCTGCACCGATACGGTCGCGGGCTTCAACCGGGTGCGCATCGGCTCGATGGCCCGCGCGCTGGAGTGTCAATGCGTGATCGTCCAATCGCCCACGGTCGGCGATTGCGACTGGAACCCGGCGATTGACGAAAACCGGGGGATCGCGGCGATCTATGCACCCTCGGACGGGCTCTGGCCGGAATCGGGCATCATTGCCGAGGGACAGATGGACCAGCCGGGCTGGGTCACGGCCGAGGTTGATCTGGCGCTGGTCGCCGAAAGCCGCCGCGACGGCAGGGTGCTGCCCTTCGCGCATTGGCCCGAAAGCGCGGCCAGCCGTCTGATCGACTAGGGCCGAAGCGCCGCGACCTTATTCGGTCGCGGGTTCTGCCGGCACCGTGGCCTCGGGCGTCTGGGGCGCGGGAGCATCCGGCGCAGCCTCGCCCGTGGCATCATCGGGCTTGGCCAGACGGTTGTCCTGCCATTCGCCGGAGTCGACCTCGCCCGTGGCATAGCGCATGACGCCATTGCCCTGCCGCTTTCCGGCGACGAAATGGCCGGTATAGACATCGCCGTTGCGATAGGTGGCAACGCCGTCGCCATCGATCTCGCCGTCTTTCCAGTTGCCCTCATAGCGGAAACCGTCGGGCGCGATCAGGCGGCCTTTGCCCTCGCGCAGGCCATCGACGAAATTGCCGTCATAGGTGGTGCCATCGGCATAGGTCGCCTGCCCCATGCCGTGGCGCTGCCCCTCGCGCCAGGCGCCGTTATAGACATAGCCGTCGGGATAGGTCATGCGCCCCTGGCCTTCGTTGCGGCCGCGCTTGAAGCCGCCCTCATAGACCAGACCGTTGGCGTATTTCGCGACGCCCTGCCCCTCGATCACGCCCGAGAGCCAGTCGCCCTCATAGGTCGCGCCATCGGGATAGGTGATCAGCCCGCGCCCGTCGGGCATGTCGTTCTTCAGCGCGCCTTCATAGACCGAGCCGTCGGGATAGGTGATGCGGCCAAGGCCCTCCATGCGGCCCTGCACCCAGTCGCCGACATAGACATAGCCGTCCGTGCCGGTAAAGGTGCCAGTGCCGTCATGCTTGTCGGCGCGGAAATTGCCCTCATAGCGGTCGCCGTTCGAATAGACGGCGATGCCCTGCCCCTCACGCTTGCCATTGGCCATGCGCCCTTCATAGGTGTCGCCCGAGGGCTGGACCAGCTTGCCCTGCCCGCTCATCTGCCCGGCCGACCACTCGCCCTCATAGGCCAGCCCGTCGGGCATCGTCAGCTTCCCGCGACCCGAGCGCTGGT
This sequence comes from Paracoccus sulfuroxidans, assembly GCF_007830335.1. GTDB lineage: Bacteria > Pseudomonadota > Alphaproteobacteria > Rhodobacterales > Rhodobacteraceae > Paracoccus > Paracoccus sulfuroxidans. Next base: position 114,963 of record NZ_VLKU01000003.1, on the reverse strand, counting down.
TGCCCACCATGCCGCCTTCATAGATCGCGCCATCGGGATAGGTGATCTTGCCCTGCCCCTCTTTGACGCCCTGTTTCCAGTCGCCCTGATAGCGATAGCCGTTGGGCTGCGTCAGCACGCCCTGCCCGTCATGCAGCGCGTTCAGGAACCCGCCTTCATAGACCGAGCCATTGGCGTAATTCGCGATCCCCTGCCCGGTGATCTGGCCGTCCAGCCAGTCGCCCTCATAGGTGCCCTTGTCGGCATAGGTGATCTTGCCTTTGCCGTTCGGGCGGCCCTTGGCAAAGCTGCCCTCATAGACCGAGCCATTGGGGAATTTGGCGATGCCCTGCCCCAGGATCTCGCCCTCGACCCAATCGCCGGTATATTCGAACCCCGAGGGCAGCCGATAGGTGCCGCGCCCGTGCTGCTTGCCGTTGCGAAAGGTGCCCTCATAGACACCGCCATCGTCATATTGCTTGGTGACGACCGCCTGTGCACCGGCCATGCCCGCGCCGGCCAGTATCATCGCCATCGCGACAATCGCTGCCTTCATCGGTCCTGCCTCCGCCTGTTTGTTCTTCACGCCCCTTTACCCGATGGCGCGCCCGGGCGCAAAGGCCGACTTTTCCTTTGCCGCGTCGTCGCCTATCACTTGAACCAAATCCAGCAGGGAGACCGTGATGGCCGATCGTTTCCGCCTTACTCTTGGACAGCTGAACCCGACCGTCGGAGATCTTGCGGGCAATGCCGCCAAGGCCCGCGCCGCATGGGAGCAGGCGCGTCAGGCGGATGCCCAGATGCTGGCGCTGCCGGAGATGTTCATCACCGGCTATCAGACGCAGGATCTGGTGCTGAAACATGTCTTCGCCGATCAGGCGGTCGCCGCCATCGAGGCACTGGCGCAGGATTGCGCAGACGGTCCCGCCATCGGCATCGGTGGCCCCTTCCGGCAGGGCGACAAGCTTTACAACGCCTATTTCATCCTGGAAGGCGGCAAGGTCATTGCCCGCGTGCTGAAGCACGATCTGCCGCACAAGCAGTTGTTCGATGAGCTGCGCCTGTTCGATCCGGGCCCGATCAGCGGCCCCTACAGCATCAACGGCGTGCGCATCGGCAGCCCCATTTGCGAGGACGCCTGGTGGCCCGATGTCACCGAGACGCTGGCCGAAAGCGGGGCCGAGATCCTCGTGATCCCGAACGGCAGCCCCTATCACCGCAACAAGCTGGACCTGCGCATGTCGCATCTGGTGGCCCGCGTCGTGGAAAGCGATCTGCCGGTGGTCTATCTGAACTCGGTCGGCGGGCAGGATGACCAGATCTATGACGGCGCGAGTTTCGTCCTGAACCCCGGACCGCAGGGCGGCGCCGAAAAGGTCGTCCAGCTGGCTCCGTTTGACGAGATCGTCACCCATGTCGATTTCATCCGCACGCCGCAGGGCTGGCGGGCCGAAAAGGGTCGCATGGACCATCAGCCCGATGAATGGGAACAGGATTACCGCGCGATCACCGAGGGTTTGCGCGACTACATGCACAAATCGGGCTTCAAGACGGCGCTGCTGGGAATGTCGGGCGGCATCGACTCGGCGCTGGTCGCGACTATCGCCGCCGATGCCATCGGCCCCGAAAATGTGCGCTGCGTGATGCTGCCCAGCGAATACACCTCGGCCGCGAGCCTTGAGGATGCCAGCGACTGCGCCGGGCGTCTGGGCATCCGCATCGACACCGTGCAGATCGACGGTGCCCGTGACGCGGTGACGGATGCACTTGCCCATCTGATGGAGGGCACCAAGCCCGACACGACCGAGGAAAACATCCAGTCCCGCCTGCGCGGCGTGATGCTGATGGCGATTTCGAACAAGTTCGGGGGCCTTTTGCTGACCACCGGCAACAAATCCGAGGTCGCGGTCGGCTATGCCACCATCTATGGCGACATGGCGGGCGGCTATAATCCCCTGAAGGATCTTTATAAAACCCGCGTCTTCGAGACCTGCCGCTGGCGCAACCAGAACCATCGCGACTGGATGCTGGGCCGCGCGGGCGAGGTCATCACGCCGCGCATCATCTCGAAACCGCCCTCGGCCGAGCTGCGCCCCGACCAGAAGGATCAGGACAGCCTGCCGCCCTATGACGTGCTGGACGCCATCCTGACCGGGCTGATCGAGGATGACGCCTCGGTCAAGGAAATCGTCGCCCGCGGCTTTGACGCCGACACGGTGATGAAGGTCCAGCATCTGCTGCTGACCAGCGAATGGAAACGCTATCAGGCAGCACCCGGGCCTCGCGTCTCGACCCGCGCCTTCTGGCTGGACCGCCGCTATCCGCTGGTCAACAAATGGCGCGACAGGCCTTAAATTCATGGCCGTCGGGGCGATCCCGGCGGTGCAGGCCAGTGCAAAAACCCGACCTGACAAACAGGAACGAACCAAATGAATGCCAAGAAGCGCATCGTGCTGTCCAGCGATCACTCGGCCCTGCGGCTGCGCGGCCTGATCGCCACCCATCTGACCGAGAAGGGCTGGGAAGTGGTCGATATTGGCCCCATGACCGAGGAAAGCACGCCCTATCCCCAACATGGCGAGGCCGCCGCGCATCGTGTCGCCTCGGGCGATTGCAGGCTTGGGATCATCCTCTGCGGCACCGGACAGGGCATCATGATGGCCGCGAACAAGGTGAAGGGCATCCGCTGCGGCGTCTGTTCCGAAGCATTCTCGGCCCGCATGATCCGGCAGCACAATGACGCCAATATGCTGTCGATCGGCGCGCGCGTCGTGGGTGACGCGCTGGCGCTGGATATTGTCGACGCCTTCCTCGGCGCGGAATTCGAAGGCGGCCGCCACGCCACGCGGGTCGAGATGATCGCCGCGATGGAGTGAGGTCCCCTAGACCTCGACCTTCATCGCCTTCTGCGCGCCGACCTCGAAGATGCGCTTGTAGCGCTCGATCTCATCCTTCGGGCCGGTGGCCTTTTCGGGGTTGTCCGACAGCTTGACCGTGGGACGCCCGTCGGCCGCCACCGCCTTGCACACCAGCGAGAAGGGCGCGAGCCCATCACCCGGCACCAGACCGCGAAAATCATTCGTCAGCAGCGTGCCCCAGCCGAAGCTGACCTTCACCCGGCCGTGGAACTGCTGGAACAGCTCGGCCATCTTGGCGACGTCCAGCCCGTCCGAGAAGATGATGAGCTTTTCGCGCGGGTCCTCGCCCCGGCTTTGCCACCAGCGGATGGCCAGCTCGGCCCCCTCGGCCGGATCGCCGGAATCGATGCGAATGCCGGTCCAGCCAGCCAGCCAGCCGGGCGCGTGTTCCAGAAAATGCGCGCTGCCATAGGTGTCCGGCAGGATGATGCGCAGATTCCCGTCATGTTCCTCGTGCCAGTCGGCCAGAACGCGGTAGGGGGCCTGGCGCAGTTCATTTTCCGAGGTCGCAAGTGCTGCATAGACCATGGGCAGCTCATGGGCATTGGTGCCGATGGCCTCAATGTCGCGGCGCATGGCGATCAGGCAGTTCGAGGTGCCGATGAAGCGATCGCCCAGCCCCTCGATCATCGCCTGCACGCACCAGTCCTGCCACAGGAAGCTGTGCCGCCGCCGGGTGCCGAAATCGGCGATGCGCAGGTCGGAGCCCAGCTTGTCCAGCTCCTGGATCTTTTCCCACAGCCGGGCCATGGCGCGGGCGTAAAGCACCTGCAGCTCGAACTTGCCCATATCCTTCAGGACGGCGCGAGAGCGCAGCTCCATGATGATCGCGAGCGCGGGAATTTCCCACAGCATGACCTCGGGCCATTTGCCTTCGAAGGTCAGCTCATACTGGCCGTCACGCTTTTCCAGATGATAGGCGGGCAGGCGCAGGTTTTCGAGGAACTCCATGAAATCCGGGCGGAACATCTGGCGCTTGCCATAGAAGGTATTGCCGCGCAGCCAGGTGCTTTCGCCGCGCGTCAGCGACAGGCCGCGCACGTAATCCAGCTGCTCGCGCAGCTCGCCCTCATCGATCAGATCGGCCAGCCGGATGCTGGTCGAGCGGTTGATCAGGCTGAAGGTGACATTGGTGTCGGGCCGGTTGCGAAACACCGACTGGCACATCAGCAGCTTGTAGAAATCGGTGTCGATCAGCGAGCGGACGATCGGGTCGATCTTCCACTTGTGGTTATAGACGCGCGTGGCGATGTCGACGGTGGGTATCATCATGTCAGGGTGACTCCTGTCTCGCGCATGTCCTGCCGCGCCTTCGCCAATGAGCCGTCAAGGTCGATGGCCCGGCAGGCCGCCTCGGCCACGGTGGCATTGAAGCCCAGACGGGCCGCATCGATGGCCGACCAGGCGACGCAGAAATCGTGGGCCAGCCCGACGAAGGTCAGATCCGTGGCGCCCCGGTCGCGCAGATAGCCTGCAAGCCCCGTCGCGGTGCGGTGGTCATTGTCGAAGAATGCGGAATAGCTGTCGATGGCCGGATTGCTGCCCTTGCGGATCACCAGATCGGCGCGGTCCGTGCGGATGCCCGGGTGAAACCCGGCCCCGTCCGAGCCGATGACGCAATGGCGCGGCCACAGCACCTGCGGGCCATAAGGCATTTCCGTGACCGAAAAAGGCTCGGCGCCCGGATGGTTGTCGGCAAAGCTGGCGTGATCCGCAGGATGCCAGTCCTGCGTCAGGACCACGGTCTGGAAACCGTCCATCATCGCATTGATCGGCGCGACGATCTCATCCCCGCCCGCGACGGCAAGACGCCCGCCCGGACAGAAGTCCAGCTGCATATCGACGACGATCAGGGCTTTGGTCATGGTCCAATCTCCGTTTGCCAAAGTCGTAGGGGTCCGGGAAACGAGCGTCAATCGGTGAAACCATCCCTTTGTCGCAGGGATCACGCCCGAATCCCCGCCCCGCATCTTGATCCGAAACGCCTGCGGCGCTATGGGCCAGCCATGCTGACCGTCGCCGCGCTTTACCATTTCACCCGCTTTCCCGACCCCCAGGCGCTGAAGGCGCCGCTGGCGCGGATCGCCTGCACCAATGGCGTGCGCGGCACGCTGCTGCTGGCACGCGAAGGCATCAACGGCACCATCGCGGGTACCCGCGCGGGCATTGACGCCGTGCTGGACCACATCCGCGCCCTGCCCGGCTGCGCCACGCTGGAGTGGAAGGAAAGCACCGCGACCGAGATGCCCTTCGGTCGCATGAAGGTCCGCCTGAAGCGCGAGATCGTCACCATGGGACAGCCGGACGTCGACCCCACCGCCTCGGTAGGGAATTACGTCACGGCCAGCGAATGGAACGCGCTGATCAGCGCCCCCGATGTCGCCGTGATCGACACCCGCAACGATTACGAGGTCCGTATCGGCACCTTCGAAGGCGCGGTCGATCCGCAGACGAAAAGCTTCCGCGATTTCCCCGCCTGGTGGCGCGAGAACGCTCATCGCTTCCACAACAAGCGCATCGCGATGTTCTGCACCGGCGGCATCCGCTGCGAGAAATCGACGAATTTCCTGCTGTCCGAAGGCGTCGATCAGGTCTTTCACCTGAAAGGCGGGATCCTGAAATACCTCGAGGAGGTGCCGCAGGACGACAGCCTCTGGCAGGGCGAATGCTTCGTCTTCGACAAGCGCGTCAGCCTTGGCCACGGGCTGAAACAGGGCGAGTATGACCTCTGCCACGCCTGTCGCCGCCCGATTTCCGCCGCCGACAAGCTGCGCCCGGAATTCGAGGAAGGCGCCTCCTGCCACCAATGCCACGGCGAATACACCGACGCCGACCGTGCGCGCTTCCGTGAACGCCAGCGGCAGGCGGACCGGGGCGAGTGCTATACGCAGGACGCCGATTGACGGCAGGGTTAACGTTCTGTTAACCAATTATTTGATTTTATTGAATTTTATTTGATACACGCCTGCGCGCGGGCTAGGCTGGGGCTAACTTCGTTCTCAGGTACAGACATGCCCAGAATCATCAATGGTACAGCGCGAAACGATCGGCTGATCGCGCCCAATCTCTTCCCTTTCACCGACACCGTACAGATGAACGGTCTTGCCGGAGACGACTATTTGGAGGGCGCGTTTCTGCACTACAACCATCTGATCGGTGGGCTTGGGCATGACACGCTGAAGGGCGGGGCCTCGGGCAACCTGCTGGACGGCGGTGACGGCAATGACCTTCTGGATGCCTGGATCGGCGACGGCTACAACACCCTGCGCGGTGGGGCCGGAAATGACCGGCTGGTCGGCGGGAGTGGCGGTAACCTGCTGGATGGCGGCCTTGGAGCCGACACGATGGTCGGCGGCGACGGGGCGGACACCTATGTCGTGAACTCGCTTCTGGATCAGATCCAGGAAAGCTTCGTGCCCTTCTTCCAGAACGTCCCGAACCCGCGCGATCTGGTGCAAAGCTCGATCAGCTGGACGCTCGGATCGAATCTGGAAGATCTGACATTGATGGGTCAGGCCGCGCTCAACGGCACCGGCAATGGTCTGTCAAACGCGATCACCGGCAATGCGGGCAACAACATCTTGTTGGGCATGGCCGGGTCGGACACTCTTTCCGGTGGTGCCGGGGCGGATAAGTTGGACGGCGGCACCGGGAACGACGTACTGGATGGCGGGCTTGGCAACGACCTGATCGACGGCGGCTCGGGCATCGACACTCTGCGCTTCACCGGCACGGCAGCGATCAAGGTGAACCTTTTCCAGACCACGGCGCAGGTCACCGGACAAGGCACCGACATCATCCGCAACGTCGAGAATGTCATCTCGGGCGCGGGCAATGACGTGCTTTATGGAAGCGCCCTGGCCAATACGCTGGACGGTGGCGCGGGGCAGGATCTGCTGTGGGGTCTGGGCGGGAATGACCGGCTGCTGGGCGGTGCCGGGAATGACACCCTGCGCGGCGGTCTGGGTAACGACACGCTGACCGGCGGTCAGGGGCAGGACCGCTTTGTCTTCGCGCTTGGCGACGGCAATGACCGGATTACCGATTTCACCGACTTGCAGGACCGCATCACCATTCAGGGCGGCCCGAAATCCTTCAATCAGCTTACGATCACTGACCTTGGCGCGGATGCACGCATCAGCTTCGGCAATGTCTCGATCACGCTTACAAATTTCGACCACAGGCTTCTTGGTGCGGACGATTTCACCTTCGCCTGAAAAACCGCCCTGCCCCGGATTTTTCCGGGGCAGGCTCCAACGTCTGATTAACGAACCTGACCCAGCTTGCCCGCTGCAATCGCGGCCATGTTCAGGATGTCGTTCACCGTCGACACGGTCGAGCAGATCTGGATCGGCTGCGGCACGCCCGTCAGGATCGGCCCGATGACCGTCGCCCCGGCCATTTCCTGCAACAGCTTGACCGAGATCGAGGCCGAGTGCCGCGCCGGAACCACCATGACGTTTGCCGGACCCGTCAGACGCGAGAACGGGAATTTCGCCGCCTGCGCCGGGTTCAGCGCCACGTCGACAGTCATTTCGCCCTCATACTCGAAATCAACGCCGCGCCGGTCCAGAACCTCGGTGGCATTGGCCATCTTCACGGCGCGTTCGCTGACCGGATAGCCGAAGTTCGAGAAGGAGAGGAAAGCCACCCGCGGCTCCAGCCCCAGCCCACGGGCGACATGCGCGCCGCGCGTGGCGATATCGGCCAGATCCTCGGCCTCGGGCCATTCATGGACCAGCGTGTCGCCCATCAGGATCACCCGGCCATTGTGCAGCACGGCGGTGATGCCGACGGCGCCGTCAGCCGGCGTCACATCATAGACGCGTCCGATCTGCGACAGGACATGCGCGTTCTTGCGCGTAGCACCGGTCACCAGCCCGTCGCCATGGCCATGCATCAGCATCAGCGATGCAAAGACATGGCGGTCGCGGTTGACCAGCTTGTTCGAATCCTCGCGGTCGAAGCCCTTGCGCTGCAGCCGGGCATAAAGCGCGTCATGATACTGGTCCAGATGTCGGGAATTGCTGGCGTTCACGATGGTCAGTTCGCGCGCGGCATCGCCCATGCCTGCGGCTTCCAGCTTCTCTTTCACGTCATTCTCGCGCCCGACGACAAGGGAGGTGCCCATGCCGCCCCGCTGCCAGGCGACGGCGGCGCGCAGCACGCGCGGGTCGTCGCCCTCGGCGAAGATCATGCGAGCCTGCGCCTGACGCGCGCGCGCGTGGATGCCTTGCAGAATGGCCGCCGTCGGGTCCATCCGCGCCTTCAGCGACTGGACATAACCCTCCATGTCGATGATCGGGCGGCGGGCAACGCCGGTCTCCATCCCCGCCTGCGCGACGGCCGGAGGAATGACGTGGATCAGGCGCGGATCGAAGGGCGTCGGGATGATGTAATCGCGGCCGAACTGCAGCTTGCGGCCATAGGCGACGGCGACCTCATCGGGCACGTCCTCGCGCGCCAGCTGGGCCAGCGCGCGGGCGCAGGCAATCTTCATCTCATCGTTGATGGCGCGGGCGTGGATGTCCAGCGCGCCCCGGAACAGATAGGGGAAGCCCAGAACGTTGTTGACCTGGTTCGGATAATCGCTGCGGCCGGTCGCAACGATGGCGTCGGGACGGACGGCATGGGCCTCTTCCGGGGTAATCTCGGGATCGGGGTTCGCCATGGCGAAGATCACCGGATTGTCGGCCATCGACTGCACCATCGCAGGCGTGACCGCCCCCTTGGCCGAGACGCCCAGGAACACATCGGCCCCCCGCATCGCATCATCCAGCGTCCGCGCCTCGGTCACGACGGCATGAGCCGATTTCCACTGGTTCATGCCCTCGGTGCGTCCCTGATAGATCACGCCCTTGGTGTCGCACATGATGCAGTTTTCCTGGCGCGCGCCCATGGCCTTGACCAGTTCCAGACAGGCGATGCCCGCCGCGCCCGCGCCGTTCAGGACGATGCGCACGTCCTCGATCTTCTTGCCCGACATCTCCAGCGCGTTGATCAGCCCTGCGGCACAGATCACGGCGGTGCCGTGCTGGTCGTCGTGGAAGACGGGGATGTCGCAGAGCTCTTTCAGGCGCTGCTCGATGATGAAGCATTCGGGCGCCTTGATGTCTTCAAGATTGATGCCGCCGAAGGTGGGCGACATCAGGTGGACGGCCTTGATGATCTCATCGGCGTCCTCGGTGTCCAGCTCGATGTCGATGGCGTTCACGTCGGCGAAGCGCTTGAAGAGCACCGCCTTGCCCTCCATCACCGGTTTCGAGGCCAGCGCGCCCAGATTGCCCAGCCCCAGGATCGAGGTGCCGTTCGACACCACGGCGACCATGTTGCCCTTGACGGTATAGTCATAGGCGGTTTCGGGGTTGGCGGCGATCGCCTCGACCGGCACGGCCACGCCCGGCGAATAGGCCAGCGACAGGTCGCGCTGCGTCGCCATGGGGGTCGAGGCGACGACATCAAACTTCCCCGGCCGCGGCTCCATGTGATAGGCCAGCGCCTCTTCACGTGTGATGCGGGATTTGCGGGGGGTGTTGTCGTCGCTCATGTCGTCCTCCTGAAGCTGGGACTGCATACCGCCGCAGACAAATTTGCTCAAATGAGAAATACCTCACCGAGCGGGAAACTTCGTGATTTGACGGGCGTCAGTGGGACTCAGCCGCTGTTTCCGGGGCTTGGCGGCGCGGTTGAAGCGCGCAGCATCAGCTCGGGCGCGATGGTCACGCATTCGGGCGCGTCGCGCCCCTCGACCAGAGTCAGGATGGTGGTGGCGGCCAGCCGCCCGATCTCGCGCTTGGGCTGGCGGATCGTGGTCAGCGCCGGGGTCAGGTGCGAGACCAGCTCGATATCATCGAAGCCCACGACCGAGACGTCGCGCGGCACGACGAAACCGTGCCGCTGCAGGTCCGAGATGAAGGCGCAGGCCATCTCATCCGAGAAGGAGATCACCCCGGTCGGTCGCCGGTCGGGCGGCAATTCGCGCCACAGCCGCCCTGCCCTGTTGCCGCTCTCCAGCGTGAAATCCCCGGCGATCATCATGTAGCCCTCGGGCCCCAGCACGCGCTCGACCCCTTGCATGCGGGTGATGTGCAGGACGTTGCGGGTCGGGCCGCCGATGCAGGCGATGCGCCGATGGCCCAGCGATTTCAGATGTTCGGCGGCCATCGCGGCACCTGCGGCATTGTCCAGAACGACGCGCGGCAGGTCGCTGCCCTCGATCCATTCGCAGGCCATGACCAGAGGCGGGCCACGGTGCAGGTCCAGCAGTTCCTGCGCGCCGACCAGCCCGTCCAGCAGGATGACGCCATCCGCGCGTGAGGGGTCCAGAAAGCGCGCGAGCGCCCGGTGCCGTCCGCTTTCCGACTGGGTGTCGGCGACCAACAGGTCATAGCCCGCGACCTCAAGCGTGCGGCCCATGCCCGCAAGGATCTTGGCGAAAAACGGGTTCGCGAGGTTCGGCACCAGCGCCACGATGGCTCCGGTCCGCTGTTTGCGCAGGTTCCGCGCGGCATGATTGAGGCGGTAGCCCGAGGTGCGGATCGCCTCCATCACCGCATCGCGCGTCGCATCGGCGACCATGCCCGGGCGCGACAGCACGCGGCTGACCGTCGCCGGAGAGACCCCGGCAAGCCGCGCGACATCGGCCAGTCGCGTGGGTCCGGCCCGTGTCGTTCCCGTGGTTCTGCGTTCATCGCTCATATGATAATGATTAAGCAGGTCGGGTCAGTCACACAAGCGTCTTGCAATCGATTACATTGCGTGCATTCTTAGTGGGCCGACTGGGGGATTAACGATGAAGACGATGCAGGGTCCTGCGCTGTTTCTGGCGCAGTTCATCTCGGACAAGGCGCCGTTCAACAACTGGAATGACATCACGAAATGGGCGGCCGGGCTGGGCTATGCCGGAGTTCAGGTGCCGACCAACGTACCCTCGATCCTGGATCTGGACCTTGCCGTTGATTCGCCCGCCTACCGGGATGAGTTTCTGGGCATCGCCCGGCAGAACGGCGTCGCGGTCACCGAGCTTTCCTGCCATCTGCAGGGCCAGCTGGTCGCCGTGCACCCCGCCTATGATGCGGCCTTCGACGCCTTTGCCCCTGCGGCCGTTCACGGCAACCCGAAAGCGCGGCAGGCATGGGCCGAGGATCAGGTCGCCAAGACCATCCGCGCCAGCGCCGCCCTTGGCCTTAGCGCGATGGCCACGTTTTCCGGCGCGCTGGCCTGGCCCTATCTTTACCCCTGGCCGCAGCGCGCGCCGGGTCTGGTCGAGACTGCCTTCGACACGCTGGCCACCCGCTGGCGGCCGCTGCTGGATCTGGCCGAGACGCATGGCGTCGACATCTGCTATGAGATCCACCCGGGCGAGGATCTGCATGACGGCGTGACCTTCGAGATGTTCCTTGACCGTGTCGGTCAGCACAATCGCGCCAATATGCTGTACGATCCGTCGCATTACCTGTTGCAGCAGCTCGACTATCTTCAGAACATCGACATCTATCACCAGCGGATCCGCATGTTCCACGTCAAGGATGCCGAATTCAATCCGACCGGCCGTCAGGGTGTTTATGGCGGCTTCCAGTCATGGGTGGATCGCGCCGGGCGCTTCCGCAGCCTCGGCGACGGGCAAGTGGACTTCCGCTCGATCTTCTCGAAACTGGCGCAGTATGATTTCGAGGGCTGGGCCGTGGTCGAATGGGAATGCGCCCTGAAACACCCCGAGGACGGGGCCCGCGAAGGCGCGGCCTTCGTTCGCGACCACATCATCCGCGTCACCCCGCATGCATTCGACGATTTCGCCGCAGGCGCCGTCAATCAGCAGGCGATCAACAAGGCGCTTGGGCTATGACACCGATCCCCCTTGGCATGGTCGGCGGCGGCGCGGGGGCCTTCATCGGCGGCATCCACCGCATCGCCGCGCGGATGGACGGGCAATTCGCGCTGGTTGCGGGGGCGTTGTCCTCGGACCCAGCCCGCGCCCGCGCCTCGGCCGAGGAACTGGGGATCGCGCGCAGCTATGTCAGTTATGAGGACATGGCCGTGGCCGAGGCCGCCCGCCCCGACGGCATCCGCGCCGTCAGCATCGTCACCCCCAATCATCTGCACGCAGGTCCGGCCATCGCATTCCTGAATGCGGGCATTCATGTCATCTGCGACAAACCGCTGGCCGCCACGCAGGAACAGGCGCAGGCCATCGCGCAGGCGGCAGAGGCCTCGGGCGCGCGGTTCTTCCTGACCCATAACTATTGCGCCCTGCCCTTGGTGCGCGAGGCGCGCGCGCTGGTGGCCGAAGGGGCCATCGGCAGGCTGCGGCTGGTGCAGGTCGAATATCTGCAGGGCTGGCTGGCCGATCCCGCCGACGGCAAGCAGGCCGAATGGCGCACCGACCCCGCCCGCGCGGGCGCCGGAGCCATTGGCGACATCGGCACCCACGCCTGGCAACTCGCGCAATTCGTGACCGGAGAGACGCCCGAGGCGCTGTCGGCCGAACTTTCCAGCATAGTGCCGGGCCGTCCCATCGATGACGATGCCCGCATTGCGCTGCGCTATGCCAGCGGCGCGCGCGGCGGCATCTGGGCCAGTCAGGTCGCGGTCGGCTGCGAAAACCGGCTGACGCTGCGGCTGTTCGGCTCGGACGGGGCGCTGGAATGGGCGCAGGAGACGCCCGAGCGCCTGATCCACACGCCCAAGAACCAGCCGCCGCGCATTTTGACGCGGGCGCAGGACCGCTCGCAATCCTTCCGCACGCCGCCGGGCCACCCCGAGGGATATCTGGAGGGATTCGCCAATCTTTACAGCGATATCGCCGCCGTCATCCGGGGCGACGACCGGCACGCTGAGCGCATTCCGGGACTGCAGGACGGGCTGTCCGGCATGGCCTTCCTGCGGGCGGCGCAGGTCTCCTCGCGCCATGACGGCCAATGGACGAAGGTGACGCCATGACCCCGGTCCTTGCCCTTGACGGCGTTACCAAAAGCTTCGGACCCATCGAGGTTCTGCACGGCATCGACCTGGCCCTTTACGCGGGCGAGGTGCACGCGCTAATCGGCGAAAACGGCGCGGGCAAATCCACCATCATGAAGACGCTGGGCGGGTTTCTGGCCCCGACCGGCGGGCAGATCCTGCTGGACGGCCAGCCCGTCACCTTCGCCAGCAGCACCGAGGCCGAGGCGGCCGGGATCATCGTGATCCATCAGGAATTCAACCTGGCGCAGGACCTTTCGGTCGCCGCCAACGTCTTTCTGGGGCGCGAACTGGGCCATTGGCGGCTGGACCACCGCGCCATGCGCGAGGCGACGGCGGCCCTGCTGGAGCGGCTGCACAGCAAGATCTCGCCCGATGCGCTGATCCGCGACCTTTCGGTGCCGGACCGCCAGATGGTCGAGATCGCCAAGGCGCTGTCGCGCGACGCCCGCGTGCTGATCATGGATGAGCCCAGTGCCGTCCTGACCCATCGCGAGGTCGGTGCGCTTTACGATCAGGTCGAGCGGCTGCGCAATGCAGGCGTGGCGCTGATGTTCTGCTCGCACCGTCTGGATGAGGTCACGCATCTGGCCGACCGCGTCACCGTGCTGCGCGACGGCTCGGTCGTGCGCAAGGCGATGCGGGGTGAGCTGACCGAGGACGGCATGGCCACCGCCATGGTGGGCCGCGAGCTGACCGATTTCTTCCCGCCCAAGGGCGATCCCGCCGATCAGCCTGCGCTGGAGGTGCGGGGGCTGAATGTTCCCGGCAAGGTCCATGACGCGAGCTTCACCCTGCGCCGGGGCGAGGTTCTGGGCATCGCGGGTCTGGTCGGCGCAGGCCGCACCGAACTGGCCGAGGGGCTGGCCGGGCTGCGCCGCGCCTCGGGCGAGATCCGGATTGACGGCAAGCCCATCTCGATCCGCACCCCGCGCGATGCGGCGCGGGCGGGGCTGGCCTATCTGACCGAGGACCGCAAGGAAGCGGGCCTTTTGCTGACGAAATCGCTGCGCGAGAACCTGACCTTGGCCGCGCTGGAGAAATTCGGCCGCATCCACATCGATCAGCGCGCCGAACAGGCGGCGCTTGACCGCGCCATTCAGGAATTCGACATCCGTGCGCCCTCGCGCGATCTGCCGGTCGGCAATCTTTCGGGCGGCAACCAGCAGAAACTTCTGCTGGCCAAGACCATGCTGACCCAGCCGCGCATCATCGTCATCGACGAGCCGACGCGCGGCATCGACGTCGGCACCAAGCAGCAGATCTATGCCTTCATCCGGACGCTGGTCGCGCAGGGGCACAGCGTCATCGTCATCTCGTCCGAACTCAGCGAGGTGATGGGGCTGGCCGACCGCGTGCTGGTCATGCGTCAGGGCCGGATCGCAGGCGAGGTCACGGGCGACGAGATCAACGAGGACAATATCGTGCGGCTGGCCATGGGCGTCGGCAGCAGCGAGACGACAGGGGCAGGTGCCGCATGAAGATCAATTTCCATACCCTCGGCCCGCTGATCGCCCTGATCGTGCTGATCGCGCTTGGGGCGATGAAAAACCCCGCGCTGCTGGCCGAGGCGAACCTCATCAACGTGCTGGCGCGCTCGGCCTTCATCGGGCTGATCGCGGTGGGGATGACCTTCGTCATCACCTCGGGCGGGCTTGACCTCTCGGTCGGCTCGATGGCGGCCTTTCTGGCGGGCATCACCATTCTGGCGATGAACACGCTGGCGCCGATCACCGGCACCAACTGGGGCACGATCCTGCTGGGCATGGGGGTCGCGCTGCTGGGCGGTCTGGCCGCCGGGCTGATCAACGGGCTTCTGGTCACCAAGGCCCGGATCGAGCCCTTCATCGTCACCCTTGGCACCATGGGCATCTATCGCTCACTGGTGACATGGATCGCCGATGGCGGCACGCTGAGCCTCGCCTCGGACATGCGCACGCTCTATCGGCCGGTCTATTACTCGGGCATTCTGGGGATCACCTGGCCGATCATCGTCTTCGCGCTGGTCGCGATCCTCGGCCAATATGCCATGCGCAACACGCGCTTTGGCCGCCATGTCGAGGCCATCGGCTCGAACGACCGGGTGGCGCATTACTCGGCCGTGGACGTGAACCGCGTCAAGCTGATGACCTATGTGCTGCTGGGCGGTCTGGTGGGGCTTGCGACCATTCTTTACGTGCCGCGCCTTGGATCGGCCTCGGGCTCGACCGGCATGCTGTGGGAGCTTGAGGCCATCGCCTCGGTCATCATCGGCGGCACGGCGCTGAAGGGCGGCACGGGCCGCGTCTGGGGCACCGTGGTGGGCGTCCTGATCCTGTCCTTCATCGATAATATCCTGAACCTGACATCCATCGTCAGCCCCTATCTGAACGGGGCGATCCAGGGTGTCATCATCGTGCTTGCTGTCGTCTTGCAGCGAGGGAATTCGGCCGCCAACGCGCGGTAACTCATGGGAGGTAATGACCGAATGATCCGCAGAAACCTGTTGAAACTGCCGCTGGTTGCGGCCCTTCTGGCGGGAACCGCCGGCCTTGCCATGGCGCAGGACGGCGAAAAGAAGGTGATCGGCGTCTCGATCCCTTCGGCCACGCATGGCTTCATGGGCGGCCTGAACTGGCACGCGCAGGAAACCATCAAGCGGCTGGGCACGACCTATCCGAACCTTGAATTCGTGCTGACCACGGCGGGCGATGCCTCCAAGCAGGTCAATGACATCGAAGACATGGTCGCCGCGCGCAACATCGACGCGCTGGTCGTGCTGCCCTTCGAATCCGAGCCGCTGACCGCCCCGGTCAAATCGGTCAAGGATGCGGGTAAGTTCGTCACCGTCGTCGACCGTGGCCTGTCGGAAGAAGGCATCGAGGACCTCTATGTCGCGGGCGACAACACCGCCTTCGGTCGTGTCGCGGGTGAATATTTCCGCAACCATCTGGAATCCGGCAAGAAGATCGTGATCCTGCGCGGCATCCCGACGACGCTGGACAATGAGCGCGTCGAGGCCTTCGAGAAGGCGCTGGACGGCTCGGGGATCGAGATCCTCGACAAGCAGCACGGCAACTGGAACCGCGACGACGCTTTCACCGTGATGCAGGACTACCTGTCGAAATACCCGGAAATCGACGCGGTCTGGGCGGCGGATGACGACATGGCTCTGGGCGTACTGGAAGCCATCTCGGCGGCGGGCCGTCAGGACAAGATGTGGGTGATCGGCGGCGCCGGGATGAAGGACATCGTCAAGCGCATCATGGAGAAGGACCCGCAACTGCCGGTGAACGTGACCTATCCGCCGGCGCTGATCTCCTCCGCGATCGAGATGACGGCGCTGCACTTCACCTCGAACGCGCCGATGACCGGCCGGTTCATCATCGGGTCCGAGCTGATCACGCCCGAGAACGCGCAGCGCTTCTACTTCCCCGACAGCCCGTTCTGATCGGCTGACAAACTCTGCGGCGCGATCACAGCGCCGCAGAGACGATCCCGTGGTGAAGCCACATGGCCAGTGCAATGACCGCCAGCGCATAGGCCAATGCGATCCCGTCATGCAGCGGGTCCCAGGCCTTGTGCCGCCGCGCCAGCCAGACCTGCACCGGATAGCAGGCAAAGAGCGACAGCGCCTGCCCCAGAAGCAGCCCCGGCAGCCCGGCAAACCAGACCCCGATCAGCACAAAGACCGCATAGATCGCGGCCCGCGTCGATTGCATGATGAAGAAGGCGCGCGAGTCCCCTGCCGCCAGCGCCGAATAGTCGTAGCTGATGGGAATGACCTGCAACAACTGGATGCAGGCAATCGCGACCAGAATGCCCCCCGCCAGCGCGTAGCGCGCGTCATACAGGAAATCGACGATCCACGGCCCGGTCAGCGCCAGAATCGTCGCGCCGAACAGCAGGACCAGCGACAGCAGGCTGCGCGCCTTCGACAGGAAGCGGAAGTTCCCGGCGCTTTCACCCGGGGGGTGGTCGCGGTACATGGGAACGAAGATGCGCCCGCCAATGGCCGCGCCCAGCACCGCCGGAACCGTCGCAAGGAACTGGCCGATGTTGTAGATCCCCAGCTGCTCCATCGTCAGCACGCGGCCCAGGATCACCCGGTCGCCCTGAAACAGCATGAAGCCGCAGATCGTGCTGAGAAATATCCACTTGCCGAAATGGATCAGCTCGCCCCGCGCGGCGGGCTCCATGCGCAGGCGGTTGACGTGACCCGGCAGGAACAGGTGATAGGTGATCAGCTGGACGATCGTGCCCAGCACATTGCCCCAAACGAGTGCCCAGACGGATTGCAGGATCAGCGCGGCGGCAATGGTGATCAGCATACCGATCAGCTGGTTGGTCAGCTCCAGAACCGTCAGCCGCCCGATCTGCATATGCCGCGCCGCGCTGTCCATGCGCGTCGGCAGAAAGCCCCCGAGGAGCAGCGACAGCGCCGTGACCGGGAACACATAGGCAAACATCGGCGCGTCATAGAACTGCGCCAGCGGCCAGGAGATCACCACCGCCGTCAGGAACAGCATCACACCGCGAATGATCTTCAGCGTCCAGGCGGTGTCCAGAAAATCCGGGTCATCGCCGCGCTTGCTTTGCATGATCGAGGTGGCAAAGCCCACGTCGCTGAACATCGTGAGCCCGATCATGAAGCTGGTGACCAGCGCCATCAGGCCGAAATCATCGGGCATCAGCAGGCGTGTCAGGATCAGGTTCGAGGCCAGCCGCAGCACCTGCCCCGTCCCGAAGTTCAGGACCGACCAGGCCCCGCTGCCCAAGGCGCGCGAGGCCACGCTGCGTTTGGCGGCCGAGGGCGCGTCACCCTCGCCCGGCGAGGACGCCTGATCGCTCATCAGCCCAGACCGTCCGTGGGTGTGCTGACGACGCCCGGTGACGGCAGACCCGGAATCTTTCCAGCCAGCCACAGCGCCCCGAAAAAGCCGAAGACCAGCAGTACCGCCATATAGATGCGACGCCGGGTGCGACGCCTGTAATCACGCTCGCTCATCCGATAGGGCAGCGAGACGATGGGCCGCGTGCCCACGGCTTTCTCGAACTGCTTGCTGCGGCGCAGGACCGGGTTCAGGAATTCAAGGATGAAGGCCGCGCCCAGTGCCAGCGCGATGCTGGCGAACATGCCGAAGGCAGCACTTTTCTTGCGGTTCGAGGAGGCGGGATATTCCGGCGCAATCGCCCGCTCCAGCAGGACGAACTGCTCGGCCTGATCGTTCTTCATCAGCAGCTGCTGGGCCTCGACCTGCGCCAGCTGGCGCGAGATTTCGGCGTAACGGTCCTGCAGGCGCTGCTGTTCGCGGGCAAGCCCGTCCAGTTCACGCCCGACCTGCGGGGCGCGGGCGCGGGCGCGCTCGATCTCGATGCGGCGGGTCTCCAGCGTCAGCTTCTGACCGGCAAGCTGCTTCAGCTGCGAATCGATCAGCTCGGTCTGGCGCAGCACCGCGACAGCGCCGGTGTTCGCGCCGCCCGCCTGCAGCAGCTGCAGATTGGCCTCAAGCCGCGCGATCTCGGGATGCTCGGGCGCCAGCGTGCGACGGGCCTGCGCCAGTTCGACCTCGGCCGAGCGGATCTGCTGCACCAGCGAGGCGGCGGGGCGCGTATCCTCGCCCGTGCTGGTGGCCTCCAGCGCCAGACGGTCGCGTTGCAGCGCCATGATATCGCGCTCAAGCGTGGTTTCGGTTTCGGCAATCTGGGTCAGCTCGGCCTGCAGATATTCCTGCGAGGCGGGCAGCGAATCCTCGTTCTGAGAGCTGAACTCGACCACCTTGCGGTCATGCGCCGCAATCGCGTCGTTCAGGCGTGTCTCCTCGGAGGTCAGATAGTTCTGCGCCTCGACAATGCGGCCCTCGCGGTTCTCGCGGTCGCGGTTGACGACGCTGTCGGCAAAATCATTGGCCAGCGCCGCCGCCGTGGCCGAGGTTTCCGCCTGCGAGGTGATGACGATAGCCGCCAGCGACATGCGCGAATCCGCCGTCACGCCGGGGGCCGAGATGCTTTCGATCCGGGTCGAGCTGCGCAGCGCCGCGATCCGCTGGCTTTCGCTCAGCTGCGGGGCATCGGCGAAGAGGCCGTGACGCTCGATCACCTGCAACAGGTTTTCCCGCACCATCAGGCGCTGCTCGATCAGCTGCACGCGCCGCGAGGCGGGCAGCGAGGCATCGCTGCTGGTGTCGGCAATCGCGGGCGTGTCGATCTGGATGACCGCCGCCGCCTCATAGACGCGGGGCGAGGACACCGCGAGATAGATCGAGATCAGGCCGCCGACCACCAGCAGGGTCAGGATCAGCGGCAGCCTCCGCCGCACCAGGGAAATAAGGTCTTCTAACGATTGAATCGGTCCCACAGCGCGCGGCCCTTAATCTTCTGACTTGTTCAGGATGACGCCCATGACGGGGGGCAGCCCGGCCAGCAAACGTTCACATTCCTGCATATGCGCCGCGGTCGTGCGGCGGCCATCGGCGACCAGCAGGATCGCATCGGCCAGCGGCAGGGCCGCCAGCGCCGTGTCATCACCCAGAAGCGGCGCGAAATCCAGAATCGCCAGCTCGGCCGGGTGGCTTTTCGTCAGGCGCTCAAGCTCCGAGACGAAACTGTAATCCTGCAGCAGTTCGGCCGCCCCCGGCTCGGGCGCGCCCGGCGCCAGAACGGCAAGGTTCTTGGTCTCGGTCAGGCGGCTGACCATCTGCTCAAGCGGCTGGCCCTTCAGCAGCGTCGCGCCGATCAGGCCGCGCCCCGGCACGCCCAGCTGGTCGGCCACGCCCGGATTGCCCAGATCCAGATCGATCAGAATCACCTGCGTCTGCGATTGCCGCGCCAGCGCCAGCGCCAGATTCACGCTGGTAAAGGTGCCCCCCGCGCCCCGCGTGATCGGCACCACCGCCAGACGACGCCAGCCCCGGTTGCGCATTTCACGCAGCATCCGGGTTCTGAGCAATGAGAATTGCTTCGCGATTTCCTTGGTGTGCTGCGCATCGGCAGCGGCGCTGGCTGCCTCGCGGCGCAAATCCCTGGCAGAGACCTGTGGTCGGGTGTCCTCGGGCGTATCGGCAGCCTTCGCCGGGGCGGTCTTACTCGCGGCCTTCAAGTTCACGGCCCTTCTCGTTCCAAACAATTAGATGCATGCGCCAGCCATCCGCGAAGCATGCCGGATGGCGTCCGTATTTGCGCCATGCTAGCTTCCGCGCCATGACGGGGACAACCAGAAATACGCCAGATCACAACAATCTGCAGCACATTGGCACCTCCGGGACCGCCGAGGTGACGGCGATTGCCATCGGCCGGAACGAGGGCGAGCGGCTGATGCGCTGCCTGCGCTCACTGCTGCCGCAGGTGCGCCGGGTGATCTATGTGGATTCGGGCTCAACCGACGGTAGCGCCGAGGCGGCGGAACGGCTGGGGGCCAAGGTCGTCTCGTTGGACATGTCGATCCCCTTCACCGCCGCGCGGGCCCGCAATGCAGGCATGGCCGAGGCGGAGGAGACCGCCTTCGTCCAGTTCGTTGATGGCGATTGCGAGGTCGAGCAGGGCTGGATCACCACCGCCCTGCAGGCGCTGCAGTCGGACCCCGCGCTGGGCATCGTCGCCGGACGACGCCGGGAACTGCATCCCGAGGCGTCGATCTATAACCTCATCTGCGACGCCGAATGGAACACGCCGGTCGGACCGGCGCGCGCGGTCGGCGGCGATATGCTGGCCCGACGCAT
The DNA here is from genome assembly GCF_007830335.1 of Paracoccus sulfuroxidans. Lineage (GTDB taxonomy): Bacteria > Pseudomonadota > Alphaproteobacteria > Rhodobacterales > Rhodobacteraceae > Paracoccus > Paracoccus sulfuroxidans. The sequence continues at coordinate 94,409 of NZ_VLKU01000003.1, read as the reverse complement.
GGCGCTGGAGGCGGTCTCGGGCTTCGACCCCTCGCTGATCGCCGGGGAAGAGCCAGAGATGTGCCTGCGCGTCGCCCGCGCCGGTTGGGGGATCGCGCGGCTGGATACGCCGATGACCATTCACGACGCGGCCATGACCCGGTTTTCGCAGTGGTGGCGCAGATCGCGCCGCGCAGGCCACGCCTTCGCCGAGGTCTCATGGCGTCACCGGCGCGGCCCCGAGCAATTCTGGAAAACCGAAACCCGCCGGTCGATCTTCTGGAGCGGGCTGTTGCTGGCCATCCTTCTGGCGGGCCTCATCGTCTCGCCGCTTTGCCTCGCCGCACTGGCGATCTTTCCGCTGCAGATCGCCCGAATCGCGTTGCGCGACCCTGAGCCGCAGCACCGTTGGGCGCGGGCGAGCTTCACCTTGCTCGGCAAACTGCCCGAAGCGGTCGGCGTGTTGGAGTTTCACCTGCGCCGGATGTCGGGCAAGCGCGCGGGGCTGATCGAGTACAAATGACCACCCCGACCGTCATCATCCCGGCCCATGATGAGGGCGAATATATCCAGGACTGCCTGCGATCCCTGCTGGCGCAGGACTACGCAGAGCCCTTGCAGGTGATCGTGGTCGCGAACGGCTGTCAGGACGACACGGTCGCAAAGGCGCGTGCCCTGACCCCGGATTTCGCGGCCCGTCATTGGGCCCTTCGGGTCGAGGATCTGCCGCAGGGCGGCAAGCCCGGCGCGCTGAACCACGCCGACCGGCTGGCCGGGGACGGCATCCGCATCTATCTCGACGCCGATGTCCGCCCATCGCCGGGGGTGATCTCTGGCCTGATCCGGGTGCTTGAACCGCCTCAGCCGCTTTACGCGGGGGCAAGGCTAGTGGTCGCCGCGTCGAAAAGCCCGGTGTCTCGCGCTTATGCGCGTTTCTGGCAGAAGCTGCCCTTTGTGGCGCAGGGCGTGACCGGGGCCGGCGTCTTCGCGGTGAATGCCGCTGGCCGCCGCCGATGGGGTGAGTTTCCGGCGATCATCTCGGATGACACCTTCGTCCGCCTGCAATTCACCGAGGCAGAGCGCATTTTGGTCAATCAGCCCTATGAGTGGCCACTGGTCGAAGGCTTCGGCACGCTGGTCCGGGTGCGGCGGCGTCAGGATCTGGGCGTGGCCGAGATCGCCCGTCTTTACCCCGAACTGCTGGCGAATCAGGGCCATGTGCGGCCGGGCAAGGGGCAGTTGCTGCGGCTGGCCACGCGCGATCCTCTGGGCTTTGCCACCTATACCGCCGTGGCGCTGGCCGTCCGGGCGCGCCGCAGCCAGCAGGGCTGGGCGCGCGGACGCTAGGGCCGCTCACCCGCCTGGAATTTCTGCACCGTTTCCCAGGCAATCTCCTGCAGAACCGGAGCCTGTTCGCGAGGAATTGCGGGATAGGGCCCGTATTTCCCCATCAGCACCCGCGACAGGCCCACCGGGCTTTCGCCGGTCAGCACCGCGTAATGCACCATGGTAACGAAATAGAATCCGCTGTCCGTCGGGTGAATATCGTCGCGGAAAAAGTCGGTGATTGAGGTCGCGCCGGGCACGCGCCCCGCCTCGATCGCCTCCTGCAGACGGATCATGCCCTGCCCGGCAGGGATGATCTGCACCGGCGCCACGCCCTCGGGGTTCGTTCGCGTCGCCTCATCCGCGATGCCCTGCCAGACCGGCAGATCGTCGCGGATCTGCTGCAACCACGGCTCGATGGACACGCCCTCGCCCTGCGGCATAGCCTGCCATGTTTCATAAAGATAGGGCTTCACCTTGGGATTGCCCTGCGCCGCCAAGTCGATCCATTTGCGCACATAGCCGTTGGTGTCGTGCCACTCCGCCGTTTCGGCCACCGGAATGCGCTCGGTCAGAACCAGCGCGTCAACCGGATGTTCGGGCAGCCAGGTACGGCCAATCACGCCCTCGGCCCCCGACGAATCCTCCCATTGCACCTGCAGCGGCGCGCCGTTGATGACCTGATATTCGACACGTCCGGGCAGCACGGCGTCGACCATTTCGGGCAAGGTCGGGCTGACCAGACTATGCCCGATAAAAAACGCCGACACGCCGTCAGCCAGAAATTGTGCGATTCCGATCAATATACAACTCCAAATTGTATTTGAAGACATTTGGAGCATATCGAACACGCATTCGATAAATCAATGCCTTCGGTTCACCACTGCGGCTCAAATCCAAAACACAATCATTGCGTGCACATCTTGTGATTGCGCGCTAATGCGACCCCGATGTTACGCGACGTTAGCTTGCCAAAACAACTCGAGATAAACGTTGCAAGGTACTGATATTACTGTAACCTGTACTTTTCGTCAGCAGGGCGTTTCGATCTAGTTTTATATAAATGCCAAGCTATACTGCATCTCGTACCGATTATTACGGGTTTATGATATGCGGCACTCTACAGACATCTCGGTCGATAATGCCTCGGCAGAAGCCGTGCTGCAAACGAGGGGAAACCCCTCCACGACTCAACCGACGGGGGTTCGCTCAATCTACGCGCGCTTCGCTAAACGACCGCTCGATATTCTTGCGGTCATTCTGGTATTGCCCATCGTTCTGCCGGTGGTTCTGATCCTGGCGTTCTTCGTGATGCGCCAGGGCGGAAAGCCCTTCTATTCGCAGATGCGCGTCGGCCGTTCGGGCCGCAACTTCCGTCTGTGGAAGCTGCGCACGATGGTGCACGACGCCGACAAGCGGCTGGAGGAATACCTGGCGACCGATCCGGCCGCGCGTGCCGAGTGGGACTCGACCCAGAAGCTGAAGAAGGATCCCCGGATCACCTCCTTCGGTCACTTCCTGCGCAAGACCTCGCTCGACGAGCTGCCGCAGCTTTGGAACGTGTTCTCGGGTGACATGAGCATCGTGGGCCCGCGCCCGATGATGGTCGAGCAAGCGCAACTCTACCCCGGTGCAGACTATTATCATCTGCGCCCCGGCGTGACGGGCCTGTGGCAAATCTCGGACCGCAACGACAGCACCTTCGCTGCACGTGCCACCTACGACGCCGAATATGCGCGCGACCTCAGCTTCACGGGTGACGCTTCGATCATCGCCCGCACGGTCGGGGTGGTCCTGCGCTGCACCGGCTACTGAACCGGTCGGTCAGCTATCTTTCAAAATTTCTTCATGCTGCGTCATGCAGATGAACCGGCGCCATGCAACAAAAAGCGTGGCGCCGGTGCCAGTTACGGAATACAGCAACAATGCACTCAAGAACGACAGGTCGAACACCAACGTGCCGAGCACAGCGCTCATAAGCGCGATCACGACGCCGATTGTCAGGATGCCGGTCAGTTTCTTACTCCAACAATGATCTGCTTCAAATTTTATACTGGCCAATAGTTTACGAATCGCCAACAGAACTTTAGTGACACTTGTTCCCGTCACGAGATATTTGCTCATATTGCACAGGTTCTGAGCGTAAAACAGCCTAATCAGGCATGATCATACCACATGCCGAAAATGACCCTCGGTTAAAGGACTCGTCAGCTGTGCGAATCGGTTACCTGATCAACACTTACCCGCGCCCCTCGCACAGTTTTATCCGCCGAGAGATTGCCGCCCTGGAACGGAACGGGGTTTTCGTCCACCGTTTCGCGATGCGCGGCCAGGCCGAGGCGCTGACCGACCCTGCCGATCTTGCCGAACATGCCGCGACCGAACGCATTCTTGAGGCCGGAGCGCCGCAGCTTCTGGGCTCAGTGCTGAAACAAGCCGCTGCCAACCCCAGGGCCTTCATTTCCGCACTCAGGCAGGCCAGAACGCGAGCTTCCGCAGGGGAAAGCAGCCTTCTGCGGCAGCTGATCTATCTGGCTGAGGGGGCCCGCGTCGCCGCCCGCGCCCACGCCTTGCGGCTGGACCATATCCACGCCCATTTTGGCACGAATTCGACCCGGGTGGCGGCCTATGCCCAGCTGTTCGGAGGGCCGGGTTTCAGCTTTACCGTCCACGGTCCGGAGGAATTTGACGATCCCGGAGGTCTTGATCTGGGTGGCAAAATCGCAGCCTCGCGTTTTTGCGTGGCAATCAGCAGTTTTGGACGGTCGCAATTATATCGTTGGGCCGATCCTTCCGATTGGACAAAAATCAAAGTTGTCCATTGCGGAATTGATATGTCCAATTGGACTGCAATAAAATCCATGCCAATCAAAGATCAGACTCATCTGGTCGCGGTTGGTCGTTTTGCTGAACAAAAGGGCTTTGGCCTGTTGATTGGCGCATTTGCCGAGGCGTGGAAGCAAAACCCTGCATTGCGGCTTTGTCTGGTCGGGGACGGAGATTTGCGCCCGCAGATCGAGGCCCGCATCGCCGCCGAAGGCATGCAGAAGGCCGTCACGCTCCTGGGCTGGCAGGACGAATCCGGCGTCCGGGCGGCGATGGATTCTGCACATGCACTGGTTGTGCCCAGCTTTGCCGAGGGTCTGCCGGTCGTGATCATGGAGGCGATGGCCTCAACCCGCCCCTGCATCGCCACCTATATCGCCGGAATTCCCGAGCTACTGCGACCGGGCGTTGACGGCTGGGTCGTGCCAGCCGGTGACAGCGCCGCTTTGGCCTCCGCCATGCTGGAGGTCGCCGCGACCGATGCCGAGACCCTGCAGCGCATGGGCCTTGGCGCGCGTGAGCGGGTGATGGCGCGCCATGACATCGACGATTCGGCGCGGCAGTTGATGGCGCTTTTCAGCCAGCACATAGGCTGATCGATAGGTAGTGGCCGCTGCATTCGGCCCAGCGACCTGACAGGATGCGCCCGCCCGGCAGGCGCGCGCGAAAGCGGTCACCCGAGAGCACCATCGCCGCATCGCTGAAATCCAGCATTTCCTGAGTCAGCGGATATTGCGCCTTGAACGCGGCCTCTTTCGCGCTGAAGATCAGCAGCGGCGGCACCTCTGCCCCGCGCCCTCGGGCTGGGGCGACCATCTGCTGAAGATCCGTCGGGGCGCACGCCTGATCCGTCAGCTCAATATCCACGCCGGGGTGAGCTCCGCCAACCGGCGCAGCAATCGCAATGCAGAAGCCGTTGCTGTGGGACAGGCTGGCACGGATGCCCGCTGGCAGCCGCGGTCGCCGGTCGGGCAGAACCGTGATGGGCGTCTCCGGTGAAAGCAGATGCCCGGCCTCGGCGATGGCCCGGCGCAGGACCGCACGACCCAATGCGAACTCATGGGCGCGTTTCGGAACCGCCCTCGCGATCTCGACCCGCTCGGCAGGCAGAAGCGGTGGTGCAATGGCCGAGATCGGCAGCACCGCGCAGCCAAATCCCGGCGGAAGCAGGCGCTGCGCGGTCTGGCGCAGCGCCTCGGTTTCAGTTTCGCTCAACTCTTCCCACGCAACTGCGCGCGCAATGCGCGACGCCGGGCCATGGGGTCGTCCACCTCGGGCGCAACAGCGGCGGGCGGCGGTGTCACGGCCGCAGCCGGCGCCGGGGTTACCACGGGGGGCGGCGCGACCGGCTTCGGCGGGTCGACAACCGGGGCCGAAGCAGCGGGCGCGAGGCTGGCCACATGCCGCTGGAAATCCGCCAGAACCGGGAAACGGAAGATATCCGTGACGCCCAGACGCGGCAGCGCCAGCCTGTCCCGCATCGTGCGATGCAACTGGATCGCCAGCAGCGAATGCCCACCAAGCGCGAAGAAATTGTCGCGCGGGCCAATTTGCGCCACGCCCAGCGTTTCCGCCCAAAGCTCGGCCACCGCATGCGACAGATCCACGGTCGGCACCTCCGCAGCAGCGGGGGTGGCCGCCGGGGCGACACTGGGCGGCGCAATCGTCGGCGCTACCGCCACTTTGACCGATCCCGGCACGGGCAGATGCTTGCGGTCGATCTTGCGATTCGGCGTCAGCGGCATCTGCTCAAGCCGGACGATCCGGCCCGGCACCATATGCGCGGGCAGATGACCGATCAGGCTGTCGCGCAGCTGCGCCTCATCCAGTGCTGCATCGCCGGTGACATAGGCGACCAGACGCTTGTCGCCCGGCACATCCTCGCGGACGATGGCCACGGCCTCGCGCACGCCCGGCTCTGCGGCCAGAGCGGCCTCGATCTCTCCCAATTCGATGCGGAAACCGCGCAGCTTGATCTGGTGATCGGCGCGGCCGATGTAATCGAGCCCGCCATGTTCGCGCCAGCGCGCCAGATCGCCCGTGCGGTACATGCGCGCGCCCCAGGGCGCCGCCCGGTCCGGGGCCACGAAGGGATCGGGACGGAAGGCCGCGTCGGTCAGATCGGGCCGCTGCCAATAGCCGCGCGTCACGCCATGGCCGCCGATCCAAAGCTCGCCCTGCGCGCCGGGCGGCAGAACCGCGCCATCGGCGTCCAGCACATAGACCTGCGTATTGGCGATCGGGCGGCCCAGCGTGACGTCTCCGCCCGCGCTAAGATCGGCCACGGTCGACCAGATCGTCGTTTCGGTCGGGCCGTACATGTTCAGCACCTTGGCGCGAGTCGCCGCGCGGATATCAGCCAGAAGCGAGGGCGGCAGCGCCTCGCCCCCGACCATGACGCATTTCAGACCCCACATGGCCCGCGCGACCTCGGGGTCCGAGACCAGAATGCGCGCCATGCTAGGCGTGCATTGCAGATGCGTGACCTTCCAGCGCCGGATCTGCGCCGCCAGCGAATAGTCGCCCGCATCAGGCATGTCGTCGCCCGGATTGACCGCCGCACGCAGCCGCGCCAGCATCGGGAAACCGGCGGCGACCTGTGCGGGCGCAATGCCATAGTCAATCAGGCAGGCCACCTCGCCCACGCCGATCTTCTTCAGCTGCTCGATCCGCTCGACCCCATCCTCGAACGAGCCGAACAGGCCCGAATCCTCGAAATAGCGCAGGAAAGCGAATTCGAGGATGCCGTCCATCTCTTCCTCGGTCAGGCTGCCAAGGTCGATGGCCATGGGGTTCGTCATACCCTCGGGGCGGCGGAAGGCGGGGAAATCCCAGGCGTATTGCTTGACCAGCGCGGCGGCGCTGCGCAGGTAGTTCTTCATCGGCTCGCGCGCGATCTCGCGGGCCGTCTCGCGATCCTCGGCCAGACAGGTGTGCAGCATCAGCGAGACGATGAAATCGGCCGGATCATGGCCCGCCTCACGCAGCGCGGCGTGGTAATCCTTAATCCGCTCGGCCACGGTCTCGATGCTTTGGCCCAGAAGATGGGTCAGGACGTTCATGCCCTGCCGCCCCGCCTCGACCCAGGTTTCGGGGTTTCCGGCAATGGTCAGCCACATCGGAAGCTTCGGCTGAACCGGGCGCGGCTGCGTGGTGACGATATGGCTGCTGCCGTCGGCCCGGGGGAAGGCCACGCCTTCGCCTTGCCACAGACGACGGATCTGGTCGATCGCCTCGATCATCGCGGTCTTGTTTTTGGGCGGCGTGTTTTCAGGGCGCAGCACGAAATCATCCGGCTGCCAGCCCGAGGCGATGGCGAGCCCCGCCCGACCTGCGGTCAGGTTGTCGATGACCGCCCATTCCTCGGCCACGCGGGCCGGATGGTGCAGAGGCACGACGCAGCTGCCCGCGCGAACGCCGATGTTGCGGGTCACCGCCGCCACCGCAGCACCGGTCACGGAAGGGTTCGGATAGGGGCCACCAAAGGCGTGGAAATGCCGTTCAGGCGTCCAGACGGCGACGAAGCCGTTTTCATCGGCAAAGCGCGCGCCATCCAGCAAAAGCTGGTATTTCTGTGGCCCGGGCCCGTCGTCATTGCCCCAATAGAACAGGCTGAACTGCATCTGCCCCTGCGTCGCAGGCAGGGTCTGCCCGCCGCCCGAGACCGCCAGCCGCGATTCCTCACCCGCGATCACCAGCCGCAGCCCGCGTGCCAGCGTCCAGAAAATCTCCAGCACCGAGATGTCGAACGACAGGCTCGTGACCGCCAGCCAGGCGTCGCCCGGCGCATGCGGAATGACCGCATCCATTCCGGCAAAGAAGTTCGCGACGTTGCGATGCTCGATCATCACGCCTTTCGGGCGCCCGGTCGAACCCGAGGTATAGATCAGATAGGCCAGATTCTCCGGCTTTACCGCGACTTGCGGCGCAACTGTCCCGGCCGGTGCCTCGGTCAGGATCTCGACCACCTGTGCCTGATGCGGGGGCAGATCGCCCGCCATCCCGACCTGCGCCAGCACGACCTTCGCGCCGCTGTCCTCGACATAAAGGGCGATGCGGTCGGCGGGATAGTCGGGGTCCAAGGGCACATAGGCTCCGCCCGCCTTCCAGATCGCCAGCGCGCCGATCACCAACTCGGGCGAGCGGCGGGCGAAAAGGCCAACCGGCTGATCCGGGCCGACACCCAACGTCACCAGACGCGCGGCGAGCGCCGAGGAGGCCGCGTCCAGCTGCGCGCGTGTCATCTGCCGATCCTCGAAGATCAGCGCCACCGCGTCAGGATCCTGTGTCGCCATGCGCGAGATGAGGTCATGGATGCAGGCCAGCTCGACCGGCACCGAAGTGTCGTTGCGGCCATGCAGAAGCGCGTCACGCTCGGCCTGATCAACCAGCGAGACATCACGCAGCGGCGTCGCTGCAGGCAGCGCCAGCCCCGCGTCGAGCGCCCGGGCAACCCGCTGCGCCTGCGCGTCCGAGATGCGCGCCGGGTCATAATCGACCGCCGCCCCGCCGTCAGTCAGCGAGACGGTCAGCGCGGCAGAGCCGACCGGCGCCGTCGTGGCCAGATTGATCGCCAGTTCCGGCAGGGCAGCCCCCCGCAATTCGGGCGCGCGGTGCAGCAGGTCCAGCATGAAGGGGCCGCGCGATTTTGCCTCGGCAATCGCGGCTTCCAATGTCTCGCCCAGCCACTTCAGGTCCGGGGACGCTGCCGTATCGACGTGCAAGGGCAGCCAGTCCGCCACGAGGCCCGGCAGCGCCGCGCCCTGCCCCAGCGACAGCGCAAGATCGAAGCTCGATTGTCCAAGAATGCGCCCAAAGATCGCCGCCACCAGCGCGATCCGCTCGGCCCCGGCGCCGGGCATCAGCGCGATATGCTTGCGCTCTGGCCCTGCCTCGCCGCCCAGAACAGCGGGGGACATCGCGGCCAGACGCTTGCGCCAATGGCCGTCCTGCGCGGCAGCGGCCACGGTCGCCACATCCAGTTCCGCCATGCGGGCCGCGTCGGGCAGCGGCAGGACCGTGCCGACCGCCGGGGCGGTGCCGCGCACCTTCAGCCGCAGCGCGCCATTTGCCGCCGCAATCGTGACGCTGTCGCCAGTGGCCGCCAGCACCGTGCCGGGCGCCGCCTCAGCAGGCTCGACCGCCTCAAGCGACAGCACCGGCAGCACCCCGTCGGCCAACAAAATCTTGGCCTCATTCAACGGGTTCCAGTAGCCGCCGTGATCCAGACCGCGCACCAGCGCGGCCAGTTGCGCGGCAGGGCGGGCAAAATCCAGAACGCCGCCGCCCTCGGGTCGCTTGTCGCGCGGCAGATAGTTGCGCAGCGACAGATCCTGCGACTGGCGCTGTGGCCCCCCCGCCTCCAGCATCGAGACCACATCGCCAAAGCTTTCCGCCGCCCGCGCAAAACAGCGGGCGTTCAGCGTCAGCGCCGTGTCATCGGGACGCAGGTCGAACAGGCGCTGCGCCAGAATATCGCCCTCATCGATGCCGCCTTCGATCATGTGCCAGGTCACGCCATGCTGGGGCAGATCGCCGATGATCGCCCAGACCGGCGCGTTCAGCCCGGCCATGCGCGGCAAGGGGCCGTCATGGAAATTGATCGCGCCATTGCGCCCGCGCGCCAGCATCGCCTTCGACAGGATCGACAGGTTCGCCACGCTGAACAGCCAGTCGGCCGAGGGTGCCCCGGCCTCCATCGGCTGGTCCTGATCCTCGACCCGCAGGCCCGCGCCGCGCGCCCAGGCCTGCAGATCGGCGTTGCGCGTCACGATTGCCACGACCTCATGCCCACGCGACAGCAGCGCCTCGGCGGCGTGGCGCAGAAGAAGTTCGTTTCCGACCAGAATTGCCGAAAATCGCGTCATGGCTTTCCCTTCTCAACATGGACTGGTCGCGGCTGGCGTCGAAGCGCATGCCTGAACAGATAGGATAGATGGCCGGGCGGATTATCCCAAGCTCGCCGCTGCAGCAGGCAGCGCAGCCTAAACAGCGCCGATCCGCCCAGATGCGCGGTCGTCGCCCAAAGCGCGCCCAGACGGCCGTGGTGCTTCTCGAAATAGCGGCGGCGGGAATCGTACCAATAGTCGGGCGCGCGCTTCCAGGTCTTCATCCCGGTGCTGGCCGAGCCGATATGCGCAACCTCGCTTTCGACGACGTAATGCGTCTGCCAGCCCTTGTCGGCGGCCCGGCGGCAAAGGTCGGTTTCCTCGAAATAAAGGAAGAACCCCTCATCAAAGAGGCCCACCTGATCCAGCACCTCGCGGCGGATCATCATGGAGGCGCCCGCCGACCATTCAACCTGCGCCGAGACTTCGGGCTGCGGCATCGCGACGATACGACGACGGAACAGCCGAGAGACCGGCCCGCTGCGGCTGGTCACCTCGAACTCGCTGGCGGCAGTGGGGAAGCGGAAAGCGGTGGCATGAGGCTCACCGTCGACGCCCCGGATGCGCGAACAGGCGATGCCCGCCTGCGGATGACGCCCCAGATAATCGACCAGCGCCCGGATCGAGCCGGGCTGCGGAATGGCGTCCGAATTCAGCAGATAGACCAGATCGGCACGGCGGCCATCGGGCGCGCCCGCGCGGATGCCGACGTTGTTGCCCGCCCCGAAACCACCGTTCCAGCCCGATTGCACCACCGCCACGCGACCGCTTTGCAGCCAGCCGCGTGCGCTCGCCTCGGCAGTCATCCGCTCGAACGAGCCATCGCCCGAGCCATTGTCGACGATGGTCACCCCGCCGTCGATGCCTTCCATTTCCTGCAGCGCAGCCGTCGCGGCCTCCAGCGACATTTCGGCCGTGCGCCAGTTCAGCACGATGCAATTCAGCACCGGACCATGAGAGTTCATTGCATCCATGCCTTATTCCGCCGCCTCGGCCCGGCTTGTCGCCTTCTGATCGGCCTCGTTCAAAATGCCCTTCAGCACGGTCGCCATGCGCCGCACATTCGGTTCCAGCACCATCGAGTCATGGTCGCCCGGCACCTCGATCACCTGCAGGCGCGGCATCCAATCGCTCCAGCCGTTGTCTTCCAGCACATAGATCCGGGTCGTCGTCACCCAACGCCCGTTCGAGACCTTCCAGCGCCGGTCGATCGGCGGGCGGAACATCGCGACGGGGCCATCCCAGACCGCCAGCTCGACCTTGGGCAGCGCATCGAGGAACGCCGCCTCGATGGCGCGGTCGTGGAAGGTGCCGCTGTCGGCCTCGACCTCGGGGGCGTTGGCCTTGTTGCGCTTGGCCATTTCGTAATGGATGCGGTCGCTGACCCAGCGGCGCACGAAGCCGAACCCGCCTTCGCGCAGCTCGCCCAGACGGATGATCAGCCGGTCCTTGCGGGTCAGCGGCTGCGGCAGCGGCAGGGGCGTGTCCAGCATCACCAGCATCGCCACCTCTTCGCCCGCGTCGCGCAGCTGCCGCGCCATCTCCAGCGCGATCAGACCGCCGCCCGAGAAGCCGCCGATCAGGTAAGGCCCTTCGGGCTGCACCTCGCGCAGCTCGACCAGATAGTCGCGCGCGGCCTCGGCAAAGCTTTCATGCGGCTTGTCATCGCCCAGAAGGCCGCGCGCCTGCAATCCGTAGAACCGTCGGTCCGAGCCCAGACGCTGCCCCAGCTGGCGCAGGTTCATGACGTTGCCGAACATGCCCGCGACCATGAAGAAGGGCGTGCCCTCGCCCCGGCCGCCCATGTCGACGACAAAGCGGCGGCGCACCGGCAGGGCGCTGACATTGCCCTCCTGCGGGGTCGCTCCGGCGACATCGCGCGGGCCGGTCTCGGCCTCGATCAGCGCGGCCAATTGGGCGATGGTCGGCGCCTCGAACAGGGTCGAAATCGGCATGTCGGGGCCGAATTTCTTGCGCAACTGCCCGAACATCCGCACCGCGATCAGCGAGTGCCCGCCAAGGTCAAAGAAGCTGTCGGCGGCCCCGACGGTGGCGATGCCCAGAAGCTCGGACCAGATCTGGGCCAGTTCCGCCTCGGTCCCCGGACGCGGGGCCACGAAATCGGAATCCAGATCGGGACGCTCGAACCCGCCTTCGGCCGGGGCGGCCTCTTCGACCACGCCTGCCTCGGCCATCAGGGTCGGCAGGTCCAGCGACGACACGAACACCTGCGAGAGGCCCGTCGAGATCGCGCGCGACAGCATGGACGGGCCAAGCGCCGCCGGGATGCCCTGGCTGATGTTGTGATGCAGCCGACGCTCGGCAGGCGACAGCGTGCGGGCCGGTTGCGGCCGTTTCGCAGGCCGGGCCGAGATCGCCGCCTGCAGCTTGCGCAGCGCAAAGCCCCGGATTTCGACGCAGACGGTGCCGTCCGGCAGCGCCAGCGTGATGTCGAACTGCGCCATGCCCGAGGCATCGCTGTTGTCGCCCGCGTTGCGGATATGGCTCAGCACCTGCGGCCCCAGCGGGCGATAGAGCCGGATCGAGCGATAGCCCATCGGCACCCACAGATTGTCGGGCGTCCAGCCCCGGATCAGCCCCATCGCCCAGCCGGTCGCAATGTCCAGAAGCGCGGGATGAAGCAGCCACCCCTGCGCGGTTTCATCGGCAAACTCGGGCGGCAGCGACAGCTCGGCCACGCCTTCACCCTCATCCAGACGCCAGCGGCGCAGCACCTTCCAGCGCGGGCCGAAATTCATCTGCCGTTCCTGGGCCGAGGCCAGCGCCTCGCCCATGCCGTCGCCGGTCCAGTTGCCAAGGCGCAGGCTGACGGGCGCGGGCGCGACCTCGGCCAAAGGCGCGATCAGCGCGGTCACATTCGGGTCCGCCCCGGTGTCATCCAGCACCTGCACCCGCAGCGCATCGCTGGCCGGAGAGAGGCGCGTCGTGACCAGTGAGGGCACGTCGTCCGAGACCAGAACGGGCCGCTGGAACTCCAGATCGCGGATGATCAGCGGCAGCGACAGCCCGGCCTCCAACCCGGCCTCGGCCATCAGCTCGATCCAGCCGGTGCCGGGCATCAGCGCCTGACCCGCCGCCGTGCGGTGGCCGCCGATGATCCAGTCCTGCACGCTCAGCGTGCTGCGGAACTCACGCCCGCCGGGCAGGATCATGCTTTGCTGCAGCAGCGGCCGGTCGACCGTGCCACCCGTGACCGCCCCGCCTGCATCCAGCCCGGCCGCGCGGGCGGCCATGCCGGCATCGGCCCAGACGCCCCAGTTGACCGCGACGACCCGACCCAGCGAGGGCGGAGCCGCGCGCGCCACGGCGTTCAGATATTCGTTGGCCGCGACGTAATCGACCTGCCCCATCGAGGCGATCACCGAACTGGTCGAGGCGAACAGCACCGTCAGCTTCGGCGGATGGTCCCCCGCCGCCGCCATCAGGGCCTGCGTGCCCAGAAGCTTCGGGGCCAGAACCTCCCATGCCTCATCATCGGTCTTGCTGGCGATCAGCCCGTCCTGCACCAGACCCGCCGCATGCAGCACCACATCGACCGCGCCAAAGACGCGGCGCGCTTCGGCAAAGGCCGCGGCCATATCCTCGGGCGAGGTCACATCGGCGCGCACGGCGATGGCCTTCGCGCCCATGCCCTCAAGCTGGGACAGTGCCGCGACCACATGTGGCGCGTCGATGCGCCCGCGCGTCGTCAGCACCAGCTTGACGCCCTTGGGTGCCAGATCGCGGGAAATGGTCTGGCCGATACCGCCGAACCCGCCGGTGATCAGGCAGACGGCCCCGTCCGGGATCGCCGCCATGCCATCATCGGCGAGCCGCACCCGTTCAAGCCCCAGGGCAAAGCGCCGCCCCTCGCGCCAGGCGATCAGGGCCGCGCCGTCCTGCGGCGCGACGACCTCTTGCAGCAACTCATCGGCCAGCCGGTCCAGCGCCGCGTCGTGACGACGTCCGCGCCCCTCGGGCAGGCGGATGTCGACCAGCCGGGCGGCGACATTCGGCATCTCGTGCGGCAGCACGCGGATCGGACCTGCCGCCACCGCCTTTTCGGGCGCAGGGGCAGGCTCGCCCGTCACGCTCAGCGCATCGTTGCAGAAGGCCAACAGAGACAGCCGCGCATCTGGCATCTCGGCGCCGATCGCCTGCGCCAGATGCAGCGGGCCGAAGAAGCCACGCTCCAGCTGGCTGGTCAGCAGGTTCGAGCCCGCGCGGAAGCTGCCGCCGCTGGTCACAGACCACAGATGCAGGATGCGGGCGGGCGTCATCTGCTGCTCGGCCAGCGCCGCCAGCAGCATCTCATACCCTTCACGGTCGGATTCGGTCGGCAGAATGAAGGCACCATTGCCCTGATCGGAATAGCTGTCGCCGACGCGCACCATCGCGACGCGCTGCCCCTGCCCGCGCAGGCGCGCGGCCAGACGGTCGCCAAGGCCCAGATCATCGGCAAAGATCAGCCAGTTCTGCGCCCCGCCCGCGAGCGGCAGCCCGTCCGCGCCAATCTCGACTGCGGGGGCGGACAGACGCCATGCCGGACGCCAGCCCCAATCCTCTGGCGCGTCGATGCGGACCAGTTCGGTCGTCTGCTCGGCGGCCACGACATTCGTTGCCCGTTCGATGAAATAGCGTTTGCGCTGGAAGGCATAGCCCGGCAGCGACAGCCGCTTGCGCCGCGCGCCGCCCCAGATCTGCGGCCAGTCGATCTGCCCGCCGGTCGCCCAGAACCGACCCAGAGCGGCCATGAAATAGGCGTCATCCGGCGTGGCATGATCGCGGTGGCGCAGGCTGGAGATAACCTGATGCGCCGCGACCGAGGCATTCGCCTTGGCCATGGCCTGCATTGCGCGACCCGGCCCGACCTCAAGGAAGACCCGCCCCGGCACCTGCGCCAGATGCGCGATGCCATCGGCAAAATGCACCGTGCCCCGCAGATGCGAGACCCAGTACTCCGGGCTGACCGCCTGCTCAGCCGTCAGCGGCAGGCCCGTGCGGTTCGAGATGATCGGGACCTGCGGCGGGTTCAGCGGAATGCTGGCCAGATAGGCGCGGAATTCGTCCAGCACCCCGTCCAGCAGGCGCGAATGTGCCGCGATGGAAATGGCGATACGCTGGCATTCGATCTCGCGCGCCTGCATGGCGGCGGCAAAGCGGTCCAGCGCCGCATCCGGCCCCGAGACGACTGACATCGACGGCCCGTTCACGGCGGCAAGATCCAGCCCATGGGCCTCAAGCTCGGCCTGGAACTCATGCGGTTCCAGCGGCACGCTGAGCATGCCGCCCGCAGGCACGCGGTCCATCAGTAACCCGCGCAGGCGGACAAGGCCGATGCAATCCTCGAAGGACATGACGCCCGCAATACAGGCGGCGGTGTTTTCGCCCATCGAATGACCGATCAGCGCCGTCGGCTGCACGCCCCAGCTGATCCACAGCTGCGCCAGCGCGTATTCGGTGATCATCAGCAGCGGCAACTGCAGCGAGGGCTGCAGCAGGCGGCGGTCCGCCTCGGCCTCGGCCCCGGGTTCCGGCAGCCACAGCGCCTGCAGGTCGACGCCATGCGCGGCGGCCATGTGGTCAAGGCCACGGTCCATCCATTCGCGGAAGACGGGCTCGGTCTCGTAAAGGCCGCGTGCCATTCCGGCATATTGCGCGCCCCCGCCGGGCAGCATGAAGACCGCCTCGGCCGGGTCGCCGACGGGCTGATGGTCAAAGACCAGCAGCGGGTCGGGCTCGGCCAGCAGGCGCGCGGCCTCGGCCACATCATGGGCGACCAGAATGCGGCGGCGGTCGAACTGCCTGCGCCCCTGCGTCAGGGTGAAGGACAGATCGGCCAGGTTCACCCCGGGGTTCGCCTGCAGCCATGCGGACAGCGCCGCGCTGTTGGCGTCCAGCGCCGCCTTGTTGCGCCCCGAGACGGCGAGGATCTGGAAAGGCCAGTCCGACTCGTCATCCGCAGCTGGGGCCGGAGGCTCTTCCAGCACCACATGCGCATTCGTGCCGCCCACGCCCAGCGAGTTGACGCCCGCGCGCCGCACGCCCGGCAGCGGCCAGTCGCCCAGCCGGTCGTTCACGCGGAACGGGCCGCCGTCAAAGTCGATGGCCGGGTTCGGCGCCTCATAGCCAAGGCTCGGGGGGATCTTGCCGTGATGCAGCGCCAGCGAGGCCTTGATCAGCCCGGCGCTGCCCGCCGCCGTATCCAGATGCCCGATGTTCGATTTGACCGAGCCGATGTGGCATGGCCCCTGCCGCGAGCCGTCGCTGACCCGCGCAAAGGCCTGATTGAGCGCCGCGACCTCGATGGGATCGCCCAGAGCGGTACCGGTGCCGTGGCATTCGATATAGCCGATGCTGTCGGATTCGACGCCCGACATCACCAGCGCCTCGGCCACAGCCAGCGCCTGACCCTCGACGCTGGGGGCCAGATAGCCTGCCTTCGCCGCGCCGTCGTTGTTGATCGCGCTGCCCTTGATCACCGCCCAGATGTGGTCGCCATCGGCCAGCGCATCCTTCAGCCTGCGCAGCACCACGACCGCCGCGCCGCTGCCGAAGACCGTCCCCTGCGAGCGGTGGTCGAAGGCCCGGCAATGGCCATCGGGCGACAGGATCTCATTTTCCTTGTAGAGATAGCCCACGCCATGCGGCATCTCGATGGTGACGCCGCCCGCCAGCGCCATGTCGCTTTCGCCCGAGTTGAGCGACTGGCAGGCCAGATGGATCGCCACCAGCGAGGTTGAACAGGCCGTCTGCACGTTGATCGAGGGGCCCGTCAGGTCAAAGACATGGCTGACCCGCGTCGACAGGAAATCCTTGTCATTGCCGGTGTGGCGCAGCAGGAAATGCCCGACCCCGTCGACCAGATCGCGGTTCGAGCAGACGTTCCAATAGAAATAGCTGCCCATGCCGCAACCGGCCCAGACGCCGATATTGCCGGGGAAACTGCCCGGAACATGGGCCGCATCCTCAAGCGCGTGCCAGCAGGTTTCCAGAAACTTGCGGTGCTGCGGGTCCATGATCGCCGCCTCTTTCGGCGACAGCCCGAAGAACTCGGCATCGAATTCGTCATATTGCTGCAGGATGGCCGCAGCAGGCACATAGTTCGGATCGGCCAGCCGAGAGCGCGGCTCACCCCGCGCGATCAGATCATCCTGCGGAACAGGACGGATCGATTCGATCCCACGGCACAGGTTGTCCCAGAAATCCCCCACGCTCTGCGCACCCGGGATCTGGGCTGCCATGCCAACGATGGCGATATCCGTGTCCTGAACCATACTGTACCTCAGAGCTTTTCCAGCCCCACCCAATCATACGGAAATAAAATAAGTAATCGTTGATCCGAATACAAAATACGGCCGCTG
This sequence comes from Paracoccus sulfuroxidans, assembly GCF_007830335.1. Lineage (GTDB taxonomy): Bacteria > Pseudomonadota > Alphaproteobacteria > Rhodobacterales > Rhodobacteraceae > Paracoccus > Paracoccus sulfuroxidans. The sequence continues at coordinate 77,026 of NZ_VLKU01000003.1, read as the reverse complement.
GGAACCAACTATAAAACCGTCTGAATGCCTGACTTTTTAGGCAGCATGGGGGTGGGTTGCACCACGTTGCCCTGAACTGCGACACCATAGCGCAACCGGTGCGCGTTCCCCAGCACCGATCCGGCCATCAGCCAGGTCAAGGGCGTCAGCGTCGCATTGGGAATCAGATCAAGCATATTCAGCGCCAGGATCAGCGTAACACACCCCAGCGCCATTGCCTCGGAATGATCGATCCGGTTCTTGCGGCGCGGCAGCGACCGGAACATCGCAAGGATCGGCAGCAGAAGCAGCAGGAACTGCCCGACATAGCCCACGACGCCGCGCAGCCCGATCCACAAGACCCATTGCCCGTCGGGGATCGAGGCAAGGCGTCCGTTATGCGGGTCTAGAAACAGCGGCCTGCCCCAGCCACCCCAGCCGAACAGCGGCCGCTCCATGGCGCGCTCCAGCAGGATGTCCTCGTTCATCAGGCGAAACTCCAGCGAGCGGCCCCGCTCAGGCGAGGCGGACATGGCGAGGTCGACGATCTCCTGCAGGGGCATCCAGGAGGCCGAGCGCATGATCGGATAAGAAAAGACCATCACCCCCAGCACGGTCGCGAAAGTCACCATCAGCCTTGGGCGCGCCAGCATTACCAGCGGCACCGCCATCGCCGCCGCCATCAGGGCTCCGGCGGATTTGCAGATGAACAGCACCGGCGCAAGGTACAGCGCGATCAGCACATTGCGGCGCTGGGGGTCGATCTTCGCAATCGTCACCGCCGAGATGAAGGCCGACATGGTCAGGAACGCGACCCACAGTGGATGCTGCAGGAAGACGATGGGCCGGAAGCCGCCATACCGCATGGTCTGGATGAAATCATGCTGAAAGAAGCCATAGACCCAGACGTTCATCTGCGGGCTCAGCCGCACCTCGATCACCATGAGGACCGAATAGACCAGAATCCCGGCGACCAGCGCGCGCATCAGCAAAAGCGCGCCCTTCGCATCCCACAAGAGGCGGTAACCGAGGATGAAGGGGATCAGCCCGCAAAACGCAAGGATCCCGTCGCCAATCCCCTCGCTCAGCGACAGGGCTGGGCGATAGTTGATGCCGTCGACGATGGGGTCGGGGTTGGTCATCGCGGTGAAGACCGGGGCGATGACGTTCACCGCCAGCAGCGCGAGTACTAGAAACCCCATGGGCGGCGGCTGCGGATAGGGATCGCGTTCGCGCGTAAGGAACAGCATGGCCAGCGCCGCCATGGCCGGGATCTCGGTCTTACCAAGGCCGGGAATCGCCGGAAGGTCGATCATCACCAGCTGCGGCAGCACCAGATAGCCCGCGAGGATCGACCAGACCATCGCGCGCGGCTTGTCCAGACGCGAGAACAGGACCATCACGACGATGGGCCAGATCAGCAGCATCACTGTGGCCAGAACGGGCATCTACTTGGATCCTTGACCAGACTGGCCGAACTTCGTTGCATTCCCAACCCGCGCGGCACATCTTGCGCGCAGATGATATGAACGGGGGCCATCATGCAATTCACGTTCCCGGACGGCAATGCCGTCAGGGTAAATTGTAGCGATTCCAGCGCCGTTCTGTCTGCCGCCCGCCAGCGGCTGCGCCAAGGGCATAGTTTCGCGCTGGCGACGATCAATGTCGACCACCTGCAGCGGCTGGGCGAGGACCCCGCCTTCCGCCGCGCCTATGCCGCGCATGATCTGGTCTGCGCCGATGGCAACCCCATCGTCTGGCTGTCGAAACTGGCCGGAAAGCCCGTCGGGCTGGCTCCGGGTTCGGATCTGGTCCTGCCCTTGGCCCAGCTTGCCGCCAGCGAGGGCGCGCCGGTCGCGCTGATCGGCGGCAATGTGGCCGCGTTGCAGAAATCCGCCCGTGCCATGCAGGACCGGGTGCCGGGGCTGGAGGTCGCGCTGATCCATGCCCCCGGCTTTCCCTTCGACCCGATGGGCGAGGAAGGGGCCGAGGTCATCGACCGGCTGCGCGCCTCGGGCGCAAGGCTGTGCTTTCTGGCTCTGGGCGCGCCCCGGCAAGAGATCTTTGCAATCCGCGCGCGCGATGCGCTGCCGGGCATGGGCTTTGCCTCGATTGGCGCAGGGCTCGACTTCCTGTCGGGCCAGCAGACGCGGGCCCCCAGCCTTGTGCGCAAGGTCAAGATGGAATGGATGTGGCGCATGCTTTCGAACCCGCGCCGTCTTGCGACGCGCTATGCCAAGGGTTTTGCGATCCTGCCGGGACATGCGCTGGCCGCGATCAAGCAGCGCCGCGACGGCTGAGGCCGGAGGATGATGGCGCGAGAATGCGCCATCTGCGATCACGAAGCGTAAAGCGGGCGCGAATTGCAGCGGTGACGCCATGCCATCTTGCGCGCCTTCGCCCCGGAGATGATCGGACGCGCGGCCTCGAACGGATGATCGCGCAGCTCGGGGAAAAGCGCGAAGATCTCATCCCGCGCGGCAGGCCCCACCGATTTCAGCGCCTCGGCCCCGGTATAGAGGGATTCGCTTTCCGCCCCGTTCGAGCAAAGGATCTCATGCCCGTCGAACAGCAGGTGGAAATATTCGACCTCATCCGTGTCGATCTGCTCGACCCCGTCCAGCTCCAGCAGATGCTTGACCGCAACCAGCACCTCATCGCTGCCGAACATCCGATGCGTGATGGATGAGCGGACCAGCATCCGATGCTGGGGCGAGACCATCAGGTCGCTATGCGGCACACCCTTGCCCAAGGCCCCCGTACGAATGCGGATCGGGCGCAGCTTCGGGGCCAGCGTCAGGTCAATCCGGTCCAGCTTGCGCCGCCCGATCCAGCGGATCGGCTGCAGCCCATGGTCATGCGTCCAGACCAGATCGCCGACCGCCAGATCCTCGACCCGCTTCTCACCCTCATGGGTGCGCAAAAGCGTGCCCTGACAGAAGCAGGGAATGCCCATCTGGTTCAGGACTTGCGGCGTCAGATCGGCGGCCTTGATGTTGTGAAGTGTCAGCGTCTCGCCATTCGGGAAGGTCAGGACCGCGCTTTCGACACCGTTGAGCGTCACGGAGGAGACCACGACGTCCTGCAGATTGACCGGATTGCCGTCGGCATCATGCAGATCGCTGACGTCCAGACGGTCCATCGCCGCCGGACGGCCTTCGGGGTCAAGCTGGCCGTTGCCCAGCGAGAAGCCCCTGACCAGATCGCTCCCGAAATCGTCGCGCAGGATCAGCAGATCCGATTCCTGATCGACCGGGCTGACCGGCTGAAAGATGTCATAGGACAGCGCAATGAAATCATTGCCGGCACCACCCTCGATGGTGTCGGCCCCCTCGCCCGCCTCGATCAGGTCATCGGCGTCGCTGCCGGTGATCGAGTCATTGCCCCAGTTCGTGCTGACCTTGATGCCCTTGCCGCCGTCGGTGACCGCACCGGATGCATTGATGGTGTCATGCCCGCCGCCGGTGCGGATGCTCTCGAATTCGTGGAACTCCAGCGAGCTGGTCCCGGCAAAATCATAGCCCATGCCGCCTTCGACATCGGTGAAGACAAGCCGCACGCCGTTGCCGTTCTGGTCTATGTGCCAGGCGTTGAGCGTATCCTCCTCATAGGGGTTCGCGCTTTCGCCGCCCCAATAGGTGTCGTGGCCGGTGGGGATATTAGGATCGCCCAGACCCCAGCGGATGCCATCGGCCCCGTCGCCGCCATAGACCAGATCGTCGCCGATGCTGCTTTGGATCAGATCATCGCCGCCGCCGCCATAGACGGTGTCATTGCCCGCGCCACCATCGAGCACATCGGCCAGTTCGCTGCCATGGATGTAATCGTCGCCCTCACCCGCGAGGATGGTCAGGCCGTGAACGGGGGTTCCGTCATGCGCGGGCACGCCCTGAGCGCCGCTGGCGTCGATATGGTCGTTGCCTGCGCTGCCCTCGAAACGCTCGATTCCGTCGAAGGTCAGCGTGTTGCCATAGGCGTCGGTCGCGGTGCCATCCTCGGAGTTTGTGAAATGGACGTCGAAGCCATGCGTGCCGTGAAGGCTCAGCGTGTCGCCTCCGTCGCGGTTGCCGTAACGGTTTTCGTCGTAATTCTCGCCGGTCGAGCCACCATGATAGATGTCGTGGTCGCCTGTGGCCCCCGGGTTCTCGCCCCAGTGCAGCAGGTCCGAGCCGTCGCCGCCATCAACCGTATCGCTGCCCGCGCCACCGTCGAGGATGTCGTTCCCCGCGCCGCCGGTGATCAGGTCGTCGCCCGCCCCACCGGTCAGGCTGTCATTGCCGGACGTTCCAGGTAAAATTGCCATATTTAAAACTCACCAGATACCGCTGCCTCGCGGGGGTCCGGGATCGGGCCGACTCGGGTCAACTTGGCTCAGATTAAACGCCTGCCTGCGACAGGACGACACATATTCTTTTCGGCAGTTCCTCAGCGCTTTTCGTCTTCCAGAGGCAACCATGACGTCGCGGCACCGGCAACGCGGACCAGATCGCCCGCCTGCGGGATCTGGGCACCGGGCGCGTTGAAGCGGTCAATGACGATGGGCTGGCCTTCGACCTCGGCGCGGATGCGCTGGACGGCACCCAGAAACTCGACGCCGGTGACGGTGGCGGGGATGCCGCTTTGCGACAGTTGCAGCCCTTCCGGGCGCGTGCCGAGCTGGATTGAGCCCGCAGCCACAGGGCGCTGCAGATCAACCTCGGCCCCAGCGATGCGCACCAGCCCGCGCGCCGGGTCCAGCACCTCGGCCGTCAACCGGTTCAGCGTGCCCACAAAGCTGGCGACGAAGGGGGTGGCGGGGCTGTTATAGACCTCATGCGGGGCACCGATCTGATCGGCCACGCCGCGATGCATGACCACCACCCGGTCCGAGATCGACAGCGCCTCTTCCTGATCATGGGTCACGAAAATCGTGGTGATGCCCAGCTGGCGCTGAATCTCGCGGATCTGGTTGCGCAGGCTGACGCGGATCTTGGCATCCAGCGCCGACAGCGGCTCATCCAGCAGCAGCACGCGCGGACGCGGAGCCAGCGCGCGAGCCAGCGCGACCCGCTGCTGCTGGCCGCCAGACAGTTGCCACGGATAACGGCTGCCCAGATCCGGCAGGCCGATCAGGTCCAGCATCTCTTGCACCCGCGCGGCGCGTTCGGCGCGCGGCGTGCCCGCGACCTTCAGGCCGAAGCCCACATTGTCGGCGACGGTCAGGTTCGGAAACAGCGCATAGGACTGGAAGACCATGCCAATCTGGCGCTGGTTCGGGCGCAGCCGGGTCACGTCCTGCCCGCCGATGCGCACGCTGCCCGAGGTCGGCGTCTCGAACCCCGCAACCATGCGCAGCACCGTGGTCTTGCCGCAGCCCGACGGCCCCAGGAACGAGATGAACTCGCCCTTTTCGACCTTCATGTCGAAGTCTTGGACGACCTTGGTCGGGCCGAAGGATTTCTCAAGATGGTTGAGGTCCAGAAAGCTCATTTCGCGGTCCTTCGCACGCCGAACAGGCGGGAAATCAGTTGCATGATGCCCATGCAGCCCCAGGTCACCGCGAAGGCGATGACGGCCAGGGCGGCGGGCTCATAGGCGCGGTTCGCGCCCAGAAGCTGCATATAGGGGCCGAAGGCGGGGCGGTTCAGAAGCGCGGCCATGGTGAATTCGCCGATCACAATGGCGAAGGACAAAAACGCCCCCGACATCACCGCGCCCAGCACATTCGGCAGGATCAGGCGGCCGATGATGCGCACCCAGCCCGCGCCCAGCGACTGCGCCGCCTCGGTCAGCGAGCGTACGTCCAGCGTCGACAGTCCGGTGTCCACGGCGCGGTACATATAGGGCAGCGCCAGCGTCGCATAGCCGAACAGCAGAAGCAGGTTCGTCCCCGAGGCCGTGCCGGTCAGCGGCAGGATCGAGGAGGTATTGTAAAGCCGGATATAGCCGAAGACGACGACGATGGCCGGAATGACCAAGGGCAGCAGCGTGATGAACTCGATCACCGGGCGCAGCCGGGGCAGGCGCAGACGCACCCAATAGGCAGTCGGCACGACGATCAGCACGCCCAGCACGATGGTCGCCAGCGCCATGATCACCGAATAGCTGAAGGTCTGGCGGAAGGCCGCGTCATTCAGGACCGAGCGATAGGCGTCCAGCGTATACTCGCCCCGCCGCATCCGCAGCGAGAACTCGATGGTGCCGATCAGCGGCAGCAGGAAGTAAAGGCCGCCAAAGATGATGGCGGCCCAGGACCAGAAGCGTTTCATCGCATCCACCTTTCGGCGCGGGTGCGCATGATGACATAGGCAAGGTTCGCAAGCCCGGTCACCACGATCATCGCGAAGGCCATGGCATAGCCCAGATGCGGGTCCTGCAGCACGTCGCCTCGGATCTGCGCAAACAGCATGATGGGCACGATCGACAGCGACGATCCGGTCAACGCATAGGCCGTGGCGACCGCGCCGAAGCTGTTGGCAAACAGCAGCGCAAACGTGCCCAGCAGCGACGGGAACAGGATCGGCAGCGCCACCATGCGCCAGTACTGGCTGGTCGAGGCGCCCAGCACCTCGGCCGCCTCGCGCCATTCGCGCTTCAGGCCCTCAAGCGCGGGGGTGATGATCAGGATCATCAGCGGGATCTGGAAGAACAGATAGGTCAGCGTCAGGCCCCAGAAGGACAAGAGGTTGAAGCCCATCGCATAGATGTTGATGCCGAACCATTGCTTCAGCAGCATCGTGACCAGCCCGACCCGGCCCAGCGTGGCGATGAAGGCGAAGGCCAGCGGCACGCCAGCAAAGTTCGACGCGACGCCCGAAAAGGTCATCAGCGGTGCTTTCAGCCAGCCCGGCACGCCGCCGAAGACGACCGCCGCCGCCATGGCAAAGCCGATCAGGCAGCCCAGCAACGCCGAGGCCAGCGAAATCTTGATCGAGATGGCGAAGCTGTCGATGATCCGGGGCGAGGCGAGGCCCTGAATATTGGCCAGCGTGAAGCCTCCGTCCGGGGTGCGGAACGCGCCCACGACAATGTTCATCGTGGGCAGCACCAGAAACAGCAGCGCGAAGGCGAAAAAGGGCAGAATGCCCAGCCAGTTCCAGCCGATCTGTTTCATACCGTCCCTATTCCCTGAAAATGGCCCCGCCTGCGGGCAGGGCCATGGTCTTGATCTTGCTTATTCCTTGACGGCCGCGCCGACAACGGAATCCCAACCTTCGGTGATGACCTTCTTGTTGGCCTCTTGCTGTTCCAGCGTCGGGAAGATGGCCTTTTCATAGGCATCCGCCGGGGGCAGGGCGTTCAGCAGCTCCTGCGGAACCTTGCCGTTCTTGACCAGATCGTTGAAGCGGATCGGGTGGCAATAGCCCTTCAGCCAGCCCAGCTGACCTTCGTCCGAATAAAGGTACTCCATCCACAGCTTGGCGGCGTTCGGATGCGGTGCATAGGCCGAGATGCCCTGCACATAGACGCCCGCGACCACGCCGTCGGTCGGGATCACGACCTCGACCGGGGGGTTGCCGTTCAGGCTGTCGCGCCAGCTAAGCAGGTTATAGTCCCAGGCGGTGACGATCGGCGTCGCGCCCTGCGCGATGGTGGCCGATTTGCCGATGACAGGAACGAAGTTCCCGGCCTTGTTGACCTCGGCCATCAGCTCCATGCCCTTCTGGCCCGAGCTTTCACCGGCCTCGCCGCCATTGGCCAGACCCGCCGCCATGACCGAGATGATCGCCTGCGCCGAGGCGCGCGGGTCACCGGCCAGCGCGAAGGCGTTGGCGTATTCGGGCTTGGTCAGGTCTTTCCAACTGGTCGGCACGGTGTCGACCAGATCGGTGTTCACACCAAAGGCCATCACACCGTAATAGTCGCCGTACCAGTGGCCTTCGGCATCCTTGGCATCATCCGGGATCGTGTCCCAGGTCGAGACCTTGTAGGGCTGCAGCAGGCCCTCGGCCTGTGCCTGCGGGCCGAAGGACAGGCCCACGTCGATGACGTCGGGTGCCTGCGGGCCCTTGTTGTCCTTGTTGGCGCGGATCGCCTCAAGCTCATCGGCCGAGCCCGCGTCGGGGTTCAGTTCGTTGACCTTGATTTCGGGGTATTTTGCCTTGAAGCCGGCGATCACATCGCCATAGCCGCACCAGTCATGCGGCAGCGCGATCGTGGTCAGCATGCCTTCCGCCTTCGCCGCCTCTTCCAGGGCCGCAAGGTCGAATTCCTGTGCCGACGCCGCACCCGAGGCAGCCAGCGCCACCAGCGCCGCGAGGCCCGCAGCAGTCGATTGGATGGTCATAGGTCAACTCCATACTTTCAGTCTGCCCGGTCGCCGGGACAGAGCTGCCACCTAACGGCGACGGGTAACAGTGTTGCGACATAGTGGCCTGCAACGCAAAGGTTTTCTGGCCCGCGACGCCACGGCAGATGCCTGTATTTCTGGACAGGATCTTACCCGGTCAGGGTCAGCCCGACATGCATCGGATGCCCCCTGACGCAGTTGTCGGCCCCACCCTTCTGCCCCGGTTTCACCGGGCAAAGCGGACCCGGCGCGCGCCCAGGTTCACCTTGCGCGCCTTCCCCTGCGGGCCGCCTTCCCCTAGAAGAAACCCCGACACCAGCAGATCAGGCCGGACATGAGCGACCAACCCACCCCGATGATGGCCCAGTTCCTTGCGATCCGCGAGGCCAACCCCGGCGCGCTGCTGTTCTATCGCATGGGCGATTTCTACGAGATGTTCTTCGAGGATGCGATTGCCGCCGCAGCTGCCCTCGACATCGCCCTGACCAAACGCGGCACCCATCTGGGAGAGCCGATCCCCATGTGCGGCGTGCCGGTCCATGCCGCCGAAAGCTATCTGCTGACGCTGATCCGCAAGGGCTTCCGCGTGGCCATCGCCGAGCAGATGGAGGACCCGGCCGAGGCGAAGAAGCGCGGCTCGAAATCCGTGGTCGCACGCGATGTGGTGCGGCTGGTCACCCCCGGCACGCTGACCGAGGAATCGCTGCTGGAAGCGCGGCGGCACAACTTTCTGGCCAGTTTCGCGCAGGTCCGCGACGATGCGGCGCTGGCTTGGGTCGATATCTCGACCGGGCAGTTCCGCGTCACCACCTGCCCGCTGTCGCGCCTTGGCCCGGAACTGGCCCGCCACGCCCCGCGCGAGCTGCTGGTGGCCGAGGGCACGCGGCTTGAGGAACTGGCCGCCGACACCGGCACCGCACTGACCGAACTGCCCGGCGGCAGCTTTGACAGCACCGCCGCGATCCGCCGCCTGTCGTCGCTGTTCGGGGTGGAATCGCTCGACGGGTTCGGCAGCTTTTCCCGCGCCGAGCTGTCGGCCATGGGCGCCATCGCCGACTATCTGGAGCTGACGCAGAAGGGCAAGCTGCCCCTGATCCGCCCGCCCGTGCGCGAGGCCGCGGGCGGCGCGATGCAGATCGACGCCGCGACCCGGCGCAATCTGGAACTGACGCAGGCGCTGTCGGGCGGCCGCGAAGGCTCGCTTCTGGCGGCGATCGACCGCACCGTCACGGCGGCGGGGGCGCGGCTTCTGGACCGGCGCATCAGCGCGCCCTCGCGCGATCTGGACGAGATCCACGAACGCCACGCCGCCGTCGCGCATCTGGCGGGCGATCCCCGGCTGACCGCGCAGTTGCGCGACGCCCTGTCGCGCGCGCCCGACATGGACCGCGCGCTGTCCCGGCTGGCGCTGGACCGGGGCGGGCCGCGCGATCTGGCGGCGATCCGCGCGGGCCTGACGCAGGCGGCCAGCATCGCGGCCATGCTTGGCGACGATGACATCCGAATTCTGGCGCAGGCCGCGAAGGACCTGACCGGCCATGACGAGTTGATCGACCTGTTGGACGAGGCACTGGTGGCCGAGCCGCCGCTTCTGACCCGCGACGGCGGTTTCACCGCCTCCGACTATGACCCCGATCTGGACGAGACGCGGCGGCTGCGCGACGAGGGGCGCGGCGTGATCGCCAGCATGCAGGCCGAATATATCTCGGAAACCGGGGTCACCAGCCTGAAGATCAAGCACAACAATGTGCTGGGCTATTTCATCGAAACCACGACCACCCATGCCGAACGCATGCTGGCCGCGCCGCTGAACGAACGCTTCATCCACCGCCAGACCACCGCGAACCAGATCCGCTTCACCACGGTCGAACTCTCGGAGCTGGAAACCCGCATCCTGAACGCCCGCGACCGCGCGCTGGAGATCGAGCGCGAGATTTTCGCCCGGCTGGTCCGCGCCGTCCTAGACCGCGCAGGCCCCGTCGGACAGGCCGCCCGCGCGCTGGCCGAGATCGATTTGCAGGCAGCCTTTGCCGATCTGGCCAATGGCGAGGGCTGGACCCGCCCCGAGGTGGACGCGAGCCGCGCCTTCCAGATCGACGGCGGCCGTCACCCGGTGGTCGAGCGTGCGCTGAAGCGCAAGGGTGAGGCCTTTGTGGCCAATGACTGCGACCTGACGGCGGGTGACACGCCTGCGATCTGGCTGCTGACCGGCCCCAATATGGCCGGTAAATCGACCTTCCTGCGGCAGAACGCGCTGATCGCCATTCTGGCGCAGGCCGGGGCTTTCGTGCCCGCCACGCGCGCCCATATCGGCCTTGTCAGCCAGCTTTTCAGCCGCGTGGGCGCCGCCGACGATCTGGCGCGCGGCCGCTCGACCTTCATGGTCGAGATGGTCGAGACCGCCGCCATCCTCAATCAGGCCGACGATCATGCGCTGGTCATTCTGGATGAGATCGGACGCGGCACCGCGACCTGGGACGGGCTCAGCATCGCCTGGGCGGTGATGGAGCATCTGCACGCCACCAACCGCTGCCGCGCCCTTTTCGCGACGCATTACCACGAGATGACCTCGCTTTCGGCCCGTCTCGACGGGGTCGAGAACGCGACGGTCGCCGTGCGCGAATGGGAAGGCGAGGTGATCTTCCTGCACGAGGTCCGCAAAGGTGCCGCCGACCGCAGCTATGGTGTGCAGGTGGCGCGGCTGGCGGGCCTGCCTGCCTCGGTCGTCGAGCGCGCGAAAGAGATCCTGCACACGCTGGAAAGCGGCGAACGTGAGGCGCGCCCGCAGATGCTGCTGGACGATCTGCCGCTGTTCCGCGCCGCCCCGCCTCCGCCCATGGCTGCCGCAGCGCCCCCGGCCAGCGCCGCCGAGGCGCGCCTGCGCGAGATCAATCCCGACAGTCTGACCCCGCGCGAGGCGCTGGATCTGCTGTATCAGCTCAAGGAATTGCAGGGCTAGGGAACAGGCAGCCCCGCGCATCGAAGGCGTAAAGCACGACATCCGGGTTCTTCATCCTGATCCGAGACGAGAAGGCGACGCGCAGACGATCACCCCCGATGGGCTGGGCCGCCCAGCCCCGGCTGATCGCCGCGCGGGTGATCTGCTCGGCGGTCACGCAGGCTGCCTGCCCCGCCTCGCGCAGCAGCAGAACCTCTTGCCGGGCATGCGCGGCCTCGGTCTGTGCGGCTGTCGCCGTAAAGCGCGCATCAAGCCAAAGGGCCATCAGCCCCAACCCGCCCAGAAGGATCAACAGCGCCAGCAGAAGCTTCCTTGCCCTGGGCCGCGCGGGCATCATTCAGATCGGCATCTTGATGAAGCTTTCGCGCAGCGCCTCGGACCAGGCGACGCTCATTTCGCGAAACTTCGGGTCATCCTCGGGGATGCGGCGGTTGAAGCTGATCTGCAGCGCGTCCTTTTCGATCACCGCCAGATCCAGCGGCATGCCGACCGACAGGTTCGAGCGCAGCGTGGAATCCATCGACAGAAGCGCGGCCTTCTGCGCGTCCAGCAGGTCGGTTTCCGGGCGCACGACGCGGTCAAGGATCGGCTTGCCGTATTTATGCTCACCGATCTGCAGGAAGGGCGTGTCCTCGGTCGCTTCGATGAAATTGCCCTCGGGATAGATCAGGAACAGCCGCATCTGGCCGCCCTTGCGCTGACCGGCGACGATCAGGCTGGCGCTGGCCTGCTGGTTCAGGTCGCGGCATTGCTCGACGATCTCGCGCCGGGTCCGGCTGAGCGTTTCGCCGATGATCGTCGCCACCTGCAGCATCGAGCCCGCCAGCATGATCGAGGTGCTGGGATCGGCGTCGGGGCTGGCAATCGCCTCATGCAGGCGGGCCAGCGTCGTCTGCGTCAGCGACAGGCTGCCTGCGGTCATGATGGCGATGATGCGGTCGCCGGGCTTCTCGAAGAAGAACATCTTGCGATAGACCGCGATGTTATCCAGCCCGGCATTCGTCCGCGTATCGGACAGAAGCACCAGTCCGGCGTCCAGTTTCAGGCCCACGCAATAGGTCATTTTGTCTTCCGCAAGAACAGCGGCTGGAATTTAAGCGCGGCCGGGCGGCGGCGCAACACGGCAATCGCGCCCGGCAGGACTATTGTTCGACCTCTTGCACCGAAACCCGGACCTCAAGGCTTTCGGCGCTGGTCCCGAAGGCCATGCCCCGGACGGGTGCGGCGTCATGGGCATCAAAGCCCGAACCCAGCCGGACATACCGATCATCCGGGCAGCAGCGGTTGGCCGCATCAAAGCCCACCCAGCCCAGAACGCCGGTATGCACCTCGGCCCAGGCATGGGCGGCGTCATGCGGCTCTCCGTCGATGTTGGAATGCAGATAGCCCGAGACATAGCGCGCCGGCAGCCCGTGGGCGCGCGCGCAGGCGATCATCGCATGGGCATGGTCCTGACAGACGCCCTCACCCAATGCCAGCGCCTCGGCGGCGGTGGTGAAGACCTCGGTCACACCGACGCGATAGCGGATCGCCTCGCCCACGGCGGCGGCCAGCGCATGGGCAAGGGCCAGCCCGTCCTCGCCCGAGGCCGTGGCTGCAAGCCCGCGCAGATCGCCATCCAGCGCGGTCGCCGGGGTCGCGCGCAGATAGACCAGCGGGTTCACGGTTTCCCGATGCCCGCGCAGCACGCCTGCGGTGTCGCGCGTCTCGACCTGCCCGTCGATGGACACCACAATCTCATCGACCGGGCCGCGCACGGTCCAGGCCTCGATCCAGTCACCCGCCCCGTCGCGAAAGGCCGAGCCGCGAATGCCGCCGCTGACGTTGATGTTCCAGTCGGACGCCCGCTGACCTTCGAAGATCGAAGGGGTCAGGCGCAGGCTTTGCACCAGCGCCGTCAGGGGCGTGTCATAGCGATAGCGCGTCTCGTGGACGATGTGCAGCTTCATGCTTCCATCCTTCCGCTGAGGTAGTCGTCATAGACCGCGTTCGAGATCGAGCCGATTTCACCGATGAACCAGCTGAGAAACTCGTGCAGGCCCTCGTCGAAGATCGCCTCGATGTCGCGCTCCAGCAGCGCCTGCAGCACGTCCTGCGCCTTGGCGCGGGCGTTGTCCGGCACGCCGGGGCCATAGCGGTTCGCCAGCCCTTCAAGGTGATGCATCGCCTCGGTCAGGCTGGTGCGCATCGAACGCGGGCTTTCCAGATTGAGGATCAGGAAATCGGCCACTTTGCTGGCGGTAATGTCGCCACCATAGGCCCAGTGAAAGGCGCGATGGGCCGAGAGCGCGCGCAGGATCACTTGCCATTGATAGGTGTCCAGACCCGAGCCCACGAACTCGACCCGGGGCAGCAGCACGAAATACTTGACGTCCAGCATGCGCGCCGTGGCGTCTGCGCGCTCCAGCGCATAGCCAAGGTTCATGAAATGCCAGCCGTCATTGCGCAACTGAGTCGAGGCAATCGCCCCGCGCACGGTCGCCGCGTGATGCATGGTGAAGTCGGTCAGCATGGCGGTGTCGAGGCTGCCGCGCGGCCGCCGCTCCAGCACGCGGAACTCCTGATAGGCGGTGTTGAGCGCATCCCAGGCCTGACTGGTCAGCGCCGTGCGCACGATCCGCCCACCTTCGCGCGCCTTTTCAAGGCAGGTCGCCACCGAGGACGGGTTGTCGCGGTCAAAGAACATATAGGTTTCAAGGCTGTCCTGCGTCGCCTCGCCATAGCGTTCGGCGAAGGCCTGCGCGTTGCCTGCCGCCTGCAGCAGGGCCTGCCATTCGTTGCGATAACCTTCGGGCGTGTTGGGCATCAGGGTGATGCGCGCGCCCACATCCATCAGGCGGGCGGCGGTTTCGGCGCGTTCCAGATGACGACCCATCCAGAACAGATGCGAGGCGGTGCGGCTGAGCATATTGGCCCCCTTATTCCGACAAGACCCAGGTGTCCTTGACCCCGCCGCCCTGCGACGAGTTCACCACCAGCGAGCCTTCGCGCAGCGCAACCCGCGTCAGCCCGCCGGGCACCAGCTCAACCCTTTCACCGCAAAGGCAGAACGGCCGCAGATCGACATGGCGGGGTGCCACCCCTTCCTCGACAAAGGTCGGGCAGGTCGACAGCGCCAGCGTCGGCTGGGCGATGTAATTGCCGGGATTGGCCTCGATGCGCTTGCGGAACTCGGCGATCTCCTCGGCGGTCGATTTCGGCCCGATCAGCATGCCATAGCCGCCCGAGCCATGGACCTCTTTCACCACCAGCTCGTCCAGATGCGACAGGACGTATTTGTAATCGTCCTCTTTCCACAGCGACCAGGTCTGGACGTTCTTCAGGATCGGCTCTTCGCCCAGATAGAAGCGGATCATCTCGGGGACATAGGTATAGACCGCCTTGTCATCGGCGACGCCCGCGCCGGGGGCCGAGGCGATGCTGACCCCGCCCGCGCGATAGACATCCATCAGGCCCGGCACGCCCAGCATCGAATCGCGGCGGAAACACAGCGGATCAAGGAAGCTGTCATCGACGCGGCGATAGATGACATCGACCCGTTTCGGCCCCTCGGTCGTGCGCATGTAGACATATTCGCCGTCGACAAACAGGTCGCTGCCCTCGACCAGTTCAATGCCCATCTGGTTGGCCAGAAAGCTGTGCTCGTAATAGGCGCTGTTGAAATGCCCGGGCGTCAGGATAACCACCGTCGGATCGCCATCGCATTTGCGCGGCGCGACCGAGGCGAGCGTCTGGCGCAGCAGTTCGGGATAGGCGTCGACCGGCTCGATCTTGTTCGAGCGGAAGAGGGCCGGGAACATGCGCATCATGATCTCGCGATTTTCCAGCATATAGCTGACGCCCGAGGGGGTGCGGCAGTTGTCCTCCAGCACATAGAATTCGTCGCGCCCGGTGCGCACAAGGTCGATGCCAACGATATGGCTATAGACCCCGCGCGGCGGCACGACGCCCACGACGGCCTTTTCAAAAGCGTCATTCTGATAGACCAGCCGTTCGGGAATGCGGCGGGCGCGGATGATCTCTCCCCGGCCATAGACGTCGCGCAGGAAGGCGTTCAGCGCACGCGCGCGCTGCTTGACGCCGCGCTCCAGCCTGCGCCATTCGCTTTGCATGAAGACGCGGGGCATCATGTCGAAGGGGATCAGCCGGTCCGGGTCGCCGCCCTCACCATAGACGGCGAAGGTGATGCCGATGCGGCGAAAGATCGACTCGGCCTCGGCCTGCTTCATCTGTCGCAGGTCGCTGGGCATGGTGCCCATCCAATCAAACAGCATCGAATAGGGTTCGCGGACGTCGCTGCCCTCGATCATCTCGTTATAATACATTCCAGACCCCCTTACCGACCTGCCCTCATCATTTCAGGCCGGAAGAACCTGTCCATATCGCGGCCAGAGGTTCATCGCAGTTTCCGGCGGCCTGCCCGGTTTCCGGGCAGTTGCCTGATTTTCATGCTGACAGTCTTTGGTCGAAATGCAAGTCGGCGCTAAGGGACGCGCCGCCCTTACAGAAGCAGGATGTCGTCGCGCAAAGCCTCGATATTATGGACCCCGGCCAGCAGCAGCGAATTGCCGTTGCCGAAGTTGATCGAGAGCCCCGCCGAAGTATCGCGGAACATGTCGAGCACCGCCTGCACCGAATTTGCCGTGCCCTGCCAGACCGCACGGTGGAAGGCGATGGTGTCGATGTTATTGGTGAAATCCTGCACGACATCCTGCCCACGCGAGAAGACGAAGACGTCCTGACCGCCTCCGCCCACCAGCGTGTCATTGCCGTTCCAGCCGTTCAGCGTATTGGCATACTGGTTTCCGACGATGCGGTTCGCCAGCGCGTTGCCATCGCCATGCCGGGCGTTCGGACCATTCAGCCGCAATTCCTCGATATTGGCCGCCAGCACATGGTTGGTCGAGGCGATGATGATATCACGCCCCTGCCCTGCCGCCTCATGCACCACATCCTGACCGTCGACATGATAGACATCATTGCCCGGCCCGCCCCAAAGCTGGTCACGCCCTGCACCGCCCACCAGCGTGTCATGGCCCGCGCCGCCAGAGACCGTGTCATTTCCACCGCCTGCCATCAGCAGGTTGTTGGCCACATTGCCCTCGATCCGGTCGCTGCCCCAGCCCGCGCGGACGGATTCGATGATCGTGCCATAAGCGATCGAGATATTCCCGCGCAGCCCATAGGCGCTGGAGGTCGTCCCCTGCATCAGCGAAATCTGCTGGCCCGTCCCGTCCGAGTGCAGATCCAGAAGATCGCGACCGCCATGATCGACGATGGTGAAGGTGACGTCATTGCGCGTGGACGGATTGCGCAGCAGCCCGGCGATCATGCCGTAGTTGCCAGCCAGATTTGTCGTCTCGCCATAGGTCGTATCGCCCATGCGCAGCCCGGTGATGCCGTAAAGCTTCTGGATCGCCAGAATATCGGCGATCATCGGCGTCATCACATAGGCAAAACTGGCGGTAATGAAGGTGTTATCGCTCTGGCTGAAATAGGACATCACGCTGGATTGCCAGTTATCGTTGGCATAGTGATTGTCATAGCCATAGGTCGCGTTGCCGTTGTAATTCCCGGCATGGCCCAGACCCAGAGCATGGCCGATCTCATGGATATAGGTCTGGAACGCATAGTTTGCATAGCCGGTCGAATCCTGAATCCAGTCGGTCGCGACATTGACGAACGAGTCATAGATTACATTGCCGCCGACCGAAGAGGTCGAATATGCCCCACTGTCGGAATCATCAAAACGGATCGCCACATTGCTGCCCGAACCATTGGTGTTGAACCGGAGGCCCGAGACCTGCTCCCATGCAGAAAGCGCCATCGTCGCAAGCTGGCGGCCACGCGCGGTCAGCCCCGACAGGTCGACATTCAGCACATCGCCCGGATCGGCGTCAAAGGCCCGCCAGTCGCGGCCGGTCGAGTTCCAATAGCCATTGGTCAGCTGGTTCGCGATCTGGGCGGGCGTAAAGATCGGGGTATCGGGGGCACCGCCGCGCGTGACCGACATCGAATAGGTTCCCTGCGAGCTTCCGAAGGCCCCGGCCTCAAGGTAATACATCCCCGCCTGCCCGATATTGATCGTCATCTTTGAGTTCAGGCCCGGACCGCTGTCGTCGTCCATCGAGACCAGATCGCCGCGGGAATCGTGAAACCGCAGGACGGGATCAGAGAGCGGGCGGCCACCCTGCCCGTTCAGCGTCAGCGTATAGGTGCCCGCAGGCAGCCAGACCTTGACCCAGTCGCGATCGCCGCCATAGCCGATCCGGCCGGAAAAACTGTCGCCCACCGCCATCTGATAGCCGGTCCAGGTGCCGCCGGGCGCATCGGCGATCTCGGTCCGGATCGCGGCCTCGGCACTCTCGCGCCGCTCAAACAGGTTCTGGGTCATGACGTCATCCTCATTCACGTAGTTTTCCCGCCTAGAAGGGGGCAATCATCAACAATCGCGCGGCGAACCGGTCGAGCGCAGCCTCGGGAATATCGTCACGATCCATGACAGACAACTCCAGTTCGGGCGAGGACTTCTGCCGGCCATCCGCATCGACCAGCAGACGCGCGAACAGGATGTTGCTGGCAGGCATTCGGACCTGCAACCGCAGACGCGTCGCGGTGTCCGGCGCGAGCGCATGCCCTTCCTGGGACAGTCTGGCGGTCAAAAGCGCGCAAAGACGCTGCGTCACCCCACCGCCACCTTCGGGACATTCCAGCGCCACGGCCGGGCGGGAGGCGCCGTCAGCCATGGCGGGTACCGGCAGAACCAGCCCTGCCATCATGAAAGCGACCGAAAGCCGAACCCGTCCCCATTCCGTCACCTTGTTACCACCCACCAACCCGAAACTTTCCGTCCTTGCATCCTCAGCCTAACCCAAGCCAACCGCAATTATGCGTAGAAGTGGCATCAATTTTTCGTACTTCCGCTTACCGCTTGGTAAAGATTTCAGGCTAGCAAGAGGTCTGAACGCATCAGGACGGACCCTGTGATGAAACTTTCCATGCAGACCCGGGACGACAGGCTGCACATCTCGGTCGATGAACCTCGGCTGGACGCCGCCGTCGCCACGGCGTTCAAGGACAAGGTGCGCGAGGTGCTGTCCCAGACCGAACAGCCCGTGACGCTGGATCTGGGTCAGGTGCTCTTCATGGACAGCTCGGGTCTCGGGGCGGTCATCGCCATCTTCAAGACGCTGCCTAAGACGCGGGAGCTGGAAATCTGCGGCATCACCCCGAATGTCGAGCGGGTGTTCCGCCTGACGCGCATGGATGCCGTGCTGCCCCTGCGCCTGCCCGTGCAGCCGACGGATCTGACCGTACCGGGGGACCGCCCATGATGTCCTGCAGCGCCGCGATCCGGCAGATGCCGCAACCGCCGCATCTCTCCAGCCGCAAGCCGATCTTTTACCGGCTGTTCCGGGCCGATCCGGTGGCCGTCCGCTCGGCCCTGATGGCGCTGCGCGAATTGCTGGCCCGCTCGGCCGATGAGGATGCGGTCAACCGGCTGGAGCTGGCACTGGCTGAGGTTCTCAACAACATCTGCCAGCACGGCGCGGGCGAACCCGCCGCGCGCCCGACCGGCAGCCGCCAACTGGCGCCAATGGTGCATCTGTGCGTCGCGCGCCATGTGGGCGGCATCGCCTGCGCGATCACCGATGACGGCATCCCGCTGCCGATTGCGCTTCTGCCGCCTGCTAACTGCCCCGCGCGGGTGCAGGATAAGGACATGGCCGAGGATGTGGAGCTGTTGCCCGAGGGCGGCTTCGGCTGGCACCTGATCCGGGACCTGACCTATTCCCTGTGCTATTTCCGCGAGGGGCGGCGCAATCTTCTGGCCTTCACCGTGCCCTTGGGCGACGCCTACCGGATCAATTGCTTGCCCGGTCAGTTCAGCCCGAATTGCAGGGGATAGCGGCCGTCATCGAACTCGCCGAACATCTCCATCACCTCGGGGTGATCCAAAGGCTCGCCCGAGAAA
Source organism: Paracoccus sulfuroxidans (assembly GCF_007830335.1). Classification (GTDB taxonomy): domain Bacteria; phylum Pseudomonadota; class Alphaproteobacteria; order Rhodobacterales; family Rhodobacteraceae; genus Paracoccus; species Paracoccus sulfuroxidans. The sequence goes on along the minus strand of NZ_VLKU01000003.1, from coordinate 57,844 downwards.
TCGGGGATCAAGTTCTGCTCTGACACATAGGCGACATAATAGGTCGCTTCAGTCTCGGCATAGAGATGGTAGAAGGGCTGATTGCGCGACGGGCGGGCGTCTTCGGGGATCGACTGATACCATTCCTCGGTGTTCGAGAATTCGGGGTCCACGTCAAACACCACGCCGCGAAACGGATGTTCGCGATGTTTGACGACCTGACCCAGGCCGTATTTGGCGTGTTTGAACGAAACTGTCATTCGATCCTTCCCGTATCAGCGGGCTGAATACCCCTCTGCGACCCTCATGTCCACCAATCTGGCATGGGTTGCGACCAGCGTCGCAGGAACGACACGTAACACCCGGGAAGGTCATGGCGTTGTTGCGCAAAGATCGCAGGAATCGCCAGCGGCAGCGCGCTTTCGGCCCTGCCAGCACCCGTGACCGGGCCGAATCGCCTGCCCTATTGCGGCACGTAGACGGTCGAGATCGACATCTTGGCCGAGCCTTCGGTGACCTCATTGGCATGCGCCAGATAGATCAGCACGTGGTTCTTTTCGTCATAGATCCGCTTCACCCGCAGCGATTTGAAAAACAGCGACCGCGATTCCCGGAACACGTCCTCACCCCCGGGGCCGCGCGCGATGTCGCCGATGACGATGGGCCCGGTCTGGCTGCATTCGATGGCCGAGTTCGAGGGATCCTCGAACCAGTTCCCCTGCCGCAGCCGGTCGATGACCGAGCGGTCGAAATAGGCCAGATGACAGGTCACGCCCTGCACCTCTGGGTCGGGGATCGCCTCGATCAGGATGTCGTTGCCGACCCAGTCGACGCCGACCTTGCCGACCTCATCCGCCAGCGCGGGCATGGCGCTGAGCAGCAGAATGGGAAGCCAGGATTTCATCGCGATGCTCCTTTGCCTGTCTGCTGGTGACTGTGCCGCAAGTCGGGACGGTCGCCAAGGGCGTCAGGCGAGGGTGACCTGACGCTCGGCGCGGATCTCGGTGCCGCTGTCATCGACCCAAAGCAGGCGCAGCAGGCCCGAGGCCTGCGCCTTGAAGGTGAATTCCAGATAGGGGTTCTGTGCGATGCCGATTTCCGGCAGCCAGGTCAGCAGCAAGGCGTCATCCAGCCGCGCCTCGAAGCGCGTCATCATCTGGCGCGGCATGATCTGACCCGCCGCATCCAGCCGGAAGCCGCTTTCCATCACATGCGCGACCTGTGTGCGCACGCGCACGATTTCGCCCTGCTGCGGGGTTTCGTTGCTCATCCAGATGCGCGGAGGTGTCGTGGTCATGGCTGTTCCTTACATCCCGCAGCCGCCGGCGGTGACGGTGATGTCCTGTCGCGCCATCAGGATGCGGCCATCGCTCATCCGGGCCATGACACGGACGGGCATGGTCTGGATCAGGCGCAGGCGGATGCCGATTTCGGCGCTGCCGATGTCGGGGGTGAAGCTGAAGCGACAGGCCAGGGGCTGGGGGTTCAGCTCGGCGATGACGATCATTTCCTCGCACCAGACCGCCTCCGAGAGCGGCTCGGTCACCTTGGCGCGCAGCGGAACGGCGGCGGGGTTGTCGCCCAAAACCGGCAGGTCAAGCCCGATCCCGCTGGCGACGGGCGCGGTGCCGCCTGCGAATTCCGCAGCGATGCGATCAGCCTCAGCGGTGTCGGGCTGGGGTTTCGCGGTCGTGTCCTGCGCAACCGCCGCCCAGGGCAGCAGCGCGGCAGAGGCCGCCGCACCCAGCAGCACCCCGCGCCGCGACAGCACCAGCCCCGCGAAAGGATCAAGCCAGGAAGTCATTGAATTTACCCTCGATCCAGACAAAATCCTCGGCCAGCAAGTCAGGCGTGCGGACGTCGATGTCGATCTGGGTTTGATGGACCTTGCCGTCCTGCGCAAGCGCATAGGTGAACTGCACGGCAATCGCCTCGCGCGGGTCGCCATTGACCAGCATGTAGCACAGGTTGTCGGGCAGTTCCGGCACCACCTCCTGCCCCGAGACGCGCTGCGCCAGATTGCGCGCGACGATATGGGCGATGGCATTCGCGACATGGCCGCTTTTCGGATAATGCCCGAACTGGTCCGAGATCATCCCCATGGAATCCCCGACGATGAAGACGTTTTCATCGCTGTTGGCGGTATACATGCGCGCGTCCATATCGGCCCAGCCGGTCGGGCGGCCTTCGGCATCCTTGCCGATCAGATCGGCCCACCAGACCATATCGGCCGCCTGATGCGGCGGCATCAGGACCGCGTCGTCAAAGTCGAAATCGCCCGCCTCGGTCATGATCCGCTTGTTGTAGGGATCGACCTCCTTGATTTTCGCATTCGGGACATGGGTGATGATGTCGGGGTAAAGCTCTTCGAAGGCGGCGCGATAGCCCTCGCCGATGGGGCCGATCTTGGGCTTCGGATCCAGAATGATGATCTTGGCCGGAATCTTGTTCGTCTTGAAATGCCAGGCCATGACGCAGGCGCGCTCATAGGGTGAGGGCGGGCAGCGATGCGGCGGCGGCGGCAGGGTCATGACGATGGTGCCGCCCTTGAATTCCTGCATCTTGCGCTTCAGCGCCACATGTTCGGCATTCGGGATATAGGCCGAAGGGAAGTGCTGGCGCGTGTATTCCGCGCTGGCCTGATCTTCGCCGAACCAGGCGTCATAGGCGTTCCGGATGCCGCCCGACAGGATCAGATAGTCATAGTCGATGCCGCCCTGCGAGGTGCGGACCAGCTTCTTGTCACGCTCGAACCCGGTGACCTCGGCGTTGAGCAGGCGATAGCCATAGGCGCGGGCGGGGGCCAGCATGTCATGCAGCAGGAAATCCGTGTCGACCACGTCGATCAGCCATTTGTTCGACATCGGGCAGGACCAGAAGACCGGATTGCGCTCGATCAGGATCACATCGGCGTCGGGGATCTGTTCCTTCACATGGCGCGCGGCGGTCATGCCGCCCCAGCCACCACCGCAGATGACCACGCGCGGCCCCTTGCCCTGACGCGGCATGATCCGCGTCTCGCCGGTGACCAGCCCGGGCGCCGCCAGAAGCTGCGCGCCCGGCAGAAGAAGCCCTGCCGCGACGGGGGCGGAAATCAGCAAGTTGCGCCGGGTGATCATGTCAGCTTCTCCACAAATGTCGCATCGGTTTCATGCCTGTCGGGCCCGGTCATGCGCTGCCCCAGATGTCACGGCAGATCGAGGCATACCAGCCCTCGCCATAGCGGGCCTCGGCCTCGCGGAATGAGGCGGGCGCATCCAGCGGGCTGACCCCGCCCGAGTCGGGAACCTCGACGATGGCATCCCCTTCCGCGCGATAGACCCCGGCGACCGAGATGCCATAGCCCGGCCCGATCAGGCTGTAGCAGGTGTTGGCATAGGACGCCTCGGGGATGGGCGCGCCCGCCAGTTCCGCCAGAATGACCGCGACCGCCACCTTGGCCTGCGTATTGGCCGCAAAACCCGATTTCGGCATCGGGCTTGCGATGGTGGCATCGCCCAGCACATGCACCCCCTCGACCAACGCCGAGGCAAAGCTGCCGCCCTTGACGGGTGCCCAGCCGCTGGCATCTGTCACCCCCGCCTGCGCCGCAATCAGCCCCGCCTGCTGGGGCGGGATGACGTTCAGCACATCGGCGCGGTGGACGGTGCCGAAGGCGGTCTCGACCTCTTTCGCGCGCGCGTCGACACGCACCACCTGCCCGTCACCGGACAGGCCCACCCATTCGATCATCTCGCCGTAAAGCGCCTTCCAGCCCTGCTGGAACAGACCCTGTTTCGAGAACTGATCCTTGCCGTCCAACAACAGGATCTTGCTGGCGGGCTTATGCGTCTTGAAATAATGCGCGACCATCGCGGCGCGCTCATAGGGGCCGGGCGGGCAGCGATAGGCCCCCTCGGGGATGACCATGACGAAGGTGCCGCCGTCCGGCATCTCGGCCAGCTGGCGCTGCAGAAGCTGCGTCTGCGGCCCCGCCTTCCAGGCATGCGGGGTCAGCTCGGCCGCCGCCTCGTCATAGCCCTCCAGCGTGCCCCAGCGGATGTCGATGCCGGGCGACAGGATCAGCCGGTCCCAATTGATGCGCGTACCATCCGACAGCGCCGCCTGCCGCTTTTCTGCGTCGATGGCCTCGACCCGGTCATGCACCACCCGCACGCCCAGGGCGCGCAGATCGTCAAACCCATGCGCAAGGCTGTCCCAATCCCGCAGCCCGCCCAGATAGAGGTTCGAGAACGGGCAGGTCACATAGCTTTGCGACGGCTCGACCAGCGTGACCTCCAGCGAGGGGTCGCGCTTCAGCAGATAGCGCGCCGCCGTGGCCCCGCCGAACCCGCCTCCGACGACCAGAATCCGGTGCCGGGCAGGTTGCGCGCGCAATGCCGGGGCGGCCAGTGCTGCCCCATTCCCGCCAGCAGAAGGCGGCGCGTCAGTCCCTGCCCGGTCATGACTTCACCTCGGCGAACCATTTGGCCAGCATGTCGATCTGCGCCTCATCATAGCCCTTCATTAGCCGGGGCATCACCGTCGCCCCCTGCACCTCATCCGCGCGAAAAGCCCGCAACAGCGCCGCCGTCTCTGCCTCAGGCAGACCCGCGATCGAGGGGATCGCCCCCGCCGAATGCCCGTCCGGGCCGTGGCAATTCGCGCAAGGACCGGCCAGAACCGCAGGATCGACCGGCCCCTCGGCCAGCGCGCCAGAGCCCGTCATCAGAAATGCAATCAGAAGTCTGGTCACTGTCGGCATATCCGCCCCTCCCGCGGCCTGAACGGCACGCGCCTGATCCGGTGATTTCCTGAAAGGACCGCGCATCCGGGACCTGAGCGCCGCAAGGGCATCGTCTCGGCCCGCACCGGGCACGATCACGTCAGTCGCAACCTGTTCTCAACTTTCTGGGCCATTCGCCCTGATGCGTCAACCGGCCAGTGGCTGCGGCAGCACCGGCTCGCGCCCAGCATCCGTCAACTGGTGGATCCGGTCGCCCTCCAGCACGACGGCGGCCAGCGGCCCGCCATAGGCCGCACCGGTGTCGATGGCCAGCCGGTTGCCCAGATGGCTGACATGGTCGACCGTGGTGTGCCCATGCACAACCAGAACGCCGTGATCGGTCGCCTGATCCAGAAAGCCCGCGCGGATCCAGACCATGTCCTGCTCGGTCTGCCGGGACAGATCGACGCCCGCCCGGATGCCCGCATGCACGAAAAGGGCCTGCGGCGTCAGGTGGTAAAGCGGCAAAGCGGACAGCCAGCGCACATGGCTTTCAGGTACGGCACGCATCACGTCGCGGTGGATGTCGTCATGGCTCCGCCCCTCGGTCGCGATGCCGTAAGAGGCCAGCGTCTCGGGCGCGCCCAAAGCCGGATGGTCGATCCAGTGCCGCCCCGAGGTCAGCCCGGGGTCAATCCATGTCGGGTTCAGCGCGAATTTAGGCAGGAAGCGGTCGTGATTGCCCTTCAGGATCATCCAGGGTTGCCCCTCGGCCTGCCCCTGCATCAGATAATCGACCACCTGCCGCGACTTGGGCCCGCGATCCAGCAGATCGCCGACATGGACAACCAGCCCCTCGCCACCCTGACGGCGGCGGTCCTCTTCGATACGCGCATGGGCCTCTTGCAGCAGGTCAAGATGCCCATGAATGTCGCCAATCGCATAGATGCGCATGTCGGCCCCCTTAGATCGTCCCCCCGGACCCTAATCCGGGGGGAGCAAGGGTTAAACCTCGAATTGCAGCGGACGCACCTGCAGGAATTTGCCGGTGTCGCGCAAAATCCCCAGCGTCTTCGCAGTCAGCGCCTCGTCCAGATACAGGATCGCGATGGCGTCATCGCCGGATTTGGTCCGGCCCAGAGTGAAGTTTGCGATGTTCACCCCCAGATCGCCCAGCGTCATCCCCAGCGTGCCGATCACGCCCGGAACGTCCTTGTTGCGGGTGTAAAGCATATGCTCGCCGATCTCGGCATCGACGTTGATCCCGCGGATCTGGATGAATCGCGGCTTGCCATCGCTGAAGACCGTGCCCGCAATCGACCGCTCGCGGTCATCGGTCACCACCGTCACCTTGATATAGCCGTCAAAGACGCCGGTCTTGCTTTGATGCGTGGTGGCCAGCTGCACCCCGCGCTCCTGCGCCATGACCGGGGCCGAGACCATGTTCACATCCGGGTTCGTCGCCTTCATCACGCCCGCGATCACGGCCGCATTCAGCGCCTTCAGGTTCATCTCGGCCGCAACGCCGTCGTAAAGCACGTTGATCGCCTTGATCGGCTCATCGGTCATCTGGCCGATGAAGCTGCCCAGATGCTGCGCCAGCTTCAGCCAGGGGCCCATGATCGCGGCCTCTTCGGCAGTGACCGAGGGCATGTTCAACGCGTTCTGCACTGCGCCGGTCAGCAGGTAATCCGACATCTGCTCGGCCACCTGCAGCGCCACATTCTCCTGTGCCTCGGTGGTCGAGGCGCCCAGATGCGGCGTCACGACCACATTCGGCAGGTTGAAAAGCGGGCTCTCGGTCGCGGGCTCGACGGCAAAGACGTCCAGCGCCGCACCGGCCACATGGCCCGACTTCAACAGCTCGGCCAGCGCCTCCTCATCAATCAGCCCGCCCCGCGCGGCGTTGACGATGCGCACACCCTTCTTGGTCTTGGCCAGATTCTCGCGCGACAGGATGTTGCGGGTCTTGTCGGTCAGCGGCACATGCATGGTGATGAAATCGGCGCGCGCCAACAGCTCGTCCAGCTCGACCTTCTTCACGCCCAGTTCCTTCGCCCGCTCCTCCGACAGGAAGGGATCATAGGCGATGACCTTCATCCGCAGTCCCAGCGCCCGGTCGATCACGATCGAACCGATGTTGCCAGCCCCGATCACCCCCAGGATCTTGTTGAAGACCTCGACCCCCATGAAGCGGTTCTTCTCCCACTTCCCCTCATGGGTCGAGACCGAGGCCTCCGGCAGCTGCCGCGCCACGGCAAACATCAGGGCAATCGCATGCTCGGCTGTGGTGACCGAGTTGCCGAAAGGCGTGTTCATCACGATCACGCCCTTTTTCGAGGCGGCCGGAATGTCGACATTGTCGACCCCGATCCCGGCGCGGCCGATGACCTTCAGATTGGTCGCGCTTTCCAGCAGCTTGGCCGTGGCCTTGGTGGCCGAGCGGATCGCCAGACCGTCATATTGACCGATGATCTCGGCCAGTTTCTCCTTGTCCTTGCCGATTTCCGGCAGGTAGTCGACCTCGACGCCGCGATCGCGAAAGATCTGAACGGCGGTTTCCGAAAGCTTGTCCGAAACAAGAACCTTGGGCATCTGTCTATCCTCTTGGATATGCGGGGACAGGCGCAGGATCATCCCTGCGTCACGATTTCTTCGTTGGGAAAGTACCCCGGGGGGTGCGGGGGGCAGCGCCCCCCGTTCTCTTAGGCCTGCGCGGCAATCTCGGTCTCGAACGCATGTTCGATCCAGGGCATCAGCGCTGCGACATCCGATGTCTCGACCGTCGCGCCACACCAGATCCGCAGACCCGCAGGCGCATCGCGGTAAGCCCCGGCATCCAGCGCCACGCCCTCTTTCTCCAGCCGCTTGGCCACGGCCTTGGCGAAAGCTGCGCCATCCTTGATGCGCGGATCGGTGAACTTCAGACAGACCGAGGTGGTCGAGGCCGTCGCCGGGTCCTGCGCCAGATCGGCGATCCAGTCCTTGCCCGCGATGAAATCCCGCACGGCGGCAGCATTGGCGTCACAGCGCGCGATCAGGCCCTTCAGCCCGCCCAGACCCAGCGCCCATTTCAGCGCGACCAGATAATCCTCGACGCACAGCATCGAGGGCGTGTTGATCGTCTCGCCCTTGAAAATGCCTTCGATCAGCTTGCCGCCCTTGGTCATGCGGAAGATCTTCGGCATCGGCCAGGCGGGGGTATAGCTTTCCAGCCGCTCGACCGCGCGGGGCGACAGGATCAGGATGCCATGCGCACCCTCGCCGCCCAGCACCTTCTGCCAGCTGAAGGTGACCACATCCAGCTTGTCGAAGGGCAGGTCCATGGCGAAAGCGGCCGAGGTCGCGTCGCAGATGGTCAGCCCCTCGCGATCCGCCGGGATCACGTCGCCATTCGGCACCCGCACGCCCGAGGTCGTGCCGTTCCAGGTGAAGACCACGTCATTGTTGAAATCGACCTGGGTGAAATCGACGATCTGGCCATAATCGGCCTTGCGGACCACCGCATCCAGCTTCAGCTGCTTGACGACATCGGTGACCCAGCCCTCGCCGAAGCTTTCCCAGGCCAGCATCTCGACCTTGCGGGCACCCAGCAGCGACCAGAGCGCCATCTCGACGGCGCCGGTGTCCGAGGCGGGGACGATACCGATGCGGTAATCTGCCGGAACGCCCAAAACCTCACGCGTGAGGTCGATGGCCTCGGCCAGCTTGGCCTTGCCAATGGCGGCACGATGCGAGCGGCCCAGCGGCGCGTCAGCAAGCATGTCCAGCGAAAAATGGGGGATCTTGGCACATGGGCCAGATGAAAAACGCGGATTGACCGGCCGCGTAGCCGGAGCAGTCGTGCTCATGATGTTAGCCTTCCAGCTATAAGCGCCGCGTTGGGGCGGCGTGTCCCACCGACGGGAATATGCCCGGCCTCGATTCGGAGCAAGTGCAGAAATCACCTCCCAAGGCGATTTTTCGCCAGCGCGGAAAATCCGCGTGGCAACGCCTTCCGGGCCATGGCAGGCTTTCCGCTAAAGTTGCCTTTGATTTCAATGAGTAACAGGCAACCACCAGTTGTAATCAGTTCTCAAGCTTGCAGGTACAGCATGTCGATCGAACCGACAAAAAGACCCCGGACCGAAACCCCTCCTGCCCCTCCTCCAACCAAGCCTGTACCGCCTCCTGCACAGGACACCCCCACTCAGGGCCCCGGCGCACCGGCCCCGACGACGCCACCACCTGCGGGCGATCCGACCCCGGCACCCGGCGTTCCGACGGAAAAGCCCGCGCCCGATGTCACGCCCGAGCGCAAGGCCGAAATCGACAAATATGTCACCGAAAATGCCGGCAAGCGCGAATCAAGCTGGATCTTCTGGAAGGATGAAAAGGGCGGCGAGGCCATCGGCGATGCGCTGACCGGCAAATCTCCGCTGGGCAAGATGACCCCGGCCGAACAGGCCTATATGTCCCAGCAGGCGGTGAACGCCTGGGGTGCGCAGGACCCCGGCCAGATGCGGGAAAACATCAAGGAGGCGTCCGAGCGGGTCAAGAACGACCCGCAGGCCCGCGCCGCCCTTGCGACGGCCATGGCCGCACCCGCGCTCAGCGACGATGATGCGGTCCGCCGTGTAGGCGCGATCCTCACGACCAGTGAAATCTCGCAGAGGAATCACGAGCTGTTCCAGGCCGCCGCCAAGCTCGATCTGGGCGCAGTCATCAAATCCTATGAGGGCAATGAGACCGGGCTGGCCCAGCGCATCGCCTCGGCGGATGAGCCGACCCGCAAGGCCATGTGGGATGCTCTGGGCGACCCCGGCCGGATGCCGCAGGAACAGCAGCAGAAGATGACGGCCCTTCTGTTCTTCTCGGATCAGAAGGCCAAGGACGCGGGCCCGGAATACCGCCAGAGCATGGCCAATGCCATCGCGCTGGCGCGCAGGCCCGGCGGCACGCCTCAGGACAAGCTGGCCCGCCAGACCATTGCGTCGAACCTGACGGCGGTGATGAACACCGACAAAGGCCGTGACATGCTGCTGAACCCCGAAAATACGGCGGGTTCACGGCTTTGGGCGATGAATGAGATCGCCAATCAGACTGGCTGCATCAACGCCGCCAGCTTCGCAGGCTTTGATGCGGCGGCCCTGAAGGACCGCCCGGGCAACCCCGGCACGGGCAAGCCGCCCAGCGGCGACAAGCCCGATGAGGGCGAGGTCATGGCCGATATGGCGCAGATGGCGCTGGACCTGACCGGGCTGGTCGACCCGACGCCGATCTCGGACGGGGCGAACACGCTGGTGTCGCTGTTCCGGGGCGATGTTGGCGGCGCGCTGATCTCGGCCGCGGGGATGTTGCCCTATGCCGGCGATCTGGCCAAGGTCGGCAAGCTGGGGAAATGGGCCAAGACCATCGACAATGCCGTCGAACTGGCCGCGCGCGACTCGAAATTCCTGGAAAAAGCCAAGCCCGCGCTCGAGACCATTCGCGGCGCGATCAACAAGATCCCGGAAAGCGTCATGAATGCGCTGCCGGAAAGCGCGCAGAAAACCTTGCGCGGCATCGCAAAGAAGATCGACGACGCCCTTGGTGCAGCAGCCCGGCGCGCGCCCCTTGTCGTGGATGATGCTGTTGGCTCCAGCGCGCGGGTCAACGGCCGGGATGTCACCGTCGGTGAGTTGCCGACGGTCAACACCCGGCCCGACGGCAAGCTTGAGGTTACGACCGTTGATGGTAGGACTGTCAAAGTCAACGAACCGCAGAAATATGACACCCGAGTGGAAAACCCCGATGGCTCGGTTACCTATACCAAAAAGGGCCACACGATGACCTATGACAAGAACGGCTTCCCGCAATTCGATTCGAAGGCCGACATCTATCTGGACCCCAAGCACATCAATTCGAAAAACGAAGCGGAGCATTTCCGCGAGGCCAACGAACAGGTGGCAAAGGCGCTTGAAAATGACCCCTCACTCGCCGACAGAATGGGGCTTACCCCTGAACAGGTCCAGTTCTTCAAAGATGGCAAGAACTTCAACCAGTCCCCGCCCGACCTTACCTGGAACCACCATCAGGATGCGGGCAAGATGGAGCTTGTCGACCGCGAGATCCATAGCACTTTCCCTCATACTGGTGGCATGGCCATTTGGGGCGGCGGCCGAAGCTGAGCCACCCCAGCCCGCATCTACACCCGGCAGTTACGTCAAGACGGAGAACAGCATGGCCAGCATCACTTGGTCCCCTTACAAGTCCGGCCTTCCGGAAGTCACCGATGCCGATCTGAACGAGGTCGAGGCCGCGCGTGGCGTGAAGCTTCCCGCCGACTACCGCGAGACGGTGAAAGCCCATCGCGGCGACATTCCGACGCCCGGCGTTGCGAATGTGGGCGAGGCGCAGATCCCCGTGAACGCGCTGTTCTTCGTGAAAAAGGACGCGACGGAAAACAACAGCTACAACATGTGGTCCTATATCGAGGATATGGACGGAGAGCTGGGCGATCTGGCCGCGCGGCTGGTGCCCTTCACCTCGGACAGCAGCCACGGGATCTTTGTCTTCGACTATCGCAACGGCGACACGCCCTCGGTCTCGCTGGTCGATATGGACCTGACCGAAGAGGAAGATGGTCTCATCACCCCGGTCGCAGGCAGTTTCGCGGATTTCCTGAACGGGCTGCACGACTAGGCCTGTCGCACCACGGCACGAGATCCGAAGGCCCCGCCGCAACCGGCGGGGCCTTTTTGCTGCGCGCCATCACGATCGCGAAACCGCCGCAGATGCGGCGCGAAAAGGCGGCAATCCTCTGATCCCATGGGTAGAAAAAGGCGGGTTTTTGCCCTGTCCCGGCGCCCCCGTGGGCAAGGCATCTGCGCGATGCTAGCATGCTTTATAGACGCTTAAACAATGAGTTGAACATCAACCCGCGATTGTAACGAGTTCATTTTACAGGTGCCAATATGCCCGCACTTCGTCCTCTTTCCGGAAGACAAACCCGCCTTCAGAACAACCCCTATATGTCCGTTTCCGCCCAGCAAGCCCTGACCGGAAACAAGCCCGCCCCGCTGATTGTCGACGGGAACAAGGGCAAGACCACCATGGTCGGTAACAATATGATCACCATCGGTGACCCGCCGAAAACGTGGCGGCGTCAGAAGGACGACCAACCGCAGGCCCAAAGGGTCGACGGCACGACGGTGACGGTCAATCAGCCCAAAAGCAATGTGACCTGGGTGATGAACCCTGATGGCTCGAAGGTCGGCACCAGCTCGAACATCTCCGAGAAGGTGACCTACGACCCGAATGGTTTCCCGGTGTTTCAATCGAAGGCGGACGTTTATCTCGATCCCAAACACATCAACACCAAGGATTCAGTCGGGCATTTCAAAGCCGCGAATGAAGCCGTGCAAACTGCGCTAAAGGGTGATCCACGCCTTGCCGGACGCATGGGCCTGAGCCAACAACAGAGGGACGATTTCCTCCAGGGCAGAAACTTCAATAGCTCGCCCGCCGACCTGACCTGGCACCATCATCAGAATATGGGCCTGATGAAACTGGTCGACCGAGCCCCCCACGCCGCCTTCAAACACACCGGCGGTATGGCGACCTGGGGCGGCGGGCGCAGCTAGCCGCCCGTGACCGCATCCCAATTCTGTTCTAAGCGAGGACCGACATGGCCGAGATTGAATGGCACGACTACAAATCCGGCCTGCCCCCGGTGACTGACGCGGATCTGGACATTCTGGAAGAGGTGCGCGGCGTCGCCCTGCCCCCGGATTACCGCAGCACCGTCAAGGCGCATTTCGGGCAGATCCCCGAACCCTCGGTCGCGGATGTGGGCGAGGCGCGGATCCCCGTCAACGCGCTGTTCTTCGTCAAGCAGCATTTCGAGGGCGACGATTTCAGCTATAACACATGGCACTATATCGAGGCGCTGGAGGAAGATCTGCCACCGGATGTTGCGGGAAAACTGGTGCCCTTCACCTCGGACAGCAGTCAGGGCATTTTTGTCTTCGACTATCGCCTGGGCCCCGACCCCTCGGTCGCGCTGGTGGATCTGGACGTCACCGAAGACGAAGGCGCTGGTGCCATCACCCAGGTCGCGGGCAGCTTTGCCGCCTTCCTTGACGGTCTTCACGACTGATCCATGATCCGTGGCGCGGGTCTCTGACCACTCGCGCCGCGCGCTTCGCGATTGAAGCTGCGGTTCTTCTTGGCTAGTCCTGCGCCAAGCATCAGCCCGGAGGCTTCATGTTCACGCTTACGCTTCTTGCCGCACCCGACCGCGCCGACCTGCCCTCATCCCTGGTCGAGGAGTTGCGCAAGCGCTGGAACGGCGGCCCGGCCCGCTGGCTGGAACGCGAGGTCGCCGCCGAATTCCCGCTTGAGGACCAGCCCGCCGGTTTCTGGGACCGCTGGGAGATGCTGCAGGAACTGGGCTTCGACATGGCGCTGCAGCCCTCGCAGGACCGACGCAAATCCATCCTGCTGGCCGATATGGATTCGACCATGATCCAGCAGGAATGCATCGATGAGCTGGCCGATTTCGCCGGAGTAGGCGAACGCGTCGCCGCCATCACCGCCCGCGCCATGAACGGAGAGCTGAATTTCCACGAAGCTCTGGTCGAGCGTGTGGGCCTGCTGGCAGGGCTTCAGGAAAGCGTCATCGAGCAGGTACTGGACAGCCGCATCACCCTGATGCCCGGCGGTCGCACGCTGATCGCGACGATGAAGGCGCATGGCGCCTATACGGCGCTGGTCTCGGGCGGGTTCACCGTCTTCACCGAGCCGGTCGCCGCCGCCCTGGGCTTTGACGAACACCGCGCCAATACGCTGCTGTCCGAGGATGGCGTCCTGACCGGCCATGTCTCGCTGCCGGTGCTGGGCCGCGAAGCCAAGATCGAGGCGCTGGAACAGATCACCGCCCGCCACGGCCTGACCCCGGCCGCGGCCATCGCGGTCGGCGACGGCGCGAATGACCTTGGCATGCTGCACCTGGCCGGAACCGGCGTCGCGCTGCACGCCAAGCCCTCGGTCGCGGCGCAGGTCAGCGTCCGGGTCAACCACGGCGATCTGACCTCGCTTCTCTATCTGCAGGGCTATTCGCAGCCGGAATTCACGCTTTAAGCAGGCGGTCGGGCAGAAGCGCATCAGTCGCGTGCTCATGCGCGATAAGACTGCAAGCGAACTTGCGAAATTGACGAATTGGTGACAGAAGCGGGCGATGCAGCTTCGTTTCAAAGCCCTTTCCGTTCATCTGCTGACAGCAACCGGTGCCGTCCTGTCGATGCTGGCCCTTTTGGCCGCGGTCGAGGGGCAATGGCCGAACATGTTCTTCTGGCTGGTAATTGCGCTGATCGTCGACGGCGTTGATGGCCCGCTGGCCCGCCGGTACGAGGTCAAGTCCAACTGGCCGACCTATGACGGCGTGCTGATGGACCTGATCATCGACTACCTGACCTATGTGTTCATCCCGGCCTATGCGCTGTTCAAATCCGGCCTGCTGGAGGGCTGGACGGGCTGGATCGCGATCATCGCCATCGTCTATGGCAGCGTGATCTATTTCGCCGACACGCGGATGAAGACCAAGGACAATTCGTTCATGGGCTTCCCCGGCTGCTGGAACATGGTGGTGCTGGTGCTGTTCGCGCTGAAGCCGAACCACTGGATCATCCTGCTGATCGTGGTGGCGCTGACCGTCGGCATGTTCCTGAACGTCAAGTTCATCCACCCGGTGCGCACCGAGCGCTGGCGCTGGATCTCGCTTCCGATGACGGCGGGCTGGGTCTTCTTCGCCATCTGGGCGGTCGTGGTCAATTTCCACCCGCAAAGCTGGGCCAGCTGGGGTCTTGTCGTCACCTCGGCCTGGCTGATGTTCGCGGGCATCGCACAGCAACTGACCGAGCCTCGGACTTGATCACCGCCGAAATGCGCTGAATGATACCCCGACACCATGGGGGGATATCGGATGCTCAAGACACTCCTGCAGGCGGCCGCCATCTCGGCCCTGATCTCGATGCCGGCGCTGGCCCAGCAGGACCATATCACGCTCGGCATGGTGCTTGAGCCGCCGAACCTCGACCCCACCGGCGGGGCGGCAGCGGCCATCGACGAAATCGTCTACGCCAATATCTTCGAGGGGCTGACCCGCGCCGCCCCTGACGGCAGCACCATCCCCGGCCTCGCCGAAAGCTGGGATATCGAGGAGGGCGGCAAGACCTACGTCTTTCACCTCCACAAGGGCGTGAAATTCCACGACGGCAGCGATTTCGATGCGCAGGATGTGATCTTCTCGCTGGACCGCGCGCGCGCCGCCGACAGCACCAATGCGCAGAAATGGCTCTTCGAAGGCATCGAGAAAATCGAGGCCGTCGACCCCCAGACCGTCCGCATCACCCTGAAAGCGCCCGACGGCGCCTTCCCCTTCAAGATGGCCTGGGGCGATGCTGTCATGGTCGATGAGGCGAGCATCAAGGACATCGCCACCCATCCGGTCGGCACCGGCCCCTTCCAGTTCGGTGAATGGCGTCAGGGCGACCAGATCTCACTCACGGCCTTCGACGGCTATTGGGGGCCGAAACCAGCGCTGAAATCCGCAACCTTCCGCTTCATCGGCGATCCGACGGCGGCCTTCTCGGCGATGATGGCGGGCGATATCGACGCTTTCCCCATCTATCCCGCCGCCGAAACGCTGGCCCAGCTTCAGTCCGACCCGCGCTTCAAGGTCCTCGTCGGCACGACCGAGGGCGAAACCATCCTCGCGATGAACAACGCCAAGGCGCCCCTCGACGACAAACGCCTGCGCGAGGCGATCTCGCATGCGATCAACCGGCAGGACATCATCGACGGCGCAATGTTCGGCTATGGCACGCCCATCGGCACGCATTTCGCCCCGCACAACCCCGACTACACCGACCTCACGTCCAAGTCGCAATTCGACCCCGAGCTTGCGCAGAAGCTGATCGCGGAAACCGGCCTCAAGGACATCAACCTGCGCCTTGCACTGCCGCCCACCCCCTACGCCCGCCGCGGCGGAGAGATCATCGCAGCCGAGCTTCGCGCCGTCGGCATCCAGACTCAGACGATCAACATGGAATGGGCGCAATGGCTCGAACAGGTCTACAAGAACGCCGACTATGACCTGACGATCATCAGCCATGTCGAGCCCATGGACATCGGCAATTACGCCCGCGATGACTATTACTTCAACTACCACAATCAGGCCTTCAAGGACCTGATGACCAAGCTCGACGCGACCGTCGACCCGGCCGAACGCTCGATGCTCCTCAAGCAGGCGCAGGAAATCATCGCCGACGACTACGTCAACGCCTATCTCTTCCAGCTGCCAAAGACCGGCGTCGCCAAGGCCGAGATCGAGGGCCTGTGGGAAAACGCCCCCATGCCCGCCAACGACCTGACAAACGTCCGCTGGACCAACTGAAGCCCCAATTTCTTCGTTGCCCAAATACCCAAAAACCCGGCCGCGCCCCAAAGCGCGGCCGTTCCTAATTCTTCAGAACGATGCAGCGCCCGCCCAGACTTTTCAGCCGGTTGCAAAAGGCAAACGCCTCGGTCCGCGAACTGTAACCGATCTGCGCGGTATAGACCCGGCTGGCCGAGCCGGTCAGCGCGCGCCGGACATAGCTCACCCGCTTGCCGCCCAGGATCGGGCGCAGCTGCCGGTTCAGGCGCGAGACCTGCGTCGTCACCCCCGACTGGCTGCGATGCGAGGCCACGATGACGCCCCAGGGCCAGGGATGATCCTGCGTCTTGAACTCGCGCAGACGGCGGTTCCCGGCCAGTTCGATACAGGCGGCGCGGAACGGCTGCTCCTTGTCCAGACGGATGTCGACCTCACCCAGCTCCGGCGGATCGTCGCGCCAGGTCCAGGCGTTCCGCCCGGTGATCGCCTCGACGTAATCCTGCGTCTCCCAGGGCAGCGAACCGCCGCCCGAGACAAAGCGCGCCGCCCGGTTCTCGCCACCGTTATAGGCGATGGCCGCCAGCCCCATATTGCCGAAATTATCGGTCAGGCTGCGCAGATAGCGGGCCGAGGCGGCAATCGCCTTCGCCGGATTATAGGGATCGTCCAGCCCCACCATATCCGCCGTGCCCGGCATGAATTGCGCGATCCCCATGGCACCGACCGGGCTGATCGCGCCGGGCTCGAACAGGCTTTCCTTCCACAAAAGCCGGGCAAAGAAATGCGGGTCGATCCCCGAGATTTCGGCCGAGCGCTCGATGGCCGCACAAACATCCGGCACATAGGTCGCGACCGAGATGCAGATGCTCATATCACTGGTGCAGCGCATATTCTCGCTGTCGCGCGGCGCCGGGCGCGAACTGTGGGCCTCGGCGGCCTCATAGGCAGGCGCACTGATCGGGGTCGCCAGCACTGAAACCGCCGCCGCCAGCATCGGCAGCACCTTCACCATCCCCCGGCGCAGGCGGGGCAAACCAAGGCTCTTCCGCATCACGTCCCGTCTGTCCTAGCTGTCCACATCATCGCCGGTGCGTGCGGCGGCACGGGCAGCCTTGCGGCGTTCCTTCTCGGCCTCGCGCGCGGCCTTGGCGGCGGCCTGCTTTTCGGCCTTCTCGGCCTCGCGGACGCGCTTCTTCTCGGCCTTTTCGGCCTCGCGGCGGCGCTTGGCCTCGGCCTTCTCGGCCTTCTTGTCCTCGCCCTTGGGCTCGGTCGCGGCGGCAACTGCTTTCGCAGGCTTCGCCTCGGACTCCGCAGGCGCGGTGGCCTTGCGCTGCTGCTTTTCATCATTGGCGGCGCGGAAGGCGGCGGCAATGTCCTTGCGCTGCGCCTTGTCCTCGGCCGCATCGCGCGCCTCGCGCAGCTGCTTGACCAGTCGCGACAGCGCCGGGCGCTTCATCTCGGCCAACCGCTCGGGCGAGGTCAGCGCGACCAGCTCGGACAGTTCCATCCGCTCCACGTCACCGGGTTTGGGTGCCTGTTCTGCCATCACGACCTCATCAAAATGCCACAGATATCCTGCTGGAAAACTGCCACAACGCACCCGTTTGCGCCATTGAAAACGCCCCGGAAAAGACCGGGGCGTCAAGGCATTCGCGGTTTTCAACCTTAGCGCGCAGGAACCGCCGATTGCACCGGCGAGCCATTCGCCGTCTGGATCGTGGTCGAGGGCACGGGCGCGCCGGTCGCCTGCTGGTATTCATTCGCAGGAACCAGATAGCCGTCGCGGGTCTGAACCATCGGGCCTTCCATGGCGATGCTTTCTGCCTGGGTGCGGACCTTCACCTTGGTGCCGTTCGGGATCTCGTTGAAGAGGTCCATGACGTCCTGGTTGAACATGCGGATACAGCCAGCCGAGGTGGCCTTGCCGACCGAGGACGGGTCCATCGTGCCGTGGATGCGGTACATGGTGTCCTGGCCGCCCTGATAGAGGTAGAGCGCGCGCGACCCCAGCGGGTTGTCGACGCCGCCCTTCAGGCCGCCCTTGAGGTGACCGTAAAGCTCGGGCTGGGTGCGGACCATGTTGGCGGTCGGAACCCAGGACGGCCAGGCCGCCTTGCGGTTGATCGAGGCATTGCCCTGGAAGTTCAGGCCAGCCTTGCCCACGGCCACGCCAAAGCGCATCGCCTCGCCATTCGGCAGGACGTGGTACAGCAGGCGGGCATAGGGGTCGACGACGATGGTGCCGGGCGCCTCGCTGCCGTTATAGGCCACGCGCTGACGGGTGTTGCGGTCGTTCAGATAGGCGGCGCGGACGGCGTGGATTTCAATCGGCTCGCCATTCGGTCCGGTATCGGTTCGCGCGCCATAGACGGCGGGCGTGGCCGACTCGGTGGGCATCGTCGTCGGGGTGGTCGTCGGTGCACAGGCGGCAACACCAAGCCCCATCGCAAGCATGAGCGGCGCAAGACGCATCGTTAAGATCCTTCGTATGTGGTGCATCGCTAGGGATGCGACCCTGGCAGCAAAACAGATAAATCACAGCCGGGCAGGAGCAGCCTGCGGCCACGATTCGTATCGATCACTAGTGGCAAGGGTGCATGGATCAGGTCAAGCCTGCGACCGCCACGCTGGAGAAATCGTTACTAAACTGTTGCTAACAGGTTCGAAGCATCATGCATCACGGAACCAAGATGACGCCTGTGTGTTTTCTCTCGGACCGGCAAATTCCCGCCGATCAGTATCTGCAACCTAAGGAGAATACGCATGACCGCTACCGCTCTTCTTGTCACGCTGGTGATCGGTGCGATCGCTGGCTGGTTGGCCGGGCTTATCGTCAAGGGGCACGGCCAGGGGCTTGTGGTAAACATCGTCGTCGGGATCATCGGCGCCTTTATCGCCAGTTTCCTGCTACCCGCTGTCGGTCTGGTCATTGGTGCGGAAGGCTCCATCGTGGGCTCGATCATCTATGCGACGATTGGCGCCGTGATCCTTCTGGTCATCCTCAGTCTGGTCAGTCGCGCCTGACGATCCGGGCGCCCATTGCGATGCCCGCAAGATGAAGTCCCGCCCTGCCCGGTGCCACCGGACAGGGCTTATTCGTTCCGGGTCCCCGACCCGAGACGCAAAAAAGGGGCCCCTCGGGCCCCTTTCGCATCAGTTTCGGCAATCGCGATCAGGCGTGGGCGGGGGCCGCGCTGCGGGCGCCACGGGCTTTCGCAGCATTCCGCATATAGCGCGCATAGCCCAGATCGTCCGATTTGATCGCCGGGGTCTTGCCCGACATCAGATCGGCCAGCACCTGACCCGAGCCCGCCGACATCGTCCAGCCCAGCGTGCCGTGCCCGGTGTTCAGATACAGGTTCGGGATCGGCGTCGCGCCGACAATCGGCGTGCCATCGGGCGTCATCGGACGCAGGCCGCACCAGAATTGCGCCTTCGCCGTATCGCCCGCGCCACGGAACAGATCGTTCACCGACATGGCCAGCGTCGCGCGGCGGCGGTCGTTCAGGCTCAGGTCGAACCCGGCGATCTCGGCCAGACCACCCACGCGGATGCGGTCGCCCAGACGGGTGATCGCCACCTTGTAGGTCTCATCCATGACGGTCGAGACCGGCGCGCTTGCCTCATTCTCGATCGGAATGGTCAGCGAATAGCCCTTCAGCGGATAGATCGGCAGCTTCAGGCCCAGATGGCGGACCAGCTGCGGCGAGTGCGGACCCAGAGCCAGCACGTAATTGTCGGCGGTCATACGGCCCTGATTGGTGCGCACGGCCGAGATCTTGCCGCCCTCGGTCTCGATCCCGTCGATCGAGACGCCCCAGCGGAACTTGACACCCAGAGCCGTGGCCATCTCGGCCAGACGGTTGGTGAACATGAAGCAATCGCCCGTCTCATCGCCCGGCAGGCGCAGGCCACCGGCGATCAGACCGGCGGAATTCGCCAGCCCCGGCTCGGCTGCGATGCAGGCGGCGCGGTCCAGAACCTCGAAGGGGACGCCATCGGCGCGCAGCACCTCGATGTCCTTGCCCGCCGCCTCGACCTGCTCCTGCTTGCGGAACAGCTGCAGCGTGCCCTGCGTGCGTTCGTCGTATTTGATGCCGGTTTCGTCGCGCAGCTCGGAAAGGCAGTCGCGGCTGTATTCGGCGATCCGCACCATCCGGCTTTTGTTGACCGCATAGGCGGACGAGGTGCAGTTGCCCAGCATCTGCCCCATCCATTTGATGCGGGTCCAGTCAAGGCGCGGCTGCAGGACCAGCGGCGCATGGCGCTGGAACATCCATTTGATGGCCTTCATCGGAATGCCGGGCGCGGCCCAGGGCGAGGAATAGCCCGGCGAGATCTCTCCGGCGTTGGCGAAGCTGGTCTCAAGCGCGGGGCCGTCCTGGCGGTCGATCACGGTCACGTCATGGCCGGCCTTGGCCAGATACCATGCCGAGGTGACACCGATAACCCCTGCGCCCATAACGATAATCTTCATGCCTTGCGCCCTTCCCTAGAAGCTTGACCATAAAATAGCCGAAGTCAGGGAAATGAATTCCCGAAGTTGAGGCTGCGGCACTGTACTGACGCACGATTCAGCGATGACATGGCAGACATAAGATATATTCTTCGATCATACTGGAAAATATCGGGACGTATCTATGCTATCCGGGAGAGAACCGGGCACTTCCGGCATCCGGATCATGGCGATTGCCACTTTTGTCGCCCCCGCCTAAGCTTGCCCTGCCCGCCTTTCCAACCGCCGCGAAGCCGTGACAAAGCGCAAAAGCCCGTTCGCCCCCTTTCGCCACAAGGACTTCCGTCTTCTTTGGTCGGCCACGCTGATTTCGAACTTCGGCGGATTGGTGCAGGCGGTGGGCGCGGCGTGGATGATGACGCAGCTGACCGACTCACCCACGCTGATCGCTTTGGTGCAGGCCTCGAACACGCTGCCGATCATGCTGTTCGCGCTGCTTTCGGGGGCGCTGGCGGATCTGTTCGACCGGCGCAAGCTGCTGCTGGCGGCGCAGATCTTCATGGCGCTGGTCTCGGTCCTGCTGGCGGTGCTGACCTGGCAGGGGGCGATGACGCCGCTTCTGCTGCTGTCGCTGACCTTCCTGATCGGCGTCGGGCAGGCCATCTATAACCCGCCGTGGCAGGCCAGCATGGGCGATCTGGTCCCTCGCGAGGACCTGCCGGATGCGGTGACGCTGAACTCGGTCGGCTTCAACATGATGCGCAGCGTGGGCCCTGCGGTCGGCGGCATCATCACCGCCGCATGGGGCGCGGCTGCGGCCTTCGCGGTCAACGCCTTCAGCTATCTGCCGCTGCTGGCGGCGCTGACGCGCTGGCAGCCCGCGCCCGTGAAGCGCACCACCGCGCGCGAGCCGCTGCTGGCGGCCATCGGCGCCGGGCTACGCTATGTGGCGCTCTCGCCCAACCTGACGCGTGTGCTGGCACGGGGGGCGCTCTTCGGCTTTTCCGCCATCTCGATTCTGGCGCTGCTGCCGCTGGTCGCGAAATCCCATGCCGAGGGCGGGTCGCTGCTGTTTGGCCTGCTGCTGGGTTGTTACGGGCTGGGCGCGATCTCCGGCGCGATCATCAACCCGCGCATCCGCGACCGGATGGACAATGAAAACATCGTCCGGCTGGCCTTCGTGGGCTTCGCCGTCCCGGTCCTGATTCTGGCCTATACCGATGCGATCTGGCTGCATGCGCTGGCCATGCTGCCTGCCGGGGCCAGCTGGGTACTGGCGCTATCGCTGTTCAACGTAAGCATGCAGCTTTCGACACCCCGCTGGGTCGTGGCCCGGGCGCTGGCCATCTATCAGACGGCAACCTTTGGCGGGATGGCGCTTGGGTCCTGGGTCTGGGGCTCGGTCGCGTCGCATTTCGACACCGATACGGCGCTGGCCTGCGCCGCCGTCCCGCTGATTCTGGGCGCGATTCTGGGCCATTGGCTGCGCGTGCCGGAATTCGGCACGCTGGATCTGGACCCCGCAAACCGCTTCCGCGAGCCCTCGCTGAAACTGGCCGTGCGCGGGCGTTCCGGCCCCATCATGATCGTCATCGACTATCTGATCGACCAGAAGGACGTCCCCGAGTTCCTTGAACTGATGCTGGAGCGCCGCGCCAGCCGACGCCGCGACGGCGCACGCGGCTGGGCACTTCTGCGCGATCTCGAGCGGCCCGAGCGCTGGTCGGAAAGCTATCACATCGCCACATGGGACGAATATATCCGCCACAACCTTCGCCGGACCAAATCCGACACGCCGGTCACCGACGCCCTGCGCGCGCTGCACAAGGGCGAGGGCGACCCGCAGGTCCACCGCCTGATCGAGCGCCACTCGATCAGCGTCTCGGACGACCTGCCGCTGCTGGGCAAGCTGGAAGTGCCGTGACGCGAATGCCACGGCGACGCGGCGTCCTGCCCTGCGCGGGAAACGCGCCTCGGGAACAGGGGTTTACCGTGCCCCTTGCAGGATTTAGCGTCACCCCATGCTGCGCTATGCCCTTCGCCAGTTGATCTCGCTTGGCCTCAGCTTGCTGGTGGCCTCGCTTTTGATTTTTCTGGTGGTCGAGCTGGTGCCGGGCGATCCCGCAACCTTCATGCTGGGCACCGGCGCGCAGCCCGACACCATCGCCGCCCTGCGCCAGCAGCTTGGTCTGGATCTGCCCCTGCCGGTCCGCTACCTGCATTGGCTGGGGGGCATCCTGCAAGGTGATCTGGGGCACAGCTTCACCTACAAGACCCCGATTTCGCAGATCATGCTGGACCGGATGCAGGTCTCGCTACCTCTGGCGCTGATGTCGCTGATGCTGGCGATTCTGGTGGCCTTCCCCATCGGTATCCATGCCGCCGCGAACCGGGGCAAGGCCAGCGACACGGCGGTGATGGGCGTGACGCAGATCGGGATCTCGCTGCCGAACTTCTGGTTCGCGATGCTTCTGGTGCTGGTCTTCGCTGCGCGCCTGCGCTGGTTTCCGGCGGGCGGATTTCCGGGCTGGTCGCACCCTGCCGCCGCGCTGAAATCGCTGCTTCTGCCCGCCATCGCGCTCGCGCTGCCGCAGGCCGCGATTCTGGCGCGCGTCCTGCGCTCGGCCCTGATCGAGACGCTGGATCAGGACTATATCCGCACCGCCCGCGCCAAGGGCCTGACGCAGGGGCAGGCACTGCGCCGCCACGCGCTGCGCAATGCGATGATCCCGGTCCTGACCATCATGGGGATGCAGTTTTCCTTTCTGCTGGCCGGCGCGATCATCATCGAGAACGTGTTCTTCCTGCCAGGCATCGGCCGGCTGATCTTTCAGGCGATCACCCAACGCGATCTGATCGTCGTGCAATCGGCGGTGCTGGTGCTGGTCGCCGCCGTCATCCTGATCACCTTTCTGGTCGATCTGGCCTATGCGCTGGTCGACCCGAGGCTGCGGCGCAGATGAGGTGGTCGCTGATCCTTGGCGCGACGCTGGCAGGGCTGGCGCTGATCGCGGCGGCGCTGTCCTGGGTCTGGACCCCCTATGACGTGACGCAGATGGCGATTGCCGACAAGCTGAAGCCGCCCTCGGCTGCGCATTGGCTGGGCACGGACCATTTTGGCCGCGACATCCTGTCGATGATCATGGTGGGCGCGCGCACCTCGATCGCCGTGGCCGTGGTGGCCGTCGGCATCGGCATGGGCATCGGCGTGCCGCTGGGCCTGATCGCCGCCGCCAATCGCGGCAGCTGGCTGGATGAGATCATCATGCGCGGCAATGATCTGGTCTTTGCCTTCCCGAGCCTCGTCATCGCCATCCTGATCACCGCCGCACTTGGGCCTTCCGCCGTCAACGCGATCATCGCCATCGGCATCTTCAACATCCCGGTCTTCGCCCGCGTCACACGCGCAGGCGCGATGCCGCTTTGGACGCTGGACTATATCCGTGCGGCCGAGGTCGCCGGAAAGCGCGCGACCCGCATCAGCGTCGAACATATCCTGCCCAATATCGCGAACCTGCTGATCGTGCAGGGCACCATCCAGTTCTCGCTGGGGATTCTGGCGGAGGCGGGGCTCAGCTACGTGGGCCTTGGCGCGCAGCCCCCCACGCCCAGCTGGGGCCGCATGCTGGCCGAGGCGCAGACCATGGTCACGCTGGCCCCGCATGTGGCGATCATTCCGGGCCTTGCTATCATCATCACGGTGCTGGGGCTGAACCTTCTGGGCGACGGCTTGCGCGACGCGCTGGACCCGCGACTGCGCGAGGGGCGATGATCCGGATCAGTGACCTCTCTGTCAGCATTCACGGGCGCGCCGTGCTGCATGACGTCGATCTGGAACTGGCCCCCGGTCAGGTGACCGGGCTTGTCGGCGAAAGCGGCTCGGGCAAGTCGATGACGGCACTGGCGATCATGGGGCTTCTGCCGCGTGGGGCGGCGCTCTCGGGGCAGATCGAACTTGATGGCCACAACCTGACCGACCTGCCCGAAGTCGAGTATTGCGCCATTCGTGGCCAGCGCATCGGCATGATCTTTCAAGAGCCGATGAGCGCGCTGAACCCGCTGATGACCATTGGCGATCAGGTGGCCGAGGCGCTGATCCTGCGGCAGGACATGCCGCGCGAGAAGGCCTTGGAGGCCGCGCGCGACCGTCTTGACCGCGTCGGGCTGGCGGCGCCGCGCTTTCCGCTGACGCTTTACCCGCATGAGCTTTCGGGCGGGCAGCGTCAGCGCGTCGCCATTGCCATCGCCATTGCCCAACGCCCCGACCTGCTGATCGCGGATGAGCCGACGACGGCGCTGGACGTGACCACGCAGGCGCGCATTCTGGACCTGCTGGTGGGCCTTGTCCGGGATGAGGGCATGGCGCTGTTGCTGATCACCCATGATCTGGCGGTAGTCGCGGGCGTCGCCGATCAGGTCGCCGTCATGCAGGAGGGCCGCATTGTCGAGGCCGCCCCGGCGCGCACGCTGTTCCAGCGCCAAAGCCATCCCTATACGCGCCAGCTGTTCGCGGCCTCGCGCCACCAGCCGCCGCAGGTCGACCATCAGGCAACCGCACCGCTGCTGCAGGTGCAGGACGCGGTGCGGGAATACACCCTGCCCCGGCCCGCGCCCTTGCAACCGCATCCGGTGCTGCGCGCCGTCGATGGCGTCAGCCTGACCATCGCCGAGGGCGAATCCGTCGGACTGATCGGCGAATCCGGTTGCGGGAAATCGACGCTGACCCGCGCCGTTCTGGGCCTCGAACCCCTGCAGCAGGGCCGCGTCCTTCTGGACGGGGCCGAGGTGCGGGCGGGCCGCGCCATGCCTGCCGAAATGCGGGCGCGGATGCAGGTCGTCTTTCAGGACCCGTTCGGCAGCTTCGATCCGCGCTGGCGGGTCGAGCGGCTGGTGGCCGAGCCCTTCCACCTGACCGGCCGCCCCCGCAACTGGCGCGAGCGCGTGGCCGAGGCGCTGGCCGAGGTCGGCATCGATCCGCACGCCATGCGGCGCTACATCCACGAATTCTCGGGCGGGCAGCGCCAGCGCATCGCCATCGCCCGCGCGCTGATCATCCGCCCCCGCCTGATCGTGCTGGATGAGGCCGTCAGCGCGCTGGACGTGCGGGTGCGCGCACAGGTGCTGGACCTGCTGGCGCGGCTACGCAAGGATCACGGGCTGGCCTATCTGTTCATCAGCCATGACCTGTCGGTCGTGCGCCAGATCACCGACCGCGTGCTGATCATGGACAAGGGAAAAGTCGTCGAAAGCGGCCTCACCTCGGTCGTGATGGCCACGCCCCGCCACCCGACCACGCGCCGCCTGATCGAGGCCACTCCGCAGATCCCCGCCGATTGGTTGCCCGATCAGATCACGGACAGTTCATCGCCCCTTGGGATCGGGCCCGCCACTTCCTAGTTCGGTGTTTGAAACAAAACGAAAAGGATCAGGCATGCAGTGCCCTGTGGACGGCGAGACCCTTGTGATGAGCGATCGAAACGGGATCGAAATCGACTATTGCCCCAAATGTCGCGGCGTATGGCTGGACCGGGGCGAGCTTGACAAGATCGTCGAGCGCTCGACCCCAGCCGCCCAGCCGGTGCCGCTGCAACAGCCCGCCCCCGCACAGCAGCAATATGCCCAGCCGCAGCAGCGCCCCGAGCGTCGCGACGACCGCGAAGAGCGTTACGATCGCCGTGACCGCCGCGATTACCGCGATGATGACTATGACGACGACCGCCGTGACGGGCGTCGCCCGCGCAAGCGCGAATCGTTCCTGTCGGATCTGTTCGATTTCTAAAGTCGCGGACCGCGCCTGAAGGATGGCGCTTCCCGCAATAGAACAGGCCCTGCGCGGGCGCAGGGCCTGTCGCTCCTCCCTCTGATGGCGGCCAGGCCTCCCCGCGAGGCCGCCGAGGTATTCGTTAGCTGCCTAGGCTTTGATCAAATCAGCCTGACGCACAATCACTTGTGCCTGACGAATGGATGCGATGTCAACCAGTCTACCTTTGTATACCGTCGCTCCGGCACCTGTTTGCTGAGCCTGCTCCATCGCAGCCAGAATTTCCTTGGCCTCGCTGACCGCTTTTTCGCTGGGTGAGAAGACCTCATTGGCCAGCGCCACCTGCGAAGGGTGGATCGCCCATTTCCCGACCATGCCCAGCGTCGCCGAGCGCAGCGCCTGCGCGCGGAAGCCCTCGATATCGCTGAAATCGCCGAACGGCCCGTCGACCGGCAGGACGCCATGCGTGCGACAGGCCGCGACAATGGCCGCCTGCGCCCAATGCCAGGGGTCGGACCAGTGCTTCTGCCCCTCATGGGCCATGTAGTAATTTTCCTGCGTGCCGCCGATGCCGGTCGTCGCCATGCCCATGCTGGCGGCGAAATCGGCCGCGCCCAGGCTCATCGCTTGCAGGCGGGGCGAGGAGGCCGCGATCTCTTCGACATGGGCGATGCCGGCGGCGGTCTCGATGATGACCTCAAGGCTGATGCGCTTGTTGCGGCCCTTGGCGGCCTCGACCGCGCTGACCAGCGCATCGACGGCATAGACGTCCGAGGCATTGCCCACCTTCGGGATCATGATCTGGTCCAGCCGTTCCCCCGCCTGTTCCAGCAGGTCGACGACATCGCGGTACCAGAACGGCGTGTCGAGACCGTTGATCCTGACCGACAGCGTCTTGTTGCCCCAGTCGATATCGCCGATCGCCTGAATGATGTTGGCGCGCGCCTGCGGCTTGTCGTCGGGCGCGACCGAATCCTCCAGATCAAGGTTGATCACATCAGCCGCCGACTTGGCCATCTTCTCGAACAAAGCCGGGCGCGAGCCGGGGCCGAACAACTGGCAGCGGTTCAGCCGGGCAGGAGCGGATGGTTGCAAACGGAACGACATGGCAAACCTCGGTGGAATGATGTTTCAATCTGGACTGCCTGACAGATAGATTATTGCTGCACCTGCAGCAACCCCGTTCCGCAGCTGCGGCATCGCCCGGGGGCCGCGGGCTGGGCCAAAGGGCGCAGACGGGCATCTATGCGATTGGCGGCACAGGTGAATGCTTTATCCTTGACGCCCCGAACCTTCTGGCGCAGGACGCCCCATGTGGCACGGCACGACGCCGCTTTGACCTCCGGCGACGCCCCCGCGCTTAGCGAACAGGAGAACGCATGACCCGCACCGTCTATCTGAATGGCAATTACCTGCCCGAGACCGAGGCCCGCGTCTCGATCTTTGACCGTGGCTTCCTGATGGCCGACGGGGTCTATGAGGTCGTCAGCGTTCTGGACGGCAAGTTGCTGGATTTCGACGGGCATATGGCCCGGCTGAAGCGCTCGCTGAACGAGCTGTCGATGAAGAATCCGCTGAGCGATGAGGAATATCTGGACGCGCACCGCCGCCTTGTGCGCGACAACGACATCACCGACGGTCTGCTGTACCTGCAGGTGACGCGCGGCAACCCCGGCGACCGCGATTTCGCCTTCCCGCCCGAAGACACCCAGCCGACCGTGGTGATGTTCACCCAGTCGAAGCCGGGCCTTGCCGACAATGCGGGTGCGGCCAAGGGCATCCGCGTCGTCACGGTCGAGGATCAGCGCTGGCGCCGCCGCGACATCAAGACGGTGCAGCTGCTGTTCCCCTCGCTCGCCAAGATGGAGGCCAAGGCCCGTGGCGTCGACGACGCCTGGCTGGTCGAGGATGGTTTCGTGACCGAGGGCACCTCGAACAACGTCTATATCATCAAGGACGGCAAGATCATCACGCGCGAGCTTAGCTCGGACATCCTGCACGGCATCACCCGCGCGGCGGTCCTGCGCTATGCGCGCGAGGCGCAGATGGCGGTCGAGGAACGCAGCTTCACCGTCGCCGAGGCACAGGCCGCGGACGAGGCCTTCTATACCTCGGCCTCGGGCTTCGTGACCCCGGTGGTCGAGGTCGACGGCGCGCGCCTGGGTGGCGGCACGCCCGGCCCCATCGCAACCCGCCTGCGCGAGATCTATCTGGAAGAGGCGCGCAAGGCCGCGATCTGACCTTCTCCGCTGGAATGCAAAAGGCGCGCCGGGAACTCCCGACGCGCCTTCTTCATGTCTGACGTCCGGCGATCAGATCAGGGCTCGGCCCGGACTAGGCTGATCTCGCGCACTTCGCGCACCAGCGTTTCGCGCAGAATGGCGATGTCATGGCCGTCCAGCACGACGCGCACGTCATCACCGTCCTGAACCAACTCATAATTCTCGGGGCCGTCGTAATCCTGCGACAGGGTGACCTGCAGGCTGTCGGCTTCGCCATAGGCGATATCCGCCGGACCGCTGGAATCGCTGCGCAGGATCAGCAGATCGGCACCTTTGCCCGCATCGACGATGTCATAGCCCCCGGCATAGATCGTATCGGCACCATCGCCGCCCAGCAGAGTGTCCGGGCGATCGGGGTCGGAATCATCGGGCGACCAGATGACGTCATCGCCCTCGCCCGCGTCGACCATGACGATGCCGCCGTGATCCTCGATCCGGTCGTTGTCGCCGTTGTCGTCGTCGTCATCTTCGTCCATGCGGTCGCCATAGATCGTATGTTCGCCGCCATTGGTGATGATCGTGTCGCGGCCCGTGCCGCCGACGATGGTGTCATTGCCCTCGTCAATGCCGGAATCGGCCTGACCATAGACGTCATTGTGCATGCCCAGATAGATCAGGTCGTCGCCTTCAGAGGCCGCGACCGTATCCGCGCCCCGGCCACCCCAGACCAGATCGTCGCCCGCGCCGTCGTTGATGGCGTCATCGCCGTCAAAGCCGTGGATGGCGTCATTGCCAGCCGTGCCCGCGATGGTGTCATTCTCATTCGTACCCTCGATGACCGGGCGGCCGCCATAGGGATCGGGAT
The DNA here is from genome assembly GCF_007830335.1 of Paracoccus sulfuroxidans. Taxonomy (GTDB): domain Bacteria; phylum Pseudomonadota; class Alphaproteobacteria; order Rhodobacterales; family Rhodobacteraceae; genus Paracoccus; species Paracoccus sulfuroxidans. The sequence goes on along the minus strand of NZ_VLKU01000003.1, from coordinate 28,458 downwards.
CGGGCGTCTCCGGTGGTTGCGCGTCGTCATTGTCCGACACCAGCGCCCCGATTCCGGCGATGCCCAGCACACCCAGAAGCAAGAATATCGTTTCGTTCATCGCGGTCCCTCCGAATGTGGTTGCGCGCAAGATAGACTGGCAGAGCGGTCGCGGGCAACTGCGAGATCAATGCCCGAGGATCTGACTGAGGAACAATTTGGTGCGCTCGGACCTGGGGTTGTTGAAGAACTCGCTGGGCGTGTTCTGTTCGACGATCTGACCCTGATCCATGAAGATGACGCGATGCGCGACGGCCTGGGCAAAGCCCATCTCATGCGTGACGCAAAGCATGGTCATGCCCTCTTCGGCCAGCTGGATCATCGTATCCAGCACCTCCTTGATCATTTCGGGATCAAGGGCCGAGGTCGGCTCGTCAAACAGCATCACGCGCGGCTGCATGCACAAGGACCGCGCAATCGCCACGCGCTGCTGCTGGCCGCCCGAAAGCTGGCCCGGGTATTTATGCGCCTGTTCGGGAATGCGCACCTTTTCAAGGAAATGCATCGCCGTTTCCTCGGCCTGGCGCTTGGGCACCTTGCGCACCCAGATGGGGGCCAGCGTGCAGTTCTCCAGCACGGTGAGATGCGGAAACAGGTTGAAGTGCTGGAACACCATGCCAACCTCGGAGCGCACCTTGTCGATGTTCTTCAGGTCATTCGTCAGCTCGATCCCGTCGACGAAGATCTGGCCGGTCTGATGCTCCTCCAGCCGGTTGATGCAGCGGATCAGCGTCGATTTTCCCGATCCCGAGGGGCCGGCGATCACGATTCTTTCGCCCTTGTGGACTGTCAGGTCGATGTCGCGCAGGACGTGGAAGGTCCCGTACCACTTGTTCATCTTCACGATGTCGATGGCGACCTGATCGCTGAGGCCCTTCTTGGGCACGACCGGTGCGGCGGCGGTGATTTCACTCATGTGGGTCTCCTCAGCGGTTTTCGCGCTTCAGCCGACGCTCGAGATACATCGAGTAGCGCGACATGCCGAAGCAGAGGATGAAGAAGATCGAGCCGACGAAGATATACGGCTCCCAATAGGCGCCCTTCCAGGCGAAGGTCGCCCGGACGGTGTCGGACATGGCCTTCAGCGGGTCGTAAAGCCCGACGAAGGTGACCAGCGTGGTGTCCTTGAACATGCCGATGAAGGTCGAGACGATTCCGGGGATCGAGATCTTCAGCGCCTGCGGCAGCACGATCAGCCGCTGCGCCTTCCAGTAGTCAAGGCCAAGCGCATCGGCGGCCTCGTACTGGCCGCGCGGCAGGGCGGCAAGCCCGCCCCGGATCACCTCGGCCATATAGGCCGATGCGAACAGGGTGACCATGATGACGACCCGCAGGATGATGTCGAATTCGACCTTGGGCGGCAGGAAGTAGTTCAGCAGCAGCGAGGCCACGAACAACAGCGCAATCAGCGGAACGCCGCGGATGAACTCGATGAAGATCACCGCCAGCATCTTGATGATCGGCAGGTCCGAGCGGCGCGCCAGCGCCAGCAGGATGCCCAGTGGCAGCGACATGGCAATGCCCGCGACGCCGATGGTGATCGACAAGACGAAACCGCCGAATTGCGACGACGGCACCTTGCCAAGGCCAAGGGGGATCACCTGCTCCAGCGCATTCGCCGCCGGATCGGCCAGGAAATACCACCACACCCCGATGACCGCTGCGGCCACCGCCAGCGCGATCAGCCCCAGCATCGGCTGGGTCAGGCGGAAGGCCAGAAAGGCCAGCGCAAAGCCCGCAAGGATCATGATCTCGACCCAGAGCGACCCGCCCCACAGCAGCCACATGCCAATGAAGGGATAGGCAAGGCTCAAGAGCAAGGCCTTGCTGCGGCCGTATTCGATCACCAGGATCCACAGCACGATGGCGACGGTGATGACGATCAGCGTCTGCCCGTCCGCGCCCAGAAGTTGCGCGCAGAGGAACCCCAGAACCGAGGCCAGCGCCAGCACCGTCCAGCGCGCCTTGCGGCTGTCCATGAACAGGATCGGCGCGAGGGCGAAGAACAGAAGCGTGAAGGCCATCACCGGCCGCCAGTAAAGCGCGGGCGGGTAGAAGCCGAAAACGAACTGGTTCCAGCGTTCCCGGATCAGCGCGAAACAGGCGCCGCTGGCATCGGGGCCATAGCGCTCGGCGATGATCTGGCGACATTCGGCCATGCCATTGGCATTCCAGACGGAATGCATGAGCCACGGCCCGATGGTGCTGACCACCAGCCAGACGATGGAAAGCCCCAGCAGGGTCAGCAGAATGTTCAGCGGACCCGAGAACATGTTCTCGCGCAGCCACAGCAGCGGACCCGAAACCTTGTCGGGGGCCGGTTGCGGCGGCAGCATCGTGTCGCGCACGAACAGGGTGGTTTGGGCGTCGGTCTCGCTCATCCTACCTCTCCTTCAGCTTGACGCGATTGTTGAAGACATTCATGCCGCCGGAGATGATCAGGCTGAGCAGCAGATAGATGCCCATCATCAGGATCATGCACTCCATCTCTCGGCCGGTCTGGTTCAGCGTCGTGCCGCCCAGCGTGCCGCGCAGGTCCATGAAGCCCACCGCAATCGCCAGCGAGCTGTTCTTCATCAGGTTCAGATATTGCGAGATCAGCGGCGGCACGATCACCCGCAGCGCCTGCGGCAGGACGACCAGCGACATGGTGCGGCCCGGACGCAGGCCAAGGGCGAAGGCAGCCTCGCTTTGGCCTTTGCTGACCGACAGGATGCCGCCCCGCACGATCTCGGCGATGAAGGCCCCGGTATAGAGCGTCAGCGCGATCCACAGGACCACAAAGGCGTTGTCGAGCTTCGCGCCGCCGGTGAAGTTGAAGCCCTTCAGGACCGGCCGGTCCAGATGCAGGCCGAAGTACCAGGACAGCAGCAGCGGCGGCGCAATGAACATCAGCGCCGTGATCCACCAGGTCGTCGGACGGCGGCCGGTCTGGTCCTGCACCCGCTGCGCCCAGTTCTTCAGGAAGCGATGTGCGATCCAGGCCAGCACCAGCCCGCCTGCAAACCAGACAACCGCCCAGTTCAGCCCCTCGCGCCCCAGCGGGATCACGCCCGGGTCGTTCGACATCAGGATCGAGGGCACGGCGGTATAGCGGTTCGTCGGCGCGATGGTGTCGAACAGCAGCATATGCGCCTGCGGGTTCTCTCCGCGATAGGCGTTGGGCTGCGGCATGACCTCGGTAAAGATCGCCAGCACGACAAGGATCCACAAAAGCAGCGGGATGTTGCGGAAAACCTCGACATAGACGGTCATCAGCCGCGAAATCAGCCAGTTCGGGGACAGCCGCAGCACCCCGACCATGACACCCACGATTGTCGCCGTGATGCAGCCGAAGATCGTCACCTGCAGCGTGTTCAGCAGCCCGACGATGGCCGCGCGCAGGTTGGTGTCATCCGAAGTGTAGGGGATAAGCTGCTGCGGAATGTCGTATCCGGCGCGCCGGAACAGGAACTCGAAGCTGAAGGTCTTGCCCAGCCGGGCCAGGTTTTCGATGGTGTTGTTGATCAGCCAGGCGGCGACCAGCATGACCAGAATGAAGACAACGGCCTGGATGGTCAGCGATCGGTAGCGCCGATCGTAAATGAGCATAGAAAGCTTGAACGGCGGGCTGTTCGCCCCCGGGTACTGAACCATGATAATCCCCTGTTGACCGGCGGTGGTGGCGTTAAGCTCTGTTCTTGCCGGTTTTTGGATTGCGCGGGTCGCGCGGGCGGACCTGCCCGCGCGCCGTTCTCACGCCTCTGGGATCAGCGGAAGGGCATGGCGTACATCAGCCCGCCCTGCGTCCACTGTGCATTCAGCCCGCGGGCCAGACCGATGGGGGTCTGCTCACCGATGGTTGCGGCGAAGATCTCGCCATAGTTGCCATTCGCGGCGATGGCGCGCTTGGCCCAGTCGGCATCAAGCCCGATCATGCCGCCCAGATTGTCGGTCGTGCCCAGAAGGCGCTGGACCTCGGGGTTCTGCGAGGATTTCGCCAGTTCCTCGATATTGGCCGAGGTCACGCCGTATTCTTCCGCCGCGATCAGCGCGTAAAGCACCCAGCGGTTGATGTCGCCCCAGTTATTGTCGCCGTGGCGCACCGCCGGCCCCAGAGGCTCTTTCGAGATGATCTCGGGCAGGATGATGTGGTTTTCGGGGTCGGCAAAGGCCGCGCGGGTGGCCGCAAGGCCCGAGGCGTCGGTGGTATAGGCGTCACAGGCGCCCGCCATATATTGCTGCTCGCCCTCGGCATTGCTGTCGATGTTGACCGGCTGATAGGTCATGTTGTTGGCCTTGAAGTAATCAGCCAGGTTCAGCTCGGTCGTGGTGCCGGTCTGGATACAGATGGTCGCGCCTTCCAGCTCTTTGGCCGAGCTGACGCCCAGATCCTTGCGCACCATGAAGCCCTGACCGTCGTAATAGTTCACGCCGATGAAATCGAGCTTCAGATCCGTGTCGCGCTGGAAGGTCCAGGTCGAGTTGCGGGCCAGCAGGTCCACTTCGCCCGAGCTGAGCGCGGTGAAACGGGTCTGGCCGGTGGTCGGAACGAATTTCACTTTCGTCTGGTCGCCCAGCACGGCGGCCGCGACAGCTTTACAGAAGGCGACGTCGAAGCCGCTCCAGTTGCCGTTTGCATCGGGTGCGGCAAAGCCCACGAGGCCGGTGTTCACACCGCAGTTCAGCACACCCCGGGCCTTGACCTCCTTGAGCGTGTCGCCTTCGGCAGCCATTGCGCCCGAGGCCATCAGTGCGGCCGCAGTCACCGTGCCGAAGAATACCGATTTCTTCATGAAAGTCCTCTCTGTTGCTTTTCGGCCCGACAGTCGGCCAGGCGCTATGTAAGGGCGTTATGACAGCCCATTCGCCATGAAAGGTCGCCCTCTCATGGATTCATTGTGCCGAAACAGAGCAATGCGTCAAGAATTAAGCCGGGACGTCCGCGCCCGGCCGGGTCAGCTTCCAGAAGCGTTCGGCGTTGCGCATCGCGGTCAGCCGATTGGCGGCGGCCTCATCGGCTTCCTCATCCGCGCCCCACCGCTCGGCTTGATATTGTTCATCAATCCGGCTGAGCTCATGCGCCGTTTCCGCGTCAAGGCGGCCGGTGATCACCGCAAGCCCCAGCAGAAGCGAACCGGGCAGCGTCACCAGATCATGCAGCGCCGTCAGCCCGAAATCGTCCAGAGTGTCCAGCCGTGCCCGCAGTTTCGCCAATGCTGCCTCATCCTGCGCCACGGGGATGACGCCATGCGTAATCTTCAGCGGAGCCTGCAATTCCCGGGCGCTCCAGTCGATCAGCGGGTCCCAGCCCTTGGCCTGACGGGCGATCAATTCCTCGGGTTCATCGGCGCGATAGCTCAGCAGATCGGTGCCGCCATACTCGGCCAGCATTGACGCAACGTCATTGAATTGCGGCCGCACCTTTTCGATGGCCGAGTTCGCCGCGCGCGTCATCGGCATGCTGCCGGGGTCGATCACATCGGTCTGCGCATCCCATTCCTGCGCAATCGCCTCGGCCAGCGCGCGCGTGGGCAGGATCAGGGGATGCTTGCCGGGCGTGCGGATGGGCCGGTCGTCCAGCACCACTTCCCAGCCGCCATCGGCCTTGCGCACATCCGCCTTCTTCCAGAACCGTTTTGCCTGCCAACCACCGGTCATGCCGCCCACTCCTCGATCATTCGCGTCAACTCGTTGAAATCCGCGGCGATGGCCGCCGCGCCCGAACGGCCCAGCACCTCGACCGGATGATAGCCCCAGCCGACGCCCAGGGCATGCGTCCGGGCCGCCCGCGCCATCTCCATGTCAAAGCTGGTGTCGCCGATCATCACCGCGCGCGCGGCACCGACGCCCGCCTCGGACATCGCGGCCTCCAGCATCGCCGGATGCGGCTTCGAGGGATGGTCGTCGGCGGTCTGCAGGCTGACGAAGCGGCCCTGCAACCCCTCGGCCTCCAGCAGCGCCGAAAGGCCGCGGCGGCTTTTGCCGGTGGCAATCGCCAGCAGCATGTCGTCGCGGACAGACAGCCGCTCGATGCAGTCCATCGCGCCGGGATAAAGCGGCGCACGCGCCCCGGCCAGCCGCGCCTGCTGATAGGCCTGACGGTAGCCGTCGACCACCGCCTCTTGCTGCTGGGGCGAGGCTTCGGGGATCAGCCGGGCGACCGCCAGCGGCAGGGACAGCCCGACGATGGACAGCACTTCGGCCCGCGAAAGCACCGGCAGATCGGCAGAGGTCAGCGCCGCGCTCATGGCGGAAACGATCTCGTGCTGGCTGTCGACCAGCGTGCCGTCGACGTCAAAGATGACCAGACGCATCAGATCTCCTCGAAAGGATCGGCGGGCACGTCGTTTTCGTTCCAGCCCAGCGTCTGCCAGGTGCGCTGCATATGCTCGGGCAGCGGCGCGGTGACGGTGACCATCTTCTTGGTGATCGGATGCTCAAAACTGATCGAGCGCGCGTGCAGGTGCAGCTTGCGGCTGATCTCTCCGCCCAGCTGCGCGCCCCAGCCGTCGCCCAGGTTCTCCTGACCCGAGCCGCCGTATTTGCCGTCGCCGATGATCGGGTGCCCGGTCTCGGCGATATGGGCACGCAGCTGATGCGTCCGGCCCGTCACCGGCACCAGCGCCACCCACGAGACCCGCGTTCCCAAGGCCTCAAGCACGGCGTAATCGCTGTGCGCGCGCTTGGCGCCCTCGGTCTCGGCCACCTCCGAGGGATGGATGCAGATCATCTTTTCGCCCTCGCCCATGCGCCCGCGACCCGGCGCCTTGACCAGACCGTATTTGATCGAGCCCATGCGCGGATGCGGCACGCCCGCGACCGCCGCCCAATAGATCTTGCGGGTGTTGCGGTGCCGGAAACCTTCGGACAGCGCGCGGGCCACCCGGTCGGTCCGGGCCAAAAGCAGCACCCCCGAAGTGTCCTTGTCCAGCCGGTGCACCAGCTTCGGCCGGTCCTTATAGCCGAACATCAGGGCCTCGGTCAGCCCGTCCACGTGGCGATCCCCCTGCCCCGAGCCGCCCTGCGAGGGCAGCCCCGGCGGCTTGTTCAGCGCGATGATATGCTCATCCCGCCAGATGACGGCCTGCTGGATCATCTCGACGTCGGATTGCTTCACCTTGCTGCTGCGGGTGCGCGTGGCGGGACGCTCTTCGCCCGAGGTCTCGGGCAAAGGCGGGACGCGGACCTCCTGCCCGGCCTCGATCCTGGCGTTGGCCTTCACCCGGCCGCCATCAACGCGCAGCTGGCCGGTGCGGCACATCTTTTCGACCGCCCCCTGCGTCAGTTGCGGGAAACGCTTCTTCAGCCAGCGGTCCAGGCGCTGATCGCCCTCGTCCCCGGTGATGCGAATGGTCTGGACGCCGCTCATGCGAATGCTCCGCGCGCAAGGGCCAGCCCGGCAAAGACCGCAGCCAGCGAAAGAAAAATCGAGACCAGCACATAGCCGGTCGCCAGAACGCCCTCGCCCCGTTGCCACAGGGTCAGCGCGTCCAGAGAAAAGGCCGAGAAGGTGGTGAACCCGCCCAGAAGCCCGGTCATCAGCAGCGGTGCCAGATGATGGCCGCCCCGATGTGCAAAGATCCCGGCCATCAGCCCCATGATCAAGCTGCCCAGCACATTGACCGCCAGCGTGCCCAGCGGATAGCCGGGCACCATCCGACCGGCCAGCACATTGACACCGTAACGCGCCACCGAGCCCAAAGCGCCCCCGATGGCCACCTGCAGGACAGCATGGTTCATCCGCGCTCGTCTCCGCGCCGCTTCTGGCGCAGTCCGGCGAACCATTCAACGCGCTTTTTCAGATCGCGTTCAAAGCCGCGCTCGACCGGGGCGTAAAGCACCGGACGCTTGATGCCGTCGGGGAAGTAGTTCTGCCCCGAGAAGGCATCTTCGGCGTCATGGTCATATTGATAGCCCGAACCATAGCCCTGATCCTTCATCAGCTCGGTCGGGGCATTCAGGATATGCGCCGGAGGCATCAGGCTGCCCGTCTGCCGCGCCAGCGCGCGCGCGCCGCGATAGGCCGCATAGCCCGCATTCGATTTCGGCGCGAGCGCCAGATAGATCACCGATTGCGCCAGCGCCAGCTCCCCCTCGGGGCTGCCCAGCCGCTCATAGGTTTCCCAGGCGTGCAGTGCCTGCGTCTGTGCCTGAGGATCGGCCAGACCGATATCCTCGACCGCCATGCGCAGCAGGCGACGCGCCAGATAGCGCGGGTCCTCGCCGCCTTCCAGCATGCGGCCGAACCAGTAAAGCGCGGCGTCCGGGTCGCTGCCGCGCACCGATTTGTGCAGGGCCGAAATCAGGTTGTAATGCTCATCCCCGGCTTTGTCATATTTGGCCGCGCGCCGCATCAGGCGCTGCGCCAAGGCCTGCGTGTCAAGCTTACCCTGCACCTTCCAGGCGGCCACCTGCTCAATGAGGTTCAGCGCCGCCCGGCCATCGCCATCCGCCATCTCCAACAGCCGCTCGCGCGCCTCTCCGGTCAGCGGCAGGGCGCGGCCCAGCTCACGCTCGGCGCGCTGCGCCAAGCGCTCCAGATCGGCCAGCGACAGGCGTTCGAGGACGATCACCTGCGCGCGGGACAGAACAGCGGCGTTCAGTTCGAAGCTGGGGTTCTCGGTGGTGGCCCCGACAAGGACGATGGTGCCGTCCTCCATATGCGGCAGGAAGCTGTCCTGCTGCGCCTTGTTGAAGCGGTGGATCTCATCCACGAACAACAGCGTGCCGCGCCCCTGCTGGAAGCGCAGCTTGGCGGCCTCGAAGACCTTGCGAAGCTCGGGTACGCCCGAGAAAATGGCCGAAATCTGCACGAAAGCCCGGTCGGATTCCTGCGCCAGAAGCCGGGCGATGGTCGTCTTGCCGACCCCCGGCGGCCCCCAGAGGATCAGCGACGACAGGCTGTCTGCGGCCAGCATGGCGCCCAGCGGACCGTCGGGGCCAAGGATCTTCTCCTGCCCGACGACATCAGACAACACAGCTGGCCGAATACGATCGGCCAGCGGTCGCGGCGCATTGCGCTGCGGCTCGCCCGTGGAAGGCGCGTTGTCAAACAGATCCGCCATACGGCCGGCATGTTACGCCGCCCGTACGTCGCGCGAAAGCCCCTCCCTGCCAATGCATGCTAGTGCATCTTGGCCGAGAGGTTGATCGAGACACACTGGAAATATCCGTCGTCGATCCAGACCACCGGACCCATGGCCTGTGCATCCAGCCCGCAGGGCGAGAGCCAGCGCGGCCAGGTCGAGGCAACCAGACAGACCAGCCGCGACGCCCCCAGGGCACGCGCGGAATTGGTCATCTCGGCGACCAGATTCATGTGCACGCGGCGGCGTTCCCGCTGCGGGATCGTGTGATCCACGAACAGACGGCTGGCTTCCCAGGTCCCGGCATCGACGGGCGCCTCCTGATCCAGCAGGTTCTGCGGGATCGAGCCGCCCAGAAGGTCCAGCTGCGCATCCCGGATCATGTAGGAATACATGCCGCAACGCGCCGTGGTCGGTGTCAGGCGGACGCCAGCCAGCACGCGTCCGCGTTCATGAATGGCAACCCAGCGGCTGAGCGGAGTATCGTACTGGTCAAACTCCATGTCATCCGTCTGGGGCAGGTCCCAGTTTTTCTGGATGATGAAGCTTTGTTTTCTCGCGCGGAAAATGTTCGCGAACAGCTCGCCATAGACGTGGATATTAGCGAACGAGAGAGTGGTGGTCTGCATTGTCTTACTCCTGGGGTTGTGGTGGCGGCCCCAGGGTGTAACCGCACAGCAGGCGGACCATTTCTACAGCAAGCGGTAGTCCTTGGCCCTCTGCAGCGCTTCTGCAGTTGTCCGCGCCATTAATCGTTCGCGCGCAGAGATGAGGCGAGCCTTGAAAGCGCTCTCCGTGATACCAAGCTTTGCAGCCGCCGCCGCATGCCGATCCCCCTCTGCGATACACCGAAGGGCCTCTTGCTGAGCCTTCGTCAGGCTCTCCGGCGGCTCGGTCACTTCATGGAGCCGTCGTAGCGTTGTCGAGATCGTCTCGATCTCGTCATCCGTAAATTCCCGTTGGTCATGCGCGAAAGCGGCGATGGTGCGCGACTTGATCGGTCCGTAAGCCACAACCAGTCCATAGCGCAGGCCGTGATCAGCAGCGTCTTGCAGAATCGAGAATGGATCGGGAATCGGAAGCACGCTCCAGCGGCAAGCGCCGGTTGTCGAAAACCCCCAGGCAATACTTGGATCGCGCAGAGCATAAGCCCGCTCGGAATAGCGGTTGGCCCATTCCTTGCTGTAGGTCTGAAACTGCATCAGCGGAGCCGCAAAACGGATGTGCAGGCCGATGAAGTACCCGGCCGGGCTCAGCTTCTTGAGTTTCGCCAGTGCGGCGTTGATTTCTGCGCGGGAAGACATGACTTTTTATACAAATTGCTCTTGCATAGTTCACTGCTCAAAATGGCATGACTTGGCATGTATTCAAGCAGATATCGAATTTCCCTGACGTTTTCTGCGCCTCCCCTGCGATCACGCGGATCTATCCGCGTTTGCGCTTCAAGGCTGAACAGTTCAGTTTTTCGCCCCTGAGGCGCGATTCTTGAGGGGAATCAACGCCCGGGGTCAATTTCATCGCATCAAACCATCGTTCAGGTCGCTGCGATGCGGCGGCGATAGCGCTGCCCCTTGTTGCATAAAGCCCGCATCCAAACTTTGGACGCGGGCTTAAACTTTAGCTTAACTCTCAGAAAATAAGTATTTTCTTACGATTCGTCAGCGGCCGATTCGGCTTCCACGCGGGCGCGATCAGCGGCACCTTTGGCGCTGGCGTCACGCTCGACGAACTCGATGATGGCCATCGGAGCCATGTCGCCATAACGGAAACCGGCTTTCAGGATGCGGACGTAGCCGCCCTGACGGTCCTTGTAGCGCGCGCCCAGGACGTCGAACAGTTTCGCAACATATTCGTCCTGTTTCAGCTGCGAGGCAGCCTGACGACGGGCATGCAGGTCGCCACGCTTCGCGAGCGTGATAAGCTTTTCGATGATCGGGCGCAGTTCTTTGGCCTTGGGCAGGGTCGTCTTGATCTGCTCGTGCTCGATCAGCGAGCCTGCCATGTTGGCGAAGAGCGCCTTGCGGTGCTCATGGGTACGGTTGAGGCGGCGGTATCCGCGGGCGTGACGCATGTTGATCTCCTATGACGTCTTTTTGCTTTGTCCGGGCGGTTCTGCGTAGGAACCGCTCTCCTTGGGGTCTTGCGACCCGGTCGTGCGGGGGCGTTGCCGCCCCCGTAGTCTTTAGAACTGGTCGTCGAAACGCTTGGCCAGATCTTCGATGTTTTCCGGCGGCCAATCCACCACGTCCATCCCGAGATGCAGACCCATGCCCGAAAGCACTTCCTTGATCTCGTTCAGCGACTTGCGGCCGAAGTTCGGGGTGCGCAGCATCTCGGCTTCGGTTTTCTGGATCAGATCGCCGATATAGACGATGTTGTCGTTCTTCAGGCAGTTTGCCGAACGGACCGACAGCTCCAGCTCGTCGACCTTCTTCAGCAGGCGCGGATCGAATTCCAGGCCGTCCTCGGCGTCCGAGCGGTTGGCGGTCTCGGGCTCGTCGAAGTTGACGAAGACCGAAAGCTGGTCCTGAACGATGCGGGCGGCATAGGCCACCGCGTCTTCCGGCGTCAGCGAACCGTCGGTTTCCACCTTCATCGTCAGCTTGTCATAGTCGAGCACCTGACCTTCGCGGGTCGGGGCGACTTCATAGCTGACGCGCTTCACCGGCGAGAAGATCGCGTCGATCGGGATCAGACCGATGGGCGCATCTTCGGGGCGGTTCTTGTCGGCGGCGACATAGCCCTTGCCGTTGGCAACGGTCAGTTCCATGTGCAGCTCGGCACCATCGTCGAGGTGACAGATGATGTGGTCGCGGTTCAGGATGGTGATGCCAGCGGTTTCCTGGATGTCACCGGCGCGAACCTCGCCCGGGCCTTTGGCTGCCAGGGTCAGGCGCTTGGGCGCATCGACTTCCATCTTCAGCGTCACGCCCTTGAGGTTCAGGACGATGTCCGTCACGTCTTCGCGCACGCCGGGAACCGACGAGAATTCATGCAGGACGTTGTCGATCTGCACCGAAGTGATCGCCGCACCCTGCAGCGAGGACAGAAGGACGCGACGCAGGGCGTTGCCCAGCGTCAGACCGAAGCCACGCTCCAGCGGCTCGGCAACCACCGTGGCGACGCGCGACGCGTCCGCACCCGGTTTGATTTCCAGCTGGGTCGGCTTGATCAACTCTGCCCAGTTCTTGTGGATCATGCGTTTGCCTCCATTCTTGTTTCCGGCCTCATGTCCAGCCGCCGGAAACGCCCGAGGTTAAATGCGAAATGCGTCCCGCGCCGAAAACGGCGCGAAACGCGGCAAGATGACAAGAATCAGACGCGGCGACGCTTGGGCGGGCGGCAACCGTTGTGTGCGATCGGGGTCACGTCACGGATCGCCGTGATGTTGAAACCGACAGCAGCCAGCGCGCGCAGCGCCGACTCACGGCCCGAACCGGGACCCTGCACTTCGACTTCCAGCGTGCGAACGCCGTGTTCCTGCGCTTTTTTGCCCGCGTCTTCAGCGGCCATCTGCGCGGCATAGGGGGTCGATTTGCGCGAGCCCTTGAAGCCCATGGTGCCAGCCGACGACCACGAGATCGCGTTGCCCTGCACGTCCGAGATCAGGATCTTGGTGTTGTTGAACGACGAGTTCACATGCGCCACGCCAGTGGCGATGTTCTTGCGCTCTTTGCGCTTAATACGAGTCTTATCGCGTGCCATTGTTCAGTGCCCCCTTACTTCTTCTTGCCGGCGATCGGTTTCGCCGGGCCCTTGCGGGTGCGAGCGTTGGTGTGGGTGCGCTGACCGCGAACCGGCAGACCACGACGGTGACGCAGACCACGATACGAGCCCAGGTCCATCATGCGTTTGATGTTCATCTGGGTTTCGCGACGCAGGTCGCCTTCGACGGTCAGGTTGGCGTCGATGTATTCACGGATCTGCAGGACTTCGGCATCCGACAGTTCGTTGACGCGGCGGGTCGGCTCGATGCCAACTGCCTCGACGATCTGGCTTGCGAACATCGGTCCGATGCCATGGATATAGGTCAGTGCGATCGGGACACGTTTCCCGGTCGGAATGTTGACGCCAGCAATACGAGCCACGCGTTTTCCTTTTCTTCGTTGCGGTTCCGTAGCACCGGAACCTTTTTTCACAACCAAAGACCCGAAAGCTACGCCTCCGGGCCTATGACGGCCACCTGAGAGTCAGGTGATTCTCATTCGAGATGCTGCGAATTAAAGGATTCGCAACTTAAGGTCAACCCTGCGAGGGAATCCGGTTCACGATCTTGGCGATCGCGGCCGAAACCTTGTCGATGTCCTGCAGGCCGTCGACCGTCGTCAGGCTGCCCTTGGCATAGTAGTACCCGATCAGCGGCGAGGTCTTCTTGTAATACTCCAGCAGCCGGGTCTTGAGGCTGTCGGCATTGTCATCGGCCCGGCGGCGCAGATCGGTCGAGCCGCAGACGTCGCAGACGCCCGGCTTCGCGGTCGGACGAGTCTCGTCGTGGTAGACCTCACCGCAATTGCCGCAGGTGAAGCGGCCCGAGATCCGGCTGACCAGCGCATTGTCGTCAACGCGCATCTCGATCACGGCGTCGATCTTCTGATCCATTTCGGCGACCAGACGCTGCAGCGCATCGGCCTGAGCCAGCGTGCGCGGGAAGCCGTCGAAGATGAAGCCCTTGCCGCCCTCGCCCAGCTTTTCCCGAATCAGGCCGATGACGATTTCATCGGTGACCAACTCACCCCGGTCCATGACATCGGCCACGATCTTGCCCATGGCGCTGTCCGAGTTGCGCGCTTCGCGCAGCATGTCGCCGGTCGACAGCTGGGTCATGCCCCGCTCTTCCACCAGCTGACGCGCCTGAGTGCCTTTGCCCGCGCCGGGCGGACCCAGCAGGATAATATTGATCGCCATAAATCCGTCCCTCTTAATCTTTTGGCATCACACTCAGCGGCGTGCCGGGGCCTTGCGCGGGCGCTTGGCCCCCTCTTTGCCACGTTTGCCACGAAGCTGCGATTTTTCAATCAAACCTTCGTACTGGTGCGCAAGCAAGTGGCTTTGCACCTGATTGATGGTGTCCATGACCACGCTGACGACGATCAGCACCGAGGTCCCGCCGAAGTAGAAGGGGATCGACAGCTGGTGGCGGATCACCTCGGGCAGCAGACAGACCGCCGCCAGATAGGCCGAGCCGATCACCAGCACGCGGTTGACCACATAGGTCAGGTAATCTTCCGTCCGCTTGCCCGGCCGGATGCCCGGGATGAAGCCGCCCTGATTCTTCAGGTTCTCGGCCACGTCATCGACTTTGAAGCTGACGTTGAACGTATAGAAATACGCAAAGAAGACGATCATGCCCGCGAAGAAGATCAGGTAAAGCGGCTGGCCGGGGCCAAAATACGCCAGGATCGTCGACATCACCGGACCCGTCTGGTTGCCCGAGAAGGTCGAGATCGTGACCGGCAGCAGCAGCAGCGACGAGGCGAAGATCGCCGGGATGACTCCTGCCGGGTTCACCTTGATCGGCAGGTGCGAGGACTGGCCGTCGTAGATCTTCATCCCGACCTGACGCCGCGGATACTGGATGTGAATCTTTCGAAGCGCGCGCTCCATGAAGACCACGAAGGCGATGACCGCGATGACCATGACCACCACGCCCAGAATCACCGGGGTCGAGATCGCGCCCGAGCGGCCCTGCGCCAGGAACTGCGCCAGATGCGCCGGGATCTCGGCGACGATGCCGACGAAGATGATCAGCGAGATGCCGTTGCCGATGCCGCGCGCGGTGATCTGCTCGCCCAGCCACATCAGGAACATGGTGCCGCCGACCAGCGTGATGACGACCGAGGCGCGGAAGAACATCCCCGGCTCATGCGCAAGGTTGCCATGCTCAAGGCTGACGGCCAGACCCCAGGCCTGGAACAGCGCCAGCAGCACCGTGCCATAGCGGGTGTATTGGTTGATTTTCTTACGGCCGGTTTCACCCTCTTTCTTGAGCTGCTCAAGCGAGGGGACCATCGAGGCCATCAGCTGCACGATGATCGAGGCCGAGATATAGGGCATGATGCCCAGGGCAAAGACCCCCATCCGGCCAAGCGCGCCGCCGGTGAACATCGACAGGATGCCGCCGATCCCGGCCTGGGCCTGATCCATGAAGTTGCGCAGCGCAATGCCGTCGATCCCGGGCACCGGAATATAGGTGCCAAGGCGATAGATGATGAGAAGTCCGATCGTGAACCAGATCCGCTGGCGAAGCTCGGTCGCCTTGCCAAGCGCACCCCAGGAAAGGTTCGCGGCCATCTGTTCTGCGGCTGACGCCATTTCTTGCCCCTTCATGGCAGCGCCGCCGGACGGTTTCCCGATCCCGCGGCGCCTGGAAAACTTGGATAGCTATGTATTGGGCGCGGGCGCGCCCTTCAACAGCTTATTCAGCCGCAGCGGCTTCTTTCGCGGGACGGGTCACGGTGACCTTGCCGCCAGCCTTCTCGACCGCATCCACAGCCGCTTTCGAAGCGCCAGCGATGGTGAGGTTCAGTTTCGCCTTCAGTTCACCCTTTGCCAGCAGGCGGACACCGTCCAGCTTGCGGCGGATGACACCGGCTGCGACCAGCGCGTCCTCGGTGACGTCGGCTTTCGCGTCCAGCTTGCCCGCGTCGACGAAGACTTGCAGTTGGCCCAGGTTGACGACTGCGAACTCAAGCCGATTCGGCTTCGAGAAGCCGCGCTTCGGCAGGCGGCGGTACAGCGGCATCTGGCCGCCTTCGTAGCCGTTCAGTGCGACGCCCGAACGCGAGGTCTGACCCTTGATACCACGGCCAGCGGTTTTACCCTTGCCCGAGCCCGGACCACGAGCAACGCGCTTTTTCTTACGGTTGGCGCCTTCGTTGTCGCGAATTTCATGCAGTTTCATATCGCTTCTCCTTGCCGGAAGCGTCCCATGAAGCGGAAGGGGACGGACACGGCTTTTCTTGTTGGTTGAGTCGGATGTGCTGAAAGCACCGTGGCCCTATAGCGGGCGGATCAAGGAGAATCAAGTGGAAGAGCCGTTCGTCCCTGATGCCTATGACAAGCTCAAGCCAGTCCACCTCAAGTATGCCCACTTGTTTCTACGGGCTGCAATCGCTCTAGATGAGAGCAGCCCTGCTAGCGCTGGCGGCTTAGATATGGACCCGCCCGTCTATTTCCTTAGCGCTCTCGGTAGTGAATTGACTTTCAAAGCTTGCTTGGCCTACGCACGGGTTCCATCCGCCAAGATTGAGAAATTCAGACACAATCTTGAGGCATTGCTGAGCTCAGTCCGCGCAAATGCCACTTGCACGACAATTGTGCACGCAGCTGAAACCGAAGCCTGCGCGAAATGGCGGGACTTTTTACGTTCTTCACGAGACGAGCAGCTCGCAAAAGTCCGAGATCCCATTGCTCGAATCGTGCTCACTGACGAAGTCCCTTCGAACGCAGATATCTCAGCCGCAATTCCCCGCTTTGTTGACGCAATCAAGTGGCTATCCGACCGATACAAAGACAAAGGTGGGACACTCCGCTATGTTAGAACCGGCTCCGGCCATCGTCTTCAAATTGACGGATTCGGACTGGAAGTCCGCGCTATTCCACGAACGGTCTGTTGGGTTTGTGAGCATATACTCCAACGGCTAGAGAATGACCTGCGGCGCATGGGGACTGCAGAAACGGTTGAGGAATAGGTGCAGTAGCCCACGCTTTCAAAACTCCAACCAAGTCCCGATCCTGAGCGCGGCCTCACCCGGCCCGCGCAAGGGGGTCACCAGCCCGACCTCAATCTTGGCTGGCCCTCCGATCTCATAGACCACCGAGGTCGCGAGCTTCGCCGAGAAGCCCTCGCCCTTCCGGTCCTCCATCCGCAGTTGGTTGATGACCATGGTCCTGTCCCACGGCTTGAAGCCCAGCGTCACGTCCAGCTTCGCGGTGGTTTCTGGCGTCAGATAGCCGAACTCGACAAGGTTCATGCCCTCGCGATAGGCGATCCGCTCGGTCTTTCCGGCCACCTTGATCCGCGCGTCGACCGCCAGCCAGCCGCCGCCCGGCAACCGCTCGATCCCCCTGCCCCATGAGGCCCCGATGATCCCGAGCGGCAGGTATTCGCCATCCCGCTCGATCACGCCGATCCCCGAGGATATGGTGTAGCGGTTCGGCCCCTCGCCACGGCCCAATGCCTGCTGCAGCCAGATCAGCGCGCTGGTCTCGCCGACATTGGTGTGTCCAAGCTCGATCCCCAGCGTCCGCCGCGCGGTCCAGCCGTATTCGCCATAGAGGCTGGTGTAGCTGTTCCCCTCGCGGTCGCGCTCGACCGCGAAGGACAGGAACACGCCACCATCTGAGCGGGGCCATGGACCGGCGCAGGACAGTCCCGGCAGCAGGACCATCGCCAGCAATAGCATCAGCAGGCGCATCGGGCATCCTTGGCGAAGCAATCCCCCTAGCGATACCGCCAGATCCCTTACAAAGCGTTAATGGCCCCGCAAATGCGAAAACGCCCCGGGCAATCCGGGGCGTTTCCAAAGTCCTGAGGGGCTGAGATCAGCCGCGCTCTTCGATGATGACGGCCAGATGCGGGATCTTGGCGACCATGCCGCGGATCGCGGGCGTGTCTTCCAGCTCGCGCGTGCGGTTCATCTTGTTCAGGCCCAGACCTTTCAGCGTCTCACGCTGGATGGCGGGGCGGCGGATCGGCGAGCCGATCTGCTTGACGACGATGGTTTTAGCCATTCTTGCCTCTCCTTACGCTTCGGCAGCGGCTTCGGCCGGCTTGTCGTGGCTGGGAAGGATGTCAGCAACCTTCTTGCCGCGACGCTGGGCGACGCTGCGCGGGCTGGCTTCGGCCTTCAGGCCGTCCAGGGTGGCGCGGATCATGTTGTAGGGGTTCTGCGAGCCCAGCGATTTTGCCACGACGTCCTGAACGCCCAGCATCTCGAAGACGGCGCGCATCGGACCACCGGCGATGATCCCGGTACCGGCCGGAGCGGTGCGCATCACGACCTTGCCAGCGCCGTGGCGGCCCTCGACGTCGTGGTGCAGCGTGCGGCCATCGCGCAGCGGAACGCGCATCAGGTTGCGTTTCGCCTGCTCGGTCGCCTTGCGGATCGCCTCGGGCACTTCTTTCGCTTTACCCTTGCCGAAGCCGACGCGGCCACGCTGATCGCCGACAACGACCAGAGCGGCGAAGCCGAAGCGCTTACCACCCTTGACGGTTTTCGACACACGGTTGATCGCGACAAGGCGATCCTGGAATTCCGGGGTTTCCTCGCGCTCTTCGCGGCGGGGCCGACGGTTCTCACGTTCTGCCATAAGGCATTCCTTGTATTTTGACGCGCACCACGCGCCGTTGAACTCAATCCAGGTGGGCCGCGCGCCTAGGCGAACGGCCCCCGGATCATCGGGACGGCGCGGCCCTTCCGGAACGCGCCGACCACAGATATCAGAACTTCAGGCCACCCTCGCGGGCTGCATCGGCCAGAGCCTTGATTTTGCCGTGGAAAAGGAAGCCGCCACGATCGAAGACGACGTCCTCGACACCGGCTTTCTTCGCACGCTCGGCGATCGCTGCGCCAACCTTGGCGGCAGCTTCGACGTTGTTCTTGCCCACAACGCCGAGATCCTTCTCGAGCGTCGAGGCCGCAGCCAACGTCACGCCTTTTGCGTCGTCGATCAGCTGAACGCTGATGTTCTTCGACGAGCGGTGAACGGACAAGCGCGGACGGCCGTCCGAGGTTGCCCGAAGTTTGTTCCGAACGCGCAAGCGACGCTTCAGGAACAGCTCTCGTTTGTTCAGTGCCATTTTCGCGCCCCTTACTTCTTCTTGCCTTCCTTGCGGAAGACTTGCTCACCCTTGTAGCGGATGCCTTTGCCCTTGTAGGGCTCGGGCTTGCGCCATTCACGGATGTTCGCAGCCACCTGACCAACAACCTGCTGGTCGATGCCTTCGATGATGATTTCGGTCTGCTTCGGAGCCGTGATGGTCACGCCTTCCGGAGCCACGAAATCAACGTCATGCGAATAGCCAAGCTGCAGCTTCAAGGTTTTGCCCTGCATCGAGGCGCGGTAACCCACACCCTGAATTTCAAGCTCTTTCTTGAAGCCTTCGCTGACGCCGGTTGCCAGGTTCTCGACCATCGAGCGGGTCATGCCCCACTGCTGGCGAGCACGCTTGGAAAGGCCACGCGGGGTGACTTTCACGGCGCCGTCTTCAAGCGACAGGGTCACATCGTCAGTCGCGGTGAAGTTGCGGGTGCCTTTCGGACCTTTGACTTCGATCGACTGACCTTTGATTTCTGCGGTCACGCCTTTCGGGAGGGCGACCGGTTTCTTACCAATCCGAGACATCTCTGCCCTCCTTAGAACACGGTGCAGAGGACTTCGCCGCCAACATTGGCGTTGCGAGCCGCTGCATCCGTCATCACGCCTTTGGGCGTCGAAACAATCGACACGCCAAGGCCGTTGCGGACCATCGGGATTTCCTTGACCGAAGCGTAAACGCGGCGGCCAGGCTTCGAGACACGCGCGAGTTCGCGAATGACCGGAGTCCCTTCGAAGTACTTCAGGCTGATTTCCAGTTCGGCATGGCCGGCGTCCGAGGTCGCCTGCTCATAGCCACGGATGTAGCCTTCTGCTTTCAGCACATCCAGCACCCAGGCGCGAAGCTTGGAAGCGGGCGTGCGGACGGTCGATTTGCCTCGCATCTGCGCGTTGCGGATACGGGTCAGCATATCGCCGAGAGGATCGTTCATCGACATATTGCCCCCTTACCAGCTCGATTTGACCATGCCAGGGATCTGGCCGAACGAGCCGAGCTCGCGCAGCATGATCCGCGACAGTTTCAGTTTACGGTAATACGCGTGCGGACGACCGGTCAGTTGGCACCGGTTGTGGATACGCGTCGCCGAAGAGTTGCGCGGCAGTTCAGCCAGTTTCAGGCTGGCCTTGAAGCGCTCTTCCATCGGCAGGGACTGGTCGTGGATGATCTCGTTCAGGGCCGCACGCTTTTCAGCGTAACGGGCGACCAGACGTTCGCGCTTCTTCTCGCGCTCGATCATGGATTTTTTAGCCATATCTTCTTCCCTCCGCGATCAGCTGTTGAACGGCATGTTGAAATGCTTCAACAGCGCTTTCGCTTCCGCGTCGGTCTTCGCGGTGGTGCAGATGATGATGTCCATCCCCAGAACTTCGTCGACCTTGTCGAAGTTGATTTCCGGGAAAACGATCTGTTCCTTCAGACCCATGGCATAGTTGCCACGACCATCGAACGAGGTGCCCTTCACGCCGCGGAAGTCGCGGACGCGCGGCAGCGCGATGTTGATCAGACGGTCCAGAAATTCGTACATGCGGTCGCCACGCAGGGTCACCTTGGCGCCCAGCGGCATCTCTTCACGCACGCGGAAGCCGGCGATCGACTTCTTGGCGTGGGTGATAACAGCCTTCTGACCAGCGATCAGCGAGAGCTCTTCAGCACCCTGCTTGACCTTCTTGGTGTCCTTGACGGCTTCACCGATGCCCATGTTCAGGACGATCTTGTCCAGACGCGGGATCTGCATGTCGTTCTTGTAGCCGAATTCTTCTTTCAGCGCAGCGCGGATCGAATCCTTGAACTGCTGCTTCAGACGCGGCGTGTACTTGGCTTGGTCCAGCATCAGATCGCATCCCCAGTGGTCTTGGCGAAACGGACCTTCTTGTCGCCTTCCATGCGGAAGCCAACGCGGGTCGCTTTGCCGTTCTTGTCCATCAGAGCCAGGTTCGACAGGTCGATCGGCATCGCTTTCGGGATGCGGCCGCCCTGGCTGTTCTGGGTCTGGCGCTGGTGACGGATCGCGATGTTCACGCCATCGACGACGGCCTTGTTCTCTTGCGGGAACACGGCAGTGATCTCACCCTGCTTGCCCTTGTCCTTACCGGCAAGGACGACGACCTTGTCGCCTTTTTTCAGCTTGGCAGCCATCACAGCACCTCCGGCGCAAGCGAGATGATCTTCATGAAGTTCTTGGCGCGCAGCTCGCGAACGACCGGCCCGAAAATACGGGTTCCGACCGGCTCGCCCTGGTTGTTCAGGATGACGGCGGCGTTGCGGTCAAAACGGATCGAGGTGCCGTCTTCACGCTTCACTTCTTTGGCGGTGCGCACGATGACGGCCTTGCGGACGTCACCTTTCTTCACGCGACCACGCGGGATGGCTTCCTTGACGGAGACGACGATAATGTCGCCCACCGACGCATAGCGACGGTGCGAACCACCCAGAACCTTGATGCACTGCACCCGGCGAGCGCCGGAGTTGTCAGCAACATCCAGATTGGTCTGCATCTGGATCATGGGGTTACTCCCGACCTTTGGGGACCAGCAGCAGAACCGGCCCCAGGGTTTCGATTAATTGGACTGGATTCAGGCCGATGCTTGCGCGTCGGTCAGAACGGTCCAGCGCTTCGTCTTCGAGATCGGGGCACATTCGATGATCCGAACGGTGTCGCCGACCTTGAACTGGTTTTCCGCGTCATGGGCGCGGTATTTCTTGGTGCTGCGGACAATCTTTTCCATCAGCGGGTGCTTGAAGCGACGCTCGACCAGAACGGTGACGGTCTGTTCGTTCTTGTCGCTGACGACCTTGCCTTGCAGAATGCGTTTGGGCATGGACCGGGCTCCTTAATTCGACGCCGCGGCTTCCGCCGCTTTCTGGTTCAGAATGGTTTTCACACGAGCAACGTCGCGACGGACGGTGCGCATGCGGGCGGTCGATTCGAGTTGGCCGGTCGCCTGCTGAAAGCGCAGGTTGAACTGCTCTTTCTTCAGCGCAAGCAGCTGATCTTTCAGCTGATCGGGCGTCTTGTCTTTCAATTCCTGCGCTTTCATGCGCCTTTTCCTTTCAACATCACCGGAGAGCCCCTGCCCTGCAGGGCCACCCTGATCCCGGTGGAGTTTCATGATGAAGCCGTGCCTATAGACGCGATTCCCAGCAAACACAAGGGAAATGTTCCGCCGCCCCCTGCGTGCGCAAGGGTCCGGCCTTGCGCGGCCTCACGGGGTCGTTACCATCTGAATGGTTTTCGCACGAAAGGGCTTGCGATGGAACCCATGGGATTGATGGTCGGCGGCGTCCTGGCGCTTCTTTTGGGAAAGGCGATCTTCGACGACGATGATGATGACGATGACGATGACGATGACGATGACGATGACGATGACGATGACGATGACGATGACGATGACGTCGCTGAGCCGGAACCCGAGCCAGAGCCAGAGCCTTCATTCGACCCCGAAGGTCGGCTGATCGGAACCGAGGGTGACGACGACATCACCTTTTCCCGGGACGAAGACCCTTATCCCCGCGCGGTCTGGGCGCGCACCGGAGACGACACCATCCGCCTGGTCGATGGCGTTGATGTTTATGGCGGCGAGGGGAACGACGACATTCTGATCGAGGACTCCTACGGCAATACCATTGACGGCGGAGCGGGTGATGACCTGCTGACCGTAAACAGCGCCATCAGAACCTACATTTTCGGCGGCGAGGGCAATGACACCATCAACGTCCGTGACCGGGCGAACGACGAGCCGAACCGGATCGATGCCGGAGCGGGCGACGATATTGTGCAGGTCGGCATGCAACCCTCCCTCGCAGTAGCTGGCGGAAACAGCACCGCGCAAATCGTTCTGGGTGAGGGCGCCGACAATCTGCAGATCGATTATGATATCGCCTTCACCAATCCCGGTGGGTACGCGTCAGGCGTGAGCGCAGCTGTGGCGGACTTCGTGCCCGGTGAGGACTTCCTGACTATCACTGTCGCCGAGGATGAACAGAACTTCCTCGGCTATGACGTCGTTAAGGTGGGCGAGGATACCGAGATCCAGATGTCCTATCGCGGCTTCGATCACGACGGGCTGCCGGTCGAGTACACCGCCGCCGTTCGCTTGGCCGGGGTGCAGGGCCTGACCGCATCGGATTTCCGGATCGTGACCGGCTGACCAGTCTGAGCCGCAACAGAAAAGGCCCCGCCATTCGCACGGCGGGGCCTTCTTCATTTCACCAGACCGGAACTTACCAGTCTTCGCGCTTCACGATGCGGGTCAGCACCGGCAGCTTCTGCGCGCCAAGGCGCAGGGCTTCACGGGCGATCTCGTCGTTGACGCCGTCGATCTCGAACATGATCCGGCCGGGGTGGACGCGGGCGGCCCAGAAATCGACCGAGCCTTTACCTTTACCCATCCGGACTTCGGTCGGCTTCGACGAAACCGGGACGTCCGGGAAGATACGGATCCAGACGCGACCCTGACGCTTCATGTGGCGGGTGATCGCACGACGGGCAGCCTCGATCTGGCGCGCGGTGACGCGCTCCGGCTCGGTGGCTTTCAGTGCAAAGGAGCCGAAGTTCAGGTTGAAGCCGCCTTTGGCTTCACCGTGGATGCGGCCCTTGTGCTGTTTGCGGAACTTCGTCCGTTTCGGTTGCAGCATTGCTTCTTCTCCTTAGCGCGCGTCGCGATCGCGGTCACGACGCGGACCGCGAGGTGCCGGACCATCCTGCGCTTCATTCGCGCGGCGGTCATGCGCCTGCGGATCATGCTCCATGATCTCGCCTTTGAAGATCCAGACCTTCACACCGATGATCCCGTAGGGGGTCGTTGCTTCCGACAGCGCATAGTCGATGTCGGCGCGCAGGGTGTGCAGGGGAACGCGGCCTTCGCGGTACCATTCGGTACGTGCGATTTCAGCGCCACCCAGACGGCCAGCGACGTTCACGCGGATGCCCAGGGCGCCCATGCGCATCGCGTTCTGCACGGCGCGCTTCATGGCGCGACGGAAGGACACGCGGCGCTCAAGCTGCTGAGCGATCGACTCGGCCACCAGCTGGGCGTCGAGTTCCGGCTTGCGGACTTCAACGATGTTGAGGTGCAGTTCGGAATCGGTGAAGTTCGCCAGCTTCTTGCGCAGGGTCTCGATATCAGCGCCCTTGCGGCCGATGATGACGCCCGGACGCGCAGCGTGAATGGTCACGCGGCACTTCTTGTGGGGGCGCTCGATAATGACGCGGCTGACGCCGGCCTGCTTGGCTTCATTGTGGATGAAGTCGCGGATCTTCAGGTCTTCCAGCAGCAGATTGCCGTAATCCTTGTCGTCCGCATACCAGCGGCTGTCCCAGGTACGGTTGACCTGGAGACGCATCCCGATGGGGTTTACCTTCTGACCCATTACGCGCGCTCCCCGGCTTCGATGGCCTCGACCTGACGGACCTTGATGGTGATTTCCGAAAACGGCTTCATGATCTTGCCATACCGGCCACGAGCCCGCGGACGACCGCGCTTCATGACCAGGTTCTTGCCGACCCAAGCCTCGGCGACGATCAGACCGTCGACATCAAGGTTGTGGTTGTTTTCCGCGTTGGCGATGGCCGACTGAAGGCATTTCTTCACATCGACGGCGATCCGCTTCTTCGAGAAGGTCAGATCGGCCAGAGCCTTCTCGACCTTCTTGCCGCGGATCAGCGCAGCAACGAGGTTCAGCTTCTGAGGCGAGGTGCGAAGCATCTTGATCTTCGCGAAAGCCTCATTGTCCGCCACGCGGCGCGGATTCTGTTCCTTACCCATGACGATTACTTCCTTTTCGCTTTCTTGTCGGCCGCGTGACCGTAATAGGTCCGGGTCGGCGAATATTCACCGAATTTCTGGCCGATCATCTCTTCCGAGACGGTGACCGGAATGTGCTTCTGGCCATTGTAGACACCGAAGGTCAGGCCGACAAACTGCGGCAGAATGGTCGAACGACGCGACCAGATCTTGATGACATCCGATTTGCCCGAATCGCGTGCCTTCTCTGCTTTCTTGAGCAGGTAGGCATCGACAAAGGGGCCCTTCCAAACTGAACGTGCCATGGATTAACGCCCCTTCTTCGCATTACGCGACCGCAGGATGTACTTGTCGGTCGTCTTGTTCGTGCGGGTCTTGTTGCCCTTCGTCCCCTTACCCCACGGGGTAACCGGGTGACGACCGCCCGAGGTCCGACCTTCACCACCACCATGCGGGTGATCGATCGGGTTCATGGCGACACCGCGAACGCTCGGGCGGATGCCCTTGTGGCGGTTGCGGCCGGCTTTACCGAAGTTCTGGTTCGAGTGGTCGGCGTTCGACACTGCACCGATGGTGGCCAGGCATTCCTGACGGACCAGACGCAGCTCGCCCGAGCTGAGGCGGATCTGGGCATAGCCACCGTCACGGCCGACGAACTGGGCATAGGTGCCAGCCGAGCGGGCGATCTGGCCGCCTTTGCCGGGCTTCAACTCGACGTTGTGGACGATGGTACCGATCGGCATGCCACTGAAGGGCATGCAGTTGCCGGGTTTCACGTCGACCTTGGCGCCGGCGATGACCTTGTCACCGACAGCAAGACGCTGCGGAGCAAGGATATAGGCCTGCTCGCCGTCTTCGTATTTGATCAGCGCGATGAAGGCGGTGCGGTTGGGATCGTATTCGATCCGCTCGACCGTCGCGGCGACGTCAAACTTGGTACGTTTGAAGTCGACGATGCGGTAAAGACGCTTCGCTCCGCCGCCTTGGCGGCGCATGGTGATCCGTCCGGTGTTGTTCCGGCCGCCGTGCTTGGTCAGACCCTCAGTGAGGCTCTTGACCGGGCGACCTTTCCAAAGCTCCGAACGGTCGATCAGAACCAGCCCGCGCTGGCCAGGCGTAGTCGGTTTATACGACTTGAGTGCCATCTTTCTGTCTTCCGTTGCTTTGGACCTGGGTGGTCCGTTTCGTCAAAAGATGAACGGCCCCGCTGCCGGGGCCGTCGATTCGTGGCTCTATATCAGAGGCCGGTCGACACGTCGATGGTGTTGCCGGGCTCAAGAGTGACATAGGCTTTCTTCACGTCCGAGCGAACGCCGGGGCGGCCGCGGAAACGCTTGACCTTGCCTTTGGTGATGGTGGTGTTGACCGCCTTCACCTTGACGCCGAACAGAGCCTCGACCGCTTCTTTGATCTGCGGCTTGTTGGCATCTTTCTTCACCTGGAAAACCACGCCATTGGCCTCGGAGGTCATGCTGGCTTTCTCGGTGATGATCGGCTTCACGATCACGTCGTAATGTTCGGGTTTCGCGCTCATTTCAGGCGAGCCTCCAGAGCTTCGACACCGGCGCGGGTGATCACGAGCGTGTCACGACGCAGGATGTCATAGACGTTGGCGCCCATCGAGGGCAGCACATCGATGCCTTCGAGGTTACGGGCGGCGCGGGCGAAGTTTTCGTTCACTTCGGCACCGTCGATCACCAGAACGCGCTTCCAGCCGTTTTCCTTGACCGCTTTTGCAACGGCCGAGGTCTTGGCATCGGTCAGGTTCAGATCGTCCACGATGACCAGCTCACCCGCGGCGACTTTCGCCGACAGGGCATGCTTCAGGCCAAGCGCGCGGACTTTCTTCGGCAGATCGAAGGCGTGCGAACGCGGGGTCGGGCCCTTGTACACACCACCCGAACGGAAGATCGGCGCTTTGCGCGAACCGTGACGGGCGCCACCGGTGCCCTTCTGGCGATAGATCTTCTTGGTCGAGTAGCTGACATCGGACTTGCCGAGCACCGAGTGGGTGCCCTGCTGAGCCTTCGCACGCTGCCAGCGCACGACGCGGTGCAGAAGGTCTGCGCGCGGCTCGAGACCGAAGATGTCATCGCTCAGTTCGATGTTGCCAGCCTTGCCGGCATCGAGCTTGATCACATCAAGTTTCATTTGTTCTCTCCTTCGGGCGCAGCGTTGTCGCCTTCAGCAGCCTTGTCGGCCTCGATCGAAGCGTTGGCTTCGGCAAGGGCGGCTTCCTGAGCAGCGGCTTCGGCTTCAGCAGCGGCCTTGCGGGCGGCTTCTTCCTCGGCTGCAGCAGCAGCGGCGGCTTCTTCAGCCAGACGGTGAGCTTCTTTGGCCTTCGAGCGGGTCGCAGCCGGATAGATCGTGGTTTCAGCCAGCGGCTTCTTCACGGCATCCTTGATGGTGACCCAGCCGCCTTTCGAACCGGGAACCGAACCTTTGACCATGATCAGGCCACGCTCGGAATCGGTACGGACGACCTGCAGGTTCTGCGTGGTGACGCGAACCGCACCCAGGTGACCGGCCATCTTCTTGCCTTTGAACACCTTGCCCGGGTCCTGACACTGGCCAGTCGAACCGTGCGAGCGGTGCGAGATCGACACGCCGTGCGAGGCGCGCAGGCCACCGAAGTTGTGACGCTTCATCGCACCGGCAAAGCCTTTACCGATCGAGGTCCCGGCGATGTCGACATACTGACCTGCGAAATAGTGGTCGGCGATGATCTCCTCGCCCACTTCCACCAGGTTCTCTTCGGCAACGCGGAATTCCGCGATCTTGCGCTTCGGCGCGACGTTGGCCTTCGCGAAATGACCGCGCATGGCGCCGGTCACGCGCTTGGCTTTCGCCTCGCCCGCGCCCAGCTGCAGCGCGACATAGCCGTCGGTGTCGACGGTACGCTGAGCAATGACCTGCACGTTATCGACGTGCAGAACAGTGACGGGCACTTGACGCCCGTCTTCCAGAAACAGCCGGGTCATGCCCAGCTTCTTGGCGATTACACCAGTCCGCAGCATGGAGGCCTCCTTACACCTTGATTTCGACATCGACGCCAGCGGCGAGGTCGAGCTTCATCAGGGCGTCAACGGTCTGGGGGGTCGGATCGACGATGTCGAGCAGACGCTTGTGGGTACGGATTTCCCACTGGTCACGCGACTTCTTGTCGATGTGCGGGCCGCGCAGAACGGTGAATTTCTCGATTTTGTTCGGCAGCGGGATCGGACCACGAACCTGAGCGCCGGTGCGCTTGGCGGTGTTCACGATTTCCTGCGTGCTGGCATCCAGGACGCGATAGTCGAACGCCTTGAGCCGGATGCGAATATTCTGGCTTTGCATTGTCTTCCCTCTTGCGGGGAGTTCCAGTTGAGAGGCTGACAGCGCACCACGCACCGCCAGCGTCGAACCGTAAAAATAAGTGCAGGCCGCCCCTGTACATGGCGACCCGGCAGAGTGCAACCGATTCTTTCAAAAGAGCAAGCTGACGGCGGCAATGCGCGCTTTTGGCCGATCCCACCCGCTATGTCAACACGCTTGTCCTTGTTCCGCCCGGGGATCACGGGCCCCGCCCTCCCCTCATTCTCCGTTGGGCCAATACCCATTCGACCGCGCCGCTGGCTCCACCTGGCCCCATCACCCGCCAAAGGAAAAGCCCGCCCCTTTCGGGACGGGCCTTGTCATCTTGATATCCGGGGTGGCCCCGGATCACTCGATGAATCTCTCGCCTCAGGCGATGATCTTCGAGACGACGCCAGCACCAACCGTGCGGCCGCCTTCACGGATGGCGAAG
>NZ_VLKU01000002.1 GCF_007830335.1 Paracoccus sulfuroxidans | reverse complement strand
ATATGCGCACGACCCAGAGCCGCCTCAGTCGCCTTGCCGGTCACGCCCTTCGGGCGCAGGTCGGCGAGGCAGAGGTGGTTGTCGGTGCCGCCCGAAACGATGTCGATGCCGCCCTTCATCAGCTCATCGGCCATCGCCTGCGCGTTCTTCACGACCTGGGCTGCATAGTCTTTGAAATCGGGGCGCAGCGCCTCGCCGAAAGCGACGGCCTTGGCCGCGATCACATGCATCAGCGGACCGCCCTGCAGGCCCGGGAAGACCGCCGAGTTGATCTTTTTGGCGATGTCGGCATCGTTGGTCAGCACCATGCCGCCACGCGGACCGCGCAGCGATTTATGCGTCGTGGTGGTGACGACATGGGCATGCGGCAGCGGCGAGGGATGCTGGCCACCGGCCACCAGACCCGCGATATGGGCCATGTCGACCATCAGATAGGCGCCGATTTCGTCGGCGATGGCGCGGAAGGCCGCCCAGTCCCAGACGCGGCTGTAGGCGGTGCCACCGGCGACGATCAGCTTCGGCTTGTGCTCCAGCGCCTTGGCCCGGATTTCCTCCATGTCCAGAAGCTGGTCCTGCTGGCGCACGCCGTAGGAGATCACGTTGAACCATTTGCCCGACATGTTGACCGGCGAGCCATGGGTCAGGTGGCCGCCCGAGTTGAGGTCGAGGCCCATGAAGGTGTCGCCCGGCTGCAGAAGCGCCAGGAACACGGCCTGGTTCATCTGGCTGCCCGAGTTCGGCTGGACGTTGGCAAAGCCGCAATCGAAGAGCTCCTTGGCGCGCTCGATCGCCAGATCCTCGACGATGTCGACATACTGGCAGCCGCCATAGTAGCGCTTGCCCGGGTAGCCCTCGGCGTATTTGTTGGTCAGGACCGAGCCCTGCGCCTCAAGCACCGCCTTCGAGACGATGTTCTCGGACGCGATCAGTTCGATCTCCTCGCGCTGGCGGCCAAGCTCCTGCCGGATCGCCCCGAAAATCGCGGGGTCACGGCTGTCAAGCGTCTCGGTGAAGAATCCGGTGTCGGTCATCTCGTCCTCGTGTGAAACAGTCGAGGGAGTTCTAGACGCTTTCGTTACGGCAGGCTAGGACGGATGCGACGGCAAGGCAGTAAATCACAGCAGGCGGTGCGACATGCCCCAATCTGGTGACAAGACGGGTTCGGTTTGATGAAATTGCATTTCATATCAAGCGATACCGAAACGGCTGCGGCGGCATTCGGCGCCCTGACCAACCGCTATGGGCAGGCACCGCTGGCCGAGGCCGAGGTCATCGTGGCCCTGGGCGGCGACGGTCTGATGCTGAGCGTCATGCATCAGAACCGGGGGCTGCCGGTCTATGGGATGAACCGTGGCACCATCGGCTTTCTGATGAACACCTATAGCGAGGATGAGCTGATCGAGCGCATCGCCGCCGCCGAAGAAACCGTGACCAACCCCCTGTCGATGATCGCGGGCACGACAGACGGCTATGAGCACAAGGCCCTGGCGATCAACGAGGTCAGCCTTTTGCGGGCTGGTCACCAGGCGGCGCGCCTGCGCATCTCGATCAACGGGCGGGTGCGGATGGAGGAGCTGGTCTGCGACGGCGCGCTGGTCTGCACGCCCGCGGGTTCCACCGCCTATAACCTGTCGGCGAACGGGCCGATCCTGCCTTTGGGGTCCGAGGTGCTGGGCATCACCGCCATTGCCGCCTTCCGGCCGCGTCGCTGGCGCGGGGCGATCCTGCCGAAATCGGCCACCGTGCGCTTTGACGTGCTGGACCCCGACAAGCGCCCGGTCATGGCTGACGCCGATTCGCGCGGCGTCGATTCCGTCCTGTGGGTCGAGGTGAGTTCGGAGAACTCGATCCGTCACCGGCTGCTGTTCGACCCCGGTCATGGGCTGGAAGAGCGGCTGATCCGCGAGCAGTTCGTCTAGCCCTTGGGCTCACCCTCGAAGCAGTTGTAGTCGATCCCGATCAGGGTGCCGCTTGCTCCACGGCCCAGCCCTGCGATGGTGGCAGAGGCAGAGGCGTCGGATTGGCGCAGGGAAACGGTATCGCCGGACTGGGCATCCGAACTGATGTCGATCTGGCCCTTTCTGGCCAGCCGAAGCGTGACGCTGTCTGATGATCGCGGCGACAACCCCACCGTAAAGTCACGGCAGATCGTCGCCGAGCCATTCTCAGTCAGCTCCAGCGCCGCTGACGTCGTGGCCCCGTCCGGGCGCGACAGCGCGTCCTGACGCAGCCGGGCCACGAAATCGGCATTGGTCAGGGCGGCCTTCTGGATCACCGGCGTCACCTCGGCCAGATCCTGCAGCAGCCGCTCGGCCTCCTGCTGAAAGGCCTCGACATCGCTGCCGGACCCTAGCGCCTGCAGGGCGGCCTGCATATCGGTGACGCGCTGTTCGATGCGCTGCGTGCCCTCGGTGATCTGCTGCTGCTGGATCTCGGCCTGCGCGATGGCGTCGCTGTTAAGCTGGCGTTCGACGAAATCACCGATGACGCTGCTGGCGACCGCGCCCAGGGCAAAGATCATCACGCTGAGGCAGCTCGACAGCACCGGATGTTCCCGGAACGGGCGAAAGATCCGGGCAAGCGGGCCGGTGGATGGGGGCGAAGCGGTCGTTTCTGTCATGGCACATCTGTCACGAGTGGTGTTTTGCCACCTCTACCCAGCGAAAATGAACAAAGCGTTAACGCGCAAGCCCATTGATGCGCGGCCCGGCCCCCTGTAAATGGCGCGACATGAGCAACCGTCCCGACCTTCCGCCCGAAATCGCCCGCCGCCGGACCTTCGCAATCATTGCGCACCCCGACGCCGGCAAGACCACGCTGACCGAGAAGTTCCTGCTGTTCGGCGGGGCCATCCAGATGGCGGGTCAGGTGCGCGCCAAGGGCGAGGCGCGGCGCACGCGCTCGGACTTCATGAAGATGGAGCAGGACAGGGGGATCTCGGTCTCGGCCTCGGCGATGAGCTTCGAGTTCGGGCAGTACCGCTTCAATCTGGTCGACACCCCCGGCCACAGCGATTTTTCCGAAGACACCTACCGGACGCTGACGGCGGTGGACGCGGCGATCATGGTGATCGACGGCGCCAAGGGCGTTGAAAGCCAGACCCGCAAGCTGTTCGAGGTCTGCCGCCTGCGCGACCTGCCGATCCTGACCTTCTGTAACAAGATGGACCGGGAAAGCCGCGACACCTTTGAAATCATTGACGAGATTCAGGAAAATCTGGCCATCGACGTGGCGCCCGCCAGCTGGCCCATCGGCTCGGGCCGCGATTTTCTGGGTGCCTATGACCTGCTGAACGACCGGCTGGAGATCATGGACCGCGCCGACCGCAACAAGGTCGCGCAATCGGTCGAGATTTCGGGTCTCGACGATCCGCGACTGGCCGAGCACATCCCCGCCGCGCAGCTGGAAAAGCTGCGCGAAGAGGTCGAGATGGCGCGCGAGCTGCTGCCCGCCTTCGATCAACAGGCGTTTCTGGAGGGGCATATGACGCCCATCTGGTTCGGCAGCGCGATCAACAGCTTCGGCGTGAAAGAGTTGATGAACGGCATCGGCAATTTCGGCCCCGGCCCGCAGCCGCAGAACGCCGCAGAGCGTCAGATCGCACCCGAGGAACGCCCGGTGACGGGTTTTGTCTTCAAGGTGCAGGCCAATATGGACCCCAAGCACCGCGACCGGGTGGCCTTTGTGCGTCTGGCCTCGGGGCATTTCGAACGGGGGATGAAGCTGACGCATGTGCGCGGCAAGAAGCAGATGGCGGTGTCGAACCCGGTGCTGTTTCTGGCTGCCGACCGCGAACTGGCCGATGAGGCCTGGGCAGGCGACATCATCGGCATCCCGAACCACGGTCAGCTGCGCATCGGCGATGCCCTGACCGAGGGCGAGGCGCTGCGCTTCACCGGCATCCCCAGCTT
The DNA here is from genome assembly GCF_007830335.1 of Paracoccus sulfuroxidans. Lineage (GTDB taxonomy): Bacteria > Pseudomonadota > Alphaproteobacteria > Rhodobacterales > Rhodobacteraceae > Paracoccus > Paracoccus sulfuroxidans. The sequence goes on along the minus strand of NZ_VLKU01000002.1, from coordinate 473,865 downwards.
TGCGCCGGAACTGCTGCAATCGGTGCGCTCGACCGATCCGATGAAGGCCAAGCACCTTGAAAAGGCGCTGATGCAATTCGCCGAGGAAGGTGCCGCCAAGGTCTTCAAGCCCTCGATCGGCTCGGGCTTCATCGTGGGTGTGGTCGGCGCGCTGCAATTCGAGGTTCTGGCCAGCCGGATCGAGATCGAATACGGCATTCCCGTGCGGTTCGAGCCGACGCAATTCACCAGCGCCCGCTGGCTGTCGGGGCCGTCCGACAAGGTCGACAGCTTCGTGAACACCAACAAGCAGCACATCGCGCATGACCATGACGGCGATCTGGTCTATCTGACGCGGCTGCAATGGGACATCGACCGCGTGGTCCGCGATCATCCCGAGCTGAAGCTGACCGCGACCAAGGAAATGATGGCCTGAGGTGGCCTAGCCCGGCGTCTCCATGGCGCTGAGCTGCGCCTCGGTGATCTCATCGGTCCAGACCTTGAATTCGACCAGCCGGTGCTGGCCGAATGAGGTGATCAGCGCGACGTCGCAGGCGTCGCGGCCGATGCTGGTGATGATGCGGCCGGTTCGGGGCATGTTGTTGCGCGGGTCGAAATTCCACCAGCGCCCCGAGAGCCAGACCTGCATCCAGGCCGCGAAATCCATCGGCGCGGGGTCGGGCGGGACGCCGATATCGCCCAGATAGCCGTTCACATAGCGCGCCGGGATGTTCAGCGCCCGGCAGATCGCGATGGCCAGATGGGTATAATCGCGGCAGACGCCTTTGCGGTCCTTGTAGGCACCAAGCGCGGTGCGCGTGGGTGAGGCTGCCTGATAGTCGAAGGCGATATGCCCATGCACCCAGTCGGCGATCCGCTGCACCCGCGTCCAGCCGGGCGTGACGTCTCCGAAATTCTGCCAGGCCAGATCGCCCAGCAGATCGGATTCGCAATAGCGCGAGGGCAGAAGGAAGGTCAGCACCTCATCGGGAAGATCCGGCACGGGATCCTCCTGCGTTTCGGGCGCGGCAATGTCGGTCAGCCCGGAATCCGAGATCACCGCATCGCAGCTCATGCTGAAGCGCCCGCCGGGCGAGGTCATGCGGGTGCAGAGGTTGCCGAAAGCGTCCAGATGCGTCGCCATCGGCACCTGCGGGTGGGTGTGGACCGCATCGCTGTGACGCAGGTCCATCCGCCGTTCGGGAAGCGCGCTCATCTGCGTGACCATGGGCAGAGGCGCGTCAGAGGTCAGCGTGATCCGGTAACCATACCGAATCAGCATCAGCCGATGTCCAGATCCATCGTGACTTTCGCGTTCAGGACCTTGCTGACGGGGCAGCCCTTCTCGGCGGCTTTCGCGGCCTCTTCGATCTTGGCGCGGTCGCCATTGCCGGTGACGCGGGTCGTCAGATGCGCGGTGGTGATGGTGAAACCGTCCCCCTCCTTGTCGAGGCCGATGCGCGAGCTGGTCTCGATCGTGACATCGGTGATCCCGGCGGCGGCCAGCTGCGCCGACAGCGCCATGCTGAAACAGGCGGCATGGGCCGCGCCGATCAGTTCTTCGGGGTTGGTGCCGGGCTTGTCCTCGAAGCGGGTGTTGAAGCCATAGGGCTGGTCACTGAGCGCGCCCGATTGCGACGAAACCGCGCCCTTGCCGCTGCGCAGGTCACCCTGCCATTTTGCCGATCCGGATTTGTAGATGGTCATGTCATGTACTTTCCTTGATGCGATGCCAAATTCAACGCGCCACCGGTTGCAGGGTTTCATCGCGAGGCATATTGCCCGGAGAGAAGAACCGGGGACCGTTGATGCCACTTCATGAAATTGCCGCCGTGGGCGCCGCCATGTGCTGGGCCGTGACCGGGCTTGTGTCGCAATGGCCCGCCCAGAGGCTGGGGGCCTTCGGCTTCACCTGGCTGCGCCAAAGCCTTGTTGCGGTGATGCTTCTGGCGGTCGTGGCGGCAACCGGGCGCTGGCATGGCGTGCAGATGGACGACTTCCTGCGGCTGGCCCTGTCCGGGTTCATCGGCATCTTCCTGGGCGATACGCTGCTTTACTTCGCGCTGCTGCGGCTGGGGCCGCGCCGCTCGGGGGCGCTGTTTGCGCTGAACGCGCCGCTGGCGGCGCTGCTGGGCTGGGTGACTTTGGGCGAGGATCTGACCCCGCATATCGTCGGCGGCATCATCCTGACTACGCTGGGTGTGGCGCTGGCCGTGCTGGGGCGGCCCGGGCGATCCGGCCAGCACCGTTTCGAAAAGATCGAGGGGCCGGTCTGGATCGGCGTCGGCTTCGGCATTCTGGCGGCGGTGGGGCAGGCGGTCGGGTCACTGATCGCACGGCCGGTCATGGCCTCGGGATTTGATCCGCTGGCGGCCTCGATGATCCGCGTTTGCATTGCGGTGCTGGGGCTCAGCCTGCTGATCTCGCTGCCTTTCAAGGCGGTGAAGCCGCAGGGGCGGATGACGCCGAAGGTCGTGGCGCTGTCGGCGCTCTCGGGCTTCATGGCGATGGGCGTCGGCATGACGCTGCTGATGTTTGCGCTGCAGGGCGGCAAGGTCGGGGTGGTCTCGACGCTGTCGGCGCTGTCGCCGGTGCTGATCCTGCCGGTGATCTGGCTGGTGACGGGGATGCGCCCCTCGGCCACCTCATGGGCGGGGGCGCTGGTCGCGGTGGCCGGGATGGCGCTGATCTTTCTGTAAGGCGGGGCTCAGCCCAGCAGCCGCTCGGCCTCTTGAATGGCGAAGCGGTCAGTCATGCCCGCCACGTAGTCCAGCACGACGCGCGCACGCTCGGTCTCCGAGCTCGCCGCCTCGGCCGCCTCGCGCCAGTGATCGGGCAGCTTGCCTGCATCATTGAGGTAAAGCGGGAAGAGGCCGTTCAGCATCTCGGTCACCCGCCGGCGTTCGACGACGACGGTGGGGGCGCGATACATGCGGGTGAAAAGAAAGCTCTTGATCGCCTTGAGGTTCTGATAGAGCGGCTTCGAGAAGCGGATGATCGGCCCGTCCATATGCCGGATGTCATCGACGCTTTGCGGCTGAAGGCTGGCCAGCCGGTTCTCGGCCACCGCGATCACATCCTCGACCATGACGCCAAAGACCCGGCGCAGCGCCTCGTGGCGGCGGCGCATCGGCTCAAGCCCCGGATGCAGGTGGTCGACCTGGGCGAAAGCCTCGCCGATCACCGGAAGCTGCGACAGGTCCTCTTCGGTGAAAAGGCCCGCGCGCAAGCCGTCATGCAGGTCGTGGTGGTTATAGGCGACATCATCGGCGACGGCGGCGACCTGCGCCTCGGCGCTGGCGTTGGTGTGAAGCTCCAGATCCCATTCGGCATTCACCTCGGCCAGCGCATAGGGCAGGGGCGGATGCACCGGGCCATTGTGCTTGGCGATGCCCTCAAGGCTTTCCCAGGTCAGGTTCAGCCCGTCGAATTCGGCGTAATGGCGCTCCAGCCGGGTCACGATGCGCAAGGCCTGCGCGTTGTGATCGAAGCCGCCATAAGGCTCCATCAGCACGGCCAGCGCGTCCTCTCCGGTATGGCCGAAGGGCGGGTGGCCAAGGTCGTGGGCCAGGGCCACCGTCTCGGCCAGGTCGGTGTTCAGCCCCAAGGTTCCGGCGATGGTGCGGGCGACCTGCGCCACCTCGATCGTGTGGGTCAGGCGGGTACGGTAATAATCACCCTCATGCTCGACAAAGACCTGCGTCTTGTGCTTGAGCCTGCGGAAGGCCGAGGAGTGGATGATCCGGTCACGGTCGCGCTGCCAGGGGCTGCGAAAGGTCGACATGCGCTCGGGCCAGCGGCGGCCACGGCTGTCGGAGGGCTGGCAGGCATAGGGGACGGTCATGACTTTCCTTGCGCATTCCTTGCGGGTCGTGCGCGCCGAGCCTATATTCCAAGGTCAGAGACGGAAACGGGAACGCCCCATGAACGTAGCACTCAATTTGCCACCCAAAGTCACCGACCGCGCCTTCGCGCGGCTGGCCGAAATCAATGCCGATGCCCCGGCGCGACCGCTGCGGATCGCGGTGCTGGGCGGCGGCTGCTCGGGCTTTCAATATGACATCCGGCTGGACGATGCCGCCGATGAGGATTTGGTGCTGAAGGGCGATGGCCAGAGCGTCGTGGTCGACCCCGTCTCGCTGCCGTTTCTGGCGGGCGCGACCATCGATTTCACCGATGAGCTGATCGGCGCGCGCTTCACCATCGAGAACCCGAACGCCAGCTCCTCCTGCGGCTGCGGCACCTCGTTCTCGATCTAAGGGGGCAACGCGGGGCTGGCGCTGTGACGCGGGGCCGCGTAGGTTGCCTGCATGAAAATCGCCAGCTTCAATATCAACGGTGTGCGCGCCCGGATCGACCAGCTGACCAGCTGGTTGCAGGCGGCGCAGCCCGATGTCGCCGTCCTTCAGGAAATCAAGACGCAGGATGAAGGCTTTCCCGCCGATGTGATCCGCGATCTGGGCTGGAACGTCGAAACGCACGGCCAGAAGGGCTTCAACGGCGTGGCCTTCCTGTCGCGCTATCCGATCGAGGATCTGCGTCGCGGCCTGCCAGGCGATGACAGCGACGAACAGGCCCGCTGGATCGAGGCGACCGTGGTGGGCGAGAAGGCCGTGCGCGTGGCGGGGCTTTACCTGCCCAACGGCAACCCCGCGCCGGGGCCGAAGTACGACTACAAACTGGCCTGGATGGAGCGGCTGCGCCTGCACGCGGCCGAGCTTCTGCGCAGCGAGATGCCGGTGGTGATGACGGGCGATTACAACATCATCCCCGAGCCGCGCGATGCCGCGCATCCGGAAAAATGGGTCGATGACGCGCTGTTTCTGCCCGAAAGCCGCGAGGCCTTCCGGCGCATCCAGTTTCAGGGCTGGACCGATGCGATCCGCCTGCGCGATCTGGACGGGCAGCGCGGTCCGTTCACCTTCTGGGATTATCAGGCGGGGGCGTGGCAGCGCGACAATGGCATTCGCATCGACCATCTGCTGCTGTCGCCGCAAGCGGCCGATCTGATGTTCGACGCAGGCGTCGACCGCGACCAACGCGCCGCCGAGAAGCCCAGCGATCACGTTCCGGTCTGGGTCGAACTGGCCGCCTGAGCGCGGCGGCCAGCGGGGTCAGCGCTCGTTGATATCGCCGTCGCCAAGGATCTCGTCGTCGTCACCGAAGCGGCCATCCTCGTCCAGTTCGTCCTCGCCCTCGCTGAGGTATTTGGCCGAATTGGTGATCGAGTGATTGTCATGGCTCGGGTCCATGATGACATCCGCCGGGATCTCTCCGATCAGCCATTCGCGGATTTCATCGCGGGCCTCGGACGGGACCTGTTCCGTAATCTCGGCGATGTAGCGGATGAACGCCTTCTGATCGCCGTCGATATCGTCAAGCTCAGCTTCGTCAGCCTCGGGCCATTTCTCGACAATCGCCTCGAAGAAGGCTGGCCAGTTGTCCTGAACATGCTGCCATTTCATCAATAGCCTCCGCCACCGCCGCTTACGCCGCCTTGCACCATGCGGGCGGCGCCCGAAATGTCCTGTCCTACGCCGGCGACAGTGTTGCATGCGGACAAGGCCAGTACGCCCATTATGATCGCGATGCGGGCAAATCTCATCAATTCTTCTCCTCTTGCCACCAGGTTTCCGGCATGAAACCCGGCCAGTCTCCGTAAATAGGCGTTTTTGCAGGATAATGCACGTCCGCGCGATGCGCCAATCGTGAAATTGGCGAAAAACTGACCGGGATGACATAGCGCCCGGCCGTCAGAATCCGGTCCAAAGCGCGCACGGCGGCCAGAAATTCGTCGCGCGAGGTTGCGTTCACCATATGCGAGATCATTGCCTCGGCGGCAGGTGAGTCCATGCCCATCCAGTTCTTGCTGCCCGGCTGCTCGATCCCCGAGCGGCCCCAGTAAAGCAGCTGTTCATTGCCCGGCGACAGCGACAAGCCGCGCTCATACCAGGTCATGTCGAAATCGTAATTGTTTGTGCGCTGCACATATTGCGCCGGGTCCAGCGTCGTGACCGTGGGGCGGATCCCCAGGTTGCGCAGCGCCTCGACGAAGATATTGATGATCTGCCGGGTCTCGGCGCTGGTCCGCATGGCCGAGCCCGACTGGTTCAGCAGGATCTCGAAGACAAAGGGGCGGCCCTCGGCGTCGCGAAGCTGGCCGTCGCGCACGCTCCACCCGGCCTCTTCCAGAAGCTTCAGCGCGCTGCGGATGCCCTTGCGGTCCAGCACACGCTCCCCCCCGTCGGGCAGGACATAGCCCTCGACCGTGCCGGGCAGCAGGCCGTCCGCGAAGGGGGCCAGCAGCTCGGCCTCGCGACCCTCGGCGGGGCCGGGGCGCATGGCCAGATCCGAGTTCGCGAAATAGCTGGTGATGCGGGGGTCCTTGCCGCCGGTCAGGGTCGCGTTGATGAAGTGATAGTTGAAGGCCTCGATCATCGCCTGCCGGATGCGCCAGTCCTGAAACACCGGCCGCCGGGTGTTCATCACCAGCCCCATGATCCCCGAGGGGCGCTGGTTGCCGATCTCGGATTTGACCATGCGGCCATCGCGCATGGCGGGGAAGTCGAAGCTGTTTTCCCATCGGGAGGCGACGAGTTCGCGCCAGACGTCGATCTCACCGGCCTTGAAGGCCTCGAACATGGCGGCGGCATCGCCGAAATAATCATAGCGGATGGTGTCGAAGTTATAGAGCCCGCGGGTCACCGGCAGATCCTTGCCCCAGTAATCGGGGTTGCGCCGGAAGCTGACCGAGCGTCCCGCATCGACGCGGTCGATCACATAGGGACCGGTGCCGATGGGGGCCTCAAGGCCGGTGGCGTTGAAATCCTTGCCCTGCCATTGCGCCTTTTTCAGGATCGGGCGCATACCCATCAGCATGGCGAGCTCGCGGTCCTTGGTGTTGAAGGTGAAGCGGATGCTGCGCTCGCCCGTCTGCTCCATCTTCTCGACCTTGGACCAGACCGAGGTATAGCGCGGGTGGCCCTTCGTCCCCAGCGTCTCATAGGACCACATCACATCCTCGATGGTGACGGGGCTGCCGTCCGAGAATCGTGCCTCGGGGCGCAGGGTGAATTCGACCCAGCTGCGGTCGGGCGCGGCTTCGACGCTTTCGGCCAGAAGACCGTAGAGCGTGAAGGGCTCATCTATCGAGCGCAGCATCAGCGATTCCGTCACCAGACCGGGCTGGGTAAAGATCGGCCAGACCGGGTTTCCCATCAGAACCCAGGGGTTCAGGGAATCGAAATTGCCGGGCTCGGCCAGGCGAATCGTGCCGCCTTTGGGCGCGTCCGGATTGGTGTAAGGCAGGTGCGAAAACCCCGGCTCAAGCGCGGGTTCTCCATACATTGCAATGGCATGCGAAGTCTCGGCAGGGCTTGCCAGAGGCATCATTGCCACACCAAAACCAAACGCCACCGCGCGCCAGATCGCGGATTCGTTAGCAAATTTGAAGAATCGCATGCTCGATCGCCCTGTTTTTGTCGAAGCGGGTCTTATCTGGGCAAACACTAACCTGCCGTTCACCAGGGCGCAAACTTCTGCCTTGGACTCAGAGGGTGAAAAGCGTATAGATAAGGCACTGCTCGATAGGTTTCTTGCCTGTATGAAACCTGCCTCATGACTTGCGCCCGCCTTGTGCGGGCGCTTTTTTTTTGTTCCGGAACCGGCCGTTCATCGCTACGTTCATGCTGCAAGTGCGAAGTGATTTCAGGAGTCCGGAATGTTCGAAAAGTTTCTGAAGGGCAAAACCGCGATCGTCACCGGGTCGAACTCGGGGATCGGTCTGGGCGTTGCACATGAGTTGGCGCGGGCCGGGGCCGATCTGGTCATCAACAGCTTCACCGACGCGCCCGAGGATCATGCGCTGGCCGAAAGCCTCGCCACCGAGCATGGCGTGAAGGTGCGCTACATTCAGGCCGACATGTCGAAGGGCGACCAGTGCCGCGCCCTGATCGAGAAGGCCGGGACCTGCGATATTCTGGTCAATAACGCGGGCATCCAGCATGTCGCGCCCATCGACCAGTTCCCGGTCGAGAAATGGGACGCGATCATCGCAATCAACCTCAGCTCGGCCTTCCACACCACCGCCGTCGCGCTGCCGATGATGCGCAAGGCGGGTTGGGGGCGGATCATCAACATCGCCTCGGCCCACGGGCTGCGCGCCTCCGAGTTCAAATCGGCCTATGTCGCCGCCAAGCATGGCATCGTCGGGCTGACCAAGGTGACCGCGCTGGAAACCGCGCGCGAGGCCATCACCGCGAATGCGATTTGCCCCGGCTATGTGCTGACGCCCATCGTTGAAAAGCAGATCCCCGACCAGATGAAGACACATAACATGAGCCGCGAGGACGTGATCGCCAAGGTCATGTTGCAGCGCCAGCCCTCGGGCGAGTTCGCCACGGTCGAGCAGATGGGCGGCACGGCGGTTTTCCTGTGCTCCTCGGCGGCTGACCAGATCACCGGCACGACCATCTCGGTCGACGGCGGCTGGACCGCGATGTGAGCTGAACCAAAGGCGGCGGCGGGTCTTCTGCCGCTGCCTTTCCGGTTGCCCGGAGTCTCTGTCGAACAAATTCGCCCACGAACCTTCACTTCTCTGGCATCATATGCGTCATATGACCGCATCATAAGAACGAGCCGCTTCAACGGCGGCATCGTCGGAAAAGAGGAGGGAATGTGATGAGTTTGGAAAGTCTGGAGGCTTTTCTAGGCAAGCTTGGCGGGATTGTCTGGGGCCCCTATCTGTTGATCCCCCTGCTGCTGGGAACCGGCCTGTATCTGACCATCCGTCTGGGCGGCATCCAGATCGTGCGCCTTGGGGCAGCCTTGCGGCTTGGTCTGCTCAAGCGCAAGGATGATGACGCCGAGGGCGACATCTCGCAGTTTCAGGCGCTGACCACAGCGATGGCCGCAACGGTCGGCACCGGGAATATCGTAGGCGTCGCGACTGCCATTGGTGTCGGCGGTCCCGGAGCGCTCTTCTGGATGTGGGTCACCGCGATCCTCGGCATGGCCTCGAAATATTCCGAGGCGTTTCTGGGCGTTCGCTTCCGCACCACCGATGAGGTGGGCGAGAAGAACGGCGGCCCGCAATATTACCTCGAGAAAGGCATCCCCGGCGGCTTCGGCAAATTTCTGGCGCTGTCCTTCGCGATCTTCGCGGTCTGCGCCTGCTTCGGCATCGGCAATATGACGCAGGGCAACTCGATTTCCTCGAACCTGACCAGCAGCTTTGGTGTCAACTCGTGGATCACGGGGGCCATCCTCGCCGTGCTGACGCTGGTCGTGCTGGTCGGCGGCATCAAGTCGATCGGGACGGTGACGGCGGGCCTCGTGCCGGTGATGATCCTCTTCTACGTGCTGGGCGCGCTCTACATCCTGATCGTGAACATCGCGCTGGTTCCGGCGGCTTTGGGAGAGATCTTCCATGACGCCTTCACCGGCACGGCGGTTGCGGGGGGCTTCCTTGGCTCGACCATCATGATCGCGGTGCAGTTCGGTGTCGCGCGCGGCATCTTCTCGAACGAATCCGGCATGGGTTCGGCGGCCATCGCGGCGGCTTCGGCGCAGACCACGCATCCGGTGCGGCAGGGGCTGGTGTCGATGACACAGACCTTCATCGACACGATCATCGTCGTCAGCTGCACCGGTCTGGTCATCATCACCACCGGCGTCTGGAAAGAGGTCGACCCGGCCACGGGCGAACAGATCTCGGCCTCGATCATGACGGGGCAGGCCTTCAGCCACGGGCTTCCCGGCCAATGGGGGCATTGGATCGTGACCGTTGGTCTGGTGATGTTCGCCTATTCGACCATCCTCGGCTGGGCCTATTATGGCGAGCGCAACGTCGAGCGTCTGATGGGCCACCGCGCCGTGATGCCGTTCCGCGTGCTGTTCTCGCTGGTGGTCTTTGTCGGCTGCACCGTGCCTCTGGGCGTCGTCTGGAACTTCTCGGACGTGATGAACGGACTGATGGCGATTCCGAACCTGATCGGGCTTCTGATCCTCTCGGGCCTGATCGCGCGGGAAACGAAGCTCTACCTCAAGCACGATCCCAAGCTGGAGGCCAACCGCGCCGAGATCGAGGCCTTCATGGCCGGCGATCCCGGTTGGGAGCAATGGAAAGCGAGCGAGCGCAGCCGCTCTTGAGCGACAAGGAAAGGGGCCCAAGCGGCCCCTTTTTCATGGCTGGTCGCTTTGATTGATCCGGAAGTTGCCCCTGCGTCACAAATCAATTGACCGTCCGGACGGTCAATTTTACTCTCTTCCCGGATGGCGACCTTGGAGGGGACGCCGAAAGGGAGATAACATCGTGACATTCAACAAAAACCTTTTGCCTGCGCTGGCGCTTTCACTGGCGGCGGGGCTGGGGCCGATGGCGGCACTGGCCGAATCGCAGGTCGAGATCATTCGCGACAATTGGGGCGTCCCGCATGTCTATGCGGATGACGTCTATGGGCTTTATGCTGGCTATGGCTATGCCGTGGCGCAGGACCGGCTGTTCCAGATGGAGATGTCGAAACGCTCGGTCCTTGGCACGGTGTCTGAGGTGCTGGGCAGCGACCATCTGCCCTATGACCTGAAAACCCGCGCCGATTTCAACCACAATGACATCCGCGCGCAGATCGAGGCGCTGCCGAAGGACGAACGCGACATCCTGCGCGGCTATGCGGCGGGCTATAACAAGCGGGTGGCCGAGGTGCTGGCCGATCGCGACAACCTGCTGCCGCGCCAGTTCACCGATTTCGGGATCGAGCCGAGCACATGGACTGATTTCGACGTGGCGATGATCTATGTCGGCACGATGGCCGGGCGCTTCTCGCATTACTCGACGGAACTGGACAATGCGAAGGTTCTGGCGACGCTGGAAAAGACGCATGGCGCAGAAAAGGCAGCGGAACTTTTCGACCAGATGTTCTGGCTGGAGGACCCGAAAGCTCCGACCACCGTGCCGGAAGGCGGCCAGTATCGGATCAAGGCCGAAGCCCCCGCCATCGACGCGACCCGCTTTGGCAGCCTTCTGAACCAGACCCTGCCCGGCGACAATGACCGCCCGCGCGCCTCGAACATCTGGATCGTCGGGCCGAAGAAGACGACCGATGGCAGCACCATCCTGCTGAACGGGCCGCAATTCGGCAATTACAACCCATCCTATGTCTATTCCATCGGCCTGCATGGCGCGGGCTTCGATCTGACCGGGACGACGCCTTTCGCGGTTCCGAACGTGCTTTTCGGGACGAACGGCCAGATCGCATGGGGCGCGACGGCGGGGCCCTTGGACGTGAACGACTATGTCCAGCTGGAACTCGATCCCGAAAATCCAGCGCGCTACAAGAAGAACGGCGAATGGGTCGAGATGACCGCCCGCCCGGAGGTCTTCAAGGTCAAGGGCCAGCCCGACATCAACACGGTCGTCTATGAAAGCGACTATGGCGTCGTCAGCCGCATCGATCCGGTGGCGCATTCGGCCTATGCCTTCCATCGCAGCTGGAAGGGCAAGGAAATCCAGACGTTGATCGCGTGGGTGAATTCGACCAAGGCGCAGAATTATGACGACTGGCTGAAGCAGGCGGCGAATGTCGCAACGACGATCAACTGGTATTACGCCGATAAGGACGGGAATATCGGCTATGTCTCGCCCGGTTACCTGCCCATCCGCTCGCCCGAGCAGGACCAGCGTGTGCCCGCGAAGGGCGACGGCTCGCAGGATTGGACGGGCATCCGCCCCTTCGCCGAAGTGCCGAAGACCTACAACCCCGAACAGGGCTGGATCGCGAACTGGAACAACCGTTCGACCCATGGCGACATCGGGAATTTCGAGGCGAACCCCTGGGGCGCTTCCGACCGCGTCGATGAAATCATGTCGCGGATTGAGGCCAAGGAAAAGCTGACCCCGGAAGAGGTCTGGGACATCAACAAGCAGATCAGCTTCCTCGACATCAATGCCCGCGCGCTGCTGCCCTTCCTGCTGGGCGCCGCGAAGGATCTGCCCGCCGACGACCCGCGCGCCGCGATGGTGGCGCAGTTGAAGGATTGGGACGGGCAGATGATCCGGTCGCAGGACGGCCGCGCCTCGACCCCCGCCGTCGCGATCTTCCGCACTTGGGTCGATACGATGGTGCAGGACGTGCTGATGGATGATGAGCCGGGGATCGATCCCAAGGTGAACTATGCCCGGATCTCGCGCCCGGCGCAGGTGCTGCGGAACGCGATTCTGGGCGACGCATCGGGCATCACGCAGACGCATGATTTCTTCAACGGCGCCGACAAGGCCGAGGTCATGCTGACCGCGCTGACGAAGACCGGCGAGGCGCTGGCGAAGGAATATGGCAGCGACGTCACTGAGTGGCGGCTGGACCTGCCGCAGCACGACTTCCTGACAGAGAATTATCTCGGCATCCCGCAAGCGGGCGAGGATGAGATGCTGTCCATCGGGACCGCGATGAACCGGGGCACGCAGAGCGATCTGGTGACCTTCAAGGACGGCAAGGTGACCTTCTGCGCGGTGACGCCTCCGGGGCAAAGCGGGTTCATTTCGCCTGCCGGTGAGAAGTCCCCGCATTACGAGGATCAGTTGAAGCTTTACGAAAACTTCGAATGCCGCGAGCAGGCTTTGCTGAAGGATGACGTCCAGAAGGCCGAGGCCGAGAAGGTCAACTTCTCCATCGACTGATCCGGCGGGGACGCCTCGGCGTGATCGTTGGAGCCATGAAAGCCGCCCCTTTGGGCGGCTTTTTCATCGCAAGGCCTATCCGCAGATGACCCGCAGCGCCGATGCGCCCTGAAGCGCGACCAGCAGCGCGGGATCGGCCTCCAGCAGGTCCACCAGATCCAGCCGTTCGAGCCCCGCCTGCGGCGCAAGCAGCAGCGCATAGGCGGCTTGTGGGCTGCCGGTAACGGGCGCCAGCGGCCCGCGCGTGACCTCGGCGCGCAGGGGGGCGCGGGTCATGACGTTGAAGTCCAGAACCTGCGGCCCCGCCAGCCGGGCCGCGCAGGGCAGGGCACCTGAGAAGGCAAAGGGCGCGCTGGCATCGGTCAGCTCCAGCTCTCGTCCCTCGATGGTCAGGAGCATCGGCCCGCCCTCCAACACCGTCAGCACCCGGTTGATGCCCGTAAAGCTTGAGAACGGGCCGTCCGAGGCGACGACCGCCGTCGACAGCCGGATGTCGAACCCGTCAAGGGCCGCACCCTTGGGCAGGGCCAGAATCTCGGCGGTCTGGCCGCCGCCGTTCTTCCACGGGGTAAAGCTCCGATCGCTCGCGCGGTAGACGCCCTTCATCTCAACCTCCTGCAGCATCACTGCGCCCCTGTTTCCCGATTGGGTGCGGGCTGTCAAATGCTGCGGGCTGCGCGGCGTCTGTCATAAAAGAAAAAGGGCAGGATGATCCTGCCCTTGCCCGGTTTCAGCTGAGATACAGCGGATGTTCATTCTGACGGTGCCGCACCGCCAGCTTGCGGGCCATCCGGCCCGACGCCAGCGTCCGGGCGGAGACCGCCTCGTGATCGCCCTCGCGCAGTTCGGGGAAGAGCGAGAAGATCTCCTGCCGCGCGGACGAGCCCAGCGATTTCATCGCCTGACGGCCCGTGTACAGGCTTTCGGTCGGCGCGCCGTTCGAATTCACGATCTCATGCTGATCGAAGAGGATGTGGAAATAGCGCACATCCTGCAGATCATCGGCGATGTCGATGCCGTCGATCAGCAGCAGCTGCTTCGCCGCGACCAGAACCTCATTCGCGCCGAACATGCGCTGCGCGATCTTCGAGCGGACCAGCACGCGATGCTGCGGCGAGACCAGCAGATCCGAAGACGGAGTGTTGGGGCCCAGAGCTCCGGCCGAAATGCGAATCGGACGGTGATTGGGATTGTCCCGCAGCTGGGCGGCCGAAAGTTGGACCGAGCCGATCCAGGAAATTTCCTTAAACCCGTTGTCGCGCGTCAAAACCTTGTCGCCGGCCTTGAGTTTTTCGACTGTGACCAATCCGTTGTCTGTTTCGATCAGAGTTCCGGTAACAAAACACGGCGGAATCACCACATCTTTGATGCTCGGGTTGAAGCCGACCTTGGCAATGTTCTCGTTGTCCGGCAGCGTCGCAACACTCCGCACCGTAATCCCGTAAAGAACCTTGATGTCGTTCCATTCGTTGATGGTTTGCGCCGCCGGGCGGAAAAACACGTCGCCATTTCTGGTCTGCATCAGAACGCCGGGTTTCTGCACAGTGATCCGGTTGCCATTTGCGTCTTCGGTTTCAACGTCGAAAACGGCCGTAACGAAGGAGACAACCTGCGTGGAAACAGGGGCTCCCGCCGGATTCGTATAGGTGAAGGTCGTTGGCGACGGCGAGAAAGAGAAGGGTTGGTAGGATGTTTGCCACCTTAAAGGATCGACAGCAGGACCAGAGACGTCGATCGCCTTCATTTCATCGCTGCCATGAGCGTCCCAGCCGACCGCGCGATTTGCTTGGGTTTGCGTGATGTTGTTGGTGGGCGAACTGTCGAGCATCGGCTTGTTGCCGATCCACATCCAGGTAACGGTTGTCATAGCACTTACTCTTTTTCCTGCCGCGGTTACGGCGTCAATCTGGACCCGTAACGGAAGGCCGGAATGTCCGACCCAAGCGGGCATCAGGAATCGCTACTCGGATTGACCAAACATCTGGAGGCTACAAGCCGGAAAGTAGAGAATCTGTACAGTACGGTTCACTGTCGTACTTCTATGCAATCCGCATCCTGCTCGGTCAAGAGAGTATTCCAGAGAAACTCGATATTCAATTTATCTGCCTGGATATAAATGCCAGTTGTCCGCAGTCGTCCGATATTCATTAATAAAATTTTATGCGGCGATAGAAATACGCTATCAATAATAGAATGATTGCTCCCATCAGGATCGGCGTGACCAGAAAAGACCAGCCCGCGCCGGTCATAATGACGATCAGCGGATTGCCTCCGGCGGGCGGGTGCAGGGTGCCGGTGAATTGCATGACCGCGATGGCCAGCCCCACGCCGATACCGCAGGCCAGAATGCCGCTGCCCAGCAGGTTCAGCACGATCAGCCCCATCAGCGCCGAGAGGAAATGACCGCCTATGACATTGCGCGCTCGCGCCAGCGGGCTTTGCGGCAGCGCCATCAACAACACGCAGCTTGCCCCGAATGGCGCGATCAGCAGCAGCTGCCCGGTCGCTTCGGTCAGGTTGGCGAGCAGCCAGATCGCCAGCGCGCCGCCGGTCCCTGACACGAGGGACGGCCCCAGCGATCTGCGGATATGGGCCAGCAGGGCGGGGGCGGGCGCTTCAGGGGTTTGGGTGTCGCTGTGCATGTCGGTCTCTCCAATCAAAAAGGCCCGCGCCGAGAGATGCGCGGGCCAGAGGGAAGGGTGATCAGGCGATCTCGTATTTCTCGGCCTCTTCCGAGCCGCCGGTCGCGTCGCCCTTGGAATAGGAATGCGCGCCGACACCGGCCAGATTGCCGCCCTGCACGATCAGGTATTCATCGCGGATCGGACGGCCCTCGAAGTGGCATTCCAGGATCTCGCGCGTGCCTGCCGCATAGCGCGTCTGCGCCGAAAGCGAGGTGCCCGAGATATGCGGGGTCATGCCGTTATTGGGCATGGTGCGCCACGGATGGTCGTTCGGCGCGGGCTGCGGGAACCAGACATCGCCCGCGTAACCGGCCAGACGACCCGTCTCCAGCGCGCGCACGATGGCGTCGCGGTCACACAGCTTGCCGCGCGCGGTGTTGATCAGATAGGCGCCGCGCTTGAACAGCTTCAGCGTCTCATCATTGATCATATGCTCGGTTTCGGGGTGCAGCGGGCAGTTCAGCGTGACCACGTCGCAGACGCCGTACATTTCCTCGCGCGTCGGATGCCAGGTCAGGTTGAGTTCTTTCTCGACGGCTTCCGGCAGGCGGTGACGGTCGGTGTAATGCAGGTGCATGTCGAAGGGCGCGAGCAGGCGCAGCACACGCAGGCCGATGCGGCCAGCGGCGACGGTGCCGACATGCATGCCCTCGACATCATAGGAACGCGCGACGCAATCGGCGATGTTCCAGCCGCCGTTGCGGGCCCAGTCATGCGAGGGGATGTAGTTCCGGACAAGGCCCAGCACCATCATCACCACATGCTCGGCCACCGAATGCGAGTTGCAATAGGTCACCTCGGCCACGGTCACGTCATGGTCGATGGCCGCCTGCAGGTCGACATGGTCCGAGCCGATGCCAGCGGTCAGCGCCAGCTTCAGCTTCGGCGCGCGCTTGATGCGGTCGGCGGTGAGGTAGGCGGGCCAGAAGGGCTGCGAGATGATGACCTCGGCATCCGCCAGATGCTTTTCCAGATCCGAATTCGGGCCATCCTTCGACGAGGTGACCACGAATTCATGCCCCAGCGATTCGACGTACTTGCGCAGGCCCAGCTCACCCGAGACCGAACCCAGCAGGGTGCCGGGCTGGAAGTCGATGGCCTTGGGCGTGGGCAGGGTCTGCCCGTCGGGATATTTGTCGATCTTCGGCAGATCGTCGCGGGCGTAAGTCGTGGGGTATCCGTCAACCGGATCGTCGTAGAGAACGCAAACTACCTTGGCCATGCCAAATCCTTTTCCATGTCAGGCCGCCAGCCACCCCCGCCCGCCCGCAGACCGGACCGGCCATGCGGGGGATCATCGCCAACAGGGGAGTGAAGGCGAAACCGGCGGGTCGCGGGCCGGGTGATCCTGGGGGCGTCCTCCCTGGCGGCCTCGGGTTAAGCGAGGTGTCTTCGTCGGACGTCTCAAGCTTGCATGCGGTGCGGCGGGCGATCCAATGGGAAGTTTTCAAGGATTCATAGGCGTTGCCGATCAAGCGGAAATGCCGAGGAGTTTCAGCCCTCTGCGACAAGCTCGCGGAAGGTCGCGTCGAATTCCGCCTCGATGTCGATCTGCCGGGCGGCGGCCTGAAGCGCCGTGGCCATGGGCGATTGCAGCGCGCGATTCAGCAGCACGAGACCCAGCGTCTGGCTGCGTGCGGGGCTGCTCATGTCGCGCAGCACCAGCTCATTCCCCGGCCCGAACAGGAAGCCGAAAGTGTGGGGCACGATGGCGCACCAGCGCCCCGCCTGCAGATGCGTGGCAATGCCCAAGAAGGTGTTGCAGGTGATCTGCGGGCGCAGCGCCACGCCCGCGCTGGCGGCAATGTCGTTCAGGATGCGGCGGTTCTGCATGTCGTCGGACAGCAGGCACAAGGGCTGGGCCGCCGCCACCTTCCAGTCGACGCTGCAGCTTTGGGCCAGCGGGTGATCCCGGTGGCAGGCAAACACATAGCGTTCGTGATACAGCGGGATGCGGCGGATGTTTTCCAGCGGTTCATTGTCCAGATAGGTGATGCCGCCGTCGATCGAGAAGGTCTCCAACGCCTTCTGGATCGCGCGCGAGGACATCGAGCGCACCTCGATCTTCGCCTTCGGATGGTCCTTGGAAAACTGCGCCGACAGGAACGAGACCGAGGGCAGCGCGGCCGGAATCACCCCCAGCCGCAAAAGGCCCGTCAGCCCGCCGGTCCGGCGACCGTTCAGATCGCCGCGCAGGCTGTCGAAATCCGCAAGGATCTGGCGGCCCCACATCAGCACCTTCTCGCCCTCGGGGGTCAGGGACAGAAAGCGGTGGCCGCGTAGGATCAGCACCATGTCCAGATCCTGCTCAAGCTTGCGGATCGCCTGCGACAGCGTCGGCTGGGTCACATTGCAGGCCTCGGCGGCGCGGCCAAAATGCTGCTCTTCGGCGAGGGTGACGAAAAAACGCAAATGTCGGATCAGCATGTCGATGTTCTTCCCATGGGTCGGCGGCACGTTCTGATATTCGATATGAATAGTCAAACATATCGAAATCACGAAGGCCGGAGCGGACGCTTGGGAACCACCCGGAGGGCGGCTTCATGCCTGGCATGTGATCCGATTGGACGGCTGCCGGGCGGAAATGGCAAGCGTGGATACGCCTGAATGCCAAGCGCGACCGCCCTTTCGGGACGGTCGCGGCAAGGGCGTTTCCAGTCGGTTCAGGCCGTTCCGCCCTTGATCAGGCGGCGGCGCAGCCAGCCCGAGAGGTTGTCCATGGCAATCACCGTCAGCACGATCAGCACCATGTAATAGGCCACATCCTCCCAATCCTTCTGGGTCTGGATCGCCTGCGTCAGCAAAAGCCCGATGCCGCCGCCCACGATGGCACCGATGATCGTGGCGCCGCGCGTGTTCGATTCGAGGAAATACAGCACCTGGCTCAGCAGCACCGGCATCACCTGCGGGATCACCCCGAAACGCGCGCGCTGCAAAGCGTTGCCGCCGGTCGAGCGGATGCCCTCGACTTGCTTTTCGTCGATGTTCTCGAAGGCTTCCGAGAACATCTTGCCGAAGCTGCCGGTGTCGGTCAGCAGGATCGCCAGTGAGCCGGTCATCGGGCCGGGGCCGAAGGCGCGGGCCAGAACGATGGTCCAGATCAGCCCGTCGACGCCGCGGATGAAGTCGAAGATGCGGCGCAGCCCGAAGCGCAGCGCGCCCAGAGGCATCATGTTCGACGCCGCCATGAAGCCCAGCGGCAGCGCGACGATGGCCGCGCCGAAGGTGCCCAGAAACGCCATCAGCACGGTCTCGAACAGTGCCCAGATGACGTCGCCATGCCGCCACATGGCATTGTTCCAGAACTGGTCCGCCATCACCGCGATGTTCGGGCGGGTGGGGTCGACCCGCTCTCCCCACAGGGCCGAGGCGGCGATCTCGGGCCAGGACATATAGTGGAACGGGCTGTCGAGGGTGAAGAAGAACAGCGCCCAGCCGGGCTCATATTTGAAGGTCTCGACCTTCGAGCGGGTATAGGCGAAGCGGCCCGCCTCGGTGGTGACGCTGATGCGCCCCTCGGAGGCGTTGATCCAGTCTGGCAGGGGCTGGGGGGCCTGAAGGGCAAGGCCGTCGCCCGTCTGGCGGATGTCGATGGTGCCGTAATCGGGGACGACATAGCGCGCGCCGCCCTGATCATAGGTCACCAGATGGCCATCGCCCAGATCGACGGTGGTGACGCCCCCGGCCTGAGTGATCCATGCGGGCAGGCGGTCTGCGGGATAGGTGCCCTTCGCCTCGCCATCGATCGAGACGCTGAGTGCGCCGGTGCGGTTCTGGCGCGTCACATGGGTCTTGTGCTGCCAGAAATCCGACAGCAGCACCCGGGCGTTGTCCATCTTCGCGCGCGAGGCCAGCCCCGCCACGTCAAAGGAGATCGCCGCATAGACAAGATAGGCAAGGATCGCCAGCGGCACGGCAAAGGACATGAGCCGTCTGCGGCCATGGGTTTTCAGGACGTGCCGCGCCAGCGTCGGTGTCGAGAGTTCGGTCATGGTCATGGCTCAGCCCTTCACCAGGCGCTCGCGGACGCGGTCCGAGATGGTGTCGATGATGACGATGGTCAGGAACAGCAAAAGGAAGATCCCCACCACCAGATCATAGCGGCCCATGCCCCATTGCATCGCGATCTTGAGGTCATGGCCGATGCCGCCTTCGCCGACGAAGCCCAGAATGGCGCTGGCGCGGACGTTGATCTCGAACCGCAAGAGCCCGTAGGAAATCCAGTTCGGGGCGACCTGCGGCAGCACGCCGAACCACATCCGCTGGCCCCAGCCCGCGCCGACCGAGGTCAGCCCCTCGACCGGTTTCAGATCGGCATTCTCGGCCACTTCAGAGAAGAGCTTGCCAAGCGCGCCCGCGGTGTGCAGCGAAATGGCGATGACGGCGGGCACCGGGCCGCCGCCCAGAATATAGATCAGGATCAGCGCGATGACGATTTCCGGGATCGCGCGGCAGACATCCATGATGCGCCGGAAGACGCCCGTCAGGCGTGGCCAGGGCGAGAGGCCCCGTGTGGACAGCAGCGCCAGCAGCATGGCGGCAATCCCCCCCAGAATGGTCGAGACCGCCGCGATATTCAGCGTCTCGATCAAGGAGGGTATATGGGCAACGAAGATACCGGGCAGGTTCGCGCGTTTTTCCCAGGCCTCGCTGATGACCTCGGTCGGGAAGGCCAGCACCATGGGCAGGCCGTCGATGAAGCCGCCGGCATTGCGCGACTGCGCCATCTGGAAGCCCGACATCATCAGCGCGACAAAGAGGATCAGCAGCACCCCGCCGTAAAGCCTGCGGCGGCGCACCAGCTCAAGATAGGCGTGCTGGTTCTGGGCAAGGTCATGGGGTGGACCGCCTGTCGATCCGATGGTGCTTGCGGTCACGGCTGACTCCGGCGTGGCATATGAAAAATGGCCGCGCCCGAGGTTGGGGCGCGGCCGGAAGGACAGCGGGATCAGCTGTTCGATTCTTCCAGTTTGCGGGCGGCGACGACGCCGTCATAGGCCTCATGCGTGACCGGAACGAAGTCCTTCGCATCGCCATGGGCCACGCCATAGGCGCATTCCTTGTCGGTCTCGTGCAGGTCGGCGCTGAGCTTCGTGACCTTGTCCTTGACGTCCTGCGGCAGGGCATTGCGCACCACCATCGGGCCTTCCGGGATCAGCTTGGATTTCCAGATCTCGACGATATCGTTCATGTCGACCAGACCCGCGTCAGCCGCCTTGCGGAACGCGCCTGAGTTGTAGCCATCTTCCCAATCGCCCAGACCGTCGGCCCAGCTGACGCCCGCGACGATATCGCCATTGGCGACGCCGACGATTGTCTGCTCATGCCCGCCCGAGAAGCGCACGTCCGAGAAGAACTGGTCGAGCGGCCCGAAGGTCTCGGTCAGCTCGGCCGCCGGGACCAGATAGCCCGAGGTCGAGTTCGGATCGGCGAAGGCGAAGCTTTTGCCCTTGGCGTCCTCGATCTTGGTGATGCCGCTGTCCTTGCGGGCAAAGGCAAAAGAGTAATAGCCGGTCGAGCCGTCGATGTTCTGCTTGGTCAGGACCGGGGTCACAGCATTGGCGTCGGTCAGGTAGATCTTGGCATAGCCCGAGGCGCCCAGCCACGCCATGTCCAGCGTGCCGCCCAGCAGGCCCTGGATGACGCCATCATAGTCAGCGGGGGTGAAGATCTTGACCGGGACGCCCAGCTCGGCCTCGATGGCCGCGCGGTAGCATTCATTCGCGGTCATGCGGTCCTGCGCGTTTTCGCCGCCCATGATGCCGATGTTGAACTGCTTGATCTCTTGCGCCGTGGCGGCCGAGGTCAGGGCGGTGGCGGCCGCAAGGGCCAGTGCGAGGGTTTTCATGGTCTCTCCATGGGTTATGGCCCCGATCAGGTTGATCCGTCGGGCCGGGGTCGTCTCAGGCCAGCAGGCGTTCCGCATATTCGCGGTCGGCTGCGGTGTCGGTGGGAAGGGCGGTCGAGGTCGCGGCCTCGTTGAAGCTGGCGTCCGCGCCATAGATGTCGCGGGCGACGCCGGTGGAAAGCTGCTCGGGCGTGCCGTCAAAGACGATGCGGCCGTCGCGCATGCCGATCACCCGGTCGCAATAGCGCCGCGCGGTGTCGAGTGTGTGGAGGTTCGCGATGACCATGCGGCCATCCTCGATGTTGATGCGCTTCAGCGTGTCCATCACCACCTGCGCATTCATCGGGTCGAGGCTGGCGATGGGCTCATCCGCCAGAATGATCTGCGGGTCCTGCATCAGCGCGCGGGCAATGGCGACGCGCTGCTGCTGGCCGCCCGACAGCGCCTCGGCGCGTTTGGCGGCCTGCTCGACGATGCCCAGCCGGTCGAGGATCTGCAGCGCGCGCAGGATGTCCTCACGCGACCACAGGTTGAACATCGTGGCCAGCGTCGAGCGGCGGTTCAAGAGCCCGTGCAGCACGTTCGAAGTCACGTCCATGCGCGGCACCAGATTGAACTGCTGGAAGATCATCGCGCATTGGCTTTGCCAGGCCCGCCGGGCCTGACCGCCCAGCGACAGGATGTTCTGCCCGTTCACAAGGATCTGCCCCGAGGAGGCATCCGTCAGCCGGTTCATCATCCGCAGGAAGGTCGACTTACCCGCACCCGAGCGCCCGATGATGCCGACAAAGGCCGGGCGGTCGATGGTGAAGCTGATGTCATCCACCGCAGCCCTGCTGCCGAAGACGCGCGTCACATTCCGAACCTCAAGCATACCAGTCCCCTTTTCTGTCAGGGGCGTCTTAGGGGGCGATTGTGACGGTTAGGGACGATCAGTCTGAAGGTTTTGTGAAAAGATCAAGTCTTTGAAAATAAATATAAAATTATGGAAAAACGCAGCATGCACCGGCCTGCGGAAGGGCAGGTCGGTGCATGTCCGGTGGTGGCTCTTTTTAAGGGGGCGTCAGGCCACGCGGCGGCCGGCGACCCAGGTCTCGCGCATGAAGGGCGTCCCGTCGACGCGGGCGATACGGATCAGGTCGGCGCGCAGGCCTGCCTCCAGCTGACCACGATCCGTCAGGCCTGAGGATCGCGCAGGGGCGGCCGTCACCGTTCCGAAGCCACGCGCCAGATCACCCCAAAGCTCGCCCAGCATGAAGGCCGAGGTCAGCAGCGCCGCCGGGACGTAATCCGACGATACGATGTCCAGCAGATCGGCCTTCGCCAGTTCGGCCGCGGCGACATTGCCGGAATGCGAGCCGCCCCGGATCAGGTTCGGCGCACCCATAATCGTGGCGATTCCATGCGCGTGGCAGGCGCGGGCGGCCTCGACGGTCGTCGGGAATTCGGCCAGACGAATGCCGTATTCGGCGGAAGTCGAGACCTGTTCCTCGGTCGTGTCGTCATGGCTGGCCAGCACCGCACCCCATGCCTTGGCGGCGGCAACGGTTGCGGCCTCATGTGCGTCGCCATGGCGGGCGCGCAGATCGGTCAGATGGGCGACATGTTCAGCGAATTCGGCCTCGGATTTGCCATGTTTGCCGCGCACATATTGCTCGAGCTTCGAGATATCGCGGAACTGGCGCTGGCCCGGCGTGTGGTCCATCACGCTGACGATGCCGATGCGGTCATCGGGGCCGAACTCGTCCAATTCATCGATCAGCGTTTCCGAGCAGACCTCGGCGCGCAGGTGGATGCGGTGGCTGATGCGCAGGTTCGGGCGGGCGGCCAGAATCTCATCCGCGACCTTGCGGGCGTATTTGCCATAGCTGCCATCGCGGTGGATCGAGCCGACGCGCAGCGCGTCGAAAACCGTGGTGATGCCGCAGCCCGCAAGCTCGGCATCATGGGCGGCGATGGCGGCGGAATGGGGCCAGTCGACGCCTGGACGCGGCTCCATGTGGCGCTCCAGATTGTCGGTGTGCAACTCGATCAGGCCGGGGGCGATCAGGTCGCCCTCGCAATCGATGCCGGTGGCGGACGGGCCGCCGATCTCGGCGATCAGCCCGTCGCGCAGGACGATGCTGCCCTTGCGCACCTCACCCGGCAGGATCAGCGTGGCATTCGTCAGGACCGTTTCCGTCGCGGTCTTTCCGTCGGGAAAGCTTGGCGTGTCGCGCATGTGGTAACCTTTGTGTTTCAGACGGAGTGGATGGCCGGGCGTTCCCCGGCATGGTCGAGTGCATGCAGAAATGCCGCGACCCCATCCGCGATCGCGCCGTCATTGACGACCGTCGCGATGGGGAGGTTCGCGGGCAGGGGGGCTTCGCGGGCCAGACGGCTGGCGATATCGGCGGCATCCTCGCGGCCCCGCGCGGCGAGGCGTTGCGCCAACACTTCGGGCGAGGCGGTGACGTTGATGACCCGCAGGTCCGGAAAGACCCGCGCCGCGTCCGCCAGCATCCGGCGCGAGCAGTTGAAGATGGTCACGCCATCACTTGCCGCATGGGGGATGCCGTAATGCAGGCCATGCGCCTGCCAGCTTAGCGCAAATTCGCCCGCATCCTTGCGGCGGGCGAATTCGGCCTCGGTCACGCCGTCGAAATCCTCGCCCCCCGCGTCGGAGGGGCGGGTGATCGTGCGGCGCAGCATGCGGATGTCGGGACGCGCCGCCAGCGCACCGGCCAGCAGCGTATCCTTGCCCGCGCCTGAAGGCCCGACGACCGCGAAAACCGTCATGCGGCGAACCTTTCCATCTCGATCATGCGGTCGCAGACGCGGTCTCGCGCGGCCTCGTCGTGGAAGATGCCGACGATGGCGGTGCCGCGCGCCTTGGCTTCCTCGATCAGCGACAGCACGGTTTCGCGGTTGGTGGCGTCAAGGCTGGCGGTCGGTTCGTCCAGCAGCATGACCGGCACCTGACGGATGAAGCCCCGCGCGATGTTCACCCGCTGCTGTTCCCCGCCCGAGAAAGTGGTGGGCGACAGCGACCACAGCCGCTCGGGGATGCGCAGCCGTGTCAGCAGGGCGCGGGCGGCGTCCAGCGCCTGATCCTCGGGCGTCCCGGTGACCAGCAGGGGTTCGGCCACCACGTCCAGCGTCGGCACGCGTGGCACAACGCGCAGGAACTGGCTGACATAGGCCATGCGATCCCGGCGCAGCGCCAGGATCTCGCGCGGCTCGGCCTTCGCGACATCGGTGCCCGCAATCACGATCTGACCCGAGGCGGCAAGGTAGTTCCCCCACAACAGCCGCATCAGCGTCGACTTGCCCGCGCCTGAGGCGCCTAGCAGGCCCACACATTCGCCAGCCGCCACCGACAGCGACACATCGCTCATTACAGGGATCACCGCCGCGCCCTGATTGTGCAGGGTGAAGGTCTTGGAAACGTTGGAAATCTCGATCACGTTCATGGGTTACACCTGCAAGACAGAGGACACGAGAAGCTGGGTATAGGGATGCTGCGGATCGTCAAGCACCTGATCGGTCAGGCCCTGTTCAACCACGCGGCCGCCCTTCATCACCATCAACCGGTCGGCCAGCAGCCGCACCACGGCCAAATCATGCGTGACGATGATCGCCGACAGGCCCATCTTGCGGACCAGCCCGCGCAGCAGGTCCAGAAGCCGCGCCTGAACGCTGACATCGAGGCCGCCGGTCGGTTCATCCATGAAGACCAGACGCGGGCCGGTCACCAGATTGCGGGCGATCTGCAAGCGCTGCTGCATGCCCCCCGAAAAGGCCGAGGGGCGGTCGTCGATACGGTCGCTGGCGATCTCGACCCGGCCCAGCCAATCGGTCGCGGTCTCGCGAATATTGCCGTAATGGCGCGCGCCCACGGCCATCAGCCGTTCGCCGACATTGCCGCCCGCGCTGACCGCCATGCGCAGCCCGTCACGCGGGTTCTGGTGAACAAAGGCCCATTCTGTGCGGGCCAGGAAGCGACGCTCGGGTTCGGACATCGCCAGCACGTCGCGGCCATCGAAATGAACCTGACCCTGATCGGGGGTCATGTGACCGGCCAGACAGGACAGCAGCGTCGACTTGCCCGAGCCGCTTTCGCCGACGATCCCCATGACCTCGCCCGGCCACAGATCGAAGCTGACATCGGTGCAGCCGATGCGCGAGCCATAGCGTTTCTCAAGGTCGCGGACGGTGAACAGGGGTTTCATGCGGCGTCCTCCTGACGGCTGCGGCAGAATGCGGTGTCGGAACAGACGAAGATGCGGCCGCCCTGATCGTCGGTGATGACCTCATCCAGATAGCTTTCCGTCGCGCCGCAGATGTCGCAGGCATGGTCGGCCTTGCTGGCGACAAACGGATGGTCGTCGAAATCGAGGCTTTCCACCTTGGTATAGGGCGGCAGCGCATAGATGCGCTGTTCGCGCCCCGCGCCAAACAGCATCAGCGCCGGGCTGTCGTTCAGTTTCGGGTTGTCGAACTTCGGGATGGGCGAGGGGTCCATGACATAGCGCCCCTCGACCTTGACCGGATAGGCATAGGCGGTGGCGATCTCGCCATGCCGGGCAATGTCTTCGTAAAGCTTGACCTGCATCAGCCCGTAATCGGCCAAGGCGTGCATCCGCCGCGTTTCCGTCTCGCGCGGTTCAAGGAAGCGCAGAGGCTCGGGGATCGGGACCTGAAAGACCATGATCTGGCCTTCCTGCAACGGCGTTTCCGGGATGCGGTGGCGGGTCTGGATGATGGTCGCGGCTTCCGTTTCCTCGGTCACGGCCACATCCGCCGTGCGCTGGAAGAAGCGCCGGATCGAGACCGCGTTCGTCGTGTCATCCGCACCCTGATCGATCACCTTCAGCGTGTCGTCCGGCGTCAGGCAGGCCGCCGTCACCTGCACGCCACCCGTGCCCCAGCCGTAAGGCATCGGCATTTCGCGGCTGGCGAAGGGCACCTGATAGCCGGGGATCGCGACCGCCTTCAGCAGCGCGCGGCGGATCATGCGTTTGGTTTCCTCGTCGAGGTAGGCGAAATTATAGGCGTCGAGGGCGGTCATTCTGCGGCCTCCAGATTGGCGAATGCGGCGGCGCGCACGCTGCGGATCAGCTCCAGTTCCGCTTGGAAATCGACGTAATGCGGCAGCTTGATATGTTCGAGGAAGCCGGTCGCCTGAATGTTGTCGCAGTGCGACAGCACGAATTCTTCGTCCTGCGCAGGCGCGCCGGTGAAGTCCTCGCCGAGTTCCCGCCAGCGCAGCGCGCGGTCGACCAGTGCCATGCTGATCGCCTTGCGCTCGGTCTGGCCGAAGGTCAGGCCATAGCCGCGGGTGAATTGCGGCGGTTCGGTTTTCGAGCCGTTGAACTGGTTCACCGTCTCGCATTCGGTCAGCTCGATCTCTCCGATCTCGACCGGGAAACCCAGTTCCGGAATATCCACCTCGACCGCGACTTGGCCGATGCGCAATTCGCCGACGAAGGCGTGGTTGCGGGCGTAGCCGCGCTGGGTCGAATAGGCGAGGCCAAGGACGAAGCCCTCATCCCCCCGCGCCAGCGATTGCAGGCGCAGCGCGCGGTCGGCGGGCAGCTCCAGCGGCTCGCGGGTCAGGTCGGCGGGCGTGTCGTCATTCGGGACCGCCTGTTCGATCAGCCCGTCGCGGTCCAGAAAACCAAGGATATGCGGCACGTCCTGCGTGTCGGCAGGGGCGGTGGGTGCGGCGGGAACCTCGCCTTCGGCGGCCAGCGTGAAGTCCAGCAGGCGGTGGGTATAGTCGAAGGTCGGGCCAAGAATTTGCCCGCCCGGCGCGTCCTTGAACGTGGCCGAGACGCGGCGGCTGACCAGCATCGAAGCCGTGTTGACGGGGTTCGAGGCCGCCAGACGCGGCAGCGTCGTGCGATAGGCGCGGATCAGAAAGATCGCCTCGATCAGATCGCCACGCGATTGCTTGATCGCCAGCGCGGCAAGGTCGGGGTCGTAAAGCGAGCCCTCGGCCATGACGCGGTTGACGGCCAGCGACATCTGCTCGCGGATCTGGGGCACCGAAAGCTCGGGGACCGCAGGGTCGCCCCGGCGTTCCTCGGCAAGCCAGGCATGGGCGTTTTCGATGGCGCGTTCACCACCTTTGACGGCGACATACATCAGAGAAACTCCACTTTCGTGCTGCGGGGCAGGCCCATGATGCGGCTCTGGGTCGCAAGGATCAGGTCAAGGCCCAGCGGGAAGGCGGTCGGGCGCGCGCCGGGGCAGAAGGCCTCTACGGAGCCATTGATGCCGGGGCCGCTAAGCGTGGCATTGGGGGCGGGAACCTCATCCAGTGTGACGATCAGCGTAGCGGAACGGTCGGGATATTCCGGCGTGCCAATGGCGAACTGGTCCAGCGGCTGAAGGTCCTGCCAGGTGCCGATGGCGAAGCTGGCCTCAGTGGCGGAGGTGATCGGCGCGGCGGTGTGGAAAGTGATCCAGTAGCGCACCTCGGGGCAGTCGAGCGCTCCGGCCAGATGCAGCGGCGTGTTGTGATCGGCCAGGGTCAGGATCGCGGCACCTGCGGCGGGTGACAGCGGCGCGGGCGGCATCGCGCCCTGAACCTCTTGCCACTGACCGGGGCGGGACATGGCCTCCAGAATGGCGCGGAAGGCGGTGGCGGACTGGCGGGGCGCGTCGCTGAAGCCGCCGGAAATCTGCTGGTTCATCAATCCTCTCCGCGGACCATTGTGAAGAATTCGACCTTGGTGGCCGCCGCCTTGGCGCGGCGTGTGGCGGCGCGCTGCGAGGCGTGGCGGGCCAGCGGGGCCAGCACGTCGCGGCGGATCGCCTCGGCCCGGTCGCCCTGCATCAGCGCATCCAGAATGGCCGCGCGGGTCGCATGCGGCTTGTCGCGACCCTGCACATAGGCGTGGCCGACCTCTCCGCCCGCCAGCGTGACCGAGCATCTGGTCACCGTCATTTCCCCCAGGTTGAAGGGCGCGCCCGTGCCGCCTGCGCGGCCCCGCACCATCACCGCCCCGGTTTCCGGCGCGCGCGCCAGGCTGTGGGGCGGCAGTTCCCCCAGCAGATGCGCAAGCATCCCGGGGTCCGAGCGGGCAACCAGCCCCATCCATTCGCGGCGATCAGTCATGGTCATCTGGACATCTTTCGAAGTTGTCGAAATATCTATACAACTAGACAAGTCATAACCGGTTTGACCCGGTTGTCGCAAGCGCGATGGTGTGAATTTTTGGTGACGGTCCGGGGCGCATCCGCAGCATTTGCCAGGGTTCCATCGGCGGATTTCCGATCAAGTCATCCCCATGCAAGCAAAACGAGCAAAATGTGGTTGCCCAATCTCCCGATGGGTGAGAAACTTATCGAACATTAACTGATTCAGATTGGATCTGATATGGTCGCCGTACTGATCGGCGTCCTGGGTGTTATAGCGTTTGTTGTTGATTGGTATTTACCCGGCGACGCCTCCGCCGCATTCTTGTGGGCGTGTTTAGTTGTCGCAACCATCGCGGTCTATATTACTGCGGTGCTATGGTGGGGAAGATTCCCTGCCGAACACAATGATATCTCGCGCAAATCCACTTTGCCGCCAGATTATACGCCCAATACGGGCCTGCCACTTTGGCAAAACACAGCCAGCACGCGGACCGTCTCGTTCCGGTAATCGCGCGCATCGCCTTGCACTTGGCCGCCGTCAGGCGGCTGGAGAATCCCCGGCTTCATGCTAAGGGGTGGGGGTTCTTGCAGGGAAAGGTGGCGCGATGGCCAAGATGATCCATTCCATGATCCGCGTGATGGAGGAGGAACGCTCGCTGGCGTTCTACAAGGCCGCCTTCGGGCTTGAGCCCGTCGAGCGGCTGGATTTCGAAACCTTCACGCTGATCTATCTGGCCAATGGCGAAAGCACGTTCGAGCTGGAGCTGACGGTCAACAAGGACCGTACCGAGCCCTATGATCTGGGGAATGGCTACGGCCATCTGGCCGTCTCGGTCGAGGATGTGGCGGCCGAACATGCCCGTCTGACCGCGCTTGGGCTTCAGCCCCGCAAGCTGGTGGATTTCGCGCCGGGGGGCGAGGTGATCGCCACGTTCTTCTTCATCAAGGACCCCGACGGCTATGAGATCGAGGTGCTTCAGCGCGCCGGTCGCTATCTGTAAGCGAAAGGGGCCCGCCACTGGCAGGCCCCGGCACCATCATTTCTGAAACAGCGCGCCATACTGGTCGCGCAGCAGGTTTTTCTGCACCTTGCCCATGGTGTTGCGAGGCAGTTCCTCGACAAAGATCACGCGCTTGGGCTGCTTGAAGCGGGCCAGCCGCTCGGCCAGCGGCGCAAGGATGTCTGCCTCGGTTAGCGCGACCTTGCCAGTCGGCACGACGACCGCTGCCACCGCCTCGCCGAAGTCGCTGTGCGGCAGGCCGATCACGGCGGATTCGTTGACGCCGGTGATGGCGTCGATCTCGGTCTCGACCTCTTTGGGATAGATGTTGTAGCCGCCCGAGATGATCAGGTCCTTGCCGCGTCCGACGATATGGACATAGCCCTTGTCGTCGACCATCCCCAGATCGCCGGTGATGAAATAGCCGTTCTCGCGCAGTTCCGCGGCGGTCTTTTCGGGCATCTGCCAATAGCCGCAGAAGACGTTGGGGCCACGCACCTCGATCATGCCGATCTCGCCATCGGGCAGCGGCGCGCCGGTTTCAGGGTCGGTGACGATCACCTCGACCCCCGGCAGGGGCTGGCCGACGGTGCCCGCGATCCGTTCCCCCTCATAGGGGTTCGAGGTGCTCATATTGGTCTCGGTCATGCCATAGCGTTCCAGGATCGCATGCCCGGTGCGCGCCTGCCATTCGCGATGCGTTTCCGCCAGAAGCGGCGCCGAGCCCGAGATGAAGAGCCGCATATGCGAGGTCACCTGTGGGTCAAGCCGGGGCGATTCCAGCAGCCGCACATAGAAGGTCGGCACGCCCATCAGCACGGTCGCGCGCGGCATCACGTCCAGAATGCGGTCGGCGTCGAACTTCGGCAGGAAGATCATCGAGGCGCCCGCAAGGAAGGTCAGGTTGGTCGCGACGAAAAGGCCATGCGTGTGGAAGATCGGCAGCGCATGGATCAGCACGTCGCTGGCCGAATAGCGCCAGGCATCCTGCAGCGCGACGGCGTTCGAATAGAGGTTCTCATGCGACAGCATCGCGCCCTTGGAACGCCCCGTCGTCCCCGAGGTGTAAAGCAGCGCGGCCAGATCCGCGCCCGCCCGCTCGACGGTCTCGAACCCTTCCGGCGCAGCTTCGGCGGCGGTCATCAGGCTGCCCTGACCATCGGCGTCCAGCGTCAGGATCTTGGCATTGCTGGCCCGCGCCGCAACCTCCAGTGACGCCTGCCGGGCCGGGTCGCAGACAAAGACCGCGGGTCGGGCGTCGCCCAGAAAATACTCGATCTCGGCCGGGGTATAGCCGGTGTTGAGCGGCAGGAAGACCGCCCCCGCGCGCACCGTTGCCAGATAAAGAATGATCGCCTCGACCGATTTCTCGATCTGCACGGCCACCCGGTCGCCCGGCGCGACGCCCTGCGCCACCAGCGCATTCGCCATCTGGCCCGAGCGGGCGATCAGGTCGCTATAGGTGATCTGCGCGCCGGATGCGGTCTCAATGGCCGTGCGGGACGGATCGGGCGTCTGCTGGATGAGGCGGGAAAAGAGGTTCGAGTTCATGTCGGGCACCGTGGCTTGAAGGTCATCAGGATTTGGGGGCGGCGGGCGGCAGGGATTTGCGCACCTCGGGCGAGGCGGCAACATGCCCACGTTCGGCCAGCGCCTCATGGTTCTTTTCGATCTCTTTGAGATCATACAGGTAGTTCACCATCAGGCCATGCGATTGCCGCAGCCCGTTGGCGGATTGATCGCCCAGGAAATCCAGCCGCTCCAGCCGCGCGCCATTGCCCAAATGGAAGCGGGCGACGGGGTCGACGGGGCGACCGCGCTTGTCCTTGGCCTGCAGGAAATAGGCGGCGGCCAGCGGCAGCAGCACCTCGCGCAGGGCTTCGACCTGTGCCTCGTCCTTGTGCCAGCCGGGGGTGTCCAGATGCGCCAGCACCTCGCGCGTCTCGGGCGTGATCAGGGTCGTCTCGGCATTCTCGCGCTCGGCCTTCAGCCATGCGGCGAAGCCCGGCACCGGCGACAGGGTCACGAAGGTCTTGATGTTGGGCAGTTCGGCCTTCAGATCCTCGACCACCTGCTTGATCAGGAAGTTGCCGAAGGACACCCCCGCCAAGCCGCGCTGCGTGTTCGAGATCGAATAGAAAACCGCCGTCGTTGCCTCGGATGCCGGAATCGGTTGGCGGTCCAGATCCAGAAGCGGGCCGACCTTGTCGGGAATCTCGCGGGTCAGCGCCACCTCGACGAAGATCAGCGGCTCATCGGCCAGCTGCGGGTGGAAGAAGCCGTAACAGCGCCGGTCCGTCGGCTCCAGCCGGTTGCGCAGATCGTCCCAGTTCTGGATCGCGTGCACGGCCTCATAGCGGATGATTTTCTCCAGAATGCTGGCCGAGGTGTTCCAGTCAATATGGCGCAGCACCAGAAAACCCCGGTTGAACCATGAGGAAAACAGATGCGCGAAATCGGCATCCACCCGGCGCAGGTCGGGGTTGCCCTTCAGATGGCGCAACAGTTCCTCGCGCATGTCGACCAGCGTGGCAGTGCCGCCCTGCGCCTGATTGAGGCGGCGCAGCAGCTCTTGCCGGCGCGGTTCGGCCAGCTGGTGCAGCGACTCGATGGCCTCTTCGCTGGGCTCATCGCTGCCCATCGCGCGGATGGCCTTGATGACCGCCTCGCGATCGGCGCCGAAACGGGTGGCGAGTGTCCGAAGGAATTCAAGCCGCGCCTCGGGCGGGGCGGCGTCGAAGGCCAGCACAAGCGCCTGCGCCAGCGCCACCCCCGAGGCCTCGCCCCGCCGCGACAGCAGCCGCTCGGCCAGTTCGGCCAGATCGGGCGTGGCCTCCTTCGGGTCGGGACGGCGGCGCAGAAGCGAGCGTCCCCGCTCGGTCAAGGTGTCCAGCAGATCGCCCAGAAAGGCGGTGCGGCTGGTCGGCTCGGTTCGCAATGTCTTGGTCACGTCACGCTCCTGCAAAAGGTCGGTTTCAGGTGGGCGCTGCCGGGATCAACCCGGCAGAACCACGAAGATAAGCCACAGGACGGGCGGCGCGATCAGCGTCACCAGCGCGCCATAGCCCAGCAGCCTGCGGAAGAAGGCCTGCCGGTCGACGCCCTGCGCATTGGCCAGCACCAAGGCCCCGTTGGTCGAGAAGGGGCTGACATCGACGATGGTCGAGGCGACCGCCATGCCCGCGATGAAGCCGATGGCGCTGACCCCGGTGCCCGCCTGAAGGAAGGGCACGGCCAGCGGGATCAGCGAGCCCAGCACCGCCACCGAAGAGGCGAAGGCCGAGACGACCGCACCGATATAGAACAGCAGCAATGCCGCCAGCAGCGGCGAGGCCAGGCCCGCCACGCTGTCGCCGACGAAATCGATGGTGCCCATATGCTCCATCACCGAAACATAGGTGCTGACACCGGTGATCAACATGATCTCGGGCCAGGCGACCTGCGCCATCGCGCGTTTTTGCAGCGTGGGCGACCAGAGCGACAGCACCAGACCGATGGTCAGTGAGATGAAGCCGATGTCCTGCTTGAAGGCCAGCACCAGCACCGCCAGCGCCGCCAGACCCGCCAGCGTGGCGATCTGATAGGGCGTGCCGTCCTGCGGCTCGGGCGCGGTCGGGTCGGCCAGAAGGCTGTTCGGCTCGCCACTCGCCTCATCGGCGATGCGGCGGGTCAGGGCCTCGGCCTCGCTGTCGCCGAAGATCTGCGGGCCGGTGGCGGGGCGCGCAATCTCAAGATGCGGGACATTGACCGGGGTGATCTCGGCGCTGCCCGCGCGCAGCAGCCTGCGCCCGCCCAGCACCATGAACAGGATCAGCGCCACCGCGAAGTTCACGAAGAAGCTGGCGGCGAAAGTCGTCATCGGGCTGAGCGGCAGCCCGGCCTGGCTGACCACGCCATTGGTGATGCCGCCATAGATGCTGATGGGCGAAAAGCCCCCGGCTTGCGCGCCATGCACCACCATCAGACCCATCAGCATGGGTGAGATGTGATAGCGGAAAGCAAAGCCCAGGGCGATGGGCGCGATGATCGCGACCGCGCCGGGGCTGACCGCGCCGACCGAGGTCAGCAGGGCCGAGATGCCGAACATGATCCACGGGATCGCCGCGATCCGGCCCTTCACCGCGCGCACGGCCAGCCGCACCAGCCAGTCGATGGTGCCGTTGTTCTGCGCCAGCGCAAACAGCCAGGTGATGCCCGCCAGCGTCAGGAACAGCCCGCCGGGAAAGAAGTCGATGATCTCGGACGCCTTCATGCCGACCAGCAGCGTGCCGATCAGGAATGCGCCCACGAAGGCCAGAACGCCCATATTGATGGGCCAGACGGTCGCGATGACGAACAGCCCGGCCAGCAGATAGATGGATATCAGATGATGTGACACGAATTTCCTCCCTCCATGATCGGGCCGATGGCCGCAACTCATGTTCTCCCTGTGATGATTGTGCGGGGAAAGCATGATATATACAACAGAAATTACGTTGGATATTTCAGTGCCTTGCTGATAACCTGAAGGGCAGGGGTTTCTGAGACAGGTGCGATATCATCATGGCGCTCTCGAATACCGAGCGAATCAGGACGGCGCTGGAAAACGCCATCGTCGACGGCCAGTTCCGGCCGGGCGCGCGGCTGGACCCCGAGGCGCTGGCGGCCCAGTTCCAATGCTCGCGCACCCCCATCCGCGAGGCGTTGCAGCAGCTTGAGACCTCGGGTCTGGTGCGCGTGCAGCCCAAGCGCGGCACTTTCGTGTCGGAATGGTCGGTCGATGAGCTGGCCGAGCGCTTCGAGGTCATGGCCGAGGTCGAGGCGAGCTGCGCCCGCTTGGCCGCGCGCCGCATATCCGAGCCCGAGATCGCGCAGCTGCAGGCCGCGCACCGCGATTGCCGCCGCCATGCCGAAGCGGGCGAGATCGACCTCTATTACGCCAGCAATTCCGAATTTCATCACTGCATCTACCGCGCCACGCATAACGCCTTTCTGGCGCAGGAGGCGTCACGGCTGCATGCGATGCTGCAGCCCTATCGGCGGATGCAGTTGCAGGTGCGCAACCGTCTGGGCCGCTCCTTCGCCGAACATGACGAGATTGTCGCCGCCATCGAGGCGGGCGACGGCGAACGCGCGGCCAGGGCGGTGCGCGATCATGTCGTCATTCAGGGCGACCGTTTCCACGATCTGGTCGCCGCCCTGCGCAGCGCACCCGATGCGGGCGGGCAGGGGGACGGTTAGCGCCCCGCCTCAGCGCAGTTGCGGCTTATAGGGCGAGTTCAGCTTGAACAGCTTTTCCGTCGACATCCGCCATTGATGCAGATGGCTCATGCACTTTTCGACATCGCTGCGCTTGCCGGTCACGCGAATCGTGCCGGGAATGACTTCCTCGGCGGGAAGCGGCTTCAACTGGTCCAGAGCTTCGGCCGTTTCCTCACGACTGGGGTCACGGTCGTCGGAATAGACGAGGACGAAGTTTTCGTTGCGTTTTCTTTGGGCAGTCATCAGTCGCACCCCTATTCGATCAACCCAGCCCCTTCATATTCCTTGCCGAATCCGATCGGCCGGGCATGTTCATTTGCCATTCGTATAATGTCATCCGACCGCTGCTGGTTGCGTTCGGCCGACAAAATCTCGGGGTTTTGCGACAGCAGCCGGGCAAACAGCCCCAGAACGGCGGGGCAGGCCATCGATGTGCCGTCCATTACCCCAAGGGAACGGGCGTTCACCCAAGATATAATGCCGACGCCCGGTCCAATAAAGTCTAGTTCCGGGCCAATATTGCTGAAACCCGCAAAGAAGCGGTCTCCGACGGGGGCGGGACGGGCCGCGACATTGCGCGCGGTGATCGCGCCCTCGGGCCAGCTGTCCAGAATACCCCCCGCCGACACCGCCACCACGACCGAGGACCGCGCGGGGTACGAGACCGGCGACATATAGTCATTCCCCGAGGCCGCAATGCAGACGACGCCCATGGCGCGCGCGCGCCGCGTCTCGCGCGAGATCGAGATCGGCTCGGAAGTCTGGCCAAGGCTCATGTTGATGATGTCGCAGCCGTCGTCGACCGCCTGACGGATGGCGCGGGCAATCGAGAACTCGCTGGCCCCGCCGTCGCCCTTTTCAAAGACCCGGTAGACATAGAATTCGACCGCAGGGGCGATGCGGGCGACGATGCCCGCGACATGGGTGCCGTGGCCGCTGCCATTGTCATACCATTCATCGGCAGGCTCGGTCCCGGTGGTGTTCAGCCCCTTCACCAGATTGAGCCCCTTCGCGGGGTCGGTGCCGGTGTCGATGATGGCGACCTTGACGCCCTTGCCGTCGCTGGCCTTCGCGGGCGCCAGCATCCGGTCAAGCCCGTCCTTGAAGCCCTCCTCGATGGGCGTGACCTTCAGGGTCACGGTGGTCTCGCCCGAGGGGACGACCTCGACATCCTCCTGAGCGCCCGGCCAGTACCCGGCCAGCGGCGCGCACAGGATCATGTCGATGCTGGTCTGGGCGGCGGGCAGGGGGGTGCGGAACCAGCCATCGGCATCGGTGCGCACCTCGGAAATGCCGAAGCCCTTCTTGCGGTTCAGCACGATCACCACATGCGCATCGGCGACCGGCTGGCCGCTGGCCCCGTCGATGCAGCGCAGCGCCAGCACCTTGTCCGAGCGGAAGGCCGCAGGCTTGGCCTGAAGCCGTACGATATTCGCCTGACCGAAGCGCAGGGGGTAAAGGCGCAACTCGGGCCGTACCCGCAGGCCGGGATAGGCGCGTTGCAGCACGAAGGCCTGATCGGGCGTCATGCTGACCAGCGACACCTCATTCGTGCCGATCGAGTCGATCAGGCGGATCTTTCCGGCATCGGTTTCCAGAATGCGCTGCGGCGGGCGGGTCGGGGGCTTGTCGCCGTCATCCGAGCCGGTGCTGAACCCGGTCGCCATGGCCTGCGCGCGCGATTTGCGAAACAGCCTGTCATGCATCGAGCGGAACAGGCGGAAGCTGCTGGTGTCCATGCTGTCGTTGAAGACATTGTCCTCGGGGACGATCACATATTTCCGCGGCTTCTTCGACATCGCAAAATCCCTTGAACAATCACCAGTGACGAAAGGCGCTGGCCTTGTGGGCCAGCGCCTTCAGGTGACGACGCAAGTCAGGATTGTGCAAGGCCGAATGGCGGGCGCTATTCCGCGGCGGCGGCAATCTGCGCGGGCAGGCCCGCGATGGCGCGCCCTTCAGCGGTCAGGTAGGGGAAGTCGCGCTGGACCAGCGTTTCCAGCTGCGCGGGCTCGATCAGGCGCATGCCGCGACGGCGGATCGTGTGGAAGTCGATCTCTTGCGTATCATTGTTGCCCGTATGCGTGGCCAGCGACAGCCGCCCCGGCACGGTCAGCGAGGTCATGCGGTGCTGCAGGCCGAAATGGCCAAAGCCGAAGATGGTGGCACGCGGATGGCGCATCGCCGCCCCGGCCGAGAAGAAGGCCACCGGCCAGTGATACGAGCCCGCGAACTCTCCGCCCACGACCGAGAACAGCACGCCCGAGAAGCTGAGCGAGAAGGCATCCGTCACCTGCGACAGGTTGTTCGAGAAATGCCGCAGCCGCTGAATATAGTTGACGAACAGCCCGTCATCATCGTCCAGCCGGAATTGCACGGTGTCGGCCAGATTGATGTTCATCTTCTCCAGCATCAGCATGGTCGCGTCGCCAGCCGTGGTCATCGGGAAATAGCGCAGGATCACCTGCGGCACGCGGGCGCACATGGCGTCCAGACGCGCGCGATACTGCTCGGGCATGAATTCCGAGGCGAGGACCAGGAAGTGGAAGCGCTTGTCGGTCTGCGCGGCAATCGAGGCCAGCGTGATATGTTCGAACGAGGCCAGGCGGGCCTCCATCCGTTCGGGCGCATAGAGGATCTCGGCCTGCTCAAGGGCGATGTCCTCGATCTCTTCATCGGCCTTGCCGCGATAGGCTTGCCAATCGCCACGACCCAGAAGCGAGAAGCGGCAGATACCAACGATATGCATGATGTAACCTCGGAAATCGGTAAAAACAGAAAAAATGTCAGGTCAGCGCCAGATGGCGTTCCAGATCAAGAACCATGTTCGGGCGGTCTTGCGTGCGCAACAGGCGCAGCATCCGGTGCTTCGAGGCCAGCGTACCGTTCTCGATCACGTGTTGCAGGAAGGCGGCCTCATAGACGCGCAGCTTGCGCGACACACGGTACAGCTCGTGAAAGCGGGTGCTTGTCATCGTGCCCGCCACCACCTCGCGGGTGAAGCTGCTTAGGATGCCTGCATGGCGCATGAACCAGGCGGTCTTGTGGCCTGCATAGCGGGTGCGCAGATGCGTCACATTGGGGCCATCGAGGCGTTTGGCATGGCGCAGATCCTCGGGGACGCCCGGGTCATAAAGCAGCCACAGACGCCGGGCCGCGCCGATCTCGGTCGCGGCATCGGCATAGGGGCCGGACCAGTCCGCTTGAGAGCCCGAGCGATAACGCTCATCCCAAGGCGCGATCTCGGGCGAGAGGGTCGATTGCGGCGAATAGGCGATGACCTGACAGCCGGGCGCCAATGAGGCGAAGGCGCAGGCCGCATAGCCCCCCATCGAGGTTCCGGCAAAGACCACGCGGCGATAGCGCTTGAAGAGGTCGTCGCGGGCCAGTCGCTGCAGCTGCTCGAACAGGTGATCGTTGCGAAACCAGTTCGGGCGGAACGAGAGGACGCCCAGATGTGACCATTCCGATTTCGCCGCGAAGCCATAGCCCCAAGGGTCGCGCACGCGCAGCGGATCGCGGGCGTTCGACAGGTTGTCGAAGGTCACGAACAGCACGTCCGCCTTGCGATGCGTGTGCTGGATCGCGAACTCTTTGTCCGAGATGAAAAAGCCGCTGCGATACTTGGCCGACGACAGGTCGACCAGCCAATCGGGCGCAGCAGAGGGGGCACTGGTTATGGAACTATCGATACGCGACATAAGGATTTTATGGGGTTTTGCTGGTGATCCTGCAACTTCCCGCTTGTCCGGCGGCAATAAACTGCGCGGATTCATGTCATGGTTGTCGGACGCGCCGCGCGGGCGCAATCCTAGATAGAGGCTCGGCGGTCCCTCGCCCGGTAGGGCCTGACGCCGCCTTCATGGTCTGGTCGCGTGATTCGAACTGGTCTGGGCAAGTTGGAAAAACTGGCTCTATCATTTTCGGCCCACAAGGCGCACGGTCGGGAAAACAGCCTGCGCAGGAGCTATGGCATGACCCTCGATCTTTCCGTCAACGATCTTACGCATGTGGTCGAAGCCGACCGGGCGCATGTCTGGCATCACCTGAGCCAGCACAAGGGCTATGAAACCGCCGATCCCCGCGTTTTCGTGGAAGGCAAGGGGATGCGCCTGTGGGATGCGACCGGGAAGGAATATCTCGACGGCGTCTCGGGCGGGGTCTGGACCGTCAACGTGGGCTATGGCCGCGAAAGCATCGCCAATGCCGTGCGCGACCAGCTGATCAAGCTGAACTATTATGCGGGTGCCGCTGGCACCGTGCCGGGCGCGCTGTTTGCGCAACGCCTGATCGAAAAGATGCCGGGCCTGACCCGCGTCTATTATTCGAACTCGGGTTCCGAGGCGAATGAGAAGGTCTACAAGATGGTGCGCCAGATCTCGCACCACAAACACGGCGGCAAGAAGTGGAAGATCCTCTACCGCGACCGCGATTACCACGGCACCACCATCGGGACGCTGGCGACCTCGGGTCAGCCGCAGCGGGCGGCGCAATACGGGCCCTATCCGGACGGGTTCGTCGCGGTCCCGCATTGCCTTGAGTACCGCGCGCAATGGGATGTCGAGAATTACGGCCAGCGCGCCGCCGATGCCATTGAAGAGGTGATCCTGCGCGAAGGCCCCGACACCGTGGGCGCCATCGTGCTGGAGCCTGTGACCGCAGGCGGCGGTGTCATCGTGCCCCCCGAGGGCTATTGGCAGCGCGTGCAGGAAATCTGCCGCAAATACGACATCCTGCTGCACATCGACGAGGTCGTCTGCGGCCTTGGCCGCACCGGCACCTGGTTCGGCTATCAGCAATACGGGATCGAGCCCGATTTCGTCACCATGGCGAAGGGCGTGGCCTCGGGCTATGCGGCGATCTCCTGCACCGTCACCTCGGAGCGCGTCTTCGAGATGTTCAAGGACAGCCCCGAAGACACGATGAGCTATTTCCGCGACATCTCGACCTTCGGCGGCTGCACCGCAGGCCCGGTCGCGGCGCTGGAAAACATGCGCATCATCGAGGAAGAGAACCTCTTGGAAAACACCATCGCCATGGGCGACCGGCTGATGGACAACCTGACCACGCTGATGGACAAGCATGCGGTGATCGGCGACGTGCGCGGCAAGGGCCTGTTCTGCGGGGCAGAGCTTGTGCAGGACCGCGCCACGAAAGAGCCGATGGACGAAAAGCGCGTGCAGGCCGTCGTCGCCGATTGCATGGCGCAGGGCGTCATTATCGGGGCGACCAACCGCTCGCTGGCGGGGCTGAACAACACGCTGTGCCTGTCGCCCGCGCTGATCGCCAGCGCCGATGACATCGACAATATCACCAATGCCATCGACCGCGCGCTGACGAAGGTCTTTGCCTGATCTCCCTGCCGGGCGGTTCCTCCCACCGCCGCCCGATGACTGATCGGAAGGGCGCGACGGGTTGAACCGCCGCGCCCTTCAGGGCTTGATCGGCGCGTGAGTTCTGAAAGCCCGCCATGACGATTCCCGCCGAAGCCTTCCTGCTTGACCGCAGTCTTGAGCAGACCCTGCAGCACCAGCTGCGCCGCCAGATCGTCGAGGGCGTGCTGGAGGGACGGTTCCGCGCGGGCGAGAAACTGCCCTCAAGTCGCAGTCTGGCGCGGCATCTGGGCGTGGCGCGGGTCACCGTGACGCAGGTCTTTGCCGAGCTGGTGGCGACCGATTACCTGACCTCGCGCGACCGTGCGGGCCTGTTCATCTCGGGCCGGATCGAGACCGCGCAGGCGACCGCAGGCACGCGCCCCGCACCCGTGCCCTTCGACTGGAGCCTGCATGTCGAGGACCGCTATGCCCGCGCGCAGCGCCGCGACCGGGTCTCGGACTGGCGGCGGTATCGTTTTCCCTTCGTCTATGGTCAGGCCGACCCGCAGCTCGTGGACCTTTCGGCCTGGCGCGACTGCGCCGTGCGCTCGCTGGGGCGGCGCGAATTCGCGCCCATGACCGGCGATCTTTACGGCGAGGATGATCCCGAACTGGTCGACTATATCGCCCGCCACATCCTGCCGCGCCGGGGCATCCGGGCGCGGGCCGAGGATATCCTGCTGACGCTGGGCGCGCAGAACGCGCTGTGGCTGGTGGTTGAGATTCTGCTGGCGCGGGGCGGAGCCTGTGCGATCGAGGATCCCTGCTATCCCGGCCTGCGCGAGATCCTGTCGCACACCGGCGCCCGCATCCACCCGGTTCCTGTCGACGCCCATGGCCTGCCGCCCGATGCGATCCCTGCCGGGCTGAAGGCGGTCTTCACCACCGCCAGCCATCACAGCCCCACCGGCGCAACCATGCCGGTCGAGCGTCGCCGCGCACTCTTGCGCCACGCGCTGGCGCAGGGCTGCGCCATTGTCGAGGATGATTACGAATTCGAGATGTCCTATTCCGGCTCGTCCCTGCCTGCCTTGAAGGCGATGGATGAGGCGGGGGCGGTCATCCACATCGGCTCATTCTCGAAATCGGTTTTTCCGGGGCTGCGGCTGGGCTACATCGTCGCTGCACCGCCCGTCATTTCCGAGGCCCGCGCGCTGCGCTCCCTGATGCTGCGCCATCCTCCGGGGCTGTTGCAGCGGACCTTGGCGAATTTCCTCTCGCTGGGCCATTACGACGCCCAGATGAATCGGATGCGCCGCGCCTATGCCGCACGGCGCGAAGTGATGGACACAGCCATCCGGGACAGCGGGTTGCAGCTAGCGCCGGGGGGCGGGCAGGGCGGCTCAAGCTTCTGGCTGACGCTGCCCGCAGGCATCGACGCGGCGCGGCTGGGCCATATCCTGCGTGAGCGTGACGTACTGATCGAGCCCGGCCATCCCTTCTTCGCCGAGCCCGCGATGGGCGGCACCTTCTATCGGCTGGCCTATTCCTCGATCCCGGTCGAGCGGATCCCCGAGGGGGTTGCCCGGATTGCGCAGGCGATCCGAGAGCTGCTTTAGGGTGATCGCCTGCCGAACCTCTCAGGCTACTGGCATGGGGCTGATCGCGAACCGCGCCGGGTTGAGGTGGTAGAACTCGACCGTCAGCCCTTTTCCGCCTCCGTAATAGTTCTGCCATTTGGCGATGGTGTGGGATTGGGTCCAGTTTCCCAGATCGGTCGAGTTCGAATAGATCAGATCGCCTTCCCCAAGAATGCCGACATGCCCGATCCGGTTGCCGGTCGTCGGTGAAATGATAATCGCGCCGGGCTGTGCTGACGTACGCGAAACGGGAAAGTCGCGGGCGCGAAGCACCTTTACCATCTCGGCTGTGGCCAGACCGCCGCCAGCGGGACGTCCCAAGGCGAAAGCGACAATGCGATTGACCGCCCAGGCGCAGGCACGACGCCCTCGGTTCGTCACGGCTGGCGCAAGCAGGCGCGAGTTCATCTCGACCTGCCCGTCGGCTGTCGTGCCCCAGATTGCAAGGTTGTGAACC
Organism: Paracoccus sulfuroxidans; assembly: GCF_007830335.1. Lineage (GTDB taxonomy): Bacteria > Pseudomonadota > Alphaproteobacteria > Rhodobacterales > Rhodobacteraceae > Paracoccus > Paracoccus sulfuroxidans. Next base: position 431,899 of record NZ_VLKU01000002.1, on the reverse strand, counting down.
GCGGTCAGTAGGTCGCGCTGGCTCAGGTGACCGCCCCTCGGTACCGCCAGAATTTGGTCAAGCCCCGGCAAAGGCATAATCGGATCCGGCAGATCAGGGAGATCGATGTCCTGCGAGATCTGGCCAAGCAGTTCTTCACCTTGGAAAAATCCCTGAATGATCGCGGGGTCAATGGAGCCCGCCTCGGGATCGCTCAGCAGGTCTGCAGTGAGACGTCTGGCCTGACCGTCCTCCACGGCGACCAGCGTCAGACCGGCCTCGATCTCGCCCCATTGCTCGATCAGGGCATAGGTCGTGCCGTTCATAGTTTGGGTTTCGACCAATTCGTGCTGAAGTTCGGGGTCCAGCAGGTCCTTGGACAGTTCCAGAATGTTGCTCGTCATCATCACACCCTACTCATGAATAGAAAAATGCAGTGAAAATGCAGCCTTGGGCTGTCCGATCATGAAAGCAGGAACGGCCGTGGCGGAACAGGTGGAGCCTTCGCATCAACACCTGTCCAAAACGACAAAGACCCCCGAGGGGAGGTTCATTCGTTGTCCGAAACTGTCCGAAAGTTTTTTTGGAGCGGGCGATGAGATTCGAACTCACGACCCTAACCTTGGCAAGGTTATGCTCTACCCCTGAGCTACGCCCGCACTCCATCCCGTTGACTTCCGCGAACCGTCTGGTTCCGTCCGTCGCCGGTGAGGGGTGATTTAGGGGGTTGCGCCGGGGGGTGCAAGCGCAAAATGCAGCTTTCGCGAAAAAACGCATCAACTCGGTGTACCGGGCTGAAAAAGAACAGGAAAAACGCCAGCCCCGCTGACGCCCGGCGGGGCCGAGCAGGATTTCGGGACGTCGCGGAACGGAATCAGGCCGATTGACGGGCCCGGCACATGCGGGAAATGCTGCCCCCGAGTGGTGAACTGCAGGAGTAGGCAATGCGCCCCGCCGAACGATTGACCGAATTCGTCCGAGAGGCCCTCTCAAAGGGGCAATCACGCGACCAGATCGCCGATGCGCTTGGCGAAGCAGGCTGGGGACACCCGATGATCCGCGATGCTCTGGCCAGCTGGCAGCAAAGCCCCGGCCTGCCGCCGGTTCCACGCGCTGCGCGCTATGTCTCGGCGCGCGAGGCGCTGGTGCACGGGCTCTTGTTCCTGTCGCTGGGCACGGTGATCTGCAACCTTGTCAGCCTGGGGATGACGCTGATCGACAACCTGATCGCCGACCCGCTGGATGTCTATGGCTACGGCTATTACGGCATGACCTGGCCGATCGCCTCGCTGATCGTTTTCCTGCCCGCCTTCTTGTTCATGAACCGCTATATCAACCGCACGGCCGGGCCGGATGGCGGGCGGTCTCTGGTCCGGCGCTGGTTCGCGGCGATCACCCTGCTGCTGGCGCTGATGACGCTGCTGGGGGATGCCGTCTATACGATCTACGCGCTCTTGAACGGCGATCTGACGCTGCGCTTCGTGGTGAAGGCGCTGTGGGTCGGGCTGCTGGCCGTGCTGGTGCTGGGCTATTATCGGGATGAGGTCAATGACTAGAACCCTATCGATCTGGGCCATTCTGGCGCTCACAGTACTGGCGGTGCTTCTGGGCCTCTACCAGTCGGGCGGCCCGCTTGAGGCGCGCAAGGCCAAACGGGATTCGGTGCGCGAATCCGATCTGCGGTCGCTGACCACGCTGGTCGAATGTCAGGCGCGCGAGGGCGGCAAGCGCCTGCCCGAGGCGCTGGAGACGACCTCGAACTGCGATGTGCGGCTGCGTCTTGAAGACCCGTTCACGAATGAGCCTTACGTCTATACCCGGCAGGGCGACGGGCTTTATCGGCTGTGTGCCAAGTTCGAGACCAAGGCCGACCATTGGGACGGCACCGTGCCCTTCGGCATGCGTGATCCGGAAACGGGCTGCCTGACCTACGAATACACGCCAGACTAGGGGCGGGAAATGCAAGCGGCGCCGGGGGATGCCCGGCGCCGCTTTTGAATTGGCCTGGAGGTTACTCCAGCTCGACCAGCAGGTCCTTGGCGTCGATCTGATCGCCTGCGCGCACATGCAGCGCCTTGACCGTGCCTTCGCGGTCGGCATGCAGGCCCGTCTCCATCTTCATCGCCTCGATGGTCAGCAGCAGGTCGCCCGTGTGCACCTTTTGCCCCGCCTGCACCATGACCGAGGCCACGACGCCCGGCATCGGCGCGCCGATGTGGTTCGGGTTCGCACCTTCGGCCTTGGGCCGGGCGGCGGTCTGGGCCTTGATCATCCGGTTCGGCACACGGATCACGCGCGGCTGGCCGTTCAGGTCGAAGAACACCTTCACATCGCCCGCCTCATCGGTTTCGCCGATGGCCTGCAGCCGGATCTCCAGCGTCTTGCCGGGGTCGATCTCGACCGCGATCTCTTCGCCCGGCTCCATGCCATAGAAGAAGACCGGGGTCGGCAGGGTGCGGACCGGGCCATACATGCGGTGGCGGCCCATATAGTCGAGGAAGACCTTCGGATACATCAGATAGCCGTTCAGATCCTCATCATCGACCGATTTGCCTTCCAGCAGGTCGATGACCTCGGCGCGGGTGGCCTCCAGATCGACCGGGGGCATCGAGGCACCGGGGCGCGTCGTCAGTGCAGGCTCGCCCTTCAGCACCTTCTTTTGCAGCGCATGGGGCCAGCCGCCTGGAGGCTGGCCGAGGTTGCCCTTCATCATGTCGACGACGCTGTCGGGGAACGAGACCTCGACCGAAGGATCCTCGACCTGCGTGCGGGTCAGCCCTTGCGCCACCATCATCAGGGCCATGTCGCCCACGACCTTCGAGGAGGGCGTGACCTTCACGATATCGCCGAACATCTGGTTCGCGTCGGCATAGGCCTGCGCGACCTCGTGCCAGCGCTCTTCCAGCCCCATCGAACGCGCCTGCGCCTTGAGGTTGGTGAATTGGCCCCCCGGCATCTCATGCAGCCAGACTTCGGAAGCCGGGGCCTGAAGGCCGGATTCGAAGGCGGTGTATTGCTCGCGCACGGCCTCCCAATAGTTCGACATGCGGCGGATCTCGGCCATGTCGAGGCCGGTGTCGCGTTCGGTGTTGCGCAGCGCCTCGACGATCGAGCCAAGCGCGGGCTGCGACGTGCCGCCCGCGAAAGCGTCCATCGCCGCATCGACCGCGTCGACGCCCGCATCGGCCGCCGCAAGGATGGTCGCGCCACCGATGCCCGAGGTGTCATGCGTGTGGAAATGGACCGGCAGGCCGATTTCCTCTTTCAGCGCGCGCACAAGGATGCGCGCACCGGCGGGCTTCAAGAGCCCCGCCATGTCCTTCAGGCCCAGCACATGCGCGCCCGCGTCGCGCAATTCGCGGCCCAGACCCAGATAATAGTCCAGATCGTATTTCGACCGCGCCGGGTCCAGCAGATCGCCGGTATAGCAGATCGTGCCTTCGCAGATCTTGCCGGATTCGATGACCGCATCCATGGCGACGCGCATGTTCTCGACCCAGTTGAGGCTGTCGAAGACGCGGAAGACGTCGATGCCAGTCGTTGCAGCCTGACGCACGAACTCCTGCACGACATTGTCGGGGTAGTTGGTGTAGCCCACCCCGTTCGAGGCGCGCAGCAGCATCTGCGTCATCAGGTTCGGCATGCGCGCGCGCAGGTCGCGCAGCCGCTGCCAGGGACATTCCTGCAGGAAGCGATAGGCCACGTCGAAGGTCGCGCCGCCCCAGCACTCGACCGAGAAGAGGTCGGGCAGGTTCGCCGCATAGCTGGGCGCGGCCTTGATCATGTCGAAGGAGCGCATCCGCGTCGCCAGCAGCGACTGGTGACCGTCGCGCATGGTGGTGTCGGTGATCAGCAGGCGTTTCTGCGCCAGCATCCAGTCGGCCACGGCCTTCGGGCCTTGCGATTCCAGCAATTGCCGGGTGCCGGGCGCAGGTTCGGCGCGCGGCGGCGGCGGCACCGGGCGGCGCGCATCGGCAGGGGGCTTCGGACGGCCTGCCGTCTCGGGGTGGCCGTTGACGGTGATGTCGGCGATATAGATCAGCAGCTTCGTCGCCCGGTCCCGACGCTTGCGGAAGTGGAACAGGTTCTCGGTCGTGTCGATGAACTTGGTCGTATAGGTGTCGTCAAGGAAGGTCGGGTGCTTCAGAAGGTTGATGACGAAATCGATGTTCGTCGCCACGCCCCGCACGCGGAATTCGCGCAGCGCCCGGTCCATCCGCGCAATCGCCTTTTCAGGCGTCTGGGCATGGGCCGTGACCTTCACCAGCAGCGAGTCATAATAGCGGGTGATGATCCCGCCCGCATAGGCCGTGCCGCCGTCCAGACGGATGCCGTTGCCGGTGGCGCTGCGGAAGGCGGTGATGCGGCCATAATCGGGGATGAAGTTGTTCAGCGGATCTTCGGTCGTCACGCGGCACTGCAGCGCGTGGCCGTTCAGATGCACATCGGCCTGAGTGGGAATGCCGGTCGCCTCGGCCAGCGTCGCGCCCTCGGCGATCTGGATCTGCGATTGCACGATGTCGATGCCGGTGACCTCTTCGGTCACGGTGTGTTCGACCTGAACGCGCGGGTTCACTTCGATGAAGTAGAACTTCTGGCTGTCCATATCCATCAGGAATTCGACGGTGCCGGCGTTCTGATAGCCGACGGCGCGGCCGATCTTCAGCGCCAGTTCGCAGACCTCGGCGCGCTGTTCCTCGGTCAGGTAGGGGGCGGGGGCGCGCTCGACGACCTTCTGGTTGCGGCGCTGCACGGTGCAGTCGCGTTCATAGAGGTGATAGAGACCGCCATGCGTGTCGCCCAGAAGCTGGACCTCGACGTGGCGGGCGCGCAGGATCATCTTTTCCAGATAGCCCTCGCCATTGCCGAAGGCGGCTTCGGCCTCGCGGCGGCCCTCGCGCACTTTCTCGACCAGCTCGTCGGGGCCGTTGATCGGACGCATGCCGCGCCCGCCGCCGCCCCAGCTGGCCTTGAGCATCAGCGGATAGCCGATCTCGGCGGCTTCTTTCTTGATGGCGTCGAAGTCATCGCCCAGCACCTCGGTGGCGGGAATGACCGGAACGCCTGCCGCAATCGCGACCTTGCGGGCGCTGGCCTTGTCGCCAAGCGCGCGCATCGTATCGGCGCGCGGACCGATGAAGGTGATCCCGGCGGCGGCGCAGGCGTCGACGAAATCGGGGTTCTCGGACAGAAGGCCATAGCCCGGGTGGATGGCGTCGGCGCCGGATTCCCTGGCGACGCGAATGATCTCGGGGATCGACAGATAGGCGGCGACCGGACCCAGCCCCTCGCCGATGCGGTAAGCCTCATCCGCCTTGAAGCGATGCAGGCCAAGCTTGTCTTCCTCGGCATAGACCGCGACGGTTTTCTTGCCCAGCTCGTTGGCCGCCCGCATCACGCGGATCGCAATTTCGCCGCGGTTCGCCACAAGGATCTTGTTGAACATTCGCCTTCCCCTCCCACCAGGATGTGGCATCCTTGCTGATGCTGCGATGCAGCGCAAGTCAGACGAAATGTTTTTTTGTCATCTTCTTAACAGTGCGGATTAGCGCCGCTGAACAAAAAACTCCGTCAGCAAATCACTGGAAACGCTGGCAGAAATTCCATTGTATACAATAGGCTTATGATGGCATTGGGGGTGGTTGAAGACCCGCGCCCCATGCAGGACACCCCCCATCCGTGCGTCATCCGCACCGTAGTATAGCGTCGCGATGCGCGCGGCCGAAATCGCGGCGGCGCACATCGGGCAGGGCTCCAGCGTGACCCAAAGCTGTGCGCCGGGCAGCCGTTCCGAGCCGGTGATTCTGCAGGCCTGCCGGATCACCAGGATCTCGGCATGGGCGGTCGGGTCGGAAAGCTCGCGCGTGCGGTTGCCGTCGCGGGCCAGCACGGTGCCATCCGCGCCCACCAGCACCGCGCCGACCGGCACCTCGCCGCGCCGGGCGGCGGCGCGGGCTTCATCCAGGGCGGCAAGCATGTAAGACTGGAACTCCATCCCTGCTTTTCACCCTTGATTGAAGGCTTCGCAAGAACCCTTTCCATTCTGGCGCGTTGCGCCTACAGAACCCGCTTTGCCACCGCAGAGATGCGCAGGAGATCGCCATGAACGACACGCCCGAAAACACCCCCGAATCCAATCCGGAAGCCACCCCCGAGACCAGCCGGGACGACGCCCCGCAGGCCAGCGCGCCCGAGGCCGCGAAAACCGAGGCCGCCAAAGAAGCCGGTGACCGCATCGCCAAGGTGATCGCGCGCGCAGGGCTCGCCAGCCGCCGGGACGCCGAGCGCATGATCCTTGAAGGCCGCGTGTCGGTGAACGGCAAGGCGATCAACAGCCCGGCGCTGGACGTGACGCCCTCGGACCGCATCCGCGTCGACGGCAAGCCTCTTGAAGCGCCGCAGGAAACGCGGCTTTGGCTCTATTACAAGCCGGTCGGGCTGGTGACCTCGGCATCCGACGAGAAAGGCCGCCAGACGGTCTTTGACGCGCTGCCGCGCGATCTGCCCCGGGTGCTGACCGTGGGGCGGCTTGACCTGAACTCGGAAGGTCTCTTGCTGCTGACCAATGATGGCGAGCTGAAGCGCCGGCTGGAGCTGCCGACGACCGGCTGGCTGCGCCGCTACCGCGTGCGGGTCAACGGCCAGCCCAATGACCTGACCTTCGCGCCCCTGCGCCGTGGCGTGACCATCGACGGCGAGGAATTCGCCCCCATGGAGATCAAGCTCGACAGCCAGCAGGGCGCCAACGCCTGGCTGACCGTCGGCATCCGCGAGGGCCGCAACCGCGAGATCCGCCGCGCCATGGCCCATGTCGGGCTGATCGTGAACCGTCTGATCCGCGTGGGCTACGGCCCCTTCAAGCTGACCGGCATGGAGGTGAACGAGGTCCGCGAGATCAAGCGCCGCGTCCTGCGCGACCAGCTGGGCGGTCTGCTGACCGGCGAGCCCGACGAGAAGCCCCGCGACTTCCGCGAACGTGGTGCGGGTGACGGCGACCGCCGCGGCTTCGGCAGGCGCGAGGATGGCGACCGTAAACCTTATTCCAAGCGTGAAGACGGAGACCGTCGTAGCTTCGGCAATCGCGAGGACGGAGATCGGAAGCCTTACGCTCGTCGTGAGGATGGTGACCGTAAGCCTTATGGCAAACGCGACGACGGAGAGCGCCGCAGCTTCGGCAATCGTGAGGACGGAGATCGGAAGCCCTACGCGCGCCGCGAGGATGGCGACCGTAAGCCCTATGCCAAGCGCGACGACGGCGACCGCAAACCTTATGGCAAGCGCGAAGACGGAGATCGTAAACCCTACGCCCGCCGCGAAGATGGCGACCGCAAGCCTTATGCCAAACGCGAAGACGGCGACCGCCGCAGCTTCGGCAAACGCGAAGACGGTGATCGCAAACCCTACGCACGCCGCGAGGATGGCGACCGTAAACCTTATGCCAAGCGTGAAGATGGCGACCGCAAGCCCTATGCCAAACGCCAAGACGGTGACCGTAAACCCTACGCGCGCCGCGAGGATGGCGACCGTAAGCCTTACGCCAAGCGTGAAGACGGAGATCGCAAACCTTACACCCGTCGCGAGGATGGGGATCGCAAGCCCTATGCCAAACGCGAAGACGGCGAGCGCCGCAGCTTCACGAAACGCGAGGATGGCGACCGCAAACCCTACGCCAAGCGTGAGGACGGTGACCGGAAATCCTTCGGCCCGCGTGATGGAAAGCCCGGTGGCAAACCTTTCGGCAAGCCCGGCGGGCGTGGCACGGGCAAGCCCGGCGGTTGGGCGGGTGGTGACAAACCGAACCGCGCCCCCGGGAAAGGGGCGCGGCCAGAGGGAACTTCGCCAAGAACGCCTCGCAGCGGCCCCCGTCGTTAGGGCGGGGCGCGCGCCTCGCGGCTTACTTCGTCAGGATCAGCTTGCCTGCGCGGGTGATGCGCAGGTTATAGACCTGATCGCCCAGCACGATCAGCGCCTGGTTGCCGCCAGCGGTCAGGGTCTCGGCATCATATTCGGGGAGGCGCTGCAGGGCGGTCGCGCCGGTGCGCGTGAATTCGGCAGGGCGGGTCGCGGTCATGTCCAGATCCTCATGCGATAGGGTGTGAGGGCAATCTGACAAAATTGCTCGGGTATGTCAAAGGGATTTAGTCGGGTATTCGGATTTGGTTCCGAATACCCGCGACGCGCCGGAATTTCCTAGGGCTTGCCAAGGCATTCGGCGAAAGTCTTGCCAAGCCCGCGCAGCATCTGGGGATACATGGCGGCATCCAGCGGTAATTCACTGCCCAGCGGGTCCAGCGGCTCTCCCAGACGGGCGTCGGTGCCCTCGATGGCGCGGTCGACCAGCCTTGCGTCGTGATTCGCCTCGGGGAAGGCGCAGCGGACCTGCTTGTCGCGGATCTGCGCCCGGATCTCGGTCAGGCGCGCGGCCGAGGGCGTCGAGGCATCGCCCAGGCTGATCGCCACAGCCGGTTGCAGGCCGAATCGCTCGGAGAAATAACCATAGGCATCGTGAAAGACCGCATATTGCGCCGAAGCGAGCGGCGCGAGTTCTGCCGTCAGCTCGGAGGTCACTTCATCAATTCCGGCGCTGGCCGCCTTGGCATTCGCTGCATAGGTCGCGGCATTCTCGGGATCGGCCTCGGACAAAGCGTGGGCGATGGCCTCCAGCCAGAGCTTGCCGTTCTCCGGGTCGATCCAGGCATGGGAATCGGTGCCGGAATGTGCGTGATCCTCGGCCTCATGGTCGTGATCATGGTCGTCACCGTGCTCATGCGCATGCTCGTCATCATGCCCCGCGCCGTAATCGCGCCGATGCGTCTCGGGCAGCGCCAAAAGCGGCAGGGATTGCAGATTTGCCCCCAGATTCTCGCTGGTCCGCGCCAGCCAGGGGGTCAGTTCCGGCCCCACCCAGATCAGCAGGCCCGCATCCTGCAGCGCGCGCGCCTGACTGGGGCGCAGCTGGTATTGATGCGGATTGCTGCCGGCGGGCAGCAGCACCTCGGGCGTGCCAAGATCGCCCATCACCGCCTGCACCAGAGAGCCGACGGGGGCGATATCGGTGATGACGGCGGGCGGCTGGGCCGAGGCGGGCAGGGCGGCGAAAAAGGCCAGCGTGCCCAGGGGAATCAGTCTTTTGATCATCTGAAATACTCACTTGCGGATGAGCCGCGACTATTTATGTTATACCGTAACAGGTCAAGTTAATTGTGATGATATAACATTATGCCAACGCCCCCCGATCCGGACCCTTTCCACGATCACGACCATGACGCCTGCTCGGGCGCCGTGCTGGAGCATGCGCTGACGCGCCTTGAGGCCGAGGGCGCGCGCCTGACGCCCGTGCGCCGCCGCACGCTGGAAATCCTGCTGGAATCGCATCGGGCCATGGGGGCCTATGATGTGTTGCAGCGCCTCTCGGCCGAGGGTTTCGGCAGCCAGCCTCCGGTTGCCTATCGGGCGCTGGAATTCCTTGTGAATCATGGGCTTGTGCATCGGGTGCAGCGGCTGAATGCCTATGCCGCCTGCCTCTCGCCGCAGAAGGATCATTCGCCGGTTTTCCTGATCTGCCGCGGCTGCGACAAGGTGGCCGAGACCGGGTCGTCCGACCTGCGCGCCGCCATCGGCGGGCTGGCGACCAGCAATCGCTTCACGGTCGAGCGCACGACTGTCGAGATCCTCGGCCTTTGCTCGCAATGCGTGGCAGCCGGGGCGGAGGCGCGCGCATGACCGATGCCACCCCTTTGATCCATGCCACTGACCTGACCGTGCGCCCGTCCGGCGCCGAAGTGCCGGTGTTGGCCCATGTGGATTTCGCCATTCGCCCGGCCGAGATCGTCACCGTGGTAGGGCCCAATGGCTCGGGCAAGTCGACATTGGTGCGCGCGCTTCTGGGCCATGTGCCGCTGGCCGCCGGGCGGGTCGAGCGCAAGCCGGGCCTGCGTATCGGCTATGTCCCGCAGCGGGTGCATATCGAGCAGGCGCTGCCGATGACCGTGCGCCGCTTTCTGTCGCTGCCGGTCCGCGTCAGCGATGAGCGCGCGGCGGCCGAACTGGCGCGGACAGGCGTGCCGGGGCTAGAATCGCGCCAGATCTCGGCGCTGTCGGGCGGGCAGTTCCAACGGGTGCTGCTGGCCCGCGCGCTGCTGAATGATCCGCAACTGCTGGTGCTGGATGAGCCGACTCAAGGGCTGGACCAGCCGGGCATGGTGGGCTTCTACAAGCTGATCGAAGAGGTCCGCAGCCAGACCGGCGCCGCTGTTCTGATGGTCAGCCACGATCTTCTGGTGGTGATGCGCGCCTCGGATCGGGTCATCTGCCTGAACGGCCATATCTGTTGCGAGGGCACGCCGCAGGCGGTCAGCGCCGCCCCGGCCTATCGCGCGATGTTCGGGGCCGATTCGCAAGGCATGCTGGCGCTTTACGAGCATCACCATGACCACGACCACGATCATGTCGGCACAGGTGCCGGGCATGATCACCACCATCATCACCACCATTGACGGGCCGCACAGATGCTTGATGATTTCATGGTTCGCGCCGCGCTGGCCGGTCTGGGGCTGGTCATGGCGACGGGCGCGCTTGGCTCTTTCGTGGTCTGGCGGCGCATGGCCTATTTCGGCGATTCGACCTCGCATGCGGCGATTCTGGGCGTCGCGCTTAGCTTTGCCTTCGCCTTTCCGCTGTATCTGGGCACGCTGGCGGTGGCGGTCGGGATGGCGCTGCTGGTCGCCTGGCTGACCGGGCGCGGGCAGTCGATGGACACGGTGCTGGGGGTGCTGGCGCATTCCGCGCTGGCGGTGGGTCTGGTCGCGGTCAGCTTCGTGCCGGGGCTGCGAGTCGATCTGGACGCCTTCCTGTTTGGCGACATTCTGGCGGTCGGAAAGGACGATCTGGTCTGGATCTGGGGCGGTGCGGCGCTGGTTCTGGCGCTGCTGATCTGGCGCTGGCAGCGGCTGATCGCAGCGACGGTGAACGAGGAACTGGCCATGGCCTCGGGAATCGATCCGAAATTCGAAAGACTTATCCTGTCCTTGGCGCTTGCGGTTGTGGTCGCGATTGCGATTCGCATCGTGGGCGCGCTGCTGATTTCGGCCATGCTGATTGTTCCAGCCGCCGCCGCGCGAGGATTCTCGAGAACGCCCGAGCAGATGGTTGGTTTCGCCACGCTGGCAGGTATTATCTCGGTTCTGGGGGGGCTGTGGGGCAGTCTGCGTCTGGACACCCCCGCAGGGCCCTCGATCGTGGTGGTTGCCGCGATGATTTATGCTTTGTCTCTCGTGACTTACCGGCGCTGAGGCAGACACGGGCCGGTGATCTGCCCGATAGCAGGCAGATCCGGCGAAGTGGCAGAAATTTGCCTCTGCTCAGGGTGTTGGCTATTATGCAACAGTTGCAGCCATCGCGGGCAAGGGCGCAATCAAGACCGCTTTCCAAGCCCTTGGGATTATGCGAATGTCGCTGCGATGTTGCCCGAAATGGCAGCCTTCAAAGTACTGAACGGAGCATGATCATGACCAAATTTGCTACTTTCGCCCTGGCCCTGGGCCTGACGGCATCGTCGGCTCTCGCTGGTGGCTACGTTGCCCCCGTCGTCGAAGTTGAGCCGGTCGTCGTTGACGAGAAGCCCGCTTCGTCGAACGCTGGCCTCGTTGTTCCCGCCCTGCTGCTGCTGGGCGTGATCGCTGCCGTCGCTTCGGACGACGACGACGATGACGACACCACCAACTAATTTTCCGCAAGGAATTTTGGTATAAGGGCTGATCTTCGGATCAGCCCTTTTTCTTTGTCCAATCGACTTCTTTCTGGCCCGCGTCACGCTGGAAACAGACCATGAAAAAGGCCCGCACGAAGGCGGGCCTTTCATCTATCGGAAGGGGCGTTCCCGTCAGGGACGCAGCTCCTGAATGGTGACATAGCCAAGCGCCGGGCCGATCCACTGGCGCGAGACAGTCACGCGGCCACCCTGAACCAGATAGTTGTTCTGGAACTTGGCACCATAGCCTTCGCAGCTTTCCAGCATCACGCCCGCATTCGGGCCTGGCGAGACGGTGCAGTTCATCGGCAGCGGCCGCTCAAGCCCGTCGCCCGAGTAATAGCGCATCGTCCGCTGCGACTGGCCGCTGCGGCTGGCGCGGATCAGCGCCGCCGAAGAGGACGCCTCGGCGACCGACAGATCATTGCCCAGACCGCGGGTGCCGACCAGCATGCCATTGCGCAGGATCAGCGCCTGCTCATTCTTGGTCATATAGGTGCGCATGCCGTTGTTTTCGCCGGTCATGGCCATCACCTGGGTCGAGCCCATGCTCTCCAGCCCGACAAGGATCAGCGGGCCGGGGTTCACGCGCAGCGCCTCGGCGGCCATCGCACTCGGGTCGGCAGGGGCGGCGGGTTTCGCGGCCTCTTTCGACTTGCCTAGGCTGCCCGCGCTTTGGCGCGCGGCGTCAAACAGCGTGCCATAGATGCCGCGATCGTTGCCCTGATTGCCACAGGCCGACAGCGCCACAACCATTCCCAGAGCCAGAGCAGCCCGCGATTTCAAACCGATCATCGCCAGAACCTCCCCCAGCCTTGGTACATCTGGCCCGACTGACTGTCGCGGACCTTTTCGTAAAGACGCCCGTTGACGCGCAGCTTGCTGCCGCCATCGCGCGAGAGCGAGCGGACGTCGCCGCCGACCATGCGCATGGACGGCTGGCCCGTGGCCCAGCCCAGCGGGATCGAGACGGAAATGCCCTTGTCGAACGAGCCTTCGCCGAAGTCCTCGGCGCTCATATCGGTCTTGGTGACCCAGGCCCCGACGCGCCAGCCATTGGCGAATTCGCGGCTCAGCGTCACGGTCGCGCCCTTGTCGCCTGCCAGATACTGGCCGACATCCAGCTGCGCGGTGATGCCGTTCGAGAATTCATAATAGGCCGACACATGGCCCGTGGTGACTTCGTAATCGCGGAAGCCGAAGACATCGCGGAAGTCCCGCTTGCGGACGCGGTCCAGCTCTGCGCCAAGTGCCAGCGACGAGTTTGACGGCCACCACAGCACCTCGGTCGAGACGCCGCCAAAGGTGCGCTCCAGCAGACCAACGGTGACGCGCGTATAGACGTCGGGGGTGGGCTTGGCGTACCAGGCCAGCGTCAGCTGCGGGATCGTCGGGCTCTTGTTGCCCGCATACATCCGGCCGTCCGAGCGCACGCGCGGCACATTGCCATCGTAATCGCTGTCGAGCGCTTCATATTCCTCGACCGACATGCCGCCAGGGGCTTCCTGCTTGGTCGAGCCCAGCACGCGCTGACGGATCGTGCCCGACAGGATCAGGCCCGGCGTCATCTCGTATTCGCCGGTCAGTTCGGCGCCCAGCTCATAGCGGAAGGGCTCATCCGGGTCGAACATCGAGGTCGAGACATAGGGCTTCAGGCCCCAGCGGAAGCGCGGGAACAGTTCGGGCGTCAGCACCAGATTGCCCGGGCGCGGATCGGCGCTGGTCATGACCGAGGCCTGGGCGATCTGCCCGGCCTCAGAGTTCTCCAGCCGCTCGACATCCGAGCGGCGCAGCGTGACCGAGCTGGTCGGCACGCCGCCCGCCGAGGAGGTGATCACCAGCGTCTCGACCGAGGGTGGCAGGGCGCGGGTCATCAGACGCGCGGTGCGTCCGACGGCTTCGGCCTGCTGGATATAGCGGTTGTTGCGGATCCGAACCTCGGCCCGGTTGGCGTCGAGCGCCATGGATTCCAGCACCTGACCCTCTTTCGCGAGAGCGTCGCCCAGTGCCTTCTGGATCGCCGGTTGCGCGGTCGGATCGGCCGACCATGCACCCGACCAGCCATCCGGATCGGCGCTTTGCGCGACGCGCGGACGCACCGGGGCGGGGGCTTTCTCCAGCCCCGAAGGATAGGCCGCCTGACGCGGGTTCATCGCGACCGACAGGTTCAGGCCGAACTGCTTGCCGCCCAGCACATAGCCGCCGATGCTGTAGTTCTGGCCGATGGCATAGTTGAAGCCCAGGTTGATGCGGTTCTTCAGCTCATCCGAGTCGCTGACCCATGCCTCGCGCGAGCAATTGTCGCGGTCGCCGGTTTCGCAGGCGTAATTGTCGCCCGAATACTCGGCCATCAGCGACAGCTTGTCGGTGGCCATCCAGGTGGCGTTGATGAAGGGTGCGACATCGCCGCGGAACCACTGGTCGACGTTGGGCTTGCCGCCCTCGTTCTCATCGGGGCCGGGCCGGTCACCAAGATTGCCAATGCTGCCGACGCTGGCCAGACGGCCCCAGCCCAGACCGGCGCTAACGCGCAGGCGCGGGTTGATGGTCTTGGTGGCGACGACATATTCGGCGCCATAGATGCCCGTGCCCATGAAGTCCTGCAGGCCGATGGCAACGGCGGGACGCCAGCCTTCGGTGTCTTCGTCCAGGAACTGATAGCGCAGGTCGAAGCTGCGGTCCCAGATGTGGCCGCGGTTCTGCTGCAGACTGTCGATGCGGGCATAGCGCAGCGCCACGGTCAGGCGCGGCAGGGCCTGAAAGACCAGCGTGTTGCGCCGCGACATGTCGGAATAGTTGATCGTCGCGCCCAGCGTGGCGTCGGGCAGCATCTCGGCCGTGGGCGTGTCGATGGCCCCGGGCAGGCCGTAGCTGTTCATCACCTTGCCGATCAGCGGATCGGTATGGCCAGCCGCAGGCGGCAGCAGCAACAGCAGCGCCGCAGGCAGGGTCGAGGCCATCAGGCGGCGGGTCAGACGTGAATGGGCGCGCATGGGCGGGTCCTCTCAGAAACTTGGTCCGCCTTTGGAGCGGGGGTGGTCCCGGCCGATGGGCGGCAGGGACCGGGTGTCAAAGGCGTCACTCGGCCGGGGCGTCCGCCTTGTCCGCATCCGACGAGGGTGCGGGCAGGACGACGGGCGGCTTGGCCGGAGTGGTCGTTTCGGGGGCCGTGGTCGATGCCTCGGGCGTGGTGGCCGGGGGCGTCATAGTGGTGGTGGCCGGTGGGATCGTCGTGCTTGCCTCCGGCGTGGTCGTGCTGGTCCCGGTTGCCGAAGGCGTCGAGGCCGCACCGGTCGACGGCGTGGTCGTCGACGGCGTCGCGGCAGGCGCGGTGGTCGAGGGCGTCGTCACTGCCGGGGTCGTGGTGGCAGGCGTCGTCGTCGACGGGGTGGTGGTCGTCGGCGTCGTTTCGGTCGCGGCCGGGGTTGTCTCGGCGGGCTTCGTCTCGGCCGGTTTCGGCGCTGCGGGCTTCGGCGTGCTGCGCGGCTTCGGCGTCGAGGACGAGGCGCGGACCTGCGGCGTGGGAACCTCGGTCGCGGCTTCGGCACAGCCGGTCATGCGCTGGCTGCCTGCACGCACGCGGGCCGAGAAGGGCTGCTTCTTGCCATCGGCGGCCTGACATTCATTGGCCTGCACGTTCAGCGTGAACGGCGCGCCGTTCATCACGCCCGCGAATTCGACGCCATTGCCATAGGTGATGCGGCGGACAGTGACACCGACCGAGCGCTGGCCTGCGCGCTCGAAGACGGCCAGCTTGTCGCCTGCCGTGACCGCCCAGCCTGCGCCCGAGGCGCGGAAAATGGCGGTGCCCATGGTGCGGGCTTCGGCGGTGGCGACGGCCACGGTCTCGGCGCTGGTCTCGATCGGCTGATCGATGGGCGAGACCGAGGGCGGGCCGGAATGCGCGGGCACAGCCGGTTCGTCGGATTTCTGGAACGGAAGCTCACCACAGGCGGCGAGGGCCACTGTCACGGACAATGCGGCAAAAGCCGTGCGGAATTTCATTCTGTCTGTCCCGGTTCACTGGTTTTGTTTTGTAAATCGCTACAGGAACAGCCCTGTTTCGGCAAGCGGCGATGGGGCGTGCCCGCGATCATCTGCGGGTCCACGCCGATTTTCTGCAACATCTTGTGTTCAAGAGGCCGTGAGGCGACGGGTCAGCAGTTCGGGACGTTGACCGCCAGCCCCCCCAGAGAGGTCTCTTTATACTTCTCGCTCATG
The DNA here is from genome assembly GCF_007830335.1 of Paracoccus sulfuroxidans. Classification (GTDB taxonomy): domain Bacteria; phylum Pseudomonadota; class Alphaproteobacteria; order Rhodobacterales; family Rhodobacteraceae; genus Paracoccus; species Paracoccus sulfuroxidans. The sequence goes on along the minus strand of NZ_VLKU01000002.1, from coordinate 415,950 downwards.
TCGCGGCCGGTCTGGCGCATGGTCTCGATGGCCGCATCCAGCGGCACGAAATGCTTGCCATCGCCGCGCAGCGCCAGCGAGGCCGCGCTGACCGCCTTGATCGCGCCCAGACCGTTGCGTTCGATGCAGGGCACCTGCACAAGGCCTGCGACCGGGTCGCAGGTCATGCCCAGATGATGCTCCAGCGCGATCTCGGCGGCGTTTTCAACCTGCTCGGGTGTGCCGCCCAGAACGGCGCAAAGCCCCGCAGCCGCCATGGCGCTGGCCGAGCCGACCTCGGCCTGACAGCCCGCCTCGGCCCCCGAGATCGAGGCGTTGTGCTTGACCAGCCCTCCGATTGCGGCGGCGGTCAGCAGGAATTCGGGGATCTGGCGCGGGGTCGCGCCCGGCACATGGTCCAGCCAATAGCGGATCACCGCAGGCACGACGCCCGCCGCGCCATTGGTGGGGGCGGTCACGACCTGACCTCCGGCGGCGTTTTCCTCGTTCACGGCCATGGCATAGGTCGACATCCAGTCGTTGATGACATGGGGAGCGGTCTGGTTCAGCCCGGCTTCGGCCTTCAGCGCCTCATGGATGGCGGCGGCGCGGCGGCGGATCGACAGCCCGCCCGGCAGCGTGCCCTTGGTGTCCAGCCCCCGATCCATGCAGTCGCGCATGACCTGCCAGATGCGCATGATGCCATCGTCAAGCTTGCCCTCATCGCGGAAGACACGCTCGTTCTCGCGCTTCATGGTGGCGATGGATTTGCTGGATTTCGCCGCATATTCCAGCATTTCGGCGGCCGAGCTGAAGGGGAAGGGGACCTGCGGGACATCCTCGGTCCGGGTCTCGCCGCCCTTCTGGGCCAGTTCGGCCTCAGTCAGCACGAAGCCGCCGCCGACCGAGTAATAGACCTCGCGGTGAATGACGTCGCCCTGCGCATCGGTCGCCATCAGCACCATGCCATTGGCATGGCCCGGCAGCGCCTTGTCATAGTCGAAGATCAGGTCGCGCTCGGGGTCGAAGACCAGATCGCCCAGCCCCTCGGGCGACAGCACCCGCGTTTCGCGGTTCAGGGCCAGCGTGGCCTCGGCCTTTTCCTGATCCATCGTCTCGGGCAGGAAGCCCGCAAGACCAAGGATGGTGGCGCGGTCGGTGGCATGGCCCTTGCCGGTGAAGGCCAGGCTGCCATGCAGGCTGGCGCGCAGGCCATGCACCTTGAAGGGCAGCCCCCTCAGGGCATTCAGGAAGCGGCCTCCGGCGACCATCGGCCCCATCGTGTGCGAGGACGAGGGGCCCACCCCGATCTTGAAGATGTCGAATACCGACAGAAACACTGCGCGTCTCCTGTTTTTCTGAAACCAGATTAGCCTTTCGCCCGGCCCGAAAGCCAGAGCCCTTGCGACGCGCGCCTGTCAAAGCTGCGACAGTTGCACGATCCGGGTTTGAGTAATATTTAGGCAGCACGCGCAAAAATTCAGCAGTTGTCATCGCGGGCCGGTTTCATGGCCGCAAACGCCGGTGCCGCTTCTTCGCAACGACAGGCCAAGCGCCTACAGGTCAGAACATGCAGATGCCCGAACCGATCATTCTTGGCGACACCCGGCTGGGGCCTCCGGTCTTTCTGGCCCCGATGGCCGGGATCACCGATCTGCCGTTCCGCCGTGCGGTCACCCGCCATGGCGGTGCGGGGCTGATGGTCAGCGAGATGGTCGCCTCGACCGAGATGGTGACGCCGCGCCCCTCGACCCGCGCGGCGGTGCGCGCGAAGGCCCTGACCGAGGGCGTGCTGCCGGTCTCGGTCCAGATTGCCGGGCGTGAGGCGGGGGCCATGGCCGAAACCGCGCGCATCGTGGCGGGCATGGGCGCGCGAATCGTCGATATCAACATGGGTTGCCCGGCCAAGAAGGTGACGGGGGGCCTGTCGGGTGCGGCCCTGATGCGCGACCTTGATCATGCGCTTGGCCTGATCGACGCGGTCGTGGCGGCGGTGCCGGATCTGCCGGTCACGCTGAAGATGCGGCTGGGCTGGGACGACGATTGCCTGAACGCGGCGGAACTGGCGCGGCGCGCCTCGGACGCGGGGGTGCGCATGCTGACGGTGCATGGCCGCACGCGGGCGCAATTCTACAAGGGCACGGCCGATTGGGCGGCGATTTCCGGGGTCGCGAACCTGCCGGGGCGTCCGCCGCTGGTCGCCAATGGCGATGTGGTCGACGCGGACTCGGCGCGGGCCGCGCTGGCGCGCTCGGGTGCGGATGCGGTCATGGTGGGGCGCGGCGCGCAGGGCGCGCCCTGGCGGCTGGCGCAGATCGCCCATGCGCTGTGGGACACGCCCGCGCCCACGGTCCCGCAGGGGGCCGCGCTGGCCGAGGCGGTGGCCGAGCATTACGAAGACATCCTGTCGCTTTACGGCCGCGATCTGGGCCTGCGCGTCGCCCGCAAGCATCTGGGCTGGTACGCCGAGGCGAATGGCGCGCCGAACCGGGCCGAGCTTCTTTCTGCCGTCACGCCCGAGGCCACCGTGGCCGCCATCCGGGCAGGCTTTTCCGGCGCAGGCGAGGCCCGACAATGAGCCGACGCACCGCCTCTGGCCCGCCGCTTGCAGGGCCGCAGCAGGGGGCGGGTTTCGTTCCGGCGCAGGTCGGACCCAACTGGGCGGCGTTGCCGTTGCCCGCGTTGATTCTGGACAGTGAGGGGCGCATCGCCGCGCTCAATGATCTGGCCGAGGTTTTCCTGAACATCTCGAACCGCTCGGCCCTTGGGCAGGAGCTGGAGGGCCCCGAGATGCAGGGCCGCCTGCGCATCGTGCCGCCGCTGGCCTCGGTCATCGCGCCGATCCGCGCCGGGCATGAGGCGCTGAGCCACAGCGGCGTCCGCTTCGAGATCGGCGACCGTGCCGGGGGGCACGCGCCCCGCCTTGCCACGCTGCACGCAGGGCCGGTGCCCGACCCCGAGGGCGGTGTCATGGTGCTGATCGCGGCCAGCGACGGCGCGGGGCGGCTGGGGCAGGGCGTCGCCGCCCGCTCGGCCGCGCGCAGCGCCATCGGCATGGCCGAAATGCTGGCGCATGAGATCAAGAACCCGCTGGCGGGCATCCGGGGGGCGGCGCAGCTGATCGCCATGAACCTCGCCCCCGAAGACCGCGATCTGGCCGAGCTGATCGTCGCCGAATCGCGCCGCATCGTCGAACTGCTGGAGCGGGTCGAGAAATTCGGCGACACCTCGGGGCCGCGCCTGCAGCCGGTGAACATCCATGACGTGCTGGAACGCGTGCGGCGTCTGGCGGTGGTGGGCTTCGGCAAGGGGCTGCGGATCACCACCGAATACGACCCCTCGCTGCCGCCCGCGCTGGTCGACAATGACCAGCTGGTGCAGGTCTGCCTCAATCTGGTCAAGAACGCCGCCGAGGCGCTGCAACGCGCGGGGCGCGGCCATTCCGGCGCGATCCGCCTGCGCAGCTTCTATGACGGCACCCTGCGCCTTGCCCCCACCAAGGCCGAGCCGCAGGGCCGCAGCCTGCCCTTGCAGATCGAGATTGAAGACGACGGCCCCGGCATCCCCGAGGCCATCGCCGACGAGGTGTTTGAGCCCTTCGTCTCGGGCCGCGAAAACGGCTCGGGGCTGGGGCTGGCGCTGGTCTCGAAGATCATCGCCGACCACGGCGCCTGGATCGCGCTGGATTCGCGGCCGGGCCGCACCGTATTCCGCATTTCATTGCCCAAAGCCTGAGGAACGACATGGACGGAACCGTTCTGATTGCCGATGACGACCGCACCATCCGCACCGTGCTGACGCAGGCGCTGACGCGGGCAGGATGTCGGGTCCATGCCACCGGCTCGCTGGGGCAGCTGATGCGTTGGGTCGAGCAGGGCACCGGCGATCTGGTCATCACCGATGTGATGATGCCCGATGGCAATGGCATCGACACCATCCCGCATATCCGCAAGCTGCGCCCCGACCTGCCGGTCATCGTGATCTCGGCTCAGAACACCATCGTGACCGCGATCCGCGCGACCGAGGTGGCGGCCTTCGACTATCTGCCGAAGCCCTTCGACCTGCCCGATCTGATGCTGCGGGCGGCGCAGGCGCTGGCGCGGCGGGTGCGCAAATCCGACCTGCAACCCCAGCCCGAGGGCGTCACCACGACTGAGGAAAGCGATCCCTCGCTGCCGCTGATCGGCCATGCGCCCGCGATGCAGAACCTGTTCAGGCTGGTGGCGCGCGTCCTGAACGCCGAACTGCCGGTGATGATCACGGGTGAGGCCGGGGTGGGCAAATCGGTGATCGCGCGTTCCTTCCACGAGCTTTCGGAACGTAGCGGCGCGGGGCTGGCGGTGCTGACCTCGGCCGATACTTCCGAAGAGGCGATCCAGCAGGCCATGCAGCGCGCCTCTGGCGGCACGCTGATCATCGAGGACCCGGCGGGCTTCGATCAGGCCGCGCAGGCGCGGCTGATCGGCACCGTCGAAAGCTGGGAAGCCGGGCCCAGCCGTGCGCAGATGCCGCGACTGGTGACCACCGCCGGACCGCAGCCGCAGGCCGAGGTCGCGGCAGGGCGGCTGCGGGCGGATCTGTATTTCCGGCTGGCGGGCGTCTCGATCGAGGTTCCGCCGCTGCGCGCGCGCGTCGATGACATCCCGCCCCTGGCGCGGCATCTGCTGGCGCGGGCGGCCTCGCAGGGCCTGCCGCAGCGCAGCCTGTCACCGGGGGCCACGGCCTTGGTGCGCGCCTATCCCTTCCCGGGCAATGTGCGCGAGCTGGAAAACCTGATGCGCCGTCTGGCGCTGATCGCCGCCGCCTCCGAGATCTCCGAGGCCGAGGTGCGGGCGAACCTGCCCGAGGTCTCTCAGGTCATCGCGATGCAGCCGGTGCCGCGCGCGGCACCCGCAAGCGCCGCCTTCGCGCCAGGGCAGGGAGGCGGTGTCGCCGCGCTGCCGCTGGGGGAGGAGACCGGGGGGCAACTCTCGCAATCGGTCGAGACGCATTTGCAGCGCTACTTCGATCTGCACGGCGACCAGTTGCCGCCGCCCGGGCTTTACGACCGCATTCTGCGTGAAATCGAGAAGCCGCTGATCGAGATCGCTTTGGATGCGACCGGCGGGAATCAGCTGCGTTGCGCGGACCTTCTCGGCATAAATCGGAACACGCTGCGCAAGAAACTGACAGAACTGAATATCGAGGTGACACGGCGGCGCAAGCTGATGTAAAACGGCCACAGATGGCTGCGCAGGAGTCGCGCATAGGCCACATGTAAGCCGCGGCAAAGCGGCGTGGGCGTGAGGACGGGACAGATGGCGGCAACGCTGTCCAGTGGGACTTGGGAACGTGTGGCGCGGCTGCGCAAGCAGCGGCGTTGGCGAAATGCGTCGACACTGGCTTTGGCCCTGCTGGGGCCGGCGCTGGCAGCGCTGACCTTTGCTGTCATGGGGCCATTTGCCGACAATGGCTGGGGCAACACCTGGCTGCGGCTGATCCTGCTGATCGACCTTGTCTATCTGATCGTGCTGATCGGTCTGGTCGTGGCGCGGATGACGGGCATCGTCACCGCCCGCAGGCGCGCCGCTGCCGGGTCGCGGCTGCATCTGCGGCTGGTGGGCATTTTTGCCACCATTGCGCTGGTCCCCACCGTGCTGGTGGCGCTGTTTGCCGGTGTCACGCTGAACATCGGGCTTGAGGGCTGGTTTTCGAACCGGGTGCAGCAGGTGGTCACCAGTTCACTGGCCGCTGCCGAGGCCTATCAGGACGAACACCGCCGCGACCTGACGAATGATGCCCAGCTTCTGGCAGGCGCGCTGACGCAGGCCGCGCGCGTGAACCCGATGCTGGATGACGGAGAGCTGCGCAGCCTTCTGGGGCAGGGGCAGGCGCTGATCCAGCGCGGCCTGCGCGAGGCCTATGTGGTCGACGGGCGCGGCGCGATCCGCGCGCGGGGCGAGCGCAGCTATCAGTTCTGGTATGAAGAGCCGACCGCCGCCCAGTTCGACGAGTCGCGCGCCAAGGGGCTGGTGCTGATCGAGGATTGGCAGAACAACGAATTCCGCGCGCTGGTGCCGCTGCGGCCGCTGGCCGACCGCTATCTGTACGTGACCCGCGACGTTGATGGCAGCCTGCTGGGCCTGCTGGACGACACACGCCAGACCGTCGGCGAATACCAGCGGCTGGAGAAAGAGCGCGGGCGGGTGCTGCTGGAATTCTCGCTGCTCTATCTGGGATTTGCGATGCTGCTGGTGATGGCGGCGATGTGGCTGGGCCTGTGGTTCGCCGATCGCCTCTCGCGTCCTATTGGACGGCTAGCCGAGGCCTCGGAAAAGGTCGGGCAGGGCGATCTGGACCTGCAGCTTCCGCGCCTCGACACCGGCGACGAAATCGAGACGCTGGGCGAAAGCTTCAACCACATGACCCGGCAGCTGAAGACGCAACGCGAGCAGCTGGTCGAAAGCTATCGCGCGGCGGATGACCAGCGGCGGCTGTTCGATTCCGTGCTGTCCTCGGTGACGGCGGGCGTGATCGGGCTGGACGCGGCCGGAGAGATCGACTTCCTCAACCGCTCGGCCACGCGGCTGGTGGGGCTGGACCCCGCGCGCGATCACGACCGGCTGCTGTCCGAGGCGGTGCCGGAATTCGCGCCGCTTTTCGAGAAGCTGTCGCATTCCGTCGCCGAAAGCGTGCAGGACGAAATTCGCCTGCCCCGCGACGGGCGCGTCGAAAGCCTCTTGGTGCGCATGGCCATCCGGCGTGGTGCGGCGGGGGGGCTTGAGGGCTATGTGGTGGCGCTGGACGATGTGACCGATCTGGTCTCGGCCCAGCGGATGGCGGCCTGGGGCGATGTCGCCCGCCGCGTCGCGCATGAGATCAAGAACCCGCTGACCCCGATCCAGCTGTCAGCCGAACGCGTGCGGCGCAAGTTCGGCCCGATGGCGGGCGAGGACCGCGAGGCGCTGGAGCAATATACCGACGTCATCATCCGCCAGACCAATGACCTGCGCCGGATCGTCGATGAATTTTCCCGCTTTGCCCGCATGCCCGAACCGGACCGCAAGGAAACCGATATCGCGAAGCTGCTTCTTGATGCCGAACTCATGCAGCGCGACGCGCTGAAGGGGGCGCTGGTGTCGCAGATCCCCGATGAGCCGGTGATCGTCGATGCGGATGCGGGCATGATGCATCAGGTCTTCACCAATCTTCTTAAGAATGCCGGTGAAGCGGTTGATGAGCTGGCGAAAAATCCGCCCGAAGGCTGGCAGCCTCAGGTCCTTGTAGAGCTTGAGGCCGAACATAACACGGTGACCATCCGCATCACCGACAACGGCCCCGGTCTGCCCGAGGATCGCACGCGCCTGTTTGAGCCCTATGTGACCATGAAGCCGGGCGGCACCGGGCTGGGGCTGCCCATCGTCAAGAAGATCGTTGAGGAGCATGGCGGCAGCCTGATCCTGACGGACGCTCCGGATCACCGCGGCGCCATGGCCGAGATCCGCCTTCCCCGAGAACGACAGCCGGTGCGCCTGTCTGCGCGCCGCCAGAAAAACGAGCAGGAAAATTGAGATGAGTGATATTCTGATTGTCGACGACGAAAAGGACATCCGGGAACTGATTTCGGACATCCTGCGCGACGAAGGTTACCAAACACGAATGGCGGCGAATTCGGATCAGGCGGTGGCCGAGCTGAACTCGCAGGAGCCTGCGCTGATGGTTCTGGATATCTGGCTGAAGGACAGCAAGATGGACGGGATCGACATCTTGAAGCAGGTCAAGCGCAACAATCCCGATGTGCCGGTGGTCATCATCTCGGGTCACGGCAATATCGAAATCGCGGTCGCCGCGATCAAGCAGGGCGCTTACGACTTCATCGAAAAGCCCTTCAACATCGACCAGCTTCTGGTCGTCATCCGCCGCGCGATGGAGACGAGCCGCCTGCGCCGCGAAAACGCCGATCTGAAGAAGGGCGACAGCCGCCCGGGCGAGATGCTGGGGAACTCGGCTTCCTTCAAGCGGCTGCGCGACCAGCTGGACAAGGTGGCGAAGTCGAACGGCCGCGTCATGCTGACGGGTGAGCCGGGCGTTGGAAAGGAACTGGCCGCGCGCTATGTCCATGCGCAAAGCCCGCGCGTGCGTGCGCCCTTCATCACCGTGCCCTGCGCCACGATCGAGCCCGACCATATGGAAGAGGTGCTCTTCGGCCGCGAAACCCCGGATCGCGGGATCGAGCCCGGGCTGCTGGAGCTTGCGCATGGCGGCGTCGTCTATTTCGACGAGGTGGCTGACATGCCGCTGGGCACGCAGCCCAAGATCCTGCGTGTGCTGACCGAACAGCAGTTCACCCGCTCGGGCGGGACCGACAAGGTAAGGGTGGACCTGCGGGTCATTTCCTCGACCAACCGCGATCTGGCGGTCGAGATCGCCTCGGGCCGCTTCCGGCAAGAGCTTTACGACCGGCTGAACGTGGTACCGGTCGCCGTGCCCTCACTGTCCGAGCGGCGCGAGGACATCCCCATGCTGGCCGAGCATTTCATCGAGCAGTTCCACGTCGCTCAGGCGCTGCCGCTGCGCGAACTGCCCGAAGAAACCGCCGCCGCGCTGCAAACGATGACCTGGCCCGGCAACATCCGCCAGCTGCGCAACATCATCGAGCGGGTGCTGATCCTTGGCGAGGACACCGGCCCGATCCAGCCGTCCGAGCTTGAAACGCAGGGCGGGGGCGGCAGCAATGGCGAGGTGCTGGCCCTTGGTCCGCAGATCACCAGCCTGGCGCTGCGCGAGGCGCGCGAGTTGTTCGAGCGGGAATATCTGCTGACCCAGATCAACCGCTTTGGCGGCAACATCAGCCGCACGGCGCAATTCGTCGGCATGGAACGCTCGGCCCTGCATCGCAAACTGAAGTCGCTGGGCGTCGTCGGCGGCGTCCGGGTCGAGGATGAGATGACCGGCAAGTGACGGGCGGGGCCGGTGCCCCGAGCAGCGGTTCAACTTGCCTGCCATTTCATGTAATCCAGCCGGAGGTGCCGGTCCCCGGGTCTTTGTTCGCTTGTCTTTGTTTGCTTGTTTTTCGGACCGAATAGGCGAATCTGAAGGAAACGTGGCCACCTCTGCCGAGGTGGCGGCCCCAGACGGAATGGATCAGGCATGAAGATCATCATTTGCGGCGCGGGACAGGTCGGCTGGCATATTGCCCGGTATCTTTCCAGCGAACGCAACGACGTGACCCTGATCGACACCAATGCCGATCTGGTGCGCCGCGCCACCGATGCGCTGGACGTGCAGGGCGTGACGGGCTTTGCCAGCCACCCCGATGTGCTGGACCGCGCGGGGGCCAATGACGCCGATCTGATTATCGCCGCGACCCATTCCGATGAGGTGAACATGGTCACCTGTCAGGTCGCGCATTCGGTCTTTCAGGTGCCGCGCAAGATCGCGCGGCTGCGCAGCTCGGCCTATCTGGACGCGATCTATTCGGACCTTTACCGAACCGACCATCTGGCCATCGACGTCGTTATCAGCCCGGAACGCGAGGTCGCGCGCTCGGCCATGCAGCGGCTCTCGGCCCCCTCAACCTTCGATGCCGAGACCTTTCTGGACGGCAAGCTGCACCTGCTGGGGATCGCGCTTGACGAGGATTGCCCGGTCCTGAACACGCCGCTGCGGCAGCTCAATGAGATGTTCACCAGCCTGACCGTCATGGTCGTGGGCGTGCGGCGCGGCACGCGGCTGTTTGCGCCCGAACCCAATGACCAGCTGTTCGCGGGCGATCAGGTCTATGTCTTCACCCGCGCCGAGGACGTGTCCCGCACGCTGGAGATCTTTGGCAAACAGGCCGAAAAGCAGGACCGCGTGGTCATCATCGGGGCGGGCAACGTCGGCCTTGCCGTGGCGCAGGCGCTGGAGGCGAAGCCCAATCGCGTCCACGTCAAGCTGATCGAGCGCAACCGGGGCCGGGCCGAGGATGCCGCCGACAGCCTGAACCGCACCATCGTGCTGAACGGCGACGGGCTTTCGGCGGAACTGCTGGAAGAGGCGGGCGTGCCCCGCGCCGATGCCGTGCTGGCCCTGACCGAGGATGACAAGACCAACATTCTGGCCGCCGTGCGGGCCAAGCAGGCGGGGGCGAAGCTGGCGATCTCGCTGGTCAATGACCCGACGCTGATGCCGCTGATGGATGTGCTCGACATCGACGCCTTCATCAACCCGCGCGCCAGCACCGTGTCGACCATCCTGCGGCATGTGCGTCATGGCCGTGTGCGCGATATCTATTCGATCGGCGATGCCGAGGCCGAGGTGATCGAGGCGCAGGTGCTGTCGACCTCGCCCTTCGCGGGCCGCACGATCCGCGAAATCGATGTGCCCGAAGGGGCGCTGATCGGCGCGGTCCAGAAGAATGGCCGTCTGGTCAAGCCCAGCGGCGATCTGCGGATCGAGGAAGGCGATATCGTCGTGATCTTCTCACTTGCCGCAGATGTGCCCGAGGTCGAGCGCCTGCTGCAGGTCTCGATCGACTTCTTCTGACGTGATGCGTGTTCTTGTCCGCCTGCCGCTGATCGTGATCCTTGCAGGGGTGGGGGCGCTGGCGATGCTGTTGCCCGGCGCCTATGCGAGCGCCTTGGGGGACCAGCGCATCGCCATGGCCTTCTTCCTGTGTGCGGGGCTGTTTTCGCTGCTGATCGGTCTGATCGGCCTTGCCACCATCGACTGGGCCGAGGGGCCACGCACGCGCACCGTCCTGCTGACCATGATCGGCACGATGACGCTTCTGCCCGCGATGATGGCCGTGCCCTTTCTGGCCGCGCTGCCCGATACCGGCTTTCTGAACGCCTGGTGGGAGATGGTGTCTTCGCTGACCACCACCGGGGCCACGCTTTATTCGGGCGAGCTGCTGCCCGACCCGCTGCATCTGTGGCGGGGCATCGTCGGCTGGCTGGGCGGGCTTTTCATGCTGGTCTCGGCCGTCGCGCTGCTGGCACCGCTGCATGTCGGCGGGTTCGAGATCATGACCAGCCCCTATGGCCGCAACGAGCGGTTCGAGCGGCTGCCGAACGGGGCCGAGCCGGTCTATCAGCAGCGCCACCTGTCAGACCCTTCGTATCAGACCGCGCTGGCAAGCCCGACCTACCGCATGCTGCGCTCGGCCCGGCTGGTGGCGCCGATCTATGCGGGGCTGACGCTTCTGGTCTGGGTGCTGCTGCTGACCCTGGGGGATGAGGGGCTGGTGGCACTTTGCCGCGCCATGGGCACGCTGTCGACCAGCGGCATCAGCCCGACCAGCGGGCAGGCCGGGCAGGGCAGCGGGCGTGCGGGTGAATTCGTCGTGCTTCTGTTCCTGATCCCCGCGCTGTCGCGCCGGTTCTGGCCGGGCGGGGGAGAGCTGGTCGCCAGTGAAAGCTGGGTCACCGACCCGGAACTGCGGCTGGCGGCGGGGGTGGTTCTTCTGGTCACGGTGCTGCTTCTGCTGCGCCATTTCATCGGCGCCATCGACGTGGCCCTGCCGGGCGCGCGCAGCTTTGCCGAGAACTTCGAAAGCGCGCTCTCCTCGGCCTGGGGGGCGCTTTTCAACGCGATGAGCTATCTGACAACGACCGGCTGGAACTCGGTCGATTGGGAGATTGCGCGGAACTGGTCGGGCTTCAGCTCTCCGGGGCTGCTGCTGGCGGGGCTGGCGATGATGGGCGGTGGGGTGGCGACGGCTGCGGGCGGGGTGAAACTGCTGCGCGTCTATGCGCTGGCCCGGCATGCCGAGCGTGAGATGGAAAAGATCATCTATCCGCAATCGGTCGCAGGCGGCGGGCTGATCGCGCGGCGTCTGCGGCGCGAGGGCGCCTATCTGGCCTTCATCTTCTTCATGCTGTTCGCGCTTTCGATTGCCGTGGTCATGGCGCTGGTGTCATTCCAGGAAATCGAGTTCGACAGCGCGATGATCCTGTCGATCTCGGCCCTGACGAATACCGGACCGCTGGCCGGAACGATTCCGCTGACCCCGACGTTTCAGGGCAGCGCCGGCGTGGCTGGCGCCCCCTGGCAGGGCTGGGCGGGACTTCCCGCGATGACCAAGGCGGTTCTGGCGGGCGCAATGATCGTCGGACGGCTGGAGACGCTGGTCATTCTGACGCTGCTGACGCCGGAATTCTGGCGGCGCTAGTGCCTTCCTGCAACAGGGGTGCGAAAAGCCGCCGGGCGCGCGCATCGCTCTTGCTTGCAAGGCCGTTGGCGCTGACCTAAATGTTAGGTAAGTCCAGAAAAATGAACCCAATAAGAACAAGGTGTAAAAAATGGCCGGCGATAAACAAAACCTTCAGGACGCGTTTCTCAACCATGTTCGCAAAGCCAAGGTCCCGGTCACGATCTTTCTGATCAACGGTGTGAAACTTCAGGGCGTCATCACCTGGTTCGACAATTTCTGCGTCCTTCTGCGCCGCGACGGGCAGTCGCAACTGGTCTACAAGCATGCGATCTCGACGATCATGCCCGGCCAGCCGATCAGCCTTTATGAAGGCGAGGACTGATTGGGCGAACTGAACGAGACGCAGTCCCGTCAGACCCGCGCCTATGTGATCCACCCCGATCTGGGCAACTCCCGCACGCGCCGCTCGCCCGAGCTGGCGCTGGAAGAGGCCGTGGCGCTCGCGCATGCGCTGCCCGCCATCGAGGTGACCGGGGCCGAGGTCGCGCGCCTGCGCAAGCCCGATGCGGGCATGCTGTTTTCCAAGGGCAAGCGGCAGGAAATCGGTGAGCGGCTGAAGGCCGTGGCCGATGGCGAAGGGGCCGAGCTGGTGCTGATCGACGGGCCGGTCACGCCGGTCCAGCAGCGCAACCTGGAAAAGGAATGGGACGTCAAGATCCTGGACCGGACCGGGCTGATTCTGGAAATCTTTGCCGACCGCGCCCATACCCGCGAAGGCGTGCTGCAGGTCGAACTGGCCGCACTGGCCTATCAGCGCACGCGGCTGGTGCGCGCCTGGACCCACCTTGAGCGCCAGCGCGGCGGCTTCGGCTTCGTCGGCGGCCCGGGCGAGACCCAGATCGAGGCCGACCGGCGCGCCATCGACGACCAGATGGTACGCCTGCGCCGCCAGCTGGAGCGCGTGGTCAAGACGCGTGAGCTGCACCGCAAGGCCCGCGCCAAGGTGCCTTATCCCATCGTCTCGCTGGTGGGCTATACCAACGCCGGAAAGTCGACGCTGTTTAACCGGCTGACCGGGGCTGAGGTCATGGCCAAGGACCAGCTGTTTGCCACGCTGGACCCGACCATGCGGCAGATGGTGCTGCCTGGCGGGCGGCGGGTGATCCTGTCCGATACCGTGGGTTTCATCAGCGATCTGCCGCATGAGCTGGTCGCCGCCTTCCGCGCCACGCTGGAAGAGGTGCTGGCCGCCGATCTCATCCTGCATGTGCGCGACATCAGCCATCCCGAGACCGAGGAACAGGCCGGAGACGTGGGCGAGATCCTCGAAAGCCTTGGGGTCGAGGATGACGTCGCGCTGATCGAGGTCTGGAACAAGATCGACGCGCTTTCGGCCGAAACGCGGGCGGCGCTGCGCCGCACCGATGCGCGGCGCGAGGATGTGCAGGCGGTCAGCGCGCTCTCTGGCGAGGGGCTGGAGGATCTGCTGAGGAACGTCGAGGCCTCGCTGGCCGAGACGCTGGACGAGCCGCGCCATGAGGCCGAGCTGGTGCTGGGCCATTCCGATGGCCGTCGCCGTGCCTGGCTGCATCGGCAGGGGATCGTCACCTCGGAAGCGCATCAGGACGACGGCACGCATGTGCGCGTCAGCTGGACCGAGCGTCAGAAAGCGGCCTACGAAGCGCTTTAGCCCTGATGGGCGGCCACCTCATGCGCCCAGGGCGGGTTCGCCCCGTGGCGCGAGACGGTGACGGCCGCCGCTGCCACGGCCAGCGACAGGGCCTCGCCCAGCATCTTTTCGTCGAGACGGGAAAGCCCGTCCTTCAGGGCGTCCATGCGGCTCAGATGCGCCAGAATGCCCGCGTTGAAGGTGTCGCCCGCGCCGATCGTATCCTCGACCGTGACCGGTTTCGCGGGTCGCGCCACCGCGCCGCCCTGCCAATGCGCCTCGGCCCCCCGCTCGCCGTCGGTATAGAAGACGACCTTCGGCCCCATGGCGAGGATCTCGGCGATCAGTTGCTGGACCGAGCCATCATGCCCGGTCAGCCAGGTGATCTCGTCAAGCGACAGTTTCACCATGTCGACCTGCGCCAGCAGCCGCGACAGGCGGGCGCGATAGGCCACCTCATCGGTGATGAAGAAGGGGCGGATATTCGGGTCCATCATCACCGGAATGCCGCGCGCGCGGGCGCGGGCGACCAGTTCCTCGATGGTCGCGCCGCAGGGGTCCGGGACCAGGCTGATGCCGCCGATGAAAAGCGCCGAGACGGTCTTTGGCAGCGCGGGCAACTCATCGATGCTGAACATCCGGCCCGCCGAGCCTTCGTCATAGAAGCGATAGGTGGCCTGCCGCTCATTCAGCTCGACAAAGGCCAGCGTCGTCTGGCGTTCGGTGCGCGGGCAGAGCGAGATGTCCACATTCGCCTCGGCCAGCGGGGGCAGCAGCACGGCCTCGGCCAGCGCATCGCGCGACATCGGCCACAGATAGCCCGTCGGCACCCCCAGCCGGCCAAGTGCCACGGCGGTGTTATAGACCGAGCCTCCGGCCAGCGGGCGAAAGGCCAGCCGGTCGAGGTTTTGCAGGTCCTGCACCATGTCGATCAGGGATTCGCCCGCGCAAAGAATCATGGCCTGCCTCGCTAATATCCGCGGATGACATATCCGCCGCCGTCGCTGTCGTAGCTCTGGCCGTTGCGAATGGAAATATCGGGCGCCAGATAGCCGCCGCCATCGCCGATGTTGATATAGCCGCTGCGCTCGGACAGATAGAGGGCCGCGCCCAGCAGGATCAGGCCCAGAAGCACCGCCAGCGCGATCTTCCAGACCGACCATGGCCGTTCGCCCTGCACGCGGCCCGACTGGCCGTTCACCACGAAGCGATAGCTTTTGCCGTTGTAGCGATAGGCGGCGGTCCAGACCGGCAGCAGGATATGCTTGAAGGTCTCGTCGCTGTAGCGGGTCTGGATGCCGGTGATGCGCTGCTCATCCCCGCCGATGTCGCGGCGCACATCCATCGAGATGACCGAGGCCATTTCCTGCCGCGCGATGCCGTGCCCGTCCGACAGCGGCACGGTATAGCCCTCGGCCAGAAAGCCCGCCAGATATTCGGGGCGGTAGCTGGTCAGATGCGACAGGTCCCAGGGCGTCAGCGCATCGGTGATCCGGCGCGGCAGCGAGGTCGCGGCCAGGACCAGCACATCGTCGAAGCTGCGCCCGACCTGACCTTGCACATTGTGCCAGCGGGTGCGGCGGACCTGTTCGGCGACCTGCTGGCTGCGGCCGTTCACCTCACGCGTGACCCAGACGGTTTCATAGTAGTAATCGCCCCGCGCGCCGGTATAGCTCGAATCGGTGTCGGCATCGAAGGTCCAGAAGGGCGAATAGACCCCGTCCATCTTGCGGCCCCGCCGGGCATAGGCCGTGAGGCCCGAGGGCGCGAACCAGAGTCCGCGCATCCATTGCTCAAGTGCCGCCTGCGCCTGATCCTGCGAGACGACGAAGGGCAGCACGCCCTGCGGTTTCAGCACGCGGCTGGTGCCGGTGTCCATGACGATCGGCGTGGCGCAGAAAGGGCAGGTCGAGGCGTGGCTTTCGCCCGCCAACTCGATCTTCGCGCCGCAATTCGGGCAGGACATGGTGCGGACCGCCTCGGTCAGGTCGCTGCCCTGATCCTGCCGCAGCCCCTCGGCCAGCGGCAATTCGGTCAGGCCCGCATATTTGTGCTTGGCGTCCCATTGCAGCGCCGGGCCGCCCGAGGCGCCGACTTTCGGCACGCCCGACTGCGGCTCGGCGGGCGCGTCCTCGATCTCTTGGACATGGCCGCAATAGGGGCAGACCAGCGTCTGCTGCCCGGGCGAGAACTCAAGGCTCGCGCCGCAATTCTCGCAAGGATAGCGGTACTGCGTCGACATCAGGGCGGCCGGTCAGCCGTTCTGCGACCCGCCCGGCAGCGGCGGAGGCGAGGAGGGCGCGGCAAAGAGCGAGGCGAGTTCGCGCACCTCGGCCGCAGGCGTCCAGTTTTCCATATCCGGCGACCAGACCAGCGTGTCGCGGGCAAGCTTGCCCTGCTGGACCAGCCCGGTCAGATCCTTGACCGCGAAGGGGCCTGCCGATTGCCCGTCCATCGCGACATGCCAGATGGCCTGACCGCCGGGCAGCGGAGGCGGCGTCTGGCTACCCGCCGCAGGTGCGGCAGGCGGCGTCGCGCCCCAGGGTCCGCGCTGCTGGCCCATGGCCATCCCCATGCCCATTGCGGCCCCCATGCCCGCGCCAAGCCCCGCCCCCATGCCACCGCCCGGCTGGTTCGAGGCGTTCAGCATCGCCTCGGAGGCGGCATATTGGCCGAACCGGTCCAGATCGCCGACGATGCCCATGGAGGTGCGCTTGTCGAGCATCTTCTCGACCTCATCGGGCAGGCTGATGTTTTCAATGTAGAATTCGGGGATGGTCAGGCCGTATTCGGCGATCACCGGGCCGATGGCCTTGGCGATCATCTGGCCCAGCTGTTCGGTGTTCGCCGCCATGTCGAGGACCGGAATGGCCGAGCCTGCGATCATGCGCGAGACCTCTTGCACGATCACGTTGCGCAGTTGGAAGCTGATCTCATCGCTGGTGAATTCGCCGTCGGTGCCGACGATTTCCCGAATGAACTTGCCGGGGTCGGTTACTCGCATCGAATAGGTGCCAAAGGCCCGGATGCGGACCGCGCCGAATTCCGGATCGCGCGCGATCACCGGGTTCTTGGTGCCCCATTTCTGGTCGTTGAAGCGGGTGGTGTTGACGAAATAGATCTCGGATTTGAAGGGGCTGCGGAAGCCGTGGTCCCAGTGCTGCAACCGCGTCAGGATCGGCAGGTTGTTGGTTTCCAGCATGTAAAGGCCGGGGGTGAAGACATCGGCAAGCTGGCCTTCATGGATGAAGACCGCCGCCTGACCCTCGCGCACGGTCAGCTTGGCGCCGTATTTGATCGCCTTGCCGACGGTGGGATAGCGATAGACCATGGTGGTCCGGCTGTCGTCGGTCCATTCGATGACATCGATGAATTCGCCGCCAAGAATGTCGAAGATGCTCATGGGTCCTGCCTTTGCGTAAGCTGGCGCGCCCGGCACGCCGAGGGTGATTGTGCGACATCGGATGCGCCCGTCAAGACACGGACAGGTGGGTGGCCTAGACGTCGGCCCCCAGAAGCTCTCGCGAGATCTGCAGCACGATGGGCTCGGCCTCGGTGACGGTCATGCCGGGGCGCAGGCGCGGATCATAGAGAATGCGCAGCAAAAGCTCATCCTGATGCGTCAGATAGGCGAATTCCTCGTCATCGTTGAAGATTGTCGGGCGGGCTTTGTTGCTGTCATTGGCCAGCCCCATGCCCTGCGCGATTTCTTCGTTGATGCAGGAACGGCGCAGCCGGGCCGGGGTTTCGGCGCGGATCAGCGCCACCGCCTGTGCATAGGTCTGCTGCGCGCCACGCGAATAGGCGAAGACCGTGCAATAGTTCTGCGGCGACAGGTCCTGAAGTGCTGCGACATCCGAGGGTGGAATGCCCGGCACCAGCGAGGTCAGGCGCGGGCCGATGGCGCGACGCTCATCCTCGCTGAGAAACAGCACGACGAAATTGCCGCGCGCGCCGGTGACGCCGACCGGATGCTGCGAGGCCGCCGCCAACCGCCCGGCCAGTGCCGAGACATCGGCACGGTCGCGGCTGCGCTGGCCCTGTTCCACCGAATCGCCAAAGACGATCTGGATCTGCACCGGCTCTTGCCAGCGGCGCAGGGGGGCAGGGGTCTGCTGCTGGATCAGCCGCCCGTCCTTGCGCAGATATTCGTCATGCAGCGCGATCTGGATGAAGTTGCGGGTCAGCATCTCGGGCGTCAGCGGGATGTCGCGGCCATCGTCGGTGCGCAGAAGGCCACGCCGGATCAGCGTGTCCTCGATATTGACCAGATAGTCGCGCATGTTCCGGCTGGCGGGCGTGTTCGCCGCCGTCGTGGCCGCCGCAGAATCGGCGCGCGCCTTTTCCGCCCGCTCGCGGCGCAGCGCAGCCTGATCCACCGTGGGGAAGGGCGGTTTGGGACGCGGGGCCACCGCATGGATCGGCGTCGTGGACGGCGCCGAAGGCGCGGTCGAACAGGCGGCCAGCGCCAGCATGAGGGCCAGAAGCCCCGTCCGTTTCAGGGGCTGGGCGAGCGGCGCAAACTGGCGCGAGGGCGAAGCGGAATAGGTCACGGAAAAAGCTATCTGGTTGCGGCAGGTGAAGAGCTGGCTTTCGAGGATGACAGGGCCTTGCGCAGGTCGTTTTCCATGGTCTGGAGGTCCTGTTCGGCGGCGGCGCGGCGGGCCTTGCCCTCATCCGCGATGCGCAGGCTGTCCTCGATGGTGGCGATCAGTTCGGCATTGGCGGTGCGGACCGACTGGATGTCGAAAACGCCGCGTTCGGTCTCGGCCCGGATCGAGGCATTGGCCTGACGCAGGTTCTTGGCATTCGCGGTCAGCAGTTCGTTCGTCAGATCGCTGGCTTCCTTGACCGCGCGGGCGGCTGCCGCGCCGCGCTGGATGGTGACGGCCTGCGCGAGCTGGGTTTCCCAAAGCGGGATGGTGTTCACCAGCGTCGAGTTGATCTTGGTGATCAGCGATTTGTCGTTTTCCTGCACCAGCCGGATCGAGGGCAGCGACTGCATGGTGACCTGACGGGTCAGCTTGAGGTCATGGACCCGACGCTCAAGATCGTCGCGGGCGGCGCGCAGATCGCGCAGCGCTTGCGCGGCCATGACCTTGTCATCCTCGGGCGTGGCGGCGATGGCGGCCTCACCGGCGGGAATCTGCGTGCTGTCGATCTCTTTCAGCTTTTCTTCGCCGGCGACGATATAGAGCGCCAGCTCATCATAGAAATCCAGCGTGCGGTCATAAAGCACGTCAAGCGACTTGATGTCCTTCAGAAGGCGCGACTGATGCGTGTCCAGCTCGCCGCTGATGCGGTCGATCTGGGACTGGATCTGTTCGTAATTCGCCATGAACTTGGCGAAGGGCGCGGCGCGGCCCAGCAGGCGTTCCCACCAGCTGCGCTCGCGGCGCACGTCCAGTTCACTGATCGAGAAGCCGCGGATCGTGGTCACGATGTCGCGCAGGGATTCCCCCGCCGGACCCACGTCCTTGTTGCGCACATCGGCCAGCATGGACTGGCTGATTTCCTGTAATTCATTCTGCGCACCCGCGCCGAAATGGACGATCGAGCCGGTGTCCTTCAGATCGATCTCATCCATCCGCTTGCGCACTTCGGCGGCGACGGGGGCCTCGATCTGATCCAGCGAGGGCAGCTCGCCCGTTGCAGGCTCTGGCAGGACCGTTGCGGCCACGTTCTGGATTTCGTCCAGGGCTGCCTGTGCGCTGGCTTGGGTCTGGGTGGTCATCAAAAGTCCTTTCGGCGCTGTACGGGACCGGTCGCAAAAATAGGCCGATTCCAAGTCTGTTCAACGACATCCTAAAACTAAAGTTCATCTGTGGCATCCCTGCCCGCCATGCCGTTGCGTGAGAAGCAGCAGCCGTGTAGAACCCACCGGATTGAATGTTGCAAGGAGCCGCCTATGCGCAGAGTTGTCGTCACCGGGCTTGGGATGGTCACGCCACTGGCCTCAGGGGTCGAAGAAACCTGGAAAAGGCTGCTGGCCGGGGAATCCGGGGCTGGTCCGATCACGCGCTTCGACGCGAAGGACGTTGTCACCAAATACGCCTGCGAGATCCCGTTTGGCGATGGCACCGATGGCACCTTCAACCCCGATGAGTGGATGGAGCCGAAAGACCGCCGCAAGGTCGATGACTTCATCCTGTACGGTATGGCAGCGGCGACGCAGGCGGTGAAGGATTCCGGTTGGGAGCCCACCTCGGAAGAGGACAAGGAGCGCACCGGCGTCATGATCGGCTCGGGGATCGGCGGTCTGCGCTCGATCTCGGAAACGGCCGTGCTGATCAAGGAACGTGGGCCGAAGCGGGTTTCGCCCTTCTTTATTCCGGGCGCGCTGATCAACCTCGTCTCGGGGCAGGTCTCGATCCGGTTCGGCTTCAAGGGCCCGAACCATGCGGTCGTCACGGCCTGTTCGACCGGGGCGCATGCCATCGGCGACGCGGCGCGGCTGATCATGCTGGGTGATGCGGATGTCATGGTCGCGGGCGGGACGGAATCGCCCATCTGTGAAATCGGCATCGCGGGCTTCAACGCCTGCAAGGCGCTGTCGACGGATCGCGAGGCCGATCCCAAGAAGGCCAGCCGTCCCTGGGACAAGGACCGCGACGGTTTCGTCATGGGAGAGGGCGCGGGCGTCGTCGTGCTGGAGGAATACGAGCATGCGAAGGCGCGCGGCGCCAAGATCTATGCCGAGATCCTGGGCTATGGCCTGACGGGCGATGCCTATCACATCACCGCCCCTTCGGAAGACGGGGATGGCGGTTTCCGCTCGATGACGGCGGCGCTGAAGCGGGCCGGGATCGAACCTGGGCAGCTTGACTATATCAACGCGCATGGCACCTCGACCATGGCCGACACGATCGAGCTTGGCGCGGTCGAGCGCATGCTGGGCGATGATGCGAAGAATGTCGTGATGTCCTCGACCAAATCCTCGATTGGCCACCTGCTGGGCGCAGCAGGCGCGGTCGAGGCGATCTTCTGCATCCTCGCGCTTCGCGACCAGATTTGCCCGCCGACGATCAACCTTGACAATCCGGCGCGTGAATCGGCGGTCGATCTGGCCGCCAATGCGGCCGTGCGGCGCAAGGTCGATTACGTGCTGTCGAACAGCTTCGGCTTTGGCGGCACCAACGCGAGCCTTGTGATGGGCAGGGTCGAGGGATGATCTGGCGCAACATCGCCTCGAACTTCCTGACGCTGCTGATCATCATCCTGATCGCAGCGGCAGGAGCGGTGGCCTGGGCGAAGCGCCAATATTCCCAGCCCGGACCCAGTGCGGTGGCCGCCTGCGTGCAGGTGGCCCCGGGGGCAAGCCTGAACGCGGTCAGCCAGCAGCTGTCCGATCAGGGCGTGGTCAGCAACGGCTACATCTTCCGGGCGGGCGCGGATTATGCGGGGAAATCGCGCGATCTGAAGTTCGGCTCTTATCTGATGGCGCCGCATGCCAGTATGGAAGACATCGTCCGCACGATCACGGCGGGCGGGCCCAGCACCTGCGGGACCGAGATCACCGTTCGCATCGGCGTGCGTGAAAACGCGGTCGTGCTGCGCGACATGAACCCCGACACCGGCCAATATGCCGAGATGCTGAAATACGACCCGGCGACGCAGGCGGCACCCGAGGCGCTGATCCAGGCGACCGAAAAGCCGGACGCGCGTCTGCGCGTGGCCGTGGCCGAGGGCGTGACCAGCTGGCAGATCGTCGAAGGGCTGAAGGCCGCAAGCTTCATGTCGGGCGAGATCGCCAAGGTCCCCGCCGAAGGCAGCCTTGCGCCTGACACCTATGACGTGAAGCGCGGCGAGGATCGCGCGGCGCTGGTCAAGCTGATGGAGAGCAAGCAGGCGGCCATTCTGCAGGCGGCCTGGGACGGGCGCGAGATGGGGCTGCCCTATCAGACGCCGGAACAGGCGCTGATCATGGCCTCGATCGTCGAGAAAGAGACGGGCGTCGCGGATGAGCGCAGCCGGGTGGCCAGCGTCTTCGTGAACCGGCTCAATCAAGGCATGCGGCTGCAGACCGACCCGACGGTGATCTATGGCATCACCGAGGGCAGGTCGGTGCTGGATCGCGGACTGCGGCGGTCGGAACTGACCCGGCGCACGGCCTATAACACCTATCAGATCGACGGCCTGCCGCCGACCCCGATTGCCAACCCCGGACGGGCGGCGATCGAGGCGACGATGAAGCCCGAAACCTCGGACTATCTGTTCTTCGTGGCGGATGGCAGCGGCGGTCACGCTTTCGCCCGGACCTTGGCCGAGCATGAGGAAAACGTGGCGCGCTGGCGCGAGATCGAGCGGGCGCGGGGCGAGGCGACAACCTCTCCGGTCCAAGGGGAATAGGCTTGCCGCCGACAGGTTGAAACATGCCCGCGCCATCTGCGCGGGCATGTTCATTTCTGGGCGGAAGCTGGCCGATCCTCGCGGGAGGCCTGCGGCATTTTCTTGACGCTGGCGCGGTCGCGGCCGAGCATGCGGGCAAGTGTGTCACGAGTTTTCAGGTAGCGTTTCCCCATGTTGATGGCCGATATCACCACCCGCCAAAACACGCCGGTTGTCCCGACCGTGCCCCCCACCACGCCTGCGCCTGCGCCGAGGACGGCGGGGCCGCAGATCGCGCCGGGCGATCAGCCGCCGAACCCGTTCCCGCAGCAGCAGGAAGGTCTGCGGCTGTTTGGCGCGCCTGCGCGAGAGTTGCTGTTTGCGGGCCTGTTCGGCGACCGGGGTGAGCCTGCGAAGCCGGTCGGACCCGCTCCGGGTGCGCCGAATGCCAGCGTTCAGAACGGCACGCCCTATGAGATCGGCCCGGATCGGCGGCCGAACATCCATCACGACAACGGCTTCCTGCAGAACCCGAACGATCCCAGCGACCCCAACCCGATACCCACACGCGAGCCGACCGAGGCCGAGCGCAAATATTACGACGATCAGGTCAATCAGGCCGAATGGGCGAACCGGCTGCGGCATGTGCCCTTTGCTGACAAGGTGGATGGGCGGTTGGGCCTCGACAACGCGCTGCCCGCCTATGAACATTTCCTGAAAGGGAAGGGCGCGGACCGCGAGTTCGACTATGGCGAATATCTGAACAATGACCCGGCTGGCATCGCGACGCGTGACCGGGTGGTCGGCGAGACCCGGGCCGCTGCAGATGCGCTGCTGGGTGATCTGGACCAGAAGGTCGGGCCGAACCCGGGCGACAGCGTCACCTTCCAGATCCGCAGCGACGCCATGGCCACGGAAAAGAACGGTTTTGGCTATCCGGAAACCGAGGATTGGCAGAAGACCATCGGCGGGCACAGCTTCTGGAGCAGCGCCGAGGTGACCGTGACGCGCAATCAGGACGGCACCCTGAGCGCGCGGGCCGAGGTCACCATGCAGGCCGAGGACCGCTATAACTTCAATCCCAATCAGCAAGACATCAAGACGCAGGTTCCCGACAGCGAACGTGGCGTGCTTGAGGAAACCGGCCTTGCGCATCAATATACCCAGCGTGGCAAGGCGACCTATGTGACGGAATGGACCGTGGGTCAGGCCGGAACGCCTCAGGTTGGAGCAGAGCAGGTGACGCCGCGATGAAAACACTGCTATTGGCGGGAGGCCTGATGCTGATGGCATCGGGTGCGGCAATCGGAGACAGCATGGCCTACCAATCCCTTGACGATCTGCGCAAGCTGGTCCCGGTCGCAGGCAGCCCGGTCACGGTGCTGTGGCAGACCGAGGAGATCCCGCAGATCAACAAGGACAACTTCCCGCCCGGCCCGACGGATCAGATCCTTTGGGCGGTGGTCGATTATGGCTCGGCCGAGGCGGTTGCGGCCGTGCTGGGGGACGGGCTGACAGACAAGGCCAGCATCACCGCGCCGGGCTGGTTCCCCGCCGATCTGAGCCCCGGAGCCGAGCTGGAGGTCACGCGGCATTACCGGGTCGAGGGATTCCTGGACGCCTCGGTGATGACCGTTGCGGCGCATCCGGGGCTGGTGATTCTGGAAAAACCGCTGTTCTGAGAGGGCGGTGTTGCGCAGCAAAGCGCCAGCGCGCGGCGGGGTGTTGCGCGAGGCATAGCGTTGAATTTGTTTGATTAAATTTTGCGATTGCGCAACCTTGGGTTTAATCGTTGACTCAGAGAGCGCTCAAAGATAGAAATTACCCATGCTGGGAGAAGTGGGCAAGCGGCCGGGTCAGGTGACCTGAGGCCGCTTTTTCATTTCTCGCTCGTGCGGACAGCACACGAGGGCAGGGCAACACCAGAATGACAATAAGTTTCGATCCGGGGCGTGAGCCTCCGGAAGGACCCTTTGTGGCTGGCGCGGAACGCGCGCCGGACACCGACGTGATCTTGATCGCCGACGGGCTGTTCCAGTCCTATGCAGCCGATCTGCATCGCCTGAGATTGAAAATCCAGGCGGGTGAAACCGAAGAGTTGAAGGAATCCGCCAAGTTGGTGCGCGATCTTCGCGCAGCGGCCCATCTTGTGCTGGAGGAAAGGAGCAAGGTTGACAAGCTTCGCAAGGATGCTGCCGGAGACGTCGGGCGCGGCGCGCTTGACCTTGACGCGGCACGAGATGAGATCGGGCGGCGCCTGGCTTGCCTGCGCCGAGCCGGGGGAGGTTGACGCCTTCCTGAACGGGTTGAGCGACAACGCGCTGGCGAGCCTTCCCTGGCTTTTCGAATTCTGGGCGCTGCCACATCAGCTGCCGCCCGAGGGGGATTGGAAAAGCTGGGTGGTGATGGGCGGGCGGGGCGCGGGCAAGACCCGCGCGGGCTCGGAATGGGTGCGGGCGCAGGTCGAGGGGCCGACGCCCGACGCGCCGGGGCGGGCCTCGCGGCTGGCGCTGGTGGCCGAGACCTTCGATCAGGGCCGAGACGTCATGGTCTTTGGCGATTCCGGCATCCTCGCCTGTTCGCCCCCCGACCGGCGCCCGGTCTGGGAGGCCACGAAGCGTCGCCTCGTCTGGGCGAATGGCGCGACCGCGCAGGTGTTTTCGGCGCATGAGCCCGAGGCACTGCGGGGGCCGCAATTCGACGCGGCCTGGGCTGACGAGTTGGCGAAGTGGAAGAAGGCCGAGGACACCTGGGACATGCTGCAATTCGCGCTGCGACTGGGCCGCCATCCGCAGCAGGTCGTCACCACCACGCCGCGCAATGTGGGCGTGCTGAAGGCGCTGATGAAGAATGGCTCGACCGTGGTGACCCATGCGCCGACCGAGGCGAACCGCGCCTATCTGGCCGAGAGCTTTCTGGCCGAGGTCGAGGCGCGCTATGCCGGGACGCGGCTGGGGCGGCAGGAGCTGGAGGGGCTGCTGCTGGATGATGTCGAAGGCGCGCTTTGGGGGACGGCGATGCTGGAGGCGGCGCGCATCGAAACCGCTCCGGCGCTGGACCGCATCGTGGTGGCGGTCGATCCGGCCGTGACCGGCGGCAAGGCCAGCGACGAATGTGGCATCATCGTGGCGGGTGTGGTCGCCAAGGGGCCGCCGCAGGACTGGCGGGCCTATGTGCTGGAGGATGCCTCGATCCGGGGCGGGCCGCTGGACTGGGCGCGGGCGGCGATCACCGCCATGCAGCGCCACGGGGCCGAGCGGCTGGTGGCCGAGGTCAACCAGGGCGGTGATCTGGTCGAGAGCGTGATCCGGCAGGTCGATCCTCTGGTTCCGTTCCGCGCCCTGAGGGCCGGGCGCGGCAAGGGGCTGCGCGCCGAGCCGGTCGCCGCGCTTTATGAGCAGGGGCGGGTCCGGCATCTGCGCGGGTTGGGGGCGCTGGAGGACCAGATGTGCCGCATGACCGTGCAGGGTTATGAGGGGCGCGGCTCGCCTGACCGGGCGGATGCGCTGGTCTGGGCGATCCATGAGTTGATGATCGAGCCGGCGGGCCATTTCCTGCGGCCGCAGGTTCGGAGGCTTTGAGCCGCCCGGGGGCTGCGCGCCCCCGGACCCCGCGGGGTATTTCGACAACAGAGAAGGGCCATCGTGCCCGGCGGTCGCTTTGGCGGCCTTTTTCAGCATGAGGAGGGACGCATGGCGTTTCGATTGTTCGGGCGGGCGGCAGGTCCGGAGCCCGAGAGGGAGCAGAAGGCGAGTGCGGCCGGGCGGGTGATCGCGCTGGCGGCGGGCTCGGGCCGGGTGGTCTGGTCGCCGCGCGATACGGCGAGCCTTGTGCGCTCGGGCTTTGTCAACAATCCGGTCGCATTTCGGGCGGTGCGGCTGATCGCCGAAGCAGCGGCGGCGGTGCCGCTGATCTGTCAGGACCGCCAGTCGCGTTATGACACCCATCCGGTGATGGATCTGTTGCGGCGTCCCAATGGCGGGCAGGGCCGGGCGGAGCTGTTTGAGACGCTTTACGGGCAGATACTGCTGAGCGGGAACGGCTATCTGGAGGCGGTCGGGCAGGCGGGCAGTGGCCTGCCGTCGGAGTTGCACGTTCTGCGCGCGGACCGGATGGCGATCGTGCCGGGGGAGGATGGTTGGCCGGTGGCCTATGAATACAGCGTCGGCGGGCGGAAGTACCGTTTCGACATGCAGGGCAGCCCCGATCCGATCTGTCACATCCGCAGTTTTCATCCTCTGGATGACCATTACGGGCTGTCGCCGATGCAGGCGGCGGCCGTGGCGGTGGATGTGCACAACAGCGCCTCAAGCTGGTCGAAGGCGCTGCTGGACAATGCGGCGCGGCCTTCGGGGGCGATCATCTACAAGGGCGCGGATGGGCAGGGGGCGCTCTCGCCCGAGCAATATGACCGGCTGGTGAGCGAAATGGAGATGCATCACCAGGGCGCGCGCAATGCCGGGCGGCCGATGCTGCTGGAGGGGGGCCTCGATTGGCGGCCCATGGGCTTTTCACCCAGCGACATGGAGTTTCACGAGACGAAGAAGGCCGCTGCGCGCGAGATTGCGCAGGCCTTCGGCGTGCCGCCGATGCTGATGGGCATTCCCGGGGATGCGACCTATGCGAATTACGCTGAGGCGCATCGGGCCTTCTATCGGCTGACGGTGCTACCGCTGGTTGGACGGGTCTCGGCCGCGGTCGCCTGGTGGCTGAGCGAGCATCTGGATGTCGAGATCGACCTGCGCGCCGACCCCGATCAGGTGCCCGCGCTGGCCGAGGAGCGCGACCAGCAGTGGCGGCGCATCAGCGAGGCGGCCTTCCTGACCGACAGCGAAAAGCGCGCGGCGCTGGGTCTGCCGCCCGTGGCGGAGGCGTGAATGGAGGGCTCGCGGTTCCTGAAGGAGCCCTTCGGCTGGCAGGATCAGCGGTTCGAGTCGCAGGAGCGGATCATGGCGCTGCAATTCGCGCAGGTCGAGCGTCGGCTTGAGCGGATCGAGGCGCTGATCGAGGGGCTGGAGCGGCGGCTGTGGATGACGGTCTATGGCGTCGTGGCCGTCATCCTGACCCAGGCGGTGCAGTCGATCCTGTCCTATACCCCAAGCGGAGGATGATGTGAGATCAAGAGATTACGGGTTAGAGTTGAAGTATTCTCGCGGTGAGGCGCTGGTCTCGGACGGGAGCTGCATCGAGGGCTATGCGAGCCTGTTCGGTGCCCGCGATCAGGGCGGCGATGTGGTGGCGCCGGGCGCCTATGCGGCGGGTTTGAAGCGGCTGGCGCAGCGGGGCGACAAGGTGCGCATGCTGTGGCAGCACGATCCGGCCCAGCCCATCGGCGTCTGGGACGAGATCCGCGAGGACGCGCACGGGCTGTGGGTCAAGGGCCGTTTGCTGCCCGAGGTGGCCCGCGCGCGTGAGGCGGCGGCGCTGATCGAGGCGGGGGCCATCGACGGCCTCTCGATCGGTTACCGCACGATTTCCGCAGAACGGGACGGCAAGGGCCAGCGGGTGCTGACCGAGGTCGAACTTTGGGAGGTGTCGCTGGTGACCTTCCCGATGCTGCGAGAGGCCAAGGTCGGGCGCAAGTCCGATGGCCTCAGCGAGATGGCGGCGGCCTTCCACGCCGCCAGAATGGCGCTGCGCGCCGATTGAGTTTCACTTGAGACGGAGAAATGCATGACCGAGGTGAAAGCCGCGGCCGGGGCGGACATGCCTGGCGAACTGATTGATGAAATCTCTGGGTTTGCAAGCGAACTCAAGAGCTTTCGCGATGATATTCAGAAACAACTCAAAGCACAGGACGAGCGCATGAACATGCTGGACCGCAAGACCATTCTTCGGGGCCGCGCGCCTCTTTCGACCGAGGCGGATGCGGCGGCGCCGCATCAGAAGGCGTTCGACGCCTATATCCGTCACGGCGATGATGATGGGCTGCGCGGTCTGGTGCTGGAAGGCAAGGGCATGACGGCCGCCAGCGACGGCGGCTTCCTGGCCGCGCCGCAGGTGGCGCTGCAGGTGCAGGAGGCGCTGAATGTCACAGCCTCGCTGCGCCGGGTGGCGAATGTGGTCGCAATCGAGGCCTCGAGCTATGAGGTGCTGGTCGATCATGGCGATATCGGTGCTGGCTGGGCCAGCGAGACCACGGTGGCCGAGACCTCGACCCCCACGGTCGACCGGATCGTCATTCCGGTGCATGAGCTTTCGGCCATGCCGAAGGCCAGCCAGCGCCTGCTGGATGACGCGGCCTTCGACATCGAAAGCTGGCTGTCGGGCCGCATCGCCGAGAAGTTCGCCCGCGCCGAGGCGGCGGCCTTCGTAAGCGGCGACGGGATCGAGAAGCCGAAGGGGCTGCTGCGTCATCCGATGGCGGCGAATGCGGTGGCGAGTGCTGCTCAGATCGGCCAGGTTCCGGCGGGCGGCGACGGCGATTTCGCGGAAGAGAACCCGGCTGATGCGCTGATCGATCTGGTCTATGCGCTGGGTGCTGAATACCGCAGCAACGCGACTTTCGTGATGAACTCGAAAACGGCGGCGGCGGTGCGCAAGATGCGCGACTCGGATGGGCGCTTCGTCTGGGCGGATTCGCTGGCGGCGGGTCAGCCCGCGCAGCTGCTGGGCTATCCGGTGCTGGTCTGCGAAGAGATGCCGGACATCGGTCGCAACGCCAATGCCATCGCCTTCGGCGACTTCCGTGCGGGCTATACCATCGCCGAGCGTCCGGACCTGCGCGTCCTGCGTGACCCCTTCTCGGCCAAGCCGCATGTCCTGTTCTATGCGACCAAGCGTGTCGGCGGCGGTGTGACCGATCCGCGCGCCATCAAGGTCCTGCACTTCGGCTGATAAAGGCCGAAGCGGGGCCGCGCGGACTTGTTCGCCACACCGGCACAGCTCTGTCCGCACGCGCGAGAGGGCGGACGCGCGCGGCCCCGATCATTCACGGATGGCACGAACCCAGGGCTGGGGAGATTCTGATATGATGCTGAACGAAGATGCGGCGCTCCCAAGCGGAGCGCTGCCCGTTGCCCTGTTGCGGGATCACCTGCGGCTGGGCTCGGGGTTTGATGTGGCACCGGATGCCGCCGAGGAGACCGCGCTTGCGGGCTATCTGCGCGCGGCCATTGCGACGATCGAGGCGCGGACGGGGAAGATCCTGCTGACCCGGCGGTTCAACCTGCGGCTTGAGGACTGGCTGGACCCTGAGGCGCAGCCTTTGCCGCTGGCGCCCATCGCGCGGGTAGAGGCGGTCGAGGTGGTGGATGCCGAGGGGCAGGTCCGCGTGGTCGAGGCAGGGCGCTACCGCCTGCTGCCGGACGCGCATCGTCCCTTGCTGGTGCCGCAGGGGGCGTTCCTGCCGAATGTGCCAGCGGGCGGGCATGTCACGATCCGGTTTCAGGCGGGTTTCGGCGAAAGCTGGGACAAGATCCCTGCCGATCTGGCGCAGGCGGTGCTGCTGCTGGCGGCGCGTTGCTATGAAGATCGCAGCTTCGAGGGCAGCGCGGGTGCCATGCCCTTCGGCGTGAGCGCGCTAATCGAGCGCTGGCGCTCGGTCCGGCTGCTGGGCGGGCGTCGCGCGCTGCGGAGGCGCGGATGAAGGTGCCAAGACTGACGATGACGCTGACCCTTGAGACGCAGTTGCGCGAGCCCGACCGGATGGGCGGCTATCGCATGGTCTGGCGCGACGAGGGGCGGCTTGGGGCCGAGATGCGGTCGGGCGCGGGTGGCGAGCGGTTCGCCGAAGTGGGCATGGAAAGTGTCGTGAGCTGGCGGATTTCTGTCAGATCCGCGCCCTCCGGTGATCCTCGCCGCCCGCGCCCCGGGCAAAGGTTTCGCATGGGCGAGGGCCGCCGGGCGCGCCGCTTTCGGATCGAGGCGGTCTCGGAAAGCGATCCGGCGGGGCGCTGGCTGATCTGTGTCGCAAAAGAGGAGATGCAGGCATGAGTTATGCGGCGGCAGTTGCTCTGCAAACGGCGGTTTACGAGACGCTGCGACAGGATGCGTCGCTGACCGATCTGGTGGGCGACGCGATCTATGACGCCATGCCGGTCAGCGCGCCGTCGGGCGCCTATGTGGCGCTGGGCACCGAAGAAACCCGCGATGCGGGCGATATGACCGGTGCGGGGGCAACGCATGATTTCGTCGTCTCGGTGCTGACCGGCACGGCGGATGCGGGTGGCTTCAGCGTGGTGAAGGCGGCGGCGGCGGCGATCTCGGACGCGCTGGAGCAGGCGCGCATCATGCTGGAGCGAGGGCATCTGGTCGGATTGTGGCTGCTGCGCGCCAAGGCGCGGCGCGTGGAAAACGGCGCGGGCCGAAGGGTCGACCTGATCTTTCGCGCGCGCATCGACCTGGGTTGAGGAGAGAGACATGGCAGTACAGAACGGGCGCGACCTTCTGGTCAAAATGGACATGAACGGCAATGGCCAGTTCGAGACGATTGCGGGCCTGCGGGCCTCGCGTCTGGGGTTCAACGCCGAGACGGTGGATGTCACCAGCCTGGAAAGTCAGGGCCGCTGGCGCGAATTGCTGGCGGGGGCGGGTGTACGCTCGGCCAGCATCTCGGGCTCGGGGGTGTTTCGCGACAGCACCACCGACGGGCGCGCGCGGCAGGTGTTCTTCGATGGTGAGGTGCCGCATTTCCAGGTGGTGATCCCCGATTTCGGCACCGTCGAGGGGCCGTTCCAGATCACCAGTCTGGAATATGCCGGAAGCTATAACGGCGAGGCGACCTACGAGATTTCCCTGGCGAGCGCCGGGGCGATCAGCTTCGTCGCGCTGTAAGGGGGCGGCATGTCCAATTCCATGCGAGGAGAGGTCGAGGTCGTCCTTGACGGTCAGCGACATGTCGCGCGCCTGACCCTGGGCGCGCTGGCCGAGTTGGAAGGCGCGCTGGGGGCGCAAAGCATGATCGCGGTGGTCGAGCGGTTCGAGGGCGGCAGCTTCTCGAGCCGCGACGTGCTGGCGGTTCTGGCAGCGGGCCTGCGGGGTGGTGGCTGGGCGGGCGAGGCCCGTGACCTGCTGGCCGTCGATATCGGCGGCGGGCCGGTCGGGGCCGCGAAAGCGGCGGCCGAATTGCTGGCGCGGGCCTTTCGCTTGGCTACGCCGTGACTGAGGCCACATCGCCTGTGCTGGACTGGCCGGGGCTGATGCGCGTGGGCATGGCACCTCAGCGCCTTGGGGGGCTGGGGCTGACGCCCGGTGATTTCTGGGCGCTGACACCGGCTGAGCTGGCGCTGATGCTGGGTGTCGATCTGGAGGGCCAGACGGGGATGACCCGCGCGCGCCTTCAGGCGCTGAGTGCGCGCTATCCCGATGTGCCTGCAGCCGCGAAGGATGCGGGTACGGAAAATATTCAGGACACAAAGGGGGACCGTCGTGGCGAACAAGGACGGATTCGATCGGCTGGAGGAGGCGGAAACCGCCGGTCTGGGCCGAAGCTTTGACGATGCAGGTCGCGTGGCGGCTGCCTTTGATGCCGAGCTGGCCCGGCTGCGCGAGTCGATGGTTTACACCGGGCGCGAGGTCGGGAACCTGACCAGCGGCATCAGCTCGGGCCTGCGCCGCGCTTTCGACGGGCTGGTGTTTGACGGGATAAAGCTGAGCGATGCGCTGAAGGGCGTGGCGCGCAGCATGGCCGACACGGCCTTTGCCATTGCCATGCGGCCCATCGAGCAAGCCTTGGCCGGGGCGGTGGCGCAGGGGGTCAGCGGCATGGTCTCGGGCGCGATGCCTTTTGCGATGGGCGGCGCGTTTTCACAGGGGCGGGTGATGCCCTTTGCCAAAGGTGGCGTCGTCAGCCAGCCCACCTATTTCCCGATGCGCGGGGCCACCGGCCTTATGGGTGAGGCGGGGCCCGAGGCCATCATGCCGCTGCGCCGAGGCGCGGACGGGCGGCTGGGGGTTGCAGGCGCAGGGGGCGGAGGCCGACCGGTCAATGTGACCTTCAATATCTCGACCCCGGATATCGGGGGCTTTCAACGCAGCCAAAGCCAGATTGCCGCCTCGCTTGGGCGGATGCTGGCGCGTGGCGAAAGGAACGGCTAGCGATGGCATTTCACGAGATCCGGTTTCCCGCAAACCTCTCTTTCGGTTCGGTCGGTGGCCCCGAGCGGCGCACCGAAATCGTCATGATGACGAATGGCCATGAAGAGCGCAGGACACCCTGGGCGCATTCCCGACGCCGCTATGATGCGGGGCTTGGGCTGCGCTCGCTGGACGATGTCGCGGGGCTGATCGCCTTTTTCGAGGCGCGGGCTGGGCAACTCCACGCCTTCCGCTGGAAAGATTGGGCGGATTACAAATCCTCGGCTCCGGCGGCGGCTCCGGGGTTTCTGGATCAGGAGATCGGGACCGGCGACGGGCAGCAGAAGGAGTTCCGGCTGCGCAAGGCCTATGCCTCGGGTCCGGCCCGCTATTGGCGCCCGATCCTGAAACCGGTCGAGGGCACGGTCCTAGCCGCGGTCGGCAGCGACCAGATGCGCGAAGGCGTCGATTTCGAGGTCGATCTGTCGACGGGCGTCTTGCGGTTCAACGCGCCGCCCGAACAGGGGGCGATGGTCTCGGCCGGGTTCGAGTTCGATGTGCCGGTGCGGTTCGATACCGACCGGATCGCGGTCTCGGTTGCGTCGTTTCAGGCGGGCGACCTGCCTCAGGTTCCGATCATCGAGGTGCGTCTATGAACACGGCAACGATTGCGCGCGCCTGGGCGGTGACGCGGAGCGATGGCGTCACGCTGGGCTTCACCGATCATGATGAGGCCATCGCCTTCGATGGTATCACATTTCGGCCCGATGCCGGTCTGACCGCGCGGGCCGTGGTGCAGGGGCTGGGGCTGTCGGTCGACAATACCGAAGCCGTTGGCCTTCTGTCCGACAGCGCCATTACCGAGATCGACCTGATGGCGGGGCGCTGGGACGCGGCGGATGTGCGGCTTTGGGACGTCGATTGGAGCGCGCCGCAAAACCGGCGTCTGGTTTTCCGCGGCCATCTGGGTGAGGTGACCCGCAACGGCGGTGCCTTCCGGGCCGAGCTGCGCGGCCTCTCGGAGCCTTTGAACCGTGCGCAGGGACGGGTTTACCACCCGCGTTGCGCGGCGGAACTGGGCGACAAGGCCTGCCGCTTTGACCTTGGTCGCGCGGGCTATTCGGTGGAAGGGACCGTGCTTGAGGTTCAGGAGGGCGCGAGGTTTCGGCTGAGCGGCATTGTCGGGCACGAAAGCCGCTGGTTCGAACGCGGCAGCCTTGTCGTGCTGTCCGGGGCAGCCGAGGGGCTGACCGCGCTGATCAAGAATGACACGGGCCTCAGCGGGGCCGGGCGAGAGGTCGAGCTATGGGCCGGGCTGGGCATCGCGCCGCAGCCGGGCGACCGGGTCAAGCTGATCGCCGGATGCGATAAGCGCGCCGAGACCTGCAGGCTGAAGTTTCTGAACTTCCCGAACTTTCGCGGCTTTCCTCACCTTCCGCCCGAGGACTGGCTGCTGGCCCCGCAGGTGGTCAAATGAGTGAACAGATTGTCAGGGCCGCGCGCGGCTGGATCGGCACGCCCTATATTCATCAGGCCTCGGTCAAGGGGGCCGGAACGGATTGCCTAGGGCTGATCCGGGGCATCTGGCGCGAGCTGATCGGACCAGAGCCTATGGCCTTGCCGGCCTATACGCCGGATTGGGGCGAGGTGGGCGGAAGCGAGCTTCTGCTTGATCGCGCAGGCCTGCTGCTGCGGGCGGCTGAGGATGAGCAGCCCGGCGACGTGCTGGTCTTCCGGATGCGCGGCGATGCGGTGGCCAAGCATATGGGCATTCTGGCCCAGACCGGCCCGGCTGCAAGTTTTGTCCATGCCTATGACCGGCATGGCGTTGTCGAGAGTCCGCTGGGCATGCCCTGGCGGACACGGATCGCGGGGAGATTCAGGTTCCCCACGCTTTAAGCGAAAAGGATAAGGCTGAATGGCGACGATACTTCTGTCGGCGGCAGGGGCTGCTCTGGGCTCGGGCTTTGGCGGCACGGTTCTGGGCTTGTCAGGGGCCGTGATCGGACGTGCGGTCGGTGCGACGCTGGGGCGCGTCATCGATCAGCGCCTGCTGGGCGGCGGATCGAAGGCGGTCGAGACGGGCCGGGTCGACCGCATGCGGATCCAGACGGCGGGTGAAGGCACAGCGATCCCGCGCATCTGGGGCCAGATGCGGGTTCCGGGGCATGTCATCTGGGCCTCGCCTCTGGTCGAGGTGAAGCGCGAGCAGGGCGGCGGCAAGGGCACCGGTCCGCGTGTCACCGAGATCGGCTATCGGCTGAGCTTTGCGTTGGCACTCTGCGAAGGGCCGATCCTTGGCGTCGGCCGGATCTGGGCCGATGGCGAAGAGGTCGCGCTCGAGGATCTGAACCTTCGCGTCTATACGGGTGGTGAAAATCAGCTGCCCGATCCCGCGATTGCCGCGCATGAGGGTGACAGCGCGCCCTCTTATCGCGGCATTGCCTATGTCGTGGCCGAGGATTTGTTGCTGGAGCGTTGGGGCAACCGCGTGCCGCAACTGTCCTTCGAGGTGACGCGCGCGGCCAAAGGGGGGCGTGGCCTCTCGCGGCAGGTCGAGGCCGTGGCGCTGATCCCCGGGACGGGCGAGTACTCGCTGGCGACGACGCCGGTCAGCTATGATCTGGGGCTGGGCGAGACGCAGGTGGTCAACCGCAATACGCCGCTGGCCGGGTCGGATTTCGCGGCCTCGATGCAGACCCTGCAGCGGGAACTGCCGCGTGTCGGCTCGGTGTCGCTCGTCGTGTCCTGGTTTGGTGACGACCTGCGCGTCGGCGAATGCACCGTGCGCCCCAAGGTCGAGGACAAGGCGCGCGACGGACGCGAGATGGCCTGGCGCTCGGGCGGGATCGGGCGCGAGGATGCCGATGAGGTCGCGCGGGTGAACGACCGCCCGATCTATGGCGGAACGCCCGCCGATGCCTCGGTGATCGAGGCGCTGCGGGCGATCTCGGCGCGCGGGCAGAAGGCGGTGTTCTATCCCTTCATCCTGATGGAGCAGCTTGCCGCGAACGGCCGTCCCGATCCCTGGAGCGATGCGCCGCATCAACCGGTCATGCCCTGGCGTGGACGGATCACCACGGCGATTGCTGCGGGCCGGACGGGCAGTTCGGCCGGGTCTGAGGCGGCAGTTCAGGAGGTTGCAAGGTTCTTCGGTACGGCCGAGGCGTCGGACTTCACGCATTCGGGCGAGACGATTACTTATGCAGGGCCGCAAGAGTGGTCCTATCGCCGTTTCATCCTGCACTATGCGCATCTGTGCAAGGCGGCGGGCGGGATTGACGCCTTCCTCATCGGATCAGAGATGGTGGGGCTGACGCAGATCCGTGGCCCGCAACACCGCTTCCCGGCGGTCGAGCAGCTGCGCAGATTGGCCGCAGATGTGCGGGCCATTCTGGGCGAGGGCGTCAAGATCGGCTACGCGTCGGACTGGTCGGAGTATTTCGGGTATCACCCGGGGAACGGAGATCTGTATTTCCATCTCGACCCGCTTTGGGCCGACGACAACATCGATTTCATCGGCATCGACAATTACATGCCGCTGTCCGATTGGCGCGATGGCGAGGATCATCTGGACGCGGCTTGGGGCCAGATCGAAAACCCGGCCTATCTGCAGGCCAATGTCGCCGGAGGCGAGGGGTATGACTGGTACTACGCCAGCGACCGTGATCGCGACGATCAGGTGCGGACCGAGATCACCGATGGCGCATATGATGAGCCCTGGGTCTGGCGCTACAAGGACATTCGCAACTGGTGGATGAACCCGCATCACAACCGGATCGACGGTGTCAGGCAGGCCAGTCCGACCGGATGGCAGCCTGCGTCCAAGCCGGTGTGGTTCACGGAAATGGGCTGCGCAGCGCTGGACCGCGCGACCAACCAGCCCAACAAGTTTCTGGATGCGATGAGTTCGGAATCGGTGCTGCCCTATTACTCGGACGGGCGCCGCGATGATGTTATTCAGGCCGCCTATGTGCGGGCGATGACCGAGTTCTGGACTGAGGCTGCGAACAACCCGGCACGTGCTGCCTTCGGGCGCATGGGGGCCGGACGGATGATCGACATGAGCAGGGCGCATGTCTGGTGCTGGGATGCGCGGCCATTCCCGATCTTTCCGGCGCGGACGGATCTGTGGTCCGACGGCCCGGCATGGGCGCGCGGGCACTGGCTGAATGGCCGCGCCGGAGCGGTGCCGCTGGCCGATCTTGTGGCCGAGGTCTGCAGGATTGCAGGTGTTCGCGCGTTCGACGTCGAGGATCTGACCGGGCTGGTGCGCGGCTTTGCCCTGAACGGGCACGAGACCGGGCGGGCGGCCTTGCAGCCTTTGATGCTGGCTTACGGTTTCGATGCCGTCGAGCGGGACGGGACGCTGCGTTTCGTCATGCGGGACGCCAGGGTCAAGGCCGAGATCACCACCGAGGATCTGGTGGCGACGGATGATCTTGATGGCGTTGAACTCGCGCGGGCGGCGGATGCGGAACTGACGGGGCGCGTGCGTTTGAGCCATGTCGAAACGGGTGGCGACTATGCCACGCGGACCGCCGAGAGCATGCTGCCGGGGACCGAGTTTCTGGCGGTCGCAGACACCGAGATGCCGCTGGCCCTGACCCGCGCCGAAGGGCAGTCGATGGCCGAGCGCTGGTTGGCCGAGGCGATTGTCGCACGCGATACAGCGCGTTTCGTCCTGCCGCCGTCGCTGAGCGATCTTGGTCCGGGCGATGTCGTTCGGTTGCAGGACGGGCAGGGGGCCGCGAAACGCTGGCGGATCGACCGGGTCGAGCATTCGGGTGCGATGCAGGTCGATGCCGTGCGGGTCGAGCCCGGCGTCTATCTGCCTGCGAAGGCCTTGGATGAACAGGTGCTGCTGCGACCGTTTTCGCCGCCCGTGCCACTGTGGTCGGTCTTTCTGGACCTGCCGCTGTTGCGAGGCGACGAGGTTCCGCATGCACCGCATCTGGCGGTCTCGGCGACTCCCTGGCCGGGCTCGGCTGCGGTCTGGGTCTCGACCGAGGCAGAGGGCGGGTATGAGCGCAATCGCATCGTGCCAGTGCCCTCTGTCATGGGGCGGACCGAGACGCCTTTGGGCGCTGCAAGGGCGGGTTGCTGGGATCGGGGACCGGCGCTGCGTGTCCGGATGAAGGGCGGTCAGCTTCGGGCGGCGAATGCGGCTGCCCTGCTGGCCGGTGCCAATCTGATGGCCATTGGCGACGGATCGGCCGAAGGGTGGGAGCTTTTTCAGTTCCAGCAGGCATCTTTGGTCGCACCGGGGGTCTGGGACATCTCGGTCCGTTTGCGGGGGCAGGCGGGAACCGACGCGCTGATGCCGCAGGTGTGGCCTGCGGGCAGCGTGGTTGTTCTGGTGGACCGGGCGGCAGTTCAGATGGATCTGCCGCCCTCGGCCCGGGGGCAGTTGCGGCATTGGCGGATCGGGCCAGGCACGCGCGGGCCAGATGACCCGAGCTATCGCCATATCGCTGCCGCGTTCAGAGGCGCAGGGCTGCGTCCGCTGTCGCCCTGCCATCTTGAGGTCGTCGAGCGCGATGTCTCGTGGGTGCGGCGTACCCGCATTCAGGGGGACGGTTGGGAGGGTCCGGACGTGCCGCTGGGCGAGGCGCAGGAGCGCTATAGCGTTCGGCTGACCCGCGCGGGCGCGATCCTGCATCAAGCCGTCGTCAACTCGCCCAACTGGACCGTGCCGGTCTCGGTCTGGAATGCCGCCGTTACCGGTGGAGATTTTGCAATCGAAGTTGCCCAACTGTCCGATGTCTACGGGGCGGGGCCATCTGTCAGGAGGACCATTCATGTCTGAGAACGCAACTGCCAACTGCGACCTGCCTTTGCTGATGCCAGCGCAGGCGCAAAAGCATGTGACGGTCAACGATGCGCTGCTGCGCGTGGATGGCCAGCTTGATCTTGTGTTGCAAAGCACGCGCCGGACGATCCCGCCGTCGGTGGTGATTGACGGGCATTGCTGGGCCGTGCCCGTCGGAGCCGTCAACGCTTGGGAGGGCCGCGATGGTCAGATCGCCATTGGCGCGAATGGAGGGTGGATCTTCGTCGCGCCTTCCTATGGACGTCGCGCCGTCATCGCCGATCAGGGCGTAACGGCGATCCATGACGGGCGCAGCTGGGTTCCTGGCGCGCTGAACATGGGCGCGCATGGCTCGGGCCTTGTTGCGATGCAGGCGTCCGAGGATCTGACGCTGGCCTCGGGCAGTTCCGTGGCATCGACGATGGTGCTGCCGACGGGGGCCATGGTGATCGGCGTGACTGCGCGCGTCCTTGAGCCGATCACGGGCGGGCTGACAAGCTGGTCCGCAGGCACGGCAGGCGCATTGAACCGCTTCGGGCAGGGGCTGGGAAAGCCGAAGGATACATGGTCACGCGGGATCCTGTCGCAGCCGATGACCTATTGGGAACCGGAGCCGATCCTGATTTCCGCCGTGGGCGGCAACTTCACGGGTGGGAAGATCAGGCTGGTCGCCCATTGGTTGGAACTGCGCATTCCGGTGTGAGTGGCCCTTTTCGCGCTGTCAGGTTTCTCCTACATAAGAGCAGGAGCAACCTGACGCGCGGGGATCATCATGAAGTTGAACGATGACATGGTCGAGGCACGCGGAGACGACCTGCCTGCGCCGCGCGAATCCATCTGGAGCCGCATTCAGCGTGAGGCGCGGGTCGCCGTCCGGAACGAGCCATTGCTGGGCGCGCTGATCCACGCGGGGCTGCTGCACCACGCGACTCTGGAAGCGGCGCTGGCCTATCGCTTTTCGCTGAAGCTGGCGTCGCGCGAAATGAGCGAGCAGATCCTGCGGGAAATCGCCGACGATGCCTTCGCGCGGGCTCCGGACCTTTCGGTGGCGGCGCGGGCCGATCTGATGGCCGTCTATGAACGCGATCCGGCGACCCATCGGCTGATGCAGCCTATCCTGTTCTTCAAGGGATTTCAGGCGCTTCAGGCCTATCGCATCGGGCATTGGCTGTGGAAAACCGGCCGGTTCGACATGGCCTATTTCGTGCAGATGCGCTGCTCGGAGGTTTTTGGCGTCGACATCCATCCGGGCGCCCGCATCGGAAACGGGATCATGATCGACCACGCGCATTCCATCGTGATCGGTGAGACCGCGGTGGTGGGCGATGACGTTTCAATGCTGCATTCGGTGACCCTGGGCGGGACCGGGAAAGAAGATGGCGACCGCCACCCCAAAATCGGCTCGGGTGTGTTGATCGGAGCCGGGGCCAAGGTTCTGGGCAATATCCGGGTCGGGAACAATTCGCGGATCGCGGCCGGATCTGTCGTGCTGAGCGACGTTCCGCCCTGCAAGACGGTTGCGGGCGTGCCTGCGCGGATCATCGGCGATGCCGGTTGCGCCGAGCCGTCGAACACGATGAACCAGCTTTTGGGGCATGAGGGCCTGTTCTGACCTCCGCTGCCCTTAAAGCCAGTCTTGCACTCCGCTGCCGGTCAGTTCGGTCAGGGTCAGGCTTTCGGCTTCAAGCCTGTGGTCGATAAAGTCCGCGATCTGGCCCGCCAGCGAAAATCCCTGATAGATCAGCGCCGAATAGATCTGGACGGCCGAGGCTCCGGCGCGGAGTTTCTGCCAAGCCTGTTCGGGTGAACTGATGCCACCGACTCCGATCAGGGGAATCGTTCCATTTGTCAGCGCGTAAAGGCGGGCCAGCATCCGGGTCGAGCGTTCAAACAGCGGTGCGCCTGAAAGTCCGCCTGCTTCGCCTGCATGGGGTGAGGCAAGGCCGTCGCGCGACAAGGTCGTGTTGGTCGCGATGACCCCGTCGATGCCAGCGGCTGAGACCACTGCGGCAAGATCCGCCAACCCCTGCTCATCAAGGTCAGGCGCGATCTTGATAAAGACGGGCGGGCGGTTGGGCAGGGCGTCGCGCGCCCGCAGAACGCCGTCCAGCAGAGCTGCCAGCGCATCCGCGCCCTGCAGATCCCGCAGCTTTTCGGTGTTGGGCGAGGATACGTTCACGGTCAGGAAGTCCGAAACGGTGCCCGCAACGGCGACAACCTTCGCGAAATCGGCGCTGCGATCACTGCTGTCCTTGTTGGCCCCAATGTTCAGGCCGACCGGAATGCCCTTGGGACGCAGCGCCATGCGCGCGGCAATTGCCTCGGCACCTTCGTTGTTGAAGCCGAAGCGATTGATGATCGCGCGGTCCTCGGACAAGCGAAACAGTCGCGGCTTGGGGTTTCCGGGCTGAGGGCGCGGAGTGGCCGCGCCGACCTCGACAAAGCCGAAGCCTGCGCGCATCAGGGCAGGCAGCGCCTTGGCGTTCTTGTCGTAGCCCGCCGCAAGACCCACCGGGTTCGGCAGGGCAAGACCGGCCAGAGTGGTTTGCAGCCGCTTCGAGGTTACTGGCGCGCCCGCCAGAGGAACGACACCGCTTTTCAGCGCCAGAAGTGACAGATCATGCGCCTTTTCCGGCGAGAAGCGATGGAGCGCCGCGACGCCCAGACGTTCGATCAGGGTCATTCCAACTCTCCGATCTCGTGTCCCTGTGGGCCAAGCGGGATCTCCCGCGACCAGAGGACATCGGCGGCCATCAGCTCC
This sequence comes from Paracoccus sulfuroxidans, assembly GCF_007830335.1. Taxonomy (GTDB): domain Bacteria; phylum Pseudomonadota; class Alphaproteobacteria; order Rhodobacterales; family Rhodobacteraceae; genus Paracoccus; species Paracoccus sulfuroxidans. Next base: position 375,269 of record NZ_VLKU01000002.1, on the reverse strand, counting down.
CGGTAGAGATGCGGGAAAAGGTCTCCGCCGCGCGATGGCTCCCACTTCAGGTCCGATAGCGTGTCGGTTTCAAGCGCCAGCAGCCAGAGGCCCGGCTCACCCACGAAATGGCGCGACAGCGTTTCAGCGACCTGCTTCGAGGTGGACAGATGGACATAGCCATCCGCCAGATCCACGGGCGCACCAGCGGTCCGGCCCACTTTCATGAAGGCCTCCATCTCGGGGGTGCGGAAGATTTTGTAAACCAGCATGAACGGTTCTTTGCGATGCGTCGGGGTTCCGGTCAAGCGGCTTTCATTCGGGCGAACTGCGATTGACCTCGCCAGACGCTTCGCCCAAGCTTTGCCCCGTCCGGATAACATTCTTGAATGGGGCAGAGAATGAAACGTTGGTTGCTGATTTCATCCGCTTGTGTCGCGATTTCTGCAGGTGCGGCGCAGGCCGATTACACGCTGCATGTCCTTCACATCAATGACTTTCACAGTCGAGTGGAGCCAATCAACAAGTCGGACAGCACATGTGATGCCGAGGCTGAGGCCAAGAACGAATGCTTTGGCGGCGTCGCACGTCTTGCGACCAAGATCCGTGAACTGCGTGACCAGCTGAAAGCCGATGGCCAGAATGTGATCGTGCTGGATGCGGGCGATCAGTATCAGGGTAGCCTGTTCTATACGACCTACAAGGGCAAGGACACGGTCGAGTTCATGAATGCCATCGGCTTCGATGCTATGGCGGTCGGCAATCATGAGTTCGACGACGGCCCCGAGGGGTTGGCGGTTCTGGCAAATGGGGTGAACTTCCCGGTCATCTCGGGCAACCTCGACCTGTCGCAGTCCGAGCCGCTGAAGGACAAGGTCGGCAAATCGCTGACCCTGGACGTGGGCGACCAGAAGGTCGGCATCGTTTCGGCGCTGGCGATGGACACGCCGGAGACCGCGTCTCCGGGCGACAAGGTCATCTTCATGGACGATATGGACAGCCTGAAAGCCCAGGTTCAGGAGTTGTCCGATGCCGGTGTCGACAAGATCATCGCGCTGACCCACACCGGCTATAAGCGCGATCAGGAATTCGCAGCCGAAGTCGCCGGGATCGACGCGATCATTGGCGGGCACAGCCATACGCTTCTGGGCGATATGGAGGGGGCCGAAGGGCCCTATCCGACGATGGTTGCGGCCTCGGATGGTGTCGAGGTGCCTGTGGCCACGGCCTATTCCTATGGCAAGTATCTGGGCCATCTCACGCTGACCTGGGATGACAAGGGCAAGCTGATCAAGGCGGAAGGCCAGCCGATCTTGCTGGATTCCTCGGTCGTGCCGGATGAAAAGCTGGCCGCTCGGGTCAAGGAGATGGGCGCGCCCATCGAAGAGCTGAAGCAGCGCAAGGTAGCAGAGATCAAGGCCCCGATCAGCGGAGACCGCACCGAATGCCGCGCCCGCGAATGCGAGATGGGCGTCGTCGTGACCGATGCCATGCTGGATCGGGTCAAGGATCAGGGCGTCACCATTGCCATCGAGAACGGGGGCGGGCTGCGGGCCTCGATCGACGCCGGTGAGGTGACGATGGGTGAGGTGATGACGGTTCTGCCCTTCCAGAACACCCTGTCGACCTTCCAGCTGAAAGGTGCGGATGTCGTGGCGGCGCTGGAGAACGGCGCCAGCCAATATGAGGAAGGCGCGGGACGTTTCGCGCAGGTCTCGGGGCTGAAATACACCGTCGATCCCGCCGCGCCTGCTGGCAGCCGCATCAGCGAGGTGCAGGTGCGCGAAGGTGGGAATTGGCAACCCATCGATCTGTCGAAGGTCTATGGCGTCGTCTCGAACAACTACATGCGTCTGGGTGGGGATGGTTACACCGTCTTCGAGACGAACGGCACCGACGCCTATGACTTCGGGCCGGATCTTGCGGATGTGCTGGCCGAATATCTGGCCAAGCAGGGGCCGGATTTTGCGCCCAAGCTGGATGGCCGTATCACGGTGAAGTAATTGAGGCCGGGCTATGCCCGGCCTTTTTTCATTTTAGCAGACCAGCGCCTTGCCGTTTTTTAGATGGCGCTCGGCCAGCTTGCGGCCTTCACGGCCTGCGATGAAGGGGCGTGCACCTGCAGCTTCGGCGCTGGTTGCAAGTTCAGGGAACAGGGCTGCGACCTCTTGCAGGGCGGACGCGTTGGCGCCGCCCATGACCTGCGGGCCCAGAAACAGCGTCTCTGACCAGGAGCCATTGGCCCGGATCAACTCATGCCGGTCCAGAAGGATGTGGAAATAGCTCACGCCTTCGGCTGGGCATACCGTCTCGATCCCGGGCACCCCGGTCAGGTGCTTCGCGGCGACCAGCACTTCCTCTGCCCCGAACATCCGACGCGCGATCACCGAACGGATCAGCACGCGATGCTGCGGCGAGACCAGCAGATCCTGTTGCGGCATGCAGCGACCAAGCGCGTCCTTTCGGATGCGGATCGGCTGCATCTTCGGCATCAGTTGAAGCCGGGCCTGCGACAGGCGCGCACCGCCGATCCAGCGGATCGGTTGCGGACCGTGATCGCGCGTGAGGACCAGATCTCCGACCGCCAGCCCCTCAATCGCACGCGGACCGGAGGCCGTCTCGATCAGCGTACCCTCGGCAAAGCAGTCGGGGGCTTGCATCGACAGATCATAACGTGTCGAGGTGTTGTTGATGCTGACCCCATGCGTGCCGCGCGCGCGATAAAGAACATCGGTGCGAAACTCAGGCCAGACGGTATTTCCAGTGCCATCCACGGTCGGTTGCGCGATGATCATGACGGTGTGCCGGTCACCAACCTCAATCGGATAGGGGTCCTTCGACAGATCCTGGATCGTCGGAAAGAAGACATGGAACCGGTTGCCGTTGGGATCTTCGAGAATGGTGGCCTGAAAATAGGACATCCGCGTCCCCGCAGGGACCACTGTGCCATTCGTGCCGAAGGTCGCGGCATTGACCAGAGACTGTCCCGTCGCAAGGCCGGGGTCATCGTAGAAGCTGGGCGTGAGGCTGCCGAAAGTGGCGTCGTCATCCTCGATCATGACGGTGCCCATTTGCGCGTTCTGGAAGCTGATGTTCGATTGGTTCAGGAATGGACGCCACTGGTTCGAACCTGTCGCAGAAGGGTTCGTATAGACCTTGGTGCTGAAGGTCGCCGTCAGGATCGTATATTGCATCCAAAGCCTCGATAAACCCTGAGTGGTATCGAATCCTATGTTGCAACTCTGATGTTATTAAAAATGCTTCGATCAGAGGATTCACAGATCATCTCGGCTTGTGATGAATTTAACACATGCCGTTAATATGAATTAATAAATTGTTAAAATCCGCGATCAGTCGTCGCCATTTACAAGCGGATTGAACTCCAGATCCAGGAAGCGCTCGAACGCATCCAGATCGACGGGCTCGAACTGACCGAAGCCCTGCATCCAGACCGAGGCCGAGCGCAGACCGTCGGGCATCAGCTTGCACCAGATGATGCGACCGCGCCGCTCTTGCTGGATCAGCCCGGCCGCCGCCAGCACGGCCAGATGCTTCGAGATAGCCGCCAGGCTGATCGGGAAGGGCGCCGCGACATCGGTGACGGCCATGTCGTCTTCCAGCAGCATGCCCAGAATGGCCCGCCGCGTCGGATCGGCCAGGGCGGAGAAAATCGCGTCGAGTTGCGGCATGTTCTGGGTCATCGATCCCTTCCTTAACTCGCGGGTTGAATATTCTCCACCACTATCTGTAGGCGTTTTCGGCCTACACCCAAGGTGCGACATTTTGTCAATGTCATTATAAATCAATGTCTTGATATGCAGTTCCGGTTGCTTGACTCAGGGCCGTCAAGTGCCTATCACCGCCGCAACAAATAACGGGAGTGTGAGCCTTGGCTGACGAGCCAGAGACAGAGGCCGCGCGGGTCCGGGATGCCGAGCGCCTGAAATCTCTGGAGCACAGGCTCGCGCAGAAGATCGATGACGGACCCAAAGAGGTCGTCATGGACAAATACCACCAGGCCAATATCGCCTGGCGCATGGTCACGGAGCTGGTGGCGGGATTGGCCATCGGGTTTGGAATAGGGTTCGGGCTGGACACATTGTTCAGCACCATGCCGCTCTTTCTTGTGATCTTCGTCCTCTTGGGCCTTGTGGCCGGGGTGAAGACCATGATGCGAACGGCGAATGAAATTGGCAAGACACCGGGGCGCCCCGGAGACGACAAGGGTGAATGACGATGGCAGCAGCAGAAGAAGAGGTCGGTGGTCTGGTTTTCCACCCGATGGACCAGTTCATCGTCAAGCCGCTTTTCGGGGATGGCCCGATCAGCTGGTACACCCCGACCAACGCGATGCTGTGGATGGCGCTGTCGGCGCTGGCCGTCATTGCTCTGCTGGTCTTCGGCACCCGTGGCCGCGCCATCGTTCCCAGCCGCAGCCAGTCCATCGCTGAACTGACCTATGGCATGGTTCGCAAGATGGTCGAGGACATCACCGGCAAAGAGGGGCTGAAATACTTCCCCTATGTGATGACGCTGTTCTGCTTCATCCTGTTCGCCAACGCCCTGGCGCTGCTGCCGATGTCCTTCTCGCCCACCTCGCAGATCGCGGTGACCGCGGTTCTGGCCTTCATGGTCTTCTTCTTCGTGACCATTCTGGGCTTCGTGAAAAACGGCAGCCACTTCCTGGGCCTCTTCTGGGTCAGCTCGGCTCCGGCAGCGATGCGCCCGGTTCTGGCGATCATCGAACTGATCTCGTACTTCGTGCGTCCGGTCAGCCACTCCATTCGTCTTGCCGGCAACATCATGGCAGGCCACGCGGTGATGAAGGTCTTCGCAGCCTTCGCCGCAGTCGTTGCTCTGGCCCCCGTCTCGATCCTGGCCATCGTCGGCGTCTATGCGCTGGAAGTGCTGGTCGTGACCATTCAGGCCTATGTCTTCACCATCCTGACCTGCGTCTATCTGAAGGATGCGCTGCACCCGGGCCACTGAGCCCCGCAGACGGTCGGAACAAATTCACAACCCTTTCCAAGCCTCAAGGAGCATGAATATGGAAAATCTGGGTCAACTCGGACAGTATCTCGGCGCAGGCCTGGCTTGCATCGGTATGGCTGGTGCAGCCGTCGGTGTGGGCAACGTTGCTGGCAACTACCTGGCGGGCGCTCTGCGCAACCCGTCGGCAGCCGCTTCGCAGACCGCGACGCTGTTCATCGGCATGGCCTTCGCCGAAGCTCTGGGGATCTTCTCGTTCCTCGTCGCTCTGCTGCTGCTGTTCGCAGTCTGATCCTTTGCCATCCTTGCGGTTGGGTGGGGGCGTGACGCGCCCACCCGATTGTGAAACGACCGGCATGGGGTAGGAAATGATCAGCCTGTTGCAACAGACCGCGCCCGTCGTGGTCGAACAAACCGAAACGGTGACCATCACCGAATCCGCCGATGCGGCTGGCCATGCGGCTGATGCAGCCCATGCGGCGGCTGCCGCGCACGGTGCTGAATCCGCAGCCGGCATGCCGCAGCTGGATATCAGCACCTTCGGCAACCAGATCTTCTGGCTTCTGGTCACGCTGGCGGTGCTTTATTGGGTGCTGTCGCGCATCGCGCTTCCGCGCATTGGCGGCGTGCTCTCCGATCGTCAGGGGGCCATCACCGGCGACCTGATGGCGGCCGAGGAATTCAAGCAGAAAGCCAAGGAAGCCGAAGCAGCCTATGACAAGGCGCTTGCGGATGCCCGGGCCGAAGCGAACAAGATCGTCGCGGCCAACAAGGCCGAGATCCAGAAGGAACTGGACAAGGCCATCGCCAAGGCCGACGCCGAGATTGCCGCGCGCACCGCAGAGTCGGAAAAGCGCATCGGCGAGATCCGCACTTCGGCCGTCGAGGATGCGCGCAGCGTTGCCCGCGACGTGACCGAGGAACTGGTCCGGACCTTCGGTGGTACCTCCGATCAGGCTCTGGTCAACGAGGCTGTCGATCAGCGACTGAAGGGAGCCCTGCAATGAAGCGTCTCAGCGTTCTTTTCGCGCTTCTTGGCGCGACTCCCGCTCTGGCAGCGTCCGGTCCGTTCTTCTCGTTCCGGAACACCGATTTCGTCGTTCTGCTGGCGTTCATCGCCTTTGTTCTGGTCCTGCTGTATTTCCGGGTTCCCGGGATCATCGGCGGACTTCTGGACAAGCGCGCGGAAGGCATTCGCAATGATCTGGCCGAGGCCCGTCGCCTGCGCGAGGAAGCGCAGGAGATCTATGCGAGCTATGAGCGTCGCCAGCGCGAAGTGAAGGGCCAGGCCGACGACATCGTCGCCAATGCCAAGCGCGAAGCTACGGCGGAAGCCGAAAAGGCCAAGCGCGCGCTGGACGAGTCGATCAAGCGCCGCCTGCAGGCTGCCGAGGAACAGATCGCCAGCGCCGAGACCGGAGCGATCCGCGCCGTCCGTGACCGCGCGATTCAGGTTGCCGTTTCGGCCGCGACCGAGATCCTGGGCAAGCAGGTGTCGGGCAACGACCGCAGCGCGACCATCGACAAGGCCATCGACGAAGTGGCCACGCGCCTCAACTGATTGCGGCAGCCGGGTCTACCGGCGCCAAGAGGGACAAAGATCGAAAGACCCCCGGCCATCTGGCTCGGGGGTCTTTTTCATTTGTGCCGCCCTGTGGCGCGTGCGGGCATGAAAAAGGCGGGCACGGATTGCCCGTGCCCGCCCGCATGTCTGCTGATGCTTGGGATCAGTTCGTCGGGATGACGATGATCTCGACCCGGCGGTTCTGCGCGCGGCCCGACACGGTGTCGTTCGAGGCGATGGGCTGGGCCTGACCACGGCCGACCGTCGAGATGCGGTTGGTCGCAACACCAGCGGCGCTGAGGATGCCGGCGACCGAACGGGCGCGACGCTCGGACAGGTCCTGGTTGTAGGCGGCCGAGCCGGTGCTGTCGGTGTGACCGATGACCTGAATGCGGCTGTTCGGATATTGGTTCAGGTTGCGACCGATCGTGTAGAGATCGTTCTGGCCCTGAGCCGAGACAGCAGCGGAATCAGTGGCGAACAGGATCGATTCCGGCAGGGTGACCGTCAGGTTCTGGCCGTTGTTGACGACGGTGACATTCGGGTTGTTGATCTGCTGGCGCAGCGTCTTTTCCTGCTGGTCCAGCATCGAGCCGCCAACGGCGCCGACCAGGCCGCCCACAACCGCGCCCTTCACGGCGTTCTGCTTGCTTTCGCCCGCGCCGATCAACCCGCCAAGGACCGCACCTGCGACGGCGCCTTGCTGCGTCTTGCTCATTTGCGAGGGCTGGCCATAGGGATCGGTGGTGCAGGCCCCAAGGGCGACGATGCCAACCGATGCGGCAAGCAGTGCGATGCGTGTCTTCATGATTTTACCTCTTGTCATGGGCGCGTTCTTTGCCCGTTCCTGATTGTGCCTTGGGCGAGCGGCCCTTGCGCGGACTGATGCCGAAACGCCCGGAAGATGCCACGGGTTCCAACTCAAGGCCACTGAAAGAAGGCACAATTCCGGTGCAATTTCTCACAATGACGGGATGGCCAGCGGAGCGATGCTGGCACCCTCGCGCGTCAGGATGGCGCGCTTGATCGCAGCGCCCCAGTGATAGCCGCCCAGCGTGCCGCCCTTGCGCGTCACCCGGTGGCAGGGCACCGCCCATGAGACCGGGTTCTGCCCGACCGCCGTGCCGACGGCGCGGATGGCGTTGGGCTGGCCGATCATATGCGCGATGTCGCCATAGCTTGCGAGTTCGCCGAAGGGGATGTCCAGCAGCGCCCGCCAGACCTTCACCTGAAAGGCCGAGCCGACCAGCCGGACCCGCATCTCGCCCTGGTTCTTCAGCAAAACGCTGATGGCGGGGGCCAGTGCCTCGGGCGCCTCGACATAGCGGGCGCGGGGCCAGCGTCGGGTCAGGTCGTGGCGCACGGCCTCTTCGGACATCTCGCCCGCGAAGCCCAAGCCCCAGATCGTGCCCTCGGCACCGATGGCGATGATCGCGCCCACAGGGGTCGTGAAGCGCCCGATGCACAGCACCACATCCTCATCATCCGGCGGTGTCGAGACCACGACGACCTGCAATTCGCTTTCCGGCTGGGACGGAGAGAAGAGCGTTCGAACCATGTCACACCTCGTTTCATCGGCAAAATGCGTGGTATCGCGGCATGGTTCCCTGCCGCAGCGCTTGCGTCAACCAGTGATGCAGGGCATCAAACTGCCATGACCAAGACCCGCTCAGCCCGTTTGCCCCAGCCCTTGCCCTATGCCACGCAAATCGCGTTCTTTTCGCGCCTGCGGGAAGGGAACCCGCATCCGGTGACGGAACTCAGCTACACCAATGCCTTCACCCTGCTGGTCGCGGTGGCGCTGTCGGCGCAGGCGACGGATGTGGGGGTGAATAAGGCCACCAAGGCGCTGTTCGCCAGCGTCTCGACCCCGCAGCAGATGCTGGATCTGGGGCTTGATGGGCTGACCGAGCATATCAAGACCATTGGCCTCTTCCGACAGAAGGCCAAGAACGTCATGGCGCTGTCGCAGATTCTGGTCGACGGTTATGGCGGCGAGGTGCCGACCTCTCGCGCCGCGCTGATGACGCTGCCCGGCGTCGGGCGCAAGACCGCGAATGTGGTGCTGAATTCGCTGTTCGGCATTCCGGCGCAGGCGGTCGACACGCACATCTTCCGCTTAGGCAACCGCACCCATATCGCGCCCGGGCGTGACGTTGATCAGGTCGAGCGTGCGATCGAGGACAACGTCCCCGCCGAATTCCAGCAAAACGCCCATCACTGGCTGATCCTGCACGGACGCTATATCTGTCAGGCCAAACGCCCGCGCTGCGCCGTCTGCATCGTGGCTGACCTGTGCCCCTATGAGGAGAAGACCACATGACCACCCCCTATGTCATCGGCATTGGCAATGCGATCATGGACGTGCTGGCCCAGACCGATGACGCGGCTTTGAACCGGCTGGAGGTCCAGAAGGGCATCATGCAACTGATCGACCGCGACCGGGCCGAGTTCCTGACAGCCGCGCAATCGGCCGAGCGAAAGCCGATGCTGCTGCCGGGCGGGTCTGTCGCGAACACGCTGGCGGGCATCGGCATGCTGGGTCTCAAGACTGCCTTCATCGGCCGCGTGGCGGCCGATCCGCTGGGCCTGTCTTACGCCGAACAGACCGAAGCCGCAGGCACCGTCTTCGTGAACCCGCCCGTCGCGGGCGAGGTCGACCCGACCTCGCGCTCGATCATCTTCATCACGCCCGATGGCGAGCGGTCGATGAACACCTATCTGGGCATCTCGGCCGAACTTGGCGAGGAGGACGTGAACCCCGCCGTCTTCAGCGGTGCGGACTGGCTGTTCCTTGAGGGCTATCTGTTCGACAAGCCGAAGGGCAAGGCCGCCTTCCTGAAGGCCGCGAAAGCCTGTCACGACGCGGGCGGGCAGGCGGGCATTGCGCTCTCCGACCCCTTCTGTGTCGACCGCCACCGCGAGGATTTCCGCCGTCTGGTCGCGGGTCCGATGGATTACGTGATCGGCAACGTCCATGAGTGGACCTCGCTTTACCAGACCGAGGATCTGGAGGCCGCGCTGGCGCAGGCTCAGGCTGATTGCGGCACTGTCATCTGCACCCGCTCGGGCGAGGATGCGATCCTGATCCGCAACGGAGAGCGCGTGCTGGCCCCGGTCCACAAGATCGTGCCGGTCGATGCCACCGGCGCGGGCGATCAATTCGCGGCGGGGCTGATCTATGGGCTGGCCATCGGCGCGCCTTTGGCCGCTGCCGGTCGCATGGCCTGCATCGCGGCGGCCGAGGTGATCTCGCATGTGGGCCCGCGCCCCGAGCGCGATCTGCGCGCCGATTTCCGCGCCGAGGCGCTGGTCTGAGCGCATCTTTTCTGGGGGCTGGCTGAGTTCTGGCCCCTTTTTCGTTGGAACGATTGTGCCCTGCCACGGTTGATGCCCGACCCCAAAGGGACGGGACAGACCGGACTCGGAGGGGCAAAGGTAAAAGGTAGAATGATGAAAACAGCATTTGCAGCGATCTGCGCCATGTCTCTGGTGACCGCAGCGGCCCATGCCGCGCCCGCCGATTTCAAGGACCGCATCCCCAGCGATGTGACCGATATGAAGACGCTGGATGTCAAGGAGGACGGCGATGCGGTGCTGGCCCGCTTTGAGGGCAAGGCCGGCCGCGCCATGCTGAGCATCCTGCCCGCGCCCGGGCAGGCGAAGGGCGAAACCGGCTATGACCCGCAGGTTCCCAGCGGGCATACGGTGCCCGCGCAGCGCGTGCTGCTGACCGCCCTGCAAGAGAACCTCGAGAAGGGGACCTCGGCACTGGGCGAAAGCTATAACACTTCGACGCCGAAATTCGAGCCGGTCGAGATCAAGGACGAAAGTGGGACCAAATTCATGGACCTCAGCTGCGCCTCGGTCCTGCGTCAGCAGAGCGAGGGCGGCGAGGGGGCACTGATGCTGCTGGACCGGATCTGCGCGGCGACGAAGGCCGAGGACGCGGTTCTTCTGCGCATGACCGCCCCGGTCGAGCGTGAATATCTTGACCCGCAGAACAATGCGCAGCTGGTCTTTGCGGGTGAAGTCTATCAGCGGCTGCTGGACGAAGACTGACTGTACGCCACGCGTGAATGAAGAAAGCGGGGCAAAATGCCCCGCTTTCTTTTGTCGTGTCAGGCGGCCTTCTGGCCCTTGCCATAGCGGCCATAGAAGCTTTCGCCCTTGGCGGCCATGTCCCGCAGCAAGGCGGGCGCGGCAAAGCGGGGCCCGAATTTCTTCGCCAGCGCATCGGCAATCTCGACCGCGCGGGGCGCGCCCAGCATGTCGAGCCAGCTGAACGGTCCCCCGGTCCAGGGCGCAAAGCCCCAGCCCAGAATCGCGCCGACATCGCCTTCGCGGATGTCTTCCAGCACGCCATCCTCGAAAGCCCGCACGGCCTCCAGCGCCTGCACGAACATCAGCCGGTTCTGGATCTCGGTGAACTCGGGCTGCTCGGCGGCTTCGGGCCATTCGGTCGCCAGCCCCTCCCAGAAGCCCTGCCGCTTGCCCGAGGCGTCATAGTCATAGAACCCGGCATTGGCCTTGCGTCCCAGTCGACCCTGATCGGCCATGCGGAAGATCACCTCATCGACCGCCCCGTCGGGATAGGCATCGCCCATCGCGGCGCGGGTGGCCTTGGCGATCTTGACGCCCAGATCGATCGAGGTTTCGTCGACCAGCTGCAGCGGCCCCAGAGGCATGCCCATCTGTTTGGCGGCATTCTCGATCAGCGTCGGGCTAGTGCCCTCGGCCAGCAGACGCAGCCCCTCGTTGATATAGGGGATGATGCAGCGGTTGGCATAGAAGAAGCGCGCGTCATGGACGACGATGGGCGTCTTGCGGATCTGGCGGACGAAGTCCAGCGCCTTGGCCACGGCACGCGGGCCGGTCTGCTTGCCCTTGATGATCTCGACCAGCGCCATCTTGTCGACGGGGCTGAAGAAATGGATGCCGATGAACTCGTCCGGGCGGCTGCTCGCGTGCGCCAGATCGCTGATCGGCAGGGTCGAGGTGTTGGTGGCGAAGATCGCGTCCGGGCCGATCACGGCCTCGGCCTTCTTCGTCACCTCGGCCTTGACGCCTGGGTCTTCGAACACGGCTTCAACCACCAGATCGCAGCCTGCCAAAGCGGCGTAATCGGTCGTCGCGGTGATGCGCCCCAGAACCTCGGCCTTTTTGGCTTCGGTCGATTTCTTGCGGCTGATCGCCTTGTCCAGCAGGTCGGCGGAATGGGCCTTGCCCTTCTCGGCGGCCTCTTGCTTTGCGTCGATCAGCACGACCTCGATGCCCGCCATGGCGCTGACATAGGCGATGCCCGCGCCCATCATGCCCGCACCCAGAATGCCGACCTTCTTCACCGTCTGGTCAGGCGCTTCGGGGCGGTTCGCGCCTTTCTCCAGCGCTTCCTTGTTGATGAAAAGGCTGCGGATCATGGCCGAGGACGAGGGGTTCATCAGCACATTGGTGAACCAGCGTGCCTCGATCTTCAGCGCGGTGTCGAAGGGCACCATCGCGCCTTCATAGACCGCCGAGAGCAACGCCTTCGCCGCCGGATAGACGCCCATCGTCTTGCCATGCACCATCGCGCTGGCACCAACGAAGGTCATGAAGCCTGCCGGGTTATAGGGCTCGCCACCCGGCATCTTGTAGCCCTTGGCATCCCAGGGCTTCACCAGATCGGCGTCGGTCGCGTTTAGCACCCATTCGCGGGCCGAGGCGACGGGATCCGCGACAACCTCATCGATCAACCCGGCGGATTTCGCCTTCGCAGGCTCGTTGAGCTTGCCCTCCAGCAGGAAGCTCGAGGCCCCCAGCACGCCCAGCTTGCGCACCAGACGGGTCGTGCCGCCACCGCCGGGGAAGATGCCGACCATGATCTCGGGCAGGCCGATGCGGGCCTTGGGATTGTCAGCCGCAAAGATCCGATGCGTGGCCAGAGGCAGTTCCAGCCCGATGCCAAGCGCCGTGCCGGGCAGGGCGGCGGCAATCGGCTTGCCGCCCTTTTTCGTCTTGGGGTCCATGCCCGCAAGCTCGATCTTCCGCAGGGCGCGGTGCAGCGTCATGATGCCGTCAAAGACCGCCTGCGCGCCGCCGGTCTTCATCCCGGCGATGACATTCAGGTCCATCCCCGCGGCAAAATCCTTCTTGCCCGAGGTGATGACGACGCCCTTCACTGCCTCATCAGCCAGCGCATCGTCGATCAGCGCGTCGAGTTGGGCCGCACCGTCCAGCGACAGCACGTTCATCGATTTTCCGGGCACGTCCCAAGTGATGATGGCGACGCCGTCGGCGTCCTTCTTCATGGTGAAATCGGTCATGATCCCCTCCCTCAGACACGTTCGATGATGGTGGCCGCGCCCATGCCTGACGCGATGCACAGCGTCGCAAGGCCGACGTTCTTGTCCTGCCGCTCCAACTCATCCAGCAGGGTGCCGATGATGATGGCGCCGGTCGCGCCCAGAGGGTGGCCCATGGCGATCGAGCCGCCATTCACGTTGACCAGTCCCGGGTCGACCTGGAAGGCCTGCATGAAACGCAGGACGACCGAGGCGAAGGCCTCGTTGACCTCGAACAGGTCGATGTCGCTGATCGACATGCCGCTGTCCTTCAGGATCTTCTCGGTCACCGGCACGGGGCCGGTCAGCATGATGGTCGGATCGGTGCCGATCTTGGCGGTGGCGCGGATGCGGGCGCGGGGCTTCAGCCCATGCGCCTTGCCGAATTCGGCATTGCCGATCAGCACCGCCGCCGCCCCGTCGACGATCCCCGAGGAGTTCCCGGCGTGGTGGATGTGGTTGATCCGCTCCAGATGCGGGTATTTCAGCATCGCGACCTTGTCGAAGCCGGGCATGATCTCGCCCATCTCCTGAAAGCTGGCCTTGAGGCGGCCCAGATCCTCAAGCGAGGTGCCGGGACGCATGTATTCGTCGCGGTCAAGGATGGTCAGACCGTTCTGGTCCAGCACCGGGACGATGGATTTCGCAAAGCGGTTCTCGCTCCAGGCCAAGGCGGCGCGGTTCTGGCTTTCGACGGCAAGGGCGTCGGCCTCTTCACGCGAGAACCCGTATTCGGTCGCGATGATGTCGGCGCTGATGCCCTGCGGGACGAAATAGGTCTTGAAGGTCAGGCTGGGGTCCACGGCAATCGCCGCACCGTCGCTGCCCATGGCCACACGGCCCATCATCTCGACCCCGCCAGCGATATATGCGTTCCCCGCGCCGCCCTTGACCTGGTTGGCTGCGAGGTTCACCGCTTCCATCCCGCTGGCGCAGAAGCGGTTGATCGCGAGGCCCGGGATCGACTGGTCCAGATCGGATTCCAGCACGGCCGAGCGTGCAAGGCAGCCGCCCTGTTCCTTGACCTGGGTGACATTGCCCCAGATCACATCCTCGACGGCATGGCCCTCAAGGCCCGAGCGTTCCTTGACCGCGTTGAGAAGCCGCGCCGACAGCGCGACCGAGGTGACCTCATGCAGGCTTCCGTCAGGGCGACCCTTGCCGCGCGGCGTTCGGACGGCGTCATAGATATAGGCTTCGGTCATTTGTCCTCCTTCGGCGCCCGGTCCGAGGGATGGCCGGGCATCAGATCATAGGGGTGTTTCCAGCCGGGCAGCCCGGCGATCCGGTCAAGCCAGGCATCGATATGCGGCCAGTCGGCGCGCGCGAAGCCAAATGGCTCGGGGTAATAGAGATATCCGCAACAGGCGAAGTCGGCGATGGTCGGCACATCATCGGCCAGCCATTTGCGCCCGCTGAGCCGCGCGTCCAGCACCTTATAGGCCGCCTTCATGCGCCCCTGCAGAAAGCCAATCACCTGCTCGGGGCGTTTTTCAGGCGGGATGAAGTTCATCAGGAAGCGGGTCGTGCCAGCCTGCCCGGACATCTTGTGATTGTCCCAAAGCAGCCAGCGCATCACCTCATCCCGGTCACGCCCAAGAAACTTGCCGGTCTTCTTGGCCACATGAAGCTGGATGATCGCCGACTGGCTCAAAGTCAGCCCATCTTCACGGAACACCGGGACCTCACCCATCTCGTTGATCTCGCGAAACGCGGGAGAGCGCGCCTCTCCATTGAAGAAATCAACAAAGACGGGCGACCAGTCATAGCCTGAAAGCTCCAGCGTCAGGGCGGCCTTGTAGGCGTTGCCGCTTTCGCCAAAGCAGAAAAGTTCAGCGGTCATGCATATACTCCACGGCAAAGATCCGGGACGCCGGAGCGATGCAAGGAACCATGTGCTTCATATCGCTCGTGGCCCGGTTGGCATTTGGGTATTTGGACAACAGAGAAGCGGCTAAGAGGTTCTTAACTTCTGCCATATATCGAGACAGGGCGGTACAGGCTGGGGAGCCGATGACCGCCAGCGGAGAAGTCGCCCCGGTCGTTAGGCAAAAACCTGTCCTGCTTTCATGGCGGGGGCGGCCGGGGCGCATTCTGGCAATTTCTCCGTTGTGACAAATACCCATGTCGCGACAGTGCTGCCGCGAGCGACGGTTCAGAACTGGGCCTCGGGAAGCACCATCACCGGTTCAGCCCCGGTGCGGATCCGGGCCAGATGCGCGACCGTCATCGGAAGCTGGCGCGCCATGTAGTAGCGGCCAGTGGTCAACTTCGTCTGGTAGAATTCGGCGTCACCCGTGCCCTCGGACAAGGCCTTGCGCGCGGCCACGGCCATGCGGGTCCACATCAGGCCCAAGGCAACATGGCCGAAGAGGTGCATGAAATCGTAGGAGCCCGCGAGGGCCGCATTAGGATCCTTCATGCCCCGTTCGGCGAAGAACATCGCGGCCGCCTGCAGGTCCTTGGAGGCCGCTTTCAGCGGCTCGAGGAACTGTTCCTTGAGTTCGGCGTCACCTTCATTGGCCTTGATGCTGCTGCGGATTTCCTCGAAGAAGGCCATCATCGGTTTGCCACCTTCGGCCGCCAGTTTCCGGCCCACCAGGTCCAGAGCCTGCACGCCGTTCGCGCCTTCATAGATCATCGTGATCCGGGCATCGCGGACGAACTGGGACATGCCCTGTTCCTCGATATAGCCGTGGCCACCGAAGATCTGCTGGGCCTGAACGGTCGCCTGAAAGCCTCCGTCCGTCAGGAAGCCCTTGATGACCGGGGTCAGCAGCGAAACCATGTCATGCGCGGCCTTGTCATCGGCGCGGGTGCTGCGGTCGATCAGATGCGCGCCCCAGAAGGCCAGCGCGCGCGCGCCCTCGAGGAAGCTTTTCTGGTCCATCAGGCTGCGGCGGATGTCGGGATGGACGATCAGCGGGTCGGCCGGGGCGTCGGGCTGGGCCTCGGTCGGAACGGCGCGGCCCTGCAGGCGGTCGCGGGCATAGGCCACGGCGTTCTGATAGGCGGCCTCCGCGATGGCATAGCCCTGCAGGCCAACGCCGATGCGGGCCTCGTTCATCATGGTGAACATGGCGCGCATGCCTTTGTGCAGGTCGCCCAGCAGCCAGCCCTTCGCGCCGTCATAGTTCATGACGCAGGTGGCATTGCCGTGAATGCCCATCTTTTCTTCCAGATTGCCGACCGAGACGGCGTTGCGCTCACCCGGGGTGCCGTCTGCCTTCAGCAGGAATTTCGGCACGATGAAAAGCGAGATGCCCTTGGTCCCCTCACCGCCGCCCGGGGCTTTCGCCAAGACGAGGTGGATGACGTTTTCGGACATGTCGTGATCGCCCGCCGAGATGAAGATCTTCTGCCCGGTGATCAGATAGCTGCCATCTTCCTGCGGCACGGCCTTGGTGCGCAGCAGGCCCAGATCGGTCCCGGCATGGGGCTCGGTCAGGTTCATGGTGCCGGTCCATTCGCAGCTGACGAGCTTCGGCAGATAGGCCGCCTTCTGCTCCTCGGTTCCATGCGTGTGGATTGCCGAATAGGCGCCATGCGTCAGGCCAGGGTACATCGCAAAGGCCATATTGGCCGAGGACAGCGTTTCACCCACAGCGAGGCCCATCAGATAGGGCATGCCCTGACCGCCATATTCGGGGTCGCAGTCGAGCGCCGGCCAGCCGCCTTCGCGCATCTGGTCCATCGCTGCGCCGAAGCCCTCGGGCGTCCGGACGGTGCCGTTTTCCAGATGGCAGCCCTGCTTGTCGCCCACGGCGTTCAGCGGGGCCAGCACTTCCGAGGCCAGTTTGCCTGCCGCTTCTAGCACGGCTTCGGTGAATTCGGGCTCCAGCTCGGAATAGCCCGGAACATCGAGTTTCGAGATTCCGAGAAGGTCGTGCAGGACGAACTGCATGTCGCGGATGGGGGCGGTATAGGTGGTCATCTGCTGTCTCCGGTCATTCCTGACGCCTGTGCAGGGCTGGCGGGCGGCACGGCCTCCTCGGCGTCGATTTCGGCTTCGGCACCGAGGATCTGGGCGCGCAATTCGATGATCGCGGCACCCAGCTCGGTGTACTGGCGTTCCATATCGGACAGGCGCTCTCGTGCGGTGGCCAGCGCCTGCTGGGTCTGTCGATAATTACGTTCGGAGGGGTCGTAGAGTTCCAGGATCTGGCGGATCTGCTCAAGCGAAAATCCGAAGCGCTTGCCGCGCAGGATCAGCGTCAGGCGGGCCCGGTCCGAGCGGTTGTAAAGCCGATGCTGGCCGCGCCGCTCGGGGCTGATCAATTCCCGGTCTTCGTAAAACCGCAGGGTGCGCGGTGTCACGTTGAAGCTGTCACACATCTCACGGATCGTCATGAGACCGTCGGTCACCGGTATCCCCTCCTCAAAGGTCCAAGCCCTGAGAAAGATATAGGGGAAGTTTACGTCAACGTAAGATACGACGTGGCGTCATGCAAAAGGGCAGCCGAAGCTGCCCTTCATTCCGCTAAGTCACGGCCCTGATATCGTTTTCAGGATCGCGCCAGACGTGCAGGGCTGTCATCCATTCGCCCCAGAAGCACCTCGGTTTCGTCCCGAAGGGCGCGCAGATCGGTGATCGAGGTCTCAAGCTCGGCCTGCTGCTGGCGCAGGACATCCAGCTGGCGGTCGGCCAGTTCGATCCAGATGCGATACTGTTCGCGCGTGCCTTTTTCGCCATAGATGGTGAGCCATTGGCGGATGTCTTCCAGCGAAAAGCCGAAGCGGCGGCCGCGCAGGATCAGCTTCATCCGGGCGATTTCACGCGGGCCGTAATAGCGCGCACGCCCTTCCTTTCGGGGACTAAGAAGTTCGATATATTCGTAGTAGCGCAAAGTACGTGGCGTTACGTCGAATTTCGCACACATGTCCTTGAAACTAATAAATTCGCCATCACCCATGGTACAAGCTCTTTTCCTTGGCAGGATAAAACGTAGCGTAACATCACGCCCAACTCAACGCATTCGGCGCGCAACGGTTCATCGATACCGTAACGAACAGGCAAAAGGACAGGAATCATGTCGGAAAAAGGCGAGGAGATGCAGGAAGAACAACGCGCCCGCATCGCGCGGCAGTTCATCGAGGCGATCCCACATGCCCGCGCGCTTGGCATGAAACTGGTCGAGCTAGGCCCCGAGGGCGCGACGATCACGCTGGACTGGCGGCCCGATCTGGTAGGCGATCCCAGCAGCGGGGTGATCCATGGGGGCGTGATCTCGGCGCTGATGGACACCTGTTGCGGGGCGGCGGTAATGGCCCATCCCAGCGGGCCGCGTGCGACGGCGACGATTGATCTGCGCATCGACTATATGCGCCCCGCCGTCTCGGGTCAGGCGATCAAGGCGCGGGCCACCTGCTATCACGCGACGCGCAGCGTGGCATTCGTCCGGGCCTGGGCCATGGATGAGGATGAAACCCGCCCCGTGGCCACGGCCACCGGCGCATTCACCACGGGGCGTTGAGATGACCGATTCCGAACTGAAGCTGGCCGAGATCAAGCGCCGCCGCTCGGCCGCGCTGCATTCGCTGGTGGCGGGCGTGCCCTATGTGAAATGGCTGGGGATCACCTTCGACCGGCGCGGAGATGAGCTGACGGCGATTCTGCCATTCGATGAAAAGCTGATCGGGAACCCGATGCTGCCCGCGCTGCATGGCGGCGTGACGGCGGCCTTCCTTGAGGTGGCGGCCATTGTCGAGCTGACCTGGACCGCCATCTGGGAGGACATGGAAAGCGGCCGCATCGCGCCGGACGCGGCGGTGCCCGACAGCCTGCCGATCCTGCCGAAGACCATAGATTTCACCGTCGATTACCTGCGCTCGGGCCTGCCGCGTGACGCCTATGCGCGGGCGCGGGTCGTGCGCTCGGGGCGGCGCTATGCCAGCGTTCATGTCGAGGCATGGCAGGACCAGCGCTCGCGCCTATTCGCGCAGGCGACGGGGCATTTCCTGATGCCGCAGGGCGGTTGATCGACGTGGCTACCAAGGACGTGGCTGCTAAGGATGAGTTGAACACGCGCCGCGTCCTGCGGATCGCGCTGCCCATCGTGCTGTCGAATGCCACGATCCCGATTCTGGGGGCGGTCGACACCGGCGTCGTCGGCCAGCTTGGCCTGCCCGAACCCATCGGCGCGGTGGGTCTGGGGGCGGTGATCCTGACCTCGGTCTATTGGATCTTCGGCTTTCTGCGCATGGGCACCTCGGGGCTGGTGGCGCAGGCGCATGGCGCGGGCGATGCGCCCGAGGCGGGCGCGCATCTGACCCGCGCGCTGGCCATCGGGCTGGCGGCGGGGCTGATGTTCATCCTGCTGCAAAAGCCGATCATGGAGGCCGCCTTCAGCCTTGCCCCCGCCTCGGCCGAGGTCGAGCGGCTGGCCGGGCAGTATCTGTCGATCCGCCTTTGGGGGGCGCCCGCGACCATCGCGCTTTACGCGCTGACCGGCTGGCTGATCGCGGTCGAGCGGACACGCGCGGTGCTGATCATGCAGCTGGTGATGAACCTCGTCAACATCGGGCTGGATCTGTGGTTCGTGCTGGGCCTTGGCTGGGGCGTGCGCGGGGTGGCGGCGGCCACGCTGATCGCCGAATGGAGCGGGCTGGCCATTGGCCTGTGGTTCGCGCGCCATGCGCTTCGACTGGCGCTGCGGCAGGTGGGGCTGTTTGCCCGCGACCGCATGGTGCAGATGATGCGGATGAACGGCGACATCCTGATCCGTTCAGTCCTGCTGCAGGGCAGCATCGCGACCTTCATGTTCATGGCGGCGGGGCAGGGCGATGTGCCGCTGGCGGCCAATCAGGTGCTGCTGCAATTCGTCTCGATCGTGGCCTATGCGCTGGACGGTTTCGCCTTCGCGGCCGAGGCGCTTGTGGGGCAGGCCGTGGGCGCGCGCCGTCCGGACCTTGTGCGGCAGGCATCACGGCTGACGGGTCGGCTGGGGGCCTTGGGCGCGTTTCTACTGGCGCTGGTCTTCTGGGCGATTGGCCCGATGGTCATTGATCTGCTGACCACCTCGGAAGAGGTGCGGGCCGAGGCGCGGACCTATCTGCCCTGGCTGATCGCCGCGCCGCTGGTGGGCGTCGGCAGCTGGATGCTGGACGGGATCTTCATCGGCGCCACCCGTACGCGCGAGATGCGCAATGCGATGCTGCTGAGCGTGGCGCTTTACGCGGTGATGGTGATGGTCCTGCCGCAGCTCTGGGGCAATCACGGGCTTTGGGCCTCGCTTCTGATCCTTTACGCGGCGCGCGGGATCAGCATGGCGCTGCTGTATCCCAGCGTCGAGGCGGCGGCGCGCCGCGCCTCGGCCCCGATTGGCTGAAACGCGATTGGCTGAGCCTTCAAATGCGAAACGCCCCGGGCCTGCGGCTTCGGGGCGTTTCTGAATGGGTCCGAGTCGGGCCGATCAGGTCTCGTTCAGGATCTGGCCGCGGGCGGTCACGCGCAGCTCGGCCATCTTGGTGCGAATGGTCGTTTCATCGGCGATGCCCGACAGATCGGCTGCCAGCTTGCGATAGACGTCCTCGTCACCCGGTTCGTTGAAATCGGAGGTCACGATGGTCAGCGCATAGGTCTTGGCCTCATCGCCGGATTTTCCCAGCAATCCGGCCGCCCATTCGCCGATCAGGCGGTTGCGGCGGGCTTCGGCCTTGAAGTTCATTTCGGCATCATGCGCGAACTTGGCTTCGTAAGAGCGCTCTCGGTCGTCAAATGTGGTCATGCGGCCTCCGTTTGGCGGGTGATCCGGTCTGATTGAAGGATATGCGTCCGATCTGTGGCATCGCAAGCCCGTATTGCGCGGCCCATATTGCCCCTGCCCATGTTTCTGGCCTATAGGCGCAGGAAATGCATGCTTGCCGATGGGAGACGCATATCATGGCACCAAGGCGCAAGAAGATCTACGAAGGCAAGGCCAAGATCCTGTATGAAGGCACCGAGCCCGGGACGCTGATCCAGTATTTCAAGGATGACGCGACCGCGTTCAACGCCCAGAAGAAAGCCACGATCGAGGGCAAGGGCGTGCTGAACAACCGCCTGTCCGAGTATTTCATGCAGGGCCTGACCAATATCGGCGTGCCCAATCACTTCATCCGTCGCATCAATATGCGCGAGCAGCTGGTCCGCCAGGTCGAGATCATTCCGCTGGAAGTGATCGTGCGCAACTTCGCCGCCGGTTCGATCGCCAAGCGTCTGGGCATGGAAGAGGGCACGCCCCTGCCGCGCCCGATCGTCGAATACAGCTTCAAGAACGACGAGCTGGGCGACCCCTTCGTCTCCGAGGAATATATCATCGCCTTCGGCTGGGCCTCGCAGCAGGACCTGGACGATATCGTCAGCCTCGCGCTGCGGGTGAACGACTTCCTGTCGGGCGTGTTCTTCGGCGTCGGCATCAAGCTGATCGACTTCAAGATCGAGATCGGCCGCATCTGGGACGGCGATTTCATGCGGCTGATCGTCGCCGATGAGATCAGCCCCGACAGCTGCCGCCTGTGGGACGTCAAGACCGGCCAGAAGCTGGACAAGGACGTGTTCCGCCGCGATCTGGGCAGCCTGACCGACGCCTATACGGAAGTCGCGCGCCGGCTGGGCCTGATGCCGGCCAATACGACCAGCCTGACCAAACCTACCCTGATCAACTGAAAGGTTCGCCGATGAAAGCCCGCGTCACCATCATGCTCAAAGACGGAGTTCTGGACCCGCAGGGCGAGGCCATCCGTCACGCCCTTGGGGGCCTGGGTTTTCAGGGCGTCGACGCCGTGCGTCAGGGGAAGGTGATCGAGCTGGACCTGGCTTCGAGCGATGCCGCCTCGGCCCGCGACGAGGTCGCCCGCATGTGCGAGGGCCTGCTGGCGAATACGGTGATCGAGAAATACTCGGTCGAGATCCTGTGATGTTTAGGCCGCGGCGCCTGATTTGGGTGCCGCGCCTTCGGGACTGCCGACCGGGGCTCTGCCCCGGACCCCGGGATATTTCGGCATGAAAGAAGCATTCCCTGCGACTGATGGTGGTTGATGCGTGATTGATCGGCTGAACATGTTTCTGGTTCTGGCGCGCGAGCAGCATTTTGGGCGCGCGGCCGCCAGTCTGGGGATCACGCAGCCGACCCTGTCCTCGGCCGTGAAGGCGCTGGAGGAGCAGCTGGGGGTTCAGCTGGTTCGCCGGGGGTCGCGTTTTCAGGGGCTGACGCCCGAGGGTGAGCGGGTTCTGGACTGGGCGCG
Organism: Paracoccus sulfuroxidans; assembly: GCF_007830335.1. Lineage (GTDB taxonomy): Bacteria > Pseudomonadota > Alphaproteobacteria > Rhodobacterales > Rhodobacteraceae > Paracoccus > Paracoccus sulfuroxidans. The sequence continues at coordinate 353,189 of NZ_VLKU01000002.1, read as the reverse complement.
GCGGATTGTGGCCGATGCCCGTACCATGCAAGCGGAAATGGAAGCGAGCCGTCGCGGGGTTTCGGGGCGGTTGCGGATCGGGGTGATTCCCACCGCCATGCCACGCATTGCCGAGCTGACCGGGCCGTTTCTGCGACGGCATGAGAATGCCGGGGTGTCGATCCTGTCGCGCTCATCGGACGAGATCCGCGAGCAGATCGAGGCGTTGGAGCTGGATGCGGGCGTGACCTATCTGGACAGCGAGCCCATCGGTCGTGTTCACGCTGTGCCCTTCTATCGCGAGACCTATTGTCTGGTGGATCGCAGCGAGGACACCGCCCCTGCGGAATGGTCCGAGGCGGCGCTCCGTCCTCTGTGCCTGCTGACGCCTGACATGCAGAACCGCCGCATTGTCACGCGCCATCTGCTGGCGGCGGGGGCGGAGGCGATGCCGCGAGTCGAATCGACCTCGATGCTGGCGATTCTGGCGCATGTGGCCAGTGGAGAGTGGGCCGCGATCCTGCCACGCTCTCTGGCGCTTGGGTTGCCTTTGCCCGAGGGCGTCAAGGCGCGCGATCTGAAGGGCGAGGGGCATATGGTCGGCCTGGTCACCGCCGCCCGCGAGCCGCATCCGCCGCTGGTCGAGGCGCTTTTGCGGGTCGCGCGTTCGATAGAAGGCGTCTATCAATAAACGATATGTTGCGATTGCTTTGGCTATCACGCGGCGGTAACTTCACTGTAGAGAAAGTTTAATAGCCCGGACAGTTCCAGCCATGATGTCAGCCGTGAACGACGCTGAGTTTAACGAAAGATTACAGGCGATCATCGCCTCGCATGCCGATCAGGAAGGGCCATTGCTTCCGATTCTGCATTCGGTTCAAGCGGAATGGGGCTATGTGCCCGAAGAAGCGCAGCCGATTCTGGCCTCTGCCCTGGGTATGACCCGGGCGGAAGTTTACGGAGTTGTGAGCTTCTATCACGATTTTCGTGATCACCCCGCAGCCCCCCATGTCCTGCGTCTGTGCCGGGCCGAGGCCTGTCAGTCGATGGGCGCGGATGAGCTGGCCGATCAGGTGCGCGAGGCCTTGGGCATCGACTGGCACGAGACCACCGCAGACGGAAAGATCACGCTGGAGCCGGTGTTCTGTCTGGGCCTTTGCGCCAGCTGCCCGTCGGCGCAGCTGGATCAGCGCCTTGTGGGGCGGGCGAGCCTTGAGAAGGTCCGCCGCTGGGCCGAGGGAGTGCGCGCATGAAGATTTTCGTACCCATTGATGCGGCCGCACGCGCGGTCGGCTCGGACGAGGTTGCGGTGGAGCTGGGCGCCGCGCTGAAGCGCCGGGGCGTTGACGCGACCATCGTGCGCAACGGCACGCGCGGGATGATCTGGCTGGAGCCTCTGGTGGAGGTCGAGAAGGACGGCGTCCGTTACGGCTTCGGGCCGGTTGACGAGGCTGACGTTGATGCGCTGGCCGGGTTGATCGCCGAGGGCAAGGTCGACGGCCATGCGCTGTCGCTGGGCCCGGTCGAGGAACTGCCCTGGATGAAGGGCCAGCAACGCCTGACCTTCGCCCGCGTGGGCGTGATCGACCCGGTCTCGGTCGCGGATTACGAGGCGCATGGCGGGCTTGCGGGCCTGCGTCGCGCCATCGAGATCGGTCCCGAGGCCATCGTGAACGAGGTGATGGAATCGGGTCTGCGCGGACGTGGCGGCGCCGGCTTCCCGACCGCGATCAAGTGGAAGACCGTCGCGGGCGCCCCCGGACCGCAGAAATACATCGTCTGCAACGCGGATGAGGGCGACAGTGGCAGCTTTGCCGACCGCATGCTGATGGAGGGCGACCCGCTTTGCCTGATCGAGGGCATGGCGATTGCCGGTGTCGCGACCGGTGCGACGCAGGGCTATTGCTATATCCGCAGCGAATATCCCGACGCCATCCGCGCGATGAATGACGCGATTGCCGATGCGCGCCGCTATGGCATGCTGGGGCAGTCGGTGCTGGGCTCGGATTACGCCTATGACATGGAGGTTCGCGTCGGCGCGGGTGCCTATGTCTGCGGCGAGGAAACGAGCCTTTTGAACAGCCTGGAAGGCAAGCGCGGCATCGTGCGCGCCAAACCCCCGATCCCGGCGCTGGAAGGCTTCATGGGCCGTCCGACGGTGGTCAACAACGTGCTGTCGCTGGGCGCCGTTCCGTGGATCATCGAGAATGGCGGCGCGGCCTATGGCGCGCTTGGCATCGGACGCTCGAAAGGGACGATCCCGATCCAGATCGCGGGCAACGTCAAATATGGCGGGCTTTTCGAGGCGGCCTTCGGCATGTCGCTGGGCCATATCGTCAATGAGATCGGTGGCGGCACGGCCACGGGCCGCCCGGTCAAGGCGGTGCAGGTCGGCGGCCCGCTGGGCGCCTACATCCCGGTCGAGAATTTCGACGTGGCCTTCGGCTATGAGGAACTGGCGACGAAAGAGGGCCTGCTGGGCCATGCCGGCATCAGCGTCTTCGACGACACCGCCGACATGCTGAAACTGTCGCGCTTCGCGATGGAATTCTGCGCCGTCGAATCCTGCGGGAAATGCACGCCTTGCCGCATCGGCTCGATCCGGGGCGTCGAGACCATAGACCGCATCGCCCAGGGCGAGGAAGAGATGATCCCGGTCCTGACCGATCTTTGCAACACGATGAAATGGGGCTCGCTTTGCGCGCTTGGAGGGTTCGCACCCTTCCCGGTGATGTCCGCGCTGACCCATTTTCCTGATGATTTCCGCGGGCGCTCGGCGCCGCGCAAGGAGGCCGCAGAATGAAAGATTTCATCATTCCCGACCGCGACCTGGGTACCCCGGCGGTCAAATCCGACGTCATCGTCAACCTGACCATCGACGGCATTCCCGTCAGCGTGCCCGGCGGCACCTCGGTCATGCGGGCGGCCGCGATTGCGGGCGTCACCGTGCCGAAACTGTGTGCGACCGACAGCCTGAACGCTTTCGGCTCGTGCCGGATCTGCGTCGTGCAGATCGACGGCATGCGCGGCACGCCCGCCAGCTGCACCACCCCGGTCTTCGAGGGCATGAATGTCCACACCCAGACCGACGAGGTCGCCCAGATCCGTCGCGGCGTGATGGAGCTTTACATCTCGGACCACCCGCTGGACTGCCTGACCTGCGCGGCCAACGGCGATTGCGAATTGCAGGACATGGCCGGTGCCGTGGGTCTGCGCGAGGTTCGCTATGAGCCCGGCACCAACCACTTCCAGCGCCGGACCGCCGAAGGCCCGAACCCGGAATATCGTCCCAAGGACCAGTCGAACCCCTATTTCAGCTTCGACCCGGCGAAATGCATCGTCTGCAACCGCTGCGTCCGCGCCTGCGAGGAAATTCAGGGCACTTTCGCGCTGACCATCGAAGGCCGTGGCTTTGACAGCCGCGTCAGCGCGGGCATGTCGGGCGACAACTTCCTCAGCTCGGATTGCGTCAGCTGCGGCGCCTGCGTGCAGGCCTGCCCGACCGCGACCCTGATCGAGAACAAGGTGTTCGAGATCGGCACGCCCGAGCGCATCGTCAAGACGACCTGCGCCTATTGCGGCGTCGGCTGCTCGTTTGACGCGCATATGCGCGGCGAGGAAGTCGTGAAGATGGTGCCCTCGAAGGACGGCAAGGCCAACCACGGCCATAGCTGCGTCAAGGGACGCTTCGCCTGGGGCTATGCGACGCACCAGGACCGCAAGCTGGAGCCGATGGTCCGTGAAAAGATCACCGATCCCTGGCGCATCGTCAGCTGGGACGAGGCGCTGAATTTCGCCGCTGACCGTCTGAAGAAGGCGCAGGCCGATTTTGGCCGTGACTCGATCGGCGTCATCACCTCGTCGCGCTGCACCAACGAAGAAACCTATCTGGTGCAGAAGCTGACCCGTGCGGTTTTCGGAAACAACAATACCGATACCTGCGCCCGCGTCTGCCACTCGCCCACGGGCTATGGTCTGAAGACCGCCTTCGGCACCTCGGCCGGGACGCATGACTTCGACTCGATCGATGAAACCGATCTGATGCTGATCATCGGCTGTAACCCGACCGACGGTCACCCCGTCGTCGGCAGCCGGATGCGCGCCCGTCTGCGCGAAGGGGCAGGGCTGATCGTCCTTGACCCGCGCCGCACCGACATCCTTGAGACGCCGCATCTGGGTGACAGCTGGCATCTGCCGCTGCGTCCGGGCACCAACGTCGCGGTCGTCACCTCGCTGGCGCATGTGATCGTCTCTGAAAAGCTCTACGACGAGGAATACATCCGCACCCGCTGCGACTGGGATGAGTTCCTGGCCTATAGCGAGTTCCTGCTGGATCCGCGTCACAGCCCCGAGGAAGTCGAAAAGCTGAGCCAAGTTCCGGCGGATCTGATCCGTCAGGCGGCACGGGCCTATGCGGCCGCACCGCGCGCCTCGATCTTCTATGGTCTGGGCGTCACCGAGCATTCGCAGGGGTCGACCACCGTCATGGCGATCGCCAACCTTGCCATGATGACCGGCAACATCGGTCGTCCGGGCACCGGCGTGAACCCGCTGCGTGGTCAGAACAACGTGCAGGGTTCCTGTGACATGGGCTCGTTCCCGCATGAATACCCGGGCTACCGCCATGTGTCGGACCCGGAAACGCGGGCGCTTTACGAACGCGTCTGGGGCGTGCCGCTGTCGGATGAACCCGGTCTGCGCATCCCCAACATGTTCGACGAGGCGCTGAACGGTCGCTTCAAGGGCCTTTACTGCCAGGGTGAGGACATCGTTCAGTCCGACCCCGACACCAAGCATGTCACCGGGGCGCTCTCGTCCATGGACATCGTCATCGTGCATGACCTGTTCCTGAACGAGACCGCGAACTATGCGCATGTGTTCCTGCCCGGCTCGTCCTTCCTGGAAAAGAACGGCACCTTCACCAATGCCGAGCGGCGCATCAACATGGTCCGCAAGGCCATGTCGCCGAAGAACGGCTATGAAGACTGGGAAATCACCCAGATGCTGGCCAACACCCTGGGCGCCAACTGGACCTATACCCACCCGTCCGAAATCATGGACGAAATCGCGATGACCACGCCCAGCTTCTCGGGGGTCAGCTTCGATCTGCTCGATCGCGAAGGTTCGGTGCAATGGCCGTGTAACGAGGCCGCGCCGCTGGGCACGCCCTTGATGCACATCGACGGTTTCGTGCGCGGCAAGGGCAAGTTCATCCACACCGAATATGTGGCGACGGATGAGCGCACCGGCTCTCGCTTCCCGCTCTTGCTGACGACGGGCCGGATCTTGTCGCAGTATAACGTGGGCGCGCAGACGCGGCGGACCGACAACCAGGTCTGGCACTCCGAGGATGTTCTGGAGATCCACCCCTCAGACGCCGAAAACCGGGGCATCCGCTCGGGTGACTGGGTGCGCGTGGCCTCTCGTTCCGGCGATACCAGCCTGCGGGCCGAGATCACCGAGCGTGTGGCACCGGGCGTGGTCTACACGACCTTCCACCACCCGACGACGCAGGCCAACGTGGTCACCACCGACAATTCGGACTGGGCAACCAACTGCCCCGAATTCAAGGTGACGGCCGTGCAGGTCAGCCCCTCGAACGGGCCGTCGGATTGGCAGGAAGAGTACCAGACCCATTCCGATCTTTCGCGCCGGATCCTGCCCACCGCTGCCGAGTGACCCGAAAGGGCTGCTTTGGAACAGGACCGGGTCAGAATGACGGCCATATCGGACAGGACAGCCGCAGGTGATGCGGCTGTCGCCCCGACCGGGCCACTTCGGTGGCAGGACGGGCATTGGGGCAGGGGACGTCTGCTGCCCAGCCCCGAGGAACAGCCTGTGGCCATCGTCATCGACGGCATGTCACAGGCGGTGCTGATGGCGACGCCTCACGACCTTCGGGACTTCGCCGTAGGCTTTGCGCTGACCGAAGGGCTGATCGCCTCGCTGGACGAGATCACCGGCTTCGAGGAGATGCCGGTCGAGGTGCAGGGCCTGCCCGCCGTCGAGGCGCGGCTGTGGCTGAAGCCCGGCCATGCCGCGCGTTTGGCCGAGCGGCGGCGCAGCATGGTTGGCCCCGTGGGCTGCGGTCTTTGCGGTGTCGACAGCATCGAGGCCGCGCTGCCGCAGATCCTGCCCGTCACCTCGAACTGGATCATGACCGCCGGGGATGTGGGACGCGCGATGGCGGCCATGGCCTCGGGTCAGGTCCGGCGGGCCGAGACCCCGGCCATTCACGGCGCGGGGTTCTGGGACGGCGAAACCGCGCTGGTGCGCGAGGATGTGGGGCGGCACAATGCGCTCGACAAGCTCTCGGGTGCCTTGGCGCGGCAGGGGATTGATGCGACGCGGGGGGCCATCGTGATGTCCTCGCGCCTGTCGGTCGATCTGGTCCAGAAGGCCGCCCGCATCGGCGCGCCCATCCTGATCGGCGCAAGTGCGCCCACGGCGCTGGCGCTGGCCTGGGCCGAGGCGGCCGGAATGACACTGATCGCGCGGGCCCGCGCGGACGGATTTGACCTTTACACCCATCCCGGGCGGATCCCGGGATCACCGCAGGATTAAGGACCGACCATGCAAGACAAGCTTATCCGCATGGCCACCCAGATGGCCGATTTCTTCCGCAGCCAGCCGGATGAGCCCCCGGCTCAGGCGGTGGCGGCGCATATCAACGACTCGTGGTCGCCGCAGATGCGCAAGGATTTTCTGGCCCAGATCAGCGCCGGTGCTGAGGCCGATCCGATCGTCCGCGATGCGGCGAGTTTCATTCGTCCTCCGAAGGTTGCTTCGGAAAGCTGAGGCGATCCCGGCGCCGGGGGCGCTTTTCCTCTGCCCCCGGACTGCACTGCATGCTAGCGTGTGCGCATGGCACAGCTTCCTTCCCGACAACAGATTCTCGACTGGGTTGCCCAGCATCCCGATGCCACCGCCAAGCGGGACATCGCCAAGGCCTTTGGCATCAAGGGGGCTGAGCGGATCGAACTGAAGCATATGCTGAAAGAGCTTGAGGCCGAGGGTGCGCTTGAGCGCCGCCGGCGGCATTACCACGATGCCGAGGCGCTGCCTCCGGTCAGCGTCATCCAGATCCTGTCGCCCGATGCGGATGGCGATCTGTTTGCCAAACCCATCGAATGGCCGGGCGAAGGCCCGATGCCGCGCATCCTGTTCCGCCCGCGCGCTGCCGACCCCGCTGTCGGCCCCGGAGAGCGGGTGCTGGCCCGGCTGATCCCGGTGCAGGCCGAGGATCATCAATATGAGGCGCGGCTGATCCGCCGCGTGGTCAATTCGCCCCTGCGCATTCTGGGCATCTTTCGCCGCGACACCTCGGACCCTCATACGGGCGGGCGCATCCTGCCCATCGACAAGGGCGCGGACAAGGAATGGATCGTGCGCGCCGATGCCACCCATGGCGCGCAGAATGGTGAACTGGTCGAAGCCGAACAGGCCGGGCCGAAGAACCGGCTGGGCCTGCCCTCGGCCCGCATTGTCGAGCGGCTGGGCGACCCCTCCGCCCCGCGCGCCGTCAGCCTGATCGCCATTCACCAGCATGGCATCCCCGATGAATTCCCGGATGAGGTGCTGAGCCAGGCCGAGGCCGCGCGCCCTGCTTCGATGAAGGGGCGCGAGGATCTGCGGGGCCTGCCGCTTTGCACCATCGACCCGTCGGACGCACGCGACCATGACGACGCCGTCGCCTCGATCATCGAAGAGGATGGCGGCGCGACCATCTGGGTCGCCATCGCCGATGTCGCGCATTACGTTACCCCCGGCTCGGCCATCGACCGCGAGGCGTGGAAGCGCGGCAACTCGACCTATTTCCCCGACCGCGTGGTGCCGATGCTGCCCGATGTGCTGTCGGGCGATCTGTGCTCGCTGCATGAGGACGTCGAACGCCCGGTGATCGCCGTGCAGATGCGGCTGGATGCGCAGGGCAACAAGGTCTCGCATCATTTCGTGCGCGGCATGATGCGCTCGGTCGCGAGCCTCAGCTATGAGCAGGCGCAGGCGGCGGCGGACGGCAAGCTGGACGAGGCGACCGCGCCGCTTGAGGACAGCGTCATCAAGCCGCTTTGGCATGCCTATGGCCTGTTGAAACAGGCGCGCGAACGGCGCCAGCCGCTGGAGCTGGACCTGCCCGAGCGCCGGATTGAGTTGACGCCGGACGGGCGGGTGAAATCGGTCAATTTCCGCGACCGCTTCGATGCCCATAAGCTGATCGAAGAGTTCATGGTGCTGGCGAACGTCGCCGCCGCCGAAGAGCTTGAGCGTCTGCGTGGCCCGCTGCTGTATCGCGTCCACGAGGAACCCTCGATGGAAAAGCTGGATGCGCTGCGCGAGGTTGCGCAGGCCTCGGGCTTCACGCTGGCGAAGGGGCAGGTCCTGCAGACCAGCCATCTGAACCGCCTGCTGGATCAGGCCGAGGGCACCGATTTCGACGAGCTGATCAACATGACCACGCTGCGTTCGATGACGCAGGCCTATTACCACCCCGAGAATTTCGGGCATTTCGGTCTGGCGTTGCGGTCCTACGCGCATTTCACCTCGCCCATCCGGCGCTATTCGGACCTGATCGTCCATCGTGCGCTGATCCTTGGCCATAAATGGGGCAAGGACGGTCTGTCGCCCGAGGACATCGACCGGCTGTCGGAAACCGCCGAGCATATCAGCGAGACCGAGCGCCGCTCGATGGCGGCCGAACGCGACACGACCGACCGCTATCTGGCGGCCTATCTGTCGGATCGCGTGGGGGCTGAGTTCTCGGGACGGATCAGCGGCGTCCAGAAGTTCGGCGCTTTCGTCAAGCTGGATGAGACCGGCGCCGACGGGCTGCTGCCCATCCGCGAGATCGGCAACGAATATTTCTATTTCGACCGGGACGCGCAGACGCTGATGGGCTCGGAAACGGGGCTCGAGATCAGCGTGGGCCAGCGCGTCAAGGTGCGCCTGTCCGAGGCCGTACCGATCACCGGCGGGCTGATGCTGGAACTCTTGGAGTTGGAAGGCAAGGGCATCGTCCAAGGCGCGCGCGGGCGTCGCCGCAAGGGCGTGCGCCGGATGCCGATGCAGGCGCGCCTGAAAGAGATCAAGCGCGCCACCAAGCGCAAACGCAAGCGCGACGGTTAGTTCGAGAAGGCCTGAATCAGGTTCATCACCGCAAGGATCCGCTGGGTGTTGCGGTCGACGCGGTAGATCCGATTGTCGTCGCGGTAGTAATCCCAGCCGCGGCGCTGCTCTAGTTCATAGCGGCCCGGATCGCGGATGACGATGACATCGCCGCGACGGATGATGTCGCCCCGGCGATAGCCGTAATAGCCCTGCTGGCGGGCCTGACCGGGCGGTACACAAGCAGGCGATTTCTTCGCCAGCCCCGGCGGGCAATGGGCATAGCGGACATTGCCGCCGCGATGGTCGTTGCCCCTGTGGTCGTTCCCACGGTGCTCACCCCGGTGGTCGCCGTGGCGGTTCCCGCGGCCGTCCGCCGCAGCAGGCAGGGTCGTGCCCAGCGTCGCCGCAAGCGCGGCCGTCAGCAGAAGATTGAAGGAGAGGCGGGATTTATGGGTCATTGCGGTGTCTCGTGTAACGTGTCGCAGGATTAATCCCGAACGCTGCCCAATGGATCCCCAACCAATGGCGAATTTGCGGGCTCCGGACTGAACTGTGCGGTTTTTCGCCCATGGGCGCATGAAAAAGGGGCAGAGATTGCTCTCTGCCCCTTTTGGAAAGGTTCGGCGCTTTGCCGATCAGCCGATCGAGGCGGCGCGCACGTCGTCGTCGATCTTGTCGGCATATTGGGCGAAGTTGTCGCTGAACATGCCAACCAGCTTGCGGGCCTGCGCGTCATAGGCCTCGCCATCGGCCCAAGTCTGGCGCGGGTCCAGAAGCTGCGGGTCGACGCCCGGCACCGAGATGGGAACCTCGAAGCCGAAGTTCGGGTCCTTGCGGAACTCGACATCGTTCAGCGAGCCATCAAGGGCCGCCGCCAGCAGGGCGCGGGTCGCCGCGATGGGCATGCGCTTGCCGGTGCCGAAGGCGCCGCCGGTCCAGCCAGTGTTGACCAGCCAGCAATGTGCGCCCGATTCCGCGATGCGCGTTTGCAGCAGCTTGCCGTATTCCTCGGGGCGGCGCGGCATGAAGGGCGCGCCGAAACAGGTCGAGAAGGTGGGGGTGGGCTCAACCACGCCGACTTCCGTGCCCGGGGTCTTCGAAGTGAAGCCCGACAGGAAGTGGTACATCGCCTGCGCAGGCGTCAGGCGCGCGATGGGCGGCAGCACGCCGTAAGCGTCGCAGGTCAGCATGATGACGTTCTTCGGCTGACCACCAAGGCTGTCAGGCGAGGCGTTCGAGATCATGTCCAGCGGATAGGCGCAGCGCATGTTGTCGGTGATCGAGTTATCCTCGAAATCCAGCTCCAGCGTGTCGGGGTCATAGACCATGTTCTCGATCACGGTGCCGAAGGTATGCGTGGTCGCATAGATCTCGGGCTCGTGCACGGGCGACAGGTTGATGGTCTTGGCGTAGCAGCCGCCTTCGAAGTTGAAGATGCCGTTGTCGGACCAGCCATGCTCGTCATCGCCGATCAGCGTGCGCGAGGGATCGGCCGAGAGCGTGGTCTTGCCGGTGCCCGACAGACCGAAGAAGATCGCGACATCGTCCTTGTCGCCATGCGCGTGGTTGGCCGAGCAGTGCATCGGCATCACGCCTTTTTCCGGCAGCAGATAGTTCAGAAGGGTGAAGACGCCCTTCTTGTTCTCGCCCGAATACTGGGTGTTGCCGATCAGGATCAGCTTCTTGTCGAAGTTGATCGCGATGACGGTCTCGCTGCGGCAGCCGTGGCGTTCCGGATCGGCCTTGAAGCTGGGGCAGTTGATGATGGTGAACTGCGGCAGGAAGGTCGCCAGTTCGGCGGCTTCCGGGCGGCGCAGCAAGTGGCGGATGAACAGGTTGTGCCAGGCCAGTTCGCTGACGACCCGAACGTCAAGGCGCAGTGCAGGATCGGCGCCGGCGTAGAGGTCCTGAACGAAATATTCGCCGCCCTTCATGTGCTCCAGCATGTCGGCGTAGAGGACGTCGAACTTTGCGGGCTCCATCGGGCGGTTGTTTTCCCACCAGATCGAGTTCTCGACCGAGGGGGTACGGACGACGTGCTTGTCCTTGGGCGAACGGCCGGTATAGGCGCCGGTCGAGACCAGGAACGTGCCACCAAGGCCCAGCTTGCCTTCATTGCGTTCGATCGCAGCGTGGATCAGCGCCGGTTCCAGCAGGTTGTAATGGACCTGACCGAGCCCCGTGATCCCCTGGTCTTCGAGACGGCAGTTCGGATTGACGCGCGGTTGGGCCATAGTCTTTTTCTCCTGCATAAAAAGGACTACTACTCTCAGTCCATGGCGGGGATATAGCATGGGATTTCTGCGAAGAAAGACCGGCAGCGGTCAGGTTAGCGCAACCATAAGTGTTTAGCGCAATCATTCTGCGCCAAGCCCGGACGCAAGGCGAAAACTATCGCGGACGGGGTGGGCCTCAGGATTTTCGCCCAAAGGTTGCGGAGGTGATTCGAAGATGATCGTGCACGCGTCCTGCGTTGAGCTTCGGGGCAGGGGGCTGTTGATTCTGGGCCGCTCGGGCGCGGGGAAGTCGACGCTGGCGCTTGACATGATGGCGCTTGGCGCGGGGCTGGTCGCCGATGACCGGACGGTGCTGGTGCGCGAGGGGGACCGGATCATGGCCGATGCGCCCGCCACGATCCGGGGCCAGATCGAGGCGCGGGGCGTGGGCATTCTGGGCGCGGTGGCCTCGGGACCCGTCCCGCTGGCACTGGTCGTCGATCTGGACCGGTCCGAGCCCGAACGTCTGCCGCCGCACCATCTTCACCCGCTGCTGGGCCTTGAGCTGCCCCTTGTTCTTGGGGCCGAGAGAGCGCATTTATGCAGTGCATTGCTGCAATATCTGGCCGGTGGGCGCATTGACGACGCGCACAGGCCGTGACGGGACATTCAGACATGGACAACGCGATCAGCAGCTATGGCGCGCAAAGGGTTGTGCTGGTCACCGGGCCTTCGGGCGCCGGCCGGTCGACGGCGATCAACGTGCTGGAGGATCTGGGGTTCGAATCCATCGACAACCTGCCCATCAGCCTGATCCCGCGCCTTCTGGACGGTCCGGTGCGCCCGGTGCCGCTGGCGCTTGGCATCGACGTGCGCAACCGCGACTTCTCGGTCGCGAACCTGATCGAGCTGATCGACCGGCTGACGCGCACGCCCGATTACGCGCTGGAGGTGCTGTATCTGGACTGTTCGACCGAACAGCTGATGCTGCGCTACAATGAAACGCGCAGGCGCCACCCGCTGTCGGCCGAAGGCTCGCCCCAGGATGCGATCATGCTGGAGCATGACATGCTGCGGCCGATCCGCACCCGCGCCGATGTGCTGGTCGACACGACCGAGCTGTCGCCGCACGACCTCAAGGCGGAACTGGCGCTGTGGTTCGATGCGCGGCAGGGGCGGGTGCTGACGGTCTCGGTCCAGTCCTTCTCGTACAAGCGAGGGGTGCCGCGTGGCGTGGACATGATGTTCGACTGTCGCTTCCTTGCGAATCCCCATTGGAAGCCCGAATTGCGCCCGCTTGATGGCAGAAATGCTGCAGTGCAGGAATATGTGATGGCGGACCCCCGGTTCGAGGAATTCTTCACGAAAGTGCGCGATTTGATACTTTTCACGCTTCCTGCACATGTACAGGAGGGGAAAGCGCATGTTGCGATCGGATTCGGCTGTACCGGAGGGCAACATCGTTCCGTCACAACTGCTGAAAAAATGGCCGATGCGCTTGCTAATGAGGGGTGGCAGGTGTCAATTAGGCATAGGGAACTTGAACGCCGAGAGAAGGCGCCGGCACCGGTGGACGAAAAGAACCGTACCGCAGACGCGCAGGCTTGATCGGCTATCGATGTGTGGTGGGTCGATTGATCGGAATTGTCATTGTGGCTCATGGTGGATTGGCGCGGGAATATCTCGCCGCCGTCGAACATGTAGTGGGACCGCAACGCGGCATTCGTGCCGTAACCATTGAAGAAGACCATGACCGAAGCCAGAAGCAGGCGGAAATCTGTGCCGCCGCTGACTCGGTCGATACCGGCGACGGGGTCGTCGTGGTGACGGATCTGTTCGGCGGGTCGCCCTCGAACCTGTCGCTGATGGCCTGTGCCGCGCGCAACAGGTCGATCCTTTATGGCGCCAACCTGCCCATGCTGGTCAAACTGGCGAAATCCCGCAAACTTCCGGTGCGCGATGCCGTGGCGCTGGCCAAGGACGCCGGGCGCAAGTACATCAATAGTTACGATGTCGATCCCGCCGAAGTCCTGTCCATTCCCAATCGCGCTGTCTCATGAACGAAGCCCTGATCCACGGCCCCATCACCCGCGACCTTGCCATCATCAATGAAAAAGGCCTGCACGCCCGTGCCAGCGCCAAATTCGTTGAAACGGTCGAGCGTTTCGATGCCAAGGCCACGGTCGAAAAGGACGGGATCAGCGTCTCGGGCGATTCCATCATGGGCTTGCTGATGCTGGCCGCGCCGCGCGGCACCAGCATTCGCGTGACCACCACCGGGGCGCAGGCGAAAGAGCTGGCCGATGCCCTGACCGAGCTTGTCGGAGATTATTTCGGCGAAGGCATGTAAGGCCACGACGTGGCCCGCAGTTCTTATCACCATGGCAATCTGCGCCAGGCTCTGGTCGACGCGACGACGCGGCTGATCGAAGAGCAGGGCCCTCAGGCCTTCACCCTGGCCGAGGCCGCGCGGCTGGCGGGCGTCAGCGCCGCCGCCCCCTATCGCCATTTCACCGGCAAGGATGATCTGCTGGAAGAGGTCGCCCGGCAGGGTTACGTCGAATTCTCGGAACGGCTGGAGGCGGCCTTCGGCGAAGGCCAGCCCTCGGCCCTTTCGGCCTTCCTGCGCATGGGGCAGGCCTATCTGACCTTCGCCGCCGAACGGCGCGGGCTTTATATCGCGATGTTTGAATCCGGCATCTCGATTGCAGGAAACCCGGCGCTGGCGCAGGCCAGCGACCGAGCGCAAAGCGTCCTGCTGCGCGGGGCTGAGGCGCTGTTCAAGCGCCTGCCCGCCGACCGCCGCCCGCCTGCGGGCATGGTCGCCAATCACATCTGGGCCATGAGCCATGGCGTGGTCGAGCTGTTTGGGCGTGGCAAACCCGGCGGACGTTCGCCGATTTCGCCCTCGGATATGCTGGAAAGCGGCGTGCTGATCTATCTGCGCGGGCTGGGCGTCATCCCCGAGTGATTTTTTTGCAGGCGGGGGATTGAACGGAGGGGGTGCTTTCTCCACATATGTAAATGTGATTAACATTCACATTGGAAAGGGACCGAGATGAATACATCACTGGCTCCGCGTCAGTCGCTCATGGACCGTGTCAGCTCTGCGTTGGCAGGCGTGCGCGATTGGCTGGACGAGCGCGGGAAACCGGCCTGGATCATTGCGATGATCCTTGGCTTCGTCTTTGCCTGGCCCGTGGGACTGGCGATCCTTGGTTACATGATCTGGAGCAAACGCATGTTTTCCTGCCGTCATCGCAACAGTGAATTCCGCAGCCGTCAGAACTTCTCGGGCAGCACCGGGAACAGCGCCTTCGACGCCTATCGTGACGAGACGCTGAAGCGGCTGGAGGACGAGCATACCGAATTCCTAGCCTTCCTGCGCAAGCTGCGCGAGGCCAAGGACAAGGCCGAGTTCGATGATTTCATGAACAGCCGCCGCGCGCCTACGACGGACATCGTCTGACCGTCCGCAGGCTCAGGCCGCAAGATGCGAAAAGGGCCGGGTGATCCCCGGCCCTTTGGCATTTCAATAGCTGTATTCGGCGTAGATCTTGCTGAGATCGCCATGCCATTCGCCGTGATACTTCGCCAGAAGCTCATCGGCGGGGACACGGCCGGTGGCGACGCTTTCCTTCAGCGCGTTCAGGAAATGCGTCTCATCCGGGACCAGACCGCCTGCGCCGGGCTTGGCACGGGCTTTCAGCCCGGCCTCGGCAATCTCCAGAACCTCGCGGGCGATGTCATGCAGCTTCAGCCCGTCGAATTCGCCCTGCAGCGCGTCCTTGCCCGCGGCGCGGCGCAGCCCTTCGCGCTGCTCGGCCGTCCAGCCCTTGATCAGATCGGTGGCCGCATCCAGCGCGCCCTGATCATAGATCAGCCCGACCCAAAGCGCGGGCAGGGCGCAAAGCCGCCGCCAGGGGCCGCCATCGGCGCCGCGCATCTCGATGAATTTCTTGACCCGCGCTTCGGGGAAGACGGTGGTCATGTGGTCGGCCCAATCCGACAGGGTCGGCACTTCGCCCGGCAGCGCGGGCAGCTTGCCCTTCAGGAAGTCGCGGAAGCTCTGGCCAAGCGCGTTGATGTATTTGCCGTCGCGATAGACGAAATACATCGGCACATCGAGGACATAGTTGACCCAGGCCTCATAGCCGAACCCGTCCTGGAAGACGAAGGGCAGCATGCCGGTGCGGGCCTCATCGAGGTTCTGCCAGATATGCGCCCGCCAGCTTTTCATGCCATTGGGCTTGCCGTCGAGGAAGGGCGAGTTCGCAAACAGCGCCGTCGCCACCGGCTGCAGCGCCAGCGCCACGCGCATCTTCTGGACCATGTCGGCCTCGGACGCGAAGTCGAGGTTCACCTGCACGGTGCAGGTGCGGTACATCATCTGCTTGCCCAGCGTGCCGACGCTGTCCATGTAATCGGTCATCAGCCGATAGCGGCCCTTGGGCATCATCGGCATTTCGTCCTGATGCCAGATCGGCGCGGCACCCAGACCGATGAAGCCTGCGCCCATGTCATCGGCCACGGATTTCACCTCGGCCAGATGGGCGTTCACCTCATCGCAGGTCTGGTGGATGGTTTCGACCGGCGCGCCCGAGAGTTCCAGCTGGCCGCCGGGCTCAAGGCTGACGTTCGCGCCGTCCTTCTGCAGGCCGATGATATTCTCGCCCTCAAGAACCGGGTCCCAGCCGAAGCGCTGGCCGATGCCTTCCAGCATGGCCTTGATCGAGGTCGGTCCCTCATAGGGCAGGGGCTTCAGGTCATCCTTGCGATAGCCGAACTTCTCGTGCTCGGTGCCGATGCGCCAATCCTCGCGGGGTTTTTCCCCCGACGAGATATATTCGGCAAGCTGGTCGCTGTGTTCGATCGGGCCGCCGCCCTGCTGGGGAATGGACATCGGAGGCCTTTCTTTCGCCGTGAAGGTCACAGGTGGCAATACCAGAGGATCAAGTCAAGCGGGTCTGCCCGCCTCTCGTCCAAACAGTCTGCAAATTGGGGGAATCCTGCGCGAGCGCACGCGAGACCCGGCCCATATCGAGGCCCGGAAGGGTCGCGAAGGCATCGGCCAGCCGATGCGCCCCGGCGGCATCAACCGGGATCAGCAGCGCCTCGCCCGCCATGCTTTTCAGCCGCCAGTGCAGATGGCCGTTGAGCCGCATCAGGCGGATCTCGTTCAGGTCGCGCAGGGCGATCTCACCGCCCAGAAACCGGTGCGGGGACAGATAGCGGATCGCGCCCTCGTCCAGCTCGACCACGCCGATGCCGGTCTGGTCCTGCAGGAAGCGCCTGCGGCGGCGCGCGTCATTGGCCCAGACGGCGGCGACAGCGACGATCAGCACGCCCAGAGGCCAGAACAGCCAGCCGCCCAGCGAGAACACCCAAAGCCCGAAGGCCAGCACGGCCAGCGCCGACGCAAGCTCGGTCCAGGGACGGAAGCGCTGGACAAGCTCGGGCCGGATGATCACAGCACGCGCGCCATGTCGCGATGCGGAATCCCGGCGTCGTCATATTCGGGGCCATAAGCCTGAAACCCCAGCTTTTCATAGAAGGCGATGGCATGGGTCTGCGCGCCCAGTTGCGCCCGGGTGATACCGGGCTGCTGGCGCAATTCTTCCAACGCCGCACGGATCAGGGCGGCCCCGAGGCCGGTGCCACGGGCCGCGCGCAGCACCGCCACCCGACCAATCTTGCCGATGTCGTTCTTCAGCAGGATGCGGGCCGTGCCGACCGGCTGGCCATCTGCGTCACGGGCCAGAAGATGCAGCGCGCCGCCATCCAGCCCGTCCAGTTCCTCGGCCTCGGAAACCGATTGCTCGATGATGAAAACCTCGCGCCGGATCTTATGGCAGGCCGCAAGGTCATTGGTCCGTTCGATCATTCGAAATAGCGCTCCAGAATACGGGCATAGATGCGGCTGAGTGCGCGCACCTGATCGGCCGGGACACGCTCATCCACCTGATGCATGAAATGACCGACCAGACCGAATTCAAGGACCGGGCAATGGTCTTTCACGAAGCGCGCATCCGAGGTCCCGCCCGAGGTCGACAGAACCGGGTCGAGGCCCGTCTGTTCCGTGACCACGCCGCGCACCAGATCGACGAAGGGGCCGGGGCGCGTCAGGAAGCTTTCGCCCGAGACATCGGTGCGGATCTGGAACTCGACGCCGGTCTCAACGCTGATCGTCTGCGCCTTGTCGCGGATCATCGCGTCCAGCGCGACCGAGGTATGCGCGTCATTGAACCGGATGTTGACGGTCGCGCTGGCCTTTTCGGGGATCACGTTCGAGGCCGGGTTGCCGCAATCGATCGTCGTGATCTGCAGGCCCGAGGGGTCGAAATGCTCGGTCCCGGTGTCGAGGGGTTGGGTTGTCAGGTCATTCAGCAGCCGCACCAGCGCATGCAGCGGGTTCCTGGCGCGGTGCGGGTAGGCGGCATGGCCCTGCACGCCCTTGGTGGTGATCTGCAGCGTCATCGAGCCGCGACGGCCGATCTTGATCATCTCTCCCAACCTGTCGGGGTTCGAGGGCTCGCCCACCAGACAAACCGACATCTGCTCGCCCTGCGTGGCCATCCAGTCCAGAAGCGCGCGGGTGCCATCGCGCGACGGGCCTTCCTCATCCCCGGTGATGGTCAGGATGATCGCGCCCTCGGGCGGCGTGCGGGTGACGAAATCGACCGCCGCCGCGACAAAGGCCGCGACGCCCGATTTCATGTCGGTCGCGCCCCGGCCCCAGATCATCCCGTCGATCTCGGCCCCGGAAAACGGCGGATGCGTCCAGCTGGCGGCATCGCCCGGCGGGACGACATCGGTATGGCCGTTGAAGCCGAAGCTGCGGGCCGCGCCCTTCGCGCCCCAGCGGGCAAAGAGGTTCGGCGTGCCGTTGCGGTCGACGCGGTGGCATTCGAAGCCCGCGTTCTGCAAAAGCTCCTGCAGCAGCTGAAGCGCGCCACCTTCTTCAGGGGTGACCGAGGGGCAGCGAATCAGGCGGGCGGTCAAGTCGGCAGGGTCGATGGTCATGATGGTCACGGGGCCTCGCAGGAATTTGGGTGATGGTTACACATCGCAGCTGCCCTTCGCCAGCCGTGGGCAGAGGTCCGGAAGGCTTCGACATATTCGTACGAAAAGTCGTAGAAATGCGCATGATAGTTGCGCTGCCATATCCGAGTGGCTATTCATGCTGCAACGCCGCAAAGGAACTCCGCATGAAGGACATGAACGTAATGCCCGCTGATACGCCCGCCGCCCTGCTTGCCTCGGCCCGCGCTGCCTTGCCGGAAATCGAGGCCCTGCAAGAGCAAGCGACTGAAGTTCTGCGCAAAACCGTCGCCCCGCAGGGCAAGGTCGATGCCGAGCTGCTGGAGGTGCATCAGCATGCTGCACATGCGCTGTCTTGGCTGGCCACTTACGTCGAATCGCTACGCCAGCTGACCGCCTGGGCCGGGCGTCTGTCGGATGCGGGCCAGCTGGGCCGGATCGAGGCGCTGATCCTGCAGATCGGCCTTGGCGAATATCTGACGCAGATCGCCGGCGGCATCCCGATGAGCCAGACCGAGTTTGCCCGCCTGTCGGATTTCGGCATCGGCTGGCAGCCGGGGGATGAGGCCGTTTCGCTGATGGGGGGCAACACCATCGCGGCGCGGGCCGAGCTGGTCGCATTGATGCGCGACAACCACGGGCGCGCGACCTTCGGGGCAACCGGGCTCGACGAGGATCTGGAGATGATCCGCGACCAGTTCCGCCGCTATGCCGACGAGCGGGTGATCCCGAACGCGCATGAATGGCACCTGAAGGACGAGCTGATCCCGATGGAGATCATTCAGGAGCTGGCCGAGCTGGGCGTCTTCGGCCTGACCATCCCAGAGGAATTCGGCGGGCTGGGTCTGACCAAGGCCAGCATGGTCGTCGTGTCCGAGGAACTGTCGCGCGGCTATATCGGCGTGGGCTCGCTGGGCACGCGCTCGGAAATCGCGGCCGAGCTGATCATCGGCGGCGGCACGGATGAGCAGAAGGCGCAATGGCTGCCGAAGCTTGCCTCGGGTGAGATCCTGCCGACGGCGGTCTTTACCGAACCCAACACCGGCTCGGATCTGGGCAGCCTGCGCACCCGCGCGGTCAAGGTGGGCGACGATTGGGAAGTGACGGGCAACAAGACCTGGATCACCCATGCCGCGCGCACGCATATCATGACCCTGCTGGCGCGGACCGACCCGAACACGACCGATTATCGCGGTCTTTCCATGTTCATCGCCGACAAGACGCCCGGCACCGATGAAGAGCCCTTCCCGACCCCCGGCATGACCGGCGGCGAGATCGAGGTTCTGGGCTATCGCGGCATGAAGGAATACGAGCTTGGCTTTGACGGCTTCAAGGTCAAGGGCGAGAACCTTCTGGGCGGTGAGCCGGGGCAGGGCTTCAAGCAGCTGATGCAGACCTTCGAATCGGCCCGTATCCAGACCGCGGCCCGCGCCATTGGCGTCGCGCAGTCGGCGCTGGAGATCGGGCTGCGCTATGCCGAGGATCGCAAGCAGTTCGGCAAGTCTCTGGCCGAATTCCCGCGCGTTGCCGACAAGCTGGCGATGATGGCCGTCGAGATCATGATCGCCCGCCAGCTGACCTATTTCAGCGCCTGGGAAAAGGATGAGGGGCGCCGTTGCGACCTGGAAGCCGGGATGGCGAAGCTTCTGGGCGCGCGCGTGGCCTGGTCCTCGGCCGACAATGCGCTGCAGATTCATGGCGGCAATGGATTCGCGCTGGAGTACACGATCAGCCGTGTTCTGTGCGATGCGCGCATTTTGAACATCTTTGAGGGTGCAGCAGAGATACAGGCGCAAGTTATTTCGCGCAGGTTGCTGGGCTGACACCATAAAATCGCCCTGAGCGCTGGAACAAGGCGGGTTGGCTTGGCATTATGCACGCAATTCTATCTATGGAGCTGCCCATGACCCGCCTTCTGACGATTCCCGCCGCGCTGGCCGCGACGCTTGTGCTTGCGGCCTGCGAGCCGACTGCGCCTGCCGAGCCCGGCAGCGTGATCCCGACTGGTCCCTATGTGCTGGTCGGCATCGGCCAGGACACCGTGCCGCAGCGCAACGTCGGCATCCAGATCGACGGCCTGAAGCTGTCGGGTCAAGGTCCGTGCAACAGCTATGCCGCGAACCAGACCGGCACCCCTCCGGGCTTCAAGGTCGAGGGTCTGACGACCTCGGGCCAGTCCTGCAGCGGGACCGCTGGCGCGCTTGAGTCGCGTTACTTCCAGCGTCTGCAGGAAGCCGATGGCATCAAATATCTGGGCAGCGTGCTGACCATCACCGGCCCCGTCGATTACCTGACCTTCGAGCCGGGCTATCGCAAATAAGCCCTGCGCGATGACCCAAGCGTGATTGCGACTTCAGGAACGCCGCCCCTCGGGGCGGCGTTTTTCATGGCATTCAGATGGAGAGCCCTGGCGATGAAACAGCTGCTGATCGCGGCAAGTCTGGTGGCGCTGAGCGCCTGCAGCGTGCTGTCTGAGAATTCGAACGCGATCCCCGGTTCCTACCGGTTGGTGGACATCGACGGCGAGACACTGACCGGGACGGCCACCGCCAGGATCGAGATCAATGGCGCGATCAGCGGGCAGGGGCCTTGCAATATGTTCTCGGGCGCGAACCGCGCGGCGCTGCCCACGCTTGACTATGCCGCGTTGGCGACGACGCGACGGGCCTGCATCATCGAGGGCGGCGAGGGGCGGTTCCTGACGGCTCTGGCTGCGGTGCGTGAGGCCAGCACCACGGGCGACCGGCTGGTGATGCGTGGGCCGGGCGTGACCATGACCTGGCAGCGGGTCAGCGATCTTCCCGCGCAATAAGCCGCGCGACCAGCCGCGCCCTTGCGGCGGGAAGCGGTCGGGCGGCATGCGATTCGGCCAGGCGCTGCTGCAGGAAATGGCCGGTGAGGGCGAAGGCGTCCTCATAGCCGCCATTTCCAACTCCGCCCAGCAGGGCGGGCAAGGGCAAGAGGCGAGGGGCCCAATCTCCGGCCGCTGCCGCGCTGACCGCGCGACCGCTGCGCGGGCTGACATAGGCGAGACCCGCGCGCGTGCCGGTCACCGCGCAGGTTTTCAGGTCGAGGCCGAAGCCCATTTCATCGAGAAGCAGCATCTCCCACGCGAGATAGTCCTGTGCCCAGCCGGGGCCTTCGTCCATGAGGTCGAGAAGCCGCTCGGTCTGGTCGGTCAGGCGCGGGTGCGGGTCGTGTTCGGGCAAGGCAAAGCGCAGAAGAGTGGTGACAGCATTCACGCCCGCCAGCGCATCGCCATCGCCCAGAAGGCCCGGGCGAGCGCGGGCAGGCTCGATGGTGAAGGTGCCGAGCTGGCCCTCGATCCGGGACCGCCAGCGTAGCGCCAGCCGGTTGCCGGGTTGCAGGAGTGCCGCGCGTTTCGAACTGGCCCCGCCCGGGACCATGCCCGAGATCAGCCCGGCGTCCCGCGCAAGCACGGTGAGGATCACGGCATTCTCGCCATGTTTGCGTTGGCCGATGACGCTGGCTTCGCCGCTCCATTCCATGGGTGAGGGCCCTTTCCTTGCGGTCACCCTGCCGTGAAACCGGGGGCGGGGACAAGATGCGGGGTGGGGGCTGGCGTCGCCGGGTTTTGGGTATTTTTACAACAGAGAAGCGGTGGAGGTCGTGCCTTCGCGGCTGACGGCGAGCCTTTGGGCCGAGGGGCCGAGGTCTTCGAAGAGGTCAGAGCCGGTTCCGGTCAGGAAGGATTGCGCCGGAAGGGCGGTGATTTCGGCATAAAGGGCGGCGCGGCGGTCGGCGTCGAGATGGGCCGCGACCTCATCGAGAAGCAGAATCGTGCGTTCGCCCGTCAGCGCGCGGGCATTGGCGAGGATGAGCGAGAGGAGGAGCGCCTTCTGCTCTCCGGTCGAGGAGAGGGCGGCGGGCATGTCGGCGGGGCCCCAGCTGGCGCCAAGGTCGGCGCGATGCGGGCCGGTGAGGCTGCGTCCGGCGGCCATGTCGCGGCTGCGGCCCTGAGCGAGACGGTCGGCGATGGCTTGCGCGTCCGGGTCATCGGCGAAGCCTTCGCCCGGCAGAAGTTGAAGCCGGGCGGCGGGGAAGCTGGTCGCCGCGCCCTCTTGGGCATCAATGAGGCGGGCGAGGGCGTCGAGACGGTTGCGGGTCAGGGCCGCACCTGCCGTCGCCATCTGCGTCTCGAGCGCCTGATACCAGCCCCGGTCGCTGATCTGATCCTTGAGGAGGCGGTTGCGTTCGCGCATGGCCTTTTCATAGGCCAGCGCGTCCTCGGCATGTCCCGGCGCAAAGCTGAGCGTGATGCGGTCGAGAAAGCGGCGGCGAGTTTCCGGCGTATCGGTCCAGAGGCGGTCCATCGCCGGGGTCAGCCAGATCACCCGGACCAGACGGCCAAGTGCGATCTGCGGTGCGGGTTTGTCGTCAATCGTGACTTCGCGCGGTTGGCCCGGCTGGGCACGGATCTCCAGCGGGTGGTCGCCGATGGTTGCGGCGATCCGCCAGCCTACATCCGGGCCCCGCCGCGCCTGATCGCCGGGCGCCGCGCCACGCATGCCGCGACCGGGGGCAAGCATCGAGATCGCTTCGAGAATATTGGTCTTGCCCGCGCCATTCGGGCCGTAGATCGCCAGCGGGCGCGTGTCGGGGTCCAGTTCCAGCCTGGCCCAGCTGCGAAACTGGGTCAGGTGCAGGTGGGAAAGCGTCACACGCGCATCGGCATGACGACATAGACGGCGGAATTGTCGCCGCCTTCGCGAATCAGCGCCGCGTCGCCCGAGCCGTTGAAGAGGAAAACGGCATTCTCGCGGTCGATCTGACCGGCAATTTCGTGCAGATATTTGGCGTTGAAGCCGATTTCCAGCGGCTCATCGGCATAGGCGACCGAGAGCTCTTCCTCGGCGGCACCGGCATCGGGGGCGTTGACCGAAAGGACCAGCCGGTCCTCATCCAGCGCCAGCTTGACCGCGCGCGAGCGTTCGCTGCTGACAGTCGCAACCCGGTCGACGGCCTTGGCGAAATCGCCCGCGTCCACCTCGAGCTTGCGGGTGTTGCCCGAGGGAATCACCCGGCTGTAATCGGGGAAGGTGCCGTCGATGACCTTCGAAGTCAGGGTCAGCGTGGGGGTGGCAAAGCGCACCTTGGTCTCGCTGACCGAAACGGCGATCTGCGCCTCATCATCGTCGAGCAGCTTGCGCAGCTCGGTCACGGTCTTGCGCGGCACGATGACGCCGGGCATGTCGGCCGCGCCTTCGGGCAGGGCGGCGTCGATGCGGGCCAGACGATGACCGTCGGTCGCCACGCAACGCAGCGTCGGGCCATCCTCATTCGACGTCACATGCATATAGACGCCGTTCAGGTAATAGCGGGTTTCCTCGTTCGAGATGGCGAATTTTGCCTTGTCGAACAGCCGGCGCAGTACGGTCGCAGGCGCCGAGAAATTCGCCGTATATTCGCTGGTCGACATGACCGGGAAGTCCTCGCGCGGCAGCGTCGCAAGGCTGAAGTTCGACCGCCCGGCCTGAACCGACAGGCGGCCCGAGGCGGCGTCGAGGCTGATCTGCACCAGCGCACCATCGGGCAGTTTGCGCGAGATGTCGTTGAGCATGCTGGCCGAGACGGTGGTCGCGCCGGGGCGTTCGACCTGGGCATGGGCGCGGTCGACGATCTCGGTGTCGAGGTCGGTCGCGCGGAAGCTGATGCCCTCGGGCGTGGCTTCGATCAGCACGTTGGACAGAATCGGAATCGTGTTGCGCCGCTCAACGACGGACTGTGCCTGGGAAACGGCTTTTACCAGATCGGCACGCTCGATCGAAAATTTCATGTTCGGTCCTCTGTACGTCTCGCGGGCCGGGGAAACGCGGCGCGGTGCAGGGCAATTTCGGTAAATTTGCCCCCGTGGTCAAGCAGATCAGGTTTCCAGCAACCGACGAAGCAGGTCGATGTCCTCGGCAAGGCTGCGGTCGGCCGAGCGCAATTCCTCGATCTTCTTCACGCCGTGCATGATGGTGGTGTGATCTCGGCCCCCGAAACGGCGGCCAATCTCGGGGAGGGAACGCGAGGTCAGCTGCTTGGCCAGATACATGGCGATCTGGCGCGGACGGGCCACGGTGCGCACCCGCTTGGGCCCGATCATGTCGGCCAGACGGATGTTGTAATGCTCGGCGACTTTGCGCTGGATTTCTTCGATCGAGACCTTGCGGTCGCTGGCGCGCAGGATGTCGGCCAGACATTCCTGCGTCATGTCCAGCGTGATCGCGCGGCCCATCAGGCTGGCAAAGGCAAAAAGCCGCTGGAGCGCGCCTTCCAGAACGCGGACGTTCGAGGTGATGCGATGGGCGAGGAATTCGATCACGCCGGGCGCGATCTGCAGGTCCTGATGCTGGGCGCGGAACGCCTCTGCCTTCGATTGCAGGATGCCAAGGCGCAGCTCGTAATCGGTCGGGTGCAGGTCGACCACCAGCCCGCATTGCAGGCGCGAGCGGATGCGCTCCTCGAGGTCCTTGATCTCACCCGGGGCCCGGTCGGCCGAGATGACGATCTGCTTGCCCTGATCGACCAGCGTGTTGAAGGTGTGGAAGAATTCTTCCTGCGTCGAATCCTTGCCCGCGATGAACTGGACGTCATCGACCATCAGCACGCTGACGGTGCGGAAAAGCTCTTTGAAATCCATTACAGTGCGATCCCGCAGCGCTTGCACGAAACGGTACATGAACTGCTCGGCCGAAAGATAGAGCACGCGGGCTTCGGGCTGGCGCTGCTGGATCTCGCGCGCGATGGCGTGCATCAGGTGCGTCTTGCCGAGACCAACGCCGCCGTAAAGAAACAGCGGATTGAAGGTCACCGGGCCGCCTTCGGCCACGCGGCGGGCGGCGGCATGGGCCAGCTCGTTCGGCTTGCCGACGACGAAATTCTCGAAGGTGAAGCGGCTGTCGAGCGGCGAGGACATCTCATCCTCGGTCGCGCGGGTCGAGGCACGCGCCATGGCGGGCGTCTTGACCGACGGGCGTGGGGCGGGCGCTGCGGCAGCAGCCCGGCGCGGGGGCGAGGGCGCACGGGTCTCGAACTGCAGGCGCTGGACCTGGCTGCCCATCTGTTCGAACACGGTCAGGATGTCATTGCTGTAATGACGCGACACCCAGTCCGACAGGAAGCGGGTCGGGCAGGCGATCTGGGCGGTGCCGTCCTCGATCGCGCTCAGGCGCAGCGGTTCGATCCAGGTTGCGAAGCTGTCAGCCCCCACGATTCGCAGAAGTTCCTCACGTGCCTGCCCCCAGATCTTGTCCATGTCGCCCAATTCCGTGTCTTTCTATCCCCTTCTCCCGCCCCATCGGGTGGCGAGAGGCCAGACATCCCTCACCGGGGAAACATCGAAGGAAACAGGTGCCCATCCCCCGCCTTATGAAGCGGTGACGACGGGCCGTCCTGCGGCCAGAGATGATCCAGACATGAAACAACGTGGGCCGATGGCAGTCGGCCTGCATGTTTCGCGGCGGCAGGTCACGGATGACCCTTCGCGGCCCGGGCGTCGATGGCAGTTCGATCGTCCGGGCGATGTCCCCCAGGTGCGAAATGAATCGCAAGGGCCAAGCTATCAAGAACCGCATGCGAGCGGCAACCGATCTTCTCGCTTGACAGTCCATTTGGCAGATCGAATCTGATGACGTTGCGTTAAATCGCCGACGTCAAAAAAATCTTTAGAAAACAGAAATTTATTCAGGCTGCATGAAATGCAAAAGGGTGTGCCCGGTACAGGCACACCCTAACTGATTGCAACCGAAAGTTGCGGAATTGTCGCAGTCGCTCAGACGGTCGACAGCGCTTTGACGCGCGATGCCAGACGCGAGATCTTGCGCGAGGCGGTGTTCTTGTGAACGATGCCTTTGGTCACGCCGCGCATCAGTTCGGGCTGGGCAGCCTGCAGGGCGTCACGGGCGGCGTCGGCATTGCCGCTGGCGATCGCTTCTTCGACCTTGCGCAGGAAGGTACGGATGCGCGAACGGCGGGCTTTGTTGACGGCGGTACGGCGCTCGATCTGACGGGCGCGCTTTTGCGACTGGGGCGTATTGGCCATGGGTGCTTTCTTTCTATCGTATCAATGTTACGCAAAGCCCCACAGTCCCGTCCCCGGAAGGACGGTCATGATTCTTGCCTTAAGCGGGCCCACGCGCATGTAAGCCCGGCTCTATATAGACAGGCCGGGCTCAAGCCAAGAGGGAATCACCGGTCGCGGAACTGCGGCTCGCGCTTTTCCAGGAATGCATGCATGCCTTCCTTCTGGTCCTCGGTGGCAAACAGGCCCTGGAAGACGCGGCGCTCGAACAGGATGCCTTCGCGCAGGGTCGTCTCGAAGCTGCGGTTGACGCATTCCTTGGCGGTCAGGATGGCGATCTGCGATTTCTCGGCGATCTTGCGGGCGACGGCCATGACCTCGGGGATCAGCTTCGCCGCAGGCACCACGCGCGAGACGAGGCCCGCGCGCTCGGCCTCGGCGGCCTCCATGAAGCGGCCGGTCAGGTGCATGTCCATCGACTTCGACTTGCCGATGGCGCGGGTCAGGCGCTGCGTGCCGCCGATGCCGGCGATGACGCCCAGGTTGACCTCGGGCTGGCCGAATTTCGCGTTATCGGCACAGATGATGAAATCACAGGCCATCGCCAGCTCGCAGCCACCGCCAAGCGCATAGCCCGCGACAGCGGCGATGATCGGCTTGCGGGTGGCGGTGATGCGGTCGATCTGGTCGCCGAAGAGGTCGTCCATATAGGCCTCGACCCCGGTCTTGTCGGCCATTTCCTTGATATCCGCGCCCGCCGCGAAGGCTTTTTCGCTGCCGGTCAGGACGATGCAGCGCACGCGCTCGTTCTTGTCGGCCTCTTGCAGGGCGTCCGACAGTTCGGACAAGAGCTGCGAGTTCAGCGCGTTCAGGGCCTCGGGCCGGTTCAGCCGGATCAGCGCCACATAGTCGTCAATCTCGATGTTCAGTGTCTGGTAAGCCATCGTCGCATCGCCTTTGAAAGAATTCGTCAGCGGCGACTCCTAACAGGACCGTGAGCTGTAATCCAGCGCCGCGCTTAACGCTGGCAGACCGGGCAGTAATAGCTGGAGCGTCCCGATTGCACGATGCGGTGGATGTGCCCCGTGCAGCCGGGGGTGGGGCAGGGCGCGCCTTCGCGGTCATAGACGCGGAAGCTGTGCTGGAAATAGCCCAGCTCTCCCGTGGCCTGGCGGTGGTCGCGCAGGCTGGACCCGCCCGCTGCAATCGCCTCATCCAGCACGTCGCGGATATGCCCGACCAGCGCCGCGATTCTGGTCCGAGAGATGCGCCCCGCCGCCCGGCGCGGGTCGATCCCGGCGCGGTAGAGCGCCTCGGAGACATAGATATTGCCCAGCCCCGCGACGTTCTTCTGGTCCAAGAGTGCGGTCTTGACCGGGCTTTTGCGGGCCTCGAAGGCCTGCGCCAGAACCTCGGGGGTAAAATCCGCCGACAGCGGCTCGGGGCCCAGATGCGCCAGCAGCGGATGCGTCTCGACCCCGGGCGGGATCAGGTCGACCATGCCGAAGCGGCGGGCATCGTTGAAGATGATCGTGGTGCCCAGATCGGTCTGGAACACCACATGATCGTGGCGCGGCAGAATCGCCGGGTCGCGGTGGAAATCGCCCATGGCCGCGCCCTCGATCACCATCCGGCCCGACATGCCCAGATGCAGAAGCACGCTGCCCCGGTCCTGCAGGTCGATCAGGATGTATTTCGACCGCCTGCGCAGCCCGGTGACACGCGCGCCCGTCATCACCTGCACAAGGTCCGGCGGCAGCGGCCAGCGCAGATCGGGCCTGCGCGCCTCGGCCCGGGCGATGATGCGGCCCTCAAGATGCGGCGCAAGCCCGGCGCGGACGGTTTCCACTTCTGGCAGTTCTGGCATTTTCTTCCCAATCGTCGCATGGTGCGCGGCGCGCTTTTGTCTTAACTGGGCGCGAAACAAGGAATGGGCAAGCAGCATGACCGCAAACGAGCGCAAGGAAACCCACTTCGGGTTCAAGACTGTCGCCGAAGAGGACAAGGCCGGGCTGGTCCATGGCGTGTTTTCCAGCGTGGCCTCGCGTTACGATGTGATGAACGACGTGATGAGCGTGGGCATCCACCGGCTGTGGAAGACCGCGCTGATGGACTGGCTGGCGCCGCGCGACGGTCAGCACCTTCTGGACGTCGCGGGCGGCACGGGCGACATTGCCTTCCGCTTTCTTGAGCGCGCACCGGGGGCCCGCGTCACCGTCTGCGACATGACCGAGTCGATGCTGGTCGAGGGCCGCAAGCGCGCCGAGGCGCAGGACCGTCCCGACCGTCTGTCCTGGGTCACCGGCGACGCCATGGCGCTGCCCTTTCCCGATAACAGCTTTGACCGCTACACGATCAGCTTCGGCATCCGCAACGTGACCCGCATCCCCGATGCGCTGGCCGAGGCTTACCGCGTGCTGCGTCCCGGCGGGCGGCTGGTGGTGCTGGAGTTCAGCCAGCTTCCCGTCCCGATGATGCAATGGCTTTATGACCGCTATTCCTTCAACGTCATCCCGGCGATGGGGCAGGTCGTGGCCGGGGATCGCGACAGCTATCAGTATCTGGTCGAATCGATCCGCAAATTCCCCGATCAGGAGACGTTCTGCGACATGATCCGTGATGCGGGCTTCGGCCGCGTGCAATGGCGCAACCTGTCCATGGGCATTGCCGCGCTGCATTCGGGCTGGAAGCTGTAAGCGATGCGGGGCCCTCATAATATCTGGCGGTTGATCCGCACCGGAGCCACGTTCGAGCGGACAGGCGCCATGAGCGTCGCGCTGGACGCCGTCAATGCGCCTGCTCGGGTCCGTCTGGCCGCGCGCGTGCTGGGCTGGCCCTTTGCCTGGCTGGGCTATCGCGGCGATCCCTCGCTGCCGCCGGTGACGCGCGCGATCACCGCGCTTGGACCGGCCTATATCAAGTTCGGGCAGATCCTTTCGACCCGCCCGGATGTGGTGGGGGTCGAGCTTGCGAACCAGTTGACCATGCTGCAGGACCGCCTGCCGCCCTTCCCGCTGGCGACCGCGCGCCAGATCATTGCCGATGAGCTGCACCAGCCCGTCGAGGCGACATTCGACGAATTTTCCGAGGCCGTGGCCGCCGCCTCGATCGCGCAGGTCCACCGCGCGCGCCGCATCGACAACGGGCAAGAGGTCGCCGTGAAGGTGCTGCGTCCGGGGATCGAGCGTGCCTTCAGTCAGGACATCGACGCCTTCCACTTCGCCGCCTCGATGATCGAGACGATCTCGCCCTCCAGCCGCCGCCTGCGCCCGCGCGACGTCGTGCTGCATTTCGAATCGGTGGTGAACGGAGAGCTGGATCTGCGGCTGGAGGCGGCATCGGCCTCGAAATTCGCCGAGAACACCAAGAGCGACGAGGGCATGCGCGTGCCGAAGCCACATTGGCATCTGGGCGCGCGCCGGGTGTTGACCTGCGACTGGGCCGAGGGGCTGCCTCTGGGCGATGTCGAGGCGCTGAAGGCTGCGGGCCATGACACCGAGGCACTGGGCCAGCGCATCCTGCAGCTGTTCCTGAGCCATGCGTTGCGTGACGGGTTCTTCCACGCCGACATGCATCAGGGGAACCTGAAGGTCGCCGAGAATGGCGATATCATCATCTATGATTTCGGCATCATGGGTGAAATCGACGAATACACCCGTCGCGTCTATGCCGAGATCCTGATGGGCTTCATCCAGCGCGACTACGAGCGCGTCGCCCGCGTCCATTTCGAGGCGGGCTATGTGCCCCGCGACCGCGACATGAACGAATTTGCCCGCGCGCTGCGCGCCGTGGGTGAACCGATCTTCGGCGCGGATGCGAGCCGCATCTCGATGGCCAACCTGCTGGCCTATCTTTTCGAGGTGACCGAGCGTTTCGGCATGGCCACGCGGACCGAGCTGATCCTGTTGCAGCGCACCATGGTCGTGGTCGAGGGCGTCGCCCGCTCGCTCGATCCGCAGATCAACATGTGGCAGGTCGCCCGGCCGGTGGTCGAAAGCTATATCCGTGACAGCATCGGGCCGCGCGCCATGGCGCGGGATCTGGTGCGCACGGCGGGCGTCTATGCCCGCTTCGCCCCCCTCATCCCCGAGTTTCTGGAGCGCCGCATGCCCGCGCTTCTGCGGGGCGAGGATGCCGCGCCCCAGCCCCGCAAGCGGCGGCTGGACCCGGCCTCGCTGCTGACGGGTGCGGCCATCGCACTCGGGGCGGCGCTGATCGGCGTGTGGATCGGCTGAATGGGGGACTTGAGCGGCGCGCGCCTTTCACATAACGCTTCGGGATGCGTATTCTCTATCTTGGCGATGTGATGGGCCGTGCCGGACGGCGGGCGATTACCGAACGGCTGGCCGGGCTGAAAGCCCGTCTCAAGGCGGATTTCACCATTGTGAACGGCGAAAATGCCAGCGGCGGCATGGGGCTGACCGGCGGTCATGCCCAGGTGCTGCTGGAGGCGGGGGCCGATTGCATCACGCTGGGCGATCACGCCTTCGACCAGAAGGACATGCTGTCCTATATCGAATCCGAACCCCGCATCATCCGCCCGCTGAATTTCGCGCGTGAAGCGCCGGGCCGGGGCGCGCGCGTCTTTGAGGCCACGCAGGGCCGCAAGGTGCTGGTCGCGCAGATCCTGGGGCAGGTTTTCATGAAGCGGCCCTTCGACGATCCCTTCTCGGCCATCGATTCGGTGCTGCGCGCGCATCCTCCGGGCGGGCTGGTGCAGGCGGCGGTGGTCGATATTCATGCCGAGGCCACCAGCGAAAAAATGGCGGTGGGGCATTATTGCGACGGTCGCGCCAGCCTTGTGGTCGGCACGCATACCCATGTGCCGACCGCCGATGCGCAGGTCCTGCCGCGCGGCACGGGCTATCTGTCCGATGCCGGGATGTGCGGCGATTATGACAGCGTCATCGGCATGGAAAAGGCTGAACCCATGCGCCGTTTCCTGACCGGGATGAGCCGCGACCGCTTCACCCCCGCCGAGGGCGAGGCCACGCTCTGCGGCGTTCTGGTGGTGACCGATGACCGCACCGGAATGGCCCGTTCGGTCGAGCCGGTGCGCGACGGCGGACGCCTTCAGCAGACACATCCGGCAGGATAAATCTTCTACACGACTTGCGGGGTAGAGATAAAACACCCTAAGACCTGCCAGTCTGGCCCGTGAACGGGTCGCTTGAGCGGGAAGATCATGCTTGGCTTTGAACTGACCGGCACCAACGCTGCCATTGCGATGCTGGTCATCCTGACGATCACATTCGTCCAGTTCATCCGCGAACGTCACCCTCCGGAAGTCGTGGCCATCGGCTCGGCTGCGACGATGATGGTGCTGGGTTTGCTGCCGGTGAAAGACGCGGTGGGGGTGCTGTCGAACGCGGC
The DNA here is from genome assembly GCF_007830335.1 of Paracoccus sulfuroxidans. Lineage (GTDB taxonomy): Bacteria > Pseudomonadota > Alphaproteobacteria > Rhodobacterales > Rhodobacteraceae > Paracoccus > Paracoccus sulfuroxidans. The sequence goes on along the minus strand of NZ_VLKU01000002.1, from coordinate 321,449 downwards.
GCCGTGGACCATCGCTTTCATGTTCCTGCTGATGGGCGCGTTGCAGCGCACCGGCGCGCTGGAGATCATGTCGCGCTTCGTGACCCGCGATGCCGCCGATCATCCGCTGCGCACCGTCGGCCTGACCTTCGCCTTCGTGATCGTCGCCGCAACGGTGATGAACAACACGCCCGTCGTCGCCGTGATGATCCCGATCGTCATTCAGGTCGGGCTGAAGGCCAATATCGCGCCCTCGAAACTGCTGATCCCGCTCAGCTATATGACCATTCTGGGGGGCATGATCACCCTGATCGGCACCTCGACGAACCTGCTGGTCGATGGCGTGGCGCGCGAACAGGGGCTCAAGCCCTTCACCATCTTCGAGATTGCCCCGGTCGGCATCGCGATCACGCTGGCGGGCATCGCCTATTTCGTGCTGTTCGGCTGGAAGCTTCTGCCCGACCGCACCTCGCTCGCGGGTTTTCTGGGCAACCGGCGCGAGATGAAATATTTCACCGAGGTCGCCATTCCCGAAGACAGCAGCCTTGTCGGGCAAGAGGTGCTGACCGCGCCGATCTTCAAGCGTGACTCGGTGCGGGTGATCGACGTGCTGCGCGGCGACGCCTCGCTGCGCCGCAATCTGGCCGAGGTCGTGCTGGAGCCGGGCGACCGGGTCGTTCTGCGCTCGGAAATGCCGGACCTGCTGGAGATGCAGGCCAACAAGAACTTCCAGATGGTCGACAAGCTCAGCTCGGTCGCCACCGATACGGTCGAGGTACTGATCTCGCCCGGTGCGCATCTGATCGGCCGACGTCTGGGTGACATGCGCCTGCGCCGCCGCTATGGCGTCTATGTGCTGGCCGCCCATCGCCGCAGCCAGAACATCGGCCGCCAGCTGGACGATCTGGTCGTGCGCGTGGGCGACACGCTGCTGCTGGAGGGCGCGCCCGAAGACATCGCGCGTCTTGCCGCCGATATGGAGCTGGTGGACGTCTCGCGCCCCTCGGCCCGGCCCTTCCGCCGCAGCCGCGCGCCCATCGCTGTTGCCGCCCTTCTGTCGGTCGTGACGCTGGCCGCGCTGGATGTCGCGCCGATCATGGCGCTGGCCTTCGTGGCCTCGGCCGTCATCCTCATCACCCGCTGCGTCGATGCCGAAGAGGCGTTTTCCTTTGTCGACGGACGCTTGCTGGCGATGATCTTTGCCATGCTGGCCGTGGGCGAGGCGCTGGAGCATACCGGCACGGTCCAGCTGATCGTCGAACAGATCGCGCCCTGGCTGAAGGGCCTGCCGCCCTTTGTCACGCTGATCGCGGTCTATTTCCTGGGCCTCGTGATGACTGAGGTGCTGTCGAACAACGCCGTCGCCGTCCTGCTGACGCCCATCGCCATCGCGTTGGCCCGCTCGCTGGAGCATGACCCGCGGCCCTATGTGGTCGCCGTCATGTTCTCGGCCACGGTCGCCTTCGCGACGCCCATCGGCTATCAGACGCATATGATGGTCTACGGCCCCGGCGGCTATAAGTTCAGCGATTTCGTCCGGGTGGGCGTGCCGCTGGACATCATCTGCGGCATCGTCGCCTGCCTGACGATCCCGCTGTTCTGGCCGCTCTGATCGCTGAACACCATCCGCAGAAGCGAAAGGCCTGTCACCCCCGGTGCCAGGCCTTTTCAATGGCGGTCTCGGCCTTGGCGGAAAGCGTCTTGCGGCTTTCCCCCTCGACCGGGATCGGCGGCAGCAGATGCACCGTCACGCTGCCCTGACGGGCGCGCGACAGCACGGCCAGCAGATGCGGTCCAAGGTCCATGCGGCCCCACCAGCCATAAAAGCGCGCGTCCTCTCCCTTGGGGGCGTGATAGACGGCAGCAATCGGCTGGACCGCCAGACCCGAGGGCAGGGCAGGGTCGAGAAAGCCCTGAAACAGCGTCGCCTTGAACGGCAGCAAGCGGCGGCCGTCGCTGCTGGTGCCTTCGGGGAAGAACAGCAGGCGGTGGCCCGCGCGGGTGCGCTCGGCGAATTCCTCGGCTTGGGCGCGGGCGAGCTTCGGGTCGCGGGTGACGAAATGCGTGTCGGTCACGCGTGTCAGGATGTTGATGCCGGGCCAGGTCGAGACCTCGGCCTTCGAGACGAAGAACACCGGCATCGCGGCATTCAGCACGAAGATGTCAAGCCAGCTGGAGTGATTGGCGACGACCGCGCCCGGGCCCTTTAGGGGCTTGCCGATGCAGCGCCAGCGGATGCCCATGAAGATCAGGCACAGCCGGCACACGCCCTGCACCCAGGGACCCGTCACCGGGCGGCGGGGGCCGGCGAAGAGCTGCTCGATCCAGCGCATCGGCAGGATGCAGAGCACGCCGATCAGCAGCGTCAGGGCAATCGGCAGGCCGCGCAGGACGACCAGCGCCCAGCCAAGAGGGCCAGGTTTCGGCAACGCCATCTCCGGCTCGGTTTCCCACCAGATGGTGCGCGGGCTTTCGGTCATGCGGTGCTGTTGCGGGCCGAATAGAAGTCGCGGTGCTTCTGCGACATGGCCTTGGTATCGACCAGCAGGAACACATCGGTCGTGTTGAACGCATGGTCCAGATAGGCGCCATGGCCGATCGAGCCGCCCAGCCGTAGATAGGCCTTGATCAGCGCGGGCATCTGCTTCATCGCCTCGCGCCGGTCCAGATCCTCGGCCGGGATCAGGTCCATCCGCTGGAAGCCCTCGGGCAGGGCGGTGGCGCGCAGACCCTCGGGGGCCAGATGGTGGTGATGCAGCCATGACAGCGGCTGCGCCAGCGCTTGCGCATCGGTGCCATGGAACGAGGCCACGCCGAACAGCAGGTCGATGTCATTGCGCAGCACATATTCGGCCAGCCCGCTCCACAGCAGGAACATGCCCGAACCGCCGCGATAGGCCGGATCGACGCAGGACCGGCCCAGCTCCAGCACCGAGCGGCCGGTGTTGCGCAGCGGCGCCAGATCATATTCGCTGTCGCAATAGAAGCGGCCGAATTCCTTCGCGCGGTCGCCCGGCAGCAGGCGATAGACGCCCACCACATGATCGAGGCTTTCGACCGAGCGTCGCTTGTCGATCAGGATCAGGTGGTCGACGACGTCGTCAAACTCATCGCGTTCGAACCGGTTTTCGTGATCGACCAGCGCACCGTCACCGCCCAGCTCCTCGACAAAGACGCGATAGCGCAGCCGCTGCGCGGACAGAAGGTCGGACGGCGCGGTGGCGATCCTGACTTCGAAATACGACGTGTCGGGGGTCATTATCGGGTTCGCAACCATGCGTCGTTGACTTTAACCGCGTGTCTAGGCGTGCACGCACGACATTGCAACCGGCCAGAGCGTCACACCTGAATGCGATTTATTGGCGATTGACACACGCAATGGTTGTATAGAACAGTCAGCAAGACACGCCGTCATGTGTCCATGCTTACCAGGACAAGGCTGACATGCCGACCATCCAGAACCTGCTTGCCAGCATTGGTGAAATTGACCGTGATCCGGTCTCCGATCCGCGACTGGACCTGTCCCACGCCCCATTCGGGCATGGTCGGATGGCGCACCAGCATCCCCGGTTCCAAAATCTCGTTCATGCGGGATCCTTTCCTGCGTCAAAGACAGGCTAACTTTCGATGAATGCTCATTCAACCGAACTTGCGCCGGAAGCAGGCCGACTGGAAGCGGCGCAACTGGCGGCCCTGATCGGATCGCGGCTTTGCCACGACATCGTCTCGCCCCTGGGGGCCATCGGTAACGGGCTGGAGCTGTTGCAGATCTCTGACCAGTTTCCCGGTCTGGCCAAAAGCCCCGAGCTGCAGCTGATCGCCGAAAGTGTCGAGGCGGCACGCATTCGTATCAAATGGTTCCGCATGGCCTTTGGTCATGTCGCCGCCGATCAGCGGCTGGCCTGCAACGAGCTTTCGGCCCTCTTCCGAGAGATTGAGCGCGGCGGACGCCTGCGCATCACGCTGGATTGCACCGGCGATTTGCCACGGACCGAGGCGCGGATGATCCTGCTGGCGCTGATGTGCGTGGAAACCGCCATGCCCTGGGGCGGGCAGGTGCAGATCGCGCGAACGGCCACCGGCTGGCGGCTTCAGGCCGAGGCCAGCCGCACCCGGCAGATGCCCGTGCTTTGGGCCTGGCTCGACGGCACCCATGGGCCAAGCGTGGCCGAGCCGCCCCCGGCCGAGGTGCATTTCCCATTGCTCGCCGCATTCGCGCGCGATCATGGTCGCGAGATTTCATGGTCTGTCGGGGAAAACCGGGCCGAACTGGCCTTCTAGAACCCGCCGTTGCGGTCAATGGCCCGGGTGATCCGACCCATCCAGCGTTGGGGCGGATCGGGCACATCCTCCAGAAGCTGGGACAGCAGGTCGAAGGCACCGGGGAGCTGCAGGTCGATCATCTGGATCGCCGCTTCAAGCCGCTGCTCGGCCTCCGCCTGCGGGTCCTCTACGATCTGACGCAGTGCCGGGGCAGCACGCGCCGGGTGGCGGGTCGAGGCCGCCATGGTCAGCCGCAGCCGATAGCGCCCGGACTGGCTGCGCAGCTTCCGATGCAGGGCGCGAACGGCGCCCGCGTCGATGGCGGCCTCGATCACCATGCCCGTCACCGTCCCGACCGCCCCGGCATCATTCAGCGCCCCGGTCGCGGGATGGCCGCCATAGGGCAGGGCGCAGGGGCTGAGCCTTGGAAAATGCGCGGCAATCAGGGCCGCATGCTGGCGATCAGGGGCAATGGTAGGATCATAGATCAGCAGGCCCGTCACCTGCGTATCGCCCATCTCTTGCGGCAGAGGCATCGGACGCCCGATCAGCCGAAACTTCCGGTGCCGCATGGGGTCGAAGGGCGCGACGGCGGGGTCGATGGAATATTGCGGCGAGACCGCCAGCACCCGCCGCGCATGCGCCGCGCGTGAGTATAGCAGCGCGGCATAGGCCCCCATCGAAAAGCCCGACAGGACGACATCGCGGTAGCCCTCGGTCAGCTGCGACAAAGCCTCGGCCAGCGCCCCGCTGCGATACGAGACATACCAGTCGCGCCGCGCTGTCTGGACGGCCATCACCTCAAGATCGTGGCGCCCGGCCAGCTTGGGCCAGGTCGGGGGGCCGAAACGGCGCATGCCGTCCCGGCCATGTTCAAAGGTCACCAGCAGGCGTTGCCCCGTTGTGCCGGAAGGGGCGGGCCAATGCAGGATCCGGTGGCGCCGGTCTGCGTAAAGCTGGCGCGGCTCGATCAAGACCGGACGGTGCCGTCACCCGTGACCAGATATTTGAAGCTGGTCAGCTGCTCGGCCCCGACCGGACCCCGCGCATGCATCTTGCCGGTGGCGATGCCGATTTCGGCGCCCATCCCGAACTCGCCGCCATCGGCGAACTGGGTCGAGGCGTTGCGCATCAGGATCGCGCTGTCCAGCCGCTTGAAGAACAGATCGGCGGTGGCGTCATTCTCGGTCAGGATCGCCTCGGTATGGCCCGAGCCGTATTTGCGGATATGCGCAATCGCCTCATCCACGCCATCGACCAGCTTTGCGGCGATGATCATGTCCAGATACTCGCGCCCGAAATCATCGGGTTCCGCCTTCGCCGTTCCGGGGATCGAGGCAAGCTCGCCCTCGGCCCGGACCTCGACTCCGGCGGCCAGCAGATCCTCGATCAGGACCGGGCCGTGTTTCGTGTAGAACTGCCAGTCGATCAGCAGGCATTCGGCCGAGCCGCAGATCCCGGTGCGCCGCGTCTTGGCGTTCAGCACAACCCGGCGGGCCTTCTCCAGATCGGCATCGCGATCGGCGAAGACGTGGCAGATCCCTTCCAGATGGGCAAAGACCGGGACGCGGGCCTCGGCCTGAACGCGCCCGACCAGACCCTTGCCGCCGCGCGGCACGATCACGTCGATCAGCCCCTGGGCACGCAGCATGGCCCCCACAGCCGAGCGGTCGCGGGTCGGGATCATCTGCACGGCCGCCTCGGGCAGGCCGGCCTGTCGCAGGCCCTGCAGGAGACAGGCATGGATCGCCTGCGCCGAGTTCAGGCTCTCCGAGCCCCCCCGCAGGATCACCGCATTCCCGGCTTTCAGCGCCAGCGCCGCCGCATCGGCGGTGACGTTGGGCCGGCTCTCATAGATGACGCCGATGACGCCCAAAGGGGTGGCGACGCGCTGGATATGCAGCCCATTGGGCCGGTCCCATTCCGCCAGCACGCGCCCGACAGGATCGGGCTGCTCGGCCACTGCGCGTAGGCCCTCGGCCATCGCACGAATGCGCGAGGGATCCAGCTTCAGTCGGTCGATCATCGCTGGCGCCAGACCCTTTTCCTCGGCAAAGACCAGATCCTCGGCATTGGCATCAAGGATCGCATCTTCACCGGCCTTCAGGGCATCAGCAGCGCCGATCAAGGCGGCGTGCTTGCGCTCGGCGCTCGTCTCGGCCAGCACTTGCGCGGCCGCACGGGCATCCGCGCCAATCCTTGCGATCAGCGCATCGGCATCGGTCTGTGTCAGGTCATTCATCGTCGCATACTCCTGCATGCCCCAAGAAATAGGGGCGCAGAGCGATGATGGCCAGAGAGTAAGGAGGGGAAAGTGCAGGATTCTGTTGCCAGGCTCCTGCGGGCCCCGCCTAACGCGGCTAAGCGATAGGGCTTAAGTTTCGGTTACCCGAGCTGCTTACGCAGCCAGAGCGACCGGAGCACGGTTGTCGTTGGCAACTGTACAATTTGCACCGATGACGGTGGTAGCTCACCGAGACAAAGCAAACATCTTTAGACGTTCGTCGATCCTGTTTCGACCCCATTCGCCCCCAACGAGGGATGGTTGGTGGAGTCGCCGGGTACCGCCCCCGGGTCCGATCCGCTTATTACATGCGCGTTTATGTCCATAGCCCGGGCAAGCCCGAACAAACCCAATATAGAAACAGTTCCGATGATCCGCAAGACAGGGGAACGCCGTTCCCCTCTTGCCTCTTTCAGAGGCAATTCACCCCAAGGGGTATTTATCCAACGAAGAAATGCCTGCCATCGCTCGGGACATCAGCCATTTCTCCGTTGTCAAAATACCCATGCGGCGCTTGCATCAAATGAAGACGCCCCGCGATCTGGCGGGGCGTTTCAGCGCGCTATAGCAGGGATCAGAAGCCGGCCTTGATCTTCTCGAATTCCGCAAGCTGACGCTCGCGCTGACCGGGGTCGTTCGGGGTCTGCGCCAGAATCGGGGCGTCGATGGGGGAAAGGCCCTCTTTCACCGCCGGCTCGTCCTTGATGGTGTCCATGGCGACCGTTGAGGTGTGGCCATAGCCGATCGTGTCCAGAAGGCCCTTGGCCGCCGAGGGCGCGAGCCAGGCGTTGATGAAGTCATAGAGCTTGTCTTCGCTGCCCGGGCCGTTCTTCAGGTTCACGAAGCCGCAGAAGAAGGTCGACGAGCCCTCTTTCGGTGCGCGCTGGAAGCCCACCGGGAAGCCATCGTTTTCCAAGAGGACGACGCCGTCGTTCCAGGACCATGCGACATCGACCGCGCCCGAGGCCATGAGCTGCGCCTGCTCTGACGGGTCGGCCCAATAGGCGGCGACGTTCTGATGCGCCTCGCGCAGCCAGGCGGCGGCCTTCTGGAACTGCTCGTCCGTGACATCGGTCCAGTCGGTCGTCCCGGTCGCGAGATAGGCCAGAGCCCAGACGTCATCGGCCGAATCCGGCAGCGAGATACGTCCCTGATAGGCGGGGTTGGTGAAGACGTTCAGCGTCGCGACGTCCTCTTCCGGCACTGTCTCTTTGTTATAGGCGATGGCGGTCGCGCCCCAATCGGTCGGGATGTACCAGACGCCCGAGTCGTCCTTGAAGATCTCGGAATCGAGGAATTGTGGGGCGAGCGTGTCGAAGGCCGGGATCCGCGTGGTGTCCCAGGGCTCGATCAGGCCTGCGTCACGATATTTCGACACCATCTGCGAGCAGGGATGCGCGGTGTCGGCTTTGAACCCCGAGGCGAGTTTCTGATAGGCCTCATCATCGTCGCCGTAGAAAGCGTAGGTCGGCGGCTGGCCGTATTTGTCGACATAGCTCTGCCAGATCACCGGCTCTTCGAAGCCTGCCCAGTCAAAGACGGTCAGCTCGGCATCGGCGGCAAAGGATGGGCTGGCCAGTGCCAGCAAGATCGCGGTTGAGCGCAGAAATGTCATGGGAGGCCTTTCAGAGCGGGAGTTCCGTCCTGACGCTAGCGGCGCAATGCGGACCTCGCAAGCGTCGAGAGGCGGACCTGCCGAATTCGCTACCAGCGCCCCGAGGCGCCGCCGCCCGACGATGAGCCGCCGCCGAAGCCAGAGGACGATCCGCCGCGCAGGCCCGCGCGTGCGGCCCCGTTGCGTTCGCTGCGCAGATAGGCGCCGGTCGGGCCGTAATACATGATCTGCGGGCTGGGGATCTGGCGTTCATCCTGCCAGCCGCAGGCGGGGCAGCGGCGCGTCTGATGGGTCTGCGAGACCAGATGGCCGCCGTCAGGCAGCGGCGTTTCCACCGGTGCGCTGCTGGTGACCAGACCGCGATGGCCGCATTTCGGGCAGCGGTTCCGGCCAAGCGCGCGGCGGATGATCATGAAGATCACGAACCCGATGAAGCCGAAGGTCACGACCGGAACGGCATTGTCCAGAAGCGCATTGCCGCCCGACGCGCGCGACGCCAGTGGCTGACCTGCCGCGACGGGGCGGGCGATCAGGTCGATGGCGGCCATCGTGCCGTCGCGGATGCCCTGTGACATGCGGTCTTCGCGGAAGGCGGGAAGGACCGTGTTCCGCATGATGTCCTGAGCAAGGATATCGGCCTCGGTCGAGAAGCCCTTGCCAAGCTCGATCCGCGCTTCGTGGTTGTCGGTCAGCACCAGCAGCATGAAGCCCAGGTTCGTCTGTGCATCCCCCACGCCCCAGGTGTTGAAAAGCCGGGTCGCGAAGGGCTCGAGCCCATCCGTTCCGCCGAACTGGCGACGGTCGCGCAGGGTGACGACCGTGCCTTCGACGCCGGTTTCGTCATGCAGGCGGATCAGGGCTTCGTCGATGGCGCGGGTGTCCTCGGGCGTCAGGACGCGGGCGAAGTCGTTGACCGAGGTGTGCTGCCATTGGGGCAGGCCCTGCGCCTCGGCCTGTGGAGCAGGAGCAGCGTTCTGCGCAATGGCCATGCTGGCGGGCAGAAGCAGCGCCAAAAGCGCGAGGACGGGCAGAAGGCGGATGCGGCGCGGAAGCTGCATGGCCCTCCCCCTCAGCTGACCAGAATGTCCGGGCCGCCGGTGATCGCTGGGTCGGGCATGCCGATCACCTCGGGGTCGCGGCCCTCGAAGTCGACGGCCATCAGGATCGTCTGGATCGCGGCGATGCGCGCGCGGCGCTTGTCATCCGAGCGGATGACCGTCCAGGGCGCGATCAGCGAATGGCTGCGGGCCAGCGTCTCATGGATGGCGGCGGTGTATTCGTCCCATTTGCCCAGACCCTCAATGTCGATGGCGCTGAGCTTCCATTGCTTCAGCGGATCGCTTTCGCGATCAAGGAAGCGTTGCAACTGCTCGGCGCGGCCGACGCTGAGCCACAGCTTGACCAGAATGATGCCGTCATCGACCAGCATGTTCTCGAACGGGGGCAGCTGGCGGAAGAAGATCTCGCGCTGCGCATCGGTGCAAAAGCCGAAGACATGCTCGACCACGCCGCGGTTGTACCAGCTGCGGTCGAAGAGCACCATTTCACCGCGGGCGGGCAGCCAGTCGATGTAACGTTGGAAGTACCATTGCCCCGCCTCACGCTCGGTCGGTTTCGGCAGCGCCGCGATATAGGCCGAGCGCGGGTTCAGGTTCTCGCGCACCCGTTCGATGGTGCCGCCCTTGCCAGCGGCGTCGCGGCCCTCGAAGACGACGACCACGCGCTTGCCGGTGGCGATCACGTCGCTCATCATCCGGACAAGCTGGATCTGCAGCCCCTCCATGTGACGGTCGTAGTCCTTCGACTTCATCTCTTCGGGATAGGGATAGCTGGGGTCGGGGATGCGGTCGCCGCCCGCCTCCTTGATGATCTTGCGGATCTCGGCCGGGGCCTTCTTGTCCAGAAACTTTCGGACCTTGCCGATGAAGGGATGCTGGGCTTGGGATTTCGCGCTCATTCCTCACCTTTCCCGATCCGGTCCAGATCGAACGGGGTCGTCTGGTAGATGTCGTTGATCCAGTTGCCGTAAAGCAGATGGGCGTGGCTGCGCCAGCGGTTCGAGGGCTGCCGCATCGGATCGTCGTCGGGATAGTAATTCACCGGGACGGCAATCGGTTTCCCACTTTCGACATCGCGGTCATATTCATCCTTCAGCGTGGTGCTGTCATATTCGAAATGGTTGAAGACATAGATCGCGCGGTGGTCGGGGTCTTCGATCAGGCAGGGCCCCACCTGATCCGAGGCGATCAGTGTGCGCAGGGCGGGGATTGCGTCGACCTCGGACTGGCGCACCTCGGTCCAGCGGCTGACGGGCACCAGCACATCATCCGAGAAGCCGCGCAGATAGGGGCTGGCGGGAACAAGGCTGCGGTGGCGGAAGCAGCCGAAGGCCTTCTGGTCCAGCATGTGCTTTTTCAGCCCGTGGAAATGCCAGGCCATGGCCATGCCGCCCCAGCAGACGCCGAAGGTCGAATGCACATGTGTCTGCGTCCATGCAAAGACCCGCTCGAGTTCTTCCCAATAGGTCACCCGCTCGAACGGCAGATGTTCGATGGGCGCGCCGGTGATGACCAGCCCGTCGAATTTCTCGCCGGTCTCTTCGACCTCGGAGAACTTGCGATAGAAGGACTCCATATGGTCGGCGGCGGTGTTGCGGCTTTCGTGGTCCGACATGCGGATCAGCTGGAAGTCGATCTGCAGGGGCGTCGCGCCGATCAGCCGGGCGAACTGGTTCTCGGTCTGGATTTTCTTCGGCATGAGGTTCAGAAGCCCGATGCGCAGGGGCCGGATGTCCTGCATCTCTGCCCGGCCCGGCGACATGACCATGACGCCTTCGTTCGACAGGATGTCATAGGCGGGCAAGTCATTGGGCAGGGTGATGGGCATCAGGTTTCCTTTCTGTCGATGGCGGCGGCGATCAGGTCGCAAAGCTGGTCAGGGGCGCGGATCTGCGCGACCTCCTCGGCCAGCAGGGTAATTCCGCGCCGCGCCATCGCCTCGTAGCGGGGCTGACGGTGGGCGAGGGCGCGGGCATAGGTCCAGCGGATGAAGTTGTCGGGGTTGACCTCATCCTCTTCGAGGCCCTCTTCCATGCGATAGGCGGTCCAGGCGCGTTCCAGAAACTGGGGTTGGTAATACATGGGTTTTGGCGCGCGGTCGAAGCGGCGCACCAGCTCGGATGTATGTTCGTCCGAGCCCTTGATCCAGACCAGCAGCACATCCTGTTCCAGCATGTCGAGGACCGGGTCGCTGTCGGCGAATGGGTCCACCACCTCGCAGATCGACCCGCCCGAGTCGCAGACGAAATTCGCGATGCCATAGATCTCGCGGGCGCGCTGGATGAAATGGCGCGTGTCCTTCAGCGCCGCGATCTCGGCCGTGCGGTGTTGATCCTGACGGCGCATGTATTCGTCAAAGGGCAGGCCGCCGCGCGTCTGGCTGCCGGGCTTGCCCAGATAGGTCGAGAGCGGCGCAAGGTTCTCGAAGGTGATGTTCGAGGCGATATAGACCGAGTCCGACAGCAAGAGCTCGCGCAGGAAGGGAACCTTCATGGCCTCGCGCTTGAAGTTGTCGGCGATCAGCTCGCCCATGTAGCGCGTGCCGATGCGGTAATCGACCGAGTAGTGGAACCAGTCCCCGGCATCGCGCAGCATGGCGGCCAGATAGGTCTTGCCCAGTCCCGACATGCCGAAAAACAGAACGCGTTTCTGCGTGGCCGACTGCCATTCTGCGCTTGAGCGATAGATCATGCCACTTCCCTTGTCCGATCCCAAGGATAGGTAATTGCCTCTGCCGCAAGAAGAAAGGGGCCAGTTTGCGGGCACAGGCCCCAGGGTGAGGCCGGGCGGCCTGCCGCGTTCGCAGCGTCAGTTCCGGAAATCCGCAGTAGCGCTGTGCGGGCAGACGCGCTATGATTCGCGAACAGACCCGGCAAACGGGCGTATCTTGAGGCAGTGACGGCGGTATCCCATGACCGAGATGGTCTTTGGCGCCACGCCCGTGCGGGCGGGCGATCCTATTGTTCCCCGATGGTGGCGCACAGTCGATCGTTGGTCCCTGGCATGTGTGCTGGGGCTGTTCGCGATCGGGCTGTTGCTGGGGCTGGCGGCCTCGGTGCCGCTGGCCGAAAAGAACGGGCTGCCTCAGTTCTATTACGTGACGCGACAGGCCTTCTTCGGCGGTGTCGCGGTGGTCGTGATGATCGTGATCTCGGCCTTCAGCCCGCGCAATGTGCGCAGGCTGGGCGTTCTGGGCTTTGCAGGCGCGATGCTGGCCATTCTGGCGCTGCCCTTCATCGGCACCGACTTCGGCAAGGGCGCGGTGCGCTGGCTGAGCTTCGGCTTCGCCTCGGTCCAGCCGTCCGAGTTCCTGAAGCCCTGCTTCATCGCGCTTTGCGCCTGGTTCATGGCGGCGGGGCAAGAGGTTGGTGGCCCGCCCGGTCGCGTGCTGTCGGCGGGCGTGGCGATGGTCGTCGTCCTGCTGCTGGCGTTGCAGCCCGACTTCGGGCAGGCCTCGCTGGTGCTTTTTTCCTGGTGCGTGATGTATTTCGTCGCGGGCGCACCACTGACGCTGCTTTTGGGCGTGGTCTCGGTGGCGGGGCTTGGCGGGCTTTTCGCCTATGAGACCTCGGACCACTTTGCCCGCCGCATTGACGGCTTTCTGTCAGCCGAGGTCGACCCGCGCACCCAGCTTGGCTTTGCCACCAATGCCATTCAGGAAGGCGGCTTCTTCGGCGTCGGCGTGGGCGAGGGGCAGGTCAAATGGTCGCTGCCGGACGCGCATACCGACTTCATCATCGCCGTCGCGGCCGAGGAATATGGCCTTATCATGGTGCTGGCGATCATCCTGCTTTACGGCACCGTCGTCTTCCGCTCGCTGATGCGGCTGCGCAATGAGCGCGACCCCTTCACCCGGATCGCGGGCACGGGGCTGGCCTGCGCCTTCGGCGTGCAGGCGCTGATCAACATGGGCGTGGCCGTGCGGCTGCTGCCCGCCAAGGGGATGACGCTGCCCTTCGTCAGCTACGGCGGCTCGTCCGTCATCGCCTCGGGCATCGCGGTCGGCATGTTGCTGGCGCTGACGCGCAGCCGCGCGCAGGGCAAGATTGGCGACGTGCTGGGACGGGGCCGGGGATGACCACGAATTCTTCGGCGCCTTTGTGCCTGATCGCCGCGGGCGGGACGGGCGGACATATGTTTCCCGCGCAGGCTTTGGCCGAGGTGCTGCTGTCGCAGGGCTGGCGGGTGAAGCTGTCGACCGATGAGCGCGGCGCGCGCTACGCCGGGGCCTTCCCGACCGAGGTCGTGCGTGAGGTCGTCAGCTCCGCCACCACTGCACGCGGCGGCCTTCTGGCCAAGCTGGCCGTGCCGGCGCGGATCGCAGGCGGGGTTCTGTCGGCGATCTCGGGCATGCGCCGCGACCGTCCGGCGGTGGTCGTGGGATTTGGCGGCTACCCGTCGATCCCGGCGATGACAGCGGCGCTGGCGCTGCGCATCCCGCGCATGATCCACGAACAGAACGGCGTCATGGGCCGGGTGAACGCCCGCTTTGCCCCCCGCGTCGATGTTGTGGCCTGCGGCATCTGGCCCACCGCCCTGCCTGCCGGGGTCGAGGGCATTCACACCGGCAACCCGATCCGTGGCGCGGTGGCGGCATATGCGGGTGATCCCTACCACGCGCCCACGCCCGAGGGGCGGATGCGCATCCTTGTCATCGGCGGCAGCCAGGGCGCGCGTGTTCTGTCCGAGATCGTGCCGCAGGCGATCGCCTCGCTTCCCGAAGACATGCGCTTCCGCCTGCGCGTCAGCCATCAGGCCCGCCCCGAGGATGCGCGCGAGGTCGAGGCGATCTATGGGGACGCAGGCATCGACGCCGAGGTGCAGCCCTTCTTCACCGATGTCCCCGAGCGGCTTCAGGCCTGCCAACTGGTCATCAGCCGGGCAGGGGCCTCGTCCATCGCTGACATTACCGCGATTGGCCGCCCGGCGATCCTTATTCCCCTTGCCACCGCGACCGGCGACCATCAAACCGCCAATGCGCGATCCATGTCCGAAACCGGCGCGGCGGTCGTGCTGCCGGAATCCGCGCTTGACGTCCCGACGCTGGCGCGTGACATCAGGGATATTCTGGCAGATGGCGCACGCGCCTCCACCATGGCTGCGGCATCCCTTGCCCTTGGTCGCCCTGATGCGGCGCAGCAACTTGCAGAAATAGTAACGGAATTGACCCGATGAACGCAGCGACGAAACTTCCCGGCGAACTTGGCCCGATTCATTTCGTGGGCATCGGCGGCATCGGGATGTCCGGCATCGCCGAAGTGCTGATGACGCTGGGCTATGAGGTGCAGGGCTCGGACGCAAAGCGCTCGAAGATCACCGACCGGCTGGAAAAGCTGGGCGCGACGATCTTCGAAGGCCAACGGGCTGAAAATATTGGCGATGCGGGTGTCGTCGTGATCTCGACCGCGATCAAGAAAGGCAACCCAGAGCTGGAGGAAGCCCGCCGCCGTGGCCTGCCCGTCGTGCGCCGCGCCGAGATGCTGGCGGAACTCATGCGTCTGAAGTCGAACGTCGCGATTGCGGGCACGCATGGCAAGACCACGACCACCACCATGGTCGCGACCTTGCTGGATGCGGGCGGCTTTGATCCGACGGTTATCAATGGCGGCGTGATCCATGCCTATGGCTCGAATGCGCGCGCCGGTGCGGGCGAATGGATGGTGGTCGAGGCCGACGAATCGGACGGCAGCTTCAACCGCCTGCCCGCGACCATTGCCATCGTGACCAATATCGACCCCGAGCATATGGAGCATTGGGGCTCTTTCGATGCGTTGCGGAAGGGATTCCTGGATTTCGTCTCGAACATCCCGTTCTACGGTCTGGCGGTCTGCTGCACCGACCATCCGGAAGTGCAGGCACTGGTCGGCAAGCTGACCGACCGCCGCGTCCGGACCTTCGGGTTCAACGCGCAGGCCGATGTCCGCGCGATCAATCTGACCTATGAAAACGGCATCGCGCATTTCGACATCGCCCTTCAGGGCGAGGCCGAACTGAACGATGGCGAGGTTCCGGTGATCGAGGGCTGCACCCTGCCGATGCCGGGCGATCACAACGTCTCAAACGCGCTGTCGGCAGTGGCGGTGGCCCGTCACCTTGGCATGAAGCGCAGCCAGATCCGCGAGGCGCTGGCGAAATTCGGCGGTGTCGGGCGTCGCTTCACCCGCGTGGGTGAGGTGAACGGCGTTACCATCATCGACGATTACGGCCACCACCCGGTCGAGATCGCGGCCGTGCTGAAGGCCGCACGTCAGGCGACCAAGGGCCGCGTCATCGCGGTTCACCAGCCGCACCGCTATTCGCGCCTGTCGAACCTGTTTGATGATTTCTGCACCTGCTTCAACGAGGCCGATGTGGTCGGCATCGCCGAGGTCTATGCGGCGGGCGAAGACCCGATCCCCGGCGCCTCGCGCGACGATTTGGTCGCGGGCCTCATCGCGCATGGCCATCGCCACGCCCGCGCTGTCATCGACGAAAGCGATCTGGTCCGGCTGGTGCAAGAGCAGGCGCGCCCCGGCGACATGGTGGTCTGCCTTGGGGCAGGGACGATCTCGGCTTGGGCCAATGCGCTGCCGGACCTCCTGCAGGAGAAAGCGGCGTGAGTTCGCTCTTCGGCAGCAGTCTGGCCGCGTTCATCGCCATCGCCATCGCGGTGGTCTGGGTGGGGTTGGCCTGCCTTCTGCCGTTCGTGCCCTGGCGTTGGCGCTCGGCCGCGCTGTGGACGCTGGTGTTTCTGGGCGTGCCGGTGCTGGGCTGGGTCACCTTTTTCTGGGGGCCGGGCTTCGGCGTGCTGGTCTTTGCCATCGGCCTGTCGATCCTCGTCTGGCCGCCGGTCGGGCTGGTGCGCCGCAAGGGCGCGCAGGGTCTAAGCGATCATCCCCCGGCGGCGATGGACTGAGATGTTCGTCGCGTTCCCTGACGGCAGGACAAAGCCATGAAACCGGAAGGCTGGATCGTCCTCGCGGTGATCTTTCTGGTGCTGGCGATTGTCGGCTGGCTGCTGGGGCGGGCGCGCAATCTGCCCATTCTGATCCTGTTCGAGGGTCTTTTGCTGATGGCCGCGACATGGCTGCGCAGCTCTGCCGCGCGCAGCAGCGCGACCGAGGCCGCCGTGACCCATTACGTCCTGCATCTGCTGTGTCTGGCCGCGATGGCTGGGATTGCGGCAGGCGGCATCGCGGGCTGGATCGCCCAGTCGCGTCGGCGCTGACAATCTTCAAATACTCTGCGGAATGCATTCGCTCCGGTCATCGCGGCGCGGGGGCTTCTGATCGGCAAAAAGCGGTGGTAAGGGCAGGGCATGACGCATGATCTGACCCTTCCCGCGCCGCGCGGCACGCTGACCGCGAACCGCCCCCTCGACAACCTGACCTGGCTGCGCGTCGGCGGCCCCGCCGACTGGCTGTTCCAGCCCGCTGATGCCGAGGATCTGGCGGCGTTTCTGGCGGCACTCGACCCTGCGGTCCCGGTGTTCCCGATTGGCGTCGGCTCGAACATGATCGTGCGCGATGGCGGCATCCGGGGTGTGGTGATCCGGCTGGGGCGCGGCTTCAACGGAATCGAGACCCGGGGCGATGAGGTCATTGCCGGGGCCGCCGCGCTGGATGCCCATGTCGCCCGCAAGGCGGCGGATGCGGGGCTGGATCTGACCTTCCTGCGCACCATTCCCGGTGCCATCGGCGGGGCGGTGCGGATGAACGCGGGCTGCTATGGCAGCTATATGGCCGATCATCTGGTCTCGGCCCGCGCGGTGTCGCGCGACGGCCAGTGGCACGACCTGACGCCCGATGATCTGGCCTTCGCCTATCGCCATTCCGAGCTGCCCGAGGGCTGGGTGCTGACCGAGGCGCGCTTGCGCGCCGAACGCGGCGACCCCGAGGCAATGATCGCCAAGATGGAGGATCAGCTTGCCCGCCGCGACGCCAGCCAGCCCACGAAAGAGCGCACCGCAGGCTCGACCTTCCGCAATCCGGCCGGGTTCTCCTCGACCGGGCGCGCCGATGACAGCCATGAGCTGAAGGCCTGGAGCCTGATCGACGCGGCGGGCTTGCGCGGATACCGCCACGGTGGCGCGCAAATGTCCGAAAAACACCCGAATTTCCTGCTGAACACCGGCGGCGCGACCGCCACCGAGCTGGAGGAACTGGGCGAGATCGTCCGCCGCAAGGTGCGCGAGACCAGCGGCCACGACCTGCAATGGGAAGTGATCCGCGTCGGCGAGGCGTGATTCGGCTTATCCACGGAAATATCGATCCGACCGCGAAAAGCCTCTTTTGCCAGAGTCTGCAAGGCGCTAGACTGTGGGAATATCAAAGCACCGGATCAACCGGGCGATAGAGGCAGAAGTTGGTGGGCATGTCGAGCAGGGCAGCCCCGAAAGTCGCCGTCCTGAAAGGCGGACCCTCGGCTGAGCGCGAGGTGTCGCTGTCATCGGGGCAGGAATGCGCGCATGCGCTGCGGCTGGCGGGCTATGACGTCGTTGAAATCGATGCGGGCAAGGATCTTCCCGCGCAACTGGCCTTGGCCGGGGCGGATGTCGTGTTCAACGCGCTGCATGGCCGCTGGGGCGAGGATGGCTGCGTTCAGGGCCTGCTGGAATGGCTGGGCGTGTCCTATACCCATTCGGGCGTGCTGGCCTCGGCCCTCGCCATGGACAAGACCCGTGCCAAACAGGTGCTGCGTGATGCGGGCTTGCCGGTCATGGAAAGCGTCATCGCCGATGCCGATGAGGTGCGCGCGCGCCACGTGCTGCCGCCGCCCTATGTGGTGAAGCCCAATAGCGAAGGCTCTTCGGTGGGCGTCTATATCGTGGCGGCTGGCGCGAACACGCCGCCCCAGCTTTCGCCGCAGATGCCCAGCCGCGTGATGGTCGAGACCTATGTGCCGGGGCGCGAGCTGACCGTTGCGGTCATGGGCGACCGCGCGCTTGGCGTGACCGAGATCATCGTCGAGGGCTGGTATGACTACGATGCCAAGTACAAGCTGGGTGGCTCGCGCCATGTCGTGCCCGCCGAAATCCCGGCCGACATCACCGCAGCCTGTCTGGATTACGCCCGCCGCGCGCATGAGGCGCTTGGCTGTCGCGGCCTAACGCGCACCGATTTCCGCTGGGACGATAGCCGCGGGCTGGCAGGGCTGATCATCCTTGAGGTGAACACCCAGCCCGGCATGACGCCGACCTCGCTCGCGCCCGAGCAGGCCGCGAAAATCGGCATCACCTTCCCCGAGCTTTGCCACTGGATCGTGAAGGAGGCGCTATGCAGGGACTGAACCCCTCGAACCGCCCGCATGGCGATCCGTCGCGGCACGCGCCGAACCGGCCCGCGCCCGCGCGCCCGGTCGCGCCGCAGCAGCGTCGCCGCGATCCCGCGCCCTCGCGTCTGGCCTATCGCCTGAACCGGCTGATGCTGACGCCGCTCTATCGGCGGCTTCTGCATGTCGGGCTTCCGGCGTTTCTGGCCGTCATGGTCGCCGGGATCTGGCTGTCGGACGAAGATCGCCGTGCCTCGCTGACTGGCGGCATCGACGGGCTGGTCCAGAAGGTCCAGAACCGCGATGAGTTCATGGTCCGCATGATGACCATCGAAGGCGCCTCTCCGGTCGTCGACAAGGGGCTGCGGGCCATGCTTCCCGTCGAGCTTCCCGCTTCAAGCTTCGATATCGACTTGGAAAAACTGCGCGAGCGCGTGCTGAAGCTTGACGCCGTCGAGGCGATCGAGCTGCGCATCAAGCCGGGCGGCGTGCTGTCGGCCGTTGTGACCGAGCGTGTGCCGGTCATGCTGTGGCGCCATGCGCGCGGCATCGAGCTTTTGGACAAGACCGGGCACCGCGTCGCCTCGGCCACCTCGCGCGATGTGCGCAAGGATCTGCCGGTGATCGCGGGCGAGGGGGCGGACAAGGCCGCAGCCGAAGCGCTGGCGCTGATCGATGCGGCCGGACCGATCCTGCCGCGCCTGCGCGGGCTTGAGCGTATGGGCGAGCGTCGCTGGGACGTCGTGCTGGATCGCGGTCAGCGGATCATGCTGCCCGAGGACAAGGCGGTCATGGCGCTGGAGCATGCGATTGCGCTGGTGCGCGCGCAGGACCTGCTGGCGCGGGACGTGTCGGTCGTCGACCTGCGCATGGGCAACCGCCCGATCCTGCGTCTGGGCCTTGATGCACAGAACATGCTGCGCCGGGCGCGCGGACAAGAGGAAATTCCCACCGGGGATTCGGCAGATGGTGACCGCGCGGTCGCGTCAAACAACAAGAAAAAAGCCGGCTAACAGGTTGAAAGGGCAGAGAAGATGAGGGATTTGTATCGTAATCAGCGCGCCATGCGGAACATGCGCCGCCAAGCGATGCAACGGGGCGTGATCGCCGTGCTGGACATCGGCACGTCGAAAATCGCCTGCCTTGTCCTGCAATTCGACGGGCCCGGACAGTTCCGCGAAACCGACGGCGTGGGCCCCATGGCCGGTCAGTCGAACTTCCGCGTCATCGGCACCGCCTCGACCCGCTCGCGCGGGATGCGCTATGGCGAGATCGACAATATGGCCGAGGCCGAGCGTGCCGTGCGCACCGTGATCCAGTCCGCGCAGAAGGTCGCGGGCGTCCGCGTGGACCACATCATCGCCTGTATTTCCGGCGCGCGGCCTGCCTCCTATGGCCTTGCCGGAGAGATCACGCTGGATGGCGGCAAGGTCAATGAAGAGGATGTAGCGAGCGTTCTGGCCGCCTGCGAGGCCCCCGATTTCGGCCGTGGCCGCGAGGTGCTGCACGCCCAGCCGGTGAACTTTGCCGTCGACAACCGCAGCGGCCTTTCGGACCCGCGCGACCATGCCGGGAACCGGCTGGCCTGCGACATGCATGTGCTGACCATCGACGGCGATGCGGCGGGCAATCTTGTCCACTGCATCCGCCGCTGCGACATGGAGCTGGCGGGCGTGGCCTCGTCCTCCTATGCCAGCGGGCTCGCCTCACTGGTCGAGGATGAGCAGGAGCTGGGCGCGGCCTGCGTCGATCTGGGCGGCGGCACGACCGGCGTCTCGATCTTCATCAAGAAACACATGATCTTTGCCGATGCCGTGCGTTACGGCGGCGATCTGATCACCCAGGACATCGCCAAGGGCCTGCGCGTCAGCCATGCCGTGGCCGAGCGGCTGAAGACGCTGCATGGCGGCGTCGAGGCGACCGGGCGCGATGACCGCGAAATGATCGAACTGGGCGGCGAGACGGGCGACTGGGACACCGATCGACGCAGCGTCAGCCGCGCCGACCTGATCGGCATCATGCGCCCCCGCGTCGAAGAGATCCTGGAAGGCGTTGCGGGCATTCTGGACGCAGCAGGCTTTGACTATATGCCCTCGCGCCAGGTCGTGCTGACCGGGGGCGGCAGCCAGATCCCGGGGCTGGATCAGCTGGCCAGCCGCATCCTTGGCCAGAACGTCCGCATCGGGCGGCCCTTGCGCATTCAGGGGCTGCCACATAATGCCACGGCCTCGGCCTTCTCCTCGGCCATCGGGCTCGCGCTTCTGACGGCCCATCCGCAGGACGAGTGGTGGGATTTCGAGATGCCGTCCGAGGCCTATCCGGCGCGCAGTATCCGCCGGGCTTATCGCTGGTTCCGCAACAACTGGTAGGTTGCTGAATCGGTCATAAGGTGGTGGTGGGGCGCGCCCCCACCATATGCTGGAGATTGGGCAAGATACCGCCGACATCGGTCGGTTGTACCGCCATATTTTGTGGTTCGACTGTGTTTTTCGGGTGACGCTCTGGCGAAATCTGGGTAGGCTTGAGGGCACACGGGGGATTCGACCGGGGACAGGCCCTGGCACAACAGACAAGGCAGGCGAGAACATGGAACGTCAGATCCATCTGATGCTGAACGATGATCAGGAACTCAAGCCGCGCATCACCGTATTCGGTGTTGGCGGAGCTGGTGGCAACGCGGTCAATAACATGATCGACAAGCAGCTGGAGGGCGTCGAGTTCGTCGTGGCGAACACCGACGCGCAGGCGCTGTCCTCGTCCAAGTCCGAGCAACGCATCCAGATCGGCCCGAAGGTCACCGAAGGTCTGGGCGCGGGTGCGAAGCCTCAGATCGGCGCCATGGCCGCCGAGGAAACCATCGAAGATATCGTCGATCACCTGATGGGCGCGCATATGTGCTTCATCACCGCTGGCATGGGCGGCGGCACCGGTACGGGCGCGGCCCCGATCATCGCGCAGGCCGCGCGTGAGATGGGCATCCTGACCGTCGGCGTCGTGACCAAGCCCTTCCAGTTCGAAGGCACCAAGCGGATGCGTCAGGCCGAAGAGGGCGTCGAGGCGCTCCAGAAGGTTGTCGACACGCTGATCATCATTCCGAACCAGAACCTGTTCCGTCTGGCCAACGAAAAGACCACCTTCACCGAAGCCTTCGCCATGGCCGATGACGTGCTCTATCAGGGCGTCAAGGGCGTGACCGACCTGATGGTCCGTCCGGGCCTCATCAACCTCGACTTCGCCGACGTTCGCGCTGTGATGGACGAAATGGGCAAGGCGATGATGGGCACCGGCGAAGCCTCGGGCGAGAACCGCGCGGTTCAGGCGGCCGAGAAGGCCATCGCCAACCCGCTGCTGGACGAAATCAGCCTGAACGGCGCCAAGGGCGTGCTGATCAACATCACCGGCGGCTACGACCTGACCCTGTTCGAAATGGACGAGGCGGCCGAGAAGATCCGCGAGAAGGTCGACGCCGATGCCAATATCATCGTCGGCTCGACGCTGGACCCCAGCATGGAAGGCGCGATCCGCGTGTCGGTCGTGGCGACCGGCATCGACGCCAGTGTCGCCGAGGTCCCGGTTCCGCGCCGTGGCATTAAAGAGCCGCTGACCCAGAACCCGTCGGTCGCGCAGCGAGCGGTCGAGGAAGAGCTGCCGGTTCCGCCGCGCCGCTCGGCCCCGGTCGCTGAAGAGGTTGCGCCCGCTCCGGTCGCACCGCGCGCGCCTGTCGCCCGGATCGAGGAAGAGGACATGCCGCGTCCGGCCTATCAGCCCGCTGCCGAGCCGCGCGCTCAGGCCCCGGCGGCTGATCCGCTGGCAGGCGACTCGGAGAACTTCTTCGCGCCGCAGCGTCATGCTCAGTCCGCCGCAGGCACGCCGTCGCAGGCCGTCATGGACCGCCTGAGCCGCGCCGTCGCCCACGCCCCCGAGCGTGCCGCACAGAAAGCCGCGCCTGCCGCTGCTGCCCCCGAAGCCCCGCGCGCCGCAGGCCGCATGGGTGGTCTGGGCCGCATGATCGAGCGCATGTCGGGTCACGGCGAGCAGGCTGAAAAGCCCGCGAAACCCGCCGCAGCGACCCTGGCCGAGCGCGTGAGCGAGCGTGTCGCCAGCCGCAACCGCAGCGGATTCGATGCCGGTTTCGACGATCTGGCCAGCCCCGATCGTGCCGATGAAAACGTCGAAATCCCGGCGTTCCTGCGTCGTCAGGCGAACTGAAGCGTTCACAAATAATTCACCAAGAATCCCGAAGGGGCCGCAGCAGCGGCCCTTTTTTCTTTTCGTGCCAATGCTTTGCGATGGATGGGGCAACCTGCCGGACCAATCACCGGCGATTGTTACACCGAGTCACAATTCGTCATTTGAGAAGATCATGGGGTCTGCCTAACTGGATCATGAAGAAGGACCAAACCGGTCCTCGACATGACGACAAGCGCCGCAGGGCGAAGAAGAAAAGCAGGCAGGACCATGCAGACCACGATTGCTCAGAAAGCTCAGTTCCGCGGTGTCGGGCTGCACTCGGGTGCGGCCGTCCGTCTGACGATTCTGCCGGCCCCGGCCGATCACGGGATCGTCTTCTGCCGCACGGATCTGGGCGGTGCCCGCATCCCCGCGCGTTGGGACCATGTCACGCCCTCGCAGCTGTGCACCCTGCTGGACAATGGTTCGGGCGTCACCGTCTCGACCGTCGAGCATGTGATGGCTGCGCTCGCGGGTACCGGCATCGACAACGCGCTGGTCGAGGTGAACGGACCCGAGGTCCCGATCCTTGATGGCTCGGCCGCGCCCTTCGTCCATGGCATCATGGAGGCCGGGCTGGTCCAGCAGGCCGCACCGCTGCGTGCGATTCGCGTGCTGAAGACGGTCGAGGTCCGCAATGGCGAGGCCTTCGCCCGCCTGTCGCCCGCCGATCATCTGGAGATCCATTTCGACATCGATTTCACCGATGCCGCCATCGGCCATCAGGAAAAGCAGCTCGACATGGCGAACGGTTCGTTCGTGCATGAGCTGATGGACAGCCGCACCTTCTGCCGCCTGTCGGATGTCACCCAGATGCAGGCCAATGGTCTGGCGCTTGGTGGCACCTTCCTGAACGCGGTGGTGATCGACGGCGACAAGGTGCTGTCGCCCGGCGGCCTGCGCCACCAGGACGAGGCTGTACGCCACAAGATGCTGGACGCCATGGGCGATCTGGCACTGGCGGGGGCCCCGCTGCTGGCGCGCTATACCGGCCACCGTGCGGGTCACGCGATGACGAACAAGCTGCTTCGCGCGCTTTTCGCCCAGCCCGATGCATGGGAATGGGTGACGGTTTCGGCCGATCTGGAAAAGCGTTTGCCGGGCGCGGGAATCATCCCGGCGCAAATGCGTTCGGCTGAACCCGTGCGCCAGCTGGCCGTCGCTTGAGCGGCGGCCAGTAATTCCCGCTGCCTCAACGTTTTGGCATTTTGCGCAGCCAGATTTTCTGTGCTAGGACGACCAGGCTGCGTGCCTTTCATGGCCCGCCGCGCATGCGAATAACGGACGGACGGGTAGTGATGGCGGGCTTCAGATCGGCGGGTTCCTTGGTCGCGGTTACGCTGTCTCTGGGCCTGCTTGCAGCGTGCTCGGGCAGCGGTGGTCGCAGCAACGGCACCGAATCGCTTGAGAACTTCACCGCCGAACAGATCTACAAGCGGGGCGAGTATGAGCTGGAGAACAGCCGTAAGCCCAAGGACGCGGTCCATTACTTCTCGGAAGTCGAGCGGCTTTACCCCTATTCCGAATGGGCCAAGCGCGCGCTGATCATGCAGGCCTACGGCTATCACCGGGCCCGCGACTATGAAGAGGCGCGCGGTGCCGCCCAGCGTTTCATCGACACCTATCCGGGCGATGAAGACGCGGCCTATGCGAAATACCTTCTGGCGCTCAGCTATTACGATCAGATCGACGACATCGGGCGCGATCAGGGCCTGACCTTCCAGGCGCTGCAATCGCTGCGCGAGGTGATCGAGCAATATCCCGACACCGAATATGCGCGCTCGTCGATCCTGAAGTTCGACCTGGCCTTCGACCACCTGGCGGCGAAGGAAATGGAGATCGGGCGCTACTATCTGAAGCGCGGGCATTACACGGCGGCGATCAACCGCTTCCGCGTCGTGGTCGAGGAATTCCAGACCACCACCCATACGCCCGAGGCGCTGATGCGCCTGACCGAGGCCTATCTGGCGCTTGGCCTGACCGATGAGGCACAGACGGCAGCGGCGATTCTGGGCCATAACTTCCAGTCCTCGCCCTTCTATGAGGATGCCTTCAAGACGCTGCGCGGCCGTGGTCTTTCGCCCGAAGCACGCGGCGACAGCTGGCTGACCCGAGTCTACCGTCAGGTCATCCAGGGCAAGTGGCTGTAAGGCCCGATGCTCCGGCATCTCGATATCCGTGATATGCTGCTGATCGACCGGCTGGAACTCGAGTTCCGGCCGGGTCTGAACGTGCTGACCGGCGAAACCGGCGCGGGCAAGTCGATCCTGCTGGACTGTCTGGGCTTCGTGCTGGGCTGGCGCGGGCGCGCCGATCTGGTCCGTCAAGGGGCCGAACAGGGCGAGGTGACGGCGGTCTTTGACCTGCCGCCCGGCCATCCGGCCCGTATCGTTCTGGAAGAGGCAGGCCTGCCGGTTCAGGATGAGCTGATCCTGCGCCGCGTGAACGGTGCCGATGGCCGCAAGACCGGCTGGATCAACGACCGCCGCGCCTCGGGCGAGGTGCTGCGGACGCTTTCGGAAACGCTGGTCGAGCTGCATGGCCAGCATGACGACCGCGGCCTGTTGAACCCGCGCGGCCACCGGCTGTTGCTGGACGCCTTCGCGGGCCTCGATCTTGGCCCCCTGCGCGCCGCATGGGCCGCGCGCCGCGAGGCGCGGAACGCGCTCACCGAGGCCGAGGCGGCGCTGGCCGCCGCCAAGGGCGAAGAAGATTTCCTGCGCCACGCCGTCGCCGAACTCGACAAGCTAGACCCGCAACTGGGCGAAGAGGCCGAGCTCGACACCCGTCGCCGTGCCATGCAGGGCGCCGAGCGCATCCGCGAGGATGTGGCCCGAGCGCTTCAGGCGCTTGGCCCCAGCGGGGCAGAGGGGGCGATGCTGGATGCCTCACGCTGGCTGGATGCGGCGGCCGAGAAGGCCGAGGGGCGGCTTGAGGCCCCCGCAGCCGCGCTGCAGCGCGCGCTGATCGAATTGGGCGAGGCGTCTTCCGGCGTCGAGGCGGCTCTGGATGCGATGGATTTCGACCCACGCGACCTTGAGGCCACCGAAGAACGTCTGTTCGCGCTGCGGGCGCTCGCCCGCAAGCATGACGTGCTGGGCGACGATCTGGCGGGGCTCGCCGATCAGCTGCGCGAGCGTCTGGCGCGGCTTGATGCGGGTGAGGCGGATCTGACCCGCTTGCAAGAGGGCGTGGGTCAGGCCGACGCCCGCTATGACGCCGCTGCGACCGAGATGACGGCGCGGCGTCGCAAGCATGCGGCGCTGCTCGACAAGGCGATGGCGGCCGAGCTTGCGCCGCTGAAGATGGAGCGCGCGGTTTTCGAGACCCGCATCTCGGAAGGCGAACCGGGCCCCGAGGGGCGCGATGCGGTGGCCTTCACCGTTGCGACCAACCCCGGTGCGCCTGCAGGGCCGCTGGACCGCATCGCCTCGGGCGGTGAGCTGTCGCGCTTCCTGCTGGCGCTGAAGGTTTGTCTCGCACGCGGCAATGATGTGCTGGTGATGATCTTCGATGAGATCGACCGGGGCGTGGGCGGGGCGACCGCCGATGCCGTGGGCCGCAGGCTGGCGCGGCTGGCCGAAGGCGCGCAGGTGCTGGTCGTGACCCACAGCCCGCAGGTCGCGGCACTTGGCGTCCATCATTTCCGGGTGGCGAAATCGGTCAGCAAGGGCATGACCACCTCCCGCGTCATGGCGCTGAGCGCCGAGGATCGCGTTGACGAGCTGGCGCGGATGCTGTCGGGGGAAGAGATCACCCCCGCCGCACGTCAGGCCGCGCTCTCGCTGCTGGAAGGCTGAGGCCCTCCAACGAGTTCGGTTCAGTCGAGGATGCGGTCCACCTGCCGGATGACCGACAGCACGCGCGAGGTGCCGGGGTCGAAGCGGATCAGGCGTCCGTTCACGATCCCGTAGCGGCTGCCGCGCGGCGGCTCACCCATGCCATAAAGACCGGGACGGGTGATCACATGGATCTTGCCGGGGGGCAGGGCCTCGCCCACGCTGATGCCTTTTCCGCCTTGCTGTCCCTGCTGACCGCCGCCGCAGTTGCCCGCGCAATCCTGCGCGAAGGCCATTCTGCCGATCGGCTGGGCCATCAGGGAACAGCCTAGAAGAAACGCCAGGGCGGCGGCATAGATCGCCCTGTGCTGGGTCGTGAACATCTTGCTGGCTTTCATTTTGCTCAGACGACAACGCCCGACCCGGTGGCGGGTTTCACATCTGATGCGCAAAATCCCGCGTCAGCTGCGATGTCTTCCGACAAATCGGGGCAGCATGGCAGAAAAGTCACGCCCCTTGCCATCCTCGGATTCGACGAAAGTCGTATAGAGCGAGGTTGCGAGCGCCCCCATAGGCGTATCGGCATCCGCGCTTTCGGCGGCCTGCTGGCTGAGGCGCAGGTCCTTCAGCATCAGATCCGCCGCGAATCCGGGCTTGTAGCCGTTGTCGGCAGGCGATTGCGGGCCGACGCCGGGGGCGGGGCAATAGGCGTTCATCGACCAGCTGTAGCCCGAGGAGGTCGAGACGACGTCGAACATCTTCTGACGGTCCAGACCCAGTTTGTCGGCCAGCGCAAAGGCCTCACAGGTGGCGATCATGGTGACGCCAAGGATCATGTTGTTGCAGATCTTGGCAGCCTGACCGGCCCCGGCCTCGCCGCAATGAACGGCCTTCTGGCCCATGATCTCGAACAGGGGCTGGACCTTGGCGAAGGCATCAGCGGTGCCACCCACCATGAAGGTCAGCGTGCCGCCTGCAGCCCCGCCGACGCCGCCCGAGACGGGGGCGTCCAGCGCCCCCAGACCCGCCGCATGCGCCTGATCGGCCACGGCACGGGCGCTGTCGACATCGACGGTCGAGCAATCGCAGAGGACCGCACCGGGCTCCATCGCGGCGATCAGCTCGGCCGCGACGCTGCGCAGGATCTGGCCATTCGGCAGCATGGTGATGACGACCTGCGCGCCCTTGGCCACATCGGCGGCCGAGGCGGCGGCGGTGACGCCCTCGGGCATCGGCGCGGCCAGGTCGAAGCCCAGAACCTCATGCCCGGCCTTCGCCAGGTTCGCGGCCATCGGGCCGCCCATGTTGCCCAGTCCGATAAATCCAATCTTCATTTCTGATTCTCCCATTGCAGATCCTCATTCCCCAAGGGGGCCAGCATGCGCTTGACATGCTCTTCCTCGGCAGAGGCGGCCCATTGGGGATTGCGGTCCTTGTCGATGATCTGTGCGCGCACGCCCTCCAGGAAATCGGAATCCTGCGTGGCGCGATGCGTGAAGCGATATTCGCGCGCCAGGCTCTCGCGGATCGAGTGATCCCCGCGTGCGGCGCGCACCATGTTGAGCGTTGCCGCCATCGAAAGCGGCGAGTTGCGGCGCAGCGGCTTCAGGCTGTCCTGATCCCCGGCCTTGTCGAGCGCGGCGATGATTTCCTTGACCGTGCGGCCACCGAAGGCCGAAAGGTCCAGATTCTGCAGCGAAGCGTCAGGCCGCGCGCCGCCCTTCAGGACCGAGACATCGCCGCTGTCGGCCAGCCGCTCTTTCAGCGCGTCCCATTCGGCCTCGGGCAGGTAGGTGTCGGCAAAGCCCGCGAAAATCGCATCGCCCGCGTTCATCCGCGCGCCGGTCAAGCCCAGATATTCGCCGACGCGGCCCGGCGCATGGGCCAGAATCCAGGTGCCGCCGACGTCGGGCACCATGCCGATCCCGGCCTCGGGCATGGCGACCTGGGTCGTATCGCCCACAACGCGGTGGCTGGCATGGCCACCCACGCCCACGCCGCCGCCCATCACGAAACCCTGCATGAAGGCGACGATGGGCTTCTTGTATTCGGCGATCTTGGCATTCATCCGGTATTCGTCGCGGAAGAACTGGCGGCCAATGGTGTGATCTCCGGCCTTCCCGGCCTGATAGACCGCAGCGATATCGCCGCCTGCGCAGAAGGCGCGGTCGCCCTCGGCATCGATGATCACCAGCGCGACATCCGGATCATTGCGCCATGCGTCCAGCGCCGCGTCGATCTGCAGCGCCATGTCATGGCTGAGCGCGTTCAATGCCTGCGGGCGGGTAAACGTAATACGCCCGGCACGCCGGTCCTTTCGGATGCTCACTTCGCTCATCTGTCACCCTCCGCGACACTGGCACGGCGATCCGCCGCCCCGTTCTGTTCCTGTCCTTCGAAAACCGTGCAAAGGGCCGCAAGCCGCGATCCTCTCGATTCCGTCATCGGCAAGATAGCCGCATCGAAAGGGAAGTTGCAGGCATTGATTTTCACAGGGCGGTTTGTCGCGGCCGGATATCCGGTCCCGTATCCATTTTGCCGATGGAGAGGAATATTTTTGCGGGCATCCCTGAAATTCGGCGCTGCGCCCGCAAAAAGGCGTAAAATCAGCGCACTCCGGGTGATTTCTGCAAAGTTGAACGGGAGGTCAACATGCAAACGGAACAACCATCCCCACGGCTCTATAACGAGGACCTCGCGCCCGCGACCGATCGCAAATGGGGCGCGTTTTCCATCTTCAACGTCTGGACGTCGGATGTGCACAGCCTTTGGGGCTATTATCTCGCGGCCAGCCTGTTCCTGCTGTGCGGGAACCTGATGAACTTCGTGCTGGCCATCGGATTCGGCTCGCTGGTGATCTATGCGCTGATGCAGATGGTCGGCATCGCGGGCGTGCGCACCGGCGTGCCTTTCCCGGTGCTGGCGCGCGCCAGCTTCGGGACCTTCGGCGCCAACGTGCCCGCGCTGGTGCGGGCGGTCGTTGCCTGCTTCTGGTATGGCGCGCAGACGGCGGCGGCCTCGGGCGCCATCGTGGCGCTGGCGCTGCGCCATCCGGCCATGCTGGAGTTCCACCAATCCACGCAGATCCTTGGCCATTCGGGACTGGAGTTCCTGTGCTTCCTGCTGGTCTGGGTGCTGCAACTGCTGATCATCCAAAACGGGATGGAGACGGTCCGCCGCTTCCAGGACTGGGCCGGTCCGGCGGTCTGGGTGATGATGCTGATCCTGGCGATCTATCTTATCGTGAAATCCGGGAAGCTGACGTTCGGCTCTGAAATTCCGGAAGAAATCCTGCTGCAGGCGACGAAGGACGCGGGCGTGCCGGGCACGCCGGGGTCCTTCATCACGCTGATGGCGGTGGCGGCGACATGGATCACCTATTTCGCCGCGCTTTATCTGAACTTCTGCGACTTCTCGCGCTACGCCAAGGACGAAAGCGCCCTGCGTCGCGGCAATGCCTGGGGCCTGCCGGTGAACCTGCTGGCCTTCTGTCTGGTGGCGGGTGTGACCACCTCGGCCGCCTGGCATGTCTATGGCGAGGTGCTGCTTTACCCCGACCAGATCAGCGCCAAATTCGACAGCCTGTTCCTGTCGATCCTTGCTGCGGTGACCTTTGCCGTGGCGACGCTGGGCATCAACGTGGTTGCGAACTTCGTCTCGGCAGCCTTTGATTTCTCGAACACTTTCCCCAGCAAGATCAGCTTCCGCGGTGGCGGCCTGATTGCCGCGCTGATCGCGCTGGCGCTGTTCCCCTGGTCGCCCTGGGACACGAATGCGGCGCATTTCGTGAACTTCATCGGGTCCACCATGGGGCCGATCTTCGGCATCCTGATGGTCGACTACTACCTGATCCGCAAAGGCGTGCTGAACGTGGCTGCGCTCTATCAAGAGAATGGCGAGTTCAGGTTTCAGGGCGGATGGCATGTGAAGGCCTTCATAGCGTTCGGCGTGGGGATCCTGTTCTCGTCGGTGCTGCCGACGATGACGAACATCCTGCCCAGCTGGTGGGCGACCTATGGGTGGTTTTTCGGCGTCGCGATCGGTGGCGCGACCTATTACATTCTGCGCTCGATGGATCGCTGAATGTGAAGGGGGGCGGGCGAACCGCCCCCCGATCTTTCTGACGCGGCCTAGATCAGTCCAGCGCTTTGAAGTTCAGCGACGCGCCATCCTTGATCCCCGAGAACCAGCGCGCGGTCACGGTTTTCGTCTTGGTGTAGAAGCGGAAGGCGTCGGGACCGTACTGGTTCAGGTCGCCGAAGGCCGACTTTTTCCAGCCGCCGAAGGTGTAGTAGCTCAGCGGCACCGGGATCGGGAAGTTGATGCCGACCATGCCGACGTTGACGCGGCTGGCATAGTCGCGTGCGGTGTCGCCATCGGCGGTGAAGATCGAGGTGCCGTTGCCGTATTCGTTGTCGATGACCAGGTTCAGCGCCTCTTCATAGGTCTTGGCGCGGACGGTCGACAGCACGGGGCCGAAGATCTCTTCCTTGTAGATGTCCATGTCGGGGGTGACGTTGTCAAACAGCGACGGGCCGACGAAGAAGCCGTCCTCATAGCCCTGGATGCTGAGGTTGCGGCCGTCGACCACCAGTTTCGCGCCCTGTTCCACGCCCGAGTTGACCAGCCCGTTGATGCGGCTTTGCGCGGCCTTGGTGATGACCGGGCCGAAGTCGACATCGTCGCCACCGGTATAGGGGCCGACCTTCAGCTTCTCGATGCGCGGGATCAGGCGCTCGATCAGCGCGTCGGCGGTGGCCTCGCCCACCGGCACCGCGACCGAGATCGCCATGCAGCGTTCGCCCGCCGCTCCGAAGCCCGCACCGACCAGCGCGTCGGCGGCCTTGTCCAGATCCGCATCGGGCATGATCAGCATGTGGTTCTTGGCGCCGCCGAAGCACTGGGCGCGCTTGCCGTTCGCTGCCGCGCGGCCATAGATATATTGCGCAATTGGGGTCGAGCCGACGAAGCCCACGGCCTGAACGGTCGGATGGTCAAGAATGCCGTCCACGACGTCCTTGTCGCCGTTCACCACCTGCAGCACGCCATCGGGCAGGCCCGCTTCCTGGATCAGCTCGGCCAGCAGCAGCGAGGTTTCCGGCGTCCGCTCGGACGGCTTCAGGATCATCGCGTTGCCTGCGGAAAGGGCCGGGCCCATTTTCCACAGCGGAATCATCGCCGGGAAGTTGAAAGGCGTGATCGCGGCAACGACGCCCAGCGGCTGGCGCATCGAGTAAAGGTCGATGCCCGGACCGGCGCTGTCGGTGTAATCGCCCTTCAGCAGGGTCGGCGCGCCCATGCAGACCTCGATCACCTCAAGGCCGCGCTGCACGTCGCCGCGCGCGTCGGGCAGGGTCTTGCCATGCTCGCGGCTCAGCACCTCGGCCAGCTTGTCCATGTTCTGGTTGATGAGGTCGGCGAATTTCATCATCACGCGCGCGCGGCGCTGCGGGTTGGTCGCGGCCCATTCGGCTTGCGCCTTTTCCGCGCCGGCGATAGCGGCATCAAGCTCGGCCTGGGTGGCCAGCGGAACCTTGGCGATGATCTCGCCGGTTGCGGGGTTGTAGACGTCGCCGAAACGGCCCGAGGTGCCCTTGACCTGCTTGCCGTTGACCCAGTGGTAAAGCTCTTTCATCTTCGCCTCGCCCAGAATGTTGGATTTGGATGGAGTGTTCGCGGAATTTATAGCCGTGCAACATTGCCGTACAAAGGGGATATCTGGCAAAAGGGTTTTGCATTTTTGCAAAGGGCGGGCGATGGACTGGGATGACATGCGCATTTTTCTGGCGGTCGCGCGCGCCGACAGCCTGTCCGCAGCCGGGCGCAGGCTGGGCATCGACGCCTCGACCGTGGGGCGTCGCGTGCTGCGGCTGGAGACGGCGCTGGCGGTGAAGCTGTTCCAGAAGACCCCACAGGGCTATTCCCTGGCCCCCGAGGGCGAGCGTCTGCTGCCCCATGCCGAGACGATCGAGGCCGCCATGACCGGCGCCAGCGAGGCGCTGAGCGGGCCCGGCGGCATCTCGGGTCAGGTGCGGATCGGCGCGCCGGATGGCTGCGCGAACTACCTTCTGCCGCAGGTCTGCGCGCGGCTCTGTGCCGCGCATCCGGGGCTGGAGGTGCAGATCGTCGCGCTGCCCCGCGTCTTCAACCTGTCGCGGCGCGAGGCGGATATGGCGATTGCCGTGTCGCGGCCCACGGCGGGCAAGGCGGTGATTCAGCGGCTGACCGATTACAACCTGCATCTGGCGGCGCATGAGGATTATCTCTCGGGCCATCCGCCCATCCGCACGAGGGCGGATCTGAAGGGGCTGCGGATGATCGGCTATATCTCGGACATGATCTTCGACCGCGAACTGGACTATCTGGCCGAAACCGGGGTCGAGCGGGCGGCGCTGACCTCGAACTCGGTCTCGGTCCAGATGCAGGCGATCCGCGCGGGGGCAGGGGTGGGGATCGTGCATGATTTCGCCATTCCCTTCTGCCCGGGCGTGCGGCGGATCCTGACGGATGAGGTGTCGCTGACCCGCAGCTTCTGGCTGATCCGCCATGCCGATGACCGCTCATCGCAGCGCATGAACCGGCTGGCCGAGGCGCTGGCGCAGGGGCTGAAGGCCGAGGTCGCCCGCCTGCAGGGGCTTGTGCCGGTCGAGACCGAAATGTCCCCCGCTGGTCGTACTTGACGCAAGCGAATGATCCGGTGACGCTGGGGCTGTGGATAGAACACAACCCAGGCAGGAGGATTGTAAGTGCTGGTCAATCAGATTCTCTCAATCAAGGACAATACCTCGGTGGTGACGATCAAGCCGACGGCGACCGTTTCGGACGCCGTGCGGCTTTTGTCAGAGCGCCGTATCGGGGCGGTCGTGGTCAGCGAGAACGGCAGCACTCCGCTGGGCATCCTGTCAGAGCGTGACATCGTGCGTGAGCTGGGCCGCCGTGGCGCGGCCGCGCTGGAGCTGGAAATCGGCGAGCTGATGACCCGCAAGCTGATGACCTGCACCACCGGCGAGAATGCGCTGCGCGTTCTCGAGCGGATGACCGAGGGGCGCTTCCGCCACCTGCCGGTCGTCGACGAGAATGGCGAGATGATCGGCCTCGTCTCGATCGGGGACGCGGTTTCGGGCCGCCTGAAAGAGCTGGCGCTGGAAAGTGAGGCGCTGAAAAACATGATCATGGGCACCTGAGAAGGTCCCGGAAATGTGCGGAGGGGGTTGAAAATCCCTTCGCTTTCCTGTTGGTTGCGGGCGTCCAGAACCGCGAGGACCGCCCATGCGCATCGGCCTTTACCCCGGAACCTTCGACCCCATCACGCTGGGGCATCTGGATATCATCCAGCGTGCCATGGCACTGGTCGACCGGCTGGTCATCGGCGTGGCGATCAACCGCGACAAGGGGCCGCTTTTCTCGCTTGAGGAACGGGTCGAGATGGTGCGCGACGAATGCGCGGGCATTGCCGCGCGCTCGGGTGGCGAGATCCTTGTGCATCCGTTCGAGAACCTGCTGATCGACTGCGCCCGCGATGTGGGCGCGACGGTGATCGTGCGCGGCCTGCGTGCGGTTGCCGATTTCGAATATGAATTCCAGATGGTCGGCATGAACCGGGCGCTGGATTCGAACATCGAGACGGTCTTCCTGATGGCCGATGCCCGCCGTCAGGCCATTGCGTCGAAGCTGGTCAAGGAAATCGCGCGAATGGGCGGGGATGTGTCGAAATTCGTCACCCCCTCGGTCAATGATGCGCTGATCGGCAAATTCGCGCGCTAAGCGCAGCCAGACTTGCGACGCCCGACAGCTTTGGCGCGCCTGCCCCGGGGAGGCCGCCCATTGTGACGCAGAGGACGCACGCATGCCCAGCACGCCGCCAAAGCCCATCCCGACGCCCATTCCCGATCCGGACCGGCCACCGATGCCGGACCCTGCGCCCGACGATCCGGACCTTTAGCCATCGCGCATGAAAAAGGGGTGACCTATGGCCACCCCAGGCGCCTGCTTTGCAAGCAGGACGATTTATTCCGATTATTCGCTGTCGCGCGCCGCAGCGGCGGGGGGCGCAAGCTTCGGCGTCACGCCATTGGCCAGCGGGTCTTCCTGACGCTGAACCGAGCCCTCGAAATGGGCGCCGGATTCGATGGCGATGGTCTTGTGGATGATGTCGCCTTCGACCCGGGCGGTTGCCGACAGGCGGACCTTCAGGCCACGCACACGGCCCACGACGCGGCCGTTGACGATGATCTCTTCGGCGACGATTTCGCCACGGATGGTGGCGCTTTCACCGACGGTCAGCTGATGGGCGCGGATATCGCCTTCAACCGTGCCCTCGATCTGGACATCGCCCTGCGTCTTGATGTTGCCGGCAACCGTCAGATCAGCCGACAGAACCGAAGGCGCGCTGCGGGTGCGGCCTGCTCCTGCCGCGGTCGGCGGAACGTCATAGCTGGGCTCGAAGCTGCTGCGCGGCGCTTCGGTTTCAGGGGTCGACGGGTTGCGGGGGCCGGGTTCGGTGACGCGGGTCTTAGAAAACATTTTGGGCTGCCTTGATAAAGCTCATAGGATTCACGGCGCGGCCGTTCACGCGAACTTCATAGTGAAGATGCGAACCGGTCGACCTGCCGGTATTGCCCATATCACCGATCAAACTGCCGCGCGATACCTTTTGCCCGACCCTCACGCGAATCTTAGAAAGGTGACCATAGCGGGTCTCGGTGCCCAGCTCGTGCTGGATCTTGATGAGGTTGCCATAGCCGCTCTGCCAGCCTGCAAAGACCACCGTGCCTTCGCCGGTGGCGTGGATCGGCGTGCCCGAGGGCGCGGCCATGTCGATGCCCTCATGCGCGCGGCCCCAGCGATGGCCGAAGGGCGAGGTGAAGCGGAACGCGGTCCGCACCGGCATCGCCAGCGGCATCTTCTCGACCGCGATGCGATAGGTGTTGACCTGGTCCAGCGTGATCAGGATCTCGTTCGCCTTGGCTTCGCCCTGCGTGATCGCCGCGTCACCGCTGGACGAATAGCTGATCGGGTTCAGCGGGCCGCCCTGTCCGGAATAGCCACGGCGCACGGTGCGCAGGATGTCGTCGGGGTTCATGCCGACGCTGCGGAACATGTCATCCAGCGGCTTGACCGAGACGTTCACGGCCTCTTCCAGCTGGGTCAGGATCTCATCATTGCGGGCGACGATCTGGTCGCGCTCAATGCGGACGGCCTCGGCGGTCTGGCGGGCGTCCTGGGCCTCCTGCTCGGCGGTGGTGCGGGCCGAGGCGGTCTGGCGCAGCTCATCGGTCAGGATGTCAAGCGCGACGCGGAATTCCTCGTTCCGGCCCGACTCGGGAACCGAAACGGCGGCTTCGCCGTTTATGGCAATGGAGAGGCTTTGCGCTTCGGCCTGCGCGGCATTCTTGGCGGTGACGGCGTCATGCAGCGTCGATTGAACGATGCCCAGCCCGGTTTCCAGCTCGCGACGGCGAGTCTCGGATTCCAGAAGCTGCGACTGCATCTGCGACACCTGGTTCAGGGCCACGGCGAAGCGGTTCTGTGCGGCGGCGGCTTCGGCGGCCCGGGCGTCACGTTCGGACGAAAGGGCGGCCAGTCGCTGCTCGAACGCGCCTTGTGCGCGCTGCGAATGATCGCGTGAGCTTCCTGCGCTGACGGCGTCGATCACCAGGATCGAGCTTGCGACGATGGTCCAGCCCAGCACGATGGCTGTGCCGCCAAGTGCGGCCATCTGGGTCATCGGACGCAAACGGACGAAGCGCGTCGTGTCACCTGATTTCAGGAAAAGGCGCTGCTCGGGCAACCAGCGCTCAAGTGCGGAATTCAGGCTTTGGGTGATGCGCAATGTCCCGGGTCCATTGTTGTGGGTGGGCCCGCCGTCTTGAGCCGCGATTTCGGTCTGATAAATCCGACATGTGCTGAAAGCGCAACAGATGTGGCCTAGGACAAAAGGGCATGCGCGGATTGACGCCTATACCGAATGGTTCAGCAGGAAGTTCTTCGCCGGAGTCGCAAGGGCGCAGTTAGAGGTCATACACAAGTTAATTTCTTGGACCCTGACGGAAGTCTGCTGATTTTCAGGATAAATTCGCGTCTATGCGCTCCGGACGAATCGGAGCCGTCGGGGTCCGCAACGAAAATCGGCAATTTCCGCCCATTTGCACAAAAAACAGGCAGCAACCTATGGTTGAACCTGTTGTGGGTCACAGGGGCGTCTACCACAACTTCTTGATACGACCAAGGTCGTGGATCGAATCCGGAACGCTTCAGGCGAACTCATAGGGCAGGGGTCCCGAACGGTCGACGGGGATGCGAATATCGCGGTCGATCGGGGGGACCGAGCGCTGGTGGCAGGCCTGCCGGGGGCAGATCCGGCACGAGACGCCGATCGGCTCGAACAGTTGCGGATTGCCGACGTCAAGACCGTCGGCATAGACCATGTCGCGGGCCTGGCTGATCTCGCACCCAAGGCCGATGGCAAATCGGCGGATCGGCGCTCCGAACGCGCCGCCGGGTTTCGAGACGTCGCGCGCCAGCAGCAGATAGCGCTTGCCATCCGGCGTCTCGGCCAGTTGCCGCAGGAAACGGCCCGGCGTCTCAAAGGCCTGATGGACATTCCACAGGGGGCAGGCGCCGCCGAAGCGGGCGAATTGCATCTGCGTGGCCGAATGCCGCTTGGTGATCGTGCCCGCCTGATCGACGCGGACGAAAAAGAAGGGCACGCCGCGATTGCCGCCGCGCTGCATGGTCGAGAGGCGATGCGCCACCTGCTCAAGAGAGGCGCTGAACAGATGGGCCAGCCGCTCAAGGTCGTGACGCTCGCGCCGGGCGGCGTCGAGAAAGGCCGAATAAGGCATCATCACCGCCCCGGCGAAGTAATTGGCCAGCCCCAGCCGGGCGATCTCGCGGGCGGTTTCGCTGCGGAAGCGCGCCAGTTCCAGCGTGGCCTCCAAGAGGTCGCCATGCGCCTCAAGCGCCAGCAGATGCAGAAGCTGGAAGGCCTGCGTCGCAGGCTCGGCGGCGACGTTCAGCGAGATGCGCATTTCATCGCGCAGATAGACCGCGCCGCTGCCGAGTTCGGCCAGATCGACGGTGATGCCGTGATCGGCAAGCCCGGCGATGGCGCGGGCCAGCGGCGTCGGCTCATGCGCGTGGCGGGCGAAATTCTCGGCCGCGCGGTCGACGGCGTCGATGTAATTGTCGCAATAATGGAAGAAATCGCGCACCTCCTCCCAAGGCGAGGGGGTGGCGTTCTGGCCCGCCGCGCCAAGCGCCTCATCGAGCGCGGCCAGCCGCTCCTGCCCCTCGCGATGGGCGCGATAAAGGTCCAGAAAGGCGCGGACCAGACTGGGCGCGTTGGTCGCCGCCAGCCGCAGGTCGGCGCGGTGCGGCGGCGTGTCGAACAGCGGATCGGCCAAAGCCTCGGCCATGTCGATCACCATGCGTTCCGCATCGCCCACCGCCATCGCCCCCAGATCGACCGAAAACTCCGAGGCAAGGCGCAGCAGCACCCCGGCTGAAACCGGGCGGTGGTTGTTCTCCATCTGCGAGAGATAGGGCAGCGAGACGCCCAGCCGATCCGCGAAGGCCCGCTGCGTCAGCCCGACGCGGCCCCGGGTTTCGCGCAAGGCGACCCCGGCAAAGATCTTCTGGCTGGACATGGCGGCTCCCTGACTTTGCAAACTCGTTTCTAAGCTTTGCAAAGGGTTGGGGCAAGGGCTCGGTCAGTCCTCGCCGCGGATCAGGTTGCGTTCACGGGCCATGACCCACAGCACCGCCGCAATCGAGGCGCAGGATGAGGCCGCCATGATCGCCAGCAACGGGGCCGCGCCGCTGTCGTCATGCAAAAGCGCGCCCGCCAGCGCCGAAAGCGCAGCACCGCCGCCGACGGCCATCGCGCCGCCAAGGCCGCTGGCGGTGCCGGCAAGCTCGGGCCGCACGCTCATCATGCCGGCATTGGCGTTGGGCATGGTCATGCCGTTGCCAAGCCCGGTCATCGCGACTGCGCCGAAGAACAGAAGCGGGCTTTGATGCCCGGTCAGATCGCCGGTCAGCGCCATAATCAGCGCGAGGCTGCAGATGGCCGAGCCCCAGAGGATCATCCGGTTCATGCCGAAACGGGTCGAGCATTTGGCCGACATGAAATTGCCCACCGCATAGCCGACCGAGGGCGCGGCGAACCAATAGCCGACCTCGGCGGGGGAGAGGTGAAAGACCGTCTCGCCCACGAAGGGCGCGCCGCCCAGATAGGCGAAGAACGCGCCTGAGGACAGCGTGGCCGACAGCGCATAGCCCCAGAAGCGGCGCGAGCGGGCAAGTTCGGGATAGGTCGCGATCTGCTGGCGCAGGGGCACGCCATGGCCGCGCACGGTCTCGCCCATGTCCCACCAGCAGACGATCAGGACCAGAAGGCCCAAGGCCCCCATCATCGCGAAATTGGCGTGCCAGCCCAGCGTCTCATCGACGACGCCGCCGACGACGGGCGCGATCATCGGCACGATGGCCATGCCCATGGTGACATAGCCGATCATGCTGGCGGCCTGTTCCGCCGGGACCATGTCGCGCACGACCGCGCGGCTGATCACCAGCCCGGATGCGATCACCGCCTGCAGCATGCGAAAGACCAGAAACCAGCCTGCCGTCGGGGCCATCAGCGTGCCCACGGTCGCCAGAAGGAAGATCACCAGCGCGGCCAGCATCACCCGGCGTCGCCCGAAGCGGTCGCTGATCGGGCCCGCGCCCAGTTGCAGCACCGCGCACATGCCCAGATAGGCCGAGACCGAAAGCTGCATCGTCGCGTAATCGACGCCGAAGCCGCGCGCCATTCCGGGCAGCGAGGGCAAAAAGACGTTCATCGACAGCGCCGCCAGCCCCGACAATGCGACAAGGGTCAGGATATGGGGCGGAGACCGGCCCGGCGCCGGACGAAGATAGGGTTGCATGTGCATGTTCTGGCTTGGACTTCGCGGGAAGGCAAGCCGGCCTCTGCGCGCCCTAGCCCCAATCCTGGAAGATGAACCAGGCGCCAAGGCAGATCAGCGCAAAGCCCACGCCATGCTGCCAGGTGATGCGTTCGCCCAGATAGAGCCAGGAAAAGATCACGAAGACTGAGAGGCTGATGACCTCTTGAATGGTCTTGAGCTGGGCCGCGCTGAAATAGCCATGCCCCATGCGGTTCGCCGGAACCTGCAGGACATATTCGAAGAAGGCGATGGCCCAGCTGATCAGGATGACGGCGATCAGCGGGGCGGATTTGAACTTCAGATGGCCGTACCAGGCAATCGTCATGAAGACGTTCGAGGCGATCAGCAGGCCGATGGTCACGACCGGCGTGGGCAGGCTCATTCGTTATGGTCCCAGCTGCGGTTGCGCTCGAGGTTGCCGAAGCGGGTGAAGCGGCCCTCGAAGGCCAGTTCCACCGTGCCGATCGGGCCGTGGCGCTGCTTGCCGATGATGACCTCGGCCTTGCCGTGGCAGGATTCCATGATCTGCTGCCAGGCGGCCATCTTTTCCAGATCGTGGTCGGCGGGCTTTTCCCGCTCGCGGTAATATTCCTCGCGGAAGACGAACATCACGATGTCGGCGTCCTGCTCGATCGAGCCGGATTCGCGCAGGTCCGAAAGCTGCGGGCGCTTGTCCTCGCGGCTTTCAACCGCGCGGGACAGCTGCGAGAGCGCGATAACCGGGATGTCGAGTTCCTTGGCGACGGCCTTGAGGCCCTGCGTGATCTCGGAGACCTCGTTCACGCGGCTGTCCTTGGCGGTCGCGGCACGCAGAAGCTGAAGATAGTCGACGATCAGCAGGTCCAGCCCCATGGTGCGCTTCAACTTGCGCGCGCGGGCGGCCAGCTGGTTGATCGGCAACGCGGGCGTGTCATCAATGTAAAGCGGGCAGTTCTGCAGGTCATGGGCGGCGTTAACGAAGCTGCGGAACTGATCCTCGGTCATGTCGCCGCGGCGGATGTTTTCGGACGGCACCTCGGAGGCTTCGGAGAGGATACGCGCGGCCAGCTGTTCGGCCGACATCTCGAGGCTGAAGAAGCCCACGACGCCGCCTGCAACGGTGCCGGTGGTGCCGTCGGGCATCTCTCCGGTTTTGTGGGCCTTGGCGACGTTGAAGGCGATGTTGGTGGCAAGCGAGGTTTTCCCCATCGACGGACGACCTGCAAGGATGATGAGGTCCGAGCGGTTGAGGCCGCCCATCTTGCCGTCGAGGTCGATGAGCCCGGATGAGATCCCCGAGAGCCCGCCGCCCCGCCCATAGGCCGCGTTCGCGGCCTGCAG
Organism: Paracoccus sulfuroxidans; assembly: GCF_007830335.1. GTDB lineage: Bacteria > Pseudomonadota > Alphaproteobacteria > Rhodobacterales > Rhodobacteraceae > Paracoccus > Paracoccus sulfuroxidans. The sequence continues at coordinate 280,722 of NZ_VLKU01000002.1, read as the reverse complement.
CGCACCGGTCACCGCCGAGAGGAAGCTTTGAAAGCCGCGCTCGGCCACGCCCTGTTCGCCCAGCTTGTAAAGCGTCTGTTCGGCCGCCTTGATCTGTTCCTCGGCGGAATCGTCGACGGTGACCGTGGTCGCGCGGGACGAGATTTCCTGACCGAGGATGATCAGGTCGCGCCGCATGGCAAATTCGCGGATCATCTGGGCATAGTCACGCGCGGCATGGGACGAGATCGCCGCCCCCGCGAGCCGTGCCAGATAGGCCGGGCCACCCAGATCGGCGAGGCCCGCGTCGTTTTCCATGAAGGCCTTGATCGTCACCGGGCTGGCGAGCGCGTTCTTGGTGATCCGGTCCATGCTGATTTCATAGATCCGCCGGTGGACGGGATCGTAGAAATGGCGCGGCTGGATGATGCGCGAGACGTGGTCATAGACCTCGTTATTGGTCAGAAGCGCGCCCAGCAGCTGCTGCTCGGCCTCGATCGAGAAGGGGACGGCCTGCTCGGCGACGGCAGAGGCGATCTCGCTGGGGTTTCTGATTTCGACGGCGCGCAGCTCGCTCATGCCTGAGGCTCCGGAGTTTCGATTCTGGCAGACCCACCTTATTCCATATCGGGAGGGTCCGGGTCCATGGGTCATGCGGCCGCGCCGGTCGGTGGCGCGGGCGGTGTCATTGGGTATTTGGGCAACGAAGAAGTCGCGGGCGGGAGCCTGCCTGTGCCATGAGCGAGAAACGGCGCCAAGTGGCGCCGTCCGTCGTCTCAGGGGTTGGCGGCCTGCCAGGCGCGCGGGTCGGTCAGGAAGCTTTCGACCTCGGACAGCGTGGCCTCATCGTAGAAGCCCTGGGTTTTTGCCTCTGCCAATACGTCCCACCAGGTGCAGAGGTGGTGCAACTGGACGCCGTGATCGGCGAGGCGCTGCGTCGTTTCCGGGAAGATGCCGTAGTAGAAGATGACCGCCGTATGGGCGCAGCTGGCGCCGGTTTCGCGGATCGCGTCGACGAAGCTGAGCTTGGATCCGCCGTCGGTGGTCAGGTCCTCGACCAGAAGGACGCGCTGGCCTTCGGTCATCGTGCCTTCGATGCGGGCGTTGCGGCCATAGCCTTTCGGCTTCTTGCGCACATAGGTCATCGGCAGTTCTAGGCGTTCGGCGACGAAGGCGGCAAAGGGGATGCCTGCCGTTTCTCCGCCCGCGATATTGTCGAAAGCGTCAAAGCCTGCGTCACGCAGCACCGTGGCCGCCAGAAAATCCATCAGCGTCGAGCGGATGCGCGGGTAGGAGATGAGCTTGCGGCAGTCGATATAGGTCGGGCCCTTGAGGCCGGAGGCATAGGTGTAGGGCTCGGCCGCGTTGAAATGGACGGCCTTGATTTCCAGCAACATGCGGGCGGTGAGGCGGGCGATTTCCTCGCGTGGGGGGAAGGGCAGGGTCATGCGGGATCCTCGACATGCCAGTAAAGCGGGAAGCCCGGATCGAAGACCGTGACGGTTTCGTCCCCGGCGGGAATGTGGGTCGGATAGCTGGCCGGGGTCTCGTGCCGGGTCAGGCGGATCCGGTCCTCGTTCGGGGGCAGGCCGTAGAAGGCCGGGCCGTTGAGCGAGGTGAAGGCCTCGAGCCGGTCGAGGGCGTCTTCCTCTTCGAAGACCTGAGCCAGGATCGACATGGTGTTGGGCGCGGTGAAGCAGCCCGCGCAGCCGCAGGCCGATTCCTTGGCGCGGTCGGGGTGCGGGGCCGAGTCCGTGCCGAGGAAGAAGCGCGCATCGCCCGAGGTCGCGGCCTTGCGCAGCTCCTCTTGATGAGAGGCGCGCTTGGCGATGGGCAGGCAGTAGTAATGCGGCCGGATGCCACCCACCAGCAGGTGGTTGCGGTTGATGACCAAGTGATGCGTGGTCAGCGTCGCGCCGATATTGTCGGTCGAGCGCGCATAATCGACGCCGTCCTTCGTGGTCACATGCTCCATGACGACGCGCAGGCCGGGGGTCGCGCGGCGGATCGGGTCAAGGACGCGGTCGATGAAGACGGCCTCACGGTCGAAGATGTCGACGGCCGGATCGGTCACCTCGCCATGGACGCACAGCGGGATGCCTGCTTCGGCCATTGCTTCCAGAACCGGGCGGACCTTGTCGAAATCGCGCACGCCGCTGGCGGAGTTCGTGGTCGCGCCGGCGGGGTAAAGCTTGACCGCGGTGATGATTCCCGCGGCATGCGCGGCGCGCAGATCGGCGGGATCGGTGGCCTCGGTCAGGTAGAGCGTCATCAGCGGACGTAACGTCATTCTGGCGGGCAGGGCCGCCAGGATGCGGTCGCGATAGGCGCTGGCCTGCGCGCCGGTCACCACCGGCGGAACCAGGTTCGGCATGATGATGGCGCGGCCAAAATGCGTGGAATATCCGGCCACAGCCTGCAGCATCTCACCGTCGCGCAGGTGCAGGTGCCAGTCGTCGGGGCGTCTGATTGTGATCGATTTGTTCATGATTTGCCTGTACACTGGGTGCCGATCTGTTTCCAGAGGGATCGCATTACCCAAAAGTTGGACTTGGCAATACTCGCGCCAGAAGGCAGCTTGTATCGTCTGATCGAATTGGGAGTTTAGCGCATGGGTTTGGGAAAATCGAACCTGTCGGCCATAACTGCACCGTTCGTGCTGTGGCAACAGATGGCCCAGGTGGCGTGGGATTCGCAAATGGTGATCGCGCTTCGCACGGCTGGAATGATGGGGCTGATCCGTCAGGACGCCTTCGAGCCGCAGCGGATGGTGGTTGAAAAGGCTGATGCCGCAACCGAGGCCATGCATGCGGCTCTGCGCGCTGCAAGCCGTGGGAAACGTGCCGATGAGGTGATGGTCGCTGCGCTGGCCCCATATCGCCGCCGCACCCGCGCCAATGCCAAGCGGTTGACCTCGCGCAAGCACTGACCTTTCCGCTTGAAACAGCGTCCGGAATGCAAAACGCGCTCTGTCGGGACAGAGCGCGTTCTTTCGTTCTGGCGGGGCTGATCAGATCAGCTTGCCCATGGCCACGGCGGTATCCGACATGCGATTCGAGAAACCCCATTCGTTGTCGTACCAGCTGAGGATGCGGACCAGCTTGCCCTCCATCACCTTGGTCTGATCCATGTGGAAGACCGAGGAATGCGGGTCGTGGTTGAAGTCGGTCGAGACCAGCGGCTCATCCGTGTAGCCCAGCACGCCTTTCAGCGGGCCGTCGGCGGCAGCCTTGATGGCGGCATTGACCTCTTCCACGGTGGTGTCGCGGGCGGCTTCGAACACCAGGTCGACGACCGAGACGTTCGGCGTGGGCACGCGGATCGACACGCCGTCGAGCTTGCCTTTCAATTCCGGCAGCACCAGACCCACGGCCTTGGCGGCACCAGTCGAGGTCGGGATCATCGAGAGCGCAGCGGCGCGGGCGCGATACAGGTCCTTGTGCATCGTGTCCAGCGTCGGCTGGTCGCCGGTGTAGCTGTGGATCGTGGTCATGAAGCCACGGGTGATGCCGATGGCGTCGTTCAGCACTTTTGCGACCGGCGACAGGCAGTTGGTGGTGCAGCTAGCGTTCGAGACGACCAGATCGTCCTTGGTCAGCGTGTTATCGTTGACGCCGAACACGATGGTCTTGTCGGCATTGTCGCCCGGGGCCGAGATCAGCACGCGCTTGGCGCCGGTCGACAGGTGCGGCTGGACCTTTTCCTTCGAGGTGAAGAGGCCCGTGCATTCCATGATGACGTCGATGTCGCCCCAGGGCAGTTCGGCCGGGTTGCGGATCGCGGTGACCTTGATCGGGCCGCGACCGACGTCGATGGTGTCGCCGTTCACGGTGACCTTCGCCGGGAAGCGCCCGTGCACCGAGTCATAGCGCAGCAGATGTGCGTTGGTTTCGACAGGGCCGAGGTCGTTGATGGCCACAACCTCGATATCATTGCGCCCCGATTCAATGATCGCGCGCAGCACGTTCCGGCCAATCCGGCCAAATCCGTTGATCGCCACCTTGACTGCCATGCTGGTATCTCCGCCGATGTTTGCAATTCGCTGTGCTGATAGCTTGCCTTCGGGGACGAATGCAAACGCCACGGCCGGAAATCTGCCGAAAACCTCCTAAGTCCCGAATGTTAGCGCCCCAAGCTGAGGACGGCCCGTCCACAAGCCGGGCTTTTCCGGTTTCGACAGGCCGAAGTGGGGCGAATCAGACCCGCCTAGCGCCAGAAGCTGAGGTATTCGATCAGCGCGGCGAACTGTTTGCCCAGAAATACCGCAAGGCCGAAATGGATGAAGAATGCGTCGATGGCGAAGGCCGCCGCGATCAGCAGGGCAAGGGCCAGCGCGATCTGATTGGTCATGACGGGCCTCGGGTTCAGGGATGCCGCAAAGCGGCGCGCGGCCAAGCGGGGGCTTCGCAAGTGCTAGGTCAGCTTCAGCCGACAGGCAAGGGGCAGGGGCGCGTGTCAAGGCGTTTGGGCGGGGTTGTCCGGCTCATCATCGCCCTCACCGGCGATCAGGAACAGATCGCCCGCCGCCTCCATCCGGCGAATGGCGGCGACGACCAGATCCATGGCTTCCTCGGCATCCTTGGCGGCGACCTTGCCCAAAGCCTCCATTTCCTCGCGCGTGGAATCGGCCAGACGCGTCGACATGCCGCCCAGCAGAAACTGTGCGGTGGGTAGGTTCTTGCCCTGCGAGCCCGCCAGCGCCCTGAGCAAGGTGACGCCTTCGACCTCGCGGGTGATGCGGCTGATGTCGCGCGGATCTATGCGCGCCGGAATATTGGCCCAGGTGAAGATCGCCTTGCGGACGTGACCTGCGAATTCGGCATCGTCATCGTCAAGACCGGCCAGCACCGTGTCACGGGTCGCGGAGGGAGAGAAGTTCAGGATCGCGCCCACCTTCTCGACCGGTTTGCCCTCCAGCGCCGGGCTTGGCACGGAATCGGCGGCCTGAATCAGCGCGTGCCCGATCCGCCGCAGGGCGGCCGCATCAATGTCTCCGATCAGCGACATTGCAAAGGCGATCTGGCGGGCCCGTTCGGCGGCGATCTGGCCAAAGATCTCAGCCGCGCGCGGCACCGGCAGTTTCGAGAACATGACCGCCGCAATCTCGACCGCTTCCGTGCGGGCAAGCTCGGCCAGAATGGGCGAGGAGAGCGCGGCGATCCGCACCCAAGGGTCGCCAACGCCTGAAAGCGCGGCCATCCGGCGTAATCGGTCGGCGGTGTCCTGCGACAGATGCCCGTCCAGCAGGTCCAGCGTACCATCGATGCCGCCGGGGAAGGACAGCCCCACATCATCCAGCATCGTGCAAAATTCATCGACGATCGAGTCGCGGGTCTGCTTGTCCACCAGCCCCATCAGCGCCATTTCCTGTGCCAGTTCCGCCTGCAGCGCAGAGGGCAGGGTCGAGAGGTCCAGATCGTTGCCGTCCCCCAGCGCAAGGCGCACGATCACCGCGGCCTTTTGGCGCGACGTCAGGCCCACGGCCTGCAACGCAGTTCCGAACATGAAAATGCCCCCAGAGTCAGTCGTCTTTGGGGGCAATCTCGCATCTAATGACTAACAGCCGGTTTAGGCGGCCGGATTTTCTCCGAAAACGCGGCGGAAGATCGTGTCGACATGCTTGGTGTGATAGCCAAGGTCGAATTTCTCCTCGATCTCGGCGGGGGAAAGCGCGGCGGTGACTTCCGGATCGGCCAGAAGCTCGGTCTTGAAATCGGCGCCTTTTTCCCAGACTTTCATGGCGTTGCGCTGGACCAGACGGTATGAGTCCTCGCGCGAGACACCGGCTTGCGTCAGCGCCAGCAGCACCCGCTGCGACATGACCAGGCCTTTGAACTTGTTCATATTTTTGAGCATGTTGTCAGGATAGATCACCAGCTTTTCGATCACCCCCGCCAACCGGTTCAGCGCGAAATCGAGCGTGATCGTCGCATCCGGCGCGATCCCGCGTTCAACCGAGCTGTGGGAGATATCGCGTTCGTGCCAGAGCGCCACGTTCTCCATCGCCGGAATGACAGTCATGCGGACCAGACGGGCAAGGCCCGTCAGGTTTTCGGTCAGGACCGGGTTGCGCTTATGCGGCATCGCCGAGGAGCCCTTCTGGCCGGGCGAGAAAAATTCTTCCGCCTCAAGAACTTCGGTGCGCTGCATGTGGCGGATTTCGATGGCGATATTTTCCATCGACGAGGCAATGACGCCAAGCGTCGCGAAGAACATCGCGTGGCGGTCGCGCGGGATCACTTGGGTCGAAATAGGCTCGGGGCGCAGGCCCAATTCCTTGCAGACATGCTCTTCCACCGCCGGGTCGATATTGGCGAAGGTGCCGACCGCACCCGAGATTGCGCCGGTCGCGACTTCCTCACGCGCGCGCTCCAGCCGCTCACGACCGCGCGCCATTTCGGCATAGAAGCGGGCGAAGGTCAGGCCCATCGTCGTGGGCTCGGCGTGGATGCCGTGGCTGCGGCCGATGCGGACCGTATCCTTATGCTCAAACGCGCGTTTCTTCAGCGCGGCCAAGACCTTATCCATATCGGCCAGCAGGATGTCGGCGGCGCGGACAAGCTGGATGTTCAGCGTGGTGTCCAAGACGTCCGAGGAGGTCATGCCCTGATGGACGAAGCGCGCCTCGTCGCTGCCGATATGCTCGGCCAGATGGGTCAGGAAGGCGATGACGTCATGCTTGGTCACGGCCTCGATTTCGTCGATGCGGGCGACGTCGAATTCGACGTCCTTGGCCTTCCAGACGGCCTCGGCATTGGCCTTGGGGATCACGCCAAGCGCGGCTTGGGCGTCGCAGGCATGGGCCTCGATCTCATACCAGATCTTGAAGCGGGTCTCAGGGGCCCAGATGGCGGTCATTTCGGGACGGGAATAGCGCGGGATCATGGGCAGCCTCCTTGGTTGACTGGGCTTTAACGCGCGCGGGGGCCTCAGGCAACCTTGGCAGCGGAAATGCGATCGGCAAGACTAGCGGAAACGGGGGAGCGAATGAGCGATATTCGTCAGAAAAGCCTGAAATTCGCGCCTTGGGTCGATGCGCGGACGCGTCGCCTGCTCGGGGTGATTCCGGTGGCCGAGGCGGATTGGCTTTTGCAGGATGACGCCTTTGCGGCCCAGATGGCGCTGCGGGAGAAACTGCTGACCGAGCGCGGCGAGGATGTGCACCGGCTGGCCGATGCCGCCGTGGATGCCGCGCGTGAGCTTTACGACAAGATCCTGAACCTCCTGCCCGCACATGGGTACGAGAACGGGCCGGTCATTCGCCGCCCTGATGGAGGCGTGGTCAGGGCGGATCGCGACCAGCCGCTGATGACCCTTGGCCGGTTGGTGGCTGAAGACCTGTGTCTGATGATGCCTGGGGATGCGGGCGAGCATATTCTTGGCGGCGCGGTCCTTTGCTTCCCTGCGGGCTGGACGCTGGCGCAGAAATTCGGCCGCCCGATGATGCGCATTCACAAGCCCGTCGAGAAATACACCGAAGACGTCGGCACGCGCGTTCAGCGCCTTCTGGACGGCATCCGTCCCGGCCTGGGCCTTCTGCGCGGCACGGCGCATCATTCCAATGCCCCGCTGCACAATCCCAGAGCCGAAGAACAGGGGCGCGTGCCCGATAGCGAACTGCCCTTCATCCGGGTCGAGCGGCAGTGCCTGTTTCGCTTGCCCGAGACCGGAGCGGTGGTGTTCTCGATCCATACCTCGGTGGTGGAGCCGGGGGATCTGACGGAGGAACAGCGGGTGGCGCTGGAGGAGTGGCCGATCAGAGAGGCGGCGTGAGGGAGCCTCTATAGCGCGCCTTTTGTATTTGAAAAATGCCTAAAAAGGCAAGAGCGTTACTTTCTGCCTTCGCGCAGTCCAGCGTGCTCTTTGAGGCCTGGGTGTACTTTAAACTGTGTCGCATGCGCGTCCCAGCCTCGATCGGGTTCCTCATACATAAAAACCCATTTCGAGCCGCCATATCCACTACGAGTGCGATAGCCGATCGTCGAGAATTTATGTAAGGACTTTAATGCGTCGGCCATCGTAAATGGATTGGCTGTAGACTTTCTAAGCGCATACTCAGCATCAAATATCTCCAAGCTAAAGGTTTCGGTGCCGATCTTCGAGATAGCCTGCATAGCTTCATCCCATTTTGGCCAGTGGGGAAGGATTTCATCATCCAGTTCTTTTTTTAGATATGCGGAGTAATCTGGTCTTGAGTTGACTATATCCTTGTTTTGAAATTTCAGCGGTTCGTTGATCTGTGTTTTTAGCTTGATCGCATCTTGTCTTCTCTTCGCTACTTTTAATGCGATGTTGAGAAACTGAATAACATCTCTAGGGCGTTTCAATGTCCTGGAGATTATGTGGTTCCATTTAGGTTGAGAGCCACGCATTAATTGATTGTCGATTACATCTTCCCAAGCTGTAGGGGTGTTGAACTTCGCCTTCAATCGCTCTTCTACTAGCTGTTTGAGTGTGTCAGGATTCCATTCTATAGTTTCCGCCAAGCTCTGCGTGATTTTATTTTTGTCAGAGAATGCTAAGTCGTCCCAAATGTCCGTCCTAAGATACAGAATCGGCTTCACATCGACTTCCATATCTCGAAAATCGCGACGAAGATTGCGAAGTGCGAGAATTAGCCCCACAACCATTCTTTTGCGCGTATCGTCAAGGTTGTCTAGTCCGGCGTCGAGCTCATCAAAGTGCAAAAGAAACTCACCTAGGTTGATCTCTTTAATAATGGTTGTGGCGCTTTTGAGTAGGGCGCTTGTTAATGTTTCTAATTCCAGTCCCAGATCTTTATTTTTATCACCGCGCTCTAGATCAATTGACCCCAAGGAGTTTCCCAGAATCTGAGGGTTGAAAATAAACCCCTTTGTTTTTAAAGTCTTTGGTCGTATGATATCACTTAAGTTGGGGTGAGGTCCGCCATAATTTTCTGTAAGAAAATCGATGAGCGGCTTTTGATGGGCGTTGGGATTGTGTCTTGACTTTTCTAGAGCCCACACAGCCAGCTCGATCGCTACCAAGTAACGCCATGACGCTACATACGCGTCTACGGCGTCGGCGCCTCGGTCTATCCGAGACGCATGCACATTCCACGGATAGTTTCTTAAATTGAGAGCACGTGAGCGTTGCTTGTCAACTCCTTCAGTGAAGTGCCTAACAATGGCAGTTTTCCCAGATCCCTTTCGCCCGAGTACAATAAATGCTCCGCCATCTCGGACACGCTTTACTGAATCGGTTGAAATGAAATAGTCCAGCAATATATTATCATCTTCCGCAGATACACTGCCAAAGCTATCAATATTGTTGAGATCGGCAGAACTCATCTGGGATTGTCCTTAAATTGGAAAATGCAATTGATATTCACTTAATGTCAGAGTTCGCACGATGAAGGCAAGAAAAAAAGCCGCCCTTTCAGGCGGCTCTATCCTTCACTATCACCTAGCTGCTTCGATCAGCAGCTGTAATACATCGCATATTCAATGGGATGCGGGGTGTGCTCATAGGCATAGACCTCTTCCCATTTCAGCTTGATGTAGCTTTCAAGCTGGTCGCGGGTGAAGACGTCACCGGCGACGAGGAAGTCCATGTCCTTCTCCAGCTCTTCCAGCGCCTCACGCAGCGAACCGCAGACGGTCGGGATCTCGGCCAGTTCTTCCGGCGGCAGATCGTAGAGGTCCTTGTCCGAGGCGGGGCCTGGGTCGATCTTGTTCTTGATGCCGTCGATGCCGGCCATCAGCAGGGCTGCGAAGGCCAGATAGGGGTTCGCCGCCGGATCGGGGAAGCGGGCCTCGACGCGCTTGGCTTTGGGCGATTCCGTCCACGGGATACGCACCGCGCCCGAGCGGTTGCGGGCCGAATAGGCGCGCAGAACGGGGGCCTCGAAGCCGGGGATCAGGCGCTTGTAGCTGTTGGTCGAGGGGTTCGTCAGCGCGTTCAGCGCCTTCGCATGCTTCAGGATGCCACCGATGAACCACAGTGCTTCCTGCGACAGGTCGGCATATTTATCGCCCGAGAACAGCGGCTTGCCGCCCTTCCAGATCGACATGTTGACGTGCATCCCCGAGCCGTTGTCGCCCTTCATGGGCTTGGGCATGAAGGTCGCCGATTTGCCATAGGCGGCGGCGACGTTGTGGATGACGTATTTGTATTTCTGGATGTTGTCGGCTTGCTCGACCAGGCCGCCGAAGATCATGCCAAGCTCGTGCTGGGCGGTGGCGACCTCGTGGTGGTGCTTGTCGACACGGATACCCATGCGCTTCATCGTCGACAGCATTTCGCCGCGGATGTCTTGGGCGGCGTCGATGGGGTTCACCGGGAAATAGCCGCCCTTGTGCGGCGCGCGGTGACCCTGGTTGCCGTGCTCATAGACGGTATCGGTGTTCCAGGCGGCGTCGTGGCTGTCCAGCTCGAAGCTGACCTTCTGGGGCGAGACCGAATAGCGGACGTCGTCGAACAGGAAGAACTCGGCCTCGGGGCCGAAATAGGTGGTGTCGCCGATGCCGGTCGCCTTCAGATAGGCCTCGGCCTTCTTGGCGGTGCCGCGCGGGTCGCGGGAATAGGCCTCGCCGGTGTCGGGCTCGGCCACGTCGCAATGCACGCAGAGGGTCTTTTCGGCATAGAACGGGTCCAGATAGACCGAGGTCGGATCGGGCATCAGTTTCATGTCGGACTGGTCGATCGACTTCCAGCCCGCAATCGACGAGCCGTCGAACATGAAGCCTTCTTCGAAGAAATCCTCATCCACGAGGTCCGAGACCAGCGTGACGTGCTGCAGCTTGCCCTTCGGATCGGTGAAACGGACATCGACATACTCGATGCCTTCTTCCTTGATCTGATCCAGAACGTCTTTGACGGTTTTGGTCATTTTTTCCTTCCTGATAGTCCGGGCAGAGCCGGTTCAAATTCCAGAATTCTACAGCGCGTCTTCGCCGGTTTCGCCGGTGCGGATGCGGATGGCCTGTTCGACCGGCAGCACGAAGATCTTGCCGTCGCCGATCTTCTCGGTCCGTGCGGCCGAGATGATGGCGTCAATCGCGGCTTCGACCATGTCATCGGCCAGCACCATCTCGATCTTCACCTTGGGCAGGAAGTCCACGACATATTCGGCGCCCCGGTAAAGCTCCGTATGTCCTTTCTGGCGACCGAAGCCCTTGACCTCGGTGACCGACAACCCCTGCACGCCGACTTCCTGAAGTGCCTCTTTCACGTCATCAAGCTTGAAGGGTTTGATGATGGCTTCGACTTTCTTCATCGGATGATCCCTCTCGCGACTTGCCTGAGACCTGATTGGACGCTTTGACTGAGGGCGTCCAGCGAATGCGGGACGGCATCGGGACGGGTCATCGGAATCGGGGGCGATTGCCCTTTAATTGGGCTGAGTGATTAAAATATGGGCAGTGACATGTTTGGAAGCCGCGAGATCCTGACCTCTGCCCAGATTCGGGCGGTCGAGCGGTGGGCGATGGACAGCGGCATCGCCTCGGGGCTGGAACTGATGGAACGGGCGGGGGCCGCCGTCGCCGGAGAGATCCGGCTGCGCTGGCCGAAGCCTGCCCGTGCCTGTGTGATGTGCGGTCCGGGCAACAATGGTGGCGACGGCTATGTCGTGGCGCGGCTTCTCAATGAGGCGGGCTGGCAGGTGCGGGTGTTGGGAATGGACAACACGCCGCCGCCCGATGCTGCCGTGATGAAGCGGCGGTGGCTGGAGATCGGGCCGGTCGAGGCGTTGAATGAGGGTGTCCTGCGTCGGAAGAGTGCAGATGTCTATGTCGATGCGATCTCCGGAACGGGGCTGACGCGACCGCTGGAAGGCGAACTGCTTGAAACAGTGGGCTATCTTGGCGGCTCGGGCGGGGATTGGGGGTTTTTCAGCAAGCGATTGGTGGCCATCGATGGGCCAAGCGGGCTTTGTCTCGACAGTGGCCGGATGCTGGGCGGATCAGCGGACACGCTGTTCTCTCCGCGTGCCGCCCTGACCGTGACCTTCGACAGCCCTCGGGTCGGGCATGTGCTGGCGCAAGGCCCGGAGCTATGCGGAGAACTGGTCGTTGCAGATATCGGGCTGAACTGGCCAAGAATGGGCCGCAACCCGCCGCTTCATCCCGGCCAGGTTACGCGCGTCTCGGGACCCTCCTTCGCGCGCGAATCGCATGATCTGTTTGCGATCAGGCCGGAGGATCTGGCCAAGCTCTCGGATGGTCACAAATTCAGCCATGGGCATGCGCTGGTCGTCGCCGGAGGCGCGGGGCAGGGGGGCGCTGCGCGGCTCTCGGCGCGGGCGGCGCTGCGGGTCGGCGCGGGGCTGGTGACGATTGCCCCGCCGCAGGATGCGCTGATCGAACATGCGCTGCCGCCGGATGCTCTGATGCGCCGCGCCGTCGATACCGCCGATGATCTGGCGCGGCGGCTTGAGGACAGGCGCATCACGGCGGTGCTGCTGGGGCCGGGCTGCGGCGTGGAGAGGGCAAAAGCCCTGCTTCCCGCGCTGCTGGAAACCCGGCGGCCCTGCGTGCTGGATGCGGATGCGTTGACGGCGCTGTCGCAGCGAAAGGCCCCGCTGGAGGGGCTTCACAGCCACTTGGTCCTGACGCCGCATATGGGTGAGTTTGCCCGGATTTTCCCCGATATTGCGGCAAAGCTGGCCGGTCCTCAGCCGCCTTTCGATCAGCATACGCTCGGTCAGGTCAAGGGCGAAGAAATGGCCCGCATGCTGGCACAGGACGCGGAATATCGCGCGGCGCTGGCTGCCGAACGCGGACCTCTCTATTCGAAACTCGACGCCGTGCGGGATGCGGCCAGGCGGGCGGGCTGTGTCATTTTGTTGAAAGGTCCCGATACCGTCATCGCCGATGCCAATGGCACGGTGCATGTGCACGCGGCCTCTTATGACGCGGCCGCACCCTGGCTTGCGACTGCGGGGTCGGGGGATGTTCTGGCCGGGATCATCGCCGGGCTGATGGCGCGGGGCTGGCCTGCGTTTCGGGCCGCAACTCTGGGCGCGGCGCTTCATGCGGCGGCGGCGCGCAGCTTCGGGCCGGGGCTGATTGCCGACGACCTGCCCGACCAGTTGCCCGCCGTGTTTCGCGGGCTGGGCTTGTGACGATTCCCTCTCGCGTTGCGGGGCGGGCTTTGCTAAGACGGCGCGAATTCGACGACGGAGCCCGGGGCTTCCGTCCGAGTGATAATGCGGGTGTGGCGAAATTGGCAGACGCACCAGATTTAGGTTCTGGCGCCGCAAGGCGTGGGGGTTCAAGTCCCTCCACCCGCACCATGGTTGGATGAAGGAAGACAGATGCAGGTCAAGGAAACCCAGAACGAAGGGCTGAAGCGCGGCTATCAATTCACCCTGCCGGCCGCCGATCTGGCCGCTCAGGTGGATGCGAAGCTGAAAGAAGCCCAGCCCGAAGTCGAGATGAAGGGCTTCCGCAAGGGCAAAGTGCCGATGGCGCTGCTGAAAAAGCAGTTCGGCCAGCGCGTCATGGGTGACGCGATGCAGGAAGCCATCGACCAGGCCATGCGCGAGCACCTGGAAAAATCGGGTGACCGTCCTGCGCTGCAGCCGAAGATCGAAATGGTCAACGGCGAGACCTGGAAAGAAGGCGACGATGTCGTGGTCGATGTGACCTACGAAGCGCTGCCCGCCATCCCCGAGGTCGATCTGTCGGGCGTCGAGCTTGAGCGTCTGGTCGTGAAGGCCGAAGACGCGCAGGTCGATGAGGCACTGGAGAATCTGGCGAAGAACGCCCAGTCGTTCGACGACAAGAAAAAGGGCGCCAAAGCCGCCAAGGACGATCAGATCGTGATCGACTTCAAAGGCATGGTCGATGGCGAAGCCTTCGAAGGCGGCACCGCCGAGGATTACCCGCTGGTGCTGGGCTCGGGCTCTTTCATTCCGGGCTTTGAAGACCAGCTGATCGGCCACAAGGTCGGCGACGACGTCGAGGTCAAGGTGCAGTTCCCGGCCGACTATGGCCACCCGGCTCTGGCTGGCAAGGACGCCGTGTTCGAGACCAAGGTCAAGGCCATCAAAGCCCCGAAAGCGGCCGAGCTGGACGATGAGCTGGCCAAGAAATTCGGCGCCGAAAGCCTTGACGCGCTGAAGGGCCAGATCCGTGAGCGTCTGGAAGCCGAACTCTCGGGCGCGTCGCGTCAGGTGATGAAGCGTGCGCTGCTGGACAAGCTGGACGCACTGGTCAGCTTCGAGCTGCCCGAGGCGCTGGTCGAGGCCGAAGCCGGTCAGATCGCGCATCAGCTGTACCACGAAGAGCACCCCGACGATCACGGCCATAACCATGGCGAGATCGAGCCCACCGACGAGCACAAGAAACTGGCCGAACGCCGCGTGCGTCTGGGCCTGCTGCTGGCCGAAATCGGCCAGAAGGCCGAAGTGACCGTCTCGGATCAGGAAATGACCCAGGCCGTCCTGCGTCAGGCCCGCCAGTTCCCGGGTCAGGAGCGTGCGTTCTTCGAATTCGTTCAGCAGAACCCGCAGGCCCAGCAGCAGCTGCGCGCCCCGATCTTTGAAGACAAGGTCATCGACCACATCGTCGAAGGCGCCAAGGTGAAGGACAAGGCCGTTTCCAAGGAAGATCTGGAAAAGGCCATCGAGGCTCTGGACGAGGTCTGATCCCGCGTCCAGCCGGAATGGAAAGGCCGCCCCGAGGGGCGGCCTTTTTCGTTTCGGGTGATGGGGTTACAGCCGATGGGTGCGGCGTTCCTCCTGCACCTTCTTCTCGACGTCATCCGCCGCCTCGCGCACCGCATCCGTGGTCTCGCGCGTGGCCTTGCCCGCAGCGTCCCGCGCCGCCTGCGCGGTCCGGCCCATGAAGCCACCGATCAGCGTGGCCGCATCGTTGAATTCACGCATGATATGCCCGGCCTGACCGGCGACCGCCCGGAAGCCCGTCATCGCTGCTGTCAGCGAGCTCATCACATTGCCCACGCCATGCGACAGATCGCGGGTGCGCTGGTTCACCTCCGAGGAGAAATCGGCCTTGGGACGGCGGCGGCGGATCTTCGGGGAAGGGGGGCGGCGCATCCTTGGTGCCTCTTCCTCGACGGCATCCTGCGCGGCGCGGGCCGCACGGCGGGCGCGGGCGCGAAGTGCCGCGCGCTCATCCTCGCTGAGTTCGGCGAAGCGGGGCGGGGCAGAGGGCTTGCGGTGCGCAGTCGGCGCAGGCGTGTCATCCTGCAGCGTCTCGCCCAGCCTGCGGCCCAGATGGACCGCCAGAGCGGTCACCGCTGCAGCCGCAACCGCCGTGCCACCCCAGACCAGCAGCCGCCCGTTCTTCGACGGCGCGGGCCAAGGGCGCGAGCCATCGGGCGAGACCGGCCCGCTGGGCGGAATGCGGCGCGATTCATAGGGGCCGACATGGCGGTCGACATGGGGGCGATGGCCTTCGGGAACGGGCCGGGGGCCAAAGCGGGTATAGCTGGTCCGGTCGGCTTCGCTGGTCCTGACGGGGGTGTCGCGGTCGTCGTCAACATCGCTCATCATGCATCCTTTCGCGGTCGGCGCTTTCACTCTCAACACCGACACTCGAAGGAATGTTCCTTCAACGGAAGGGCGCAAACGAAAAACGCGCCGACAAAGCGGCGCGTTTTCAAACTTGCTGTGACAGCGATCAGGCGTTGGGCTGATCGTCGTCCTGGCCGGCAGCGCCGAGTTCGTCGAAGAGTTCCGCGATCTCGAATTCGGCTGCCGCTTCTTCTTCGGCGGCCAGTTCCTGGATCGACTTGCCCGAGGCTTGCAGCTCGGCTTCTTCGGCCGAACGGGCGACGTTCAGCTTGATGGTCGCGTCGACTTCCGGGTGCAGGTGCACACGGACTTCGTGCAGGCCCAGGTCCTTGATCGGGGCGGTCAGGACAACCTGACGGCGCTCGACCGAGAAACCTTCGGCATTGGCGGCATCGGCGGCGTCACGCGGGGTGACCGAACCGTAAAGCGCACCAGCGTCCGAGGCCGAACGGATGATGACGAAGACCTGACCGTCGAGTTTCTCGGCGATCTTCTGGGCGTCGGCACGGGTCTCGTCGTTCTTGACGGCGAGTTCGGCTTTGCGGGCTTCGAAAGCGTCGATGTTGGCTTGCGAGGCGCGCAGGGCCTTGCCTTGCGGCAGAAGGTAGTTGCGGGCAAAGCCCTCTTTCACCTTCACGACTTCGCCCATCTGGCCCAGCTTGGCCACACGTTCCAGCAGGATGACTTGCATGTTCGTCTCTCCTTACTTCACGGCGTAGGGAAGCAGAGCCAGGAAGCGGGCGCGCTTGATCGCACGGGCCAGCTCACGCTGCTTCTTCGCCGAAACGGCGGTGATCCGCGAAGGAACGATCTTGCCACGCTCAGAGATGTAGCGCTGCAGCAGACGCGTGTCCTTGTAGTCGATCGCGGGAGCATTGTCGCCCGAGAACGGGCAAACCTTGCGGCGGCGGAAGAACGGTTTGTTAGCCATGTGTCTGGTCCTTTCCCGTCTTAGTTCCGGTCGTCGCGGTCACGACGCTCGCGGCGCTCACCGCCACGGTCGCCACGATCACCGCGGTCGCCACGCTCACGCTCGTCGCGCTTCTGCATCTGGATCGACGGACCTTCCTTGTGCTCTTCGACCTTGATGGTCAGCACGCGCATGACGTCGTCATGCAGGCGGGCAAGACGCTCCATCTCCTGCACGGCATCCGACGGGGCGTCGGTGCGCAGGAAGGCGTAATGGCCCTTGCGGTTCTTGTTGATCTTGTAGGCAAGCGTACGCACGCCCCAATATTCATTGTCGACCACCTTGCCACCGTTGTCGGCGATCACGGTCGAAAAATGTTCGATCAGCCCTTCGGCCTGCGTGTTCGACAGGTCCTGGCGGGCGATCAGCACGTGCTCATAAAGCGGCATGCCAAACCCTTTTCGTTTCAGGCGTGCTTCATAGGCGGGTCAGACCCTCCGCGCCCCGCCACGAGAGGCTGCGCCGGTTTCGTGATTGCGGAAGGATGCGGCTTTATAGCGGCGGCGGCGCGGAATGCAAGCGCAAAGCCCATCAGGCAAGCGCCGCGGCGATCACGCGCCGTCACACGAACTTGTCAATGCTGCGGTGCAAAATCAAGGTTGCATCAGAGGGGTCGGATGCCGAGATAAAAGCCACATGATTTCAATCAGGAGCCCGATATGAAAGCCCTTGTCGCCCCGTTGAGCCTTATGGCCGCTTTTGCTGCTACCGCCGCAGTCGCCGAGCCGGTCGTCTATGATTTCGACCCCAGCCACAGCCAGATCGTCTTCGAATATGAGCATCTGGGCTTCTCGACCAGCACCGGCGTCATCAACGGCGTGACGGGTAAGGTGACGCTGGATGCGGAAAACCCCGCGAACTCCAGCGTCGAGGCGAGTTTCGATCTGGCCAATATGGTGACGGTTGCGCCCGATCTCGACAAGCATCTGCGCACCGCCGATTTCTTCGGCGAGAACACCACCGGCACCTTCAAATCGACCAGCGTCGCGCTGGACGATGATGATGAGGCGAAAGTCACCGGCGATCTGACCATCAACGGCGTGACGAAGCCGGTGACGCTGGACGTCGACCTGAAGAAGAAGGCCCAGCACCCGATGAGCGGCAAGGAAGCCGTGGGCTTTGACGCCGAGACCGAGATCAAGCGCTCGGAATTCAATCTGGGCGCCATGGTGCCTGCGATCAGCGACGAAGTCGAAATCAAGATCGCGGTCGAGGCATCGGCTGCGCAGTAATCCTGCCTTCCGGGCAGATGGTGAAGGGGCCGCAAGGCCCCTTTTTCATGCCGGACAGGCGGCTTCTTCTTGCCGGGCGACCGTTCCAGAGGTAATCCCCGCCCATGTTGCCACAGGACCGCCTTCTTCAGATCGTGCAGCGTTTCGAGTTTCTCGAAGCGCGGCTGAACGCCGGACCCGCGGCGGAGGAGATCGCCGCGATCAGCCGCGAATATTCGGATCTTCGCCCTGTCGTTGCGCAGATCGCCGAATGGCGCGCGGCCGAGGACGGGCTGGCCGAGGCGCAGGCGATGCTCTCGGACCCCGAGATGCGCGAACTGGCCGAGGATGAGCTGGCGCGGCTGAAAGCCGCTTTGCCCGAGCTTGAGCAGGCGCTGCGGATCGCGCTTCTGCCCAAGGATGCGGCGGATGCACGCCCCGCCATCCTGGAGATTCGTCCCGGCACCGGCGGCGATGAGGCGGCGCTGTTCGCAGGCGATCTGCTGAACATGTACCGCCGCTATGCCGAATCCCAGGGCTGGCAGTTTCAGGTGCTGGACCTGACCGAGTCGGAACTGGGCGGCGTCAAGGACGCCACCGTCCGGATCGAGGGCGAGGGCGTCTTTGCCCGCCTCAAGTTCGAATCCGGCGTCCACCGCGTCCAGCGCGTCCCCGAGACCGAATCCGGTGGCCGCATCCATACGTCCGCCGCCACGGTCGCGGTCCTGCCCGAAGCGCAGGAGGTCGATATCGACATTCCCGCCAATGACATCCGCATCGACACGATGCGGGCTTCGGGCGCGGGCGGGCAGCACGTCAACACCACCGATTCCGCCGTGCGCATCACCCACTTGCCGACCGGGATCATCGTCACCAGCTCGGAAAAATCGCAGCACCAGAACCGCGCCAACGCCATGGCCGTTCTGCGCGCCCGGCTTTACGATATGGAGCGTCAGCGCGCCGATCAGGAACGCGCGGCGGATCGCAAAAGCCAGGTCGGCTCGGGCGACCGTTCGGAACGCATCCGCACCTACAACTTCCCGCAGGGCCGGATGACGGATCACCGCATCAACCTGACGCTTTACGCGCTTGACCGCATCATGCAGGGCGAGCTGGCCGAGGTGATCGACGCGCTGGTCGCGCATGATCAGGCCGCGCGTCTGGCCGAGGCGGAATGACCAGCCCGCGTGCGCTGTGCCTTGCCGCGCAGGCGCGTTTTGAGGCGGCGGGTATTGCAGATGGCGACCGCGATGCGCAGCTTCTGATGCGCCACGCACTGTCGCAGCTTGAGGGCCACCCGGTCCCGCGCCACCAGCTGACTGATCTGCTGAATGCGCCCGCGCCCACCGGGCTGGAGGCGCTGTTCGCCCCTATGGTCGATGCCCGCGCCGCGCGCCAGCCGGTCAGCCAGATCATCGGTCGCCGCGCCTTCTGGACCCACGAATTCGAGGTGACGCCTGACACGCTCGACCCCCGCCCCGATACCGAGGCGCTGGTCGAGGCCGCGCTGAAACATCCCTTCCGCCGCGTGCTGGATCTGGGCACGGGGACGGGGGCGATCCTGATTTCGCTGCTGGCCGAACGCCCCGGTGCCACGGGCCTTGGGACCGACCTTTCGGAAGCCGCACTGGCCGTCGCCCGCCGCAATGCTGCTGCCATTGGGGTCGAGGCGCAATTCCTTCTGTCGGACTGGCTCGCCGAAGTGCAGGGCCGCTTTGATCTGATCGTTTCAAACCCGCCCTATATCGCGCTGGCCGAGATGGCGGGCCTTTCCCCCGAGGTCCGCGAATGGGAGCCGCGCATGGCTCTGACCGATGAGGGCGACGGGCTCGCCGCCTATCGCGCCATCGTTTCCGCCGCCCCCCGCCATCTGGAACCCGGCGGCTGGCTGATGGTCGAGATCGGGCCGACGCAGGCCGCCGATGTCATGGCATTGATGCGGGATGCGGGGCTTGAAAACGTCGGGATCACACCCGATCTGGATGGCAGGGACCGCGTCATTTCGGCGCAGTTTCCTGCGTAGATCAGTAAAGAATCGCTGATTGCGCGCCGTTTCCCGAAAATTGTGCTTGTCAGCAGCGCATGAGCATGGTTAGTCGCAAATGTGACGGGGCACATGCGTTCCCCGCACGGGTTAGCCACACTCAAACTCAGGTTCATTTGCATGAGTCCAGTGTCTGGCTCGGCTCCTGATTTAGTATCCGCTGCTAGAGCTTACCCCAACCTCAGCCGGCCTTTACCGGACCAAGAACTGACAACAAGCTGATGAGATCATCCAAATCACGTTCGCGCAACAAGTCGAACCGCCAGCGTTCCTTGGGCAATATTGTCAACCGCGTCTTCGATTCCTCGGGACCTGAAGGCAAGGTGCGTGGAACGCCACAACAGATCATCGAGAAATACCTGACCCTGGCTCGGGACGCGCAGCTGTCGAATGACCGCGTCGCCGAACAAAGCTTCCTGCAGCACGCCGAGCATTACACCCGTATGCTGGGCGAGGCGCAGCGCGAGCAGGCCGAGCGTCAGCAGATGTCGCAAAACCGCGACGACGACGGGCGCGAAGACGGCGGCAGCCAGAACGGCCAGTCCTACGACCATGCCAACGGCAACGGCCAGAACGGCAATGGCGGGCAGGGCAACGGTCAGAACGGCAATGGCCAGTCGCGCTTTGAGCGGGGCAACCAGCAGCGTGGCGAGCATGGCCAGTCGCGCGAAGACCGCCACGAACAGCGCGCGTCGCAAAAGCGCAACGAACACCAGCCCCGGGTGCAGGAACAGGCTCTGCCTGACGCCATCGCATCCGACAATGAAAGCGGTCTGGTCGACACGCCCGAGGCGGTCGAGACCGAGTTCACCCCGGCTCAGGACACGCAGGTCGAGGTCGCTTCGACCGAACCCGCAGCAAGCGAGCCTGTCGCGGTCAGCGAAGCCCCGGCGCTTGTCGCCGAGGACGTGGCGCCTGCCGCACCGCGTCGCCGCACCCGCGCGCCTGCCGCGCCGAAAGTCGAGGGTGCTGCACCTGCGCGCGCACCGCGCACGCGCAAACCCGCTGGCGAAGGCAAACCTGCCAAAGCCGCCAAAGACACGGCCTCGGGCGAATAAGCCCGGGGACCAGATCTGCCATCAGATCAGCGCGGTAAATTCAGCGCGGGGCGGATGCGACCTCGCGCGCCAGCGCACAGAATTGCTCCAGCCCGATTTCCTCCGCCCGCGCCGTCGGCTCGATGCCCGCGTTGCGCAGCAGCGTCTCGATGTCGGGATGGATGCCGCGCAACGAGGCGCGCAGCATCTTGCGGCGCTGGTTGAACCCGGCCGCAACCACGCGGTTCAGCACCGCCGGATCGGCCGGATAGCGCGGCTCGGGCAGGGCGGTCAGATGCACGACGGCCGAATGGATCTTGGGCGCGGGCACGAAAGCCTCGGGCGGCAAGGTCATCACGATGCGGGCATCGCTACGCCATTGCGCCAGAACGGCCAGACGGCCATAGGCCTTGCCTCCGGGCTCAGCCACGATGCGCTCGGCCACCTCTTTTTGGAACATCAGCGTCAGGGTCTGCCAGAAGGGCGGCCAGACGGCAGGCGTCAGCCAGCGGATCAACAGTTCCGTCCCGACGTTATAGGGCAGGTTCGCGACAATGCGGATCGGCGGCGTCAGATGGGCCAGCGGGTCGATCTCCAGCGCATCGCCATGGATGACCTGCAAGCGGCCCGGATAGGCCTCGGCAATCTCGGCGAGGGCGGGCAGGGCGCGCTCATCCTTCTCGATAGCCAGCACGCGGCGCGCGCCCTCGGCCAGCAACCCGCGCGTCAGGCCACCGGGGCCCGGCCCCACCTCGATCACATCGCTGCCCGTCAGATCTCCGGCCGAGCGGGCAATCTTCGCGGTCAGGTTCAGATCCAGCAGGAAGTTCTGCCCCAGTTGCTTCTTGGCGCGCAGATCATGGCGCGCAATCACCTCACGCAGCGGAGGCAGCCCGTCAATCGTGCTCATCTGCGACCCACCATGTCCCAGGCCATGCGCAGGGCGGCGATGGTGCTGGCAGGATCGGCGATGCCCTTGCCCGCGATGTCGAGCGCGGTCCCGTGATCGGGCGAGGTGCGGATGAAGGGCAGGCCCAGCGTCACATTGACCCCGCCGGCGAAATCCAGCGTCTTGATCGGGATCAGGGCCTGATCGTGATAGGCGCAGATCGCGGCGTCATAGCGCGACCGGGCCGGGGCGTGAAACATGGTATCGGCGGGCAGGGGACCGCTCAGCTGAAACCCCTCGGCGCGCAGCCGCTCCAGCAGCGGCGCCATCCACTCAAGCTCCTGCCGTCCCATGACGCCATTCTCGCCCGCATGCGGGTTCAGCCCGGCGACGGCCAGACGTGGCGCAGCAATGCCGAAATCGCGCCGCAACGCCTGATCGGTGATGCGGATCGCCTCTTCCAGAACGGCGGGCGTCAGCAGCACCGGCACCTGATCCAGAGCCACGTGAATGGTGGCCGGAACCACGCGGCAGGGCGGCTCGACCGTGGTCGAGGCCAGCATCATGGC
The DNA here is from genome assembly GCF_007830335.1 of Paracoccus sulfuroxidans. GTDB lineage: Bacteria > Pseudomonadota > Alphaproteobacteria > Rhodobacterales > Rhodobacteraceae > Paracoccus > Paracoccus sulfuroxidans. Next base: position 258,518 of record NZ_VLKU01000002.1, on the reverse strand, counting down.
GACCGGCAGATCACCGGCCAGATGCGCCAGAAATTCGGTATGGCCGGGAAAGGCAAAGCCAGCGCCGCGCTTCAGCGCCTCCTTGTTGATCGGCAGGGTACAGATGGCGCTGGCAGCACCCGACTGAACCAGCTCGACGGCGCCGGCGATCACCTCGATCACCCCGGCAGCATTGGCCGGATCAAGCTGCCCCGGTACGGCGGGCGCCGCAAAGGGATGAACCAGCACCGGCAACACACCCTCGGCCACCGCATCGCCCGGCGCTTCGACCGCAGCCCATGTCGTCCCCTCCGGCAGATGCGCGGGATCGCCCAGGTAGACGAAGGGCACGCCCGCAGCCAATGCCTTGAAGGCCAGCTCCGGGCCAACTCCGGCAGGCTCGCCACAAGTCAGGATGATCGGGCGGGGCGCGGTCATGGGGTCTTCTTTCATGTCGAAATATCCCGGGGGTCCGGGGCGCGCAGCCCCGGGGCGGGCAACAGGCGTCAGGGCTTGCGGATGATCGCATTGGCCCGCAACTCGGCCAGATAGGCGTCGGCCGCCTGACTGATGCGGGTGTTGAAGACCTCATCACGCATCGCCGACAGATCGGGCAGCGCGTCCGGATCAGGCGCGGCGCCCTCTTCCCCACCGGTCTGAGCCGCAGCAGGACCCGACTGAGCCTCCAGCGCCTTGGCCGCCTTGGCGGCTTCCATCTGCGCCAGCAGTGCGGGCGAGCGTTTGCAAAGCATCACCAGATCGACCGCACCGCCGCTGTTGACCAGGCTGATCTCATTGTCGTCCATCACCGCCAGACGCAGGCCGACATCGCTCGGGATGGCGCTTTGCGGCAGGGTCTCGCGCTGGATCTGCGCCTCAGGCGCGGCGCGCAGATGGGTATAGACATCGTCGCAGGTGTCGCTCAGCGAGGCCACGCGGTTCGCCAGCTCGGGCGAGCCCAGACGCACCCGCAGGAATTCCAGCACCTGATCCGTCGCGCCCGGGCGCAGCGTGCCGCGCGTGTCGCGCAGGAAGAACAGGATGACCGCACTCTGCACGGTGATGGGCTGGCTGATCTGGCCCGGCTGCATCGACAGGATCAGCGGGCGCAGCGCCGGGGGCAGGTTCGCCAGCGGCGTCCAGGGCAGGCGGCCGCCGTTCTCGGCGGTGGGCGTCGCGGAATATTCGCGCGCGGCCGAGGCGAAGGCGCTTTCGCTGCGCACGCTCGACGACAGCTGCTCGGCCAGCGCCATGGCGGCGGCTTCACGGCCTTCGGGCGCAGGAATGACCAGCTCGGACAGTGCCACCGTGGTCACGCGCGGGGTCTGGACGACGCGGGTGAAGGCCTGCTCGACCTCTTCATCGGTGACGTTCACCTGCGGCACGACGCGCTGACGCACGACCGCGCGCCAGACGACGCCAGCGGCAACGAAATCGCGAAAGGTCTGCGCCTCGACCCCGGCCTGCGCCAGCGCCTGAGTGAACTGTTCGACATCCATGCCGCCCCGGTTCGCGAATTCGACCAGACCGGCCTGGATCTGCTCATCCGAGGCGGTGATGCCCAGCTGCTTGGCGGCGAAGGTGCGTAGCCGGTCGTCGATCAGCGCCTTTTCCGCGGCGGCGGCGTCGGCCTCAGGCGCGCGCAGAAGCTGCAGGAAGCGCACCCGCTGATCCAGCTCGAAGCGGGTCACGACCGAGTCGTTGACGTAAATCAAAGGCTGGAACGGATTGCCCTGCGACAGTGCCGGACCCACGGTCGAGCCAGCGATCATCGCGGCCATCGCCGCCCCAAGAAGAATTCGCCGCATCACGTCCCTCGCAGCTTCGTTTCGCCGGACATTAACGCAGGCACGCGCGGCGCGCCACCGTTCCCGGCCCGGCTTTTTGTTTCCCGAACCCGCCAAGGCGAATGCCCAAGTCGAAACTGGTGTCCGGCGTCAGATTGTCCGACGAGGTGAAACGACGCTCAAGCGCCATTTCAAGGGTCACGCATTCGTTACGGTATTGCATTCCGATCTCGGCCTTCTGGGCGCGGTCCGAGGCAAAGTCATAACGCGTCTCGGCCGTGCCCCACCAGCCATCGGTGATCTGCCAGCCAGCGGTGGCGGTCAGTTCCGACACATCCTCCAGCCGGGCCTCACGCTCGTCGGTATCCATCCACAGATAGCCCGCCGACAGCATGACTTTCTCATTGTACCAGCCCGCCCGCAGTTCATTGCGGCTGATCGAGAACGAGTTGTCGAAGAGCGCCCGGTTCGCGATCGCAAGCCCGCTGCTGTCCGAGTAATGCGCCGCCAGCAGCCAATCCGAGCTTTTGCCGCCCAATGGCCCCGAGCTGCTGAAGGCCGTATCGACCGTATTGCGGAACACCCGGCCAGCCGTCAGGCCGATGGACCAGCCCGCCGGGTCGATGCGGGTCCAGGCCAGACCCACATTCGCCCGGAACCCCGATTCGCGCGCATCCGCGCCGGGGAAGCGGTTCAGCGAGAAGAGGTTCCCCTCATCAAACTCGATCAGGCGGCTGTCCTCGTTCGGTACCTTGTCCTGAGATTCGCGCTTGGGCGACCAGACGATCTGGATGATCGGCTCCAGCAGTTGCGTGACGCCTTTGGCATGGCGCGCCAGCGGCCAGCGCAGTTCCGTGGCCAGCGTCGGATAGGCGCGGGCGATCCAGTCCTCATATTCGCTGTCCTGTCGGATGCGGTAGAAATCTGCGTTCACCTGCGTCTCAACCTGACCGACCAGACCGCCGGGCAGGATCTCGCTGCGCTGCCAGTTCAACCCCAGCGAGCCGCGCGCCATGTCGCGGCCATCTCGATCGACACTGGAGGGGCGGCGATGCGCGTGCAGCGACCATTGCAGATTGGCGATGCCACCCAGACGCTCCGGCGTCCAGCGCCGCGCCCAATAGGCATCGGCCACCTGCGCGGGGGCCAGCGAGGCGGGCTCGTCCTCGCGCAGCGATTCGTAATTGCCGATCCGCGCCCAGACCAGCCGGTCGCGGCGCACGCGGTCCAGCGTCACCCCGCTCCACAGCCGGTCGGCGTCCGAGATGTCGTAATCCAGCAGATAGGCCCGGTCGCTGGCCATCTGGACCTGCAGCGACAGGTTATAGCCGCGCGGAAGCTCGAACCGGGCGGCGCCGAACAGATAGCCGCGCGTTTCATCGGGGTCGATGTCGTCACGCGACAGCGCTCCGCTCCATTCCATCGCGCCGTTCGAGAAGGCCTGACGATAGCGCAGCTCCAGCGTGCGGGTGCGGCTGGCGGCAACATAGGGCGTCACCGTCAGGTCGGCGTGATCGCCCAGCGTGATAAAATAGGGCAGCTTGATGCCGAACCCCAGCCGCGAGGTGGTACGGAAGGCCGGGCGCAGGAAGCCCGTCATCCGCTCGACACTGGGGTCGGGGGCCGAGATCCAGGGCAGCGCGCCCACCGTCACGCCCATCAGGCGAAGCCGCGGGCGGTCGAACAGAAGCTGCTGGGTCTGGGCGTCATGTACCACGCTGCGGGCCCGGATCTCCCACAGCGGGGTCGGATCTTCGGCGCAGACGCGGCAGCTTGAGGTGACGACGTTGTCAAGGCGGGTGAAGCGGCCCTCGCCCTCGCGCCGGACCTGCCGGGCGGCCAGCTGCAGCTCTCGCGCCAGCACCAGCCGGGCGCCACGCAGGATGCCGTCCTGCATGTTGCGGTCCAGTTGCGCGCTGTCGGCGATCAGCACCATCTCATCCTCGGAACCGGCGGTTCCCGGCTGGGTCAGGTGGATCGGGCCGTCAATCGTGGCAGCCCCGGTCGTGCCGTCATAGGTCACACGAGAGGCGACCAGCCGCGCGCCCTGATACCAGATCACCACGCCATTCGAGGCGGTGATGGTGTTGTCGGCCCCGAGTGTCAGGTCATCGGCCAGAATCGTCGCGGCCCCGCCTTGCTGAGAGGGTTGGCCGGTCACCTGAATCGACGAGCCCGGGCCGCGCGTCACGCTGGAGGGCCTGCGCACGATCGTGCCATCGGCCACGCGCTCATTGTCATCGGCCTGCTCGGTGGGGGCGAGGGCCGGGCCGCGCGCCTGCAACTGGCTGTCGGTCGAAAAATCATAGAAGGGCACGGTCTGCCCGTCGGGCACCACCGTTTGCGCCATCGCGGCAGCGGGCAGGGCGGCCATCCATGCGGCCGCCTGCAGGTTGCGACGCATCCTGCGGCCCTTGCTTTCCACGTTACCCGGGATGCCCCGGAGCCGTTTCGCGGCCATCTATCCGTCCTCCAGCCGCAGCAACGCGCCAAGCGCGAACAGCAGGGCCACGATGGGCGGAGCCCAGCCGGCCAGTGCCGCCGGGATGCCGCCATTGTCCCCCAGCACCTGCGCAAGGTTGCGCAGGAAGAAAAGTGCGATGCCCGAGCCGAATGCCGCCAGCACCAGAAGCCCCATCTTGCGCCCGCGCATGTGACGCATGGTGAATACTGCCGCAACCACCACCATCGCCGCCATAAGAAGCGGACGGGCCAGCTCCATCTGAAGCCAGACCTGATGCCTTTTTGCCGAAAACCCCGCCCGCTCGAGCCCACGGATGAAGCTGGGCAACTGCCAGACCGGCACGGCCTCGGGGCGTCCGAAGCTGTCGCGGATGCGGTCGGCGGTCAGGTCGGTCGGCAGATCGACCCGGGGCGCGGTGGTCGCGTTCACCTCGGGGTTGGGCTGGTCCAGCGGCCACTCCTTGGTGTCGGTCAGGTGCCAGGCGCCATCGCTGAGCCGGGCCTCGGCGGCGTCGATGCGGCGCGTCGGGCCCTCGGTCGGCGAAAAGACCATGAAGGTCGCGTTGTAAAGCGTGGTGGCGTCCGGGCTGGCGCGGTTCGCGCGGATGACGACTTGGCCCCCGGCCTCTTTCCCGTCGGCGGTGCGCAGCGCCTGACGCAGCCAGACCGCGTTGTCGCCAAGGCTGACTGTCTGGTCCGAGCCGCGCTGGATCTTCGCCACGGCGCTGTCATAGCGGTTGGCCGTGCCCGCGACCATCGGGTTGAAGACTGCCACCGCGATGCAGCCAAGGACGAAGGCCATGATCGCCGGGGCCGCCACGACCCGCAGGCCCGAGCGGCCCGAGGCGCGCACCGCCACCAGTTCTGAACTGCGCGAGAGCCCCAGAAACAGCGCGATCCCGGCCAGCACGGTGATCAGCGGCATGATCGAATAGAAGCTGTCGGTGATGTTCAGGATCGCAAGGCCCGCCGCGCCGCTCAGCCCGATGTCTTCATCCGAGAAGCGGCGGATCTGCTCGACAATGTCGATCAGGAACAGGATGGCCAGAAAGACCAGCGACACGATGATGTAGCTGCGCAGAAAGCGGCGGGCGACATAGGCCGAGAGAATCATCGGGCATCTCCGGTCTGCGGATCAGCGGGCAGGGGGCGCGCCACCCGGCGGGGTCGGGCCGCCTGCCACAGGACGCCCACGCAGATCAGCGCGCCAATCAGCGTCGGCATATAGATCAGCGGCCATTTCGACGCATCCCGCGCCACCTGATTTTCCGCCGCCGTGATTAGGAATTGCACGAAGATCAGCGACAGCACCGCCCAGAGCATCTGCCGCCAGACCCCGAAGCGGCTGAACCCGCCCAGAAGCAGCATGGCAAAACCCAGCATCGCGGCAATGGGCGACTGGAAGGGCTTGGCGATCCGCTCATGCGCCTCGGCCAGCGCCTTGTCGGGCGTGGCACCGGTCGCGGCCAGAAGCTCGGCATCGGGGCTAAGCAGCCGCGCGGTCGAGTACGAGCGCAGGTCGCGCTTGCGGGTGGTGCCAGTGTCGATCAGCGCGCCGATGTCATAGGTCAGGTCCTTGAAGCGGGTCACGGACAGGCGCTGCTGACCTCCGGCGTTCGAAAGGTTCTGCACCATGCCCTGCATCAGGACCAGTTTCGGCCCTTGTTCGGTCCTGACCAGCAGCGCCTCGGCGGCAGTATAGATCGACTGATCGGCGGGGTCGCGCGCGTCCTCAAGGTAGAAATCCTCAAGCCTGCCATCGGCGGCGATGTTGCGGATGAAAAGCGTCATCCCCTTGGCAGGGTACTGGAACGTGCCCGCGCGCAGGAATTGCGAGCCGACGTTCTGTGCGATCTCGGCCTGACGGTCGGCCAGCCGCCCGCGCGCCATCGGCACCAGCGCATGGACCAGAAGCGCCACCAGCAGCGCAACCAGCAGGCCAAAGACCAGCACCGGGCGCGCCAGCCGCCAGGGCGACATGCCTGCGGTCTGCATCGCCACCAGCTCGGATTCCGAGGCCAGCCGGTTCGTCCCATAGGCCGAGGCCGCGAATGCCGCGATCGGCAGCACGACCGAGATGACCAGCGGCAGTGTCAGGATGGTGAATTCCAGCACCACGAGTGCGGTCTGGCCGTCGGAAATCAGCTGCTCGAACAGGGAAACCGCGCGGTTGATCCAATAGACCGAGATCAGCACAAGGCCGAAGAACCCGAACAGGGTCAGGAACTGCGACAGGATGTATCGGTCGATGCGGGGCATTGCGGTTCCGTGGCTGGCTGGGCATTGATTAACCAACGATGTGGCTTTCGAAAAGCCCCGGGACTGGTCAACGGTCGGGAGCGTGACTAGTTTCCTGTGAAATGCCGAATTCTGGAAAGGCGATATTATGGCGCAACCGGTTGAAATTTCCTTTACTTCCACGACCACCGAGGGTCTGGCCGAGCGGACGGGACGCGTGGCGATCCTTGTGGGCGAAAACGGCCGACTGCCGGGCGGGCTGCCGCGGCTGGCCCGATCGGCGGCGACCCGCGCATTGGCCTCGGACGCCTGGAAAGATGTGAAGCCCGGCAGCGCGCTGGAACTGGCCTTCCCCGCTGGCATGGAGGCCGAGGCGCTGCAGCTGATCAACCTGCCACGCCGCGCCGAGGTGACCGAGGCCCGCAAGGCCGGGGCCGCCATCGGTGCGCGTCTGGGCAAGTCCGGCGCGACCGTGCTGGCCGGAAACCACCCCCGCGCGCAGGAAGTCGCCCTTGGGATCGCGCTGCGCGCCTATGATTTCGATGCCTACAAGACCCGCAAGTCGGACGGTGATGCCGAGGCCGAGGCCCGGACCCGCGGTCGCGTCACCTTCATGCATGACGACCCGGATGCGATGGCCCGCGCCGCGACCGAAGGGGCGGCGGTGGCCGAGGCGGTGCTTTTCACCCGCGATCTGGTCAATGAACCGGCGAATGTGCTGACGACCTCGGATTTCGCGGACCGCCTGCTGGCGATGCGAGAGCTTGGCCTCGACGTCGAGGTGCTGGACGAGGACGCGCTCGGCAAGCTTGGCATGCGCGCGCTTCTGGCCGTGGGGCAGGGGTCCGAAAGCCCCTCGAAAGTTGTGGTCATGCGCTGGAACGGCGGCGGCGATGAGGCCCCGCTGGCGCTGGTCGGCAAGGGCGTCGTCTTCGACACCGGCGGCATCTCGATCAAACCGGCCGCCGGCATGGAAGAGATGACGATGGACATGGGCGGCGCCGGCGTCGTCGCAGGCGTCATGCGCGCTCTGGCGCTGCGCCGCGCGCGTGCCAACGTCGTGGGTCTGGTCGGTCTGGTCGAGAACATGCCCGACGGCAAGGCGCAGCGTCCGGGCGATATCGTCCGCTCGATGAAGGGCGACACGATCGAGGTGATCAACACCGATGCCGAAGGCCGTCTCGTGCTGGCGGACGTGCTGTGGTACGCGCAGGAGCGGTTCAAGCCCCGCGCCGTCATCGACCTTGCGACGCTGACGGGGGCCGTGATCGTGGCGCTTGGCCATGACAATGCGGGCGTCTTTGCAAATGACGACGCGCTGGCCTCGACGCTCCTGAATGCCGCGAAGGCCGAGGGTGAGGGCGCATGGCGTCTGCCGCTGGGCCAGCCCTATGACAACCTGATCAAGTCGCGCCTTGCGGATATGAAGAACAGCGGCGGCCGTTCGGCCGGGTCGATCACGGCGGCGCAGTTCCTGCAGCGCTTCATCGGCAAGGATGTCCCCTGGGCGCATATCGACATCGCGGGCGTGGCCCTGCCTCCGGGTGAGACGACGCTGGCCCCGAAGGGCGCGACGGGCTGGGGCGTGATGACGCTGAACCGGCTGGTGCGCGACAATTACGAACTGCCGCCCGAGACCTCGCCCTTCAGCAAGAAGATGAAGAAGGGCTGATCCATGGGCTCGGCGCTCTTCTATCACCTCACCCGGTCCAGTCCCGGCCAGCTTTTGCCCATGTTGCTGGGCAAATCGCTGCAGGCGGGCTGGCGGGTCGAGCTGCGCGGTCGCGATGCCGCGCGGATGGGCGCGCTCGACGAAAACCTGTGGCAGGGGGATGGCTTCCTGCCGCATGGGCTGGCGGGCGGGCCGCATGACGGACGCCAGCCGGTCCTGCTGACCATCGAGGGGCAGGTCGCGGTGAACAATCCGCGTTGCCTGATGGCCGTCGACGGGGCCGAGGTGGCGGGCGCGGAATGCGCGGATCTGGACCGCACCTGCATCATTTTCGACGGAAATGACCCGCAGGCGCTGGACCGCGCCCGCAGCCAGTGGCGCGACCTGAAGGCGGCGGGCGTCAGTGCCGAATACTGGTCCGAGGCGGGCGGTCGCTGGGAACGCAAGCAATAGCCGCAGGCGGGGCCTAGCGCTCCAGCACCAGCACATTCCCTTCGATACTGACGCGGGCAAAGCCTGACAGATAGGACATGCCCAGAAGCGACTGGTCCAGATCGCCCTGCAGCACGACCGCCTGCACGTTCTGGTCATGCAGATCGCCCAGATCGAAGGTGCGGATGGTGACGGGCGCGGTGCCGACCTGACCATTCGCGGTATTGGCGATGCCGATATAGGCCAGCGACTCGGGGTCGATGCCGATGCGTTCGGCGTCGCGGGGGCCAAGCGCGATGGTCGAGGCGCCTGTGTCGACAACGAAGCTGACCTCGACGTCGTTTAAAAGGGCCGTCAGGTGGTAATGGCCGTCATTGCCGACCGGAACCTCGATGCGCCCACCCTCCAGCACGCGTTGCTGCGGGCTCACGATGCCCTTGATGTCGCCCCAGAGGCCCGCCACCGCAATCGCCCCCAGAAAGATCATCCCCCAGGCCAGCGCCTGACGCAGGGTCTGGCCGGGCCGGGCGCGCAATTCGGTCAGCAGGAAGCCTCCGACGGCGACCAGCAGCAGCACAAGATAGGCCATGCGGCCAAAGTCTTCGGTCATCAGAACAGCCCCGATCCCTTCAGCCCGTCGATGACGAACTGGATCGACAGGGCCGCAAGCAGCATGCCGAAAAGCCGTGTCATCACCATCGTTCCCGTACGCCCAAGGATATGGGCGATCTGCCCGGCCATGGCAAAGAAGGCTGCCGCGATCGCCAGAACCGACAGCATCACCAGATGCACCATCAGCGTATGCGGCAGGCTTTCGTTCTGCCCGACCAGCAGAATCATCGTAGCCAGCGCCCCGGGACCGGCCAGTAGCGGCGTGGCCAGAGGAAAGACCGAAGGGTCGTCCTCTTCGCCCTGCGTGCGCCCCTCGCGGCGTTCAGTCCGCCGCTCGAACAGCATGTCGAGCGCGGTCAGGAACAGCAAAAGGCCCCCCGCGATGCGGAAGGCGGGAAGCGAGATCCCGATGCCGCGCAGAATCGCCTCTCCGGCAAGGCCAAAGACGGTCAGCAGCGCGGCCGCGATGGCCAGCGCCCGCCAGCCGATTCGCCTGCGCTGCGCATGGGTCATGTCGCGGGTCAGCGCGATGAACAGCGGCGCCAGCCCGACCGGGTCGATGACCACGAACAGGGTGACGAAAGCGCTGATGATCTGGGTGCTGTCCATTCTTCCTCTATGGCCTGAAACGGCGGGCCGGGAAAGCCACAAGACCTGCAAGGGCCTTCCTCACGCGTTTGGGGGTTTCTTCATGACGCGACGACCCCTATATCAGTGTGACACAAGGCTAAGCTACGCGCGGCACGAAGATGCCGCGCCACGGAGGTAAATACATGCACGCACCTTCCCCCATGGCGCTATTGCTGATTGCGATTGTCGTTCTGGTTCTGTTTGGCCGCGGCAAGGTCTCGTCCCTGATGGGCGAGGTCGGCAAAGGCATCACGGCTTTCAAGAAAGGCGTGAAGGAAGGCTCGCAAGAGGATGCAGCCGAAGAAAAGGCCGCTGAACTGAACACCGCCGATGACATCGCCGCCGCCCGCGCCGAACTGGCCGCCGAGCGCGCCAAGCTGGACGCCGACCGCGCCCGCCTGTCCACCGACAGCAACCTGCGCGACGTCACCCCCACCGATCAGACCAAGTCCTGATCCGGGGCGACTGAGCCGTCATGTTCGATATCGGCTGGAGCGAGCTTCTGCTGATCGGCGTTGTGGCGCTGATCGTGATTGGTCCCGAGGACCTGCCCAAGTTGTTCCGCACTCTGGGCCGCATCACTGCGCGTGCCCGTGGCATGGCGCGCGAATTCACCAGCGCCATGGAGGACGCGGCCAAAAGCTCGGGGCTTGAGGACGCGTCGAAGGCGCTGAAGGACGTGAACTCGCTCACGTCGAAGAAGAACCTCGGCCTTGATGCGCTTGACCGTGCGGCCGAGCGGTTCGAGAAATGGGACCCGCTGAACCCCAAGGAACAGGCGAAGTCGAAAAGCCCGGTGCCCGATCCTTCAGCCCCGGCAGCGCCCGCCAGCTCCACTTCGGTGCCCGATCAGGGCGGGCCTGCTTCCGCGGGGTCCGAACTGCCACCTCCGCCCGGAATTTCCGCGCCGCTGCGCGAAGGAGAGCTTCAGCCCTCGCCGGGGCAACGCCGCCTTCACGCCGTCCGCCGTTCGGACCGCGAGCAGTAATCAGACAGGAAAGGCCGCTTCGTGGCGACGAAATCTGCCAAGCCCAACGATATCGACGAATCCTCTGCGCCATTGATCGAACATCTGGCCGAGCTGCGCACCCGCCTGATCTGGTCGGTGCTGGCTTTCGTCATTGCCATGGTTCTGTGCTATTTCGTCTGGAACCCAATCTTCGACTTCCTGACGCAGCCGATCTGTCATGCGCTTGAAAAGCGCAATCAGGCTTGCGGTCTGATCCTGCTGAAGCTGCAGGAGGGCTTTTTTGTCGCCATGCGCATCGCCTTCTTCGGTGGCTTTGTTCTGGCCTTTCCGGTCGTCGGCTATCAGCTTTGGCGCTTTGTTGCCCCGGGCCTTTACCGCAGCGAAAAGAACGCGCTTCTGCCGTTCCTTGTCGCCTCGCCGGTGATGTTCCTGCTGGGCGCCTCGTTCGCCTATTACGTCATCCTGCCCTGGGCCTTCGACTTCTTCCTGGGCTTCCAGCAGGGCCCGACCGCCTTGCCCGATGCGACGGTGGCCGCCTCCGAGGCCGCACGTCAGGCCGCGCCCGGCGGGACGACCGGCGGCGTCGGCGTCTCGGTCGAGAACCCATGGGCCGGGATCGTCTTCCAGGGCTCGGTCGAGGAATATCTGACGCTGACGACCAAGTTCATCTTGGCCTTCGGCATTTCGTTCCAGCTGCCTGTCGCGCTGACGCTGATGGGCAAGGCCGGGCTCGTCTCGTCCGAGGGGCTGGCGACGGTGCGGCGCTATGCGATCATCGTGATCCTTGTCCTGGCCGCAATGGTGACCCCGCCCGACGTGATCAGCCAGGTGGTGCTGTTCACCGTCATCTATGGGCTTTACGAGATCTCGATCCTGCTTGTCCGGCGGATTGAACGCAATCGCGCCGCTGAGGAACTGGAAACTGATGAGTAAGAATGCCCTGAAGCGCATCGCCGAGGCGCTGGAGCGTCTGGCGCCTGCGCCGCAGCCCGAGCCCGATTTCACGCAAGCCACCGCCTATATCTGGCAGCCCGATCCGGACCGGCTGGTCCCGGTCGACACCGTCAGCCGGGTGGACATGGTGCAGCTGATCGGGATTGACCGCGCACGCGACACGCTGCTGGCCAATACGATGCAATTCGCGCGCGGCCATGCGGCCAACAATGCGCTGCTCTGGGGTTCGCGCGGGATGGGGAAATCCTCGCTGGTCAAGGCCGCCCATGCTGAGGCCGTTCGCGAAGGCCTGCCTCTGGTGCTGGTCGAGATCGCGCGCGAGGATCTGGGCTCGGTCAACCGACTGCTGGCCATTCTGGGCAAGGCCCAGCACCTGCGCTTCATCCTGTTCTCGGACGATCTGTCCTTCAGCCATGACGACACGCAGTACAAATCGCTGAAGGCGGTGCTGGATGGTGGGATCGCCGGGCGGCCCGAGAACGTGATCCTTTACGCCACCTCGAACCGGCGCCACCTGATGCCGCGCGACATGATCGACAATGAACGCTCGACCGCGATCCATCCGGGCGAAGCCGTCGAAGAGAAGGTGTCACTTTCGGATCGTTTCGGGCTGTGGCTGGGCTTCCATCCCTGCTCGCAAGACGAATACCTCGCCATGGTGCGCGGCTATTGCGACAGCTACGGCGTCAGCATCGCCGACGAACAGCTGCGCGCCGAGGCGGTCGAGTGGCAGGCCACCCGCGGTTCACGCTCGGGTCGCGTGGCCTGGCAATTCTTTGTCGATCTGGCCGGGCGTCAGGGAATCGCGGTCTGAACTGACGGCAGTGGGGGGCTTCCGCCCCCTCTTGCGGTTTCACCGCAATTCACCCCCGAGGGTATTTGAAGCAACAGAGAAGACGGGGTCGTCCTGCCCTGTTGCCTCGTGGCGAAGGATTAAAAGTCCCAGTCGTCATCCTCGGTCGCGACGGCCTTGCCGATGACATAGGACGAGCCGGAGCCCGAGAAGAAGTCGTGGTTCTCGCTGTCGGTCGAAAGGGCAGCGAGAATCGCTGGATTGACCTCGCAGGCTTGCGGCGGGAACAGGGCCTCATAGCCGAGGTTCTGCAGCGCCTTGTTGGCGTTATAGTGCAGGAAGGCTTTGACGTCTTCGGTCAGGCCGATGCCATCATAAAGCTCGGCCGCATATTTCGCTTCGATATCATAGAGATCGAAGATCATCGCGAAGGCGAAATCCTTGAGTTCCTGACGCTTCTCTTCCGAAACCTTTTCCAGACCGCGCTGGTATTTATAGCCGATGTAATAGCCATGCACCGCCTCATCGCGGATGATCAGGCGGATGAGGTCGGCGGTATTCGTCAGCTTCGCGCGGCTTGACCAGTACATCGGCAGGTAGAAGCCGGAATAGAAGAGGAAACTTTCGAGGAACACGCTGGCAATCTTGCGCTTCAGGGGATCGGCGCCGGGGTTATATTCCTCGACGATCATCCGGGCCTTCTGCTGAAGATGCGTGTTCTCCTCAGACCAGCGGAACGCCGCATCGACCTCGGGGGTCGAGCAGAGCGTCGAGAAGATCGAGGAATAGGACCGTGCGTGCACCGCCTCCATGAAGGCGATGTTCGAAAGCACCGCCTCTTCATGGGCCGTCACCGCATCGGGCATCATAGAGGGCGCGCCGAGCGTATTCTGGATCGTGTCCAGCAGCGTCAGCCCGGTGAAAACCCGGATCGTCAGCTCGCGCTCTTCAGGCCGCAAGGTCGCCCAGCTTTGCACGTCATTCGACAGCGGCACCTTTTCCGGCAGCCAGAAATTCACCGTCAGGCGGTTCCAGACCTCAAGGTCCTTTTCATCGTCCAGCCGGTTCCAGTTGATCGCTTTCAACGGCGTGCGGAGAATCTGATCCTTCATCCGAAGAACCTTTCTTTCATGTCAAAATATCCTCGGGGGTCCGGGGGCAGACAGCCCCCGGCGTCATGACGTGGCTCACAGAGCGCAGGACACGCAGCCCTGAATCTCGGTGCCTTCCAGCGCGGTCTGGCGCAGGCGGATGTAGTAGATCGTCTTGATCCCCTTCTTCCACGCATAGATCTGCGCCTTGTTGATGTCCCGCGTCGTGGCTTCTGCCGGGAAGAACAGCGTCAGCGACAGGCCCTGATCGACATGTTCGGTCGCCGCGGCATAGGTGTCGATGATCTTTTCCGGCCCGATCTCATACGCGTCGCGGTAATATTCGAGGTTGTCGTTCGACATGAAGGCCGCCGGATAATATACGCGGCCGATCTTGCCTTCCTTGCGGATTTCGATCTTCGCGACGATCGGGTGGATCGAGCTGGTCGAGTTGTTGATATAGCTGATCGACCCGGTCGGCGGCACCGCCTGAAGGTTGCGGTTGTAAAGCCCGTATTCCATCACGTCGGACTTAAGCTCTGCCCAATCTTCGCGCGAGGGCAGCGTGATCCCGTCAAAAACCCGGGTGACTTCTTCGGATACCGGCAGCCAGTCCTGTTCGGTGTATTTGTCGAAGAAGGTGCCATCGGCATATTTCGATTTCTCGAAGCCTTTGAAACTCTCGCCCTTTTCGCGCGCGATCAGATTCGAGGCGCGGATCGCGTGATAGGCAATCGCTGCAAAATAAACGCTGGTGAATTCAACGCCCTCGGGTGAGCCGTAATGAATACGCTCACGCGCGAGGAAGCCATGCAGGTTCATCTGGCCAAGGCCGACGGCATGGGCCTCGTCATTGCCGCGACGGATCGAGGGCACGGCATCAATCGCCGACATTTCCGAGACAGCGGTCAGCGCGCGGATCGCCGCTTCAACGGTCGCACCGAAATCCGGGCCGTCCATCGTCGCCGCGATATTCAGCGAGCCGAGGTTGCAGGAAATATCCGTGCCCATGCGCGAATAGCTCAGATCGTCGTTGAATTCCGACGCCTCGTTCACCTGCAGGATTTCCGAACAGAGGTTCGACATGGTGATGCGCCCGTCGATCGGGTTCGCCTTGTTCACCGTGTCTTCGAACATGATATAGGGATAGCCGCTTTCGAACTGGATCTCGGCCAGAGTCTGGAAGAAGGCGCGGGCGTTGATCTTGCGCTTCTTGATGCGCTTGTCGTCCACCATCTCCTGATACTTCTCGGAGACCGAGATTTCCGAGAAGGGCACGCCGTAAACCTTCTGCACGTCATGCGGCGAGAAGAGATACATATCCTCGTTCTTCTTCGCGAGTTCGAAGGTCACATCCGGAATGACGACGCCAAGCGACAGCGTCTTGATGCGGATTTTTTCATCGGCATTCTCGCGCTTGGTATCAAGGAAGCGCAGGATATCGGGGTGATGGGCGTTCAGGTAGACCGCGCCAGCGCCCTGACGTGCACCAAGTTGGTTTGCGTAGCTGAAGCTATCTTCCAGCAGTTTCATCACCGGGATGACGCCCGAGGACTGGTTCTCGATCCCTTTGATCGGCGCACCGGCCTCGCGGATATTGGTCAGCATCAGCGCCACGCCGCCACCGCGCTTCGAAAGCTGCAGCGACGAGTTAATCGCGCGACCAATGGATTCCATATTGTCTTCGATGCGCAGCAGGAAGCACGAGATCAGCTCGCCGCGCGACTTCTTCCCGGCATTCAGGAAGGTCGGCGTCGCGGGCTGGAACCGGCCCGAGAGGATCTCTTCCATAAAGCGGGTTGCAAGCTTTTCATCGCCGCGCGCCAAGGCGAGCGAGACCATGACGACGCGGTCCTCATAGCGCTCAAGATAGCGCTGACCGTCGCGGGTCTTCAGCGTGTAGCTGGTGTAATATTTGAACGCGCCGAGGAAGGTCGGGAAGCGGAACTTCTTGCGATACGCCTCGTCCCAGATCTGGCGCATGAAGTTCTTGGAATATTGGTCCAGAACCTGCGCCTCGTAATAGCCCTCCTCGACCAGATAATCGAGCTTTTCGTCCAGCGAATGGAAGAAGACCGTGTTCTGGTTCACATGCTGCAGGAAATACTGATGCGCCGCCTTGCGGTCGGCATCGAAACGGATCTGCCCCTCACTGTCATAGAGGTTCAGCATCGCGTTCAGCGCATGATAATCAAGCTCGGCCTTCACGCCATTATCGAGCATTCCATCCCCCGGAATTCAGCTAACCCCGCGCGAATGCGGGCAATGTCGGTTTCGGTCCCGGCCAGCTCGAAGCGATAGAGCACCGGGACATTGCATTTCTTCGCGATGACATCGCCCGCAAGGGCGAAGGTCGCGCCGAAGTTGCGGTTGCCACCCGCGATGACGCCGCGCAGCAGCGCGCGACGGGCAGGGTCGTTCAGGAAGTGGATCACCCGTTTGGGGACCGCGCCACGCCCCATGCCATCGGCAAAGGTTGGGCAGATCAGCACATAGGGCGCGTCGGGCTGGGGCATCGGATCGGCAGGCGACACCGGAATGCGCAGCCCGCCCATCTGAAGGCGCTGCACCATCCGGGCGGTGTTCCCCGAAACCGATGAGAAATAGACCAGTCCCAGCACGGCTTGACCTGCCTTACGACAGGCGGCCGATCATGTCGGGACGGAAGCCCGCCCAGTGTTCTTCGCCCGCGATGACGACGGGGGCCTGACGATAGCCAAGCGCGGTCACCTTCTCCATGGCGGTGCTGTCCTGCGTCAGGTCGATGACGTCATAGGACAGCCCCTTGGCATCCAGCGCGCGGGTGGTCGCGGTGCATTGGACGCAGGCCGGTTTGGAGTAGACGGTGATGGTCATCGCTTCATTGTCCCTTTGCGTTTGCAGGCGGGCGGGACGACGGCCACGGGCCGGGGGCCCGCGAAACCTGCGTCTCCGTGCCCACCGCACGGTTTCGTACTGTCTTCCGTCCTGGCAGGTCTCCTGGCTCACGGCTCAACGCTTCGGCTGTCCTTCCCGGTTTCATCCAGTGGATCTTCAGCTTTGCTTGCCGTTTACAGTTGCGGGGGCAGCACCGGCATTGCACCGGTTTCCCTCTTCACCCCGAGTCGCCCCGAGGACCAAGACCCCATAAATAGACGTTTTCGGTAACGTCTTGTCAATATGTTGTGTGGAGGGATTTAGGCGCCGGTGGCCGTGACGTTCCGGCCATGGCCTTTAAGTCACAGTAGGACAGTCGCGCCTTCCGGGCCAGCGCGCCCGGCGCTGACGTGGCGTGACAGTGCTTTGAAAGGAAAGGGCGGCCGAAGCCGCCCCGATAATCCTCAGATATCGAACTTGACGCCCTGCGCCAAGGGCAGGGACCGCCCATAGTTGATGGTGTTGGTCGCCCGGCGCATATAGGCCTTCCACGCGTCCGAGCCGGACTCGCGCCCGCCGCCGGTTTCCTTTTCGCCGCCGAAGGCTCCGCCGATCTCGGCGCCCGAGGGGCCGATGTTGACGTTGGCGATGCCGCAATCGGAACCCGATGCCGACAGGAAGGTCTCGGCCTCGCGCAGATCATTGGTGAAGCACGAGGACGACAGCCCCTGCGGCACATCGTTCTGCATCGCCAGCGCATCGGCGAAATCGGTGTAGCGGATGACGTAGAGGATCGGCGCGAAGGTTTCCTCCAGCACCGGGCCGGTCTGTGCGGGCATCTCGACCAGTGCGGGGCGGGTGTAATAGGCGTCTTGGGCGGCCTCGACACGCTCGCCACCGACGACCGAGCCTCCGGCGGCGCGCGCGGCCTCCAGCGCCTTCTGCATGCCGTCGAAGGCGGCCTTGTCGATCAGCGGGCCGACCAGATTGCCCTCTTTCAGGGGCGAGCCGACGGTGACCGAGCGATAGGCACCCTTCAGCCGCTCGACCAGCGCGTCATAGACACTGTCATGGACAAAGAGGCGACGCAGCGTGGTGCAGCGCTGGCCCGCCGTGCCCATGGCGGCGAAGGCCACGCCGCGCAGGGTCAGTTCCAGATCGGCGCTGGGCGCGACGATGGCGGCGTTGTTGCCGCCGAGTTCCAGGATCGAACGGCCAAAGCGCGCTGCGACGCGCGGGCCGACGGCCCGGCCCATGCGGGTCGAGCCGGTGGCCGAGATGACGGGGACGCGGGTGTGGTCGACCAGCAGCTCACCAATGTCGGCCCCGCCGATCAGGACGGCGGTCAGGCCCTCGGGGATCTCATGCCCCTCAGCGCGGTAACGCGCGATGGCGCGCTGCAGGATCGCATCGGTCGCCAGTGCCGTCAGCGGGGTCTTTTCCGACGGCTTCCAGACCACGGCATCGCCGCAGACCAGCGCCAGCGCCGCGTTCCAGGACCAGACCGCGACCGGGAAGTTGAAGGCCGAGATCACGCCCACGACGCCCACCGGGTGCCAGGTCTCCATCATTCGGTGATCGGCGCGTTCGGTCGCGATGGTCAGGCCGTAAAGCTGGCGCGAGAGGCCGACAGCGAAATCGCAGATGTCGATCATCTCCTGCACTTCGCCCAAGCCCTCGGAGGTGACCTTGCCCGCCTCGACCGAGACCAGACGGCCCAGCACGTCCTTCGAGGCGCGCAGCTCCTCGCCCAGCAGGCGGATCAGCTCGCCGCGTTTGGGGGCGGGGACGTTGCGCCAGATCTGGAAGGCCGCATGCGCACGCTCGATGGCGGCATTGGCCTGATCGGTGGTGTCGGCCACGACCTCTGCCAGTACCTCGCCGGTGATGGGCGTGCGCGCCGTGACCGAGCCGCCGTCCAGCCGCGCGGCGGGCACACCCAGCGACAGAAGAATTTCGCGCGTCTCAGCGGGAAGCGTGTTCAGTTCATGCATATCGGTCATCCTGTTGGAGATGGCCCGCGCCCCGGGCCATGCGCATCATGGGCAAGGCGGCCTTTCCGCCCCATCTAAGGTCTCGGGGACAAGACGCCAGCGGGCGGCGACAATCAAACGACATTGATTCGAGAGATCATTCCGAGGTGGAATGACCCTTGCGATCCGGCCGCGTCTCGGCCAGCAGCCAGTCGCGGAATTGCGAGAGCGCGGGCGAGGCCTCACGCTCTTCCGGCCAGCAGAGGTAATAGGCGTCAGAGCCGCTCAGCGGCATGGGGAGGGCCGGGACCAGCCGCCCCTCGGCCAGCTCAGGCCCGAACATGAATTCCGGCAAAAGTGCCACGCCCAGACCCGCCATCGCCGCCTCGGCCATGGTCGAGAACTGGTCGAACAGCATCCCGTGCACGGCCTTGTCATCGACCTCATAGAAGCGCAGCCAGCGTTCCCAGGCATCGGGGCGCGAGGTCAGGTGCAAAAGCGCTGCGCCGCGCAGATCGGCGGGCGAGGCAAAGCCGTGCTGCCGGGCGAATTCGGGCGAACAAAGGGGCAGGGCGGTTTCGCCCCGCAGCCGGATCGCATCCGTGCCCGGCCAGTCGGGCTGGCCGAAATGGATGGCGGCATCGACCACATCCTCGCGGAAGTCAAAGCGCGTCGTGCGGCTGAAGAGGTTCAGGCTGATCCCCGGATGGGCCGCGAAAAACCCCGGCAGCCGCGGCGTCAGCCAGCGCGCGCCAAAGGTCGGCGGGGCCGCGATGTTCAGCGTGCCCCCGCCGGGATTGGCGCGCAGGTTCAGCGACGCGCTGGAGATCTTCAGCAGCGCATCGCGGATCTCGCGCGCATAGCCCTGACCGCCCGAGGTCAAGCGGATGGTCTGCTTTTCGCGGTGGAACAACTCGACCCCCAGCTGCTCTTCCAGCGACTTGATCTGGCGCGAGACGGCCGATTGCGTCAGCGACAATTCCTGCGCGGCCTGCGTGATCGAGCCGGTCCGGGCGGCGGCCTCGAAGGCGGCAAGCAATGGAAGAGAGGGCAGAAATCGACGTGGGGCGCGCATGGATATTCCGGCATTGCATGAGGTCTTGCAAAACTCTCGTTATCGCAAATCGCGGGCGTGGCGAAGAAGAATAGAGGCTGGCGCCGCTTCCGCCCGTCCCCTGCCATCCTTCTTGAACGAGGCCCGCATGCTCAATGATCCGCACTCCCACGGGCTGTGGGAAATGACTGCGCCGCCTGCCCCCCGGACCGGGGCGGTCGAGGGGCAGATCCGGGCCGAGGTCGCCATCATCGGTGCGGGCTACACTGGCCTTTCGACCGCGCTGCATCTGGCCGAACGCGGCGTCGACGTCACCCTGATCGAGGCGGTCGAGATCGGCTATGGCGCGGCGGGGCGCAATGTCGGGCTGGTGAACGCGGGCATGTGGGTCATGCCCGAGGATCTGGTGGCCACGCTGGGCGAGGCGCAGGGCAATCGCCTGATCGACTTTCTGGGCGAAGGCCCGGCCCATGTCTGGGATCTGATCCGCCGCCATGACATCGCCTGCGAGGCCAATCACGTGGGCACGCTGCATGCCGCTGTGGGCGACAAGGGGCAGGCCGAACTGGCCGAGCGTGCGCGGCAATGGCAGGCGCGCGGCGCGCCAGTGCGGCTGCTGGGCAAGGCGGATGCCGCCGCGATGCTGGGCACGGATTACTACAGCGGCGCGCTGCTGGATGAACGCGCCGGGACGATCCAGCCTTTGGCCTATGCGCGCGGGCTGGCGCATGCGGTGCTGCGCGCGGGCGGGCGCATTTATACGACCAGCCCGGCGACGGCAGTGGCACGAGAGGATGGGCAGTGGCACATCCAGACGCCGAAGGGCACGCTGATCGCGCCCCGCGTCGTCCTGGCGACCGACGCTTATACGCAGGGCATCATGCCGGAAATCCGCACGCAGCAGGTGCATCTGCCCTATTTTAATCTGGCGACCCCGCCCTTGCCCGATGATGTTGCGGCCAGCATCCTGCCGGGGCGGCAGGGCGCATGGGACACGAAAGAGGTGCTGTCCTCATTCCGTTTCGACGCGCGCAACCGTCTGGTTTTCGGCTCGGTCGGGGCGCTTCGCGGCACCGGGGGCTCGGTCCATGCCGCATGGGCGCGCCGGATGCTGCGCCGGATCTTTCCGCAGATCGGCCCTATCACCTTCGAGGCCGAATGGTATGGCAAGATCGGCATGACCTCGGACAACCTGCCGCGCTTCCACCGCCTTGATGACGGGATGTTCGCCTTCTGCGGCTACAACGGTCGCGGCATTGCGCCCGGCACTGCCTTCGGGCGCTGCCTCGCCGCCTATCTGTGCCACGAGATCGGGGATGAGGACCTGCCCCTGCAGCCCAGCACGCCGCAGGCGGTGCCCCTGCGCCCGCTGCGCGAGGCCTGGTATGAGGCGGGCGCGCAGCTTGTCCATCTGGCCGAGGCGCGGTTCTGACCTCCCCTGCTCAGCCTTTTTTCTAACTTGCCCCCTCTGGCCCTTGCCGGGCATCTGCGGTTAGCTTTGATGCCTGACCGGGATGTGGAAGGCCGTGCGCGGCCTTGGAGGAAAGAGGACGTCAGCATGACCCACCATGACATTTACGAATTCGGCCTGGACGCGGGACTGGCGAATTTCGAGCAGCTGACGCCCCTGCGGTTCATCGAGCGCACCGCCGCCGTCTATCCCGACGCGCTGGCGGTCGTGCACACCGGCGTGCGCCGCAACTGGGCCGAGACCTATGACCGCTGCCGCCGCATCGCCAGCGCGCTGCACAAGCGCGGCATCGGCAAGAACGACACCGTCGCGGTGCTGGCCGCCAATATCCCCGAAATGTTCGAGTCGCATTTCAGCGTGCCCATGACCGGGGCCGTGCTGAACGCGATCAACACCCGCCTTGATGCCGAAACCATCGCCTTCATCCTGGGCCATGGCGAGGCCAAGGTGCTGCTGGTCGACCCCGAGTTCTCGGAAGTGGCCGAGCAGGCGCTGAAGCTGCGCGTGGGCAAGGACGTGCTGGTGGTCGATATTCTTGACCCCAGTTTCGAGGGCGGCAAGCGCATCGGCGAGCTGACCTATGAGGACCTGCTGGCCGAGGGCGACCCGAATTTCAACTGGCATCTGCCTGCGAATGAATGGGATGCCATCTCGCTCAACTACACCTCGGGGACGACGGGCGATCCGAAGGGCGTCGTTTATCACCACCGGGGTGCGGCGCTGAATGCCATGCAGCACATCATCGCCTGGGACATGCCCCACCATGCTCGCTATCTGTGGACGCTGCCGATGTTTCACTGCAACGGCTGGTGTTTCCCTTGGACCATTGCCGCCAATGGCGGCGTCTGCGTCTGCCTGCGCTCGGTCCGGGCCGAGCCGATCTATCAGCTGATCCGCGACGAAAAGGTCAGCCATTTCTGCGGCGCGCCCATCGTTTTGAACATGTTGACCAACGCCGCCGATGAGCTGAAGGATTTCGATCACGAAATCAAGGTGATGACCGCAGGTGCCGCGCCGCCCGCCGCCGTCATCGCGGCCATGGAGGCGATGGGCGTGACCGTCACCCATGTCTATGGGCTGACTGAAACCTATGGCCCATCGGTCGTCTGCGAATGGAAGGACGCCTGGGACGAACTGCCCCCGGATGAGCGGTCGCGCTTCAAATCGCGGCAGGGCGTCAAGAACCTGACGCTGGGAGAGCTGATGGTGGCCGATCCCGCGACGCTCGAGCCCGTCCCCTCGGATGGCGAGACTATTGGCGAGATCTTCATGCGCGGCAATATCGTGATGAAGGGCTATCTGAAAAACCCCGCCGCCACGGCGAAGGCTTTCCACGGCGGCTGGTTCGCCTCGGGCGATCTGGCGGTGATGCACCCCGATGGCTACATCGAGATCAAGGACCGCTCGAAGGACATCATCATCTCGGGGGGCGAGAATATCTCCTCGATCGAGGTCGAGGATGTGCTTTATCGCCACCCCGCCGTGCTGGAGGCCGCCGTCGTCGCGCGCCCGGATGAGAAATGGGGCGAAACGCCCTGCGCCTTCGTCACCCTGAAGGCAGGCCGGACTGCGACCGAGGAAGACATCATCGAGTTCTGCCGCGCCAATATGGCGCGCTACAAGGTGCCGAAGACCATCATCTTCACCGACCTGCCCAAGACCTCGACCGGCAAGATCCAGAAGTTCCAGCTGCGTGATCGCGCGAAGTCGATGGGCTGAGGCTTGGCGGCGCGCGTAAGTCGCGCGCCATCCCGCCACGGGTCGGGCGTCTGAACGGGACGATGGCAGGGAAGGGATGGAGCGGGCGAAGGGAATCGAACCCTCGTCATCTGGTTGGGAACCAGGAGCTTTACCATTAAGCTACGCCCGCGTCTTTTCGGCATTTACCGCGACCGGGGAGCAAGCGCAATCACCAACCGCCGCGAGGGGTGATCTTCTTTTGGTGAAGGCACCGGGGCTTGGGGGCGCGCGTGCCTATGGCTTGAGGGGGCGCTGCGTCTGGCACTTCTTGGCTTCGCCGACGCGAAGAGCCCTTTGCAGACAATCAGAGGTGTGGCTACGTTTCCCCAGATAGGTATCAATAGCAGAGAACTATATGACGCCCACCGGCTTCACTGCTTCACGGGATATATTCGACTGGCTTGGCAATATGTCCGTCAATCATAACGGTCTCATTCTTCCTGGGCGGCTCGTCGAAGATCATTTCTCCCAGTATTGCGAGTGCCTCGGATTCTGGACGGGTGACGAAGTGTACCCGTTGACAATCCCCGGCTCGGCGACACTCATCCGATATCGGGACCGCTACTTTATGACGTGCACTAGGCACCAACTGAAGCTTGTTAACGACATAACGGGGATCTGTTTAACCGTGCCGCATGAGGGAAAGACGAAGTGCATCACCTCCGGTGGCTTTATTTCTTTCGATTATGGCATGAACGAAGGCGATCATCATGAAATTGCGCTTTTCGACTTCACAGAGCCTACCAGTGAGTTGCCGGAATTGAGGCACCTGTTTTTCGATTTCCGGGGCCAACACCCTAGCGTTCCGGCGGATCGTGTAGTGGGCGCCATCAGCTACGGTTACCCCTTCCAGGGGCGCCAGATCGACTATGAAGACGGCGAAATGAAGTTGGTTAAGCAGAAAGTGCTGTGCCGCTATGCTGGTCAAGGCACAGATGACGCAGTCCATATTTTTGAGCCTGTCGATCCGCTGACATTTGATCCTGATGGCATGAGCGGTGGTCCTGCATTTACCGTACTTTTTGAGAATGGCTGTTTCACTATCCACCTGGCAGGCATCAACGTTAGAGCAGGGCGTGAGCGGATTCGGGTTATCAAAGCAGGCGCTTTGCAAATGTTGATGGAAACGCTGATTAACAAACAGCCGTGATCTGGATCTGCGACGGATGACGTGCTTTGAGTGAGTTCAAGCGGGAGTGAACGGGGCGTCTAAGAAAAACGGCGCGCTGACATGTTGCGTGGCAGACTCTGACAATACCCCTGTCACGCTACACGCGTGATACCGAAAACTTCATGATGCTGTAGCCGAGGCCATGACCGCTTGGTCCCGTATCGCTGCCGATCAGGGGAGAGAGCGACCTTCACAGCTTACCGCTTATGATCATTTGATGCTCTTGTGCGATGATGGCTGCTCTAGCACAGATATAATGCAGTGTTGCCATATGCGGCCAGCAGGCACCGCCCTATTGCCCGGGCACGTCCACCAGCAACCCGTCCAGATCGGCGGTGACGGTGATCTGGCAGGCCAGGCGCGAAGCCTCCGGGTCAAATCGATTGGCGAAGTCCAGCATGTCCAGTTCCAGCGCCGAGCGTTCGGGCAGCCGCCCGGCCCAGTCCTCGGCGATATGGATATGGCAGGTCGCGCAAGAGCAGGCGCCGCCGCATTCGGCCTCGATGCCCGCCACGCCTTCGTTGCGGGCGGCCTGCATCAGCGAGGCGCCGATGGCGGCGGAGATGGTGCGGCGCGTGCCGTCGGGCTCGATGAAGGTGACGTTGACCATATCCGGGGTCCTCAGGTTTGGGGGACGAGGGCGACCGCCTCGATCTCGACCAGAAATTCGGGGCGGGTGAAGCCGCTGACGATCAGAAGCGTTGACGCTGGTTTAACGGAAAGGTCGCGCACATGCCGGTCGCGGACCGCCATATAGGCCGCCATATCCTCGCGCCGGGTGACGAAGGCGGTGAAGCGCAGGACATGGCTGAAATCGGCCCCGGCCTCGGCCAGAATGGCGGCGATATTGGTGAAGCACATCTCGGCCTGCGCGGTCACGCCTTCGGGGATGGTGCCGTCGGGGGCCAGCGCCAGCTGGCCCGAGGTCACGATCATGCCGCCCGAGGCGATGCCGTGCGAATAGGCCCCAAAGGGCGCGGCCAGAGAGGGTGGGGCCAAGGGGGTCATGGGGTCGTCTCCTCATCGTCGGTCAGGCCGCAGCGCAAAAGGAAGGTCTGCGTCGCCTCATGGATCAGCCGTTCGGCATCAAGGGGCACGTCATCTGGCAGTTCCATCAGCATCCGGGCCTGCGCTTCATATTCGGCGTAATGCTGGGTCACGGCCCAGAGGTTCATCTGCAACAGCAGCGGATCGACCGGGCGGATCTTGCCTGCCTCGATCCAGCCCCGGATCACTTGATTGGCCTCTTCGACCGAGACTTTCAGCGTCTGCCAATGGGTCGACATCTCGGGCCCGCCGCGCGCGATCTCATGCGCGAAGAGGCGGGTGATTTCGGGATGCTCCAGCGTATGGCGGATCTTGCGCGCAATATACGATGTGATCGCCTGTCGTGGATCATCCTGCGAGGTGGTGATGAAGAAGATTTCCCGGAACTGGCGGACGATGTCGCCCAGCACCTGCTGATAAAGCTCTTCCTTGCTGGAGATATAGTAATGCAGCTGCGCCTTGGTGATCCCGGCCGCCTCGGCGATGGCCTGGGTCGAGGTGCCCGCCAGCCCGTTGCGGGCGAATTCGCGGATTGCGCCCTCGCGGATCGCGTCATGCATCATCATGCGCTTTTTCTGCGCGACACTCATTCTGAAAATCCCGTTTCTTCAAGCTTCATGCCCGCAGCCGGGCGGCTTGCTGCTGAAATCGAACAGCAAAGGCCATCAGGCCCATCAAGGACGCGCGCCGCATGGGCTTTCGGCATCGGGGTGGGCGGTGTCGCCATTCCCGGCATGCGGCGCGCTCCTGTTCTGGCGGGTTACTGGGCCTCAAGTTTCTCCTTGATGTCCAGCCCGTGGCCCTTGTTGACGAAGGTGTAATTCGCGACCTTCGTAAGATCGACCTCGCCGTCCTTGTAAAGGCCGCTGGCAATGGCGGTGTCGAGGAACGACTTCACCCGGGCCTCATCCATCGCGCCAAGGCCCTTCTCCAGCGACTCGCCGCTGTCGACGATGCCCAGCTCCTTGATCAGCGCGACTTCCTTGTCGAGCTTTTCGGCCGTCAGCTCGGGGTTGGCGGCGATGATCATCTCATAGGCGGCGGTGTGGTCGCCATAAAGGAAGTTGTACCAGCCCTCGATCGAGGCATCGAGGAAACGCTGCACCAGTTCGGGGTTCTGGTCGATCAGCTCCTGCCGGGTCTCGATGGTGTTGGCATAGGTGTTCCAGCCCTGATCGGCCAGAAGGAAGGTGTCGGTCTCGACGCCCTGTTCGGCAGCATAGATCGGCTCGGCGGTCGCATAGGCCTGCTGGACCATCGCATCGTCGCTGAGGAACTGCGCCAGATTATAGGCATAGGGGCGCAGCTGTTCGTTCTTGAAGCCCTGGCTGGAGACCATCCACTGCCAGAAGCTGAACTGGCCGTCCTTGCCGACCAGAACCGTGGGGGCGGTCGTCAGCGCCTGCCAGTCGGCGTATTTGCCTTTGTGCGCGATCAGCGCCTGCGGCTCTTTCTGGTAGAAGGCGGCGACGACGGTGGTCGGGATGCCGTTCTTGACGTTGTCGAAGGACAGAAGAAGGTTGCCCCCCAGCAGGAAGTCCAGCCGTCCGGCGGAAAGCATGGGGCGGTTGTTCACCTGCGGGCCGCCGGGCATGATTTCGACATCCAGCCCGTGCTTCTTGTAGGTGCCGTCGGCCAGCGCCTGATAGAAGCCGCCATGGCCGCCCTGCGGCAGCCAGTTGGTGCCGAAGACCACCTTGTCATCTGCCCATGCGGTGCCCGCCGCGCAAAGCGCGGTCGTCAGGGCAAGGGCCGTCATCATCTTGTTCATGCGGATTGTCCTTGTTTGAACGTGGTGTCGTCGCGCGCCATGTCGGCGGTCCAGCCCCGGGTCTTGCCGGGGTTCATCAGGCCGTAGGGGTCGGCCAGCTTCTTGAAGGCGATCTGCGTGTCGTCGATGGTCTTCATGCCGCCGTCCTCGATGGTGACGACATGGGGGTCGAAGATGGTGCAGCCGTCCTTTTCCTCAAGTTCGGCGATCAGGCGATACATCGCATCGCGGTCGCGCCAGCGCACCAGAGGCAGGGCAAAGATCTGCACATCGCCCTTTTCCCGCGCCATCTCGTGATGCCAGAACATCTCGTCACCATAGCGCTCCATCTGGCGCATCACCAGATCGATGTCGAAGGGGCGGGGATAGGCGACCTGCAGATAGGTCCAGCCCGGATCGACCTTCAGCGCCTGCAGCGTGGTGTGGTTCCAGCCGCATTCATAGGCGGGCTGAAGACCGGCCGCGCTGAGGTCGGGCTTGGTCATCGCGAAAGAGACGCGGCCACCCATTTCTTCGGCCTCGGCGGTGAAGCGGGCCATGTCACCCGGCGCGACCATGGCGAAGACTGCGTCGCGGTCGGCGGGGAAATAATCGCCCAGCTTCTTGTAATAGGGGGCGAAGCGACGCTCGACCGTCGTCAGCAGATAGCAGTCCAGCCCGTCGACCTGCGCCTGCGTGGCAAAGCGCAGAGCCTGATCATAGCCGTCAAACAGCGCCGCCGTATGGATCCAGTCGGTGGCCTTGGTCAGGGCCACGCCCATCTCGACCACGATGCCATTGGTGCCATAGGCGTGCTGGACCTTCTGGATTTCGTCGCCATGCAGTTCGATCACCTTCGGCTCGGGTTCGATGGTGACGACCTTCACATAGGTCACGTTCCCCGGATCGCGCAGCATCCCGTGCCGGAGCGAGCCGATGCCGCCCGAACCACCTGCCAGAAAGCCGCCGATCGTCGCCATCTGCCGGGTCGAGGGGTACATCAGCAATTCCTGTCCGGTCGCCCGCGCGGCATCGTCCAGCCGCGAGATGCGCGCCCCAGCCTCGACCCGGACATGGCCCGGCGTGATCTCGATCACCTTGTCGAGCCGGGTGAGGTCCATGATGATGCCGCCTTCCAGCGGCACGCACTGGCCGTAATTGCCGGTGCCGCCGCCGCGCAGGGTCAGCGGAATGCGGTGACGGGCCACCTGCGACGCGATCTGGATGACCTCGTCCACGCTTTGCGGCACCACGACCAGATCGCCACGCTTGTCCTTCAGCAATTCGTTCAGGATGGGGCTGTACCAGAAGTAGTCCTGCGAGCGTGCAGCCAGGTATTTCTCGTCATCATGCTGCCGGATTTCGGGCAGATCGGCCTTGAATGCCGCGATGTCCCAGGTGCTGGTCATTCCGTCTCTCCTTGAGTTTCGGGCAAGATGCGGCCCTCGCGCCAGACGTGGCGGGCGGTTCGGGGCCGGCTGATGGCGTCGGGCAGGTCGGTGGCGTCCAGCCAGATGAAGCTGGCGGGGCCGCCCTCGGCCAGTTGCAGGCTGTGGCCCATCCATGCGGCGGGGCGCTGGCTGACGGCGTCCAGCCAATCCTCGGGCGGCAGATGGCCCAGGATGACGGCCAGCCGGAAGATGTCGAAGAGGTCATAATCGCCGTAGGGATAGAACCCGTCCCGCACATTGTCCGAGCCGATCATCACCGGAACGCCCGCCGCGCCCGCCTCGATCAGCGGCGCGAGCCCGCGCAGACGCGGCGTGCGACCGGGGGCGCCGTCCTGCAGATAGCTGTTGGCGCCCGGCAGAACCGTCAGCCCGATCCCGGCATCAGTCGCGCGGTCCAGGAGACCCGCGACCTCGGAAGGGTCGCGCACGGAAAGCGAGCAGGCATGGCCGCAAAGCACATGACCCGCCATGCCCCGGCGCCGGGTTTCCTCGACGATTGCGTCAAAGCCCTGCGCCTCGGGGTCAAGGCCCTCATCGACGTGGAAGTCCAGATCCAGCCCGTGTTTCTCGGCCAGATCGAAGGTGGTGGCCAGATCGCGGGCCAGATTGGCGTTGCGATAGATGAAGGCCCCCAGCACGCCGCCGCTTTCGCGCAGATGGGCGGCGATGCCGGGCCCGATCTGGGGCATCAAGTCCAGCGCCGTCAGCGACGCAAGCTGCAGCTCGATCCTGCCGCGCCAGTCTTGCCTCAGCTCATTCAGCACCGACCAGGCCAGAGGCGGCTGCGCCTCGCCCCAGTCGACATGGCTGCGCATCAGCGCGGTGCCGTGATGATAGGCACGGGCAAGGCCGCGCTGGGTGCGGGCGCGAAGGTCGTCCACCGTCCAGCCCGCCGCATCGGCCCCCATCATCTCGATGGCATCGAACAGCGACCCGGCCCGGCGCGGCATGCGCGCGGCGGTGAAGGTCTTGTCCAGATGCGTATGGACATCGGCCAGAAGCGGCAGGACCAGCCCGCCGCCCGCCTTGGTGCAGGGGCGCAGCGCGGCAATGCGGCCTGCGGCAATCTGCATCTGCCAGCGGCCCGGACGACCGGCCAAAGTCAGGCCGGTCAGGGTGGTTTCGCCCAGATCACGCATGGCCATCAATGCTCGCGCTTGATTTCGCTTTCGTGCCAGTGCCCCAGCACCAGACGCGACAGCCACGAGGTGATCAGGAAGATCACGACGCCCAGAAGCGAGACCAGAAACAGCGCCGCGAACATGCGCGGGATCTCATTGCGGAAGCTCGATTCCAGGATGCGTGAGGCAAGGCCGGTGTTCTGGCCCGCGGTGCCCGCGACGAATTCGGCCACCACCGCGCCGATCAGCGCAAGGCCACCGGCGATCTTCAGCGCCGCCATGAAATAGGGCAGGGCCGAGGGGATCAGCAGATAGCGCAGCCGCTGCCAGGGTGTCGCCTGATAAAGCCGGAACATGTCGCGCAGGTTGTGGTCGGCGCTGCGCAGCCCGATCACCGTGTTCGACAGGATCGGGAAGAAGGCCACGATCCAGGCGCAGATCAGCAGCGCGACAAAGGTGTTGCTGACATAGATCAGGATCAGCGGCGCGATGGCGATGACCGGCGTCACCTGCAAGATGACGGCGAAGGGAAACAGCGCCATCTCGACCGGTTTCGACAGCGCGAAGATCATCCCCAAGGCGACGCCGCCGATGATCGCAAGACCTAGCGACAGCAGCGTCAGCTTGACGGTGAAGGCCGCGCTTTGCGCAAGGCTGGCCCAGTCCTGCACCAGCGTTTTGGCGATCAGGCTGGGGGCGGGGATCAGGTAATGGGGCACCTGATAGAACCAGACGAGGAACTCCCACAGCGCCAACGCCAGGGTGATCGCGCCGATCGGCAGCAGGATGCGCATGCGGCGTTCGCGGTTTTCGCGCAGGATGCGGGGGTCGATCTCGGTCGGGGCCGCCGCTGCGGGCAGGCCTGGCTCAGTGATTGAGGTGGGCATGATCGAGCGTTCCTTCCAGTGCGTTGCTGACCAGTCGGCAGGCCTCGGCATATTCAGCCGTCAGGCGGTAGGCGGCGGTTCGCGGATAGCCGCCGGGCAGGGGGATGTCATGGACCACCCGGCCCGGGCGGGCTGCCATCACCACGACGCGGTTCGACAGATAGACAGATTCGAAGACCGAATGGGTCACGAAGATCACCGTCAGCTTATGCTCTTCCCAAAGCGCCAGCACATCGTCGTTCAGCTTGGCGCGGGTCATTTCATCAAGCGCCGCGAAGGGCTCATCCATCAGCAGTAGCTTGGGCTTGGTGGCCATGGCGCGGGCAATCGAGACCCGCATCTTCATCCCGCCCGAAAGCTCGCGCGGGTAGGCTTTGGCGAATTTCGCCAGACCCACCATCGCCAGCGCCTCTTCGACGCGCGGCCGCGCCCCGGCTTTCGACATGCCGTGCAGCTTCAGCGGCAGATAGACATTCTCGAAGACCGTGGCCCAGGGCATCAGCGTCGCCTCCTGGAAGACAAAGCCGATGTCATTGCGGTCGCCGCCTTCGCCCGCCGCATGGCCATTGACCGAGATCTTGCCGCGCGACACCGACAAAAGGCCCGAGACCATCTTCAGCGCCGTGCTTTTGCCGCAGCCCGAGGGGCCAAGGAAGCTGACGAATTCGCCCTTCTGGATCGACAGCGACATATCGCGGACCGCGACCGTGCCATTGGCGAACTGCTTTTCCACGCCGGACATCTGGATCAGGGGGGATGTGTCGGTCATGGGTCAGGTCTCCGGTGCGGCGTCGAGCCAGCTAAGCGGGATCGAGTCGATCTCGGCCATCGCCTCGACCAGCAGGGGGATGGCGTGGTTCAGCGTGGCCTCGCCCTTTTCGGCGGTGGCAAGATGCGCCTCGCCGCAGGCTCCGGCCGGGTTCAGGTCCTGCGTCTTCCAGCCCGGCTTGGCCGAGCGGCCCAGCCCGACGTGACGCAGACGCTCGGCCAGATCCTGCCCGCGAGAGCGGAAATCGCGCGCCTGCGTCATGTCGACATTGGCCGGGTCCAGCGCCAAGAGAACCGAGGTCTCCATATCGCCTGCGTGGATGCCGTGGCGGGACTCGGTCTCGGAATAGATGCCCTCGGGCATGCCGAAGCCGAACCAGTTCACCGAAAAGACCAGCATGTCATGATGCACGCGCAGCTCTCTCGCGACGACATCCATGATCGGGATATTGCCGCCATGGCCGTTCAGCAGCACCATCTTGCGCACACCCGCCCGCGCCACGCTGGCGCCGATCTCGACCAGCACGCGGATCAGCGTCTCGGCCGTCAGGGTCAGGGTGCCCGGGAAATCAATATGCTCATCGCTTTTGCAGATCGCCTGCGTCGGCAGGAAGATCGCAGGGCTTTCGGCGGGCAGGGCAGCCGCAAGGCGGCGGGCGACGGCGTCAACGGTCAGCGTATCGACCGACATCGGCAGATGCGGGCCATGTTGTTCAATCGCGCCAAGCGGCAGAACCGCAATCAGACGCTCATGGTCTAGCACGGCGAAATCACGGCGGGAATAATCGGCCCAGAAACGCTTCATGCGGGCCACCCCTCAAGGCTTGGGGATTCGAATCGTTGCGGCATGTTTTCCTCCCTCTCTCCCTGAGCTTAGTTAATTTCATAGCAAACGGTCAAACTATTTGGTAAGTAAATTTCAGAGGCCCGGAAAGGAAACAATCTTTCGCGCCGGTGGCATGCAGGACATCCGGCGAACGGGCAGGGACGGAAGCGGCAGAGGAGGCCACAGCATGACCCGAATCGTGATCCTTGGCGGCGGACAGGCCGGTGCGGCGCTGGCGGCCAAACTGCGCGTGCTGGGGCATGATGGCCCGATCACGCTGATCTGCGGCGAGCCGGATCTGCCCTATCAGCGTCCGCCCCTGTCGAAGAAATACCTGCTGGGCGAGATGACGCGCGAGCAACTCTACCTGCGCCCCGAACGCTTCTATGCCGAGCAGGAGATCACCGTGATCCGCGACCGCATGGCGACGGGCATCGACACGCAGGGGCAGCGCGTCATTCTGGACGGGGAGGAAGTTCCCTATGACAAGCTGGCGCTGACCCTCGGCTCGTCTCCGCGCCGGCTTCCGGCGGCGATGGGGGGCGATCTGCCGGGGCTCTATGCGGTTCGCGGGCTGGCCGACGTCGACCGCTTGGCCGCCGAGTTCCAGCCGGGCCGCAAGGTGCTGATCATCGGCGGCGGCTATATCGGGCTGGAGGCTGCGGCCGTCGCCACGAAGCTGGGCCTTGAGGTCACCGTCATCGAGGCCGCGCCGCGCATCCTGCAACGCGTCGCAGCACCCGAGACCGCCGATTATTTCCGAGCCCTGCATCGCTCGCATGGTGTCACCTTCCGCGAAGGCGTGGGGCTTGAGCGGCTGGAGGGCGGCGAGGGCATCACCGCGCAGTTGTCAGATGGCAGCACCTGCCGGGCCGATTTCGCCATTCTGGGCATCGGCATCCTGCCCAACACTCAGCTGGCCGAGGCGGCGGGCCTGCATTGTGATCAGGGGATTGTCGTTGACGCCCAGGGCCAGACCTCGGACGCGCAGATCTGGGCTGCGGGCGACTGTGCCAGACTGCCCTATCGCGGCGCGATGATCCGGCTGGAAAGCGTGCAGAACGCGATTGATCAGGCCGAAGCGGTGGCCGCGAACATGCTGGGCGCGGGGCAGGATTATGAGCCCAAGCCGTGGTTCTGGTCTGACCAATATGACGTGAAGCTGCAGATCGCCGGGCTGAACGCGGGCCATGACCGCATCGTCGCGCGCCCGGGGGCGTCGGCTGCCAGCCTGTCGCATTGGTATTACGCGGCCGACACGCTGCGCGCGGTCGACGCGATGAACGACCCGCGTGCCTATATGATCGGCAAGCGGCTGATCGAGGCAAGCCGCTCACCCGCGCCCGAGCAGGTTGCGGATGCGGGGTTTGATTTGAAGGGATTGCTGTAGCGCCTTCCGGCTCAACGGCAGGGTTGCGGCCGCCGCTGAAGCGAAGCGGCGGGCGTGGCTCGGGCGAATGGATGAGAGCGGGAGTTTGAGTGGCACTGCGGTGCCAAAACTGGATTGTGCGCCGCGGCAAGGCATGGTTCGCCATAGCCGAACTTCCTGCGCTTCCAGAAAGGATCAGCAGGTTGAGAGCGAGGGTCGCAGAACAGCGGGATAAAGATGTGCTGCCAAATGGCCTTCAAGATTTTGATTTAGAAGGATTTGGCTCCGGCGGTAGGGATCGAACCTACGACCAATTGATTAACAGTCAACTGCTCTACCGCTGAGCTACGCCGGAACACGAGGCGGTGTATAGCGGGGGTCTTTGGGGGCGTCCAGAGGGTTTGTCGCAATTTTTTCACGACAGATGAAAAACACTCTCGGCGGTCAGATCGCCCTTGGGGGCGACGGCGCCAAGCTCGCTCAGCGCGACCAGATGGGCCAGCACATTGCGCGCGGCGGCGGGCATCAGCGCCGAGGGCACATCGTAGATCCGACCGGCCAGATCTGTGGGTGAACCGGGGGCCTCGCGCAGCGCGGCAAGGATCTGCGCGGTGCGTTCGCGGCGGTGCGCGGCCAGCTCGGCGAAGCGGGCGGCGGGATCGGTCACCGGATCGCCATGGGCGGGCAGAAGCTCACGCGGGTTCAGCGCCGCAAGGCGCGAGAGCGAGCGGAAATAATCGGCCAGATCGCCATCTGGCGGAGAGATCAGCGTCGAGGACCAGCCCAGCACGATATCGCCGCAATAGATGCGGTCGCCTTCGATAAAGCTCAGATGACCGGCGAAATGGCCCGGCGTGTGCAGCGCGGTGAGGCTCCATTCATCGGTCTCGATCACGCTGCCGTCGGCGATGATCTGATCGGGCCGGAAGGCCAGGTCGAGCCCTTCGCCTCCACGCAGCTGGCCTGAAGCAGCAAGGCGGGCCATGACGGCAGAGCGACCTGCCGTGGCCTCTCCATAGGCCAGAATCGGGGCCCCGCAGGCCTCGGAGAGGGCGCGCGCGCCTTCGGAATGGTCCAGATGCGCATGGGTGATCAGGATATGCGTGACCTTGCCCTTGCCCACGGCCGCGAGGATCGCCCCACGGTGCTGCGGCAGATCGGGGCCGGGGTCGATGATACCGACCTGGCTTTCGCCCAGGAGGAAGGTGTTCGTGCCGCGCCCGGTCAGGGGCGAGGCGTTGTCGGCCAGAATGACGCGGGGGGCTTTCAAGGGTGTGGTCATGGCGCTAGCCTAGCAGGGATGTTTCCGGTTTCCAGAACCAATCGGAGGCCGAGGAAAGGCAGGACTGCCCCGCAATGAATTTCGACTGGCTCAAGCATGTGATGCCGCGCGGGCTCTACGGGCGGGCGGCGCTGATTCTATTCCTGCCGGTGGTCGTGATCACGCTGGTCGTGACGGTCATGTTCCTGCAGCGGCATTTCGAGGATGTCACACGGCAGATGACGCTGGGCATGTCCGGAGAGATCGCCCTGATCGCGGATCGCGTCGAAGCGGCCCCGGATATCGAGGTCGCGCGGGCCGATGTCGAAAGCCTTCTTGCGCCGCTGGGGATGCAGTTCGAGCTGCCCGCGACGCAGGCTGCGGTCGAGGAACGGAGCTTTTACGATTTCTCCGGCCGGGTGGTGATCTCGGTCCTGCATCAACAATTGCCGCAGGTCGAGGCGGTGGATCTGGGCCAGCGGCGCGAGGTTCGGGTGACCTTGCAGGGCCCCTATGGCCCCTATGCGCTGATCTTTCCGCGCCAGCGGGTCAGCGCCTCGAACCCGCACCAGCTTCTGGTGCTGATGGCGGGGACCTCGCTTCTGATGACGGCGATTGCGACGATTTTCCTGCGCAACCAGCTGCGCCCGATCCGCAGGCTGGGCCGCGTGGCCGAGGAATATGGCAAGGGGCGCATCCTGCCCTATCGTCCCGCAGGCGCGGTCGAGATCCGCAGCGCGGGCACTGCGTTTCTGGAGATGCGCGCGCGGATCGAGCGGCAGAACGAACAGCGCAAGCAGATGCTGTCGAGCATCAGCCATGACCTGCGCACGCCTCTGACCCGGCTGCGGCTGGGGCTCTCGATGCTGAGCCCGGATTATCCGCCCGAACGCGAGGAGGTCACGGCGCTGGAAAGCGATGTGACGGCGATGTCGACCATGGTCGAGGCGTTCCTCGATCATGCAAGGGACAATGCGCAGGAGGCGCCGCCCGAGCTGCTGCCGGCGCTGGATTTCCTGCGCGGAGTGGTGGCCGATGCGCAGCGCGGCGGCCAGAAGGTGACCCTGACCGAGATGGCGGGCGATCCGCAGGGCAAGGCGACCTTTCGGCCTGACAGCCTGCGGCGTGCGGTGGAAAACCTGATCGGCAATGCCGTGCGCTATGGCAGCCGGGCCGAGGTCTCGGGCGCGCTTGGACCGGGGTATTTCCGCATCTCGGTCGAGGATGACGGTCCGGGCATTCCGGCCGAGAGGCGCGAGGAGGCGATGAAGCCCTTCACCCGTCTGGATCCGGCGCGCAACCAGAACCAGGGGCAGGGCGTGGGCCTGGGGCTGGCGATTGCCGTCGACATTGCCCGCGCGCATGGCGGGCAGTTGCGACTGGGCGAGGGGCAGCATCTGGGCGGGCTTCTGGCCGAGATCGTCATTCCCCGTTAAGGCGCGCATTCCCCGCAAATTGTTGCGGCAGGGCGCGCTGCGGGCTAAGCGTGTCTGCAACGAGACAACAAAGCAGAGGTTCCGCATGCGGGCATTCGTTTTTCCGGGGCAGGGTGCGCAGGTCATCGGCATGGGGCGTGAGCTGGCCGAGGCCAGCCCGGCCGCCGCAGAGGTCTTTCGCGAGGTCGATGACGCTCTGGGTGAGAAGCTTTCCGATCTGATCTGGAATGGCGATATCGAGACCCTGACGCTGACCCAGAATGCCCAGCCTGCGCTGATGGCGACCTCGATGGCCGCGATGCGCGCACTAGAGGCCGAGGGCTATGCGATCACCGATGCCGATTTCGTCGCCGGGCACAGCCTTGGCGAATATTCCGCGCTTTGCGCGGCAGGCGCGCTGAGCCTTGCCGATACCGCGCGTCTTTTGCGCCTGCGCGGCACCGCAATGCAGGAGGCGGTGCCCGTCGGGCAGGGCGCGATGGCGGCGATCCTGGGGCTGGATTTTGCGACGGTCGACGAGATTGCCCGCAAGGCCGCCGGGGATGAGGTCTGTCAGGCCGCCAATGACAATGATCCGGCGCAGGTCGTGATCTCGGGTCACAAGGCGGCGGTCGAGCGGGCGGCGGCTTTGGCGAAGGAACAGGGAGCAAAACGTGCGCTGATGCTGCCGGTGTCGGCCCCCTTCCATTCGGCGCTGATGCAGCCCGCTGCGGCCGTCATGGCCGAGGCGCTGGCCGGGGTGGAGATTCAGGCGCCTGCGGTGCCTTTGATCGCCAATGTGCGCGCCGAGCCCGTCGTTGAGCCCGGTGCGATCCGGCGCCTGCTGGTCGAGCAGGTCACCGGCTCGGTCCGCTGGCGCGAGTCGATCGAGTTTCTGTCGGGGGCCGGTGTGACCGAATATTGGGAAATCGGCGCGGGCAAAGCCCTGTCCGGGATGATCAAGCGGACGGCGAAAGAGGCTGTCACGCGCAACATCGCGACGCCTGCGGATATCGCGGCCCTGAAGGAATGAACCGGGAAGGAAGCCGGGGGCGCTGCCCCCGGACCCCCGGGGTATTTGAACAACAAAGAAGATGAGGCGGGAATGTTTGATCTAACGGGCAAGAAGGCGCTGGTGACCGGGGCCTCGGGCGGAATCGGCGGTGCGATTGCCGAAGCCCTGCATGCTGCCGGGGCGGAAGTGACCCTGTCGGGGACCCGTGAGGCCCCCTTGCGGGAGCTGTCGGACCGGCTAGGGTCGCGCGCCCATGTGGTCACGGCGAATCTGTCCTCGGCCGAGGAGGTCGAGGGGCTGCCGAAGGCTGCCATCGCGGCGATGGGGTCCCTGGATATTCTGGTCAACAACGCCGGGATCACGCGGGACAATCTGTTCATGCGCATGTCCGATGAGGAATGGCAGCAGGTGATCGACGTGAACCTGACCTCGAGCTTTCGGCTGTGCCGGGGCGTTCTGCGGGGCATGATGAAAGCCCGCTGGGGTCGGATCGTGAATATTTCCTCGGTCGTGGGTGCGACCGGGAATGCGGGGCAGGGGAACTATGCGGCGGCGAAGGCCGGGCTGGTCGGCATGTCGAAAAGCCTGGCCTATGAGGTCGCCTCGCGGGGAATCACCGTGAACTGCATCGCGCCGGGCTTCATCGAGACCGCGATGACCGAGAAGCTGAACGAGGATCAGAAGTCGCGCCTGCTGACGCAGATCCCGGCGGGGCGCATGGGAACGGCTGAGGAAATCGCCGCTGCCGCCCTGTTCCTTTCCAGCGCCGAGGCGGGTTACGTCACCGGCACGACCGTGCATGTGAACGGCGGCATGGCGATGCTGTGAACATGGTTTATGCGGGTTGCAAGATCACGGTCTCGTGCTATATCCCGCGAATAAGGCTGCAGGGGAACCGCCCTGGGCTGTCGTCGGCGCTTGTGCCGGCACATCTGGGCGGATGCCCGCGAAAATGAGGAAGTGACATGAGCGATATCGCTGATCGCGTGAAAAAAATCGTCGTCGAGCACCTGGGCGTTGACGAGGACAAGGTGACCGAATCCGCGTCCTTCATCGATGATCTTGGCGCCGACTCGCTGGACACGGTTGAGCTGGTCATGGCGTTCGAGGAAGAATTCGGCATCGAAATCCCGGACGACGCAGCTGAAACCATCCAGACTTTCGGCGATGCCGTGAAGTTCATCCAGGGCGCTGTCTAAGACCTCGCTGGATTTCTGACAGGGCGGCGGCATCCGAGAAGGAGGCCGCCGCTTTTTCATGTCTGGCTGTCAGGCCGCGTGGAATTGCAAAAGGCCGGGACATGTCCCGGCCTTTGTCGTTTTTCCCGTGTGCAGGGCTTATTTCGGCAGCTGCGCGGTGATGCCTTCGACGTAGAAGTTCATTGCCGACAGATCCTCGTCCTTGGCGGTTTCGCCTTCGGCCAGCCAGTCGCTGCCGTCCTGCTTTTTCAGCGGGCCGGTGAAGGGGTGCAGCTCGCCCTTGGCGATGGCGTCGCGGACCTCCTCGGCCTTGGCCTTCACCTCGGCGGGGACGGCGTCGGTGATCTCACCGATCTCGACCTCGCCATCGCCGATGCCCAGCCAGACGCCTTCGGATTTCCAGGTGCCGTCCAGCGCCGCGCCGACGCGCTTGATGTAATAGGGCTCCCAGTTGTCGATGATGGACGAGACGCGCGGGCTGGGCTTGAAGTTCGCCATGTCCGAGGCCTGACCAAAGCCGATGGCGCCGGATTCGGCGGCCTTGGCCAGCGGTGCGGTCGAATCGGTGTGCTGCATGAAGACGTCGACGCCTTCGGCGAAAAGGGCGGCGGCGGCGTCAGCCTCTTTCGCGGGGTCGAACCAGCTATAGGCCCAGACGACCTTCATCTCGACCTCGGGGTTCACCTTTTTCGCCGCCAGATAGGCCGAGTTGATGCCCTGAAGCACCTCGGGGATCGGGAAAGAGCCGATATAGCCGATCTTGTTTGATTTGGTCATCAGGCCCGCGATGGTGCCGATCACGGCGCGGCCTTCATAGAAGCGCGCGTCATAGGTCGCGACGTTGTCGGCGCGCTTGTAGCCGGTGGCGTGCTCGAATTTCACGTCGGGGAATTTCTTCGCGACGTTCTGGACCGCGTCCATGAAGCCGAAGCTGGTCGCGAAGATCAGCTTGTTGCCGGCCAGCGCCAGCTGGGTCAGCGCGCGTTCGGCGTCCGCGCCCTCGGGGACGGATTCGATATAGGAGGTCTCGATCCGGTCGCCATATTCCTTCTCGATCGCGAGGCGGCCCAGATCGTGCTGATAGGTCCAGCCGCCGTCGCCGATGGGGCCGACATAGATGAAGCCGACCTTCAGCTTCTCGCCCTGCGCCAGCGCGGGCAGCGCCGAGACGGCCATCAATGCGGCGGCGCTGCCAAGTAGGGTTCTGCGTTTCATGGGATTCTCCTGTCGGACTTGGGGCGCCTTATCGCAGCGCATGGAACGGCCGTCCCAGCGAGCCGGGGGCAGCACCCCCCGCCGAGCGGCCGAATTTCTGCTGGGCCGAGATCAGCACCAGCACAAGGATCGTGGCCAGATAGGGGGCCATGCTGAGAAGCTGGACGGGCACCGAGACGCCCGCCGCCTGCAGGCGCAGCTGCAACACCGTGACGCCACCGAAAAGCCACGCCCCGGCCAATGCGCCGCGCGGGTCCCAGCGGGAAAAGACGACGATGGCCAGTGCGATCCAGCCCGCGCCTGCGGTCATCCCCTCGGTCCACTGCAGCACGGTCGCGATCGAGATATAGGCACCGCCCAGACCCGCCATGGCCCCGCCGAAGGCGATCGCCAGCACGCGGATGCGGCGGACGGGATAGCCAAGCGCATGGGCGGCATCGTGGTTTTCGCCGACCGCGCGCAGGACCAGCCCGGCGCGGCTGCGGTTCAGGAACCACCAGACCAGCGGCACCGCGATCAGCCCCAGCCAGATCATCCAGTTCAGCCCCAGCGGCCCCATGGGCATGCTGGGGGCCTTGGTGCCCTCATAGGGCTTGCCGAACATTGCGGTCAGACCCAGCCCGAACAGCGTCAGCGCGAGCCCCGTCGCCACCTGATTGGTCAGCAGATACTGGCTGAGCCCGGCGAAGATCAGCGAGATGGCCGTGCCGCCCACCGCCGCCGCCAGAAAGCCAAGCGCCGGACTGCCCGAGGCATGGGCGGCGGCAAAGCCCGCCAGCGCGCCGCAGATCATCATGCCCTCTACGCCGAGGTTCAGAACGCCCGCGCGCTCGGCCACCAGCTCACCCAGCGAGGCGAAAAGGATCGGGGTCGCAGCTCCCAGCAGCATCAGGAAGACGGAAAGCGGATCGATCATCAGCGGACCCTCCGGATGCGGAAGCGGGTCAGGATGTCGAACCCGAGGATGAAGAACAGCAGCATGCCCTGAAACACCTGCACGCTGGCGGCGGGCATCTGCATGGTCAGCTGCGCGAGTTCCCCGCCGATATAGGTCAGCGCCAGCAGAAGGCCTCCCAGCAGGATGCCCACGGGATGCAGGCGGCCCAGAAAGGCCACGATGATGGCGGTGAAGCCGTAGCCCGAGCCGAAGTTCTCGGTGATCTGGCCGCCGGGTCCGGCAGCCTCGAAAAGCCCCGCCATGCCCGCCAGGGCGCCCGAGAAGCCAAGGCACAGTGCGACCAGCCAGCTGGGCTTCACCCCGGCAAAGCGGGCGGCGCGGGGCGCGGCACCTGCGGTGCGGATGTGAAAGCCCAGGATATGACGCGAGACGATGAACCAGGTGGCGATCAGCGCCACGCCCGCCGCGACCACACCCCAATGCAGGCCGGTGCCCGCGATGAGTTCTGGGTTTGAGGCGGGTTCATATTGCTGCAGGTTGCGCGAGCCGGGAAAGCCGAAGCCCTCGGGGTTTTTCAGCGGCCCGAAGGACATCCAGGCGGTGATGCGCTGCGCGACATAGACCAGCATCAGCGAGACGAGGATCTCGGAAGCGCCGAACCAGTTGCGCAGAAGGGCGGGGATCAGCCCCCAAGCCATGCCGCCAAGCGCGCCTGCCGCGATCATCGCCGGAAAGATCCAGATGCCTTCATTGGGGTAGGTAGCCAGTGCCACCGCCGCGCCGCAGATGCCGCCGATGATGTACTGACCCTCGGCCCCGATGTTCCAGATGCCCGCGCGGAAGCCAAGCGCCAGACCGCAGGCGATCAGGATCAGGGGGCCTGCCTTGACCAGAAGCTGCGGGCGGGAATAGCCCGCCGCCGTGCCGAACAGCGGGTCCCAGAAGATGGTGCGGATCGCCGCCAGCGGGTCGAAGCCGAGTGCGGCAAACAGGATGCCGCCCGCGATCATGGTGGCCAGCACGGCCAGCACCGGTGTTGCGATCTGCCAGCCCAGAGAGGCCGAGGCGCGCGGCTCAAGCCTCAACATGCGCGACCTCCATCCCATGCGCGCCACCCAGCATCAGGCCGATTTCCTCGATGGTCAGGCCCTCGGTCGCGCGGGGTGGCGACAGCCGCCCGTCGTTCAGGGCGGCGAAACGGTCGGAGAGTTCCAGCAATTCGTCCAGATCCTGACTGATGACGATGACGCCCGCGCCTCCACGGGCTAGGTCCAGCAGCGACTGGCGGATGGCGGCGGCAGCGCCCGCATCCACGCCCCAGGTCGGCTGGTTGACGACCAGAACGCGGGGCTTTCCCAGCACCTCGCGCCCGATCACGAATTTCTGCAGATTGCCGCCCGACAGCGCGCCCGCTGCCGTGCCGGGGCCGGGCGTGCGGACGTCGAAGGCGGTGATCACGGCTTCGGCAAAGCGGCGCGCGGCCCCGGGGTCAATGAGGCCGCGACGGACCAGCCCTTGCCGGTTCGCGCCGGTCAGCAGGGTGTTTTCGGTCAGGCTGAATTCGGGCACGGCAGCATGGCCCAGCCGATCCTCGGGCGCGGCCAGAAGCCCCGCCTGACGCCGCGTCTCGGGGCCTTTGCGCGACAGATCCTGCCCTTCCAGAAGAACCGTCCCGGCGGGCGACAGCGCCTCGCCCGACAGTGCCGACAGCAGTTCTTCCTGGCCGTTTCCGGCGACACCGCCAACGCCCAGAATTTCACCTGCCCGCAGTTCCAGCGAGATGTCCTGAAGGCGTGTCCCCTCGGCCGTGGGCGCGTCCAGCGACAGGTGCGAGACCTCAAGCACCGGCGCTCCGGCCTGACGATTGCTGCGGTCGACGGTGCGCATCTCGGCCCCGACCATCATCGCGGCCAGCGCCCGGGCAGAGTGGTCGCGCGGCGTGACGGTGTTCACCACCTTGCCATGGCGCAGGATGGTGGCGCTGTCGCAATGGCTGCGGATTTCTTCCAGCTTGTGGCTAATGTAAAGGATTGCAGTCCCGGTCCCGGCCAATTTGCGCAGGGTGGCGAAGAGGATCTCGGCCTCTTGCGGGGTCAGGACGCTGGTCGGCTCATCCATGATCAGCAGGCGCGGGGATTGCAGCAGGCAGCGCAGGATCTCGACCCGCTGACGCTCGCCCGCGGACAGGGTCGCGACGCGGCGGTTCGGGTTCAGGGGCAGCCCATAATCGCTGCTGGTCTGGGCGATGCGGCGCGAAAGCTCACGCCGGGGCGGCGGGTTCTCCATGCCAAGGGCGATGTTTTCCGCCACCGTCAGCGCATCGAACAGCGAGAAATGCTGAAACACCATCGCAACGCCTGCGGCACGGGCGGCGCGCGGGTCGGCGGGCAGATATTCCGCGCCCGAAAGCTGCATCTGGCCGTCGTCGGGCCTGACCAGCCCATAGATCATCTTCACAAGGGTCGATTTGCCCGCGCCGTTTTCGCCCAGCAGGGCGTGAATTTCGCCCGCAGAGACCGCGAAGCTGACATCATCATTGGCGCGCACGCCGGGATAGCTTTTGCCCAGGCCGATGGCCCGGAATACCTCGGTCACGATTGCGCGCCTTTCCCTCAACCCTGCCTTCTTATTAGCGGAATTCCGCCCAGAGACAATTGCACAGTTAGGCAGGTCGCGCCTAGATATCGTCCATGGCCGACACCTCACCACGATTCATTCACCTTCGCACCCATTCCGAGCATTCGCTGCTGGAGGGTGCGGTTCCCGTCAAGAAACTGATCGGCCTGGCCGAGCAGAACGGCATGCCTGCGGTCGCGCTGACCGACACCAACGTGCTGTTCGCCGCGCTGGAGTTTTCCGTCAAGGCGCTGGAGACCGGCATTCAGCCCATTGTCGGCTGCCAGATCACGCTGGAAGCGGGGGGCGTCACCGGCCCCGTCGTGCTGCTGACGCAATCGGCCGAGGGCTGGCTGAACCTGATGGAGCTGTCGACCTGTCTTTACCTGCGCGACGACGGCTCGCTGCCCCATGTCACGATGGAGGAGATCGCGCGTCTGTCCGGCGGGCTGATCTGCCTGACGGGCGGGGCGGGCGGCCCGATTGGCCAGCTGGTCGCCGCCGGGCGTCAGCAGGATGCGGGCGATCTGGCCCGCGATCTGGCCGAGGCCTTTCCGACGCGGCTTTATATCGAATTGCAGCGCCACCACGATGCCGAGGGCGCGCCTCTGGCCGCCGAGGTCGCGGCGGAAGGCGGCATGATCGACATCGCCTATGCGCAGGATCTGCCGCTGGTCGCGACCAATGATGTCTATTTCCCCAAGCCCGATCTTTATGACGCGCATGACGCGCTGATCTGCATTGCCGAGCGCGCCTATGTCGACCAGACCCAGCCGCGCCGTCGCCTGACGCCCGCGCATCACTTCAAGACGGCGGCCGAGATGGCGGCGCTGTTCGCCGACCTGCCTGAAGCCATCGAAAATACCGTCGAGATCGCCCGCCGCTGCGCCTTCGCTGTCAGCAAGCACAAGCCGATCCTGCCGCGCTTTGCCGATGACGAGGTCGAGGAATTGCGCCGTCAGGCCTGGGACGGCCTCAAGGCGCGTCTGGCCGTCATCCCGCACGCCACCTCGGTCGAGGAGTACGAGGCGCGGTTGAAGTTCGAGCTGGATATCATCGAGCAGATGGGCTTCCCCGGCTACTTCCTGATCGTCGCCGATTTCATCAAATGGGCCAAGGATCAGGGCATTCCGGTGGGACCGGGCCGGGGCTCGGGCGCGGGCAGTCTGGTGGCCTATGCGCTGACCATCACCGACCTTGATCCGCTGCGCTACAGCCTGCTGTTCGAACGCTTCCTGAACCCCGAACGCGTCTCGATGCCGGACTTCGACATCGACTTCTGCATGGACCGGCGCGAGGAAGTCATCCGCTACGTGCAAGAGAAATACGGCCGCGACAAGGTCGGGCAGATCATCACCTTCGGTGCGCTGCTGTCCAAGGCCGCCGTGCGCGACGTGGGCCGGGTGCTGCAACTGCCCTTCGGGCAGGTGGACCGGCTGTCGAAGATGATCCCGGTCGAGGGCGTGAAGCCCGTCAGCGTC
Organism: Paracoccus sulfuroxidans; assembly: GCF_007830335.1. Taxonomy (GTDB): domain Bacteria; phylum Pseudomonadota; class Alphaproteobacteria; order Rhodobacterales; family Rhodobacteraceae; genus Paracoccus; species Paracoccus sulfuroxidans. The sequence continues at coordinate 214,313 of NZ_VLKU01000002.1, read as the reverse complement.
ACCAAGGCGCTGGCCGATGAGCCGCGCCTGCGCGAGGCCGCGCAGGAAGAGGTCGTGGCCCGGCTTCTGGATTACGCGGCGAAGGTCGAGGGGCTTTTGCGCAACGCCTCGACCCACGCGGCGGGCGTGGTGATCGGGGACCGGCCGCTGCACAAGCTGGTGCCGCTTTATCGCGATCCGGCCTCGGATATGCCCGCGACGCAATACAACATGAAATGGGTCGAGCAGGCCGGTCTGGTGAAGTTCGACTTTCTGGGCCTGAAGACGCTGACCGTCATCCAGAACGCCGTCCAGCTGATCCAGGACAGTGGGCGGCACCTGCATATTGCGCCCGACGGGAGCAATCTTTACCAGCCGCCGGACGGCGGGATCGACCAGATCAACGCCATCCCGCTGGACGACACAGCCAGCTATGACCTGTTTGCCTCGGCCCGCACGGTGGCGGTGTTCCAGGTGGAAAGCTCGGGCATGATGGACGCGCTGCGGCGCATGCGCCCGACCTGCATCGAGGATATCGTCGCACTGGTCGCGCTTTACCGTCCCGGCCCGATGGAGAACATCCCCACCTATTGCGAGGTGAAGAACGGGCTGCGACCCCTTGAATCCATTCACCCTTCCATCGACCATATTCTGGCCGAGACGCAGGGCATCATCGTTTATCAGGAACAGGTGATGCAGATCGCGCAGGAGATGGCGGGCTATTCGCTGGGCGGGGCCGACCTTCTGCGCCGCGCCATGGGCAAGAAGATCGCCGAGGAAATGGCCAAGGAGCGGCCGAAGTTCGTCGATGGCGCTGTCGCACATGGAGTCGAATCGAAGAAGGCCGGAGAGGTCTTTGACCTTCTTGAGAAATTTGCGAACTACGGCTTCAACAAATCGCACGCGGCGGCCTATGCGGTCGTCAGCTATCAGACCGCATGGCTGAAGGCGAACCACCCGGTCGAATTCATGGCCGCCGTGATGAACTGCGACATGCATCTGACCGACAAGCTGGCGGTCTATAAGCGCGAGGCCGACCGCATGGGGATCGAGACGGTGGCGCCTTGCGTCAACCGCTCGGCGCCCTCGTTCACCGTGCGGGATGGCAAGATCATCTATGCGCTCGGCGCGCTGAAAGGTGTGGGCCTTGAGGCGATGCGGATGATCACCGATGCGCGCGGCGATGCGCCCTTCCGCGACATGAACGATTTCGCCCGCCGCGTGGACATGCGCCGTGTGGGCAAGCGCCCGCTGGAGATGCTGGCCCGCGCCGGGGCCTTCGACGCGCTTGAGCCCAGCCGGGCCAAGGTTCTGAAATCGCTTGATGGTCTGGTCGCCTGGTCCTCGGCGGTGCAGGAGGCTGCGGCCTCGAACCAGTCCTCGCTATTTGGCGGCGGTGAGGATCTTCCGCCGCCCCGCGCCGTGGTCGCGCCGGTCTGGCTGCCGACCGAGAAGCTGGCGCAGGAACATGCAGCGGTGGGCTTCTATCTGTCGGGCCATCCGCTGGACGACTATCAGACCGCGCTGCGCCGCAAGGGCGTGCAGACGCTGGCCGAATTGCAGCAGGCGGCGCAGGACGGCGCGCTGGTCGCCTCGATCGCCGGAACCGTGGCGCATAAGCAGGAAAAGAAATCCGCCCGCGGCACGCGCTTTGCCTTCGTGGGCCTGTCCGATCCGACCGGGCTTTACGAGGTCACGGTGTTCTCGGACACGCTCGACGCCCATCGCGAACATCTGGAGGCCGGGGAAAACGTCGTTCTGCAGGTGCAGGTCGAACCCTCGGGCGATCAGGTGAAGATGCTGGCACGCTCGGTCACGCCGCTTGAGGCGGCGGTGGCGGATGCGGGCGCGGACCGCTTGGCGGTCACGATTGCCGACCTGCACCCTGTGCCCGAAATCGCTGCCGCCCTGCAGCGCATCCAGTCCGAGATCCGCGCCTCGTCCCGCGCCTGCGGCCCGATCAGCCTGCGCTACCGGCGCGGCGATGAGATCGTCGATATCGAGATCGCCGAAAATGCACCCCTGACGACGCCCGCGCGGCAGATCCTGCGGGCCATCCCCGGCGTGCTTGAAATCGTTGACGAATAGGGGTTGGCAAGAGGGCGGCCCCAAGGCTTAATCGCCGCGTTGTTGACGATCACCGGAGGTTTGCATGAGGTCGCCATTTATCAATCAGGGCACCACGCCGTCGAATGATGGCACTGTAACCCGCTTTGTCTCGCCCGAGGTGCAGACGAAAGGCTGGTACAATCCCGCAAAGCCGGTGGTTTTCGTCAACGGGATGCAGAACACCGGGCAGGACCATGCAGACAACGCCAATGCGCTGTCGCTGATGGTCGGTAGCCCCGTCTATGGCGTCTATAACCAGTCGGCCAGTCTTGTGGGCGATCTGTTCCAGTGCCTGACCGACAAGATGCGGCTCTCTGGCATCCAGTCGCAATCGGCGGGGGGGCAGACCGATTGGTACAAGGTCACCGAAGTGCTGTTCCAGATCGAGCGCAAGCTGCGGCCCGGCATCACCAAGGAAGATTTCGTCTATGAAATGCTGGGCGGCAATCAGGCGACCAAGGCGCTTTACGCGCTGCTGATCGGCGCGCCCGAGGCGAAGCTGGGCTGCCCGATCTATTGCCACAGCCAGGGCAACCTCATCACCTCGAACGCGCTGACGGGCGTCATGCTGGCGCGCGGCCCGGGGGCGATCGCGGGGCTGGAGGTGCACAGTTTTGGCTCTCCGGCGCGGTGGTGGCCAGCGGGACTGAACCGGCAAAGCTATTCCTTCACCTTCGACATGGTGGCGTTTCTGGACGTGCGCGGCGACTGGAGCAGCTCCTCGGTTGGGTACCGCTTCTCGCATGGCAAGAACCCGTTCACCCATGGCTTCCTTTACTATGCCGCCCATGACCCCGAGTTCATCATCAACCGCTTCCGCACCGGCGGCTGGGGTATGACGCTGAACATGGATGAAAAGGGGCTGGCGAAGTTCTGCGTGGACCTGCGCAACAACACCGACCGGCTGAAGCGCATTTTCACCCAGCTTGAGAACCATCACCAGACCGACAGCGACGATGTGGCCGTCCATTATGTCGAGATGCTGGGCGACAATGATCTGAAGGTGCTGCAGCAGACCGACCCGGATTTCGTCACGCAGCTGATCCGGCTTCTGCGCTCTGGCATCGTGGCTCCGGATGAAAGCCGCGCCGTCAGGCGGTTGCGTGCCGTTCAGCCCAACAGCTGAGCCGAGATAGCGGCGGGCGCGAGCAGTCGCGCCGCCGCTTCTGCGAAAAGGCTCAGGCGTCGAACAGATCCAGCGTGCGCGCCAGATCCTCCCACGCCAGCCGGAAGCGGGTGTCGCCGCCCTCGGCGACCAGCAAGCCATAGCGCTGGTTCAGCCGGTCGGTCATCTGCTTCAGGGTCGCTGCGACCCGTTGCGGCGGCTGGATCGGGATGACCGCCGCCCCGTCCGGCGCGACGGTGATCCCGTGGACCAGATGGCTGCCCTCGACCCCGATGATGCTGGCGGCCCCGGCGCAGGCCTCGATCAACTCATCAACGGTGACCTGCATGGGGTCGATCACGCGGAAACCCCGGTCCTTCGCCAGCCGCTCGGCCAGCTCCCCCTCATTTTCCAACAGGCGCTGATCGCCCGAGGTGCCGCGCAGCAGAAAGACCCCGGGCAGGGGCGAGATGCTGCGTCCTTCCAGCAGGCGCGCCCGCAACCGGCGCGCGCGCGCCGCCTTGCCACTGTTGTTCGGCGTGTCATCGAACAGCGTGAGGCTGGAGAAATGCACATCGCCCGTCAGCCGCTGGGGACGCATGTCCAGCAGTTCCTTGTAGCGGCGGCGGTGTCCTGTTGCCTCGGACGCCTCGGTGGTCAGGGGCGCGCCCTCGGCCAGCGCCAGATCATAGGTCAGCGGCGCATCCATCAGCCAGCTTCCGAACCAGCGGTTGCTGGCCCAGGTCTCATAAAGCGGACCGCTGGCCTCACTGCGCGGGCGCTGCGCCAGGCCCAGCCGCCGTTGGCGCGGGCGCAGGTGATATTCGCCGCCGCCGTGATAGAGCACCCCGTCGATCAGATCGACGTCGCGCAGATGCCAGGCCAGCGTCGGCCCTTCATGCGCGACGCCCGTCCGGGTCAGCACGTTGATCGTGTCGCTTTTCGAGGCGAACATCGTGTCGGCGATCCGTTCGACCTGACCGGGCAGGGCGAGTGCGGGTGGAAAGGGCATGGCCTCGGCTGCAGAAAGCTCGACCCGTTCGGCCTTGGGGCCAAAGAATTCGGGCTGCGGAAGGCGGGCAAGACGGCGCAGGCGTGCGCCGAAGGGGCGGAAGGGTCCCAGCATTGCGGTGTCCAGTCAAAGCAAGTCGTGAGGGGATCAGCTCTGCTCGACCAGAACCGGCTGGAAGAACTGCTTGCTGCGCGGCCCGGTGGTGATCGGGTCGATCATCTGGACGCAGGTGCGGTAATGCGCGGTCTGGCGATGTGCCTCAAGCGCGTCGGGACCGGCGAAGATTTCATAGATCGAGAAGCGGTTCTCATCCGAGGGATCGCACAGAAGATCAAAGCGCAGGTTGCCGGGTTCGCGGCGCGTCCCTTCGCGGTTGATGCGCATGGCTTCGATGAAGCGGTCCCGTTGGCCGGGGACGACTTCGACACTGACAAGCTGGATAAGCATGCAGGATAACCTCGTCACATGAGTGCAGAATCAAGAACCGTTTCAACGTGCATACAGGAATAATCCCGAAGACTTAAGGATGCATTGCCGCGTGCCGCCGCGTTCTGAACGAAAGGACAAGTCGGGGGTGACCCCCGCGCACCCGCATCGGGCAAATCTGCGGCCCAAGTCTGGTATTGCCCCGGCCTTATCCCTAGACAGGCTGCGCGGGAGCGGGGATTTCCGCATGCCGGAGGAGTGATATGGCCATCTCATCGTTCGAGGCGCGGCTGCGTCGGCTGGGGCTTGACCGCTATATGATGCTGCTGATCCTGACGGTCGTGCTGGCATCCTATCTGCCCGCAAGGGGAGAGTTCGCCCGCGTGCTGTCGCAGGTCACCTATTGGGCGGTGGCGCTGCTGTTCTTTCTGTACGGCGCGAAGCTTTCGACCTCGACGATCATCGCCGGGATGACGAACTGGCGGCTGCAGTCCAGCAGTATGGTCTGCACCTATGTCATGTTCCCGCTGCTGGTGCTGGCCATGGTGCCGCTGACCGGCCTGATCCTGTCGCCCGCCTTCGCCATCGGGCTGCTGTATCTGGGGTGCCTGCCTTCTACGGTGCAAAGCTCGATTGCGTTCACCTCGGTCGCGGGCGGGAACGTCGCGGGGGCGGTCTGCGCGGCCTCGGTGTCAAACCTCGTAGGCGTGCTGCTGGCGCCTTTGCTGTTCGCGCTGCTGCTGAGCTCCGACAGCGGTGTCCATATCGACGGCACGGCGGTCTGGAAGATCTGCCAACAGATCCTGCTGCCCTTCGCCCTGGGCCAGCTTTGCAGGCCGCTGCTGGGCGGGTTCCTGAACAAATACAAGCTGCCGACGATGATCGTTGACCGGGGCTCGATCCTGCTGATCGTCTATTCGGCCTTCAGCGCGGGCGTTGTCAACGGCATCTGGAAGCTGGTCGGGCTTGAGGAGCTGCTGGCGCTGATCGCCGTTGTCGCGCTGCTGCTGGCGGCGGTGATGATCCTGACCACGGTGCTGGGGCGCGGGATGGGCATGAACCTTCCCGACCGGCTGGCGCTGTTCTTCTGCGGCTCGACCAAGTCGCTGGCGACCGGCCTTCCGATGGCGGGCATCCTGTTTCACGGGCAGGATATCGCGATGATCGTGCTGCCCCTGATGCTGTTCCACCTGATGCAGCTTTTCGTCTGCGCCATCATCTCGCAACGTGTGACGGCAGCCTGATGACGGCGACGGAGGGGCCGCGACAGCGCGGTCCTTTCCGTCGATCCTGTGACCTCGACTCGGCCCTAGAAGATGCCGGTGACGTAAAGCAGGATAATCACCACAATCGGAACGCCCAGCAGCCAGGCAACGATACCCTTCATCTTGAACTCCCTTGTTTGTCGGTAAGGGCTCAACGCCTTGAAGGCGAAGAAGTTCATTGCGGGTATCAGATGCCGGGCCTCGCCTGTCAGTCCTCGAGCTTCACCCGGCGCGGCACGCCGGTCTCATCAATGGCGACGAAGGTGAAATTCGCCTCGGTCACCTTTTCGCATTCATCCGATTCGCGCGGGCGACGCCAGGCCTCGACATGGATCTGCATCGAGCTGCGGCCGACATGCAGAAGCTCGGTGAACAGCGACACCTCATCGCCGATCTTGACCGGGCGGTGAAACTTCATCCCCTCGACCGCGATGGTCGCGGCGCGTCCGCGTGCGGTCAGCGCCGCCACGCTTCCGGCGGCAAGGTCCATCTGGCTCATCAGCCAGCCGCCGAAGATGTCGCCCGCCGGATTGGTGTCCGAGGGCATGGCGATGGTGCGGATCGTCGGATTGCTGAGATCGCGGTTCTGCTTGTCGGGCATGAAGGGCCGGGCCTTTCCTAGCTGGGTTGCAGCGCAGGAAAAGCGCAAACCCTCGGCAGCGCAATGGGTTTGATGCCGATGCCTGACCAAGCGCCTAAGTGCTTGGTCTGAGACGGGTCAAGCGCGGGCCGGGCTTTGCGCGACCTGAGGGCCGGTTTGGGCATAGCGCCGCGCCAGAACCGCGCCCAGCATGATCTGGATCTGGTTATACAGCATGATCGGCAGGACGATCATCCCGAAGCCCGTCGCGCCTGCGAACAGCACCTGCGCCAGCGGCAACCCCGTTGCGAGGCTTTTCTTCGAGCCGCAGAAGACCGCCGCGATCTCATCCTCGCGCGAGAGGCCCAGCATGCGCGCGCCGCGCGTGGTGAACAGGATGACGATCAGCAGGATCAGCGTGCAAAGCCCTGCGGCAATCGCGAGCCCACTGACGGGCAGCACGTCCCAAAGCCCGGCCTCGACCGATTGCGAGAAGGCGGAATAGATGATCAGCACGATGACCGACTGGTCATAATTCGAGAGCCAATCCTTGCGCCGGGTCAGGAACCCGCCCAGCCAGCGATGCGCGAGTTGCCCGAGGCCGAATGGCAGCAGCAGTTGCAGGCAGGGGTCGCGCAAAGTGTGGCCCAGATCCATCGCGGCACCGGCCCCCGAATCGATCAGCAGGCTGACCAGAAGCGGCGTCAGCAGCAGCCCGAAGACGTTCGACCCGGCCGAGTTGCAGACGGCTGCGGGCACGTTCCCGCGCGCCATGGCGGTAAAGGCAATCGAGGACGACACCGCCGAGGGCAGCACGCCCAGATACAGAAACCCCAGCACCAGATCGGGGGGCATGATGCTGGCCGGGACCAGCCGCAGCGGCTGCACGATGATCGGGAACAGGATGAAGGTCGTGCCCAGAATGAAGGCGTGCAGCTGCCATTGCTTCAGGCCCGCCATGATCGTGCGCGGTGACAGCGCCGCGCCATGCAGGAAGAACAGCATCGCCACGCCCAGCGTCCCCAGCGTGTCGACCAGATCGCCGAAGCCTCCAGTCGCGGGCAGCAGCGTCGCCAGCACGACGGCGGCGATCATCAGGATCAGGAAGGGGTCTAGGCGCATCGGGGTCTCCGCTTGGCATCTCTGGCTTGCGTGTTCTGATAGCCGAGCGCAGAATTGGTCTGCAAATTGGTCTGGAGAAAGCCCGATGACGACCGCCCGACGGGCCAGCACATCAGAGATCGCCTTGGCGCTCTCCGCCCGGATCGAGGCAGGGGAGTGGCGGCCTCAGGACCGGCTTCCGCCCGAGCGGGATCTGGCGCGTGAGCTTGGTTGCAGCCGGGAAACCATCCGCGCCGCTTTGGCCCGCCTGCAGGCCGAGGGCCAGATCTGGCGGCAGCAGGGCAAGGGCACCTTCGTCGGCCCCGGCCCGGCGCTGGTCGGGCGCGACCCCCGGCAGGTGATTGACAGCGCCAGCATCCGCGACCTCATCGAGGCGCGTCTGGTCTATGAGCCCGCGCTGGCCGCAGCGGCGGCGGAGCGGGCGACCGATCAGGACATCAGGCAGATGGCCGAACTGGCCGGGCAGACGGGGCGCGCGCCGGACTGGCGCGAATATGAGCGGCTGGACAACGCCTTCCACCAATCGGTCGCGCAGGCCAGCGGCAACCCCCTGCTGCTGGCGATCTATCTGAACCTTGTGGCCGCACGGGGGCGGGCGCAATGGCAGCGCAATCATGATGCGGTGTTCCGCAAGGCCCGGCGGCTGGAATATGCGCTGGCGCAGGGCCGGATGCATCTGGATGTGGTCGAGGCGATTGCCGCCCGCGACGGGCAGGGCGCCCATACTGCCATGGCCCGGCATCTAGCGGCGATCCGCGATCTGGTTCTGGATCAGCCTTAGGCTAGTGGTGGTGATGGTCGCGCGCGGCGTAATGCGCCACGGCGGCAGCCATCAGGGCCAGCAGGCCAAGTGCGAACAGCGGCACGCCAATGGCGCTGGCCAGCCAAATGGTGAAGGCCGCAGAAATGATCACTGCGGCAAGCAAAAGCAGGAAATGAGGAAGTGGCATGATCTCCTCCGGTTGTGACGACTATGCCGGAAGCCGGGGGCGATTCAAAGACCCCTGAAAGTGTAACGGCGGGTCTGCGCCAAAGGTTCCCTTGTCACCGCGAGCGGTTGGGTGAGCCGAGCGAAATTTTCTGGCAAATGTTCACTAAATGTTCTAGTCTGGCGGGATGACATTGCCGCCGCGAAACCCGGATGAGATCCTGAAGGCAAGGGGGGCTGACAGCCGCCCTGCGGTTCGCTTTGACCCCTATCATACCGAACGCGAACATGACGGCTGGGACATCCCCGAAGAGCAATCGCTGTTGGAAACCGAGGTCCGCATCGAGCGCGCGCGCAGCATCCTGACGCGAAACAGCTCTCCGGACATTCCCTTCGATCGCTCGGTCAACCCGTACCGGGGGTGTGAGCATGGCTGTATCTATTGCTTCGCGCGCCCCTCTCATGCCTATCTGGGGCTGTCGCCGGGCTTGGATTTCGAAACCCGCATCATCGCCAAACCCGATGCGCCACAACTGCTTGAGGCGGCCATCTCGAAACGCAGCTATCAGGTCGCGCCCATTGCCTTCGGGACCAATACCGATCCTTACCAGCCCATCGAAAGCAGGATGCGGATCATGCGCGGCTGCCTTGAGGTGCTGCACGCCTGGAACCACCCGCTGTCCATCGTGACGCGCGGGGCGGGGGTGATGCGCGACGTCGATCTGCTGGCCCCGATGGCGGCGCAGGGGCAGGTTTTCGTCGGCGTCTCGATCACCACGCTGGACACGGAACTGTCCCGCGCGATGGAGCCGCGTGCGCCCGCGCCCGCGACCCGGCTGAAGATGATCCGCGCGCTGGCGGATGCGGGCGTGCCGGTGCGGGTGATGGCCGCGCCGATGATCCCGGTCCTGACCGCGCATGAGCTGGAGGCGATCCTTGCGGCGGCGCGAGAGGCAGGCGCGACCTCGGCCAGCACGATCCCGCTGCGGCTGCCGCTGGAAATCTCGCCGCTTTTTCGCGACTGGCTGGAACGGCACCAGCCGGGCAAGGCCCAGCATGTGATGAACCGCATTCAAGAGATGCGGGGCGGGCGCGACAATGACCCGCGCTTTGGCCATCGGATGCGCGGCGAGGGTCCCGAGGCCGAACTGCTGCGCCAGCGCTATCATCTGGCCTGCAAGCGGCTGGGTCTGCAGGGGAAATCCAAGCCGCTGGATTGCAGCCGTTTCGGGCCGCCTGCGCGGGCGGGCGACCAGCTGTCGCTGTTCTAGCCCTTATTCCTCGGCCTGCGCCATGGCGTGATCCATCCGCTTCGAGATGGTCTCGGCCGTCGGGCGTGGTCCGCGCGGCTGCTGGTCCAGCGCGTCGCGCATCGCCGCCAGATGCTGGGGCGTGGTGCCGCAGCAACCGCCGATCAGCCGCACGCCCAGATCGCGGGCCAGCACGGCGAATTCGGCCATGACGCTGGGGGTCGCGTCATAGATCAGCCCGTCATCGTGATAGCGCGGCACGCCCGCATTGGGCTTGGCGATCATCGGACGCTCGCTGCCGGCGGCGGCAAAGCCCGCGACGGCCTGCAAAAGCTCGGTTGGTCCGGTGCCGCAATTCGCGCCATAGGCGACGGGGGGACGGCGCAGCCGCTCGACAAGCGACGCGAGTTGCATGGGCGTCACGCCCATCATCGTCCGCCCGCCTGGCTCGAAGCTCATCATGCCGCACCAGGGCAGGTCGACCGCGCGGGCGGCCTGCGCGGCGGCGCGCAATTCCTCTACCGCGCTGATCGTCTCGATCCACAGCAGATCCGCGCCGCCCGCCTTCAGCGCCTCGGCCTGTTCGGTGAACATGGCGGTGGCATCGGCCTCGGTCAGGCGGCCCATCGGGGCCATCAACTCTCCGGTCGGACCCATCGAGCCCGCAACCAACACCTCGCGCCCGGCGGCATCGGCAGCCTCGCGTGCCAATGACGCGGCGCGGTGGTTCAGCGCGGCCACCTTGTCGACCGCGTTCGACAGCCGCAGGCGGCTGCGGTTCGCGCCGAAACTGTTCGTCAGGATCAGATCCGCGCCCGAGGCGACCATGGCCTTGTGCAGGTCAAGCACCTTGCCGGGGTTGGTCTCATTCCACAGATCGGGCGCCTCGCCGGGAGCAAGGCCCATATTGTAGAGATTCGTGCCCGTCGCACCATCGGCCAGCAGCCAGGGGCGCGTTTCGAGCAGGAGGGACAGGCGATCTGCCATGCTATGTCCTGTTCTTCCACAAGGCGGCCGGACATCATCCGGCAACCGGCATCGTGAACCGAAGCCCCCGCGAACGGGGGCCCCATGACCATTATCACCCGTTGCGGGACCGGATCATACCCATGATTTCCTTGGTCTGTTCAAGGATCGGATGGGCGATGGCATCGGCGCGGTCGGCACCCTTGCCCAGGATGCGGTCGATCTCGGCCGGGTCGGCCATCAGCTCGTTCATGCGCGCGGTGATCGGGGCCATGGCCTCGACCGCGACATCGGCCAGCGCGGGCTTGAAGGCACCGAAGCCCTGACCCTCGAAACGGGCCAGAATGTCGTCCGCCGCCTCGCCGGTCAGCGCGGCATAGATATTGACCAGATTACGCGCCTCGGGCCGGTCCTTCAGCCCTTCCATGGTGGCGGGCAGGGGCTCGGCATCGGTGCGGGCCTTGCGGATCTTCTGGGCAATCGCATCGGCATCATCGGTCAGGTTGATGCGGCTGGCGTCCGATGGATCGGATTTCGACATTTTCTTGCTGCCGTCACGCAGGCTCATGACGCGGGTGGCCGTGCCCTCGATCAGCGGTTCGGTGATCGGGAAGAACTCGGTGCCGTAGTCATGGTTGAACTTGGCCGCGATGTCGCGGGTCAGCTCCAGATGCTGCTTCTGATCCTCGCCCACCGGCACGGCGGTGGCGTGATAGGTCAGAATATCCGCCGCCATCAGCGAGGGATAGGCCAACAGACCAAGGCTGGAGTTTTCGCTGTTCTTGCCCGCTTTGTCCTTGAACTGCGTCATCCGGTACATCCAGCCGACGCGCGCCACGGTGTTGAAAAGCCACGCCATTTCCGCATGAGCCGAGACCTGGCTCTGGTTGAACAGGATCGATTTTTCCGGATCCACGCCCGAGGCGATGAAGGCGGCGGCGATCTGGCGGGTGTTGTTGCGCAGCGCCTCGGGGTCTTGCCAGACGGTGATCGCATGCAGGTCGACGACGCAATAGATCGTCTCGATCCCGGTGTCCTGGTAACCGGCGAAGCGTTTCAGCGCGCCCAGATAATTCCCCAGTGTCAGTCCGCCGGAGGGCTGGATCCCCGAGAAAATGCGCGGAGCGAAGCTCTTGGTCATGTCAGTACCTGCTTGGAAATTCCCGGTCGCTGGCTTACGCCTTGACGGGCTTGGGCGCAACCGCCCACAAAATTCTGGACTGGACATAGGGACCCATATGCGACCCGGTTACGACGAATCCCCGATCAACCCGTTGCCCCCGATCATCTGGGTGCTGGTTCTGCCGATGTTTGCCGCCGAGGCGCTGTTCGGGCTGGCGGACCTTGGCTTCCTGGGCGGGCAGGGCGGCGCCACCGGCGTGATGCGCATGACCGCGATCGAGCGCACCGCCTTCGTCCCCGAGATGCTGCTGCGTGCCCTGCAGGTCGGGTCCTTCGACGTGGCGCAGCTGTGGCGCATCGTCACCTATCCGTTCATCCACTGGTCCTTCCTGAACGCGGCCTTTGTCGTCGCCTTCACGCTGGCGCTTGGCAATCTGGTCGCGCGGCAGTTTCAGGTCTGGGCGGTGATCGTGCTGTTCTTCGGCTCGGCCATCGGCGGCGCGCTGGTCTATGCGCTGGTGCGCTGGATGCTGCCCGGCATGATGTTCGAGCCGCTGGTCGGCGGCTATCCCGCCGTCTACGGGCTGGTCGGTGCCTTCACCTTCCTACTGTGGATTCGGTTGGGGCAGGAAAACGCCAACCAGATGCGCGCCTTCACGCTGATCGGCATGCTGCTGGTGTTCCAGCTGGCCTTTGCGATCCTGTTCCAAAGCAACAGCAAGTCCTGGATCGCCGAGGTCGCCGGTTTCGGCACCGGCTTCCTTCTGTCCTTCGTCGTCGTTCCCGGCGGGGTGGCGCGCGTGCTGCGCCAGCTGCGTCAGCGCTGACGCCTCAGCCCCGCCTTCAGATCGGCGGGGCGAATGGCCCCAAGCCCGATGGCGGCCGCCCCATAGGCCGCCATGCCCGCCGCGACCAGCGCGGCCAGCGCCAGATAGCGCGTCCCGGGTTCCATGAGCGCGTCGCCCAAAAGCTCCATCACCCCCCAAAGCACCAGCCCCATCACTGCCGATGCCGCGATGATGCGGGGCAGGCGGTGGCGCAGGCGGTCATCAAAGGTTGCGGCCTCGCCAAAGGCGCGGGTCCCGCGCCAAAGCTGCCAGGCCATGGTCCAGCCCGCGATGGTCGTGCCCCATGCGGCGGCGGAAAAGCCGATCAGCGGCGACAGCCCGATCGCCAGCACCGCATTCACCACCATCGACCAGACCGCGAAATGGAAGGGTTTGCGGGTATCCTCGCGCGCGAAGTAAAGCGGCTGCAGCACCTTTTGTAGCACGAAGGCCGGCAGGCCGATGCCATAGATGGCCAGCGCCACCGCCGTCGGCCCGACGTCGCTTTCCAGATAGGCCCCGCGTTTGAAGAGGACCGAGATCAGCGGATAGGCCGCCACCACCAGCGCCACCGCCGCAGGCACTGTCAGGAACAGCGCGAATTCGGTGGCGCGGTTATAGGCGTGGCGGCCTCCGACCGTGTCCTCGGCCTTCAGGCGGCGCGAGATATCGGGCAGCAGCACGATGCCGATGGCAATGCCCACGACGCCCAGCGGAAGCTGGTAAAGCCGGTCTGCGTTCGTCAGCCACGAGATCGCGCCGTCGAAGAATGAACCCACCTGACGACCGACCAGCAGGTTGACCTGCACGACGCCTCCGGCCAGCACGGCGGGGGCGGCGACCGCGAGCAGGCGCCGCATATCGGGGCTGAGACGCGGGCGGCGCAGGCGCAAGGGGAACCCCATGCGTTTCGCGGCCCACCAGACCGTTGCGAGTTGCGCGATGCCCGAAATCGGCGTCGACCAGGCCATCGCCAGCCCCATGTCCCAGCCGAAACGGTCGGCCAGCACCATGGCGATGATCAGGATGAAGTTCATCAGGACCGGCGCGGCGGCGGCAGCGGCAAAGCGCCCGCCCGCGTTCAAAAGCCCTGACAGCAGCGCGGTCAGCGAGATGAAGAAGATATAGGGAAAGCAGATCCAGCCATAGAGAACCGCCAGATCATAGCGCTCATCCCCGGCAAAGCCCGCCGCCATCGCCAGCACCAGCCAGGGCATGCACAGCGTCGCGATGATCGAGACGATGAAGACCGTGAAGGCCAGCCCCGAGAATGCCTCTTCGGCGAAACCGCGCGGGTTGTCATTGTCCTCTAGCCGCTTGGCGAACATCGGCACGAAGGCGGTGTTGAACGCGCCTTCGGCGAAGAAGCGGCGGAACATGTTGGGCAGGGTGAAAGCCACGATATAGGCCTGCGCCACCGGGCCCGAGCCCAGATAGGCCGCAATCATCATGTCGCGGACAAAGCCCACCACGCGGCTGGCAAGGGTCCAGGCGCCAACGGAAAGAAAGCCGCGGATTAGTCTGATCGGTTGCATCTGTTGGTCCTGCTGGTCTCAGATCCCGGCGCGCGCGGCGCCCTCGCGGATGGCCTCGCGCAGGCGCTTTTCCAGCGTCTCGCGCTTCAAGGGCTGCTGCAGCTTCAGGCCGAACATGTCCTTGACATAGAAAGTGTCGACCACCTGCGCGCCGAATGTGGCGATCACGGCGCTGGCGATCTGGATGTGGTTGTCGGCCAGCGTCCGCGTCAGGTCGTATAGCAGGCCCGGGCGGTCGCGGGTGTCGACCTCGATGACGGTGAAGACGTCGCTGGCTTCGTTGTCGAAGGTGATATGCGTCGGAAAGCGGAACTGGCTGTCGCGCTTGCGCGGCTTGTCACGCTCGGACAGCGCATCCCGCGCCACGATCTTGCCCTTCAGCGTGCGGTCGATGGTGTCGCGCAGACGCGGCAGGCGGTCCGCCGAATAGGGGCGGCCGTCATGGTCCTGCAGCCAGAAGACGGCCGTCGCGAAGCCGTCCTTGGTGGTATAGGTGCGCGCGTCGACGATGTTCGCGCCCACCAGCGCCAGCGCCCCCGCCAGCCGCGAGAAGATGCCCGGATGGTCGGCCAGCACGAAGGCCGCGCGCGTGGCGTCGCGGTCATCGTCGGGATGCAGATCGATGCGCACGGTGTCATCGGGGATGTCGCGCAACAGATCGGCAAAGACGCCCTGCGTGTCGGTGGGCAGGCCCGACCAATAGCTGTCGTAATGCCGCGAAAGCTCGGCCTTGATGGTCTTCGGCTCCCACCCTTTGGCGATCAGCAGATGCCGCAGCGAGCGTTTCGCCTCACCCATGCGCTTGTCGCGGTTCAGCTCTTCCAGCCCGTTTTCCAGCCCGCGCGCGGTTTCCTCATGCAGGCGGCGCAGCAGCATGGCCTTCCAGTTGTTCCAGGTGCCGGGGCCGACGCCGCGAATGTCGCAGACGGTCAGCACGGTCAGCAGGTCCAGCCGCTTGCGCGTCTTCACGGCCTTGGCGAAATCCCGCAGCGTCCGCGGGTCCGAGATGTCGCGCTTCTGCGCCACATCCGACATCAGCAGGTGATTGCGGATGAGCCATTCGATCGTCTCGATCTCATGCGCGGGCAGGCCGAAACGGGTGCAGATCTTGCGTGCCAGCCGCGCGCCCAGGATCGAGTGATCCTCGGTCCGGCCCTTGCCGATGTCATGCAGCAGCACTGCCAGATAGATGACGCGGCGGTTGATCTTGCCCTTCATGATCTGGGTGACCAGCGGCAGATCCTCGGTCTTGCTGCCGCGCTCGATCTCGGCCAGCGCGGCCACGCATTGGATCAGATGCTCATCCACGGTGTAGTGGTGATAGACGTTGAACTGCATCATCGCCACGACCGGCGCGAATTCGGGGATGAAGGCACCCAGCACGCCCAGCTCGTTCATCCGGCGCAGGCTGCGTTCGGGATTGCCGTGTTTCAGCAGCAGATCAAGGAAGATCCGCACGGCCTCGGGGTTCTGGCGGATCTGGTCGTCGATCAGATCCAGATGCGAGGCGACCATCCGCATCGCCTCGGGATGGATCAGGATGCCGGTGCGCAAAGCCTCTTCGAAAAGGCGCAGGATGTTCAGCGGATCGGCCAGAAAAGTGGCCTCGTCGCTGACGTTCAGCCGACCGCGATCCTCGACGAAACCGGGCTTGATGCGGCGGCGACGGCGGAACAACATGTTCAGCATCGGCGCCTTGTAGAGATGCCGGTTCTCCAGCGCGACCAGGAAGACGCGGGTCAGCTCTCCGACGCGGGTGGCGTGCAGGAAGTAATCTTGCATGAAGATCTCGACCGCGCGGCGGCCGCCGCTGTCCTCATAGCCCATGCGGCGAGCAACCTCGACCTGCATGTCGAAGGTCAGCTGATCGACCGGACGGCGCGCGATCAGATGCAGGTGGCAGCGGACTGCCCAGAGGAAATCCTCGGCCTGCCAGAAAGTCAGGTGCTCCTCGCGGGTGAAGAAGCCCAGATCGACCAGCTCGATGGCGCGGTCGACGCGGTGGATGTATTTGGCGATCCAGTAAAGGGTCTGCAGGTCGCGCAACCCCCCCTTGCCCTCTTTGACATTGGGTTCCAGCACATAGCGCTGGCCGCCCTGCCGCTTGTGGCGCGCCGAGCGTTCAGCGAGCTTCGCCTCGATGAATTCGGGAATGGAATTGTCGAACAGCTCGGACCAGAGCCGCTCGCGCAGCGTCTCGGAGGTGGTGGCAAAGCCGCAGACCAGCCGATGCTCCAGCAGGCTGGTGCGGATGGTGATGTCGCCCGCGCCCAGTCGCAGGCAATCGTCGATGGAACGCGTGGCCTGCCCGACCTTCAGCTTCAGGTCCCAGAGCATGTAAAGCATCGTCTCGACGACGCTTTCGATCCGCCCCGTCATCTTCCAGGGCGTCAGGAACAGGATGTCCACATCGGATTGCGGGGCCATTTCGGCCCGGCCATAGCCGCCGACGGCGAGGATCGCCAGACGCTCGGCCTCGGTGGGGTTGGTGTGGCGGTAAAGGACGTTCGTCGCGACATGGTGGACTGCGTTGACAGTGGCATCGGTCAGGGCGGCGAAGGCCCGCACCGTCTCGCGTGCGGCGCGGGGGTGGCCTTCGAAGCTGGCCACGATATCGGCCATCACCTCGGTCCGCGCCTTTTGCAGGTATTCGACGGTGATGCGGCGGACGTCGCGCGCATCGCCTGCGTCCTGCAGCAGCTGTTGCAGCTGCGGCAGGAAGGCGTCAGGGTCGATCAACGAATGCGCCCCGGGGTGACCCGGGGCGAGTGAGCGCGTGCTGTCGGACGAGGCGTCGGTCAAGATCAGAACCCGAAGCCACCGAAGCTTTTCGGTGCCGGATCAATGATGACCATCTGGTTGTTGCGGATCGTGGCAATCGCCAGCGCCCGCTGGTTCGAGCCGTCGCGGCGCAGGCGGAAGGCGCCGGTGATGCCGTTGAAGCCTGCGTTCTGCGTCAGCCCCGAGGTCGTCAGAGCATTGCGATTGCCGCTGCGCACCTGTGCGGCGATGGCCGCGACGCCGTCATAGGCCAGCGAGCCCAGATCATGCGGGGCCTCGCCATAGGCGCTGCGGTAGCGCTGGTCGAACTGGGCCTTGCGGGCATTGTCGGGGATAGCGAACCAGCCGCCCTGAACGCCCGGCAGCTGCATGCGTGCCGCAGGCTGGTCCCAGCGGGTCAGGCCCATCAGCTGCACCGTCGCCGAGGAAATGCCCGCGCCGCTCAGCTTGTCGGTCAGGTAGGGCAGGACCGCGCCCTGGTTTGCGGTCATGAAGATCGCATCGACATTGCCGGAAGCAGCGGCTGCCGCGACATTCGGAATGATGCTGTCGATGCCCGATTGCGAAACGGGGTGCATCGCGCTTCCGGCCAGCGTGGCGCGGTTGCGCTGGATCGCGCGCTCGATGGCGCGGGCGCCGACCTGACCTGCGGCATCATCTTCGGCCACCATCAGGATGCGGCGCTTGCCGTTCTTGACGCTGTAGCCAACCAGACGGTCCGCGATATTGTCGAAGGTGTTGCCCAGCACGAAGACGTTGCCGCCCGCGATGTCGGTGTTGTTCGAGAATGAGAGCACGTTCACCCCTTGCGAGGCGACGGCGCTGCCGACCGCATTGGCGGAATCGGCGAAAAGCGGGCCCAGAATGATCTGCGCGCCATTGGCCACCGCCTCATTGGCGCGTGCGACGGCGGTCGCGGGGTCCGAGCCTGCGTTATAGACCTTCAGGTCGATGGTCGCGCCCTGCGCGTCCGAGGCGGCCATCTTGGCCGAATTCGTCAGCGAGCGCGCGAGCCAGTCCAGATCGCCGCTGCCGGTGCCGCCGGGCACCAGAAGCGCCACCTGCACCGGTTTCGAGGGATCGATGGTGCGGCCGGATTCAGGCCCGCCCGCTCCGATCGGCTCGCAGGCCGCCAATGCCATCACCGACAGGACCGCGCCGCCGCGCATGACGGGTCGGCGCAGGTTGAAGGCTTTGCGGATCGTATGAAAGATACTCATTCCGTTGATTCCCTGTTGGTCGAGGCAAGTGACTTAACCCGGGCAGATTATTGGCATAAGGCGTTCATGGCAACGTGCCGAACCAGCAGGAAGAGGTGGCGAAATGGCCGAAAGTCATGACAATTCCGAAACGGCGGCCCGTCCGGTCGCGGCCTCGGTGCTGGCAACACGGCCTCAGCCGGGCCTCTATCTGCTGGCGACCCCCATCGGCTCGGCCCGCGATATCACCCTGCGGGCGCTGGATTTGCTGAACTCGGCCGATGTGCTGGCAGCCGAGGACACGCGCAACCTGCGCCACCTCATGGACATCCACGGCGTGCCGCTGCGCGGGCGGCGGATCCTTGCCTATCACGATCACAACGGCGACCGGCAGCGCCCGGCGATTCTGCAGGCGCTGGAGCAGGGGGCGAGCGTGGCCTACGCCTCGGATGCAGGCACGCCGCTGGTCGCCGATCCCGGCTATCGCCTCGCCCGTGACGCGGCTGAGGCGGGGCACAAGGTCCACGCCGTTCCCGGCCCGTCGGCGGCACTGGCGGCACTGTCGGTCTCGGGCCTGCCGAGCGACCGCTTTCTGTTCGTGGGCTTTCCGCCTTCGGCCGCAGGCGCGCGCAAAAGATGGATCGAAAGCTGGGCCGCGACCGACGCCACGGTGATCGCGTTCGAAAGCCCCAAGCGCGTTAAGCAACTCTTGGCAAATATCTGCGAAACTGAACCGAATCGGGCTACGGTCATCTGCAGGGAGCTGACGAAGAAATTCGAGGAAGTCATTCGCGGCACCGCATCTGAGGTGCTGGAGCGGATCCCCGAAGAAGGTTTGCGCGGGGAAATTGTGGTGCTGTTCGGGCATCCGGAAATTGTTGCACCAGATGAAGAGGTCATTCGCGCCGAGCTGGCGCGGCTGATGCAGCATATGTCGGTCAAGGACGCCGCAAGCGACGTGGCGGCCGGGTTCGGGTTGGCAAGGCGCGACGTCTATGCGCTGGCGATTACGTTGAAGGACAAGGAATAGGGGCGAACATGCAGGCGATGGCGGTCTTGGAGAGGGTGAGCGGTGGTCGCAGGGCTGCGGTACCGGACCGGATGCGCCAGCAGCGCGGCATGGTGGCCTTTCGTTCCGGGATGGCTGCCGAGGCAGGTGTGGCGCGACACTATGAAGACCGGGGCTACCGGATTCTTGCGCAAAGGTGGCGGGGCAGGGCAGGTGAGATTGATCTGGTCGTGCAGGACGGCTCGACCATCGTGTTTGTCGAGGTGAAGAAAGCGGCATGGCATGCACTCGCGGCCGAGCGCATCGATCGGCGCAAGATGGACCGCCTGTGTCAGGCGGCGGAAGAATATTGTGGTCGCCTGCCGACCGGACAATTGACCGAGATGCGCTTTGACGCGGCTCTGCTCGATCAGATCGGCATAATCGAAGTGATCGAAAACGCATTTGGGCTGAACTGAAGCGGCGGGGTTGCAATGGCCCGCAGCACGGGCCACAAATCCGGCAGAAAATGCTGGAGTATGTCCCATGGGCCTGAATGTCGCGCTGCAGATGGATCCCGTTGAAAACGTGTCGATCGATGGCGACAGCACGTTCAGGCTGGGGCTGGAGGCGCAAGAGCGGGGACACCGCCTGTTCCAGTACACCGTTGAGAATATGAGCTATGTCGAAGGTCGCATCCTGGCCAAGGGGCGGCCGATCACGCTGCGCCGGGAAGAAGGCAATCACGTCACCTTCGGGGATGAGGTGGAAGTCGAACTGACCGAATTCGATGTGGTCTGGCTGCGGCAGGACCCGCCATTCGACATGAGCTATATCACCAACACCCATCTGCTGGACCGCGTCAGCAATGAGGTGCTGGTCGTCAATGACCCTTTCTGGGTCCGCAACAGTCCTGAGAAGCTGCTGGTTCTGGACTTTCCCGACCTGACCCCGCCCACGCTGATCACCCGCGACATCGCTCAGATCCGCAAGTTCCGTGCGAAACATGGCGATATCATCGTCAAGCCGCTCTATGGCAATGGCGGTGCGGGTGTCTTCCACCTGCGGCCTGAAGATCCCAATCTGTCGTCGCTGATGGAAATGTTCACGGCCATCAGCCGCGAGCCGGTGATTGCGCAGAAATACCTGCCGGCGGTGGTCAAGGGCGACAAGCGCGTGATTCTGGTCGATGGTGAGCCGGTGGGCGCGATCAACCGCGTCCCGGCCTCTGGTGAGGCGCGGTCGAACATGCATGTCGGTGGACGCCCGGAAAAAGTCGGCCTGACCGAGCGGGAGCGCGAGATTTGCGCCATCATTGGCCCCGTCCTGCGCGAGAAGGGACTGCTGTTCACCGGGATCGACGTCATCGACGGCTGGCTGACCGAGATCAATGTGACCTCACCCACCGGTATTCAGGAGCTTGAGCGGTTCGACGGCACGAATGCCGCCGCCCTGATCTGGGACGCTGTTGAACGCCGCCTTGCAGCAAGGCGCAGTGCGGCGGTTTAACCGCTCGTCAGGAAGGGCAGGCGATAGGAAATCGCCTCGGCCAGATGCGGGCGTCGCACGGCCTCAGATCCGGCAAGATCGGCGATGGTGCGGGCGGTGCGCAGAACCCGGTGATAGCCGCGCGCGCTGAGCCCCAGCTTTTCAGCCGCGCGCATGACCAGATCTCGCCCTTCGGCGTCGAGTGGGGTAATCTGGTCGAGCAGGCTTCCGGTCGCATCGGCATTGGTGCGCACCTGCGCATGGCCCGCAAATCGCTGAGACTGGATCTCGCGCGCCGCCGCCACGCGTTCCGCGACGGTTGCGGAGCTTTCTCCGTCGGGGGGCAACTCAAGCTCGGCAATGGTGACGGCGGGGACCTCAATCCGAATGTCGAAACGGTCCATCAACGGGCCCGAGATCCGCCCCAGATAATCCGCCCCGCAGTTTGGTGCACGCGCGCAGGACCGCGCCGGATCGGTCAGATAGCCACAGCGACAGGGGTTCGCGGCGGCGACCAGCAGGAAGCGGCTGGGATAGCGCACATGGGCGTTGGCCCGGGCGACGGCGACCTCTCCGGTCTCGATGGGCTGGCGCAGCGTTTCGAGGACGTGGCGGGGGAACTCGGGCAGTTCGTCCAGAAACAGCACGCCATTATGCGCTAGGCTGATTTCCCCCGGCAGGCTGCCCCGACCGCCGCCGGTGATTGCGGCCCGGGAGGCGCTGTGATGCGGGTCGCGGAAGGGGGCATCGCGGGTGATACCGCCATCCGACAGAATGCCCGCCAGCGAATGGATCATCGAGGTTTCCAGTGCCTCGGCCGGTGTCAGGGGCGGCATGATCCCCGGCAGGCGCGAGGCCAGCATGGACTTTCCCGCCCCAGGAGGCCCCGACATCAGAAGATGATGTCGGCCAGCTGCTGAAATCTCAAGCGCCCTGCGGGCGCGTTCCTGTCCGCGTACCTCCGCCAGATCGCCGCAGGTCCGGGGGGAGGAGACCTCGCCCGCTGTCGCCGGGGGCAAGGGCGCGCGATCGATCAGGTGATCGATCAGGTCCTTCAGGCTTCTGGGGGCAAGGACGGGAACCGAGGCGACCCAGGCTGCTTCCGGTCCGCAGGCGTGCGGGCAGACGAGCGCGCGGTCTTCCTCGGCAGCCGCCATGGCGGCGGGCAGGGCACCGTTGACCGCGACCAGCCGCCCGTCCAAGGCCAGTTCGCCCAGCGAGACGATGCCTGCCAGCGCCTCATGCGGGACAATCTCCAGCGCGGCCAGCACCGCCAGCGCGATGGGTAGATCGAAATGCGATCCCTCTTTCGGCAGGTCCGCAGGCGACATGTTCACCGTGATCCGCCGATTCGGCAGGGCGATGGACATGGCGCTGAAGGCGGCCCGCACCCGCTCGCGCGCCTCGCTGATGGATTTGTCGGGCAGGCCGACGATGGCGAAGGCCGGAAGGCCTGCCGATACGGTGCATTGCACTTCGACCAGACGCGCGTCGATGCCGTCGAAAGCCACGGTATAGGCGATTGCCAAATTCTGCCCCTGCTCTTGCTTGAGGAAAGGTTAACGAGGCGGTCTTAAAAATCGGTTAACGCCTGTCGGTGGCGGCTTTGCTTGTCGGGCGGCGCGCATCGGCATATGTGCAGGGCAGGCACATGACAGGAGGACCTTCATGCTGGGCAAGCGCATTCTGCTGATCGTCGGTGGCGGGATTTCCGCCTTCAAGATCCCCGAACTGATCCGCGCGTTGCGGCGCGAGGGCGCGCAGGTGGTGCCGGTGTTGACGCGGGCAGGGGCGGAATTCGTGACGCCGCTGACGCTTTCTGCGCTCTCCGAGTCGCCCTGTCATACGGAACTGTTCGATCTGACACGGGAAGCCGAGATGGGGCATATCCAGCTGTCGCGCGCCGCTGATCTGGTGGTTGTGGCGCCCGCGACTGCCAGCCTGATAGCCAAGATGGCGACGGGGCTGGCCGACGATCTGGCCTCGACCCTGCTGCTGGCGACCGACAAGCCGGTGCTGGTCGCGCCTGCGATGAATGTGCGCATGTGGCAGCATGCGGCGACGCAAAGAAACTGTGACATGCTGGAGGCGGACGGCATCCATTTCGTCGGCCCGACCGATGGCGACATGGCCTGCGGCGAGTTCGGCCCCGGCCGCATGGCTGAACCCGAGGCGATTCTGGCCGCGATCCGCCAGCATCTGTCGCCTGAGGCTCCGCTGCGCCTGCCGCCTGAGGCGGTGGTGGCGCTGCCCTCGCGCGGGCCGCTGTCGGGGCGGCATATCATCGTGACCTCGGGGCCGACGCATGAGCCGATCGATCCGGTCCGCTATATCGCCAACCGCTCCAGCGGCCAGCAGGGCACGGCGATTGCGGCTGAATTGCGCAAGCTGGGGGCGCGGGTCAGTTTCGTCACCGGCCCGGCGGAAGTGCCGCCGCCGGAAGGCGTCGAGGTCATCGCGGTCACCACGGCGCGTGAGATGCGTGACGCGGTCGAGGCGGCGCTGCCTGCCGATGCTGCCGTAATGGCCGCTGCCGTGGCCGATTGGCGCGTCAGCAATGCCAGTGCGCAGAAGATCAAGAAGGATGGCTCGGGTCAGTTCCCGGTCCTTGAGTTCGCCGAGAACCCCGACATTCTGGCCTGGATCAGCAAGCTGGCGAAGGACCGCCCCCATCTGGTCGTGGGCTTCGCCGCTGAGACCGACGATGTTCTGCATCACGCCCAGCAGAAGCGGCAGCGCAAAGGGTGCGACTGGATCGTGGCCAATGACGTTAGCCCCTCGACCGGCATCATGGGCGGGCATGAGAATGCGGTGATACTGATCACCGCCGAAGGCACGGAAAGCTGGCCTCGTCTTGAAAAGACCGAGGTCGCCCGGCGTCTGGCCGAACGCATCGCAAACAAGATGAACAATCCCGCGCAAACCGATGAAAGTGCAGAAGATGATTTGCCAGGAGACAGCGTATGAGCCGGGTCTATCTGGACTGGAACGCGACCACGCCGCTGCGGTCCGAGGCGCGCGACGCGATGATCGCGGCCAGTGAGATCGTCGGCAATCCCTCCTCGGTCCATGCCGAGGGGCGGGCGGCCAAGACGGCGCTCGAGCGGGCGCGGGAAGAGATCGCTACGGCGCTTGGGGCGGAAGGGGCGGATGTCATCTTCACCTCAGGGGCGACCGAGGCGGCGGCACTGGCGCTGGCCGGGCGCGGGCCGGATGAGGGCGCATTCCACTGCGCGGCGGTCGAGCATCCGGCGGTTCTGGCCTGGTGCAAGCCCACGCTTGAGGTCGGTCATTCGGGTGCGGTCACCGTCAGCGATCCGGCAGCCTCGGCGCTGCAGATGGCCAATTCGGAAACCGGCGTCATGCAGGAACTGCCGCAGGGGCTGGCGCTCAGCGATCTGACACAGGCCTTCGGCAAGGTCCCCTTCGCGTTCAACTGGCTGGGGATCGAAGCCGGGATCGTCTCGGCCCACAAGCTGGGCGGGCCGCGCGGCATCGGCGCGCTGATCCTGCGCCGCGGGACCGAGATCGAGGCCCGCATCCGGGGCGGCGGGCAAGAGCAGGGACGCCGCGCGGGGACCGAGAATCTGATCGGAATCCTGGGGTTTGCAGCGGCGGCAAAAGCGGCGCAGAATGATCTGGATCAAGGAATCTGGGAAAAAACGGCTGAACTGCGTGATAAACTGATGGCCGCTCTGGAAACCGGGGCGGAAATGGTTACATTCCCTGGGCGCGAGAGCCGTCGCCTGCCGAACACCCTGTCCATTCTTACGCCCGGATGGCGGGGTGAGACTCAGGTCATGCAGATGGACCTTGCAGGTTTTGCCGTTTCGGCGGGCTCGGCCTGTTCTTCGGGAAAGGTACGGGCCAGCAGCGTGCTGACGGCAATGGGGATCGCGCCGGAAAGGGCGGGCGATGCAATACGTGTCTCGATCGGGCCGACGACGTCCGAACGGGACGTGAAAAGCTTTGCAGATGCCTGGCTGTCCGCGTGGCAGCGCTGGCGCGGCAGGAATGAAGGGCGGGCAACCGCAGGAAGGGTTTAAGATGGCTGATCTTGGCACTGACGCTTTGGAAGTCCGCGACGGCGTGGATCGCGAAACGGTCGAGACCGTCCAGAACATGGGGTCGTATAAATACGGCTGGGAAACCGAAATCGAGATGGAGTATGCCCCGAAGGGCATCAACGAGGATATCGTCCGTCTGATTTCCGAAAAGAATGAAGAGCCCGAGTGGATGACGGAATGGCGCCTCAAGGCCTTCCGGCGCTGGCAGGACATGACCCTGCCGACCTGGGCCATGCTGGATATTCCGGCCATCGACTATCAGGACCAGTATTACTACGCGCGTCCGAAAAGCATGTCGGTCAAGCCGAAGTCGCTGGACGAGGTTGATCCGAAGTTGCTGGCGACCTATGAAAAGCTGGGCATTCCGCTGAAAGAGCAGATGATCCTGGCTGGCGTCGAAGGCGCCGGCGACACGCCCGCCGAGGCGCGCAAGGTCGCGGTCGATGCGGTCTTCGACTCGGTTTCGGTCGGGACGACCTTCAAGGATGAGCTGGCGAAGGCCGGCGTGATCTTCTGTTCGATCTCGGAAGCGGTGCGCGAGCATCCCGAGCTGGTGAAGAAATACCTGGGCACGGTGGTTCCGGCGTCGGACAACTTCTTCTCGGCGCTGAACGCGGCTGTCTTCTCGGACGGATCGTTTGTCTACATCCCGCCAGGCGTGCGCTGCCCGATGGAGCTTTCGACCTATTTCCGCATCAACGCTGAAAACACCGGGCAGTTTGAGCGCACGCTGATCATCGCCGACAAGGGCAGCTATGTCAGCTATCTGGAAGGCTGCACCGCGCCCAAGCGCGACGTGGCCCAGCTGCACGCGGCTGTCGTGGAAATCGTCATTCTGGAGGACGCCGAGGTCAAATACTCGACCGTCCAGAACTGGTTCCCGGGTGATGAGGACGGCAAGGGCGGCATCTATAACTTCGTGACCAAGCGCGCCGATTGCCGCGAGGCCCGCGCCAAGATCATGTGGACGCAGGTCGAGACCGGCTCGGCGATCACCTGGAAATACCCCTCCTGCCTGCTGCGCGGCGAGGAAAGCCAGGGCGAGTTCTACTCGATCGCGATCACCAACAACCACCAGCAGGCCGACACCGGGACCAAGATGATCCATCTTGGCAAGAACACCCGCTCGCGCATTGTTTCGAAAGGAATTTCTGCCGGTCACGCGCAGAATACCTATCGCGGTCAGGTCTCGATGCATCCGAAGGCCACCAACAGCCGCAACTATACGCAATGCGACAGCCTGCTGATCGGCGACAAATGCGGGGCCCACACGGTCCCCTATATCGAGGTCAAGAACAACTCGAGCCGGGTCGAGCACGAGGCCACCACCTCGAAGGTCGATGACGATCAGCTGTTCTACTGCCGCGCCCGTGGCATGGACGAGGAAGAGGCGGTGGCGCTGGTCGTCAACGGCTTCTGCCGCGAGGTGCTGCAGGCCCTGCCCATGGAGTTCGCCATGGAGGCGCAGTCGCTGGTCGCGATTTCGCTGGAGGGCTCGGTCGGATGATCACGACCACCACGCCCTCGATCGAAGGTCGCCGCATCACCGCCTATCATGGCGTCGTGGTGGGCGAGACGATCATCGGGGCGAATATTTTTCGCGATCTCTTTGCCGGGATTCGCGACATCGTAGGCGGCCGGTCGGGCGCCTACGAGACTGCATTGGCGGACGCGCGCCGCACCGCAATTCGCGAGATGCAAGAGCACGCGACCGAGCTTGGCGGCAATGCCGTCGTCGGAGTGGACCTCGATTACGAGGTTATCAACAATATGCTGATGGTGTCTGCCTCCGGTACGGCCGTCACGATTGAATAGGGAAAACTATGCTGGAAATCAAAAACCTGCACGCCGAACTTGAAGATGGTGGCAAGCAGATCCTGAAAGGGGTCAACCTGACGGTGCCGGCGGGCCAGGTTCATGCGATCATGGGCCCGAACGGTTCGGGCAAGTCGACGCTGTCCTATGTCCTCTCGGGCCGCGACGGCTATGAGGTGACCGAGGGTGAGGCGACGCTGGACGGGCAGGCCCTTCTGGACATGGAGCCGGAAGAGCGGGCCGCCGCTGGCCTGTTCCTGGCGTTCCAGTACCCGGTCGAGATCCCCGGCGTCGGTAACCTGACCTTCCTGCGCACCGCCGTGAACGCACAGCGCAAGGCCCGTGGCGAGGAAGAACTGACCGCCGCCGAATTCCTGAAAGTCGTGCGTGAGAAGGCGAAAAGCCTGAACATCGACGCCGAGATGCTGAAGCGTCCGGTCAACGTCGGCTTCTCGGGGGGCGAGAAGAAGCGCAACGAGATCCTGCAGATGGCCATGCTTGAGCCGCGCATGTGCATTCTGGACGAAACCGACTCGGGTCTGGACGTCGACGCCATGCGGCTGGTGGCCGAGGGCGTGAACGCGCTGCGTTCGCCCGACCGCGCTTTCTTGGTCATCACCCACTACCAGCGCCTGCTGGACCACATCAAACCGGATGTCGTCCACATCATGTTCGACGGTCGCATCATCAAGACCGGCGGCCCCGAGCTGGCGCTTGAGGTCGAACAGAACGGCTATGGCGAACTGCTGGCGGAGGTCCAGTGATGTCCACGACAACGCTTGCCTCGGCGAAGCCGGAAACGGCCCCGCAAGAGCCGCTGGCGCTGCGACTGGCCGCGCTGGATCTGCCGGTCGGCGGCTTCACACGCGCCGCACGTGCCGATGCGCTGACCCGTTTGCAGGCCATGGGCCTGCCGAAGGGGCGCGACGAATACTGGCGCTACACCAACCCGGCCGCCTTCAACCAGCCGCAGCCCAACGCGCTGCCGGTCGATGAATCGGTTCTGGATTCGCCTCTCTTCACCAGCATCGACCGGCTGCGGCTGGTCTTTGTCGACGGTCGCTTCGATGCGGCTGCCTCGGACGAGCTGAAGGGCGAGGGGCTTGAGATCGCCTCTCTGGCCACCGCTGATGCGCAGGCCGATCACTGGGCCGCAGGTGTCTATGGCAAACTGGAAACGGCGGGCCAGACCCCGGTCGCGCGCCCCTTTGCCGCGCTGAACACGCTGGCAGCAACCGATGGCGTGCTGATCCGGGTGACCGGCAAGGTCTCGCGCCCGGTGCATCTGGTCTATCGTCGCAGCGATCCGCTGGCCGACGTGCATCTGCATCATGTGCTGAAGCTGGAGGCCGGGTCGGAACTGACCCTGCTGGAAACCGGCATGGTCGGCGCACGTTCGAATGCGGTGATCGAGGCGGATCTGGCCAAAGGCGCGCAGCTGCACCACATCGCGGCCAAGCGCGCGGGCTATCAGAAGGTCGGCATCAGCCAGATCTTCGCCCGCGTCGATGCCGAGGCGCTGTTCAAATCCTTCAACCTGCAGGTCAACGGCACCTTGATGCGCAATGAAAGCGTGCTCGAGATCGTCGGCGATGATGCCGTGGCCCATATTGCGGCGGCGGTTCTGGGCGACGGTCGCGTCGGTCCCTTCCATCAGGACGACACCGTTTTCATCACCCATGCGGCCGAGCGGTGCGAAAGCCGTCAGGTCTATAAGAAGGTGCTGAAAAGCGGCGCGCGCGGCGTGTTCCAGGGCAAGATTCTCGTCAAGCCCGGTGCGCAGAAGACCGACGGCTATCAGATCAGCCAGGCGCTTCTTCTGGATGACGACAGCGAGTTTCTGGCCAAGCCCGAACTTGAGATCTATGCCGATGACGTCAAATGCAGCCATGGCTCGACCACCGGCGCGCTGGACGAGACGGCGCTGTTCTATCTGCGCTCGCGCGGGGTTCCGAAAGAGCGGGCGACCGTTCTGCTGGTCCTCTCGTTCCTGGCCGCTGCGCTGGAAGAGGTCGATGACCTCCGCCTGCGCGACGAGATCTCCGAGCGTCTGGACGAGTGGCTGACCAGCCGCGCAAGCGAGCTGGACCCCAGCGGAAACGGAGCTTCTGCGAAAGCATGACCCAGGCGGGTATCGTTCCGCGCATCCTGCAAAGCTGGCGCCGCCCGGGCAAGGTGATCACCTCGCTTCGGGGGGCGCCTGACCGGGTTCTGATCGTGATCCTGATGCTGGCGATGCTGATGTTCCTGATCGCTCAGGCGCCGGGGCATGCGCGCGCGGCTGAGTTGGATCCCTCGATCCCGCTGGGCGCGCGGATGGGCGGGGCGCTGCTGGCCGTCATGTTCATGATGCCGCTGTTGGCTTATGGGCTGGCGGCGCTGGTCCCTGTGCTGGCGCGACTGCTGCGCTGGCGGATTTCGCCGCTGGATTCGCGGCTCGCGCTTTTCTGGGCGTTGCTGGCGGTCTCGCCCGCGATGCTGCTGGCGGGGATGACGGCGGGTTTCGTCGGCCCCGGCCCTGCGCTGACGCTGGTTCAGGCACTGGCTGGCATCGCCTTTCTGGTGATATGGGGGGCCGGATTGAAAGCCGTCGCGGAGAAGGCATGAACTTCAGCAATCTGGGTGATCTGGTCGTCCTGTCGGTGCGCAACCCCGCTGCCGCCTACCGCGTCCTGCAAGGGCTGGGGCTTCCCCTTTTTGCCCGCTGGATGGTGATGGTGCTGGCGGCCTCGCTGGCCGCGCTGCTGGTGGCCCTGATCTCTTATCTGATCCCGTCCGGGACGGATGATCTGGTCACCGCCATCAGCATGCAGCCCATCTCTTATGCGGGGATGCAGCTTCTTGGCATGCTGATCATGACTGCCGCGATCACCTTCCTTGGCCGCGCCTTTGGCGGCACCGGCACATTCCCCGACGCCATGCTGATCATCGGCTGGATCGAGATGCTGATGGTCGCCTCCTCGGCGCTGCAGATCGTTCTGGCGCTGGTCTTTCCGGCGGCGGCGCAATTCGTCGTTACGATCTCGATCGCGCTGGCGCTCTATCTGCTGGTGACGATGACCAAGGCGCTTCACGGCTTTCGCAATATGGGGAAGGTCATCCTGGGCTTCATGGCCTCGCTTTTCGGGCTGGCCATTCTTCTGACCATCGTTTTGACCGCGCTAGGGGTAACCCCGGAGGTTCCGGCATGAGTTTTGATATCCAGAAGGTCCGCAAGGACTTCCCGATCCTCTCGCAGAAGGTGAATGGCCGACCGCTGGTCTATCTGGACAGCGGCGCCTCGGCCCAGAAGCCGCAGGTGGTGATCGACGCGATCTCGCAGGCCTATTCGGCCGAATACGCGAACGTCCATCGCGGGCTGCACTATCTCTCGAACCTCGCGACCGAGAATTATGAGCGTGTGCGTGCCATCATCGCCCGCTTTCTGCATGCCCCACATGAAGATGAGGTGATCTTCACCTCGGGCGCGACCGAGGGGCTGAACCTCGTCTCTTACGGCTGGGCCGCGCCGCGTCTGCAGGCGGGTGATGAGATCGTGCTGTCGGTGCTGGAGCATCACGCCAATATCGTGCCCTGGCATTTCCTGCGCGAGCGTCAGGGCGTCGTGCTGAAATGGGTCGAGCCCGAGCCTGACGGCAGCCTGCCGCCCGAAAAGGTGCTGGCCGCCATTGGTCCCAAAACGAAGCTCGTTGCCGTGACACATATGTCGAACGTGACCGGCACCGTGGTCGATGTGGGCGCGATCGCGCGCGGCACCGATGTGCCCGTGCTGGTCGACGGCTCGCAGGGTGCGGTGCATATGCCGGTCGATGTCGGCGCGCTTGGTGTCGATTTCTACGCGATCACCGGGCACAAGCTTTACGGGCCCTCGGGGTCCGGCGCGATCTGGATCTCGCGCGCGCGTCAGGCCGAGATGCGGCCCTTCATGGGCGGCGGCGACATGATCCGCACCGTGACCCGCGACAGCGTCGACTATGCCGATCCGCCCCTGCGGTTCGAGGCAGGCACGCCTGGCATCGTCAACCAGATCGGCCTCGGCGTCGCGCTGGAATACATGATGGACCTCGGCATGGAGAACATCGCCGCGCATGAGCGCAGCCTGCGCGACCTTGCCCGCGACCGGCTGCGCAGCCTGAACTGGCTGAGCGTTCAGGGCGATGCGCCCGACAAGGGCGCGATCTTCTCGATGACGATGGAGGGGGCGCATGCGCATGACATCTCGACCATCCTCGACAAGCGCGGGATTGCCGTCAGGGCAGGGACGCATTGCGCCATGCCGCTGCTGGAGTTCTTCAACGTCACCGCAAGCGCGCGGGCCAGCTTCGGCATGTACAACACCGCCGAGGATGTCGACGCGCTCGTCGACGGGCTGACTTTCTGCCGCGAGCTTTTTGGCTAAGCCCCATTGCGAAGGCCATTGTTTGCGTTTAAGCAACTCTGGCGCTGCACCCGTAGCTCAGCTGGATAGAGCGCTGCCCTCCGAAGGCAGAGGCCAGAGGTTCGAATCCTCTCGGGTGCGCCATTTCAGAACAGAACTATGAACGCCGAACGCCGCCGTTTCTACGCTTGAAGCGGCGACCAGCGTTCGCAGCAGTTCCGACTTCGATCCCATGATGCGAACCTCGTCGTCGGCAACCTCGACACGCTGCGCCAGCGCGCGTAGATGGTCGCGGCGGTAGCCGCCATCGTTGAGCCTGATCCGTTCACGGGCTTTGCGGGCAAACCCCTTGAGCATATCGGGGGTGACGCCCTGATTGCCTGAACTATCGAGCGCGAGCTGCGTGCGCTCCGCGTCGGCGGCGGCTTGATCCCGCAATGCCTTGAGGCTCACCATGCGTTCCTTTGCCATGGCGTCGTCCTTGGCCACCATGCCGGCTTCGATGGCGTCAAAGAGACGGCCGAGCCGCTGGTCGGCTTCCGTGATTCGCCTTTGAAGCTCGGCAAGATGCTCGCGGCGGCGCTCGGTGCGTTCCTGTCGGCGGTCGATGACGCTGGCAAGGACGGTTTCCAACCGCTTGGGCAGGAGCAGGCGGTTCCCGATATAATCGGCGACCGTATGGTCCAGCTTGTCCATGGGGATCGTGCGACCCTTGCAGCCGGTCTTGCCCTGCCGGGCCTTGGTCGAGCAGGTATAGTAGCGGTATGTCGCGCCCGTGCTGCCTTGGCCGGTGCGAAGCGTCATCGCTCCCCCGCACTTGGCGCAGAAGCAAATGCCGGTCAGGAGCGTCGGGCCGCTGGAGACACGTGCAGGCGTCACCATGGGATTGCGGGACTTGAGGCGGGCTTGCACCGCGTCGAACGTCTCGCGCTCGATTAGGGGCGGCACCGCCATGATGGCGACCTCGCTCTCCGGCTTCTTCTCCCGATCCTTGTGCGAGCGGGTGTTGAACCTGTGCTCGCCGATATAGGTGGTGCGGGTCAGGATGGCGTGGATTTGCGCCAATCCCCAACGCCCTCCGTCGCGGGTGAAGAAGCGGCGCTCGTTGAGATAGGTGGCGATGGCCTTGACGCCCATCGCGCCGGACGTGCCGTCTCCTTCGAGGAACAGGCGATAGATCAGCCGCACGGTGTCGGCGTGCAGCGGGTCGATCTCCAGCTTCTTCTTGATCTTCGATCCGCGCTGCTCGGCCGCGACGATGCGATAGCCGATGGGCGGCCGTGCGCCGTTCCAGAAACCCTGCCGGGCATTCTCGTTCATGGCGCGCAGGACGTGCTTGGCGTTCTCCTTGGACTGGTATTCGTCGAACAGCGCCATGATCTGCCGCATCATCTGGTGCATGGGATCGTCGCCCATTTCCTGCGTGATGGACACGAGCTTGACGCCGTTCTTCGCCAGCTTGCGAACGTAGAACTCCATCTCGAAGTGATCGCGGAAGAAGCGCGAGAAGCTATGCACCACGACAATGTCGAAGGGCGCGGGCTTCGACGTGCCCGCCTCGATCATGCGCTGGAATTCGGGGCGCTTGTCGTTGGTGGCGGTTGCGCCCGGTTCCACATAAGTCTCAACGAGCTGATAGCCGCGCTGCTCGCAATAGGCTTCGCCCTGCCGCTTCTGGTCGGGAATGGAAATATCATGCTCCGCCTGCCGGGCAGTCGAAACGCGCAGGTAGAGCGCGGCGCGGGCGGTAGTGGTTGGGCTGTGAATGTTCATGGTCGGCCTCCCATAGCTTTCTTCATCTTGGGGTGGTCGATCAGGGGCAACGCCAGCTCCACGCGGTCATGCACCACCTTGGGCGCGAGCTTACGCCCATGCCCCGGTTCGAGTCGCACAAGACCGTAGTTCTCCATGGTTTTCAGGGTGCGTGACAGATTGGAGCCGGCCCGGCCGGTGATTTCCGCCAGTTCCTCCAGCGATGCCGGGGCTTTCTCGGCGATGATGCGCAGCAGTTCGCGGTTGCCGGCCGACAGCACCTTGGCAAAGGATTCGGTCGAGGTGAACCACACCTTCGGATCGCTGGGCGCAGGTTTTTCCTCGCCGCGCGCGATCCGCATGGTGCGGGCCTTCATTTCTTCATAGTCGGCAATCCCGACTTTCAATGTGGTCATAGGGCACCTCGTTCCTTCAATACCGCGTCCACGGCCTGCCAGAAGTCGGCCAGCAGCGTGGCCGCATCCTCGTAGGCGTAAGGCTTCACGGTCTGAAAGCGGTGCCGATGGTCCATCGGCGCGCCGCGCCTGCCTCGGCCGACCGGATGGGCATTGTCGAAGCCGACCAGCCGTTCGCCCGAAGGCTCGTGAAGCGTGAGCGAATAATCGAGGCCGTGCGGCTTTTCCGGCGAGGCCGGAACGCGGGTGACGACGAACTTCACCCAATGGCCGCCCTCGGGATCGACAAAGAGCATCTGTCCGTCGAGGTCCAGAAGCGTGTCGAGGCTTGGATCACGATCCACGCTCACGTCTTTTTCCTATCAGTTTGTGATAGGTATTGCAAGCTGTCATTCGGCTTTCTCGGGTTCAAGAGTTCGTCGAACACATCGCCGAACCAACGCTCGAACACGTCAATCTCGGCTTCGGTGACGGGAATGTCTTCGGGCCAGTCGTCGGTGACACGCATCCTCTGCCCATCCGGGCCGAGAAGTGGCATGTTGCCGGCTCGCGTCCGGCCGTCGGGCGTAGGATCGTCGGCGTAGTCGAAAAGATCGTCGGGAAGTGGTTCGGGGATCGACTGTCGCGGTCGCCCTCTCCGGGCGCGGCGGCGCTCTGCGCACATGGAATCCTCCTTGGTTCTGTTGGAATCCGAGGCGCTCAAGGCCCCGGAATTAGGCGAACCATGGAGGGCAGTCGGCGGCCTGTAGCGTGCCGCATTTGCGCCTATGCGCTGGCGGCACCCCTGCCGGGATGGGACTCAGTTGGCGGCTCGCCGTGCCTTGGCGAAGCCGCGATCCGTTGCGATGAACCGCTCCAGCATCGGCACGATGAGCCTGACGGGATCGGCGGCGGGCTGGCCGCTCTCGCGGGCCAGCACCTCGGCATAGGCGACCAGATCGCGGTGAAGTGGCGCAGGCAGCTCCACGGTGATCTTCACGGGCTTGTCGTCGGGCAGCGGGCCGAGTTTCAGCTTGGTCATGGTCAACCTCCTGCCGGTTCGAATACAAGGTCGCGGGTGACGATGATCCTGACCGGGAAGCCGGGCCGGATGGTCAGCGTCGGTGCGACCTGCAACTGGCGCTGGACGATCTGCTGCCCCGCCTGATTGACGGTATCCTGCGCCCCGTCGCGGATGGCCCGGATAAGCCGGTCCTCGTCGCTGGTCGCCAGTTCCGTGCCGACTGCGAGCAGCGTGGACAGCCCTGCGGCCTTCATCAGATCCCACCAGTGGTAATCCACGCCATCCTCAAGCCCGGCGTAACCGGAAGCGTCCGCACCCGGCAGACGCTCAAGGACGATGGAACGGCCGCCCGGCAGGATCAGGCGGTTCCACACCAAGAGCACCCTTCGCTGGCCGAAGGTCACGCCGTCATCGTATTGGCCGATGATGCGCGTTCCCTGCGGGATCAGCAGCAGCGACCCGGTCGGGCTGTCATAGACGTTCTCGGTCACTTGAGCCGTGATCTGGCCCGGCAGGTCCGAACGGATGCCGGTGATGAGCGCGGCCGGAATCACGGCCCCGGCCTGAAGGATGTAGGGCGATGCCGGCGGCGCGACACGATCCGGCGCGACAGTCTGCCGGTCCACGGGTCCATTGAGGAAAGCCGCGTGCCGGTCCTGCGTCGCGGGCTGTCCGCCGAGGCCAAGACCGGCAAGGCTGGGCATGGCCGTCCCTGCCGGCGATCCCGTGCGCGGGCCGGACTGGAAGAACACATTGCTTAAGCGCGCGGCTTCTTCCTCGGCGCGGCGGCGTTCCTCGGCGGGATCGACGGCGGGCGTCGCCATCGTAGGCGGTGCGACGGGCTGCCCTCGGTTCTGCGCGTCGAGGATCGGACGGCCCAAATCTCCGGGCAGCGCGGGGCCGAGCACCGGCCCGCTATAGTCGCTTGGCAGACCGGCGAGGCCGTCCGCCGTGGGCCGGTTCTCGGTCGAGTAGAGTTCGCCGCCGTCCGGCCCTCCGTCGCGGGTCTGGAGCGCATAGATGAGTGCGCCGCCGATGCCGAGCAACGCAACCGCGCCGACGCCCGCCAGCATCTTGCGGGACAGGCGGGTGACGCGCGGCGGCTCGGCGCGCAGCCGCATGGGGGCTGCGGTTTCGGTGATGGTGTTGTCGGTCATGACGGGGAGCCTCCGGTCGCGCTGGCGGGCTGCGCGTCGGCGGCCTGCGTCGGGTTGGTGCGGACGATCCTGACGACCTGCTGGCGGCTGCCAGAGCCAAGGCGCAGCTCGGCCGCGCCGAACAGGCGGTCCACGATCAGGACGTTCTGGTGGACTCGGCTGTTGACGATCTGCGGCTCGCCGTTCGCGCCAAGCACGAAGATGGGCGGCATCTCGCCCTGCACGATCCCGGCCGGGAAGACGACATAGACGCGGCGGCCATCGTCGAAGACGGAGACGGGCCGCCATGGCGGGCTATCGCCCTGCACCTGCAAGGCGTAGCGATAGTTCCGCGCCGCCTCGGCGGGGATGATCGGGGCTGTCGGAACGGTGCGGCGCTGGCCGGGCGTCGCGGGATAGGCCCAGGCGACGGCGGGCATGTAGAGCGATTCCCGGGCGCGCAGCTCGATCATGTAGGTGCGCCGGTCGGTGGTGACGACAAGGTTGGTGGCGATGTCGGGTCGCGTCGGCTTCACGAGGATATGGACGCGGCGGTTCGCGCCCGAACCGGATTCCGTGTCGCCGATGATCCAGCGGGCGGTGTCGCCCGCCGCGATTGGCCCCGCGCCGGTCAGGCTCTCGCCCGGCTCCAGCGCGATCGTCGTGATCTGCCCGACTGCGGCATAGACCTGATAGAGCGCGCCTTCCGACCACGGATATATCTGGATGGCGTTGTAGTAGCCTTCGCGGCGCGGCTCGACGCGGGCGGCTGCATTGGCGTTCTCGACGCGGCCGGTCGGCGTGCCGGCAGCCGTACCGCCCCGCGCCACGGTCCATGCCGGGGGCACATGCAGCGGCCGGGGCGTGTTGTCGACTGCTGCCGCCTGCACGGTCGGCAGCGGCGGAACGCTGGCGTCATAGCTGAATTGCGGCATCCGATTGGTGGCGCAGCCGGTCAAAGCGATTGCCACGACCGTCACAAAAATAGCATACGATAGCGGCTTTAGGATTAGTAGTGAGGAACTGACAGGATGGATACTGTCCCGACGATTGTTGCCCGGTATATCGACGCCTACAACACGATGAATGTTCAGGCGATGCTCGACTGCCTGTCGGGCGACGTTCGGTTTATCAACAGATCGAACGGAGAAGTGACGAACGAGACGCATGGGATTGAGGCATTTCGCGCGTTGGCGGAACAGGGTGTTGAATTGTTTGCGGAAAGAGAACAGACAATTCTCGACTGCATCGCCATTGAGGACCGTGCAGCGGTGCGCATCGGCTATCGCGCCAAGGTCAAGGCCGACCTGCCCAACGGCTGGAAGGCTGGGCAGAAGATCGAGATAGCGGGCACCTCGTTCTTCATGATCTCCAAGGGAAAGATCAGCGAGGTGATTGATGCAAGCTGACGTTTTCATTGGCTCATCTCCCGCGACCACGAAATTGCATTGACGTAGATTCCCAGCGGATTGGCGCGCAGGCGCTCGGCGTCGCGCGGCGGCTGGATGACGATAGTGAGGATGGCCGTCCATCGTTCCGTGGTGGAAAGCTGGCCGTTCTCGAAATGCCTTTCCGTCCACGCGACGCGGAAGCTGTTGGGCGAGGCCCGGATGACGCTGGACACCTCGACGGCGACCTGTTGGCGGCCGACCTTGGTGAAAGGGTCATTGGCGCGGGCGTAATCGTTCAATGCCGCCGCGCCGCGATCCGTGGTCCATTCATAGGCGCGAAGCCAGTTCTGGCGGACGATGATCGCGTCGGCCGGGATCGCGCGGACCTGTTCGATGAAGCGGCCGAGATGGAAAGCAATCTGCGGATCGGTCGGGCGATAGTCGGCATTGGCTGGCGCGACGGTCTGCGCTTGACCGAGATTGTCCACCTGCACGACCCAAGGCACCACGGTCCCACGCGCGGACTGCCAGACCAGCGCAGAGGCGAAGCCGGCCGAGAGGATCAGCGAGCCGAAGGCCATGAGCCGCCAGTTCCGCGCCTGCACGCGGGCCGAGCCGATACGCTCGTCCCACACTTGCGCGGCGCGCTGATAAGGCGTCTCGGGTTCCGGCGTCTTGCCGTAATGAGTTGCTGGTCGTTTGAAGATGCTCATGAGCGGTCACTTTCGGAAAGATTGATGGAGGAACCGGAGCCGTGGCTGTCGCCGGAGCGCACCGCATGGGCGGCCATGGTCGTGCCGTGGTTGAGGGCTTGCGAACGCTGCATGCGCTGCGCCCAGGCCGGAGGACCGGCGGATGGTGCCGGCGATGCGGGCGCAGCATCGCTCCCGCCGACCGTTCCCATGGTGGAGCTGCCGCCGCTTGCGCCGAATCCGGCCTTCGAACCTTCGGAGAAGCTGGATTTGACGGATTCGCTGGCCCGCGCGGCGGCGCGTTTGAGGGGTGAGATGGCGGCCGAACCTGCTGCGCGGCCGACGCCGCCGAGACCGGAGGCGACGCCTGCCGCGCCGGACTGGCCAAGCGATCCGACGCTATAGGCGGCGGTCGCCGCGCCCGCGGTGGCCGCGCCGCCGCGGACGGCCGCGGCCCCGCCGGACAGGGCAGCGGCACCACCTTTGGCGGCGAGCATGGCCCCGCCGCCAGCGGCGACGGCTGCACCTGCGACCGCAAGCCCGGTTCCCACGGCAGCACCCGCGCCGAGCTGCGGGCCGCCCGAAACGATGCCGTTTGCTATGCCGGGGCCGAAGATGCCGAGGCCGAGCAGCGACAGAGCTGCCAGCACAATCGCCATGGCGTCGTCGATGGTCGGGGTCGCCCCGCCGAAACCGGCCGTGAATTGCGAAAACAAGGTGCTGCCGATACCGATGATGACGGCGAGCACCAGAACCTTGATGCCGGAGGACACCACGTTGCCCAAGACCTTCTCGGCCATGAAGGCGGTCTTGCCGAACAGGCCGAAGGGGATGAGGACGAAGCCGGCAAGCGTGGTCAGCTTGAACTCGATGAGGGTCACGAAAAGCTGGATGGCGAGGATGAAGAAGGCCAACACCACGAGCGCCCATGCGAACAGCAGGCACGCGATCTGGATGAAGTTCTCGAAGAAGGCGATCCAGCCCATCAGGTCGGAAATGGAGTCGAGCAGCGGGCGGCCGGCGTCGAGGCCGGTCTGCGCTACGCGGCCCGGCCGCGTCAGACCGGTGACAGAAAAGCCGGTGCCCGACGCCATGAGACCGAGGCCGGCGAAGCTCTCGAAGACGATCCGGGCGAGGTTGTTCCAATTGCCGATGATGTAGGCGAAGACGCCCACGAAAAGGGTCTTCTTCACCAGCCGAGCGATGATGTCGTCATCTGCGCCCCATGCCCAAAAGAGCGCGGCAAGCGTCACGTCGATGACGATCAGGGTGGTAGCGATGAAGGCGACTTCGCCAGACAACAGCCCGAACCCGCTGTCGATGTAGCGCGTGAATACGCCGAGGAAATTGTCGATGACGCCCGT
Organism: Paracoccus sulfuroxidans; assembly: GCF_007830335.1. GTDB lineage: Bacteria > Pseudomonadota > Alphaproteobacteria > Rhodobacterales > Rhodobacteraceae > Paracoccus > Paracoccus sulfuroxidans. Next base: position 175,617 of record NZ_VLKU01000002.1, on the reverse strand, counting down.
GTTTCCCATGGTCAGCGCGCCTCGCTGCGGTCACGGCCGAGGAAGCGGTCGCGGGATTCAGCCCATGCGGCGAGGCAGTCGGTGTCGCTCGCCGCCGCCTCGCCGAGTTGCTGGCAACGGCGCAGGGTTTCGCGCAGGGGATCGGCCGGGGGCTGGAGGGCCGATGCCGGCCGTGACGCGGAAGGCTCGTCCTTCCGCGTCATGTCGATTGCGGTCACTGTCAAGGCAATCGCAACGAACACCACGGCCCCGAGCCGGACCAGCATCTTGCCGTCCATGGCGAGCCTCCCGGTCAGTTGTTGCCGTTGTTGAACATCTGCGCGTTACCCGGCTGATAGCCGCTGCCGGGCGTCAGGAAACGCTCGCGCTGGATGCGGCCCTGTTCGGCGGCGGTCGCGCGCTCGGCTTCGGTCAGCGCGTCGGCGCGGCCGTTCGCCGAGATGACCGCGATCAGATCGGAAAGCTGCTGTGACTGGAGCGCGAGAAGCTGGTTGCCGGCCTGCGTGGCTTGCAGCGCGCCGGTCGCGCCTTGGCTCTGGCCGACAAGCGCGGCCATCTCGGCGCGGTTGCTGTCGATGTTGCCGACCGCACCCGCCTGCACGCGCATTGCGTCCTGCAAGCCGCCGACCGTGTTCTCCCACCGGCTGCGCGCATCGGCGACAAGCTGGGCGTCGGTCGTCGAAAGCGAGACGTTGCCGTATTGCTGTTGAAACGCTTGGTCGATCTGCCCGACCTCGAACGCGATGTTCTGCGCTTGGCTAAGAAGCTGCTGCGTCCGGCTCACGTTCTGCTGGAGCTGCTGGAGCGACGAATACGGCAGGCTCGCCAGATTGCGGGCCTGATTGATGAGCATCTGCGCCTCGTTCTGGAGGCTGGTGATCTGGTTGTTGATCTGCTCCAGCGTGCGCGCTGCCGTGAGCAGGTTTTGCGCGTAGTTGCTCGGGTCATAGACGATCCGGCCGAAACCGAATTGCGCATGGGCCGGGCTTGCCAGCATGGGCGACAGCGCGACGGGCACTGCGAGCGCCAGCGCGAGGGCCGAAGCCCCGACAAACTTGGGATAGGTCATGGAAGAATCTCCTGTGTGGGGTGGGTATCGAGCCGGGCCGGCGCGGCGGATTCCGGCCGGTCGGCAAGATTGGTGAGGTTGGGGATCAGCTCGGCCGCCCACTCGACGCCGCGCGCGCGTAGCCATGCGGCGAGGAAGCCGTCGCGGCCGTGTTCGGCGACGATCTGTGCAATGAGCGTCTGGTCGGATTTGGCGGATGCGGCGCAGAGCGCGAGGCCGATTTCGGACAGGCCAAGCTCGAACAGGCGATTGCCGCGCCTCGACTGGCAGTAGTAGTCGCGCTTGGGCGTGGCCCGTGCGAGGATTTCGATCTGCCGGTCATTCAACCCGAAACGCCGGTAAATCTCGGTAATCTGCGGCTCGATGGCGCGCTCGTTCGGCAGCAGAAGCCGCGTCGGGCAGCTCTCGATGATCGCGGGCGCGATGTTGCTGCCGTCAATGTCGGACAGGCTTTGCGTGGCGAAGATGACGCTGGCGTTCTTTTTGCGGAGCGTTTTCAGCCATTCGCGGAGCTGGCCGGCGAAACCCTCGTCGTCCAGCGCAAGCCAGCCTTCATCTATGATGAGAAGCGTCGGCCGCCCGTCGAGCCGGTCGCCGATGCGGTGGAACAGGTAGGACAGCACGGCCGGGGCCGCTCCAGTCCCGACAAGGCCCTCGATCTCGAACGCCTGCACATCCGCCGAGCCGAGATGTTCGGCTTCGGCGTCGAGCAGCCGGCCATAGGCACCGCCGACGCAGAACGGCCGGAGCGCCTGTTTCAGATCGTTGGATTGCAGCAGCACCGCAAGGCCGGTGATGGTGCGTTCCTCGACCGGGGCCGAGGCCAGCGAAGTCAGCGCCGTCCAAAGATACTCTTTGACCTCGGGCGTGATGGCGATGCCTTCCCGCATGAGGATGGCGGCAATCCAGTCCGCCGCCCATGCGCGTTCATAGGTGTCGTGGATGCGGGCGAGCGGCTGGAGCGAGACGGACGCCTCGGCCCCTTCTGTCAGCCCGCCACCAAGGTCGTGCCAGTCGCCGCCCATGGCGAGCGCGGCGGCGCGGATGCTGCCGCCGAAGTCGAAGGCGAAGACCTGCGATCCGGCGTAGCGCCGGAACTGCAAGGCCATAAGGGCGAGCAGCACGCTCTTGCCCGCGCCCGTGGGGCCGACGACAAGGGTGTGCCCTACGTCGCCGACATGCAAAGACAACCGGAACGGGGTTGAGCCTTCGGTCTTTCCAAAGAGCAGAGGGGGCGCACCGAAATGCTCGTCCCGTTCCGGCCCCGCCCACACCGCCGACAGCGGGATCATGTGGGCGAGATTCAATGTGCTGATGGGCGGCTGGCGGACATTGGCGTAGGCGTGTCCGGGCAGGCTGCCGAGCCATGCGTCAACCGCGTTGACGCTCTCGGGCATGGCGGTGAAGTCGCGCCCCTGAACGATCTTCTCGACCAGGCGCAGCTTCTCGTCGGCTAGGCGCGGGTCGGCATCCCATACGGTGACGGTGGCCGTGACATAGGCCATGCCCGCCACGTCCGCGCCGAGTTCCTGCAAGGCCATGTCGGCGTCGAGCGCCTTGTTGGCCGCGTCGGTGTCCACCAGCGCGGACGCCTCGTTGGTCATCACCTCTTTCAAGATCGCGGCGATGCTCTTGCGCTTCGCAAACCATTGGCGGCGGATGCGGGTCAGCAGCCGCGTCGCGTCGGTCTTGTCGAGCAGGATCGCGCGCGTGCTCCACCTGTAGGGGAACGGCAGGCGGTTCATTTCGTCGAGCAGGCCCGGCGTCGTCGCGGTCGGGAATCCCACGATGGTCAGCACGCGCAGATGCTTGGTCCCAAGGCGCGGCTCCAGCCCGCCGGTCAAGGGCTGGTCGGCGAGCAGCGCATCGAGGTGCATGGGCACCTCGGGCACGCGCACGCGATGCCGGTTGGTCGAGATGGTGGAGTGGAGATAGGTCAGCGTCGCGCCATCATCCATCCAACGGCACTCGGGCATGAAGCCGTCGAGCAAAGCCAGCACGCGGTCGGTGCGGTCGATGAAGCCGCGCAGCAGCTCCCACGGGTCCACGCCGGTTTTCTCGCGGCCCTCGTAGAGCCATGCCTCAGTGCGGGCGGCTTCCTCGGCCGGGGGCAGCCAGAGGAAGGTCAGGAAATAGCCCGACACGAAATGCGTGCCTGCTTCCTCGAACCCGGCTTTGCGCTCGGCATCGACCAGCGCCGATGCCGCATCGGGAAAGGTGCTGTCGGGATAGGTCGCGGCCTCGCTGCGCTGCGCCTCAACAAAGATGCTCCAGCCGGAGCCGAGGCGGCGCACGGCGTTATTGATGCGGCCGGCGACGGCGACCAGCTCGGCCGCGACGGCGGAATCCAGATCGGGACCGCGAAACTTCGCGGTCCTCTGAAAACTGCCGTCCTTGTTCAAGACGACGCCGGAGCCGAGCAATGCGGCCCATGGCAAATAGTCGGCGAGCCGGGCGGCGGTGCGGCGATATTCGGAAAGGTTCATCATGGCCGCGCCCTCACACCGCCAGATGGCCGGGGACGCGCAGATGCCTACGCCCGACCTCGACGAATTGGGGATCGCGCTTCGCCGCCCATACGGCTGCGAAATGGCCGATTGCCCAAATGGCGATGCCGACCAGCCAGAGGCGCAAACCGAGGCCCACGGCTCCGGCCAGCGTTCCGTTCATGATGGCGATGGAGCGCGGTGCGCCGCCGAGCAAAATATGCTCGGTCAGCGCCCGGTGGACCGGGACCGTGAAGCCCGGCACCGCGTCGAGCAGTTCGAGGCCGCCCGCCATCAAACGAGCGCCCCGCCGCCGAACGAGAAGAAAGACAGGAAGAAGCTCGATGCGGCGAACGCGATGGACAGGCCGAAAACGATCTGGATCAGGCGACGGAAGCCGCCGCTGGTATCGCCGAACGCGAGGGTCAGGCCCGTCACGATGATGATGATGACGGCGATGATCTTGGCGACCGGCCCCTCGATGGACTGGAGGATTTGCTGCAAGGGCTGTTCCCATGGCATCGACGAACCGGACGCATGGGCGGCCGGGGCAAGCATGAGGCTGATGGCAAGGGCAGATGCGGCGGTCGTGGCGAAGCGATAGCCGCGCGTAAGGGTGCGGATCATGAAGATTCTCCTGTGCTGGTGGGGATTGCCGAAGGGATGGGATGCGTGATGCGGTAGTCGCCGTCCGGCCCCAGCCCCTCGACGCGGGCAAGCTCGGCCAGCCGGCGCGCGGAACCGCGCCCGGAAAGGACGGCAACAAGGTCGATAGTCTCGGCGATCAGCGCACGCGGGACCGTGACGACAGCCTCTTGGATGAGCTGTTCAAGGCGACGAAGCGCGCCGATGCCGGTGCCGGCGTGAATGGTGCCGATCCCGCCGGGATGGCCCGTGCCCCATGCTTTGAGCAGGTCGAGGGCTTCCGATCCGCGCACCTCCCCAATCGGGATGCGGTCGGGGCGCAGGCGCAGCGAGGACCGCACAAGGTCCGACAGGCTGGCGACGCCATCCTTGGTGCGCAGCGCCACCAGATTGGGCGCGGCACATTGCAGCTCGCGGGTGTCTTCGATGATGACGACACGATCCGCGCCCTTGGCGACCTCCGCCAAAAGGGCATTGGTGAGCGTGGTCTTGCCGGTGGAAGTGCCGCCCGCCACCAAGATATTGGCGCGGGCTGCGACGGCTTCGCGCAGCGTTTCCGCCTGATCGGCAGACATGATGCCGGCGGCCACATAGTCGTCGAGCGTGAACACCGCGACGGCAGGTTTACGGATGGCGAAGGCCGGCGCGGCGACCACGGGCGGCAAAAGGCCCTCGAACCGTTCCCCGCTCTCGGGCAGCTCTGCCGAGACGCGGGGGCTGCGGGCATGAACCTCTGCGCCGACATGATGCGCGACCAGCCGCACGATGCGTTCGCCATCGGCGGCGGACAGGCGTTCGCCCGTGTCGGAAAGCCCTTCGGACAGCCGGTCCACCCAAAGGCGACCGTCCGGGTTCAACATTACCTCGACCACGGCCGGGTCTTCGAGCAGCCGGGCAATGGCGGGGCCGAGCGCGGTGCGCAACATGCGCGCGCCGCGCTGGATCGCTTCCTGTCTGTGGTGGTTGGTGGTCATGTCGGCCCCGGCTTCTGGCGGGGCGCAACAGGCGGTCCCCGGATCGGGGTCGATTAAGAAAGCCCGGAATTGGGCCGGTTCAACAAGTATCTAAGCGGCGGCGGCAATCGGCGGCCATCGGCGGTAAATAGGACGGGTCCGAATACTTATTCTTGATCGCCGTTGCTCTCGGATTCGTCCGGCAACGGATCGTCGGGAAGTGAGTCGATGTCGCGCGACAGCTCTTTGAGGAACCTGTCGCCGGTCGCCAGACGCCGGCCGAGATTCTGCTGCCTTTCCACCTCTCCTTTTTGCTACCGAAGTTGCGATCAGGCTTGTCGCACGTTATTGATGGTCATGCCCTATGTTAAAAATGACGACGTTCTCGTGAGGTATGAGACGTTTGGTGATGAAACGAACCTGCCTCTTGTCCTGATCTTTGGCATCAGCATGACCTGTGAGGACTGGTTAGAACTTGGCTACATCTCAGGATTGGCTAAGGAATTTCATGTCGTATGTGTCGAACCTCGCGGGCACGGGCTAAGCACATGCCCCACGAATTCGTCCTCTTACGCATTGCCCAAAATGGCTTCTGACATTGAAACGGTAATCAACACCCTAGATCTAGTAAATCCATTAGTCTGGGGATACTCGCTCGGCGCAAAAATAGCGCTCGCTGCCGCCGTTCAAAATCCAGAGGCTTATCGAGGATTGATTCTTGGGGGGTTCGAGCTTCACTCTGAAGTCGATTTGGCGACAGATATGGTTGCCGAAACATTTTCCAGTGGAGCACAAGCTTGGCTTGCTGTTTGGATGCAAATGTTCGATGTGCCGGACGGCATGGCCACCCGTCTTGCTCGCGTCAACACCAACGCACTTCATGCATTACGCACCGCTGAAGCTGAATGGCCGCCCTTGGGTGCGGCTTCTGAGTCGTTCACTGCGCCAGTTTTACTTTATGCAGGCGAAAAGTGCTTTTTTCGGAATGCAACAGCCGCCGCCGTCGCACATTTCCCATCAGCACGGTATCTCGAACGCCCTGGGCGAAATCACTTTGATCTGATGCCTGATAGCGCGTGGATAACCGGAGAGGTAGTTCAGCAATTCGGAAGCTCTAGATAACATTGATGCGTTGACGGAGAGAAGTAGGCGAACCTAGCGCCGCGCATAGCGACTATAGTCGGTGCAATAATCTTCATCAGCGCTCCTGCGTTGGATGATTGTTCAACCCCGGAAGACCTTCTTCAGGCCCAACATCTCTCGTAATCTCCTTCAAGAACCTGTCGCCCGTCGCCAGACGCCGGCCGAGATTCTGCATGAATCCTTCAAACCGTTCCGCACCTTTCGCGCGGGCAGCAGATTGCGCGGCTCCTGAAAGCGGCGGCGTGATGGTCATCCAGAAATGGATGAACTGCGCGACCGTCTCGCCGAGGACGGCGAGATCTAGGTCGAGCGTGTCGATCTGGCGGCCGAGTTTATCCAAGCGGCGAGACATGGCGGCTTCAAGCTGGTCGTCGGCATCGCCGGACAGGTAGGACATGACCGCCGCCTCCACGATGGCGGATTTCGAGACATTGCGGCGCAGCGCCGCCGAGCGGCGCAGCGCCATCGCCTCGATCTGCGGGATGAGCGCTGGGTCGAAATAGAGATTCAGGCGGGTGCGTGTGGTCATAGGCGTGTCCTCAAAGCTCGATTCCATCATCGGGGTTCATCGCCACCTGCCGCGCCACCATCCTCATGCGCTGGCGGATAGTGCGGGCCTTGGCCGCGTCAACATCCGGCTCGTCGTCCAGAATGTCGAACTCCTGTTCGGGGGATGGCGGCGGGGTGACGATTTCCTCATGCTCGGGCAATTCCGGCTCGCGGCGGATGCCGGCGTTGGCCGGATCGCCCTCGGTCGCATCTGCGGCGACCGTTGCGGAACGGCTTCCCGCCGCGACCACGCGGCCGGACCAGTCATCGGCGGATGGGCTGGGCGCCAGCGGAGCGGCGACCAGATCGGGCGGGGTCAGGATGCGTTCCTGAAACCGCGCATCCTCGAAATAGCGGGCCTTGGTTGCGCGGATCGGCGGCGTGCCCGCGACCATGACGATTTCGTCGGTTGGCGGAAGCTGCATGATCTCGCCCGGCGTGAGCAGCGGCCGAGCCGTCTCCTGCCGTGAAACCATCAAGTGACCTAACCACGGTGCAAGGCGATGGCCGGCGTAGTTGGTGGAATCGCGCAACTCGGTCGCGGTGCCAAGCGCGTCGCTCACCCGCTTGGCCGTCCGCTCGTCATTCGTGGCGAAGCTGACGCGGACGTGGCAGTTGTCGAGGATGGCGTTGTTCGGCCCATAGGCGCGCTCGATCTGGTTGAGGCTCTGCGCGATCAGGAAGCCTTTGATTCCATACCCCGCCATGAAGGCGAGCGCCGATTCAAAGAAGTCGAGCCGGCCGAGCGCCGGAAACTCGTCCAGCATCAACAGCAGGCGATGGCGCTTGCCGGAGGTGGTCAGTTCCTCGGTCAACCGCCTGCCGATCTGGTTGAGGATCAGGCGGATAAGCGGCTTGGTGCGGTTTATGTCGGACGGCGGCACGACCAGATAGAGCGTGACGGGCCGGCGGCTGCCGACCAGATCGGCAATGCGCCAGTCGCATCGTGCCGTCACCTGCGCCACCACGGGATCGCGGTAGAGGCCGAGAAATGACATGGCTGTGGAAAGGACGCCGCTGCGCTCGTTCTCGCTCTTGTTCAGCAGCTCGCGGGCCGACGACGCGATGACGGGATGAACGCCAGCCTCGCCGAGATGCGGCGTATCCATCATGGCGCGCAAGGTCGCCTCGACCGGGCGACGCGGATCGGACAGGAAGTTGGCAACGCCCGCCAAGGTCTTGTCCTTCTCCGCATAGAGGACATGCAGGATCGCGCCGACCAGCAGCGAATGACTGGTCTTTTCCCAATGGTTCCTTTTGTCCAAGCTGCCTTCGGGATCGACCAGAATATCCGCGATATTCTGCACGTCGCGGACTTCCCATTCCCCTTGCCGGACCTCCAGCAGCGGGTTGTAGGCCGACGATCTGGCGTTGGTTGGATCGAACAGCAGCACGCGGCCATGCTTCGCGCGGAAGCCCGCTGTCAGCGTCCAGTTTTCGCCTTTTATGTCGTGGACGATGGCGGATGCGGACCATGTCAGCAGCGTCGGCACCACCAGCCCGACACCTTTGCCGCTGCGCGTCGGGGCGAAGCATAGGACATGCTCCGGGCCATCATGGCGCAGGTAGTCCCGGTTGTATCGGCCGAGCAGGACGCCATCGGGACCGAGCAGGCCGGCGGTGCGGATTTCCCTATCCTCTGCCCATCGCGCCGAACCATAGGTGGCGACGTTGCGCGCCTCCCGTGCCCGGATGATCGACATGAGGATGGCGGCGGCGATGGCGAGGAAACCGCCCGATACGGCGATGATGCCGCCCTCGACGAAGATCGCGGGCGCGTAGGCGTCGAACGAAAACCACCACCAAAAGAAGGCCGGCGGATAATAGACCGGCAGGCCAACCAGCTCGAACCACGGATTGCCAAGCTGGGGCTGGAAGCCGAGACGAAACGCTACCCATTGCGTCGCCGCCCACGTCATCACCAAGACGATGGTGAAGACTACGGCGATCTGACCCCAAAGGATTCGGCCTCCGCGCAATGCAGGCTCCAGTCGGCAAAAGAGACGGAGCCGATCAGAGAGTAGGCAAAATCGGGACAGGCAACAGGAAAGCGGATGCGAGAGGGCTGCCGGATACTATCGGCGGCAAATAGGACGGGTTGCATTCACCGCCATCCGGCCGGGTGATCGCCGCTGCTCAACTGGTCGGGCGAATCGCCGCAATGGATGCCTCGGATAGCCCTCGCGTCATGTCGCCGCTGTCACATATGTAACTTGCATAATGGAAGTAACGCCATTATGGATGTGCCATGCAACGAACAAGCTTTCTATCATCCGAATGTCCCGCAGCCCGAGCGCTGGAAAGCGTGGGTGACTGGTGGAGCATCCTGATCCTGCGGGACGCCTTCCAAGGGTTGAGCAAATTCGATGAATTCGAGAAGAATCTCCGTATTTCCACGAACATTTTGGCGAGGCGATTGAAACATCTCACAGCCGAAGGGTTGTTTGAAAGGCAACGATACAATGATCATCCGCCTCGATTTGAATACGTCCTTACCGACAAGGGGCGAGATTTCTATCCGGTAGCAATCGCCCTGTTCGCATGGGGAAACCGGAATCTTGCGCCCAATGAAATAGCCATGCGCCTTGGCGACAGGGAAACCGGTAGGGAACGAAACGCCATCATAGTCGATGCGGATACTGGAGAAAAAATCACTCCTGAAAACACGGTTCTTCTAGCAGGCCCAGCGGCGACGGAAGAAACGATGCGCGTCATAAACCGTGTGAAGCGGGTAAACTCAGAAAAAGCGGAATAATCAAATGCGTCGAATTGTTATAACCGGCATGGGTCTGGTGGGCCCTCTTGGTTCCGGGACCGAAACAAGCTGGAAAAGGCTCTTGGAAGGAAAATCAGGAATTAGGAGTTTGCCCGATGAAATCTCCAGCGACCTGCCGGTGAAAATCGGAGGACTCGTTCCCAGCCTGATTGAAGATTCCGAAGCCGGTTTCGATCCCGATGTGATCGTTGACACAAAGGATCAACGAAAAATGGATCGCTTCATTCTGTTCGCACTAGCGGCCGCGATGGAGGCTCTTGAAACGGCGGGATGGCATCCTACGTGCGACTACGAACGTGAGCGCACGGCGACAATTATTGCCTCTGGTATAGGCGGATTTCCTGCAATTGCTTCAGCAGTTCGTATAACGGATACACGGGGAGCACGGAGGCTATCACCCTTTACCGTGCCATCGTTTCTGGCCAATCTCGCGGCAGGACATGTTACCATCAGGCATGGATTTACAGGTCCTATTGGCACGCCTGTAACCGCCTGCGCTGCCAGCGTTCAAGCCATCGGCGACGCCGCGCGGCTGATACGCTCTAACGAGGCCGACATCGCTCTGTGCGGCGGGGCAGAAGCATGCATTGATAAGGTTAGTCTTGGAGCATTTGCTGCCGCGCGAGCACTATCCACCGGCTACAATACTACCCCGGAACTGGCGTCGAGGCCGTTCGACACCGGGCGCGATGGTTTCGTAATGTCTGAAGGGGCGGGTCTGATCGTCATAGAGGAATTAGAACATGCCCTCGCTCGGGGTGCCAAGCCCATAGCGGAATTGGTGGGATACGGCACAAGCGCCGATGCACATCATATGACTGCCGGTCCAGATGACGGCCGAGGCGCGGCCCGTGCGATGGGAATTGCACTCCACAGTGCTGGGTTGAAACCAATCGATATTCAACATTTGAACGCACATTCCACCTCCACCCCCGTAGGAGATCGAGGAGAAATTGCCGCGATACAATCCGTGTTCGGCAATCATGATGTGGTCGTAAGCGCCACGAAATCGGCTACGGGGCACCTACTTGGTGCCGCAGGCGGTATTGAGGCAATCTTCACGTTGCTCGCTTTGCGCGATCAAATTGCTCCCCCAACGAGAAATTTAGAAACCCCCGATCCTGTTGCCGCTGGTATCGACCTCGTTCGCCAATCTGCGCGGCCCATTCTCATGGAACATGCCATTTCCAACGGATTCGGCTTTGGCGGTGTTAATGCAAGTGTCGCTTTCCGGCGATGGCAGTAACAGTCCCGGACTGTGCTTCCGCAAACACTTCGGTTCGCTACGCAACGATGGTCAGATAACGCTTTTGAGAGGAAGGTCGAATAGAGCATTGATCCTATAGCGCCGGTCCTATCTGCCCGCGCAGACCTCGCTGCTGAGCTGGCGGTTGATGACCGGCCGCCACGGGACAAGGGTGCATTTATGGCTCTTTTCAACCACAGCGAACTGGCTGCTGGATAATTGTACGGTGCCGGTGGACTTGTCGCTCACGCCTTCGCTATCCGTGGTAGTATCGAACGGTAGTCCGTGCAGACCTTCCGGCCCATGTCGTTGGCGAGGCTGAGCAGGTTGCGAAGCGCCGCGCTGCGATTGGACGGCGACCAGACAGCCGAGAAGGCGACCGGCTCCGGCTCGTCGGTGAAGGGCAAAAAGACAATGCCGTTTGTCGGCAACAGCGCCGTGGCCGCGCCGACGATGGTGATGCCAAAGCCCTGTCCGACCAAAGACAAAAGGGTGCCACGCCCCACGTCGAAGCGCAGGATCGACGGCGCAGGCCAGCGCTCGGCATGGCGTAGCACGATATGGCTATGAACCTGCGGTCCAGTGCCGCCATGCCGGACAAGGAACGTCTCGCCTGCCAAATCGGGCCATGTGACGGCTGACCGCTTGGCGAGCGGATGCCGTTCCGGTAGCACCGCCAAGAGCGGTTCGGTCCATGTGCGACGGGAATGGCAGTCGGGTGGTTGGGGCGTGCCCGCGACGAACGCCACGTCCAACCTGCCGGCGCGAAGCTGCACCACCGCTTCACGGGCCGGGCCTTCGGCGATCTCGACTTCAACATCGGGGTAATCCTTGCGGTATTGGCCGATCAGCTTTGCGAGGAAGCTATGCGGAATCAGGGCATGGATACCGATGCGAAGCCGGCCGCTTTCTCCGGCTGCCGCCATGCCGGCGGTTTTCACCGCATGGTCGAGTTGGTCAATACCTACGGCTATCCGCTCGACGAAATGGCGTCCGGCCTCGGTCAGCCGAACGCCGCGCGCATGACGCTCGAACAAGAGGATGCCGAGGTCTTCTTCCAGTGCCTTCACGCGGGCGCTGACGCTGGACTGTGCAACGCCGAGCGCGTTGGCGGCGTGACGGAAGTTGAGATATTCGGCGACAGCGAGAGTGTGAACTAAGGTCATCATTGGCACTCGCCCCGAAAGGAGATGATTGCTCAACAGATTTAATCCGTCATTTCTCCTAAGTCTACGCATGCCAAATCGCCATGACTAAATCACAATGAAGTTGCGAATGGTCTGCGTAGTATTGGCAGACATATTAAATAGAGGATCGCGCCGACAATCCAAACCCAACCGTTCCATGCCCCGGCGGTGGCAGAATAGAGTGCTGTGAAGCCAAGCGGTCCTGCGATAGAGCTTAGATTGGTGAGGCTCGTTAGCGTTCCTTGCAAAGCCCCTTGCTTGTTACTGCTGACCTTGTTTGAGAGCATTGCCTGCAAGGCCGGCATGCCAACACCCCCGGCGGCAAGCAGCAACAGAATCGGGAACACCATCCATCCCTGCGTGGCAAAAGCCAGAAGAACGAAGCCAGTCGCATCCGCAGCCATGCCAAACAGCAGCGTGCGCCGCTCTCCAAGCCGGCTTGAAAGCGGGCCGGTAACAAACGCTTGGAAGATCGCATGTGTTGCCCCAAACGCCGCGAGCGACAAACCAACGGTCGCGGTGTTCCACTGAAAACGGTCCTCGCCATATATGACCCATAGGGCTGCAGGCACTTGGCCGATCAGTTGAATAATGAAGAAAACTGCGAAAAGCGCACCTAGCCCGCGCAATGCATCATCCAGCCGTAACAGAACGAATGGTTTGATGCGAACCGGCTTTCCGGTCCCGCCATGGCTGTGATGAGTCTCCTTGAGGAAAATGCAGGCAAGCAGGAACGCGAACCCGTTGAGAAGGGCGGCGGCGATAAACGGGGCATGAGCAGAGATACCACCGAGCATGCCACCAAGTGCTGGCCCGGCAATCATGCCCGCCCCATAACAGGCCCCCATGTAGCCGAACCAGCGTGCGCGAGAACCTTCCCCCGTCGAATCGGCAATGGTTGAGGCTGCTACAGCTCCGGTTGCGCCCGTGACGCCGGACACGAGTCGGCCGATATAGAGCACCCATAAGACCGGCGCTGATGCCATAATCGTGTAATCGACTGCGGCTCCTGCAAGAGAAGCCAGAAGTACCGGACGCCGACCGTAAGAATCCGAAAGCTGTCCAAGCATGGGCGCGAAGACGACCTGCATCAATGCATAGAGCGACAGCAAGGCACCATAGTGTCCAGCGACCTGCTCTGCTGGCACAAGCTCACGCAGAAGCGTCGGAAGGACGGGCATGATGAGGCCGAGACCCATGGCGTCAAGACCCACGATCAGCAGGGCAATGATGGCAGAGCTGCGCACCTGAAACTCCAGCGCCGCTCAATGGAGCGACTTTATCAACGATAAGGAGATGGACATAGAACTTATCGGTGATAAATTGTCAAGCACTGGCGAAGGAACGTGAATGACCAAACTGGACAAGGGCACCGTGATCGCGGCGGCGCTAGAGCTGTTGAACGAGGTTGGCATGGACAGCCTGACGACGCGGAAGCTCGCTGAACGCCTCAAGGTTCAGCAGCCTGCGCTTTACTGGCATTTCCAGAACAAGCGAGCGCTGCTTGATGCGCTCGCCGAGGCGATGCTGGCGGAACGCCATACCCGCTCGCTACCCCAAGAGAATGAGGACTGGCGGGTGTTCCTGAAAGAGAATGCCCTGAGCTTCAGAACGGCGTTGCTCTCTTATCGCGACGGCGCGCGTATCCATGCCGGCACTCGACCGACAGAACCGAATTTTGGCACCGCCGAGACGCAAATACGCTTTCTCTGCGCGGAGGGCTTTTGTCCGAAGCGCGCCGTTTGGGCGCTCCGGGCGGTCAGTCACTATGTGGTCGGTTCCGTTCTCGAGCAGCAGGCATCTGATGCCGATGAGAGAGTTCCGGACAGGCCAGATGTGTCCGAGCAAGCACCGTCGTCCTTCCTGCACGATCTGTTTCACGAGTTGGAAACAGACGGCATGGATGCTGCGTTCAACTTCGGACTCGACAGCCTCATCGCTGGTTTCGAGCGGCTGCGTTCATCTACAACAGATTAGAGGCTTATGCCCCTTTGCCGCCCCAACTGCCACGACACCGATCCGCTTTGCACGATGCCCATGACCTCACGGCCGAGCTGGCGGTCGATGACCGGCCGCCACGGGACAAGGGAAATGAGCGGTATCTTGCCAGACAGGATACCGCCATTCACGAGGTTTCGAAGATTATTGCGCCGCATCGGAGCGGGCTTGCTTCCAGTCGTCGGCTAGACGACTGGCGACTTCTCGGTGGCAGCATCACGGGATCGAAGGAGCGCCAGCCCCAACGACACCAGCACTGCCATTGCCGTGGCGTAACAAATCACGGGCCACGCTGTATCGCCGTTTAACAGCGTCACCGCCAATGTCCCGACGATACTGACTATCAGGCTTTGGATGCAGAAGTAGAACGCAACCGCTGATCCAGCGATGTCGTCGAACTGCGCAAGTGCGCCGTTGGCGGTAACGGACACCGTGAAGACAATGCCGACCGCGACAACCCACATCGGCAGGATGAAGCTGAAAAATGACGGCGATCCGAAAAGTTGGCCGATCCCCAACAGGATCGCGCCGGAAACGAGCAACGCCATCCCGCGCGCTACGCATCCCGCGATACCCCATTTGGCAACGAAGGACTTTGCGAAGCGGGTTGTCGTGACCATGACCAGCGCGACAGTCGCGAAGGCCAAGCTAAATCCGATCTCGGAATAGCCGGCTTGGCCTATGAGAACACGGGGGGCTGTCGAGAAGAAAACGAAGAATGTGCCTATGCCGGCACTAAATCCGACCGTGTAAACCCAAAAGGCCGGACTCGCGAAGATCGGCAAAACAGATCGTTGCGTTCTGGCCTGATCCAACGGTCGGGTTTCATGCCACCTGAAACTGGCGTTTAAGAGTGCGAGCGAAGCCAGTGCAGCCAGTGTGATGAAGATCGCCTGCCATCCCCAAAACTCGCCGATCAGCGCACCGGCTATAGGGCCGAGCGCAGGCACGAACGCCAGCATCGAACTGAAAAGGCCGTAGATGACGGCACCTTCGGGACGATTGGCATATACGTCGCGCACGGTCGCGAAGGTGGCCACCAGCATGGCCGATGCTCCAACAGCCTGAACCAGACGAAACGCAACAAAGGCTAATGCAGTTGAAGAACAAGCCGCTCCCAGAGACGCAGCAACGAAAGCCGTTGCGCCTACAAGCAGGATCGGCCGTCGCCCGACGCGATCGGAGAGTGGCCCAAAGATCACTTGGCCCACACCGAGCATCACCATGTAGAGGCTCAACGTGAGTTGGATTATGGATGGAGTCGTGTTCAGGACGCCCGGCATCGCCGGAACGACTGGAAGATAAATATCCATCGCCAGCGAGGCGAGGATGTCGAAGGGAGCCATAAACAGCAAGGCTGCCGGCAGCGTATAGGCCCACGCGGGGCGTGTCGTGGTCATGACGAATCAACCGCTCGATTAAGGATACCGGGCAGCGTCTGCTCGTCAGCAATCAGATGGGATTGGTCTTACAGAGCGCCGCAACAACAATTCTGATGTTGCGGCTTACTTGTCTGCTGACTTGGAATTTCCCATGCTGATGGCTCCACGATTACGAAATTGAATAGCAGCTCTTATCGAATTAGTTGTTGCGTTGCAATGCGGTATCGTTGGCTCCTATAGCCCCAACCCCCGCTGCCGCCCTAACTGCCACGACACCGAACCGCCCTGCATGATACCCGCGACCTCGCGGCCGAGCTGGCGGTCGATGATCGGCCGCCACGGGACAAGGGTGAACTCGTGGCTCTTTTCCACGATGGCGAACTTGCCGCTCGTTAGCTGGACAGTCCCGGTGAACTTGCCGCTGACACTCTCACCATCCTTGGCGGCGCGGAACGGCAGCGCCTTGCCCTCGGCCATCTCCGCACCGGCGCGCGCAACTTCCCGCTCGCGCAGGGTGGCGAGAAGATTGCGCCGGTAGAAGATTCGGCCGTCCCTGTTGCGCGTGGCGTCGCGCTGTTCGATATGATGCTCGCGGCGCTGGTCCATGGCTTCGCGGACCTGTTGCCCGAAGCCGGTCGGCGCAAGGTCGGCCGTTTCGCCATGGACCAATCGCCGGTCCAGCCATGTCGCGCAGTCCGAACGTATCTGCCTTTGCAGATCAACCGGGGAAAGCACGCGAACGCTGGCCTGCCGGTCGCGGCCGGTATCGTAATCAGCCGCGCGGCTGACCAGATCATCTGGGATGCGCCATTGGTCGGCGTCGATGCGCTCGACGATGCCGGCCCGGCGCAGCGCCTCCAGCCGCCGGACATGGGCATCGATATAGCCCTCATCGTCGCCGCCGGGAACGCGGCCCTCGAATTTCGCCTGCTCCAGATGGCGGCTCGGCCGATAGATGCCGTCCTCGGCGATGGCGGTGATGGTGCGGTCGGACGGCCGGGGTGCCACCTCGGCCGGGCCGATCTGGATGACGCTGCCAATGCGGGCGTCCTCCAGCCGCTCGGGCGTGATGCCGGCGATGTGGTGCGTCCTACCGTCGATCCCGTCCACCACGATTGTCAGGTTCTCGCCCAACTCGTCGGACAGGTGCTTGTCCACGACGCGGCCGACGATAGGCGTCTCGGGCGCTCCGTCATGGATTTGGAAGCTCATGGGATCGCGTTCGCCTGCCTGCGGGCCGAGCGCCTTCTGCATGGTGCGGATAATGTCGCCACGCTCGCCTAGCTCGCGCAGGGCCGGTTCCATGTCCTTGCTCAATTCCCAAACGGCGGGCGCGTGCTCGGTCGCCAGCCCCATCTTCTCCAGCTTGGTAAGGCGGCGCAGGCGCAAGGTGCGCTCGAACTGCCGCCTCGGCTCTGCCAGTTCATGGCGCAGGTCGAGGAAACGGGCATCGGCTTCCTCGACCATGGCGCGGTCGATCCGGGTGAAACGGTCTTGGTCGATCTCGGCGGATAGCTTGCGGGCCTGCTCGATCTCGGTCACGGGGCCGAGTTCGAGACTGGCAAGCTCGCTGGCGCGTTCGCGCAGGCCGGCGGAAAGGTAGTCGCCGTTGATGACTAGATCCCCGCCCATATCGTCGCGGCCGTTGACGACGATATGCACATGGGGATGGCCGGTGTTGTAGTGATTGACGGCAACCCAATCGAGTTTGGTGCCAAGGTCAGCTTCCACCTGTTTCATGAAATCGCGGGTGTAGGCCGTGAGGTCCGACAGCTCCGCCCCCTCCTCGGGCGAGACGATGAATCTGAATTGGTGGCGGTCGTCCTTGCCGCGATCAAGGAAGGCGTCGCCATCGGCGCGGTCCTCGGTCGCCGAATAGAGCCGGCCCCGCTCGCCGTCGCGTGAGGTTCCGTCACGCTGGACATAGCGCAGATGTGCACGGGCACGGCCGCCCTTCAATGCGGCCCTGACGCTGCGCTGCTTGACGATGACGCGGCGGCTGCCCGGCTGGCGATGATGCCAGTTGCCCGAGATATTGCGGGCACGCACGAAGCTCGCGCCCCGGCCGCGCTTCACGCCCTTGCCGCTGGCGACCACGGCACGGGACCGGCCCGACGATGACGGGCGGGCGGATGACGGCATGGAAGGGTCGCGGGAGGCTGCCGCCTGATGCTGCCGGGTGATCTTCCTGACCTGCGTGAAAAAGCTCTTGGTCTTGCCAGCCTTCGGCGTGTCGGATCGGATGCGGCCGGGCTTCGGTCGGAAGCGGTTTTCGTCGTCGGCGCTCAAGGGCGCGACTCCAGCCCAAACCGCCGGAAAACCGCCGATCTGCGCCTATGGTGCCGCTTGAAACCCTGCAAAGCCAAGGCTTTGCGCAAAATCGCGGCACGCGGCCCCTCAAAACCATGGTGCCGGAACCGGCCACCTAACCAGTGTGCAGACAACAACAATTTCCAGAAGCGGCCCGACATGGTGCCGTCTTCTTTAATCTTGCCCTCCGCCCTTCCTGCCTTTTCTGCCCCTCCTGCCTTCATGATCCTGCTCCATCCGCTGCACGATCCTGCACACCGCGAGGCGCAGCGGAACGCGCTGCCGGCTCGTCCGGCAAAGCGAATTTGAGCCGCCATGTGCGCCACGCTTCGGCAACCGCCCCGGTGCCGGGAAACAGGTCGTCGAGCATGTCGTCGGGACGCGCGGCAACCATCTCGAAAGCCCAATGGCAGACCGCTTCGGGCTTCGCGCCAGTGAGGCCACGGCGCAGGGTGATGCTCTCCTGAATCCAGTCCCGCATCACCAACCGCTTGCTGACGACAGGCTTTCGCGCGGCCTTCACGATGACCGGCTCCCACGCGAAGGCGACCGGAATATTGCGTTTGAACGCAGCAAATCCCTTCACCCATGCCATCCATCGCGCACCCGTTCGCTCGACCAGTGGGGCAAGCGTTGCGATGGAGCGCGGCGTCGCGGCGGCGTGCAATATCCAGCCGTCATAGTCGCGCTCCAGTCGCTCGATCAGGCGCACATGATCGACCTCGCCGGCATAGTCGGGATGATCGCGGTAGAGGTGCGCGCAGCCGATATAGGGCGGGTCGGCATAGGCAATCTTCATCGGCGATCCGGCTCCGAAACGGCAGCAAACAGATCACCGGATTGCGCCTCGGACGGCAGTTCGGACGCAGTTCGGGCGTCGGTCGAGCGCGTGACAAACATCGGTGCCTCGCGCCAATCGGGCGGCGGTGGCGGTGCCGATGACGGCGGTTCGGTTGCAGCCGCGCCGCCGAGGATTGGCGCGAGCGCGGCGACATAGGCCCGCGTCTCGGCTGGCAGCGCGCGGCCGGTCGCGCGGTGCTCGTCGTAGCGACCGGGACCGGCATTGTAGGCTGCCAGCATCGCGCCGACATTGCCGTAGCGGTCGAACATTTCGCGCAGATAGGCCGTGCCTGCGAGGATGTTGTCGCGCGGGTCGTAGGGATCGTGGCCGAGGCCATGGCGGACGTGCAGGCCCGCCCATGTGTCGGGCATCACCTGCATCAATCCCATCGCGCCGGCCGACGAAACCGCCCGCACATCGCCCGCGCTTTCGGCGCGCAGCACGGCGCGAATCCAGTGCTCGGGGATGCCGAACCGCTGCGACGCCTCGGCAATGTGCGCCGCATAAGGATGGACTGCGGCCGGGCGCTCGACAGGCGCGGATTGCGCGACCGCGACGCCCGATCCGGCGCAGACGGAAAGCGCCCCCGCCAGCAACAGAACGGCATAATGCCATGCCGGCCTGTCTCCGCTTTGCCGCCAGCCTGCCAGCGTGCTCGCTGCGGTCAAGGGCAAGGCGCAAGCGCCGGCCGATGGCCGCCCCTGACCTTTGCTGCGCGCGCCGGCCGTCTGGTCGCCGAGCGGGACGAAGGGATGAGACGGCTTTTCCGCGAACAAATGGATGCCGATCTTTGACCGGATGGCGGGCCGGACGCGCGCGGCCGTCATTCCTCATCCTCGATCTTCCGGGCGTGCTTCCAACGCAGGGTCCAGACCGAAGGGTCGTCGTTGGACTGGAACAGTTTGGCGCGGATCGGGAACGGAAAGATCGGTCCCTCCAATCGCATCGACACGAACTCGCCAGCGTTCTCACTGGAGTCTTTCCATGCGGGGCCTGCGTCCGGCCCGTCCTCGCTGTCGAGGCGCAGGCGATAATCGGGCGCGTTTTTCACGTCGCTGGGCTTGGCCGGGACGATGAACAGCTTTTCGTGGAGGCCGAACGAATGAAGCTCTCCCGCATAGCCGGTTTCGGTGCGGGTGAAGGTGCCTATTTCTGCCATGGGAAATCTCCTGCGGTTGGTTCTCGGGGGGGGGTCAGTGCGTCGGCGCGCGCCACTCGTAGCGGCCGACGCCTTCCTCATCGGTCCAGAGCGGAACCGCTCGGCCGATGACGGAATCTGCGGGGATGGGTCCGAAATAACGGCCGTCGAGGCTGTCGCGGACTTCCCAATTCATGAGGAAAAGCTGGTCGCCGCCGATGACGCGGCAGCCCTGCCAGACGGGCAGATCGCGGCCGAGGCTGTCGCGCTCCAGCGCCTCGCCCATCTCGATCCCGTCAACCGTGATCGTGCGGCCGGCTCGGCAAACCCGCTGTCCGGGCAGGCCCAAGACGCGCTTCAAGAGCGGGACGCCTCGCGCGATATAGCCGCGCTCGACCATGAAGCTGGCGAGCGGTTCGGGCGGCATGATGGCGACCAGCTCGGGCACGTCAATCCGGTCTGCCGGCTCGACGGTGTAGAACCCGACTGGCGCGCTGGCGGTGGCGTTCCATATGAGTTTCGTCGGCGTCTTGACCGCGCTTGCGGCGGCGATGCCGATCACCGCCAGCGCCGTCACCGTAAGGGTGCGGCGGCGCGTCATGGCTCGATCCTTCGACGGTGAAGCCAAGCGGCATGTCGCTCGGGCGTGTAGGCGTGCGGTTCCAGATTGGCGGTCAAACGGTTGTGGACGTGCCGCCAGTGATCCGGCGAGGCGTCGGCCGGATCGAGGCCGAGCGCATCCACGGCGTCGATAGCTACAAGCGCACGCTGCACCTTGGGCCAGCCGTCGAGGCGCAACAGGATTTCGCCACCGGGGCGCACGAAGGGCAATGTCTGGAACGGCTCGCCGCGCCCGATGGCGCGCACAATATCGATGCGCGAAACGACAGTGCCGTGCTCGCCTTTCGCCCATCGCACGAAGGCAAAGACGCTGCCCGGCGCGAAGCCGACGACGCTGCGGCGGCGGTCGATGATCTGCTCGTAGCTCTTGCGGCCGAAGCGTATCCAGTGCTCGACCTTGCGTTTCTCGAAGGTCAGCTCGACCAATGTTGTGAAGGGCGCAGGCCCGTCCGGCAGCGGACGGCCGTGCGCGCTGCGGTGGGCGCGACGGGTCATTGTTCGTCTCCGGTGATGTGCTGGGGGCTGCGCGGGCGCAGCGCGTCGAGCGCGGCCGTCATGGCACGCCCCTTCGGGCAGAACCGGCACCACGCTTCGCCTGCGCGCGCGTCAAAGAAAAAGAGTTAGATTCTCTGTTAGATAAGTTAGCGGTCGGATTCCGCGTTTCAGGCCAAAGCGTTAGCTGCGGTTCGTGCGCCTGATCTGCCGATAGTGCTGCGCCTGATGTGCCGATACCCCGTGCGCCTGATCTGCCGATGGCATTAACAGGGTTATCAACAGTGCCTGTTGATGAGCTTTCGGGGCGGATGCGCAGCAGTTCGCGGCCGTCTTCCCGCTCGATCTGGAGCAGGTAGCCGGGAAGTTGCTGGCGGGCCGCGATCCGGCGCAGGTCGAGCGCGAAGTCGGACGGCCGGGCGAGGCTGCCGGATTTCTGGTGGAGGTGCGCGACCTCGAAAACCCAGCCGTGGCGCTGGTGCCCGGCGTGCTTTCGGGCGACGCGGTAAAGCCATCGCTCGATGCCGCCAGTCAGGCGGAAATAGGCCGGGTCGATGGTCAGGACCAGCGAACGGTCAATGACGCTGTTGTAGAACCATTCGGGCAGGACGAACTCCATGCCCTCGACGCGGCCGGCGCGCGTCGTCATTTCCTCCCACTCGTTGATCCATGAGAATTGCCGGCGACGCCAATGCGGGCCGTTGCGGATGGTGGTGGCGATGACGGTCGATTGCAGCCGTGCGAGCGCGGCTTTCAGAAGCCGGTATTGATGATTGCCGGTCGGCCGCCCGATGGCGCGCAACAGATGGTAAGGCGTAAACCGGACAAAGCGCGAAGTGGTGAGGCCGTTGTTCTCGGCCGCAACGATCTGCGAGGCCGCCCATATCAGCACATCGGCGTCCCATATGGTCGCCATGCCGTGCTCGGGCATCCCGAACACCTGCACCTCTATGTCGGCGGCCTTGTAAAGAATCGGCTTGGTGCGCGGGGTCTTCGCCAGCGAGAAGAACGGCCGTTCCATCAAGTCGCGCTGGTCGCGCGGCGGCGCGTCGCCGGTTGCGACCACGAAGGGGTCTAGGCGGCTGCGCTCGCTGTCCTCGGTCGGCTGTGCGGGGTCGTGGTCGTCCTCGCGCAGCATCTAGCAGTCGCCCCGTTCTTCGGGCGTAAGCGGACGCGCGGGAAAGACGGTGCCGGCGGTCTTGTCGCGGGTGGATTTGCGCTCGCCCGCCGCGCTCCAGTCTTCCAGATCGCGGACGGTGTAGAGGACGCGACCGCCGACTTTGCGATAGGTCGGCCCGGTGCCATAGGTGCGATGCTTCTCAAGGGTGCGGATGGATATGCCGAGGAAGCGCGCGGCTTCCTTGGTGCGCAACAGGCGCGGCGGCAGGCCCGCAAGTGGGTTGGGCATGGATCACCTCCAGTCGGGATTGGGCTGCCGAGGGCGGCAGCGGACTGTGGCGAAACATGGCGAGAGACCGGCGGCGCGTAGCGTGCCGCATTTGCGTCTATGCGCTGGCGGCACCCCCTCAAGGGGCGGTGCGCGGCCAATAGATGAGGGATTTCAGCATCCCGTGCCGCGATGCGCCGAAAAGGCAAAGACATTCGCGCGCAGCTCGGCTAAGATTGTGGGTGGAGCAGACGCGCTGCTCTGGGGCGTAGTAACCCCTGACTAGCGGTTGGTGTCGGCCGTGACGGCACCACGATCCTCGAACCTATGGTCGGGGAGCCTATGGCGTATGTCCAAGGCTACCCGCCCAAAGGTCATAGGGCCGTCTAGTCACGGTTACTAACTCCCCGATCACCAGGTAGAGGGGCCATTTGCGGGGGCGCACCGCAAGCAAGGCTCTCTCCAGATGAAGGGGATGGCGATGCGGGTTCCCGTCGAACTCGATCCCGATGTGGACGATGAAGCGCCGACCGGCGACACCATAACCGTCTATGACGAACGGCATTTCGTGACCTATCTGCGCTTACTGGATGCGAAGGCAGAAGGTGCGGACTGGATGGAAGTCGCGCGGATCGTGCTGCACCGCGATCCGGTTGCCGAGGAACTTCGGACCTATCGTTGCTGGCAAAGCCATCTCGAACGCGCGCAATGGCTTTCGCATGAGGGCTATAGGAAGATTCTGGAACAGGCGGCAGCTAACAAGGCGTGAGCATCGGCGGTTTTCAGTTTGCTTTGTGTCGCAAGTTTCGGGACTCTGAACAGGTCAGCTCATACGTTACCTCGCCGTGCTCAGTGCCAGGTATAGGGTCGGGAAAATCCAAGAAATCCGTCCGCGTGTGTTTCATGCCAATCTTCTCCATTACACGGCGCGACCCTTGGTTGACCGCCATTGTATTGGCCACAATTTTATCATACCCGGCGACCTCGAAGCCCCAACTGATGAGAGCCGACGCGCCTTCAGATGCCAGCCCCTGACCCCAAGCTTCCCGGCGTAGTCGATATCCAATTTCAGCTACCGTCTTCACTTTCGGCAACAAGCAGAACCAGCCGACGAACTCGTCATCCACATTGCGTCGCGCCGTCCAGACGTTCGGCTCGGTCCCTCTTGGCATGAGAAACGGCGCGGTCGCCGGATCGGCCCTGTCATGATCAACCGCGCCATTGTTGAGAAACCGCATCACTTCTGGGTCAAGCTCTAGCTGGATGAAGTCGATGCGATCCACCGGGGTGCAAGGACTGAGCGTCAAACGCGCCGTCTTTAGTAAAGCCATAGCAAATGTTCTCAAAAGAAATTTCGAGTTGGTCGGTGCGAAATCGTGGATTGCCCAACAATTTTAGTCAGTCGTACGTCGGCTTTGTATTATGTTAGCTTTCTAACCAATCTCTACCGAAGTTGTCGCGTAAATTCACTTCTCGGAAGGCCGATTTTCCAGCCTTTTTCGTGTCGCACGTCATTGTTGCAGTTGGCAGAAAATTTGCGACATACAACAAGATGGTGCTCGGAATGATCAACGCTTGTTGGGCCTGATTGGATAGTGGAGCAACAGGCGATAGCCGCCGAGCATCATTTTAATACCGTGAGCGACTAGGCGGCGGGCCTTGTTTTTGCGCGGGTCATTCTCGAAATCCTCCTTGCTGCCGCGAAAGCCGAGAAGGACTTCGGCGATCGTGCGATAGCTTTCGCCGTGCAACCGCGCGTCGAGCGCGCGCAGGGACAGGATATGCCATTGCCGGAGCTGGGCGGGAACGGCCCGGAAGTCGGGGCCGGGTGCGCGACCATTGAGGGATCGCCAGAAACGGCGGGCGGCGTGAGCGCGAAGCTCCAGAAAATTATCCATCGGTAGCGTGGCGGCGAAGGCACCCGAGTCCGACACCGCCTCGGGCAGCCAGAATTGATGTGAGACACCATCCACCTGCCAGATGCCGTGCCAGCCATCGGCAGCACGGCGCATGTCGAGGTCGGAGAGATGGGCCAGCGTCAATATTGGTTCGGTGTCGCCACCCTTATGCTCGACCGGCGAGAGCATCACCGCTTGAGGATGAAGGCTCGGACTCCAGATTGGCGGCAGCCGGTCATGCGGCGCGTCGGGATCGCATGGGAAATCGCAACCCCCAGCGATCCGCGAACGCTTCAAGGTCGCGGCCGGACGGTCCCCCGGTCAGTGCGATGGTCTGGAACGCCTGACGATACTCGTCATTCCGGCGCAGATATTCCCAAGCGAAACCGGCGGCCGGAATATGCTTCGCGTGCCTGTATGCCGCCGGCGAACGCCAGTCGATGCTAAGCATGGCGTCACCTCCCAAAGCCGGGGCGCGCAAGGCAGCGCCCAGCCCTTAGAGGTTCAAAGATCGCTGGAAATATTGAAGCCGCTCAAAGCAGATACGTTGAGCGGCTAACCCGATCATTCTTAGTTGTTTTCTGCTTAACACTATCTCGATGTTTCTACGAGACGCCCGCCCGCAAAAATGCGGACGCGGCGCTCCGGCTTTCATTGAATAGAAAACACATGCACCTCGTCATGTGCGGTTTCGACTGTGAAAAACTCGCCGTTCATTTCAGCGTCACGGGCCATTGCTTTCCAATCAATGTAGTAGCGTAGCGCGTCGGGGATCGTGACGCCGCTTTCAGCGGTCAAGTCCTCCATGAAGTCGGCAAGGCTGGCGAACTGGCCGTGATAGCAATCCTGCAAGGCGGTTTCGGCTTGGTTTATGTCGCCGACGAACTGCTCCAGCAAGCCAGCGCCTAACGCGCCATGCTCTGCGATGAAAGCGCCCATGTGCGCCACGGTGTCGATGCCGGCATATTCCTTGATGGTGACGCCCTCGAAACCTTCATAGTCATGGATGGCATAATCCTCCGCGCCCTTGATCGGCGAGCGTGCAAGCATCGCGGCAATCTCGTCCCTGATTTCGTCGGCGTCCTGATCCGCGTCGATCCAAGCCCCATGCAGGTAGCCGTTATTGTAGGCGGCAAGGCAAGCGACATAGATGCGGGGATTGCTGTCGGATACGTTGGTCATGTCTCTGATCCTCGGGTCTGAAGGTCAGCGAAGCGGAACGCCGCGCCTGACCTTCTGGCCGTCGCCGAGACCGGGTGTGCGAACGGAGGGAGGCTTCGCGGGGAACCGGCTGCACGGAGTGCGTCACGCGCGGAGGAAGCTGGGCGGAAGCCTTTCGAAGTGCGCCGAGGGCGGAGCCCTAAGTTACCGAACTTTTTTCCTGCCAGCTCAACTACACGTCGAAACCACCTTGGCGTGCGATTGGCTCTTTTACGAAGCTGTCGGCATCCAAGCCAGCTTGGCGCAGGAACGGTGCCTCGGAAAGCCGTGCATACAGATTAAGCATCCGAGTTTCGGCACGTCGGATAAATGTTTCATAGGCCATGGGGATAATCTTGGTCCGCCCTTCCTCACGAACGCCTTCACGCGGCGTTAGTCGCGATCCCAGGACAAAACAGGTCACACGCGTAGAATCGTCAATCAATCCGTGAGTCTGCAATTCAACGACATACTTCCATGCTTGGTTCTTCTGATCCATGCCGATAGGAATGCCGGGCCGCTTCAACTCGACAACAATCAAGTGCTCCACGCCAATAACTTCGTGCTGCTCATCGAACGCGGGGCGGGCAAATAGTCCTACACTGCCATCGGGTAGAATAACGAAGTCGGGCCGGTTCAGGCTACCGTGTGCGGTTCCGCCAAGCAACCGTCTAATAACCTCCGACATGCCGCGATTGGACGTGAACTCGATGCTTTCGAACTCAGGACCGAATACCCATAGACTCCGCTCAATAAGAGGCTGAAGCTCGCGGACTTCATCGGCGCGTTCATCGCGAAGCTTTTCGTGCAGTTCGCCGATCAGCTTCAGTCGATTCTGGATTTCATCTAGCGCCAGCTTTGCGGTCGCGACGCTCCAATCTGCGAGAATGCCGTCCAATTGATCCAGCTCGCCTGGTTGAAGGCCATGCAGTCGCGCCAGCAAGCTGTATCGGGACGACGACGCCTCCAAATTAGCAAGAATGCCAGCCACTTGATCAATCTGTTCGGGAGAGATGCCGGGGCAGGTATCGATGACTTGATCGACAAAGCTGTTCCACCGCTCACGCGCGCTCGGAGCTATCCTGACGACAGTAGAGGCATAGCGTTCGCGAACCGCCTCCTTGGCTTCCGAACGCCGCTCGAAATTGAACGCAGCAATTTCTTCGCGAATTTTGTCCTGAACGGCGATCTGGGTCTTCTTCCAGATTTCATTGTTGGGCTGGAACCCCGACCAGTCTGGCAGCACGGCATCGCTGTCCGCCAAGAAGTCGGCAAAGACGATGAACGTGAAGCGCTTGGCTTCGCTCGTTCGCCCGTCGAGCACGCGTTCATAGTCGGTGCCGCGCCAGCCGCAATCACCGACCAGCCGGTTGTTGACATGCCAAGCGATACCGTGCTGCCGCGTTGTCCGGTCGGCCCGCTGCGAGTCGATCATGAGGATTGTCGCACGACCGATATCGGGGATATCGACGAAGCTCTCCCGCAAAAAATCTTGGGGAATGTCATCGAAAGTGACGGGCTGGCTGTCCACCGACACCTTGAAGTTCGGGTCTGTCAGAAAGCGTGTTCCAAGCACCTCTCGAACATCAGCGGCGCTAAGCCGTAACCGCGTCGATTCTACCGCGCGAATTTCCACACCGTGCCCGGTGCTCTGTTCACGCTTAATGACTTCCCAATTGAAGGGGCGCTGCCCGCCCCTGGAAACCCGATAGGCTACTTTTTCGCCGGCGGCCTCTATGATTATTTCATAGGGATTGGAGAAGGCGAAGCCGCCGTGCCGCCCTCTACCATTGCGTCCGTATACTCGGCGCGGCGCCAATTCCGGGAGTTCTGTGGGTGGGGAGACATACTCGCCCTCGGCCTTTACCCGATTATAATCAAAGACGCCCCAGCGCTGCTCGAACTGCGCGGCGGTCATGCCGCGACCGTTATCCTTAATCGAGAATTTCCGGGCACCGTCATTTGTTGGCCAAGTTATGTCCACCTCTGTCGCGTAGGCATCCCAAGCATTCGCGACAAGTTCGACCAAGGCGACCGAAAGATCAGAAATGATTGGGCCGGCATGGCGGTCCAAGAAACGCTGATCAAATGCCAGCAACTGCTGTTCGGATGCCATCGCTCACTCCCCCTACGCCATATTTAGCAATTTCGGCGATTACTGCCGATCAAGTCGTCGATAATACTTCCGCTGATTGTTGGCAGGATCGGTCCAACAGAAACAATCGGCGAGCGCGTCCACACTTTGCAGAACGCCGAGCAAAGCATAGGCGTTGAATGGATTGCCTGCGCCTGTCTCATAGTGGCTGACATAGTTCGCCATGATGGAAGGCATGTGGTGGTTCTGAAGGTCGGTGATCTGTTGGGCGGAGAGGACGCAGCGCCCCGCCGCCTGATAGAGCGCGACCGCCGCCGTGATCGCGTCCACATAGGTGGACAAGGTGCGCTTGTCGCCCCGCGTCGCATAATCGGGCGGCACTGGAATCTCCAGACGGGTGATGATCTGGCCGAGCTTGTATTCAAGATACTGGCGGACAAACGGCTCTCCGATGTCTATCTGTCCCGCGTTCAGGTATTGTTCCGCCTGTGCCTTCAGGCGATCCGCCTGCTGCGCGGCGATCATCAGCCGTCCACGAGGCGGCATGCCTTGCAGTTTCTGGTGATTCCATTCTGCCGTGCCGTTGAGCCGGTCGAAATACTTCTCAAGGCTCGTATCATGGCTGAGAATGATGAACTGAAGCCCGCCGGGCAGACCGTTCGCTGCACCAAAACGCAGTTTCGTCCGGATCGTATCCATCAGGCTAAATTGATGTCCGGCATCGAAACTTGACGTCACATCATCCAACACCATGAAGCGCGGCACGCCTTGATGCCGGGTGGCCGCCGCCATGAAGATAGAGGCGGCGACGGCATTGCGGTAGCTCTCCGAGAGGAGCGCCCGCGCGCTTTGGTTCGGAAGGCCAAAGAAATCGGCGAGCTTCAAATCCACCTGCTCGGTATTCTGCGCCCGGTTTAGCGTCGGCCGCACGTCCGGACCGCCGCGCACCAGATGTCCGAAAAGCTCCTGACAACTTGCCTGTATATCCGTGATGCGCGCGTTGGCTAGCGCGCTTTCCGCCGTTGCGAACTGCCCGGCTACGTTCGTGATGAACGACTTCCAGCGATTGAGCTTCGCGAGCTTGGCCCGTTTCGCCGCGAGCGCCGGAAGGGTCCGCTCGTATTCGTTCATGGCGTCGCGGAACTGCTTGGCCTGCCCGAGGGTGCGGGTGACGGCGACGAGTGACGGCGGCAAGCTGACTTGCAGCGCCGCGATCTCGGCATTGACTGCCGCGAGCACGTCAACGCGCTTCGCGTCGAGTGCGCCAAGTGCATCCTTCGCGCGTTCCAGGTCCGCCGTCGAAACCGACGACTGGCGCGCGGCCAGCGTCAGGACCGGCGCGATGCGACCAGCATCCGCAACGCCGAGACGCGCTTGCTCTTCAAGCTGCCGGAGCTTGCTGACACACCCCGCGCTTAGCACCTGCCGTTTCAGCTCCGCGTCGAGCTGTTCGGCCTCGTCGTAAAGCGCGATCTTCGCTTCCAGTTGATCCTGAAGCGGCCCGTCGTCTGCCTTCTCGCAGACGGGGCAGACCTTCGGATCGTGCCAGTCCGCACTGTTTACGACCGCGAGCGCGTCTTTCAGCAAGGCGTGCAGGCTGGCGGCACCGACTTTGCGCATCGCCTCGTCGCGCGCCTTCGCCGCCGTCACCAGCGCGTCGACCTCGGCAAGTTCCGCCGCCGAGACCTGCAAGCCGCCGAGGGTCGCGACGGTGGTGTTGAGGCCGTCGAGGGTTTTTCGCGCCGCGCCGCCTTCTTCCTGATCGACGATCTTTTCAGCGGCGTCAAAATCTAGGTCCATCACCGAGGCGTTGGCGAGCAACGACGCGAAGAGCGCAATGCCCGATAGTCCCGCCGTCACCTGCGCTTTCAACGCGGCGGTATCCGCCATCTGGCCGCCGGCCGCGCTGGTCACTTCCTGATGCGCGGCGAGGATGCGCTGTTCAACGGCCCCCAAGGCGCGGTTTTCGGCGGTCACTTCAGTGTCGAGCGTGGACAGCCCAAGATCACCGTTGATGTTGCGGGTGTTCTTGGCCCCGTCGAGCGCCTGCCGTAGCTGGGAATACCGGCTCATGCCGACCAACGAGGCGAAAGAGCGCCCGCGCTCCAGTGCCGAGCAGTCCACGAGGGAGGCAAAGCGCGGGTAATCGACCAGCACGAAATCTTCGCAAAGATCGGTGAGGAAGCTGTCCGGATCGGCATGGCCGGAAGGAGATGTGACGACCCGTCCGCCCGCCGTCGTCCGGGTGACGGTGATCGACACGTCGGGCGTGCCGTCATCGCTCTTGAAAACAAGGGCGACCGTCGCCTGTTGCGCCGGATGGAACTTATTGACGATGTAGCTGGCACCCTGTTCGGCGTCCTGCATCCCTTCCAGGCGAGGCACCGTGCCATGCAGGGCGAAGTGCAGCGCTTCGAAGATCGAGCTTTTGCCGACCCCGTTCGGCGCATGGACGGAATTGACGGCATCGTGCTTGAACTTCAGCACGAGAGGATCGCCGTCATTATTTATGCCGCGAAATCCCTCAATGGCGGCGGAGGCGAGAAAATACCGGCTCATGCCGCAGGCCCTTCCGGCAGGCCGTCGAGCGCGGCGAGGACCGCCCGGTTGAACTCCTGAACGGCCTGCCGGGTGCGTGTCGCATCACCGTCGCGTGCCAGCAGCGCCAGATTGTCGAATAGAATGCGGGCGCAATCAGCATCGATGCGCTCCGCTTCCGCTCGGAAACGGGCAAGGTTGTCCGAGAATGATAATGCTGGATCGAATTCCATACGCCCCCCAATACCGCGCTGTCAGAGATACGCGGGCAGTTTCGCCTTCCATTCGCTCATCAGGATTAAGGTGCCTTCCACGGCTTCGCCGTTGTTGACCAGTTCCAATTCGCCGACCGGCGTTGCCTCGTCCCATTCAAAATGGCCCGAGAGAAACGCCAGCGCCTCGCGCTTGTAGGCGGTGTCGAGATTGTCGAGCTGGTCGCCCTTCGTTTCCAGCACCGTGATCCGCTTCGCTTCGCCGTCGCGTTGCACGGCGAAGATGAAATCCGGATAGATTTTGGCCTTCTTCCACCCCTGAATGCCGTATTGCGTCCGCGCGACATTGCGGTGCCACCAGGCCAGAGTCTTCTCACCGTCGAGATAGACCGCCACATCCCGCTCGTCGCTGTTCAGCTCGTTCTCGTAGACCGGCGTGAACAGGCTCTTTTCGAGCGGGCCGCCCGCGCGGTTCAGGAGCTGGCGCGCGTTCTCCGGTTCTGTCGTTTCGATGCTGAACGGCATTCGCCAGTTGCGGCCATCGAGCCGCAAGCGGAACTGGATGTGTCCCGCCGCTACCTCGGCCTTGAACAGGGCTTCGGCGCGCTCGTTTCGCGCCGCTTCGAGGCCCTTGCGCAGCTCTTCCACGATCAGGCTAGCGAGCAGGCCGAGCTTCGCGTCATCGAAGCCCCGCGCCCGCAGGGCCGCAACCGTCGCGCCGACAATCTCGCGGCCGACGAAGGGATTCGGCACGATGTCGGAAATCATCCGGACAGCATGCGCCGGATCGAAGGCGAGGATTTCCGCGTTGGCGGCGACAGTCTCGCCGACGAATAATTCGTCGCCGTCCTCGGCAAGCCTGATCCGTTGGAGCTGGCTTTCCGCCGCCTGTGCGTTTTCGGGCACCCGATCCGCGATGTCCTGCGGATCGAAGCCCCGCCAGTCGAGCGCGGAAAGCACATCCGTCTCGTAGTCCAGCTCGCGCGCGTCGCCGCTTTCCACCACCATCACCTTGGGCAGGTAGATTTCCGTGGAGGCGAAAGCCGGGCGGCGATTGATCCTGCGGGCCGTCTTACCTGTCCCGCTCTTGTCGTCCTGCGTCACGCGCAGGACCAGATCGCCGAGGCCGTCCTGTTCGAGGCCGTCTTTAATGGCACCGACGACCGTCGCAGTATCGGCGTGATGCGTGATGACGTGGCACTCATCGAGCGCTTCAACGTCCGTTTTGAGCGCGCCGGGCTGGCGGAGAATGCGGCCGACAAGCTGAGTCATGGCCTTGAGGTTGGCGCTGGCGGCAAGGCTGCACAGCACATAGGCGAAGGGGCAATCCCAGCCCTCTTGCAGGGCCTGTTTCGTGATGATCGCCCGCACGCGGTTGGTGGGCGACAAGAGGTCGTGATTTTCCGGATCGTTGAGATCGTTCTGCTGCGCGGTTTTGATCGCGATTTCCGCCTGATCGAAACCTGCCGTCAGGAGCCATTCCTTCACGTCCTCGGCGTGGATATGGCCGCTTTCGCGCTGATCCGCGCCCGTGCGCTCGACCTGGATCAGCATGATCGGGCGAATATAGCGGCCCGTATCGGCTCGCAGTTGCCGGGCTTCGGCATCGAGCGCGTTGAGCTTGGCAAGGGCTGCGTTCAGCGTCGCCTTCCAGTCATTGCCCTGCCGGGGATCGAGGTTGAGCGGCATCTTTATCATGCCCTCACGGTCCAGCTCGCGCCCCGTCACTTCCACCAGCACATTGGCATAGCGGCCTTCTCGCGGATTGCGGCCGCCGCGCGGCTGCACATCCTGCGGCGTGGCCGTCAGCTCCAGCACGAAACACGGGTTGAATCCGTAGAGCGTGCCGAAGGCGAGATCGGAAATGGCGCGGTGGCCTTCGTCCATCACGACCACGGGCCGAATGATTCGAAGGGCGTTCCCGAGGGAATCCTTCACCATCGGGAACATGCCCGTATAGGCAGAGAGGTTCGGCGTGCGGTCGATGGCGGCCTGATGCGCCTGTTGTTCGCCTTCGGGCGGGAAGAAGCCGTGCACGTCGCCCCGGTCCTGAAACATTTTCAGGGAATCCTGCGTCTCGCGGTTCGCGGATTGCAGCATCAGCAGCATGACGCAGAGGTTGGTTTCCACGTCCCGCGCATCGAGCCGGTCGGTTTTCTCCATAATCTTCACGCGCCCCGCCGCCGCGCGGTCTAGCGCCTGACGGTAGGGGTGCTGGCGATCCTTCAGGTGCTTGAGCGTCTGCGTATAAATCGCCTCGTTCGGCACGATCCACAGGACGAAACCGGTGTTGCGGTCGAGATAGCGGCCCATCACCCGCGAGACGGCGGAGACGGCAAGCCATGTCTTGCCGCCGCCGGTCGGCACTTTCAGCACGGCGTTAGGTACGGGCCGCTCGCAGCCGTCTATGCGCGGCGAGAACGGTATCGCGGCGCGGGAAGCAGGCAGCTTGCCTGCCGTCTTCATCGCTTCCCAAGCCTCTTTCGCGAAATCCGGAATGGCAAGGCCAAGGTCCGGGTCTTGCGCGGCGAGCGCCGCCACCTTGTCGGCGCGCGCCTTCTTTTCCTTCAAAAGGTCGAGATAGTCATCGAGCGTCTTGATGACGCGGTCCTGATAATCGAGTTGGCGAAACACGGCGTCAGCTCCGATCTATCCGATAGAGCGCGAAGGGCAGCGGCACGAACTCCACGGGGATGTTCTGTTCCGCCAGCATCTTCTGGCTCACGAAGCGCGCCGGGGCGAAGACAAGGTGGCGCTTGTCCGGATCGGACGCGGCGAATGCCTTGGCGCGCGCCAGCGTCAACGCCGCTTCCGGCGACTTCAACCAGTCGAGATCGGGCTTGTAGATCAGCCAGACATGCTGGCCTTCCATGGCACCGAGATAGAAATCATCCTCGCGCACGGCGGCGGGATCGAGCGCGTGATTGGTCGCCATGTGGAACAGCGCCGCGCCGAGGCCGGCATAGGGCGGCAGGGTTTCACCGCTCAGCACCTTGTCCAGCTCGACGGGATCGCCGAGGGTGCAATAGGTGAAGGTGCCGCCAAGACCTTCTGCACGTTCCGCCACCGTCTTTTCGCCGGTGACGATCAGCTCGCCGTCTTTCACTTCCTTCTTGATGCGGTCGTAATCGTGGCCGTGCAGGTTCTCGATGCCTTCGACCTTGTGCGCCAGCTCTCCGGCATTGCTGAGCGCGCGCCAGTTCAGCCGCTCCCGCAACATCTCTGTTCGCTGTGTGCCCTCGAAATCATAGCCGTTGATGACACGCCGGACGCGCTCTGCCGTCAGGCTGTCGGCATATTCCTCCATTTCCACGAGAATGAAGCGGCGATTGCCGCCGTCGCGCTTGTTGGCTTCGAGCACGGCGTGAGCCGTTGTTGCAGAACCCGCAAAGGAATCTAGGATAATTGCGTCATCATCGGCAGCAATGTCGATGATCCTGTCCAGAAGCTTCACGGTTTTCGGCGTGTCGAACAAATCAGACGTGCCAAATATGTTCCTGAGCATGGCCTTGGCCTGCCGCATCGTATCCACGTCGCTCCAAATCGTTGGAAACGGCCGCGTGGGATCGTCCTCGGGCGCAAACTCGCGGGTGTAAGGCTCCCACACTTCACGTCCGAGCTTTTCGATCCTCTTCCAGATCAATGTACCGGCATCTTTGTGTTTCTTGATGCCCTTCTTCCCCATCGACCATCGCGCTTCTTCCCCGTTATCATGTATGGGGAAAACCTCATTTCCATCGGGGTCTTCAAGCGGGAAGAACATGGTCGGCCGATCACGGCGGAGACTCGCCCGTCCGTTCTTCTTCAGAAGGCGATCTCTAAAAGGGCGTCCGTTCTCGTCTCGGTTCGGATAAGCTTTCAGGATGGACGGGGCGATCATCCTCTTGAACTTTGCAGAGCCAATATCGCGCGCAAAGCAGAGGACGTAATCATGGTCGGGTGTGATAGCTACCTTGTTATCGTTCGGGCTATCAACTTTCCGCCAGATAAAGGTGGCGACATGATTTTCCTCACCGAATATTTCGCAGCAAATATTTGTGAGGCGGTGCGCCTCGTTATCATCGATGGTTATAAAGATGACGCCATGGTCCGCCAGCAGCTCATGGAGCATCCGAAGGCGCGGCCACATCATGGCACACCATTTGTCATGACGTAGGCCGTCCTCAACACCGACCGGATTGGACTCCAGCCACTCCCGGATCATTGGCGCATTGACGTTATCGTCGTAGCACCATCCCTCGTTGCCGGTGTTGTACGGCGGATCGATAAAGATGCAGTCCACCTTGCCCGCGTAGAGCGGCAGGAGCGCTTTCAGCGCGTGCAGGTTGTCGCCGTGGATGACGAGGTTGCCGTCAAGCGCGACAGGACCGATGCCCTTGCTTTCATCGGGCACGAGCGGACGGAAGGGCACCGCCAGATGGTGGTTATAAACAAACTCTTTGCCCTTGAAACTCAGCTCCGTCATGCCCGCCCCTTCATCGTCATTCCAGTGTATCGCTCGACCTTGATCTCCGCTTCCCGCTTGCGGGCCTGGGCGATGTCGTAGCTGTTTTGCATGCGCATCAGCGTCTCCATCGAGACGCCGAAGGCTTTTTCAATTCGGATCGCCATGTCCGGCGACAGGTGCGCGCGCTCGTTCAGGAGCGCCGACAGTGCCGGTCGCGTGACGCCTAGCGCATCCGCCGCCTCTGTCACCGACAGGCCGAGCGGTTTCAAGACCTCTTGCTTCACGAAGCCACCCGGATGGGCGGGCGTCTTCAGCCGAAGGTCATCCTCGTCGGTCATCGCGCGTTGCCCGTTGAATGTTCATTGAGTCGGATGCAGCGTATCGGACGTAACGTTGCCTGTAAAGTAACGCTTTACGGAATATGGCAGTGCCCAGCACTTATTTTCGGGTGCGAAAGCAGGCCAAAAGCATGACTCCAAAAACCATTGTGACAGAGGCCAAAAAATCGGGCCCGGAAACAGCCATCTAAGACATTGATTTAAAACAACTCTGGATACCGCGTTGAAAACGAGGGGCATGTAGGTAGTTGTATTAATAAATTAAGTAGTGTGACATGCCCTATGACCAGCGTTGCGCAGTACCTTTCCGAACATGGTCCCTCACGTTCCTCACGGATCGTTGAGGCACTTGTCGCATCTGGTTTATCCGCAGAGGCAGCGCGTCAGCGCGTATCGCGAGCCAAGCCGCCGATCCGCAGCTTTCCTGTTCCGCTCCTGCCTAAGCGCGAGGCGTTCCTTTATCTGGAGAAGGATCGTAACGGCGAACGGTTCTGGCAAAATTTCCAGCGCGATCTCCGCGAAACCAATTCGATTACGGCGGCGGCTATCGACGGCGTGATCGCGCGGGGGGGCATGATTCCTGCCGAGCAATTCGCGGTTGTAAGCGGTGCGACGGTCAGGCCCAAGACCGGGCAAGTCCCGGCTGATACGGTCGCCAGCCGTCTCATAAAGTCCGACTTCCTCAAGGAATTCCACGACCCGGAATATGGCCGCTGTTTCCACACGGCTCCGAGCTTGGCCATGGGCACACCCGCTGCCATGCGGGCGCGGGACATTACGGAACGTGTCTTGCTGGATGGCCTGCGCGAATGGTGCCGAAAAATTGGCCTCGCGAGCTACAACGCTATCCGCATCCGGGGCGACGAAGATTTGAAGCCGATCGGGCCTTTCGCATTCGATCTTGCCGGGCCGAGCTATCTCCTACCGTTGCAGGGATCGGCAAGCAAACCGGGTTTCGTTGTGGCGGACGTTTTCGCCGAAGGCATTTTGACCGTCCATGAGATTCAGTTCTTCATCCGCAAAGCTCGCGTTCTCAAAGCCAGCTTCAAGGATATCGGCATTCTGTCGATCATCGTCGCGGAAGGCTTCACGGGTGAAGCAATGACCGCAGGACATGCGGCGGGTGTTATGCTGGCAACCCCCAAAGACCTGTTCGGGAGGCGTGTCGGGGAGGCAATCGCCTCGCTCTGCGAAGTGCTCAAGAATGCCGCGAAATATGCATCATCGAGCCCCGAACGCCTCACCATGCTGTTGAACAACCTGTTTGATATCGAAGGACGCAACAAGAACCTTCGGGGCATCCTGTTTGAGATGGTGGCGGGCTATCTTGCAAGGCGCACAGCCATGACGATGGATATGGGCGTCACCGCCAAAGACCCGAGCACCGGGAAGACAGCGGATATCGACGTTCAGACGATCACCAACCAGAACGCAGTCGTCACGGCCATTGAATGCAAAGGTAAAGAGCCGGGCGGTGTGTTGAGTCTGGCAGAGGTGGAGGAATGGCTCGCGAAGATTCCCACATTCCGCGCTCATTACGCTCAGCACGGGTATTTACGCGAGGCAGAGCAGCGCTTCGAAATCTGGACGAGTGGCAGCATCGCACCTGATGCGCTGGCGAAACTGAAAGAGGAACAGGTCCGCCGCGTAAAGGCGAAGATCGACTGGAAGGACGGCGATGCGGTTCTGGCGCTGGCGAGGGCGGGCAAAGAGAAGGCCCTTGCCGACGCTCTCAACCAGCATTTCTTCCGTCACCCGCTTGCCGAAGTCGCCAAGCAATTCGAAGCCGACGAGGCCGCAGGAAAAGTGCAGTCATGGATGGTTCCTACGAGATCTAAATTGCCGGAGTTTAAAGGTCCGGCGATTGAAGTCGTCTCGTTGGATGACGAGTTGGACGCCGCCGAGTGACTTAGCGCCCAACATCCGAATTGCCGCCGTTAGCCACATAAGTTCCGCTGAAAACCGCTGGGTGCCGCAAAATCATGGATGCCTGAATAAACTGCCGGCCCGAAGCGAACGCGCTATTCATTGCGCTGTGAAGAGCCGCCAGTGACAATGTCCCGGCGCTGTAGGGCCGGGTCCGCAGAAACACATGGTGAAAACGAATAGACCGGAACCCATTGTAATACCATTGGTTTCCGGTCAGTTCTCGAACCCTGATTTATAGGGCTATGGAGTAAACGTAGTTGTCATCTTCACCCGGTGGGGCGCGCCATTGATATCAGGACATTGCTGGGCTCTCTGCGTCGTCGATTGATGGCGGCGCACAGATTGGCGCATTTCACGGCTTCCCGGACGCCTGCGTCACGCGTCGCTTTGCCGGCGGCGAAAGAGCGAAGCTCAAAAAAAGGCCTATTTCGATCTGGTCAGCGCGGCAACACCGGCGATGATGATGAGGGCCGCCCCCGCGATGGTCCAGATGTCCGGCCGCTCGCCGAAGGCCACGATGCCCGCGATCATCGCGAAGACCAGCCGGGTATAGCGGAAGGGCGTGACCGCCCCGACCTCGCCCGTCCGCATGGCGATGGTCAGCGAAGTATAGGCGATGACCCCGCTCAGCGATCCGGCGATCACGCTGGCCGCGGCTGCCCCGCCGGGCCAGACCGGTGCAGGGCCGAAGGGCAGGGCGATCAGGCCCGAGACGATCAGCATGAGGAAGCCCAGCACGCCCAGTTGGCGATGCGACATGGAGACGGGCGCCGCGCGGGTCGCGAGGTCGCGGCCCGCGAAACCCAACGTCGCGATCACCGCGAAGATCGACAGAAGGCCGAAGCCCTCGGTCCCCGGGCGCAGGATCAGCAGCACGCCGACAAAGCCGATGGCGACCGAGGCCCAGCGGGCGGGACCCACGCGCTCATGAAAGACCAGGGCGGCCCCCGCGATCACCACCAGCGGCGTGGCCTGCAGGATCGCCGAGGCGGTCGAAAGCGGCGTCAGCGCGATGGCCAACATGAAGAACAGCCGCCCCACGATCTCGAAGGCCGAGCGGGTCAGCATGACCTTCGACAGCATCGCGGAGGAGAAGGGCCGCTCACCCGCGAGGATTGCCAGCGCGGAGAAGATGAGAAGGCCGATGGTTCCAAAGGCAATCAGCACCTCGCCCACCGGCAGGGTCCGAGAGGCGGCCTTCAGCAGGCTGTCCTCGACCGTGAAGCAGGCCATCGCCAGCACCATGAACAGCGCGCCATGCAGGTTCCATGCCGCATCACGGCGCGAGAGTTGACTGTCCATGCTGCGCCCCACCCGCTGAAGATCGACTGGCCCTTATCATCCTTTCGAACGCTGCGTTTCAAGGGCGATCGCTCCGCAAACGTCGGGCCATATGGTCGCATTGCGCCGGGGCGGCTGCAATTGCGGTACGATCTGGCGGGTTGTTTGTTGCGCTCAATCCACCGGTTGGTCGGCATTGAGTTGACGACAGAATTGCGCGCCAATTGCAGCGCTGTTTTGTCTCAAGCAGTAGGGGAGGGCTTAGGCGACGTTGATGCGGATTTCATAACGAAATCATACGCATGCGTTTTTGGCCAAATGGCGGAGAGGGTGGGATTCGAACCCACGGAACCCGTGAAGGCTCAACGGTTTTCGAGACCGCCCCGTTCGACCACTCCGGCACCTCTCCGCGCTTAGTCTGGTGTGGTGAGGGCGGGATTTAGACGGGAGGGGGTTGAAGTGCAAGAGGGAACAAGAGAAAAATCCGCGAAGTTTTCCGAAAAAGGCGCGAACTGGTGAGAAAGCCGATTTTCTGCAGGCCTGGCAGGGGGACCGCCGTCTCCAGCCCCTGTCCAACGGCCTGGAGTGCCTCGTGATTGCGCTGGTTGGCGCGTTGGCACGTCCGGAATTGCGCGACCTCCTTGCGTCCGACGCGCGTCCTGCCGAATCGTTGCGGGGCAAGCTGACCGATGGGGCGCGGGCAGGGATCGCTGCGGACGGCTGGCCGCGGTGGGAGGCAGGCTCGGGGCAGGTCGAGACCTATGAGACGGCGATGACGGCAGAGCTTGCGCGCTATGCGGCGGCCTTCGGGCTGGAGACGGTTGAGATCGACGGGCGGCAGGTGCTGGGCGTCGGGCAGGGCGACGACACCGGCCCCTGGGACGGCAAGCTTGCTGTGGCGATTGCCGCGCATCTGCTGCGCCTGCCCGCTGACGTCTCGCCCGACATCGTGAGGAAACGCCTGCCGATGATCGGCATGATCGCGGCCTCGCGCATTCGGGCCGAAGAAGAGGCCGCGCGCCTTCCGAAGATCGCTGGCGAAGGCCCGGACAGCGTCCATGTCGACGCGGTGACTGAACCCTATGCCGAGTTTTTTTCGGTCGATCACCTGATCCTGCGGCATCAGCTGCATGACGGTGGATGGTCGGACCCGCTGCTGCGCGCGGTCTTCATGTCGGGCGATGCGGCGGTCGTCCTGCCATGGGATCCCGTGCGCGACCGCGTGATGCTGATTGACCAGATGCGTGCGGGCGCGGTGGCGCGTGGTGATGGCGCGGCCTGGCTTTATGAGGCCGTCGCGGGCCGCGTTGACGCGGGTGAGACGCCCGAAACGGCTGCGCTGCGCGAGGCGGTCGAGGAGGCGGGGCTGACCATCGATCGCCTGATCGAAGGCCCGCATCACTATCCCAGCCCCGGCGCGGTTGCCGAATATCTTTACCTTTACGTCGGCATCGCCGATCTGCCCGATGGCAGCGACGGGATCGGCGGGCTGGCCTCTGAAGCCGAGGACATCCGCTCGCATCTGATGCCCCGGGCCGAGCTGACGCGCATGGCGCTGGCGGGGCAGATCCGCAATGGACCGCTGCTGTCGCTGGCGCTCTGGCTGGAACTCAGCGCGCCCCGAATCCTCGCGGAACTGGGGCAGGGGTGAAGGTATTGGCCCGCCCGCTCTTGCCGCTGTCCCTCTGGCCCGTGTAAACCCGGGATGAAACCCAATCGAAAGGCCCTCCGATGCGCATTTGCCCTGACCTTGCCTCTGCTATCGGCAACACGCCCCTGATCCGTCTGCGCCAGGCGTCTGAGGAAACCGGTTGTGAAATCCTTGGCAAGGCCGAGTTCATGAACCCGGGCCAATCGATCAAGGACCGGGCCGCGCTTTACATCATCCGCGACGCGGTCGCGCGGGGCGATCTGAAGCCCGGCGGCACCATCGTCGAGGGCACTGCCGGCAACACCGGGATCGGGATTGCGCTGGTCGGGGCCTCGATGGGCTTCCGCTCGGTCATCGTGATCCCCGAGACGCAGAGCCAGGAAAAGAAGGACATGCTGCGCCTTGCCGGGGCCGAGCTGGTCGAGGTGCCCGCCGCGCCTTACAAAAGCCCGAACAACTATGTGCGCTACTCGGGCCGTCTGGCCGAGCAGCTGGCGAAGACCGAGCCCAATGGCGCGATCTGGGCCAACCAGTTCGACAATATCGCCAACCGTCAGGCCCATGTCGAGACGACCGGCCCCGAGATCTGGGAACAGACCGGCGGCAAGGTTGACGGCTTCATCTGCGCGGTCGGATCGGGCGGGACGCTGGCAGGCGTCGCCATGGCCCTGCAGCCGAAGGGCGTGAAGATCGGCCTTGCCGATCCGGAAGGGGCGGCGCTTTACAGCTTCTACACCACCGGCGAATTCGACAGCCCCGGCTCGTCGATCACCGAGGGGATCGGGCAGGGGCGGATCACCG
Source organism: Paracoccus sulfuroxidans (assembly GCF_007830335.1). Lineage (GTDB taxonomy): Bacteria > Pseudomonadota > Alphaproteobacteria > Rhodobacterales > Rhodobacteraceae > Paracoccus > Paracoccus sulfuroxidans. The sequence goes on along the minus strand of NZ_VLKU01000002.1, from coordinate 135,004 downwards.
AGAACCTGAAAGGCTTCACGCCCGATTACAGCTATCGCATCTCGGACGCCGAGGCGCTGCCGGTGATCTTCGATCTGCTGGAGCATGAGGGGCTGTGCCTTGGCGGCTCGTCCGGCGTCAACGTCGCGGGCGCGATCCGCATGGCGCGCGACATGGGCCCCGGACACACGATCGTGACGGTGCTGTGTGACTATGGCACGCGTTACCAGACCAAGCTGTTCAACCCGGACTTCCTGCGCGCCAAGGGCCTGCCGGTTCCGGAATGGATGGAACGCGCGCCTGCTGCCTTGCCCGAAGTCTACGAAGACTGAGTATCTGAATGAATCGCCTTGTTGCCCTGATCTTTTCGATCCTTCTGCTCTGTGCCGCGCCGCTTTGGGCGCAAGACCAACCCGGACCGGATTATGCCGCCTGGGACAAGCTGGCCGGACAGGCCGAGCAGATCCTCGAATCCGGTCAGGCCAACGACGCCCGGCTGCAGGCCATCCGTGGTGAGGTGGTGAAATGGCGCGACCGCTTCAGCGCCTCGCAGGGCACGAACTCGACCCGGATCGCGACGCTGAAAGACCAGATCGCGGCCTTGGGTCCGGTCCCGGAAGAGGGCAAGACGGAATCGCCCGATATCGCTGCGCGGCGGTCCGAGCTGAATGAGGAACTGTCGGTGCTGCAGGCCCCCGGGCTGAAGGCGGTCGAATCCTATGGCCGTGCGGACGGCATCATCCAGCAGATCGACCGCACGGTGCGTGAACGCCAGGCGAATGCGCTGATGCGGCTGACGCCGACGCCCTTGAACCCGGCGAACTGGGCTCCGGCGGCGAAGGACGGTCTGGCGATCGTTCTGGGCATCTATGACGAGGCCAAGACCAACTGGACAAACCGCGGCGGCGTCTCGGGGTTCAGCGACAGCCTGCCCGCGCTTGGCGGCTTCCTGCTGCTGTCGATCTTCCTGCTGACGCGGGGACGCCGCTGGATCGATTCCCTGCCCGAGCGGCTGTCGAACCGCGCCAGCGACCGCTCGCGCGCGGCGGTGAACTTCCTCGTGTCGCTGGGCCAGATCGCCATTCCCTTCGTGGGCGTGGTCATGGGCGTCGTGGTTCTGCTGGAGACCGGGCTTTTCGGTGATTGGGGCCGCCCCTTCATCGAGGCCGTCCCGGCAGCTGCGCTGTCGGTCTTTGGTGGCATCTGGCTGGCGCGCAGGCTGTTTCCGACGCCGAACTCGGGCCTGACGCCGCCCTTGCCGATGCCCGAGGATGTCTGCCGTAAGGCCCGCTTCCGCGCCTCGATCCTGGCGCTGGCAGTGGGGCTTCACCAGATTTTTGGCTGGGCGATCCTGCCGCTTTCGGGCTTTCAAAGCCAATCGCATACGACCGATACGATCCCCTTGCGGATCTCGGATGCCTCGGCGGGGGTCTGGCATTTTCCGCTGATCCTGCTGGGCTCGCTGTTCCTGTTCCGCCTGTGCGAGATCCTGCGCCGCCTTGGCCGCTATGTCGCCAATGAGAACCCCGATTACCGGGTGCGGATCACGGCCTTCCTGGGCACCATCGGCCGGGTGATCGCGGTCATCGCGCCGCTTCTGGCGGCGGTGGGCTATGTGGCGGCGGCGAATGCCCTTCTGTGGCCGACGGCGACCACGCTGGGGCTGATCGGGCTGCTGATCCTGCTGCAGGATTTCGTCGGCGATTTCTATGCCATGGCGCTGGCCAAGGGCGACAGCGAGGCGCGCGATTCGCTGTTCCCGATGCTGATCGGCTTTGTGCTGGTGATCCTGTCGCTGCCGCTTTTCGTGCTGATCTGGGGCGCGCGCACCAGCGATCTGGGCGAGGCATGGACCAAGGCGCAGGGCGGGTTGTCGCTGGGCGGGATCAACCTGTCGCCCATGGTGATCCTGACCTTCGTGATCGTCTTCTGCGTGGGCTATGCGCTGACCCGCTTCCTGCAGGGCGCGCTGCGCAGCTCGATCCTGCCGAAGACCAAGATCGACGCGGGCGGGCAGAACGCCATCACCTCGGGCATCGGCTATCTGGGCATCGGGCTTGCGGCGCTGCTGGCGGTCAATACCGCCGGAATTGACCTCTCGTCGCTGGCCATCGTCGCCGGTGCGCTGTCGGTCGGTATCGGTTTCGGTATGCAGCAGGTGGTGTCGAACTTCGTTTCGGGCATCATCCTGCTGATTGAACGTCCCGTGACCGTCGGTGACTGGATCGACGTCGGAGGCAAGCAGGGCATCGTCAAGCGCATGTCCGTGCGCGCGACCCAGATCCAGACCTTCGACCGTACGGATGTGATCGTCCCGAACTCGGACCTGATCACCCAGCCGGTGACGAACTGGACGCGGGGCAATCTTTCCGGGCGCATCATCGTGCCGGTGGGCGTGGCCTATGGCAGCGACACCCGCCATGTCGCCCGCATCCTGCAAGAGATCGCCGAGGATCAGCCGACGGTGCTGATCAACCCGGCCCCCTTCGTGGTCTTCAAGGGCTTCGGGGCCGACGCGCTGAATTTCGAGATCCGCGCGGTGCTGTCGGACATCAATGGCGGGACCGGCGTGACCTCGGAGATCAACCACGAGATCGCCGCGCGCTTTGCCAAGGAAGGGATCGAGATGCCCTTCCCGCAGCGCGACATCTGGCTGCGCAACCCCGAATGCCTGCATGTCGAGCCGGTCAAGCTGGGCCCGCCCGAGCCGGAACCCGAGAAGGCCGAGCCCGAGCCCAGCACGCAGGGCAAGCCGCCCCGCAGCGATGAGATGGCCCACGGCGCCTGACGCATCTTTCTGACGGAAATTGGTAACCCCCTCGCGATTGCGAGGGGCGGGGCTCATGCGCATTTTGGGGAAAGGCGATGGCCACTCGCCGGGGTGTGTCGCGTTCCCGGTCCAGCTGAACCGGAACCCGAAAATCAGCGGGCCGCCCATGATGGACGGCCCGCCAGTTCTCTTATTCCTCGGTCTCGCCTTCGGCCTCACCCTCGCCGTTTTCGGCGATGCGGGCGACGGAGACGACCTCTTCGCCAGCGGTGGTGTTGAAGACGCGCACGCCGCCGGCCGAGCGGGAGCGGAAGCTGATCTGATCGACCGGCACCCGGATCGACTGCCCGGTCGAGGTGGCCAGCATGATCTGGTCATCGCGCTCAACCGGGAAGCTTGCGACCAGCGGGCCGCCACGCATCGCCTTGTCCATGGCGGTGACGCCCTGACCGCCGCGACCACGCAGGGGATAGTCGAAGCTGGAGCTGATCTTGCCCGAACCGCGCGCGGTGATGGTCAGGATCAGATCCTCGGCCGCCGACATTTCGGCATAGCGGGCCTGCGAGATCGCGGTCTCAGTGACGCTGTCCTCATCCTCATCGGCTTCGGCACCGTCGTCCAGCGCGCCCTCGACGGCGCGGCGCATCTTCAGATAGGCAGCGCGCTCGGCCGGGTCGGCCTCGAAGTGGCGGATCACCGACATCGAGACCACGCGGTCGCCGCTGTTGACCAGGCGGATGCCGCGCACGCCGGTGGAATCGCGGCTGCGGAAGACGCGCACATCGGTCGTCTGGAAGCGGATCGCGCGACCCGATGCGGTGACCAGCATGACGTCGTCGTTTTCCGTCGCCAGTCGCACGCCGATCAGCTCGACCCCTTCGGGCAGCTTCATCGCGATCTTGCCGTTGCGCATGATGTTGGTGAAGTCCGACAGCGCGTTGCGGCGCACATCGCCGTCCGAGGTGGCAAAGACCACCTGATAATCGTCCCAATCGGCCTCGGGCGCGTCCATCGGCAGCAAAGCCGCAATCGAGACGCCCGCCTGGATCGGCAGGATATTGACGATGGCCTTGCCCTTGGCCGTGCGTCCGGCCAGCGGCAGACGCCAGGTCTTCAGCCGGTAGACCATGCCGTCGGTGGTGAAGAACAGAAGCTCGGTATGGGTATTGGCGACGAACAGCGTGGTGACCACGTCGTCTTCCTTGGTCGCCATGCTGGCAAGGCCCTTGCCGCCCCGGCGCTGCGACCGGAATTCGGCCAGCGCCGTGCGCTTGATATAGCCGCCCGAGGTGATGGTGACGACCATGTCCTCGCGCTCGATCAGGTCCTCGTCGTCCATGTCGCCGGACCAGTCGCTGATCTCGGTACGGCGCGGCACGGCGAAAAGCTCTTTCACCTCGCGCAGCTCATCCGAGATGATGCTCATGATCCGCTCACGCGAGGCGAGGATCGCCAGATATTCGCGGATGGATTCGGCCAGCGCTTTCAGCTCTTCCGTGACTTCCTGCACGCCAAGCTGCGTCAGGCGCTGCAGGCGCAGCTCCAGAATGGCGCGGGCCTGGGTTTCCGACAGGTTATAGGTGCCGTCGTCGTTCACCGGATGCAGCGGATCGTCGATCAGCCGCAGGTATTCGACGATCTCATGCGCAGGCCAGCGCCGCGACATCAGCTTTTCGCGCGCCTCTGCCGCATCGGCCGAGGCGCGGATCGTGGCCACCACCTCATCGACGTTCGAGACGGCAACGGCCAGACCGCAGAGGATATGCGCGCGCTCGCGTGCTTTACGCAGTTCATAGGCGGTGCGCCGGGCGACGACCTCTTCGCGGAAGGCGATGAAATAGGTCAGGAAGTCGCGCAGGGTCAGCTGCTCGGGGCGGCCGCCGTTCAGCGCCAGCATGTTCGCCGCAAAGTTCGACTGCATCGGCGTAAAGCGGAACAGCTGGTTCAACACCACCTCGGCGGTCGCGTCGCGTTTCAGTTCCACGACCACGCGCACGCCGATCCGGTCGGATTCGTCCTGCACATGGGCGATGCCCTCGATGCGCTTTTCCTTGGCCAGTTCCGCGATCTTTTCGATCAGCGAGGCCTTGTTGACCTGATAGGGCACCTCATCAAGGATGATCGCCTGACGCCCGCCGCGGATCTCTTCGATGCGGGTCTTGGCGCGCAGGATGATCGAACCGCGCCCCTCCAGATAGGCCTTGCGCACGCCCGAGCGGCCAAGGATCACGCCGCCCGTCGGGAAGTCGGGGCCGGGCACGATCTCCATCAGGCGTTCGGTCGGAAGGTCGGGATTGTCGATCAGCGCCAGCGTGGCGTCGACGACCTCGCCCAGGTTGTGGGGCGGGATGTTCGTGGCCATGCCGACGGCGATGCCGCCTGCGCCGTTGACCAGCATGTTCGGGAAACGTGCGGGCAGAACCGTCGGTTCGCGGTCCTTGCCGTCATAGTTGTCCTGGAAATCGACCGTGTCCTTGTCGATGTCCATCATCAGATAGGCGGCGGGCTTGTCCATCCGTACCTCGGTATAGCGCATGGCCGCCGCGCTATCGCCGTCCATCGAGCCGAAGTTGCCCTGACCGTCCAGAAGCGGCAGGGACATGGAAAAGTCCTGTGCCATCCGCACCAGCGCGTCATAGATCGCCGCGTCGCCGTGGGGGTGGTATTTACCCATGACATCGCCGACCGGACGGGCCGATTTGCGATAGGGCTTGTCATGCGTGTTGCCGGTTTCGTTCATCGCGTAAAGGATGCGGCGGTGCACGGGCTTCAAGCCGTCGCGAAGATCCGGGATGGCCCGGCTGACGATGACCGACATGGCATAGTCGAGATAGGCGGTGCGCATTTCGGTGGTGATATCGATCACCGGCCCGTCATGGGCCATCACCGCACGCTCGCCTTCGGCCGGGATGTCGTCGTCGTGGTTTTCAGGGGTGTCAGCCACGGTTTTTCCTCAACATATTGTTGGGAAAGGGTGTAGCCTATACCTGCTTTGGGTGCAATCTTGCGGCGGCCGGAAACCGGCCAAAACCGCAGATTTCGGGCGAATTTCAGGCCTTGCGGCGGCCGATGGTGGCCAGAAGCCAGATCAGCGACAGCAGGGCCGAGCAAAGCGCGTTCCAACCCGCCATCGAGATGCCAAGAAGGCTCCACGAGACCTCGTCGCAGCGCACCACGGGGGCGTTTTGCAGCGTGGTCATCAGGTCCTGCGTGCTCATGGTCGCAAGGTTGCCGACCCCGCCCGAGCAATGCTGGGGACCGGCCCAGAATTTCAGCTCGACCCCGGTGTGATAGATGGCGAAGGCGGTGGCCAGAAGCGCCGCCAGAAGGCCAAGGGCTGCCAGCCAGCGTTGCCAGCCGAAGACCGCGATGGCCGCGCCCAGAATGGCTGCGGCCAGATGCGGCCAGCGCTGCAGGATGCACAGTTCGCAAGGCGCGTAGCCCAGCCACTGGAAGGTCAGCGCCGCCGCCAGCAGAGCCGCCGAACCCGCGCCGGCAAGGGCGCCCAACTGTCTGTTTGTCATCGCGTTCATGCCAATCGGTTATGCCTGCCGGGCAGTTCCGGCAAGTGCCAATTCCGTGATCTCAATGCGGTTTCCAGGTGATGACGCGATAGACATAGACGACGACGATCGCCAGAAGCACCAGCTTCGAGATTGGATCCAGATAGGCCTCGACCCGGCTGTATTGGCTTTCCAGCAGATAGCCCGCCAGTGTCAGCACGGCAGTCCAGATCACGCTGCCGAGGGTCGTCAGGATCAGGAAGGTCCAGAAGGGCATACGCGCAAAACCTGCCGGAACCGAGATCAGCGTGCGGATCGCCGGGACCATGCGGCCGAAAAACACTGCGTAGCTGCCGTATTTCACGAACCAGCGATGCGCCTTGTCGATGTCCGAGGGTGAGAGCGTCAGTACCCGGCCATAATTGGCGGCAAAGCGCTTCAAGCGCTCTTCACCAATAGCCCGCGCCACATAGTACCAGAAAAGCGTGCCGAGGACCGAGCCCGCAGTCCCCGCCAGCAGCGTCAGCCAGATGTTCATCCGACCGGTCGCAACAAGGAAGCCCGACATCGACATGATCACTTCCGAGGGGATCGGCGGGAACAGATGCTCGACCAGCATCAGCACGAAAACGCCCGTGTAGCCCCAGTCGTCGATGGCAGAGATCACCCAGTCGAACATGCACCCAGCCCTCATTGAATTTATTGCCGCTTTGCTGGGCGGGGGGGCTGGAACTGTCAACCCTGTTGTTACGTTTATGGATGGGATCATTGCCTGCATGAGGGCGGTCCGGGTCACTTTTTCGGGAAGATGCAGACATGGAATGGCGAGGACGGCGGGGCAGCCGCAACGTGGAAGACCGGCGCGGGATGAGCGCGGGGGGCGTCGGCGGGATCGGCGTCGTGGGCACGCTGGTGGTGCTGGCGGTCGGGTATTTCTTCGGAATCGACATCTCGCCCATCGTGGGTGCGATCGACAATGGACAGACCGAGACCGGCGAATCCCGGCCCCTGACGCCGGAAGAGCAAGAGATCGGGCAGTTCGTCTCGGTCGTGCTGGCCGATACCGAAGAGGTCTGGTCGCGCGTCCTGCCCGAACAGGCGGGGATGCAATATACCGATCCGACGCTGGTGATGTTCTCGGGCGCGGTGCAATCGGCCTGCGGCGGGGCCTCTGCGGCCATGGGGCCGTTCTATTGCCCGAACGACCGCAAGGTCTATCTGGACACCGACTTCTTCCGGATCATGCAGCAGCAGATGGGGGCGGGCGGCGATTTCGCCTATGCCTATGTCATCGCGCATGAGATCGGCCACCATGTGCAGAACCAGATCGGCATTCTGGGCAAGGTGAACGGGCTGCGGGCGCAATCCAGCCAGACCGACGCGAACCACCTGTCGGTCCTGACTGAGCTTCAGGCGGATTGCTTTGCCGGGATCTGGGCGCGTCAGGCCAGCGAACAGTTCGGCACCATCGACGATCAGGACATTTCCGAGGCGATCAATGCCGCGCGTTCGGTCGGCGATGATGTGCTGATGGAGAAAGCCGGTCGCGCGCCCATGCCCGACTCGTTCACCCATGGCTCGGCCGAGGATCGCCAGAGCTGGTTCCGCCGGGGCTTCAAATCGGGCCAGATGGCCCAGTGCAACACCTTCGGGGAAGCGGGCCTCTAAGGCCCCGAGCGGCTGCGCCTTCGGTGACCGAGGGCGCAGCCGGTTTTCGGAAAGACGATCAGCGCGCCTGCAGGACCTGCAGCACGCCGGGGGTCATCTGGCCCGCCATGCCCATCTCGACATCCCTGGCGCTGACCCGCCCGTCGACCACGCCCTGCGTCATCCGCTGGCAGAAGGTCGAGGGTGCGCGGGCCGGCGTTGTGTCCATTAGCACGGCCATATTGCTGATATCCGTCGCCGAGGAGCGCGCGGTCGCCGTGGTGCATTTCGCCACGAAATCGGTGCGGGCGGCGGGGTTGGCTGCCAGTTCGGCACGCTCGGCGTCGAAATTTTGGGTCTCGGGCGGGGTGCCGGTGGTGGGGGCCGTTTCGCAGGCGGCCAGAAAGACCAGCGCCGAAAGCGCGGCCAGAGAGGGCAGGGTGAACTTCATGACTGGTTACTCCACAGGGTCGGTTTCGGCCCAAGCGTGAAGAGACTCCGCGCCGAACTCAACCCGTTCTGATCCGACTGGCCGGAACTTGCTGATCTCGTGCGGGCCGGTCAGAACCCGCGCCGGTTGTTGGCGGGCAGGGTGGCCCAATCCGGCCAGAACCCCGCCTTTTCCAGGCCCAGCAGCGCCAGCCCGATGGCGATGATCGCCAGCACCAGCAGCACCCGATTGCGCGAGGGCGGGTTGCGCGCCCAGCGAGAGGCCCGAAGAAGCCAGATCAGGTTGTTCATCCCCCCGTTCCTTTGCTAGTGCTGTCCGCGACCCGAAATCAGCGGAACCAGACATTGCCACATCACAGCGACAGCCGCGTGCTGCCCTATACCGCCGACCAGATGTACGCATTGGTGGCCGATATTGAAAGCTATCCGCAGTTTCTGCCCTGGAATTCGGCCGCGCGCATCCGCTCTCGCGGGCCGGGGCCCGAGGCGGGCAGCGAGATCATCGAGGCCGATCTGGTCATCAGCTTCAAGGTTTTCCGGGAACGCTTCGGCAGCCGCGTGACCCTTTGGCCCGAGCGCAAGCAGATCGACACCGAATATCTGGATGGCCCGTTTCGCTATCTGCGCAGCGGCTGGACCTTCAGCGATCTGCCCGACCACCGGGTGCAGGTCGATTTCTTCGTCGATTTCGAATTTCGCAACGCGATCCTCGGCAAGGTGATCGGTGTCGTCTTTGGCGAGGCGATGTCGCGCATCGTGCGCGCCTTCGAGGAACGCGCCCGCGCCCTTTACGGCTGAGGCCTCATTCCACCCGGGCGCTCTCCCAAACCTCGAATTCGGCGGCCAGCGCCTCGCGCAGCCGCGCCTCCAGCGCCGGGCTCAGATCGGTCACCGTGCGGGGTGAGACGTTCTTGCTCTCAAGCGTGACCGGGCTGCCCAGACGCTGGCCCAGAAACTTCAGCAGCGCATCCATCGCCTCATAGCGGAACAGATGGGTGATCGCGACATGACCATGGCCGTTGCGCAGAAAATCCGATTGCCGCCCGATCCGGGCATAGGCCGGACGCTCCTCCATCGGGCGCAGCCAGGCCTCGATGAACTGTTCGAAACTGACCTGCACGGTGCTGTTCGCATGCCCGATCAGCGCATCCCGCGTGCGAAAGCGGTACCAGCTGCGCAGCCAGTCGATCGGGTCGCGCATGGTGGCGACGGTCTCGAACTCGGGCGCGCCGAAGGGGGTGAGCAGGGGGCGGATGTTGCGCCGGTACTGGCGCAGGTTCAGGTGCTTGATCTCGGGGGCCGAGCGAAATGCGATGTCGGCGCGATCCGAAAGCGCAACCTCCAGCGCGGTCGTTCCGGTCTTGGGAAGCGACAGCAGGGTCAGGCGCGCGGGAATGAAGATCAGCATCGTTCGGTCCGGAAAAACGCAGGGCTTCGGGCCGAATACTCAGCGGGGCCGCCTGTGACAAGCGGCCCCGCGTCAATGATTGGGCGATCCGGCGGGATCGGTCAGATCACGCCGAAGGCGCGCATCGCTTCGGCCACGCGGACGAAGCCCGCGATATTGGCGCCCAGCACATAGTCGCCCGGCGTGCCGAATTCCTCGGCCGTTTCGGCGCAGCGGTCGTGGATCGAGCGCATGATGTCGGCCAGACGGGCCTCGGTCTGGTCGAAGCTCCAGCTGTCGCGCGAGGCGTTCTGCTGCATCTCCAGCGCCGAGGTGGCGACGCCACCGGCGTTCGCGGCCTTGCCCGGAGCGAACATGACGCCTGCGGACTGGAAGGTGCGGACGGCTTCGGGTGTGCAGGGCATGTTAGCGCCTTCTCCGACGGCGATCACGCCGTTACGCACCAGCGCCTGCGCGTCACGGCCGTTCAGCTCGTTCTGCGTGGCCGAGGGCATGGCGACCTGGCAGGGAACTTCCCAGACCTTGCCGCCCTTGACGAAGCTTGCGCCCTTGCGGGCCTCCACATAGTCGCTGATGCGGGCTCGGCGCACCTCTTTCAGCTCCTTGACCAGATCGAGGTCGATGCCGTTCGGGTCATGGATATAGCCGCCGCTGTCCGAACAGGCGACGACCTTGCCGCCGAATTCGTGGATCTTCTCGATCGTATAGATCGCGACGTTGCCCGAGCCCGAGACGACGCAGGTCTTGCCGTCGAAGCTGTCTTTCTTGGTGCCCAGCATGCTTTGCACGAAATAGGTCGCGCCATAGCCGGTCGCTTCCTTGCGTGCCCGCGAGCCGCCATAGACCAGACCCTTGCCGGTCAGCACGCCCGCCTCATAGCGGTTGGTCAGGCGCTTGTACTGGCCGAACATGAAGCCGATCTCACGCGCGCCGACGCCGATGTCGCCTGCGGGGACGTCGGTGTATTCGCCCAGGTGGCGCGACAGTTCCGTCATGAAGGACTGGCAGAAGCGCATGATCTCGGCGTCCGAGCGGCCGCGCGGGTTGAAGTCCGAGCCGCCCTTGCCGCCGCCGATCGGCATGCCGGTCAGCGCGTTCTTGAAGGTCTGCTCGAAGCCGAGGAATTTGATGATGCCCACGTTCACCGACGGGTGAAAGCGGATGCCGCCCTTGTAGGGGCCCAGTGCCGAGTTAAACTGGACGCGGAAGCCGCGGTTTATCTGCACGTTGCCGGCGTCGTCGACCCACGGCACGCGGAAGATGATCTGACGCTCGGGCTCGCAGATGCGCTCGATCAGCGCGTTGTCGGCGTAATCGGGGTATTTCGCGATCACATGGCCAAGGCTTTCCAGAACCTCGCGGACCGCCTGATGGAACTCAGGCTCACCAGCGTTCCGGCGCATGACCTCATCCAGAATGGGAGAGAGTTTTTCGTCGATCTGCGTCATTGCGCGTTCACTCCTTGTAAACCGAACGGCGTAATAGCTTAGCTTTCGGGCAGATTGAACGGGGAAAGCACAAAAAGACGGCAAAAAGTCATAACTTCATACAAAATGCCCGAAGTCGTCTTGATGAGGGGGAGATGCCCAAGGTCGCGAACTTGCCTCGCGAAGATGATAAAATCAATGACAATCAGTATTTTGCTTAAGGGGATTGTTTCGTGGGAGGTGCTATTTTACCGCGATTGGCGCTGCTGTCGCTTGCTGGCATCCTTATGTTGGCGGCAGGGAAGGGCAAGGCGTCTGATGCAAAACCGGACACCGAAAAACCGGCTAGGACTGCAGATTTACGACCAAAGATTGATGATAATGCGCCGCCTCAAAAGCCTGACGTGAACGTCATCATCGACCGAGTCGCGACTCGTTTTGGGGCTTTTGTCATTATTGGCGGCGTTTCCTATCCTATGCAGCTTATCGCTGACGCATTCGGACGTGCACGGAGGGCGTTCCCTGAGAATCCCGGCGAAGTTATTCCAGACGCTTACTATTATTCGGTCACCTGCTTGGCCACTCTATTGACCGCGACCGCCATGCTGGTTGCGTTTCTGACGATCCTTCCGGCCTTTTCCTCGATCCGCGTCAAGCGGATGTGGCTTAGCGCCCTGCTTGCCCTTCCGATGGGGGGCGTCGCAATGCTCTATGTTTTCTCGTCTTCTTGGTTCTCGGACAAGACGACTTGAAGGATGTCAGCGCGGACATGGTCCAGCAGGTGGGCAACTTGATCGCGAAAGGGTGTGATGCCGGGGCGATTGCTGAAAAGTTTTGCCGGGACGCGATTTCTCACGCCCCGGCTGATGGCAATTAAGCGGGCCTCTCAGCGGCGACCGGCTTCCAGCGCGTCCTCGAAGGTGCGCAGGCCGGTCGTCGGCGCCTGAACCAGCACCGACATGTTGCCGGGTTTGTGCTGGTTCTTGTACATTTTCATATGCGCATCCGGGATCTCGGCCCAGGGGAAGACCTCGGACATGCAGGGATCAAGGCGACGCTCCAGCATCAGGCGGTTCGCGGCCGCGGCCTGCTTCAGATGCGCAAAGTGCGAGCCCTGCAGGCGCTTCTGGTGCATCCACATGTAGCGCACGTCGAAGGTGCAGTTGAAGCCGGTGGTGCCGGCGCAGATCACGACCATGCCGCCTTTTTTACAGACCAGCGTCGAGACCGGGAAGGTCGCCTCGCCGGGGTGCTCGAAGACGATGTCGACGTTGTTGCCCTTGCCGGTGATGTCCCAGATGGCCTTGCCGAACTTGCGCGCCTCGGTGAACCACTCCTTGTATTCGGGCGTGTTCACGGTGGGCAGTTGCCCCCAGCATTTGAAGTCCTTGCGGTTGATGACGCCCTTGGCCCCAAGGCCCATGACGAAATCGCGCTTGTCCTCTTCCGAGATCACGCCGATCGCATTGCCGCCAGCGGCATTGATCAGCTGGATCGCATAGGAGCCAAGACCGCCCGAGGCGCCCCAGACCAGCACGTTCATGCCGGGCTTCAACTCATGCGGCTCGTGACCGAAGAGCATGCGATAGGCGGTGGCCAGCGTCAGCGTGTAGCAGGCCGATTCTTCCCAGGTCAGGTGCTTGGGGCGATGCATCAGCTGCTGCGCCTGCACGCGGGTGAACTGCGCGAACGAGCCATCCGGCGTCTCATAGCCCCAGATCCGCTGGGTCGGCGAATACATCGGGTCGCCGCCGTTGCATTCCTCGTCATTGCCGTCGTCCTGGTTGCAGTGGATCACGACCTCGTCGCCCACTTTCCAGTTCTTCACCTTGTCGCCCACGGCCCAGACGATGCCCGAAGCGTCCGAGCCCGCGATGTGATAGGGGGCGCCATGGCCGTCGAAGGGGCTGATCGGCACGCCAAGACCGGCCCAGATGCCGTTGTAGTTGACGCCCGCGGCCATCACCAGAACCAGCACCTCGTTCGAGTCGATCGTCGGGGTCTCGACGACTTCGACCTGCATGGCCTTGTCCGGCTCACCATGACGTTCGCGGCGGATCGCCCAGGCGTACATCTGCTTGGGGACATAGCCGAGCGGTGGCATCTCGCCGATTTCGTAAAGATCTTTCTCCGGCGCATCATAGGGTGCGATCGGGGTGGGTTGATCCAAAGCCATCACAAATCTCCATTGCCGCATTGCAGAATCGGCTTCATGGGGAACATTTACGATTCACTTTGAAACAATGCAACTGCAGAGAGCGAAAATTTGAAATATTATGTCCCATCCAAACGTCCTCGGCGGAAAGGTGCAGCCCGGATTTATGGGACTGTTTCCCTTACGGCAAGCTGAGTATGGTCCGGGCGTTTGTTTTGTTAATGCTTGGAAAATAAAATGAAAATAGCGATCATCCCTGTGTTGTTTCTGCCCAGCCTTGCTCTCGCTCAGGGTGAGGCGGATTGGGGATATACCGGCGAGAAGGGACCAGACCATTGGGCGATGCTCGCCTCGGATTACGAGACCTGTGCTGCGGGCACGATGCAATCGCCCATTGATCTGAAAGCCGCCAATGCTGCGGGCGATTTGCAGCTTGATCTGGCCTATTATGCGGTGCCCCTGAAGGTGCTGAACACCGGGCTGACCCTTCAGCTGGACGGTCAGGCGGGCGGCGGTTTCACCGAGGCGGGCGAGAAGTTCGATCTGGTGCAGGGCCATTTCCATACACCCAGCGAGCATGTCCTCGACGGCAAGACCTACCCGGCGGAACTGCATCTGGTGCACAAATCGGCCGATGGAAAGCTGGCGGTTCTGGGCATTCTGATCGAGGAAGGCGCTGAAAACGCAGGTTTGGCCGCACTTCCGGTCGAATTTCCCAAGGCGGGCGAAGAGGCCGCCGTTGAGGGTGCCTCGTTCGAACCCGCGAAGTTCCTGCCCGAAGATCGTGCGATCTACCGCTATTCCGGCTCGCTGACGACGCCGCCCTGCAGTGAGGGCGTGGCCTGGCATGTGGTGAAGCAGCCGGTGACGGCCTCGGCCGAGCAGATTGCCGCCCTGTCGAAGGCGATGGGCGAGAATGCGCGCCCGCCGCAGGAACTGCATGGCCGCCTGCTGGTTGAGCCCGCAGAATAAGCCTGCGCCCGTCCGCGCGTCATGGCGGCGGACGGGCAAATGCCGCATGGCGGCGTACCCTATCCAGAAGGCTGAGGCCTCGGCGATTCTGCATCGCGGCGAATTGACAGGGTATGATTATGTCTCTAACCAATACCCAACTGTAATATTGTTGCGAAGGCGTTCAGATGGCCGAGAAAGACAAACCCTGGCTGTTCCGCACCTATGCGGGTCACTCCACCGCCAAGAAATCGAACGAACTTTACCGCAGCAACCTGTCGAAGGGGCAGACCGGCCTTTCGGTCGCTTTCGACCTGCCGACTCAGACCGGCTATGACAGCGATCACGTCCTTGCGCGGGGCGAAGTCGGGAAAGTCGGCGTGCCGATCTGCCACTTGGGCGACATGCGGGCCCTCTTTGACCAGATCCCGCTTGAACAGATGAACACCTCGATGACGATCAACGCGACGGCGCCTTGGCTGCTCTCGCTCTATATCGCGGTCGCGGAAGAGCAGGGGGCGGATGTCTCGAAGCTTCAGGGGACGGTACAGAACGATCTCGTGAAGGAATACCTGTCGCGCGGCACCTATATCTGCCCGCCGAAACCCTCGCTCACGATGATCACCGACGTTGCCGCCTATACGCAGCAGAACCTCCCCAAATGGAACCCGATGAACGTCTGTTCCTATCACCTGCAGGAAGCGGGTGCGACGCCGGAACAGGAACTGGCCTATGCGCTGGCGACCGGGATCGCGGTGCTGGACGACCTCAAGGGCAAGGTGCCCGCCGAGGATTTCCCGAACATGGTCGGGCGCATTTCCTTCTTTGTGAACGCCGGCATCCGCTTCGTGACCGAGCTTTGCAAGATGCGCGCCTTCACCGAGCTTTGGGACGAAATCACCTTGAACCGCTACGGGATCGAGGAAGAGAAGTATCGCCGCTTCCGCTACGGCGTTCAGGTGAACTCGCTTGGCCTGACCGAGCCGCAGCCGGAAAACAACGTCTATCGCATCCTGCTTGAGATGCTGGCCGTCACGCTTTCGAAAAACGCCCGCGCCCGCGCCGTGCAATTGCCTGCCTGGAACGAGGCGCTTGGCCTGCCGCGCCCGTGGGATCAGCAATGGTCGCTGCGGATGCAGCAGATCGTCGCCTACGAAACCGACCTTCTGGAATATGGCGACCTCTTCGACGGCAACCCGGCCATCGCGAAGAAGGTCGAGGAGCTCAAGGAAGGCGCCCGCAACGAGCTTGAACTGCTCGACAGCATGGGCGGCGCGATCGCGGCCATCGACTATATGAAGGCGCGTCTGGTCGAATCGAACGCGACCCGCCTTGGCAAGATCGAGACGAATGAAACCATCGTCGTCGGCGTCAACCGCTGGCAGCAGGGCGAACCTTCGCCGCTGACCGCAGGTGACGGCGGCATCATGGTCGTCGATCCGGCGGTCGAGCAGGAACAGATCTCGCGTCTGGACGCATGGCGCGCGGGTCGTGATGAGGCGGCGGTGCAGGCCGCGCTGGAACAGCTTCGCGCCGATGCCAATGCCGGGCGCAATGTCATGCCCGCCTCGATTGCCGCAGCGAAAGCCGGGGCCACGACGGGCGAATGGGCGGGCGTGATGCGCAACGTCCATGGCGAATATCGCGGCCCGACCGGCGTTTCGACCAGCCCCTCGAACCAGACCGAGGGCCTTGAGCCGATCCGCGAGGCGGTCGATGCTGTCAGCCAGCGCCTTGGTCGCCGCCTGAAGTTCGTCGTCGGCAAGCCCGGCCTCGACGGGCATTCGAACGGGGCCGAACAGATCGCCTTCCGCGCCCGCGATTGCGGCATGGACATCACCTATGACGGCATCCGCCTGACGCCCGAGCAGATCGTTGAAAGCGCGCGCGACGATGACGCGCATGTCGTCGGCCTGTCGATCCTGTCGGGCTCTCACCTGCCGCTGATCGCCGACACGATGAACCGGATGCGCGAAGCAGGCCTTGGCCATATCCCGGTCGTTGTCGGCGGCATCATCCCCGATGACGATGCCGAGGCGCTGCTGAAGATGGGCGTCGCCCGCGTCTATACGCCGAAGGACTTTGAGCTGAACCGCATCATGATGGACATTGTGGCGCTGGTCGAACCGGCAGCAGAAGCGGCCGAATAATCTCTGACAGCCCTGGCGCGGCAGGTTCCGCGCCCAGGGCTGCGCCTATCCCTTCCGCCGCAGTTTCAGCCGCCCGTCGATCAGCAGCAGCCCTGCGGCAATGGTCACCATGCCGAAGACATGCGCGGCGTTCAGCTCTTCCTCCAGAAACAGCCAGCCCAGCAGGATGGCCGAGACGGGCACGAGGAAGGTGACCAGCGAGATATTCGTGGCCCCCGCCCGCGCCAGCACGTTGAAGTAAAGCACATAGGCCAGCCCCGTGCAGATCGTGCCCATGATCAGGACCGCGCCCCAGGCCTGAACCGAGGCCACAGGCGGCGGCCCGTCGATCAGCAGCGCCACGGGCACCAGCAGGATGCTGGAGCCGGTGACCATGCCCGCCGCCGTGACGATCGGGTCGATTCCCATGCGGGCAAAGCGGCGGCCAAAGGTTCCGGCGCAGGCATAGGAAAGCGTCGCCCCCAGCACCGCGATCTGCGGCAGGATCGCCAGCCGGTGGCCCGCCAGCGTATCCAGCCCCATCATGATCGCGACGCCGCCCAGCCCCAGCACGACCCCGGCGATCTTGGCAGGCGTAGGCCGCTCATCGGCCAGAAACATCGCCGTCACCAGCACCGTCGACAAAGGCGTCACCGCATTCAGGATCGACGCCAGCCCCGAGGGGATCTGCGTCTGCCCCCAAGAGATCAGCGAAAACGGGATGACATTGTTGAGCGCGCCGATGACCAGAAAGGCCAGCCAAAGTTTCGGATCACGCGGGATGCTGCGCCCGCTCAGCAGCACATAGGCCCAAAGCACCACCGCCGCGACGAGCACCCGCGCGGCAACGACTGTCAGCACCGGCAGCCCGCGCACAGCAATGGCGATCAGGAAAAAGGACATGCCCCAGATCAGCGACAGGAGCAGGAGTTGCGCCCAGTCCGACGCGCCCATGCGCACCGAGATGGGCGCCGAGGAGGACGTGCTCATCAGCGTTCCCCTGTGGACGGCGAAGGGGCGGGGCAGGGCAGGATGCGCATGCTGGAATTTCCGGCTCTAGGGTTTTGCAGGTTCGGTTTTGCAGGTTCGGGCCGCCGCTGTCCCAAGGAGAGAACCGTCTTGGGGCAGGTGGGCGGTCAGGGGATATTCCATCGCCTGATGACCGACTACCAGTGCCATTCTTGCGGTCCATTCCGGTCCCGGGGTGACGCCTCGAACCAGACCGGAAAAGAGCACCTCGAAATCGATGGAATCCCGGGCATCGCCAGCCCACGTATGGCTTGACTGCAAAAGGAAAAAACCGGAACTTGCACGGGCAATCCTGTCCGGCTGCCGTGACCTGTCGCGCCGAAGGGTTGACTTTCTCCCGATATTTGTCCTATTCCATCCCAGATTCCCGGAAGGTCTGCCCTTCCGGTCCCCGTTTGCCGGGGATCGCCCCCCGTCAGCGCGTTGCGCCCACGGGGGCAACACTGCTTTGCCGCGCCACAGGAGGGCCGCCGATGTTTGAAAACCTGTCCGATCGCCTTGGTGGCGTCTTCGACCGGCTGACGAAGCAGGGCGCTCTGTCCGAGGATGACGTCACCGCCGCCATGCGCGAGGTGCGTGTGGCCCTGCTTGAGGCGGATGTCTCGCTGCCGGTTGCGCGCCAGTTCGTGAAGACGGTGACCGCCAAGGCCACCGGAGCTTCGGTCACGAAATCGATCACCCCCGGCCAGCAGGTCGTGAAGATCGTCCATGACGAGCTGATCAAGGTTCTGCAGGGCGAGGGTGAGCCCGACACGCTGCGCATCGACAACCCGCCCGCGCCGATCCTGATGGTCGGCCTTCAGGGCTCGGGCAAGACGACGACCACCGCGAAACTGGCGAAACGCCTGAAGGACCGCGAGAAGAAGCGCGTCCTGCTGGCCTCGCTGGATACCAACCGCCCGGCGGCCATGGAGCAGCTGGCGATTCTGGGTCAGCAGATCGGCGTCGATACCCTGCCGATCGTGCCGGGCGAAAACGCCGTCCAGATCGCGAAGCGTGCGAAACAGCAGGCGTCGCTGGGTGGCTATGACGTCTATATGCTGGACACCGCCGGACGTCTGCACATCGACGAAGTGCT
The DNA here is from genome assembly GCF_007830335.1 of Paracoccus sulfuroxidans. GTDB lineage: Bacteria > Pseudomonadota > Alphaproteobacteria > Rhodobacterales > Rhodobacteraceae > Paracoccus > Paracoccus sulfuroxidans. The sequence continues at coordinate 116,478 of NZ_VLKU01000002.1, read as the reverse complement.
GATGGACGAGGTTCAGGCCGTCCGTGACGTAGCCAACCCGCGCGAGACGCTGCTGGTGGTCGACGGCCTGACCGGTCAGGACGCGGTGAACGTCGCGACGGAATTCGACGGCAAGGTCGGCATCTCGGGCGTCGTTCTGACGCGGATGGACGGCGATGGCCGTGGCGGTGCGGCGCTGTCGATGCGTGCCGTGACCGGCAAGCCGATCCGCTTCGTCGGCCTTGGCGAAAAGATGGACGCGCTGGAAACCTTCGACGCGCAGCGCGTCGCGGGCCGCATCCTTGGCATGGGCGACATCGTCGCTCTGGTCGAAAAAGCGCAGGAAGTGCTGGAGGTCGAACAGGCCGAGCGCATGATGAAGCGCTTCCAGAAGGGTCTGTTCAACATGAACGACCTGAAAAGCCAGCTTGAGCAGATGATGAAGATGGGCGGCATGCAGTCGATCATGTCGATGATGCCGGGCATGGGCAAAATGGCCAAGCAGGCCGAGGCCGCAGGCTTTGACGACAAGGTCATCCGTCAGCAGATCGCGCTGATCAACTCGATGACCAAGAAGGAACGCGCCAACCCCGACATGCTGCAGGCCAGCCGCAAGAAGCGGATCGCCTCGGGTGCGGGCATGGAGGTGTCCGAGCTGAACAAGCTTCTGAAGATGCAGAAGCAAATGGCTGATACCATGAAGAAACTTGGCAAGATGGGCAAGGGCGGCATGCTGAAGCAGGCGATGCGCGCGATGACCGGCAAGGGTGGCGGTCTGCCGGATATGGCCAATGTCGATCCCGAGAAAATGGCCGAGGCGACCAAGATGCTGCAGGACCCGAAGGGTCTGGGCGGCCAGCTGGGCGGTATGGGCCTGCCGGGCGGTCTATCGGGCCTTTTCGGGAAGAAATAAGCCGTGGCCGATCTCTCTGTCCAAATCCCCGTCCTTGAAACCGAACGCCTGATCCTGCGCGAGCCGCGCCTGACGGATTTGGATGCTTTCGTGGCCTTCGGTCTGTCGGAGCGCTCGAAATTCGTGGGCGGTCCGATGGAACCGTGGCAGTCGTGGAACTCGCTGATGGTGGTGACCGGGCATTGGATCATGCGCGGCTTCGGCTGGTGGATTCTGGAAGACAAGGCCACCGGCGCGACCGCAGGCCGCGTCGGCATTGGCCATCATCTGGACTGGCCCGAGCCGGAACTGGGCTGGCATATCTATGAAGGCTTCGACGGCAAGGGGCTGGCCTATGAGGCTGCGGTCGCCGTGCGCAACCATGCCTACGCCGAAATGGGCTTTGGCCCGCTGATCTCGCTGATCGCGCCGGAGAACCATGCCTCGGCCAAGCTCGCGCGCCGTCTGGGTGCCGAACCCGAGAGCGAGACCGTGATCCGCGACGAGCCCTGCATCATCTTCCGCCATCCGAAGGTGATCCTGTGACCGCAATTTCCGCCAGCCAGAAGGATCGTTCATGACCGACGCCGTGATCCGCGCCGCCGAACTTCTGAAAGAGCATCGCGCCAGCATCGACCGGCTGGACGCGATCCTTGTCTATACGCTGGCCGAACGGTTCAAGCACACCCAATCCGTCGGCCGCCTGAAGGCCGAACACGATCTTCCTCCGTCCGATCCCGCCCGCGAGGCGAGCCAGATCGAGCGGCTGGAACGCCTCGCGCGCGAGGCCGACCTCGACCCGGAATTCGCGCGCAAATTCCTGAACTTCGTGATCTCGGAAGTCATCCGGCATCACATCCAACACCAATCGTAAGGCGGACCTCATCCGCCGCAACGACGCCATTTTAAAGGAGAAGACCCAATGGCAATGAAGATCCGTCTGGCCCGTGGTGGCTCGAAGAAGCGCCCGCACTATGCCGTCGTCGCCACCGACTCGCGCATGCCGCGCGATGGCCGCTTCCTGGAGAAGCTGGGCACCTACAACCCGCTGCTGCCGAAAGATTCGGAAGACCGCGTCAAGCTGAACATGGAGCGCGTGCAGTACTGGCTGAGCCAGGGCGCCCAGCCGACCGACCGCGTGGCCCGCTTCCTGGAAGCCGCTGGCGCGAAGCCGAAGACCGAGCGCAAGAACCTGAAAAAGGGCGAGCCGGGCAAGGCTGCGAAGGACCGCGCCGAGAAGCGCGCTGCGCGTGAGGCTGCGGCCAACGCTCCGGCCGAAGAAGCGGCTTCGGAATAATCATGTCCGAGCGGGTCTGCGTGGGGGCGATCGCGGGCGCCTTTGGCGTCCATGGCGAGGTGCGGCTGAAAAGCTTCTGCGCCGAGCCGAAGGACATCGCGACCTATGGCCCGCTGTGGAACGAAACGGGCGGACAGAGTTTCTCTGTCCGCCTGACCCGTCCGGTGACGGGCGGTCTGGGCGCAAGGCTGACCGGGGTTCAGACCCGCGAGGATGCCGAGGCGCTGAAGGGCGTGACGCTGTGGGCCGACCGGTCCGCGCTGCCGTCGCTGCCCGATGATGAATTCTATCATGCCGATCTGATCGGGCTTGAGGTGGTCGATACCGGCGGGGTCGTCATGGGGCGCGTGCGCGCGATCTATGACCACGGCGCGGGCGATATCCTTGAGATCACTGGTCCTCGTGCCATGATGCTGCCATTCACGCGGGCCTTCGTGCCGACGGTCGACCTTGCCAAAGGCCGCATCGTCGCCGACCCGCCGCAAGACCAGGAGGAGTGATGCGTCGCAGTCTGACCGGAGCAGGCATCGTGCTGATGCTGCTGGCGCCGTTGCTGCAGGGGCTTGCAGGCAATAGCGACCCCTATGCCTATGTGTTCGCGCCGATCATCCTTGCGGGCGTCATCCCTCGCTTCGCGGTGCGCGGCGTGCATCCCGATCCGGTGCGTCTGGCCCTTGGGGTCGTGATCGTCGGCGGGATCTGCATGGGGCTGTGGTGGCTGGGCCGTGCTCTGGTTGGCGATCAGCCCTGGAACGTGCAGGTCTGGGTGCCGCTGGGCGTGGCGATCCTGGGCGTGCTGATGACGGTCGCAGGCAGTCTTCTGCGCCATCCCGACAAGTTCTGATGCCGGGCGACAAGACCGATCCCCCGGCTGCCAGATCGCATGGCCGGATGAGCGTGCGCCTGTCGGCGCAGCCGCGCGACCTGATGGAGGGTCGCGAGGTTGAGGGTGCCTGGACCGCGCAGATCATCACGCTCTTCCCTGAGGCGTTTCCCGGAATTCTGGGCCTGTCGCTGACCGGCAAGGCGCTGGCCGATGGGCTGTGGAACCTGCGCAGCATTCACCTGCGCGAATTCGGCGAGGGCAAGCATCGCAACGTCGATGACACGCCTGCGGGCGGCGGTGCGGGCATGGTGATCCGCGCCGATGTCATGGCCCGCGCGCTGGAGGCCGCGCGCTCTGACGCGCAGGGCAGGGCGCTCCCCGTCGTCTATATGTCCCCGCGCGGCAAGCCGCTGACGCAGGCCCGTGCGCGCGAACTGGCGCAGGGTCCGGGCATCACCCTGATCTGCGGTCGGTTCGAAGGCGTGGATGAGCGCGTCCTCGAGGCCTACGGGATCGAGGAAATCAGCATTGGCGACTATGTCCTGACCGGCGGAGAGCTTGCCGCTCAGGTCTTGATTGACGCGACAGTTCGCCTTATACCGCGCGTGCTGGGGAATCAGGCGTCCTTGGCCGAGGAATCCTTTTCCGACGGTCTGCTTGAACACCCTCAGTACACGAAGCCCGCCCAATGGGAAGGCCGCGCGATCCCGGAAGTTCTTCTGTCGGGAAATCACGCGGCTATTGCCAATTGGAGGGGTGAAGAAGCCGCAAGGCTGACCAAGGAACGCCGCCCCGACCTGTGGCGGGCATATCAGGACCGTAAATCTGGTATGGACCCGACAAAGGACCGACAGCTCTCGGGCGCATCAGACCAATCGCGGGGCTACCGCGAGCATGAAAAGGATTAATGCGATGAACCTGATCGCCCAACTCGAAGCCGAGCAGATCGCCTCGCTCGGCAAGGAAATTCCGGATTTCAAAGCCGGCGACACCGTTCGCGTCGGCTATAAAGTGACCGAAGGCACGCGCACCCGCGTTCAGATGTACGAAGGCGTCGTCATCTCGCGCAAGGGCGGCGGCATCGGCGCTTCCTTCACCGTTCGCAAGATCTCGTTCGGCGAGGGCGTGGAGCGTGTGTTCCCGCTGTACTCGACCAATGTCGACTCGATCACCGTCGTGCGCCGTGGCCGTGTCCGCCGCGCCAAGCTGTACTACCTGCGCGATCGTCGCGGCAAGTCGGCGCGGATCAAGGAAGTCACCAACTACAAGCCCAAAGCTGAAGCCAAGGCCTGAGGAGTCGAGTCATGAAAAAAGACATTCACCCCGCGTATCACATGATCGACGTCAAGATGACGGACGGCACCGTGTTCCAGACCCGCACCACCTGGGGCAAGGAAGGCGAAACCATGTCGCTGGACATCGACCCGACCTCGCACCCGGCATGGACCGGCGGCTCGTCGCGTCTGATGGACACCGGCGGTCGCGTCTCGAAGTTCAAGAATAAATACGCCGGTCTGGGCTTCTGAGCCTGACGACCCGTCAAGATGCAAACGCCGCCCCGAAGGGCGGCGTTTTCATTTCCATGGTCGACTTCGTCCCGCGTGACCACGGAAAACCGGGGCAGGGTCAGAACCCCGCAAACAACGGCAGCCAGGCGCGCGGCGTGGGCGCGGGTTCGTTCAGCGGCAGGCCCGTCAGGCGGCCATTGCCGGTGTCGATCACCACGCGGCCGTCGCGCAGCTTGCGCAGAACCGGGCCCTGCGCGCTTTGATATTTGGACAGCGCGATGGTGGCATATCCGCTGGTGGCAATGCGTTCGATGAAGCTCATTGGATACGTCCTTTCCGATCACGTTTCTCGACAATGACCCCCCAGAGGGACGGGTCACGGTTGCGCAGCAGGTCTTCCGAAGCGGCCTCCGGATCAGAAGTCATCAGCGTCAAGGGAATTCCCGAAATGTGATGCGGCTTGCCCTTGCGGCGATCGATCAGCGTGACCGCAAACCGCGCGCCGGTGTCGGGCGTGACCTTCATCGCACAATCGGCAAAGGTCGACAGATGGTTAAACATGGTCATCTCTGGCTCCTTTCCCTGAAGTGACCCGTTCTGGATACACCTATATTACGACACTGTTTGTCGTGTATTGCAAGAAGAAAAATCGACTCGTAATGTCGTGATTAAATTTCTGAAAAAATACCGTGTATTGCACGCGCCGGGCAGGGGGTGCCCAAGCTGCCGCACCCAGAGCCTCTTGGGGGATTGGCGGCTTTTCTTTGCGACCTTCGCGGCATAAGGTCCGCCCGCCTTAGGCTGAGGATCAGGGGGATTCGTGGCGCATATCATCGTCGTCGGGAACGAAAAGGGTGGCTCGGGCAAATCGACCACCTCGATGCATGTGGCAACGGCGCTGGCGCGCATGGGCCATCGCGTCGGCGCGCTTGATCTTGACGTGCGCCAGCGCAGCTTTGCGCGCTATCTGGAAAACCGCATGGCCTTCATGAAGCGCGAGGGGTTGGACCTGCCAACACCGCAGCTGATGACGCTCGAGGCCGAGCAGGACGGTATCGACCCGCTTTCGGCGGCGGTCGCGCAGCTGGACCAAAACTGCGAGTTCATCCTGCTGGACTGCCCCGGCTCGCACACGCGGCTGTCGCAGATGGCGCATTCGCTGGCCGATACGCTGGTGACGCCGATGAACGACAGCTTCATCGACTTCGACCTGCTGGCGCGCATGTCGCCCGAAGGGAAGGTGCTGGGCCCCTCGATCTATGCCGAGATGGTCTGGTCCGCCCGTCAGATGCGGGGCGAGGCGGGCGCGGGCCCCATCGACTGGCTGGTGCTGCGCAACCGTCTGGGCACGCAGCAGATGCACAACAAGCGCAAGGTCGGCGGCGCGCTGGCGACGCTGTCGAAGCGCATCGGTTTCCGCGTCGCGCCGGGTTTCTCGGAACGCGTGATCTTCCGCGAGCTTTTCCCGCGCGGCCTGACGCTGCTGGATCTCAAGGACATCGGGACCGAGCAGCTGAGCATGTCGAACATCGCGGCCCGGCAAGAGCTGCGCGACCTGATCAATGAGCTGCACCTACCCAACGTAAGCGTGAACTTCTGACTTCGGATCGGCGTTGCCGCCGTGAGGTGCCGCGAATAGCCTGTGCCCGACCCGACCGGAGGAAATGATGACGTCTGCGCGCGCAATGGCCAAGCTAGTCCTGATGGGCGCGCTATCGATCTCGACTGTCGCAGGGATGGCACAGGCCGCCCCTGCCAATGCCACCGAGGAGGGCGCGGCGGCGGCCCAGAAGACTGGCGCCGAACTGCCCGCAATCACCATTGCCACCGCGCATCGCCAAAAGGTCGAGGCGCGGGTTTCGGTCACCGGCTCGATGGTGGCGCGCAAAGAGGTGATGGTGAACGCCAATGTCTCGGGCTACGAGATCACCGCCATTGAGGTCGAGGTCGGCGACAGCGTGAAGGCGGGCGATGTGCTGGCGCGGCTGTCCTCGGCGACGCTGACGGCGCTGTTGGCGCAGGCTGAGGCCGAATTCCAGCGGGCGGAAGCGGGCGTTAGCCAGTCCGAAAGCCAGCTTGCGAGTTCGCAGGCGAGCCTCACCCAGGCGGTCCAGACGCTGGAGCGCACACAAAGCCTGCGTCGTAGCGGGAACGCCCCGCAGGCCACGCTGGATCAGGCGATTGCGGCGGAGGCCTCGGCCCGGGCGGCGGTTGCTTCAGCCAATGACGGGATTGGCGTCGCGCGTGCCGCACTTGCGCAGGCTACCGCCGCGCGCGAGGTCGCCCGGCTGAACCTGGGCTATGCGACGATTGCCGCGCCGGTCGACGGCGTGGTCGTGCAGCGCAGCGCCGAGCTGGGCGCGATCTCGGGCGCAGGCACGCAGGCGCTGTTCACCCTGATCGCCAATAGCGAAGTGGAATTTGCGGGCGAGGTGGTCGAGACGGCATTGAGCCAGCTCGAACCCGGCCAGCCGGTCGAGCTGACCGTTGCGGGCATCGGGCAGATCGAGGGGGCGCTGCGGCTGGTGCCCGCCTCGGTCGATATGGCAACGCGGCTGGGCGCGGTGCGCGTCTCGCTGGAGGCGGACCCGCGGCTGCGCACGGGGCTTTTCGCCAGCGGCTGGATCGTCACCGCGAAGCGCGACAGCGTGACCGCGCCCGTGACCGCCGTGCTGGCCGATGACAGCGGTGAGCGGGTGCAGATCGTCAAGGGCGATGAAATCGAGGCCCGCCCGGTGAAGGCCGGGCTGATCTGGCAGGGCCAGCGCGAAATTCTGGAAGGCGTGGCCGAGGGTGAGGATGTCGTCGCCCGCGCAGGTGCCTTCTTCCGCACCGGCGACCGCATCCGGCCTGTCCGGGCGGAGGCGAAAGCGACCCCGGCGGCCGAGGCCAAGACGGAGACCGAGGCCAAGGCGGGGACCGGCGAATGAACCTGTCGGCCTGGTCCATCCGCCACCCGGTTCCGCCGATTGCCGTCTTCCTGGTCCTGCTGATCACCGGGCTTTACAGCTTCAACCGGCTGCCCGTCACGGCCATGCCGAATATCGACCTGCCGCTGGTCAGCGTCAGCGTGGCGCAGCCCGGCGCGGCGCCCTCGGAACTGACGCGGCAGGTCATCCAGCCCATCGAGGATTCCATCGCCAGCATCACCGGCGTGCGGCATATCACCTCGACCGCCTCGGACAGCGCGGCCAGCATCATGGTCGAGTTCGAGCTGGAGACGAACACCGACCGCGCCGTCAACGACGTCAAGGATGCGGTCGCCAATGTCCGCGCTGACTTGCCGGAATCGGTGGTCGAGCCGGTGGTCAAGCGCATCGACATCAGCGGCATGGCGATCCTGACCTATGCCGTCAGCGACCCGGGCATGAGCATCGAACAGCTGTCGAAATTCGTCGATGACGTGATCTCGCGCGAGCTCTCGAACGTGCCGGGCGTGGCCAGTACCTCACGCATCGGCGGCGCGGATCGGCAGATCAATGTCGAGCTGGATCTGGACCGGGTCGAGGCCTTCGGGCTGACCGCGGACGGGGTTTCGCAGCAGCTTCGGGCGCGCAACATCGACATGGGTGGCGGTCGGGGCAATCTGTCGGGGACCGAATTTTCCATCCGCGCGCTTGGGGCTGCGGGCACGGTCGAGCGGCTGGCGGCCACGCCAATCTCGATTTCCGGCGACCGTTCGGTGCGGCTCGATCAACTGGGCACGGTGACCGACGGCGCCAGTGATGAGCGCAAGTTCGCGCTGCTGGACGGCAATCCCGTGGTGGCTTTCGGGGTCTTCCGGGGAACGGGCGAGTCCGACCTGCTGGCGGGCGACGGCACCAAGGCGCGGCTGGCCCAGCTTTCGACGCAATACCCCGACATGAAGATCACGCTCATCGATGATGCCACGACCTATACGCTGAACAGCTATCACTCGGCGATGGACACGCTCTATGAGGGCGCGGCGCTGGCCGTCATCGTGGTCTTTCTGTTCCTGCGCAACTGGCGCGCGACGCTGATCGCTGCCGTCGCCTTGCCACTGTCGATCATCCCGACCTTCTTCGTCATGCACTGGCTGGGGTTCACGCTGAACGGCATCAGCCTGCTGGCGATCACTCTGGTCACCGGGATTTTGGTCGATGACGCCATCGTCGAGATCGAGAATATCGTGCGCCATATCAGCATGGGCACGCCCCCCTATGAGGCCAGCGTCGAGGCCGCGAACGAGATCGGCCTGACCGTCATTGCGATCAGCTTCTCAATTGTCGCGGTCTTTGCGCCGGTCAGCTTCATGGGCGGCATCGCGGGGCAGTATTTCAAGCAATTCGGCCTGACGGTCGCGGTCTCGGTGCTGTTTTCGCTGCTGGTCGCGCGGATCATCACGCCGATGATGGCGGCCTATCTGATCCGGGGTGCGCGGCATGAGGAGGTGCAGGATGGCAGGCTGATGCGCGGGCTGATGGCGGTGCTGCGCTGGACGCTGCGCCATCGCTGGCTGACGCTGCTTCTGGGGGCGCTGGTCTTTGCGGGCTCGATCTTTTCCTCGACCCTGCTGCCGACAGAGTTCGTTCCGGCCTCGGATGTCGGGCGCAGCCAGATCAAGCTGGAGCTGCCGCCCGGCTCGACCCTGACGGATACCGAAGATGCCTCGCGCCTCTTCACCGACAGGATCCGACAGATGCCCGAGGTGCAATCGGTCTTCGTGAACGGCGGCGACGGCGATGTGACCGATGCGCGCCTTCTGGTGAACTATGGCCCCAAGGAAGATCGCACGCGGACCAGTTTCGAGATCGAAGAGGCGCTGAAGCAGGATCTGGCCTCGATCCCAGATATCCGGGTGAATTTCCAGAACGAGGCCGGGCAGAACGATTTCAACATCTCGGTTCTGGCCAATTCCGAGGAGGCCGCCGCAGAGGCCGCCGAGCGGCTGATGGTGGCGATGAAGACGCTGCCGACGCTGGAGGGCGTGACCTCATCGGCGAGCCTCCAGCGCCCCGAGATCCAGATCACCCCCAAGCCCGAGGTGGCCGCACAACTGGGCGTCTCGGCCAGTTCGCTGGCCACCACGCTGCGCGTCGCCACGCTGGGCGACAGCGAGTCCAATCTGGCGAAGTTCAACACCGGCGAAGAGCAGATCCCGATCCTCGTGCGGCTGGACCGCACGGCGCGCGAGGATATGCAGCGGCTGCAGAACATGCGTGTGCCGGGCGTCACCTCGCAGGTGCCGCTGGCGGCGGTCGCGGATGTGACCCTGTCGGCGGGGGCCACCCAGATCAGCCGCTATGACCGGCGTTACAACACCTCGGTCTCGGCCAATCTGGCGGATGGGGCGCTGCTGGGGCCGGTGAATGCGCAGGTGCAGGCGCTGCAGACGACCGTCGCTCTGCCCGAGGGGGCCGAGATCAAGGCGGCGGGCGACGCCGAAATCATGGCCGAGGTTTTCGGGGCTTTTGGCATCGCCATGGGGTCAGGCGCGCTTCTGGTCTATGTCGTTCTGGTCCTGCTGTTTCACAACTTCGTCACGCCGATCTCGATCCTGCTGTCGCTGCCGCTGGCCATCGGCGGCGCGATCTTTGCGCTTTTCGTGACCGGGAATTCGATCTCGATGGCGGTGGTCATCGGCTTCCTGATGCTGATGGGAATTGTCACCAAGAACGCGATCATGCTGGTCGAATTCGCCCTGACAGGCATTGATGCGGGCATCCCGAAGCGCGAGGCGATCCTGGATGCCGTGCACAAGCGGGCGCGGCCGATCATCATGACGACCATTGCCATGACGGCGGGCATGGTGCCCTCGGCTATCTCGCGCGGGGAGGGCAGCGAGTTCAGCTCTCCGATGGCGGTGGCGGTGATTGGCGGGCTGCTGCTGTCGACGCTGCTGTCGCTGCTGTTCGTGCCCTCGCTGTTTTCGCTGATCCATGGCGGGCAGCAACGGGTCATGGGCTGGGTCGGGCGTCGGGTTGGCGTCAATCGGCCGCAGGAGGGGGGCTGAATTTCACCCAGGGTTTTGGTGGCGCGGGTGTGATTTGGGTATTTGGGCAACGGAGAAATTGCAGGCGGTGGCCTGATGTGGGAAGCGCCGCCCTTTTTGGGGCGGCGCTTTGGGTTTTCTGTCGTTTGGGATGACTCAGGCGAGCATGCCCATCGGGTTTTCGAGGTGCTTGACGATCGCATCCAGAAGCTGCGCGCCCAGGGCCCCGTCAATCACCCGGTGATCGACCGAGAGCGTCATCGACATGACGTTGCGGATGACCACCTCGCCATTTTCGACGACCGGGGTCTGGATGCCCGCGCCGACGGCAAGGATCGCGCCATGCGGTGGGTTGATGACCGCGTCGAAGTTCTCGATCCCGAACATGCCGAGGTTCGAGATGGCGAAGCTGCCGCCCTGATATTCATGGGGCGCGAGCTTCTTCGTCTTGGCGCGGCTGGCCAGGTCCTTCATCTCGATCGAGAGGGTCGACAGCGTTTTCTGCTGCGCGTCCTTCAGGACCGGGGTGAAGAGGCCGCCTTCGATGGCGACGGCAACCGCCACATCCGAGGGCTTGAGCTTCAGGATCCGGTCGCCTGCCCAGACGGCATTGGCATCCGGCACCTCTTGCAGGGCCAGCGCGCTGGCCTTGATGATGAAGTCATTGACCGACAGCTTCACGCCGCGTGCTTCCAGCTGCTTGTTCAGCATGGCGCGGAACTTCATCAGCTCATCGAGCTTGGCCGATTTGCGCAGATAGAAATGCGGGATCGTCTGCTTGGCCTCGGAGAGACGCGCGGCAATGGTGCGGCGCATGCCGTCGAGCGCGACCTCAGTGGTCTCGCGGTCGGCATACATCTTGAGGATGGTCTCGGTCGAGGGACCGGTGGCGACGGCGGGAGCCGCAGCCGGAGCGGCGGCCTTGGGCGCTTCCGCAGCCGCGGCGGCGCGCGGGGCGGCTGCGCCGGGTTTTGCACCCTCGACGTCGGCCTTGACGATGCGACCGTAAGGGCCGGAGCCCGTCACGGCGGCAAGATCGATGCCTTTTTCCGCAGCGATCCGGCGCGCGAGCGGCGAGGCGAAGACGCGGTTGCCCTTGTCGTCACGACCCGCCGACGGGGCGGCAGCGGGTGCTGCCGGAGCCGCAGGGGCGGGGGCTGCTGCTGCGGCCGGAGCCGGAGCGGCGGCCTCGGCCTTGGGGGCCGGAGCTTTCACGTCTGCCGCGCTTTCGCCCTCTTCGAGCAGGACCGCGATGGCCGTATTGACCTTCACGCCCGCCGTGCCTTCGGCGATCAGCAGTTTTGCGATCACGCCTTCGTCCACGGCCTCGAACTCCATCGTAGCCTTGTCGGTCTCGATCTCGGCGAGGATGTCGCCGGATTTGACGGTATCACCCTCTTTCACCAGCCATTTGGCCAGGGTGCCCTCTTCCATCGTCGGGGAAAGGGCGGGCATCAGGATTTCTGTCGACATGCTTCGTCCTTCCTCAGCGATAAGTGACTTTCTTGACCGCCGCGACAACCTCATCCGAGGTGATCAGCGCCAGCTTTTCGAGGTTGGCCGCATAAGGCATGGGCACGTCCTTGCCGGTGCAGTTGATCACCGGGGCATCGAGATAATCGAAGGCGTTTTCCATGATATAGGCCGACAGGTGGTTGCCGATCGACGCGACCGGGAAGCCTTCCTCGACGGTGACGCAGCGGTTCGTGCGCTTCACCGATTCCAGCACGGTGCCGTAATCGAGCGGGCGCAGGGTGCGCAGGTCGATGACCTCGGCCTCGATGCCTTCGGCGGCCAGCTTGTCGGCGGCCTCGAGTGCATGGACCATGCCGATGCCGAAGCTGACGATTGTCACGTCCTTGCCGGCGCGCGCAATGCGGGCCTTGCCGAAGGGGATGGTGAAGTCCGGCACATCCGGCACCTCGAACGAGCGACCATAGAGGATCTCGTTTTCAAGGAAAACAACGGGGTTGTTGTCGCGGATCGCGGTTTTCAGCAGGCCTTTGGCGTCAGCGGCCGTATAGGGCATGACGACTTTCAGGCCGGGGATCTGCGCATACCATGCCGCATAGTCCTGGCTGTGCTGGGCGCCCACGCGGGCGGCGGCACCGTTCGGACCACGGAACACGATGGGCGAGCCCATCTGACCGCCCGACATGTAAAGCGTCTTCGCGGCCGAGTTGATGATCTGGTCAATCGCCTGCATGGCGAAGTTGAAGGTCATGAACTCGACAATCGGACGCAGACCGCCCCAGGAGGCGCCGACGCCGATCCCGGCGAAGCCCATCTCGGTGATCGGGGTGTCGACCACGCGGCGCGGGCCGAACTTGTCCAAGAGGCCCTGGCTGATCTTGTAGGCACCCTGGTATTCGCCGACCTCTTCGCCCATCAGGAAGACCGTTTCGTCGCGCGTCATTTCCTCGGACATCGCCTCACGCAGCGCTTCGCGCACGGTGATGGTCTTCATCGGCGTGCCTTCGGGCCAGTCGGGCGAGGCATTGGCGGCCGGGGTCTGCGGCGCGCTTTCAGCGGCGCGTGCCGGAGCCGATGCTGCGGCTTCGGCCGGGGCGGCTTCGGCAGCGGCGGCTTTGGGGGCAGGGGCGGCATCCGCCGACTCGCCTTCCTCGACCAGCACGGCGATCGGGGTGTTCACCTTCACGCCTTGGGTGCCTTCGGCGACCAGAAGCTTGCCGACGATGCCTTCGTCGACCGCTTCGAATTCCATCGTCGCCTTGTCGGTTTCGATTTCGGCCAGAATGTCACCGGCCTTGACGGTGTCGCCTTCTTTCACCAGCCATTTGGCCAGCACGCCTTCCTCCATGGTCGGCGACAGGGCGGGCATCAGGATTTCAGTAGCCATGGTTCCCTCCCTCAGGCTTTCACGTCGTCTTCGGCATAGATGTCGGTCCACAGCTCGCTCAGCTGAGGCTCGGGGCTTTCCTTCGCGAACTCGGCGGAATCGTTGACGATTTCCTTGATTTCGCGGTCGATGGCCTTCAGGTCATCTTCGGTCGCGTGCTGGCCCTGCAGCAGCAGTTCGCGCACATGTTCGATGGCGTCGCGTTCGTCGCGCATTTTCTGCACTTCCTCGCGCGTGCGGTACTTGGCCGGGTCCGACATCGAGTGGCCGCGATAGCGGTAGGTCATCACTTCGAGGATGTAGGGGCCCTTGCCCGAGCGGCAATGCGCGATGGCCTTTTCGCCTGCGGCCTTGACCGCCAGCACGTCCATGCCGTCCACCTGCTCGCCGGGGATGCCGAAGGCCTCGCCACGACCGAAGAGCGTCGTCGACTTGGTCGAGCGCTTCATCGAGGTGCCCATGGCGTACTGGTTGTTCTCGATGACGAAAATCACCGGAAGTTCCCACAATTCGGCCATGTTGTAGGTCTCATAGACCTGACCCTGGTTCGAGGCGCCGTCACCGAAATAGGTGAAGGTCACGCGACCATTGCCTAGATATTTGTCGGCGAAGGCCAGACCGGCCCCCAGCGGCACCTGCGCGCCGACGATGCCGTGGCCGCCGTAGAAATGCTTCTCGCGCGAGAACATGTGCATCGAGCCGCCCTTGCCGCGCGAATAGCCGCCTTCGCGGCCGGTCAGTTCAGCCATGACGCCGCGGGCATCCATGCCGCAGGCCAGCATATGGCCGTGGTCGCGGTAGCTGGTGACGCGCTTGTCGCCTTCCTCGGCTGCGGCCTCAAGGCCGACAACCACGGCTTCCTGACCGATGTAGAGGTGGCAGAAACCGCCGATCAGGCCCATGCCATAAAGCTGGCCTGCCTTTTCTTCGAATCGCCGGATCAACAGCATGTCACGATAGTATTTTAGCAGCTCGTCCTTAGACACGTTTGCCGTGCTTTGCTTGGCTGCGGGCTTTCTGACCATACGGGGCCTCCTCCGGGCGCAGGAATAGTTCAGCGTTAAACTAATTCTATTGTAAGGTTGCGGGGGAAGTAAACCGGCCTTCGCGTCAAAGCCAGCGGAAACATTCCGATGCGCAAAAAAATGCACTCGGGCGGGTCTGGGGCAGCGCGCGGGGTGGCGCGAACGGGGGCAGGTCAGCGAATGATGATCTCGTCCGCGCGCACCAGACCCAGCACGTCGCGGGCGCGTTCGTCCAGCAGGTCAAGGTCCAGATAGTCGTCCGACAGCCGCCGTGTCAGGTTGCGGGTCTCATCGACCTCGGCCTGCAGCGCGTCGCGCTGTTCGCGCAATTCGGCGGTCTCGGCCTCGATCTGGACGCGGCGCAGGATGCCCGAGGGGCCCTGCACGGCAGCGTAGGCGAAATAGATCCCCAGCAGAAGCATCAGGACGAAAAAGACGACGGTGCTGATCGAAAAGCGTTGGGGCATGGGATGCTTCGTTGGTGTCGTTTGCTGGTTTCGCCCGCATTCTGGCATGAAATCCGGGGTTGAGAAAGCGGCAGTCTGGGCCCGATCAGGCTGTGGCAAGCCTTTGCCAGTTTTCATTGGCGTATTTATGGGCGTGGATGAACCCCAGCCGCATGATCTGGCGGCCCGGCCAGCGCAGCAGGCCCTTCGCGTCAAAGCTGGTGCGGCGGATGACGCGGGTGCGATCACTTGCCAATGGCCGCAACTCGATGTCATCGGCGACATGGCCGATGAAGGGCTGGCCCCAGTAATCGCTGTCGATCAGCCGATAGGCGAAATGCTGGTCGGGCTGAGAGAATTCGATGACCTGGTCCATATAGCCGCGCGTCGTGATGCAGCGCCGGATGCTGCCGACCCCGCCGTCGCCCTGGATGATCGAGCAGGAGACCGCCTTCGGCAGTCCGAAGCGGAAGGCCATGGGCAGGCGGTCATCCATCCTTGCATGCAGGAACAGCGGAAAGATGCGGTCAGGCGGGGCGTCGATGTCGATCTGCGAGGTCAGTTCCATGTGCGGCCCTTTCACGGTCTAGGCTGGCGGGCGCGTCAGGGAGGGGTCCTGACCCATCAGGATGTCGTCCAGCACCAGCGCCATGACGCGGGCCGAATCCAGCATGTCCTGCACGCCCACCCATTCATCGGGCTGATGCGCCAGATCAAGGATGCCCGGCCCATAGGCAATGCAGTTCTGCAGCTTGCCGATGCGGTCGATGTGCTTCTGGTCATAGGTGCCGGGCGAGACGACATAGGCGGCCTCGATCCCCAGGACGCGCTCGATGGCGGCGGCGGTCGAGCGGACGACGGGTGCCGATTTCTCGGTCATCGAGGGGATGACTTCGAAAAGATCCCGGATTTCATAGGAAAAGCCGGGGCGGGCGGCGCGCACGCGCTCCAACAGGGTGGTGATTTCGGCCTTCACCTCGGAGAGTTCCTCTTCCATCAGGAAGCGGCGGTCGATCACGATGCGGCAACGGTCGGCGACGCAGGGCGCGGGCAGGCCGGTGAAATCGGCAGGCTGTTCGGGCTGGCCGCCGTGGATCGAGTTGATATTGAGCGTCGAATTGCGCGCACCTTCCGGGATCACCGGGGCGGCGGTCCGGCGCGCCATCAGCGCGGGGTAGAGCCGGGTCTCGATCTCTTCCAGCACCGCGCCCATGTGGCGGATCGCGCTGTCGCCCAGAAAGGGCATCGAGCCATGGGCGATGCGGCCATGTGTCTCGATCTCGGCCCACCAGACGCCGCGATGGCCAAGGCAGATGCGGTCCTTGTGCAGGGGCTCGGGGATGATGACATGGCCCACATGCGCGAATGCGCCCTGCTGGGCCAGATAGGCGACGCCGCCATAGCCACCCGATTCCTCATCGGCGGTGGCGCTGATCTCGATGCTGCCGGCGTAATCGGGGCGGGTCGCGATGAAGGCTTCGGCCGCGATGATGCTGGCGGCCAGCCCGCCTTTCATGTCGCAGGTGCCGCGCCCATAGATGCGCCCCTCGTCCAGCTCACCGCCGAATGGGTCGCGGGTCCAGCCATGCCCGACCTCGACCACGTCATGGTGGCTGTTGAAATGCACGCATTCGCCCGGGCGTGGGCCCTTGTGCCGCGCGACAAGGTTCCAGCGCGGATAGGTGTCGCTGTCGCCGGGCGCGCCATGCGCACGCACGAATTCGCAGGCCCAGCCGCGCGGCGCCAGTCGCCCCTCAAGATAGTCGCAGATCTCGCGGTAATTCAGGCCCGGAGGGTTCAGGGTGGGGATGCGGACCAGCTCCTGCGTCAGTCGGATCAGGTCGTCACGGCGGGATTCAACGGCATGTCTGAGAGCGTCCATGAGGGGCAGGCTAGGGCCGCCGGTGACGCAATGCAACAAAGCGCAGATACGTTCTTGTATTGAATGATCCGAAGCGCGCCCTAATGTCTTTTCCAACAACAAGTTCTATGGGGAGTACGTGATGGCATCGCTGGATCAGCAGATCAAGGACAGCCAGAAACAGATCGTTCTGACGCAGGAAAAGATCGCCGACATGACGTCGCGGCTGGACCGGGTCGCGGCGAAGGCAGGGGTCGAACAGCCCACCATCGACATCGCCAATGCGACGCTGCAGGACGTGCATGCCCATACCGAGGCGATGAACGCCAATATCGCCGAACTGATCATGGGTCTGGACGATGTGACCGCCGGATTCTCGCGCGATTTCGAACAGATGCGCTCAAAAACCGGGTGGGAGAAATTCGTCGGCGTCTTCGCCTCGCACAAGTCTGAGTCGATGCGGCAGGAACGCCTGCGCACGGCCTCGATCGATGACAAGCTGCAGGATCTGATCGGCAAGTCGGACGTGATCACCCGGCTGCTGGAAGGCCAGCTGACGATGCTGAATGAGCAGAAGGATAAGGTCGAACAGAACCTGACCGACACGCTGGCCGACCGCGAAACCGTGGTCGACACGCTGGAAAACCTGCGCGCGCGGATTCAAGCGCTGGACCCGAAGCTGATCGAGCTGGAAAACAAGGTCGCGGCGACCACCGATGCCTCGGACCGCACCCGGATCGAGACGGAACTGGCCGTCGCCAGCAAGCAGCACAATGCCCTGGTGCAGGACGAACAGGTGGCGCTGGCCAAGTCGCAGACGCTTGAGCGCTATATCGAGGCTGGCAAGACCTGGGTTGACAGCCTGCAAAACCAGGCCGCGACGCAGATGGTGCTGATCAACAAGCTGCAGACTGACACCCGCCAGCGCGTGGTGCTGTATGATGCGCTGACCAAATCGCTGAAGACCGCGCAGCAGCAGGACGTTGCCCACCGCATCAACGAGATCGGCGTCAAGACCGATCAGGAGGCGCAGGCCGCCATGGCCGCCATCGGCACCGCCACCAATTCGCGGATGATGGACATGCTGGAAGCTCATGGCGATCACATGGTCTTTGCGCGCAAGGTGCTTGAGGAAAAGGCCAAGGCCGATGAACGCTTTGCCCGCCGTTTTTCCGAGATCGTCGAAAAGCACGACAAGAACCTCTATGGCGGCTGACGCCTCCGGGATGAGTGGCCAGAATGTCTGAGGACAAGACCAAGGGGCTGGCGGCCGATCACCGCAGCCTTGACGATGACCTGATCGCGCGCGCCTATTTCGGCCAAAGCCAGCGTATCATGGCCGTGCTGATCCCGGCGCTGGCCGAGATGGTGCGCGACCGCATCTTCACGGCCACCGAATCCGAGGTGATCGAAGGCTATCTGCGCGCGCTGCTGAACTCGTCAAAGGCGCTTTCGATGAAATACCTCGTCTCGGGGCGCATCGAGGGGCCGCTCAAGCGCTTCATGACCATCGACACGCATGAATCGGGCTTTCCGGTCTGGTCCGAGGTGGCGCAGATGGCCAGTGATGCGGCGCAGGCGGTCGAGGAACTGGCCCGCACGCCCTCGGCCGAGGCGATCAAGGATGACATGGTCCGCGAGATCACCGGCAGCCTGACCATCCCGACGCGGCTGCAATATGCGCTGTCGCAGCGCTATTATTATGAACAGCTGGCGCAGGGCGGGCTCTTCTGGCCGCAGATGCATCCGCAGGCCTATTGGCTGTCGGATTCGGGCGCAGGTCGGCGACGCTGGCTGATACATTGGGCGGTCTATGACAGCCAGCTGAACGTGCCGGTCCTTTACCTGATGGATTGCGACGACACCGGGCGTCGCCCGCTGGCCGATGACGTCAAGCGCTGGCCCGAGGTGCGGGCGCATCTTCTGGCGCAATCGGTCTCGACCCTGCAGCTGCTGACGATTGCGCAGGGCTTTGACCGCGACTTCGACCGGCTGCATCCGCATCGGCTGCGCCGCATCACCCTTGGCCCGGTCTATTCCCGCGAATTCACCGTGCAGGAGGGTCCCGTGCGGCAGGTGCTGGAGGACGCGCGGGCCGAGGCGGGCGAGGATTGGGCCATGGCCATGACGCTGGAGGATCTGCAGGCCGAACGGGCCGAGATGCAAAGCTCGGGCCTCTTCTCGGTCACCGAGCGGCAGATCTTCAAACTGGACCCGCTGAATGTCGCGGGGGCCGGGCAGGGGGTCACCTCGGCGCAGCGCTTCCTGATCCTGCCGCAGCGGCCGTTTCAGGCGCTGTCGGCGCTGGACCCGCCCGGCTTTCGCAACATCCGCAAATATGTGCCCGCGCCGAACGGGCAGGTCACGGGATATCGCTGATGGGGGTGGTGGCCGACATCCTGTGGCGGGCGCTGCATGTGCCGGGCCATGACGCCTGCAGCCTGTCGCGCAATTTCGGCGGGTGGGAGCTTCAGGGCACCGCCGTCTGGCGCCACCCTGAGGGGCCTGCCGCACTCAGCTATCTAGTCCAATGCGACACCGGCTGGATCACCCGCCAGGCCGAGGTGCGGGGCAGGGTGGGCGAACGCGCCCTTGACCTTCTGCTGACGCGTGATGAGGCGGGCGGCTGGACGGTGAACGACCAGCCCGTGCCCGAAGTCGCGGGCGCGCAGGACATCGATCTGGGCTTCACGCCCGCGACCAACACCTTGCCCCTGCGCCGCCTGATGGCCCTTGGGCAGGACCGGGCCGATGTGACCGCCGCCTGGCTGGATGCGCGCGACTGGCGGCTGAAACCCCTGAACCAAACCTATCTGCGCGAAGGGGAGGGCCACTGGCGCTATCTCTCGCCCGAGCATGATTTTACCGCCCTGCTGGCCGTCGATGGTCAGGGCTTTGTGACCGATTACGAAGGTGGTTGGAGGAAAGAGGACTGATGGAAGCCCGCAACGAAATGGAACTGCGCGAACAGGACATCCGCGCGCATTACCCGCAGGCGCTGGGCCTGCTCTCGGGCTTTGATCACGCGCCCCGGCTGGGCAAGGCGGTCGCGCCCGCGCCTGCCGAGGCCGAGCGTTCGCCGGGCATCCCCCGCACCACCCGCTTTCGCCCGACGACGCCGGGGTTGATGGGCCGCTCGACCGCGCGCCCCGATGGCGTCCGCCTGATCGATCAGGTCGAGGCCGTGGGCGGCGACGATTTGCCCTCACCGGCCGCCGCGACCGTCGTGCGGGCTCTGCGCCGCGCGCTGGCGATTGCGCTGACCGTCGCCGATGAGGTCGCGGCCCGCTCGGGCGCGGCGGAACTCAAGCGCGCGAACCTTGAGGGGCGGCTGCCCTCTGAACGCCGCTCGGAATTTGCCGAGCTGCTGGCGGTCGAGGCGCTGACCGCGCTTTCGGTGCTGGCCAATGCGCTGCCCTTCCTGCTGGCCGAGCATGCGGGGCCGGAACAGGCCGAGGGCGTCACCGTCGACGAAATCCTGACCGACAATGCGCATACCGCGCTGCAGGGCGCGCTGTGGGAGCTGGGCCAGAACCTGACCCGCGCGCAGGACGACAAAACCCTGATAGCGACCGTCATCGGCTGGGCCGAGGCTCTGGGCACCGCAGTCGCCGCGCGGGGCGAGACCGCGCCCCGCATCGCGGCCTTCACCGGCGCTAGCTGGCGCGTTGCGGCCGATGATCTGCCGATTGCAGGCTTCACCCCCGCCGCCAAGGCACGCGGCACCACGTTGAGCATGAGCTTCAAGCGCCCCGATGAGGTGATCGGCAACCACATCGCCAAGCATCAGGCCATGCGGCTGGCGCGGATGATGGTCGCCTATGATTTCGACCGGCGGATGAACCCCTTTGTCGAGCTGGGCGGCTTCATCTTCACCTTTCTGGGCGATGGCCGCCCCGGCACCGGCAAGACCACGCTGATCCAGATGATGGCGGGGATGCTGAACGATTATTGCACGGTCGGCGGCTATCCCTTCCGCTATCAGAACCTGTCGGTCGACAATATCGACAGCTATCAGGGCAAGTCGGGCCAGAACGCGCGCGCCTTCATCAACACCGTGATCGATCCCGCCGTGATCGGCTTTGGCACCATCGACGACATCGACCAGATCGCGGGCAAGCGCGGCGACCGGCAGTCAAGCTCGGGCCAGCAAGAGATCACCGCCGTGCTGATGGAGGCCTTCGCGGGCGCCTCGAACGTGGTGCGGGGCAACTGCACCTTCGGCATGTTCTCGAACCATGCCGAGGCGATTGACGATGCGCTGCGCCAGCGGGCGGGCGCGCGCTTCCTGATCGACGGGCCGCAAACGCGTGAGGATTACATCGACATCTTCTCGCTGCTTCTGGGCAAGCGCCATGACATTCCGGTGGGTGAGCATGACCTGATGAAGGCGCAGGCGATCCGCACCGCTGTCGCCGAAAGCTATGAGGCGCATCAGCGCCCGCAAGAGGCCGGGCTGGCCGGAGTCTTCGATCAGGTGAGCGCGCAATACGGGACGCTCGATACGCTGGCGGATCTGGGCAGCTACCTGCACGCGATCTCGGTCGCCGAGCCGCGCTTTACCGGCCGTGCGGTCAAGAACATTACCGATGCGATCAAGCTGCGGGCGATGGATTTCGACATGCCCGATGAATGGTTCGCCACGCCCGAGCCCTTCCTGCACCAGCCCTATGACCGCAAGCTTGAGATGATTTCGGCGCTGCGCAAGCCCATCACGCTGGATATGGTCGTGCAGGAAATCAACCGCTACGCCGACAGCGAATGGCGCTATGCCGAGGGCGCGGATGAGGCCGCCATCGCGGAAACCGTGCGCGGGATGGAGCGCATGGCCGAGGCACGCCGCAGGTTCGAGGGATGAAGAAGCCGGACCCCGTGCCCAGGCCCCGCGCTCCAAAACGCAGGAAGGTGTCGTCGGAGCCCCTTTGGGTCGGCGGAGGGCTAACGCTTGCGGTATTTCTGATCGCGGTCTGGGCTGGGTTCGGCGAGGTCTGTCAGGACGGGGTCTGCACGCCGAAATGGAAGGTCTTCCTGAACTCGACCCCCGCCGAGATCGGCGACGCGCTGTCAGGTGTGGGTAGCGTTCTGGCCTTCATCTGGGTGATCGTTACCGTCTGGATGCAATCGATCGAATTGCGCCTGCAGCGCGCGGAAATGCGCGAACAGCAGGCCGAGACCGCGAAGATGGCCGAGGCGATGGCGCAGCAGTCTCGCATCTTCGAGCAGGAGCAGATCGAGCGCGCAGAGGATCGGGCCGACAAGGAACTGGATGCGTTGATTGATCGGTTTTTGACGGCGGTGGGGTATATAAAACATTGGGTCGTTGAACGGGGAAGGCTCGTTAGGTTCGGTCCTCAGCAGAATGAAGCCGAGCGCTTCGACCACGCAATGACGTTAATCTCTTCGGCGCGAGAGGAGTTGGACGATCTACAAAACCCTACTCTTAAGCCTATGCAGCGAGCCGTCGATCCCGACGACGCCATTCTTGCGGCGAAGTATCTCCGACAGATCAACGAAATCCGTCCACGTCTTAGCCCAGCCAGTCAGATCTGGCTGACGAAATTCGAGATTGAAAAAACGTTGCAGTCCCTTGACTACCTGCTTGCACAAAAGCAGTTGTGGACCAAACCCGTAGAAGGAGGCACCCCATGAAGCTTCTGATCGAACGCGGGCTGATGTTCGGGAACCTGATCCGGGTGAACTCCCCGGCATGGATCGGCTTTTACAATCGCGCGCTGGAAAAGCTGACCGGGCGGCGCACCGAACTGACCGAGTTTCACATCGATCTGGCCGGATTCTCGCCCGAGATCGGGGATGAACTGGGCGATCTGGACTATCTGAACCCGAAAAGCGGCAACCGGCAGTTCATTCTGCTGACGACCGAGCAGAAGACGGCGCCGCTGCTCAACGCGAATTTCTCGGTCCTGCGCAACATCCTGCGCCGCTTCATCGTGCAGAACGAAAGCCAGCTTTTCAGCCTGACCGCCCGCGATGCGGTGGTGGGAGAGATTGACAGTCTGGTCTGGCGGATCACCTCGCCCGCCGATCTTCTCAGCATCAAGCAGATCCAGATCACCGCCGACACCACGGGCAATCATGTGGCCGAATCCGATCAGCTGACCGCGCTGATCGACCGCTTTCGGTCCGAGCCCGACGCCTGGTGGGATGACGTGCTGATCGCCCGGATGATCGAGCAGGCCCGCAAGACCGGCGACGTCGTCCGCAACCCCGTGCATCTTCAGCACACGCGGTTCGACGTGCCCGATTACCGCACCTCGGAATTCGGCGGCGTCTATGTGTTCCGCAGCCCGACCATCAAGGCGATGGTCTTCGTGGACCCGGCGCAGAAGGTCAGCATCCCCGGCGTGGTCACCATGTCGCTGGATCAGGTCAATGAGATCGCCGCCTGGATGGCGCGGGCGGTTCTGACCGAGGCGATCATCTCGGACCGCAGCGGCAATGCCGCCTCGATCCTGCGCCAGAAGATCGACTTCATCCTGATCGACGCGGCGGTGCGTCTGGGCATCGATACCGGCGGGGCGACCCGCGCGGAACTGCGCCGCGCCGCCGGACGCATGGGCGAGGCGCTGCCGCCCGAGATCCGGGGGCTCAGCGCGCTTCTGCGCTATGCCGAACAGGGCGGCGACTGGCCGGTCGTCGACAGCTCGGACCCCGCGTATTTCTATGCCCTGCGCGCACGTCCGGGGCCGGCGCGGGATCTGTTGAACATGCTGCTGACCGAGCTTGCGCCCCATGACGTGCGTGCGCTGTTCATCATGAACAAGGCGCTCTTCTATCGGCTCTATCAGGGCTGGGACCCGAAAAAGCAGGAATATGTCGCCGATCATCTGGCGCGGGAATATCAGGTCGACAAGCAGGGCACGCGCGATGCCCTGTTCGGACCAGAGCCCTCGATGGATGAGCCCGAGGCCGACGACCCGCCGCAGCGCCCGGGCCCATGGGGCGTTCCGCGCGTGCAGCTGGATGAGCGCCGGACACCCGTTCCTGCATCGCCATGGGGGCCCGCCCGATGATGGCATTGATCCGCCTTGTCGCCATCATCATCGCCATCGAGGCGCTGTTCTATGTGCTTCTGTCGATCTACATTCGCAGCCTTCGCCGCGAAGCCCTTGAAAAGGAATGGGATCACCGCCACCCCGAGAAATCGGGCGCCTCGCCGGAACGACGCGAGTTCGTGCGGCGTTCGATGGTGGGATTTGAAAAGACCCTGCGTGCCCGACTGATCGGCTGGGTCATGGTCTTGCCAGTCGTCGCGATCGTGACGATCATCTTTTTCGTCAATTACTATTAGGAGTCACCCATGCGCTATTTCTGGACCGTTCTGGGTGTGATCTTCGGAATATCGGTATTCCTGTTCATGGATTACACGCTGCCGTCCAAGCAGACGGTGCGCATCACCAACACCTACAACCGCATGACCGACATCGGCGCGAACCAGATCTTCTATTCCTCGCCCGACACTGGCACGGTGCAGAACGCTGCAGGCCAGCGCGACATCCGTTTCATCGACACGGTGCGCCCGAATGGCCGCGTCTATGTCTATCGCAACGAGGACACCGGCTGGATCTGGCCGCCCTATTTCAAATACGACAGCACCAACCTGCAATCCGAGGCGACGAACCTTGTCTCGAACGCGGCCAATCCGGAATGGGTCAGCGTGACCTCTTATGGCTGGCGGATCTCGTGGCTGTCGATCTATCCGAATGCGGTCTCGGTGCATCCGGTGGCGGGGCCTGACGCGCGGCCCTTCAACTGGGCGGCGCAGATCGTCCTGCTGGTGCTGGGCTTTTTGCTGTTCCTTCTGTGGCGCATGTGGAACCAGTTCCGCGAGCGCACCATCGACCCCGCCCGGCAATCGGTGGATGAGGCATGGGACCGGCTGGATGCCCGCGCCGATGCCGCCCGCGACGAGATCTCGGAGCGTGCCAGCAAGGCTCGCGGAGGCTTCACGCGCTGGCTGGACAGCTGGCGGGGCAAGCCCAGGCGCTGACGCAGGAGAGCGGGCATGGACATGGCGACCACCCAACGCAATCCGGGCACGGATCTGACGCCCGAGTGGTTCGACCGCATCGCGGTCAACACCCCCGCCGCCGAGCGGCGCGCGTCCAGCCTGACGGCGCGCCGCAGTCTCAAGAAGGAATGGCAGGCGGCATGGCTCTTGAATGCCGTGCGCTGCATCGACCTGACGACGCTGTCGGGCGATGACACGCCCGACCGGGTGGCGCGGCTTTGCGCCAAGGCCCTGCAGCCGATCGCGCCCGAGCAACTGGCGGCCATGGGTGTCAAATCGCTGACCACCGGCGCCGTCTGCGTCTATCCCACCATGGTCGAGGCCGCGCGCCGCGCACTGGCGGGCAGCGCCGTTCCCGTGGCCTCGGTCGCGACCGGCTTTCCGGCCGGGCTGATGCCCCTGGACCTGCGTCTGGCCGAAATCCGCTATGCCCGTGACGAGGGCGCAGATGAGATCGACATCGTCATCAGCCGCGCCCTTGTCCTGTGCGGCGACTGGAGCGCGCTTTATGACGAGCTTTGCGCCATGCGTGAGGCCTGCGGCCCGGCGCTGATGAAGGCGATCCTTGCGACCGGAGAGTTGAAGACCCTGACCAATGTGGCCCGCGCCAGCCATGTCGCGATGCAGGCGGGGGCCGATTTCATCAAGACCTCGACCGGGAAAGAGCCGGTGAACGCCACGCTGCCCGTCAGTCTGGTGATGCTGCGCGCGATCCGCGACTATCACGACCGCACCGGTTTCCGCGTGGGGTTCAAGCCCGCGGGCGGCCTCAAGACCGCCAAGGATGCGCTGAACTGGCAGGTGCTGATGGCCGAGGAACTGGGGCGTGACTGGCTGCGCCCCTCTCTGTTCCGGATCGGGGCCTCGTCGCTTCTGGGCGATATCGAACGGCAGATCAGCCATTACGTGACGGGCCGCTATGCGGCCAGCAGCCGCCTGACGATGGGCTGAGAGGACACATGACCAGCGTGAGCGAGATCATGGAAAGCATGGAATACGGCCCCTCGGTCGAGGATGCCTCGGCGGTGCGCGAATGGCTGAAGGCGCGCGGCCCCTTCGGGCATTTCATCGGCGGCAGTTTCACCAAACCGGCCGAGAGTTTCGACAGCATCGACCCGGCGCGGTCCGAGGTTCTGGCGCAGGTGTCGCAAGGCTCGGCCAAGGATGTGGCGCGGGCCGTGCGGGCGGCCCGCAAGGCGCAGCCCGGCTGGGCCGCGCTTGGCGGGCATGAGCGCGCGCGCTTTCTTTACGCCATCGCCCGCACCATCCAGAAGCGCGAACGCTTCCTTTCGGTGCTGGAGACGCTCGACAACGGCAAGCCTTTGCGCGAAAGCCGCGACATCGACGTGCCGCTGGTGGTGCGCCATTTCTATCATCACGCCGGTTGGGCGGAGCTGCGCGACAGCGAGTTTCCGGGCCATGCCCCCTTGGGCGTTTGCGGCCAGATCATCCCCTGGAACTTCCCGCTTCTGATGCTGGCATGGAAGGTTGCGCCCGCGCTGGCGGCGGGGAATACGGTGGTGCTGAAGCCTGCCGAATACACCTCGCTGACCGCGCTGGCCTTCGCCGAGATCTGCCAGCAGGTCGGGCTGCCTGCGGGCGTCGTCAATATCGTGACCGGGGACGGGGCGACCGGTGCTGCGCTGGTCGCGGCCGAGGTCGACAAGATCGCCTTCACCGGCTCGACCGAGGTCGGGCGGCAGATCGCCCGTACCCTCGCCGGAACCTCGCAGCGGCTGACGCTGGAGCTGGGCGGCAAATCCCCCTTCGTGGTCATGGACGACGCCGATCTGGACGCGGCCGTCGAAGGCGTGGTCGACTCCATCTGGTTCAATCAGGGGCAGGTCTGCTGCGCGGGTTCGCGCATTCTGGTCGCTGAGGCCGTGGCCGACCGGTTCGAGCATCTCTTGCAGATGCGCATGGCCAAGCTGCGGGTTGGCCCGCCGCTGGACAAATCGACCGATGTCGGCGCCATCGTCCATCCCGTCCAGAAACAGCGGATTGCGCAGATCTGCGCCGCCGCCGTTGCTGCCGGGGCTGAGCTTGTGGGCGGGGCCGAGGGGCAGGGCTGCTTCATCGCCCCCGGCTATCTGCGCAACATCGCCCCCGGCAACCCCGGCATGACCGAGGAAATCTTCGGTCCCATCGCCACGCTCTCGACCTTCCGCACGCCCGACGAGGCGGCGGATCTGGCCAATAGCACACATTACGGGCTGGCGGCCTCGGTCTGGTCGGAAAGTGCGACCGTTGCGACCGATATGGCGGCGCGGATCAAGGCGGGCGTCGTCTGGGTGAACTCGGCCAATCTGTTCGACGCGGCTGCGCCCTTTGGCGGCGTGCGCGACAGCGGCTATGGCCGCGAAGGCGGGCATGAGGGGATGCTGGACTATCTGCGCGCGCCCGCGATGAAACCCGGGCGCGACAGCACGCCCGCCGCCGTCTCGGCGGTGCCAGACAGCGGATCGTCGGGCGATCCTGCGCAGATTGACCGGACGGCCAAGCTTTACATCGGCGGCGCGCAGAAACGCCCCGATGCGGGGGCAAGCTACGCGGCGCAGGGCCAGCTTGTGCCGCTGGGCGGGCGCAAGGACATCCGCAACGCCGTTGAGGCCGCCCATGCCGGACGCGGGAAATGGGCCGGGCTTGGCGCGCATGGCCGCGCGCAGGTCCTGTATTTCCTGGCCGAGAACCTCAGCCAGAGGCGTGAGGAACTGGCCGCCTTCGCTCCTGCTTCCGAGATCGACTGTGCCATTCGCCGCTGTTTCTTCTATGCGGGCTTTGCCGACAAGTTCGACGGGCGCACGGTCGCGGCCAAGCCCGGCCATCTGGTCACCGTCCTGCATGAGCCGCATGGCGTGATGGGCGTCGTCTGCCCCAATGATGCGCCGCTGGCGGGCTTCGTCTCGCTGGTCCTGCCGGCGATTGCCATGGGCAACGCGGTCGTCGCGGTGCCGTCGCAGGATCGGCCCATGGCGGCGCTGACGCTGGCGCAGGTGCTGGATTGCTCGGACGTGTCTGCCGGGGTCGTGAACATGATCACCGGTCCGCGCGAGGAACTGGCGCTGGCTCTGGCACGCCATGACGATGTGCAGGCGCTTTGGGCCGTGGGCCCGGCCGAACTGCTGCGCCCGGTCGAAGAGGCCGCCGCGCAGGTGCTGACGCCGGTCTGTGCCCCCTCGGCGAAGGACTGGACCGCAGCCGAGGTTGAGGGGCGCGAATTCCTGCGCGCCGCCACGCGGACCAAGACGATCTGGCTTCCCTACGGGGCCTTGCCCGCAGGCACCGGCAGCGCCGCCTATTAGGGCGGCGCTGGTTGTTCAGTGGCCCAGCATGGGCCGCTGATGCATCCAGTTCAGCCCCTCGGAGGTGATCGCTGTCGAGGGTTTGTACTCGGCCCCGACCCAGCCCCGATAGCCCGAGGCCTCGACCGCGCGAATGAATTCGGCGGTGCAGATGCTGTCGTGGAAGGGCTCATCATCATGCGATCCGGCAATCTGGATATGGCGGACCAGATGGCCGTGCCGTTCCCAGACGGCCATGATGTCGCCATGTATCCGATGCGCCTGATAGGTGTCGAATTGCAGGCCCAGATTGGGGGCGGCCACTTCGGCAATGATCCCGGCGGCCTGATCAAAGCAGGTCAGGAACGCCTCGGGGTCGTCGGCGGCGCAAACCGGCTCGATCGTCAGGCTGGCATGCGGCGCGCGGGCGGTGGCCCAGCGCAGGTTCTCGACCAGCGTCTGATGCGCGCGGGCGCCTTGGGCCTTGCCCGCCATGACATGGATGTGCCGCGCATGCAGCCCCTGGGCAAACATCAGCGCGCGGTCGAAATCCTTGCGAAAGCGCGCCTCATTGCCCGGCTCGGCCGCGAAGCCGCGCGGACCGCCTGCCCAGTTCGGGGGCGGCGTGCTCATCAGGATGAACTCCAGCCCGGCGTCGCGCGCACAGGTCGACAGTTCCTTGACCGTCAGGTCATAGGGAAACAGGATCTCGATGCCCTCGAACCCCGCACGTCTGGCGGCGGCGAAGCGTTGGGGCATCGGCAATTCGGTGAAAAGATAGGTCAGATTGGCGGCGTATCGGGACATAGGGGTGGTTCCAGCAGAAAGCTGACACCACCGGAACAGAGAGACAGGCGCCCTTGGGCATCCGATGTCGCAGTTTCGGCCAGCCGGTAAAACGTCTTACGATCTACAAGTGCCCAGAGGCCCCTTCGGACGTGGACATACGGACGCGGCACATCGACTGTGCCACGAATCACGATACGATGTTCTGGGCCCGCCGTGAAGCTTTCGCCCACATTCGTCGTAAATGTGATCTCATCGGGGCCGATGTCGGCATCGACCGCGATGAAGGGGGCATCCTGCACACGGATGCCGACCTTTTCGACGGGGGTGACAAGGAAATAGTCGTCCCCCTCGCGCTTCAGGATCGAGGCGAACAAGCGCACCATCGCAGGCCGCCCGATGGGCGTGCCCTGATAGAACCAGCTGCCGTCGGTGCGGATCTCCATATCCAGATCGCCGCAGAAGGGTGGGTCCCACAAATGCACGGGTGGCGGGCCTTTTTTTGAGGCCCGGCTGGCAGCCGCCGCGATGCCTGTTGCATCACTCACGCTATTGTCAGCCCTTTCGTCCATTCCCTGTGGTGACCCGCTTGTGCTCTCTTTATGCTGTCCTAGAGCAGTATAAGGGCTTTGTCATGGCTGACGATCATAAACTGGTGAACGACGTGCAGAACCTGACGGCGCGGCTTGCCGAGGCAAGGACCAGCGTCGAGCGGCGCTTCGTCGGCCAGCATGCGGTCGTCGAGCAGGTGCTGGCCGCGATCCTGTCGGGCGGGCACGCGCTGCTGGTCGGACAGCCGGGCCTGGGCAAGACGATGCTGGTCGATACGCTCTCGACCGTGCTGGGGCTCGACAGCAACCGCATCCAGTTCACCCCCGACCTGATGCCAGCCGATATTCTGGGCTCCGAGGTGCTGGACGTGCGCCCCGACGGCACCCGCAGTTTCCGCTTCATCGAAGGCCCGGTCTTCACCCGCCTGTTGATGGCCGATGAGATCAACCGCGCCAGCCCCCGCACCCAATCCGCGCTGCTGCAGGCCATGCAGGAAGGCGAGGTCACGATCAGCGGCGAACACCGCCCGCTGGGCCGCCCCTTCCATGTTCTGGCGACCCAGAACCCGATCGAGCAAGAGGGCACCTATCCGCTGCCCGAGGCCCAGCTTGACCGTTTCCTTCTGCAGATCGATGTGGGTTACCCCGACCGCGACACCGAGCGCGAGATCCTGCTGGCCACGACCGGCGTTCTGCAGCAAGAGGCGCATGCGGTCTTCGACCCGGACTCGCTGCAGATGGCGCAGGACCTGATCCGCCGCATGCCGGTCGGGGAGTCGGTGCTGAACGCAATCCTGGATCTGGTCCGCTCGGCCCGTGCGGGCGAGGCCGAGGCCCCCGACTGGATCGAGGGCACGCTGGCCTGGGGCCCCGGTCCCCGCGCCGCGCAGGCCCTGATGCTGGTCACGCGGGCACGGGCGGCGCTGAACGGCCGCTTTGCCCCGACGCTCGACGATGTCGAGGCGATGGCCGCGCCCGTCCTGCGCCACCGCATGGCGCTGTCCTTCGCGGCCCGCGCGCGCGGCGAGACGGTCGATTCGGTGATCCAGCGCCTGCTCGGCGATCGGATGCGGGCCGCGGCGTGAGCTTGACGCCCGGACAGCTTCGCGCCGAGGCCGAGGCCGCTGCGGCGGGTCTTCCGACGCTGCTTCTTTCGGCCGAACGGCTGGCGGCGGCGCTGGTCATGGGCGCGCATGGCCAAAGGCGTGCGGGCACGGGCGAGGATTTCTGGCAATACCGCCCGGCCAGTTCCGGGGACGCGGTGCGCAGCATCGACTGGCGCCGCTCGGCCCGGACCGATGCGCAATATGTCCGCGACCGCGAGGCACAGCAGGCGCAATCGGCAGTGCTGTGGGTGTCGGCCGGACAGGGGATGGATTTCAGCGGCGGTCCCGACCGTCCAACCAAGCTCAATCGCGCGCGGCTTCTGGCGCTGGCTCTGGGGCTCGCGCTGCTGAATGCGGGCGATCGGGTGGCGCTGGCGGGCCAGCCGCCGCGACTGGGCCGCACGCAGGGCGACCGCATCGCTGAGGATCTGCTGCGCCACGCCGTGCAGCCGGGCGATGACGATCCGTTGCCCGTCGGCACGCTGCGCCCCGGTCAGCGGATGATCGTGCTTGATGATTTTCTGGGCGATCCCGCGCCCGTGGTCGCCATGCTGGAGCAGGCGGCCGCCATGGGTGTCCGGGGCGCGCTGTTGCAGGTCCTTGACCCCGATGAAGAGGCGTTCCCCTATCAGGGGGCGGTGCTTTTCCGCTCGGGCAGCGGTGCGGCCACCCATGACACGCGCGATGCGGGGGGGCTGCGCGCGGCCTATCTGGCGCGGCTGAAGGACCGCCGCGCGCATCTGACGCGGGCCGCCGATCAGGCGGGCTGGCATTTCGGAACCCATGACACCGCCGCCGCGCCCGGTCAGGCGCTGATGTGGCTTTGGTCGGTGTTGGAGGGCTGATGCTGCTTCTTGGACCGCTTGGCTTTGCGACGCCCTGGATCCTGTCGGCGCTGGTGACGCTGCCGGTGATCTGGTTGATCCTGCGGGCCATGCCGCCCTCACCCAAGCTCGTGCGTTTTCCGGGCACGCGGCTGCTGAAGGGCCTCACTGATCCGCATCCAGTCGCGCGGCACACGCCCTGGTGGCTGCTGCTGTTGCGCGTGCTGGCCATCGCGGCGCTGATCCTGGGCTTTGCCGGGCCGGTCTGGAAACCCGCCGCCGATCAGGGCCTTGGCGGGCCGGTGCTGATCGTGATGGACGCAGGCTGGGCCGCTGCCCCCGACTGGGCCGAGCGGCAGACCCGCGCCCTTCGCGCGCTTGACCGCGCGGGATCTGCCGGGCAACCGGCGGCACTTCTGCTGGCCGATGGACGTGCCGGGGGGCAGTTGCCCTTCCTGCCCGCGACCGAGCTGCCTGCAAGGCTGCGTGCGGCGACGCCCGTCTCCTGGCAGTCGCAATATCCCGAAGACCTTGACGAGGCGCTGGCCGCCGCCCCCGAAACCGGACTGCAGGTCCTGTGGCTCAGCGACGGGCTGGACCACCCGGGCCGGGCCGAACTGCTGGCCGCACTCGAGGCGCGCGGGCAGGTCTCGGTCATTCCGCCCCTGCGCGGGCGCGCCTCGCTGGAGCTGGTCAGCGGCGATCATCCCGCACTGCGCCTGCGCACGACCGATGCGGGCGAGCCGCCGGTCGTTCGCGCGGTCGGCCCCGACCCTCTGGGGATCGAGCGGGAGCTGGCGCGGCTGACCCCGGGTGAGCCCGCGACCGAGGCCGGGATTACCACCCGCACCATTCCGATCGACCTGCCCTCTGAGCTGCGTAACCGCATCACCCGTTTCGAGATCATGGGAGAGCCCTCGGCCGGTGCCGTCGTGCTGGCCGATGACCGCGTGCGCCGCCGCAAGGTCGCGCTGGTGGGTGACGACCGGGTCAGCGAAGGACAGCGGCTGCTGTCGCCGCTTTACTATCTGCGCCGGGCGCTGTCGCCGACGACCGATCTGGTCGAGGGCAGCCTTGCCGACGTGCTTCAGGCCGCGCCCGATGTGGTCATCATGACCGATCAACTGGTGCCCGGTGATGAGCATGGGCTGGACGCCTGGGTGCAGGAGGGCGGCCTGCTGGTCCGCTTTGCCGGGCCCCGCATGGGCGCGGATGAGAAGCTGGGGACCGAGCCTTTGCTGCCGGTCCGCCTGCGGGCAGGGGGCCGCGACGTGGGTGGCGCGCTCAGCTGGGGCGATCCGCGTGGGATTTCCGCTTTCGCGACCGACGGGCTGTTCGCAGGCCTGACGCCACCCGCCGATGCCACAGTGCGCGCCCAGCTTCTGGCCGAGCCATCGCCCGAACTGGCGAGCGCGACGATTGCCAAGCTCAGCGACGGGACGCCGCTGGTCACCCGCGCGGCGGAGGGCGAGGGGCAGATCGTTCTGTTCCACACCACCGCCAATGCCGAATGGTCGAACCTGCCGATCTCGGGCCTTTTCGTGCAGATGCTGGACCGGCTGGTGCAAAGCGCCCGCACGCAGGAACTGACCCTGGATGCCGAAAGCGCCGAGCAGCCCTTCTGGACGCCGCGACTGGTGCTGGACGGATTCGGTCGCGCGGGTGGGCCGGGCGATCTCTCGCCCGTCGCGGCCGTCGATTTCGCCAAGGGGCCGCATCCGGGCGCGCCTGCCGGGCTTTACGAAGCCTCGGAACGTCGCGCCGCGCTGAACGCGGGCGGCCCCATCGCGCTGGCCGATTGGCCGGGCGCGACGGTCGAAAGCGCCACCACCGCGCCGGGCCTCAGCCTGCGCGGCTGGCTCATCGCGCTGGCCGCACTTCTGCTTGCGGCGGATGCCCTTGGCAGCGCCTTTCTGGCGCGGGGCCGGGGCGGGAGGGTTGCGGCATGAACCTGCTTCGCAAACTGGCCGTCGCGCTTTTCGCCAGCCTTGCCCTGCCGGGCCCGTCTCTCGCGCAGGACGCCGAGCCTGACCCGCGGCTGGTGCGCGCGGCGGATGAGGTGGCGCTCGCCTATGTGGTGACCGGCGATGAAGAGGCCGACCGGGCCTCGGAGGCCGGGCTTCGGGGGCTATCCGAGGTGCTGACGCAGCGCACTTCCGTTGAGCCGGGCGAGCCCATCGGCATCAACCTTGATGAAGACGACCTGTCGCTGTTGACCTTCCTTTACTGGCCAATCACCGACAGCCAGACCGCGCCCTCGGCTGCGGCCTATGCGCGGCTGAACCATTATCTGCGCTCGGGCGGGCTGATCCTCTTCGACACGCGCGACGGAGATATCGCGGGTTTGGGCGGGCCGGACGGTTCGGCGGCGCTGCAGGCGCTGGCGGCCCCGTTGGATATCCCGCCGCTGGCACCGATCCCGGCCGATCACGTGCTGACCCGGACCTTCTATCTGCTGGAGGATTTCCCCGGCCGTTACCAGGGCAATCGCGTCTGGGCCGAGGCGCCGCCCGCAGATGCCGTCGCGACCGAGGGCGTGCCCTTCCGCAACCTCAACGACGGTGTCTCGCCCGTCATCATCGGCGGCAATGCCTGGGCCGAGGCCTGGGCCATCGACAAGCGCGGGCTTCCCAGCTTCACCGTCGGCGCCAGTTTCGAGGGCGAGCGGCAGCGCGAAATGGCCTACCGCTTCGGGGTGAACCTGATGATGTATGTGCTGACCGGGAACTATAAATCCGATCAGGTCCACGTGCCCGCCCTGCTGGAGCGGCTGAAAGAGGGAGAGACGGCAGAATGACCGGCCTTGCCTTCGATCCCGTCCTGCCCTGGCCCATTCTGGCGGCTTTGGCCGCGCTGGCGCTGCTGGTGGCACTTTGGGCGCTGTGGCGCGGCCTGCGCGGCTGGCTGTGGCGCGGCCTTGCGGGGCTGGCCGCCGCGTTGGCTTTGTCGGGGCCCGCGCTGCAATCGGGGACCAGCAACAAGCTGAGCGATATCGTCATCCTGCTGGACGACCGCTCGGCCAGTCAGGCGCTGCCGGGGCGCAGCGCCCAGACCGATGAGGC
The DNA here is from genome assembly GCF_007830335.1 of Paracoccus sulfuroxidans. Lineage (GTDB taxonomy): Bacteria > Pseudomonadota > Alphaproteobacteria > Rhodobacterales > Rhodobacteraceae > Paracoccus > Paracoccus sulfuroxidans. The sequence goes on along the minus strand of NZ_VLKU01000002.1, from coordinate 82,192 downwards.
CGTCGATGAGCTGACCCGGCGGCTGGAGGCGATCCCCAATACCGAAATCCGCCGCGTGACCGTGGGCGATGACGATGACGACGGCACGCTGCTGGGCACGGCCCTGTCGCGCGCCCTTGCCGCCGAGCCGGAGGCCCGGCTGGCGGGCGTCATCAACGTGACCGACGGGCTTTTGCATGACATGCCCATGCTGCCCGCAACCGCGCCCGCGCCGGTGCACACCCTGCTGACCGGCCAGCCCGAGGATTGGGACCGGCGGCTGGTCATCGAAGAGGCCCCGACCTATGGGCTGATCGGCCAATCGGTGAACATCCGCCTGCGGATCGAGGATCAGGGCAATGTCCCGGCCTCGGTCGCAGGGCAGCCCGCGCGTCTGCGCATCTCGGTCGATGGCGACAATGAACGCCAGCTGGACCTGCCTCCGGGCGTTCCGCTGGATCTGCCGATCACGCCGGAACATGCGGGGCAGAACGTCGTCTCGATCAGCTTCGATGCGCCAGAGGCCACCCCGCCCGAGCTGACCGACCGCAACAATGCCGCCGCCGTGCAGATCCAGGGCGTGCGCGACCGTCTGCGCGTGCTGTTGGTCTCGGGTGAGCCGCATGCCGGTGAAAGAACATGGCGCAACCTGCTGAAATCGGACGCGAATGTCGATCTGATCCATTTCACCATCCTGCGTTCGCCCGACAAGCTGGACATGGTGCCGGTGCAGGAAATGTCGCTGATCGCCTTCCCGACGCAGGAGCTGTTCATGGAACGGATCCGCGATTTCGACCTGATCATCTTCGACCGCTACTCGGTGCAGGGGATCCTGCTGCCGGTCTATTACGAAAACGTGCGCCAGTTCGTCGAAGAGGGCGGCGCGATTCTGGTCTCGGCCGGGCCCGAGATGTCCAGCGTCGAAAGCCTGAACCTGTCGCCTCTGGGGGCGATCCTGCCCGCGCGGCCTACGGGGCGCATCATGTCGGGTCCGTTCCTGCCGCAGCTGACCGACGAGGGCATGCGCCATCCGGTGACCTCGGGCCTGCCGGGCGCACCTTCCGAGGATGAACAGGATGGCCATTGGGGCCGCTGGCTGCGCATGTCGCAAAGCATCCCCTCCCCGAATGCGCAGGTGGTGATGAAGGGCATGGAGGATGAGCCGCTCTTGATCCTGAACCGCGTGGGCAAGGGCCGCGTGGCGCAGCTGACCTCGGATCAGGTCTGGCTCTGGGGGCGCGGCTTTGAGGGCGGGGGACCGCAGCTCGAGCTGCTGCGGCGCATCGCGCATTGGTCGATGAAAGAGCCCGAGCTTGAGGAAGAAGCCCTGCTGGCCGATGTCTCGCATGATCTTTCGGTGACGGTCACGCGCCGCACGATGAAGGACAGCGCCGGACCCGTGCGCATCACCGGGCCCGACGATTTCGCGCATGAGCTGCCGCTGACCGAGGCAGGGCCCGGCCGTTTCACCGCCGAATGGGTGCCGCCCGGGCCGGGCCTTTACCGGCTGGTCGATGGTGACATCACGCGCGTCATCGCCGTTGGTCCCGCCGCTCCGCGCGAATTCGAAGAGACCGTGGCCACACCTGACCGGCTGGAGCCTCTGGCGGGACAGACCATGGGCGGCGTTTTGCGGCTGTCCGATGGCGTCCCCTCGATCCGCACGGTGCGCGAGGGCCGCCCCGCATTCGGCGAGGGCGTGGGCGGGGACTGGATCGCCATCACCCCGCGTGAGGCCGAGACGATCAGCGGCCAGACCCACAGGCCGATCCTGCCCGACTGGGCCTGGCTTCTGCTGATCGCGGGGCTGGCGCTGACCGGCTGGCTGCTGGAAGGGCGCGGCTGGGGTCGCCCCGCAACCCCTGATGAGCAAGCGTGAAACTTGCCATCCGCCCGGCGCGTTGCTAGGCAAATCAAAAATCGTGCAAGAGGACCGCTCATGGCCGCCGAAGACACCACCTATGTGCCACCGACCGAGGTCGACATCCTCCAGATCAAGCGGATCATACCGCATCGCTATCCGTTTCTGCTGATCGACCGGGTGCGTGACATCGTGCCGATGGAGACGGCGGTCGGCCTGAAGAACGTCACGGTCAACGAGCCCCATTTCGAGGGCCATTTCCCGCAAGAGCCGGTCATGCCGGGCGTGCTGATCATCGAGGCGATGGCGCAGACCGCCGCCGTGCTGGTCGGCGTGACGATGAACCTCGCCGACAAGGGCATGGGCACCTATTTCATGTCCATCGACAAATGTCGCTTCCGCTCGAAAGTGGTGCCGGGCGATGTGCTGGAACTGCATGTCAAAACCATGCGCGGCGGCGGCAAGGTGTGGAAATTCGCCTGCGAGGCGAAGGTGGGCGACCGCGTCGCCGCCGAAGCCGAAGTCATGGCCATGCTGACGCAAGGGCAGGCGGAATGAGCGAGGCGCGCATTCATCCCTCGGCGGTCGTCGATCCGGCCGCCGTCATCGGCCCCGATTGCGAGATCGGGCCTTTCTGCGTCGTCGGGCCCGAGGTCCGGCTGGGTCGCGGTGTGGTGCTGAAATCCCATGTGGTGGTGACCGGCAAGACCACGGTTGGCGATGAATGTGCGCTGTTTCCCTTCTCATCCATCGGAGAGATCCCGCAGGACCGCAAGTTCAGCGGCGAAAAGACCGAGCTGATCATCGGCGCGCGCAACCGCATCCGCGAATATGTGACGATGAACCCCGGCACCGAAGGCGGCGGCGGCATCACTCGCGTGGGCGATGACGGGCTGTTTCTGGCCGGAAGCCATGTCGCCCATGACTGCCAACTGGGCGATCGGGTGACGCTGGTGAACAACGCCTCGATCGCGGGGCATTGCATCATCGGCGACGACGTGACCGTGGGCGGGCTTGCGGGCGTGCATCAATTCGTGCGCATCGGACGCGGCGCAATGATCGGCGCGCTGACGATGGTGACCGCCGACGTCATCCCCTTCGGCATGGTCCATGGCCCGCGCGGCCATCTGGACGGGCTGAACATCGTCGGGCTGAAGCGGCGCGGAGCCACGCGCGACGACATCCACGCCCTGCGCGAGATGCTGGCCCGTCTCTCTGCCGGTTCCTTCCGCGAGACCGCGCGCGAACTGGCCGAGGGCGAGACCTCCGAGATGGAGCGGCAGGTGCTTGACTTCATCCTTGGCCCTTCCGACCGTTCATTCCTGGTGCCGCACTCATGACCGATATTGCCCTGATCGCGGGCGAGGGGCGTCTGGCCCCCGCCATTGCCGAGGCCCTTGGCACCCCGCTGGTCTATGCGCTGGACGGGTTGCAGACGCAGGTTGCGGCAACCCCCTTCCGGCTGGAACGGCTGGTGCCATTCCTGGATGAGCTGCATGACAAGGGCGTCCGCACGGTCGTCTTTGCCGGTGCGATCCGCCGTCCGCGGCTGGAGCCGGAGCTGTTCGACCCGCGCACGGCCTCGCTGGTGCCACGCATCGTGGGCGCGATGCAGTCGGGCGATGATGCGGCACTACGCGCGGTCCTCGACGTTTTCGAGGAAAGCGGGCTAAATATCGCCACAGTCGATCAAATCCTACCCGATCTGGTGCCGGGTGAGGGCGTGCTTGCGGGTGAACCCTCTGAACGCGACCGCAAGGATGCCGCCCGCGCGGCCGAGATCGTCGCAGGCCTTGGCGGCTTTGACATCGGTCAGGGCGCGGTCGTGGCGCAGGGCCTTTGCCTTGCCGTCGAAAGCCTGCCTGGGACCGAGGCGATGCTGGAATTCGTCGGGCAGCACATCGGGTTGCGGCCGGATGCCAAGGGCGCGAAGGGCGTGCTTTATAAAGCGCCGAAGCCCGGGCAGGATCGCCGGATCGACCTGCCGACCATTGGCCCCGACACCGTGGCGCAGGTCGCGCGCGCGGGTCTGGGCGGCATCGTCTGGCAGGCGGGCAGCGTGATCGTGCTTGAGCGCGACGTGACCATCGCTGCGGCGCAATCCGCCGGCCTTTTCCTTTGGGCCCGCGCCTGATCGCAGCCTGAGGGTCGACAAAGGGGGCGCGTCTTGCGGCCCCTTGCGCGGCAAACCATGAACAGGACCGGCCAGCCATGAAGTTCTTCATTATCGCGGGCGAGCCATCGGGCGACAATCTGGGTGCGGCGCTGATGGACGGGCTGGCTACGCTTGAGCCCGGCGTCACCTTCGAGGGCATCGGCGGTCCGGCGATGACGGCGCGCGGGCTGGAAAGCCTGTTCCCGATGGATGAGCTGTCGATCATGGGGATCTGGGAGGTGCTGCCCAAGTACCGCTCATTGAAGGCGCGGATCGCGCAGACGGCTGAGGCGGTGCTGGCCTCGGGCGCGGATGCGCTGATCACCATCGACAGCCCGGATTTCTGTCTGCGGGTGGCGGGGCTGGTCCGCGCCTCGCGTTCTGATTTCCGCACAATCCATTATGTTGCGCCCTCGGTCTGGGCCTGGCGCTCGGGCCGGGCGGCCAAGATGGCGCGGGTGATCGACCATGTGCTGGCGATCCTGCCTTTCGAGCCGCCGCTGATGCGCGCAGCCGGGATGAGCTGCGATTTCGTCGGCCACCCGGTCGTGACCGAACCTCGCGCCACGCCGGAGGAGGCCGAGGCTTTCCGGCAGGAGCACCAGATCGCCCCGAAAGCACCGCTGATCCTGTGCCTGCCGGGCTCTCGCCGGACCGAGGTGGCGCGGCTGGGCCCCCGCTTTGACGAGGCCTTGAAGCGCGTCCACGACCGTGTGCCCGAGATCCGTGTTGTCCTGCCGACCGTGCCGGGCGTCGCGGGGCTCGTGCGCGAAATGACTGCAAGCTGGCCAAGCGCGCCCATCGTGGTCGAAGGCGAGGCGCAAAAGCGCGTGGCCTTCGCCGCCGCCGATATGGCGCTGGCGGCCTCGGGCACGGTCAGCCTTGAGCTGGCGGCGAATTCCGTGCCCATGGTGATCGGCTATGACGTGGCGCCGCTCAGCCGCATGTTGATCGGGATGCTTTTGAAGGTCGATACGGTGACGCTGGTCAATCTGGTCAGCGAGACCCGCGCCGTGCCCGAGTTTCTGGGCAAGAACTGCCAGCCTGCACCGCTGGCGGGCGCGCTGATGCAGCTTCTGGAGGATCCGGCCGCGCGCGAGGCGCAGCTGGAGGCGATGAACCTGACGATGGACCGGCTGGGGCGCGGCGGCGAGGCTCCGGGCCTGCGCGCCGCGCGTTCGGTCATCGAGGCGATCAGATCGCGGCGGTGATGATGATCTCGACCAGATAGTCGGGCGTCGCCAGCGCGGATTCGCCTGCCGCACGGGTCGGGGCGTGACCCGGCGCGACCCAGGCGTCCCAGACGGCGTTCATCTCGGCGAACTGGGCCATGTCGGCCATCCAGATCTGCGCGGTCAGGATGCGGGTCTTGTCGGTGCCGCATTCGGCCAGAAGACGCTCGATCTGGGCGAGGATCGCGGTGGTCTGTTCGGCGACCGAGGCGCCCGGCGCGCCGACCTGACCGGCCAGATAGGCGATGCCATTGTGCACGACGGCCTGGCTCATGCGGGTGCCGGTTTCGATGCGCTTGATATCGGCCATGTGGGGAATCCTTTCGATGAAGATGAACCGCTCATGCGGGAACAGCGCAGTCATGCCAAAGGCTTGCCCTCGGATCAATGCCAGATGCGGGCAGGGTGCGACTTGCCCCGCACAGCTTCTGCGACAAATCGCCTGAGCCCTCCGTCAGGGCTTGCCAGCGGCCCCCTTGTGTTTAATTCTGGCCGTGACGCATCATTAAGGCAGGTCGATGAGTATTCCGGGTATGCCGGGACGCTGCGCAGAGATCGAAGGCGGCGACGACCGCGACGATCCTGACAGTACGGACGAGGGATCTACAGGCAGGCAGGCTTGGCCTGTCCGCTGCCGTGTCCGCCATGATGCGCTGTTTCTGAACATGTTTCGACCGTCCGCATGACGATCACCCTGCTGTCCGAAACCGGGGCCGGGCATTTTCCCATTGCCTCTGACGCCGACACCGCCGGGCCGTTCCGCCGATTCGGTCAAGCCTTCCCGCCCGCATGGGCGCGGGGGGATTGCGGCATGTTCCTTCCCCTTCGATGGAGTTGACCTTGTTATTCGAATGGATGTCCGATCCGGCTGCATGGGCGGGGCTTGCCACGCTGATCGTGCTTGAGATCGTGCTGGGCATCGACAACCTTGTCTTCATCGCGGTGCTTGCCGACAAGCTGCCGCCCGAGCAGCGCGACAACGCCCGCAGGCTGGGCCTGATGCTGGCGCTTCTGATGCGGCTGGCGCTGCTGGCCTCGGTCGCCTGGATCGTGACACTGACGCAACCGCTGTTCAGCATGTTTGGCCACGGGTTTTCAGGACGCGATCTGATCCTGATCTTCGGCGGCCTGTTCCTGCTCTTCAAGGGCACGATGGAGCTGCACGAGCGGCTGGAGGGCCACGCTGCCCGGGAAGAGGGACGCACGCATCACGCTGTCTTCTGGCAGGTGATCGCCCAGATCATCGTGCTGGACGCGGTCTTCTCGCTCGACAGCGTCATCACCGCCGTCGGCATGGTCAAGCACCTGTCGGTGATGATGATTGCGGTCATCATCGCGGTGGGCGTGATGATGCTCTCTGCCAAGCCGCTGATGGCCTTCGTCTCGCGCCACCCGACGGTGGTGATCCTTTGCCTTGGCTTCCTGATGATGATCGGCTTCTCGCTGATCGTCGAAGGCTTCGGGTTCCACATTCCGAAGGGCTATCTCTACGCGGCCATCGGCTTCTCGGTCCTGATCGAGGCGCTGAACCAGATCGGGCGGCGCAACCGCGAAAGGGTGCTGACCACCGGCGACTTGCGCGACCGCACCGCCGAGGCCGTGCTGCGCCTTCTGGGCGGCAAGCGCGGAGAGGTCGAGCTGGGCGGGACTGCCGATGTGATCGCCGACAAGGCGGCCGAACAGGCGATCTTTGCGCAGGAAGAGACCGAGATGATCAAGGGTGTCCTTGGTCTGGCCGACCGCCCCGCGACCTCGATTATGACCCCCCGGACCGAGATCGACTGGATCGACCTCGACATGGAGGACCAGCAGATCCGCGAACAGATCCTGGGGCTGAACCATTCGCGCATTCTGGTCGGGCGCGGGTCGCTGGACCAGTTCCACGGCGTGGCGCTGGTGCGCGACCTGCTGCGCGATCTTTTGACCGATGGAAAGATCAATCAGGAGCGCTCGGTCCGTCAGCCGCTGGTCGTGCATGAAAGCATCGACGTGCTGCGCCTGATGGAGCAGCTGCGCCTGTCGCCGATCCAGCTGGCGGTGATCGTCGATGAGTTCGGTTCGCTTGAGGGGATCGCAACGCCGACCGACGTGCTTGAGGCGATTGCCGGTGACTTCCCCGATGAGGACGAGGCCCCGCTGACCGTCGAGCGGCGCGAGGACGGCTCGCTGCTGGTCGATGGCTGGATCGACATTCGCCGCGTCTCGCAATTGCTGGACGTCGATCTGTCCGATGAGACCGAGCGCTACTCGACGCTCGCGGGCTTCATCCTGTGGCAGCTGGGCCATCTGCCGAATGAAGGCGACAGGGTCCGGGCAGGGGGGCTGAGTTTCGAGATCGTGGCCATGGATGGCCGCGCCATCGACAAGGTGTCAATCACTCAGGCACCGATGGACGAATAAGCAAAAAGGGGCGCTCTGGCGCCCCTTTTCGTTTGGTTTCAGGTCAGTGCACCATGGTCCAGGTGATCTGCGAGGGCGGCGTTTCCTCGGGCTGGACCTCTTCGTCGGGTGCTTCCTCGGTGCCGATCAGGCGGAAGGGCAGCAGCGCGGGTGCCATCCCCCGCGCCGGGTTGAAATGCGACTTCGCGGCGCGGCCAAACCTGCGCGGCGTGGAGGTTTCAACTTGCTTCAACTCTTTCATGTCAGTCGGGTCCTGTTCGTTATCCATGACAAAACACTAGTTAATGAACTGCGTTCAATAATTCATGCAGTTGACCGGGCTGCCTGTCAACACTATTTATGAACAGTGTTAAAAAAGGTGATTGTCATGAGCCGTCCACTTCGGCAGCCGCGGGAAGAACTGCGGCAATCCATTCTTGATGCGGCCCGCGGGATTCTTGACCGCGAGGGCATGGAGGGGCTTAGCGCCCGCGCCATTGCCCGCGAAATCGACTATACTGCCGCGACGATTTACAACGTGTTTTCCTCGATGTCCGACATCGTGATGGAGATCAATCGCGAGACCTTGGCCGAGGTTGCGCTGCTGTTTTCGGCGCTTCCCAAGGACCTCAGCGCGGCGGATCGGCTGCGGGCGCTGTCGAAAAGCTATGTCTGCTTCATGCAGGACAATCCTGCCCGCTGGAACGCGCTCTTCGGCGGCAACCGCGAACGGGAAAGCTTTCCGAACTGGTACACCGGCACGATCGAGGGGCTGAAGCTGCAGCTTGCGCATCTGCTGATCGAGCATGCGGGAGATCTGGACCGCGTCCGGGCCGAGAAGCTGGCCGAGCATCTTTTCGTCTCGGTCCATGGCGCGCTGACGCTGGGTGTCGGACGCCGTCTGGACCTGCTGACACAGCGCGACACGCTGGATGTCGCGATGAGCGGGGTCGAGCTGATCCTGAACTCTCTGACGGCGGAGGCAGGAAAGCTTTGACGGAATAATCTTCCCAAACGGGTCTCAGAGGCTAGACTGAAGGGGACTCGGCGCTCTGTGGCACGCGTCCTGTCGGTTTCACCAGAAAGCCGCGAACAGGGAAGAAAATGAAGAAATTACTGCTTTCAACGATCGTCGCTGCCCCGCTTGCCTGCCTTGGCGGTGCAGCATTTGCAGATTGTGGCGAGCTGACCATCGCCAGCATGAACTGGCAAAGCGCCGAGGTTCTGGCCAATCTGGACCAGTTCATCCTGAACAACGGCTATGATTGCAGCGCCGAGATCACCACCAGCGACACCGTTCCCGCGATCACCTCGCTGGTCGAGAAGGGCACGCCCGAGATCGTCCCCGAGGCCTGGGTGGGTCTGGTGCCCGAGGTCTTCGCCTCGGGCATGGCCGAGAACAAGATCGTCTCGGTCGGCAATTCGCTGTCCGAAGGCGGGCAGCAGGGCTGGTTCATCCCGAAATACATGGTCGATGCGAACCCGGAACTGGCGACGCTGAAAGGCGTGCTGGAGCATCCCGAGCTGTTCCCCGCACCCGAGGATTCCTCGAAAGGCGCGATCTACAACGGGCCCGAGGGCTGGGGTGGCACCATCGTGACCAACCAGTTGGCCAAGGCCTTCGATCTGGAAGGCAAGGGCTTCACCGTGGTCAGCGCGGGCTCGGCTGCCGCGCTGGATGCGGCCATCGCGAAGGCCTATGAGGCCAAAGAGGGCGTGCTGGCCTTCTATTGGGCGCCGACCTCGCTTCTGGGCAAATACGAGATGGTGCGCGTTGATCTGGGCGTTCCGGTCGACATGGATGAGTGGAAGCGCTGCACCTCGGTCGCGGATTGTCCCGATCCGAAGCCCAACGCGATCCCGCCCGATGAAGTGCTGACGCTGGTCGCGAAACCCTTCGCCGACAGCGCCGATCCTGCGGTGCTCGACTATCTGTCGAAGCGCAACTGGACCAATGACACCGTCAGCAAGCTGATGGCATGGATGACCGACAATCAGGCGACCGGCGAAGACGGGGCCAAGGAATTCCTGCGTAACAACGAAGAGATGTGGATGGGCTGGGTCAGCCCCGAGGCGGCCGAAAAGATCAAATCGGCCCTGTGATCTGCGGTGCGGGGGCGGCCTTGCCCCCGCAGCCCGTCCGCCAAGACGAAAAAGCCCCGCGAAAGCGGGGCTTTTCCATTCCCTGAACGGGGATCAGTTGCGGGTCTTGTCGACCATCTTGCCTTTCGAGATCCACGGCATCATCGCGCGCAGCTTCTCGCCGACTTTCTCGATCTGGTGTTCGTCGTTGATGCGACGGGTCGCCTTGAACGAGGGCTGGCCAACCGAGTTTTCCAGCATGAAGTCGCGGACGAACTTGCCCGACTGAATGTCGGTCAGCACGTCTTTCATGCGCTTCTTGGTTTCTTCGTAGGGCAGAATGCGCGGGCCCGAGACATATTCGCCATATTCGGCGGTGTTCGAGATCGAGTAGTTCATGTTCGCGATGCCGCCTTCATAGATCAGGTCGACGATCAGCTTCACTTCGTGCAGGCACTCGAAATAGGCCATTTCCGGCTCGTAGCCAGCTTCGACCAGCGTCTCAAAGCCCATGCGGATCAGTTCAACCAGACCGCCGCACAGAACGGCTTGTTCGCCGAACAGGTCCGTTTCGCATTCCTGACGGAAGTTGGTCTCGATGATGCCCGAGCGGCCGCCACCGATGGCCGAGCAGTACGACAGACCGATGTCCATCGCCTTGCCGGTTGCGTCGTGGTGAACTGCGACCAGGCAGGGCACGCCGCCGCCTTTGGTGTATTCGCCGCGAACCGTGTGGCCGGGGCCTTTCGGAGCCATCATGATGACGTCCACGCCGGGCTTCGGCTCGATCAGGCCGAAATGCACGTTCAAACCATGCGCGAAGGCAATCGCAGCGCCCTCTTTCAGGTTGTCATGGACGTATTTCTTGTAGGTTTCGGCCTGCAGCTCGTCGGGCATGGTGAACATGACCAGATCGGCCCATTTCGCGGCTTCGGCGATATCCATGACCTTCAGGCCTTCGGCTTCGACCTTCTTGGCCGAGGCCGAGCCCGGGCGCAGCGCGACGACGACGTTCTTCGCACCCGAATCGCGCAGGTTCAGCGCATGGGCGTGGCCCTGCGAGCCATAGCCGATCATGGCGATTTTCTTGTCTTTGATCAGGTTCACATCGCAATCGCGATCGTAGTAAACGCGCATCGGGGCGTCCTTTCATGTTTGCTGCAGCGTTTCTAGCAGTCGCGCCAGCGGAGTTCTGTGCAATCTTTGCGCTTTCTGTCGAAAGATTGAGAGTGTAATAACCAGATACGCATTGAAGTGAAAAAATCATGTCTGACGCCACCGATCGCCGCATACTTCGTCAACTTCTGGCCGATCCCGATGTCTCGAACGCCGATCTGGCCGAACGGGCAGGGGTGACCTCTGCCAGCCTCTGGCGCAGGCTGGACCGGATGCGCGAGGCGGGCGTCATTCAGGCCATCGAGACCCGCATCGACTGGCGCAAGCTGGGCTATGAGGTCGAGGTCAGCCTGCGCTTCACCCTCGACAAGACCGAGCCGCGCGCCTTCGACGATTTCATCGCCGCCGCCCGTCTGGTGCCCGAGGTGACCGAGATCCAGACCTTCCTCGGCTCGGTCGACCTGCGCCTGTCGGTCATCGCCCGCGACATGGCGCATTGGCAGCAGATCTATCGCGAAAGCATCCTGACCCTGCCGCATGTGGCCGACTCGGATGCGCTGATGCTGGTCAGCAACATCAAGAACGTGCAGGCCCTGCCGCTATGAGTGACCGGACCGCCACCCCCGATGCGACCGATCTGGCCATCCTGAAGCTGCTGGCCTCGGACGCCACCCGCAGCGCCGCCGATATCGGGCGCGAACTTCAGATGACCCAACCCGCGATCTGGCGGCGCATTAAGCGGCTGAGCGATGCGGGCGTGATCGCCGGACGGCGCATCAGCGTCGACCAGACCGCCCTTGGCTTTGGCGTGACCGTTTTCCTGGGCATCCGTCTGGCCGCCAAGGGCCGCACCAGCCTTGAGGAATTCGAGCGCGCCGTGACCGCCATTCCCGAGGTCCAGACCGTCCAGCACGTCCTTGGCCAGTTCGACTATCGCCTGCGCATCAACGCCCGCGACATTGCCGATTTCGAACGCATCCTGCGCCGCCGCATCATGACCCTGCCGGGCGTCGGGCAGGTCGAGGCGAACGTGATGCTGTCCGAAGAACGCAGGCCGGGGCCGCTGTAAGGGGAGCGCTGAATGGCAGTATGGCTTGAGACGGACGAAAGCATGGATGTTCTCGTCTCGCTGCGGGAACTCGCCTTTCAGATTCCGCGCGCCGAATTGGATCCCCATTGCTGGAAGTGGGCCCTGCTAGCGCTTTCATGTGCGGTGAATAGCGCGCTGATCTGTTTGCTGTCCGGGACGGCCGGGATTGGAGCCCTGAGGGAGGATATCGCTGAACAAAAGCTAGAGGCTCATGCGAACCCAGTTTCAACCAAGATGCCCAAACGCTTTGGTGTGGAGCCAATTCACGTGCTTCTCGATCTTGCTAGCGGAAAGCGCAATAGACGTGAGCGCGCTGGCGGGGTAATTGCGGTTAGCCCCGAACAGCGCGAAGCATTCGATATAGTAGTTGGTCTCCGAAATCAGTTTGTCCATTTTACGTCAACGTGGTGGTACGTTGAGCTAGACGGCCTGCCCGGTAGGATGACGAGCGTCGTCGAAATCATTCAAGCCGTATTGGCGGATCCCTGGTCCCTTCGACATCGAGATGATGCAGAGCGCGATGAGGCGACAGCACTTTGTGACTCGATCCTGTGCAAACTCACGGAAGTGAAAGCGCTGCCCCACTGATCCAACAAGTCATCACGTCGTTGTTCTCTTGCGTTTTTGGGCGCGTCACGCCAAGCAGACTGCGGTTCAGGAAAGGCTTGCCATGGCTGCGACACGCCCCTTCTCCCACTTCGAATTCATGATCGCCTGGCGCTATCTGCGCGCCCGCAAGGCCGAGGGCGGGGTCAGCACGATGACTTGGATCAGCCTGATCGGCATCACGCTGGGCGTCATGGCGCTGATCGCGACGCTGGCCGTGCGAGCAGGCTTCCGGGCCGAATTTGTCGACACCATCCTGGGCGCGAACGCCCATAGCACCGTCTATTATGCGCCGACGCACGTCTATAACGACCTGACTGAGGAAACCTACACCGTCCCCGGCCGTGTCGAGAATTATGAGGACGTCGCCGCGCGCATCGCCGCGATCCCGGGCGTGACGCATGCCTTCCCCGTGGTGCGCGGGCAGGTCATGGCGGCCATGGGCGACCGCTCGAACGTGGCCGAGGTCTATGGCGTGACCGCCGATGCGCTGGCGGCCATGCCCCGGATCACCGATCCCGAAACCTCGGCCGGGGATCTTTCGAATTTCGACCATGGCATCGCCATCGGCTCGGGCATCGCGCGGGAACTGGGCGTGGGCATTGGCGACAAGCTGCGGCTGATCGCGCCCGAGGGGGCCAAGACGCCTGCGGGGACGACGCCTCGCGTTTCGGTCTATGAGGTGGTCTATATCTTCACCGCCGGGCGCTATGACATCGACCGCACGCGCGTCTATATGCCGCTGGCCGAGGCGCAGTCCTATTTCAACCGCGAAGGCGTCGCTGATGAGGTGCAGGTCTTCGTCAAGGACCCCGAGAAGGTCGACGACTGGACGCTGGATCTGCTGCAGGCTGCAGGCGATCGGGCGCAGGTCTGGACTTGGCGCGATGCTTCCAGTTCCTTCCTGAATGCGCTGGATATGGAGGATGACGTCATGTTCATCATCCTGTCCATTCTGGTGCTGATCGCCTCGATGAACATCACCTCGGGGCTGATCATGCTGGTCAAGAACAAGGGGCGCGACATCGGCATCCTGCGCACGATGGGGCTGACTCAGGGCTCGATCCTGCGGGTCTTTTTTCTGTGTGGCGCCTTCACCGGCATCATCGGCACGATTGCCGGGGTCATTCTGGGCGTCGTGTTCGCGCTGAATGTCGACCATGTGATGTCGGCGGTGAACATGCTCTCGGGCGGCAATGCCTGGGATCCGGCGGTGCGCGGCATCTATGAGCTTCCGGCGAAACTGCGCGCGGTCGATCTGGCCAAGGCGATTGGCCTCTCGCTGTTTCTGTCCTTCATCGTCACCATTTTCCCGGCCCGCCGCGCGGCCCGCATGAACCCGGTAGAGGCGCTGCGCTATGAATGAGGTCCTGCATCTCGACGCGATTTCCAAGACCTATGGCAAGGACAGCGCGGCTCCGGTTCCGGTCCTGAAGGGCCTGAGCCTCGGCGTCGGCAAGGCCGAGGTGGTGGCGCTGGTCGCCCCCTCGGGCGCGGGCAAGTCGACGCTTCTGCATATCGCGGGGCTGCTGGACACCCCCGACGAGGGCCGCGTGATCCTGAACGGGCGCGACATGACTGGCCTTGGCGACGGCCCCCGGACCGAGGCGCGGCGGCAGGAGCTGGGCTTTGTCTATCAGTTCCACCATCTGCTGCCCGAATTCACCGCTGCCGAAAACATCATCCTGCCGCAGCTGGCAAATGGCGTGTCGCAATCGGCGGCGCAGGCGCGCGCGCAGGACCTGCTGGGCCGCGTGGGGCTGTCGCACCGCGACAGTCACCGCCCCGCCGAACTCTCGGGCGGAGAGCAGCAGCGCGTCGCCTTCTGCCGCGCACTCGCGAACCAGCCCGCCCTGCTGCTGGCCGATGAGCCGACCGGCAACCTCGACCCCGAGACCTCGGACAAGGTCTTTGACGTGCTGATGACGCTGGTGCGCGAGACCGGACTGTCGGCGCTGATCGCCACGCATAACCTCGATTTGGCCTCGCGGATGGACAGGGTGATCCGGTTGGGAGAGCATGGCTGAAACGCGAGGGGAGAGAGGGATGAGAGCCATTGCCATCTGCTGCGCGCTTGGTGCCGCGCTGCCCGCCGCCGCCGATCCGTTCGAAGAGTTCGGCACGGCGATGAAATACGGCCTGCCGCTGGCGGCCGCCGTCTGCGCCAACAAGCAGGACCGGCTCGAGGATTTCGCCGTGCGCGGCGTCCTGCAGGCGGCGCTGGTCTGGGGCATGAAAGAGTTCTTCGACGGTCAGCCGATCTCGCGCCGCCCCTCGGGTGAGGGGAAGGGCTTCCCCTCGGGGCACACGGCGGCGGCCTTCTTCGGTGCTTCGGATCTGGCGGGGAAGTGTTTCAAGGACCAACCCGAGGCGGGGCTTGCCGCCTATAGCGCCGCCGGCCTGACCGGCTGGAGCCGCATTCATGCAGGTGAACACACCTCCCAGCAGGTCTGGACCGGCGCGCTGATCGGCTTTTCCTTCGGTGCCGCGAGTTTCGGGATCGGCACCGATGGGGCGGAGTTTTCGGTGGGGATGCGGTTTTAGACGTATCGCTCTGGTGGAATGCCACTATTTTTAAAGCTTAATTTTATGGATTCGTAAAAATTATACTCTTGAAATGAGCCAGAATATGGTTTGCATATTGCAGCAAAATTCCCGGTTTCTTTTATGGTCACTTCCCCCATTCTTTCGGGTGGGATCGAGTCGAGATACATCTGCGCAACAAGCCCATCGAAGTATAATCGTACGTACGGTGGGGAAACGTGATCTGGGTTTAGTTCAACTTCCCTGGTCAAAACTAGTGGCGTAAAATTGTGATCATGCATGTCGCCATAGAATTGAATGAGTATAGTTGGGAACTGGGCGTAGCTGCTTCTTGAGTGGTTGAGAGTGCAGTCTTTCAGTTTCTCGACAACATCGTCAGAAAGCTGAACTTCGCTCATGTCTGGCAGATTGGAGACAGCCGCTCTCCATGCGACACTTACTAGGAATCTGTGTAAATCTGCAACGTCGGGAATATTGAAGAACCGAACTCTGGAGCCGAATTTTGCATTGCCATAGGGTAAAAATCTAGGAGGGTCGTTCTTCCAACCGGATCTAACAAGGCGTTCTCTTCGAAGAATGTTTATCGCAGAACCGTCGATGGAAGCGAGAATGTCTTCTCCCTTCCTTGTGACGATGGAGCGATCGTACCAGCTATTCCATTTTTTCGAGAAACCTCGACCGGTGGTAGTTTGGTAAATCTTTTCGCCGCTTCGATTAATGAATGTGAGCGCCTTTGGTATTATATGGCAGTCAACTAATTTATTGGTTTCGCCGGTTAATAAGCACTGCCCGAAAGATTTTTTCTTGGACATAGTTTTATCCGATGTGTGCGCTGCAAGGATGGTTCATGATAGCTATCTATTGCCACCTATCAAAATCACCACCGCCCCCGCCAAACACAGTCCCGCCCCCACCAAATCCCAACGGGACGGGCTTTGCCCTTCCGCCCACATCAGCCAGCCAATCGAGAAAATGATATAAATCCCGCCGTAAGCCGCATAAGCTCGGCCTGCGAATTCGGCATCCACCTTCGTCAGCAGCCAGGCAAACAGCGCCAGCGCGACCATTCCCGGCAAAAGCCACCAGGCCGAGCGATCCAGTCGCACCCAGGCCCAGAAGGCGAAGCAACCGGCGATCTCGGCCAAAGCGGCCAGTACATAGATCAGGATCGAGGTGGCGGCGGACATGGGGCTACTCCGGCAAGCGGTTGATTTCCTCGGCGACGAGGTCCTGCAATTCCCAGATATAGGCGTCGTGAATGCCCTCGGCCTCAAGCCCTTGGGCGGTGCGCAGCAGATATTCGGCGCAAGAGCCTGCGACGCCGTTCGCGCGTGCCAGACGCAGCGCCTGCTCCTGCGTCGAGAGATGCGCCAGCACCAGATCGACCGGGTCGGCGTAGAAGGTCAGGGCCTCGCTTGGGCCCTCGGCGGTCTCGACGGTGATCCAGCGGGCATTGGCGGCCAGTTCATGCGCGACCAGTTCACGCCGCAAGATGGCGCGCAGGGACTCGGTCTCGGTCCCCGGCGTGATCTCAAGGATCAGCCCTTCGCAACTGCCGCCCGAGGCCAGCGCCAGCATCAGGCCCGGCTGCTCGGGCGAGCCGCGGAAATGGTCCATGTCGATGCTGAACTGCCGATGCCAGCCGATGGCGCGGGCGCGGGTGCGCGCGGTGACCGAAAACCCCGGGTTCCAGATCAGCGAGCCATAGGCGAAGATCGGGATCGGGCGCGGCCGGTCCTGCGTCAGCTTCTCGGCCAACAGGTCAAGGTCTTCATCCTCCAGCAGGTGCCAGCCGTCCTTGTGACGCGGCCCCTCGACCATGCGGGTGGCGCGGCGGACATGGTCTTCGGTCAGGCGCAGCGAGGATCGGGGTCCGCGGGCCTCGCGATCAGACATCCAGCCCTTCCGCATCGGCAAATTGCGCGTTTTCCTGAATATACTGGAAGCGCAGCTCGGGCTTCTTGCCCATCAGCCGCTCGACCAGATCGCCGGTTTCGCCGCCCTCATCCTCATCGATCGAGACCCGGATCAGCTTGCGCGTCTTGGGGTTCATCGTCGTGTCTTTCAGGTCCTTGGCGTCCATCTCGCCCAGACCCTTGAAGCGCTGGACGTCGATCTTGCCCTTGCCGCCGATGCCCTTCGCCAGCCACATTTCCTTTTCCGCGTCATCGGCCACATAGATGCGATGCGCGCCCTGCGTCAGGCGGTAAAGGGGCGGGCAGGCGAGATAAAGGTGCCCCTTGTCGATCATCGGGCGCATCTGCGTGAAGAAGAAGGTCATCAGCAGCGAGGCGATATGCGCGCCATCGACGTCGGCGTCGGTCATGATGATGACCTTGTCATAGCGCAGATCGTCGACATTGAAACGAGAGCCCATGCCCACGCCAAGCGCCTGACAGAGGTCGTTGATTTCCTGGTTCTGACCCAGCTTCGAGGAGGCCGCGCCCAGCACGTTCAGGATCTTGCCGCGAAGGGGCAGTAGGGCCTGCGTCTGACGTTCGCGTGCCATCTTGGCGCTGCCACCGGCCGAGTCACCCTCGACGATGAACAGCTCCGTGCCTTCGCGGTTGGTGGCCGAGCAATCGACCAGCTTGCCGGGCAGGCGCAGCTTCTTGGTTGCGGTCTTGCGGGCGGTTTCCTTTTCCTGCTTGCGGCGCAGGCGTTCCTCGGCGCGCAGGATCAGGAAGTCGAGGATCGCGCCCGCCGATTTCGTATCCGCCGCCAGCCAGTTGTCGAAGTGGTCGCGGACCGCACCTTCGACAAGGCGCGTCGCCTCGACGGTCGCAAGGCGGTCCTTCGTTTGGCCCACGAATTCCGGCTCGCGGATGAAGCAGCTGACCAGCGCGCAGCCGCCCGTCAGCAGGTCCTCGCGCGTGATATTCGCGGCTTTCTTGTTGTTGATCAGCTCGCCATAGCCGCGCACGCCCTTCAGGATCGCGGACCAGAACCCGGCCTCATGCGTACCGCCCTCGGGGGTGGGGACGGTGTTACAATAGCTTTGGATGAAGCCGTCGCGCGACGGGGTCCAGTTGATCGCCCAATCGACCTTGCCGGGCGTGTTGAACTTTTCCTTGAAGTCAACGCTGCCCGCGAAGGGCCGCTCGGCATAGGTCGAGGATTTGCCCAGAACCTCGGTCAGGTAATCGGCCAGACCGCCGGGGAAATGGAAGCTGGCTTCCATCGGCGTTTCGCCGTCGTCGATCTCGGATTTCCAGCGGATTTCGACGCCCGAGAACAGATAGGCCTTGGATTTCACCATCTTCAGCAGCCGCGCGGGCTTGAAGCGATGGGCGTGGAAGATCTGTTCGTCGGCGTGGAAAATCACCGTGGTGCCGCGCCGGTTCGGGGCCGCGCCGATTTTTT
Organism: Paracoccus sulfuroxidans; assembly: GCF_007830335.1. Lineage (GTDB taxonomy): Bacteria > Pseudomonadota > Alphaproteobacteria > Rhodobacterales > Rhodobacteraceae > Paracoccus > Paracoccus sulfuroxidans. Next base: position 63,785 of record NZ_VLKU01000002.1, on the reverse strand, counting down.
CGACCGGGCCCTGCGGGATCCCGCGCGAGAAGCGCTGCTCGAACAATTCCTTGTTGCGCGCGACCTGCACGACCATCAGGTCGGAGAGCGCGTTCACGACCGAGGCCCCCACGCCATGCAGACCGCCCGAGGTCTGATAGGCGCCCTCGGTGAACTTGCCGCCCGCGTGCAGGGTGCAAAGGATCACCTCCAGCGCGGATTTGCCGGAGAATTTCGGGTGCGGGTCGATGGGGATGCCGCGACCGTTGTCGCGCACGACGACGCTGTAATCGGCCAGAAGCTCGACCTCGATGCGGTTGGCGTGACCGGCGACGGCCTCGTCCATCGAGTTGTCGAGGATTTCCGCGACCAGATGGTGCAGCGCGCGCTCATCCGTGCCGCCGATGTACATGCCGGGGCGTTTGCGAACGGGTTCCAGCCCCTCGAGCACTTCGATGGACGCGGCGGAATAGCTGTCGGATGCCGTATTGGAGGCGGGGAAAAGATCGTCGGCCATCGGTCCTGCTCTTGTTCTTCTGGCGCGGGACTATCTCATGCCCGCCGGGTTGGGGGCAAGGGGCAGGGGCCGCCTTGACCCGATTCCGCAAGGGATTGTGTCTTGCTATTCCGGCTCGGCCAGCCGTTCGGCCCACATGCGCTGGAAGGCGGGGCGCTGCTGGCAGTCGTTCAGCCAGGCCATGACCGAGGGGAACTGCTCCATCAGCTCGCCATAGCCCTGCGCGTAGCGCAGCACCTCGGCCAGGTTCAGGTCGGCCACGGTGAAGCGATCCGCGATCAGATAGTGGCGCTCGCTCAGATGCCCCTCAAGGACGCGCAGGGGGCGGATCAGACGCTCGGCGGCATTGGCGACGGCGGCCTGATCGGCGCCGCTTTGCTGCTGGCCCTTGCGATGCAGGAACAGGATGGTCAGCGCGTCGGGCTCGATCCAGCTGTTGGCGAAGAAGGACCATTCCATCATCCGCGCCTGCTCGGCGGCGTTGGTCGGGGCAAGGGGGCCGCCGTGCTTTTGCGCCAGATGCAGCGTGCAGGCCAGCGATTCGCTGAGGATCAGCCCGGCATCGTCGATGACCGGGATCGCACCGGCGGGCGAGACCGCCAGAAACTCGGGCGAGCGGGTGTTGAGCGGGGCGTCCGCTGCCTCGGGGTCGGGCAGGCGGTAGGCCTGGATCACCGGCACCTGATCGAAGGGCAGCCCCAGTTCGTGGCAAAGCCACACGATCCGCGATGCGCGTGAGCGCGTGACCCCATAGAGCTTCAGCATGCGTCCCTCCTGCCCGTTCAGGGGCAGGTTAGGGCCGCCCAACCGCAAGGGCTAGAGGGTTTCCGACAGATAACGCATCATGTTGCCGCCCATGACCTTGGCGATCTGCTGATCGCTGAGGCCCGCGTCGATCAGCGCCTGTGTCAGTACCACCAGATGCGCCGCGTCAAACGGCACGCCGACCGAGCCGTCATAATCCGAGCCCAGCGACACGCCATCTTCGCCCACCAGCGCGATGGCGGCCTTGATCGCGGCGGCGATGGCTGCCGGGCTGTCGCCGCAGACGACGTCCGACCAGTAGCCGATCCCGACGACGCCCCCCTTGGCGACGATGGCCTTGACCAGATCGTCGGGCAGGTTGCGATGGGTGTTGCATTGGCCCTGAATGCCGGTGTGCGACAGGATCGGCCGCGCGCCCTCGATCGCCAGCACGTCGCGCACGGTCTGCGGCCCGGCATGGGCAAGGTCGATGATCATGCGGCGCTGCATCATGCCGTCGATGACCTGCCGCCCGAATTCGGTCAGGCCCGAGCCTTCGCCGCCCTGACCGTGCAGGCTGCCGCCCAGCTCATTGTCGAAGAAATGCGTCAGGCCGATCAGCCGGAACCCCGCGTCGTAAAGCACGTCGAGGTTCGCGAGATCCCCCTCCAGCGGATGCCCGCCCTCGGTGCCAACGATCGCGCCCAGCCGTTTGGCCCCGGTGGCGCGCGCCTCCAGCAAGGCCCGAAGATCCTCGGCCGAGCGGATGATCTGCAGCGTCTCTGGCGCGTGGGCGGCCATGCGCTCAAGGTCGCGGGCCTGCACCAGCGCGCGTTCGCGCAGGCTGAACCAGCTTTTGATCGGGCGCAGCTGGCCCATGAACAGGGGCGTGATATTGTCGGGCGCGTCGGTGCTGTTCTGGTCGTAGTTCTGACCGCGCGGGCTTTTGGTCACCGTGGTGAATACCTGAACGGCGACATTACCCTCAATCAGGCGCGGGATGTCGGTCTGGCCGCGATCCGCGCGTTTCAAGAGGTTGCGATCCCAGAGCAGCGAATCCGCGTGCCAATCGCCGATGACCAGCGTTTTGTGCAACTCGCGCGCCCGGTCCGAGACAGGCCAGGCGTCCTGATCAGCGGTGATCGGGTTCAGCCCACGCTCGACATAGGCCGGGGCGAAGGTGAAAAAGGCGGCTGCGGCCAGAAGCACAAGCATCAGCAATCCCAGAATGATCCGCTTGAACATCATGCCTCCACGCGCGTTTCCGGCGCAAGGATAGGCCATGCGAGGGGGATCGCAAGGCTTCAGCCTTTCAAGGCCAGCCGCATGATGTGCTGGGCGCTGATGCGGCCGCCGTGGAACATCTCGCCCGTGTCGATGAAACCTGCGGCCAGATAGACCGCGCGGGCCAGCGGATTGACCTCATTCACCGTCAGCGCGACGCTGGAGGCCTGCGGATACTGCTGCGACAGATAGGGCAAAAGCGCGGCCATCGCGGCCTTGCCCGTGCCCTTGCCCTGTTCGCGCCGGTCAATCATCACGCCGCGCAGGCCCAGTTCATCGGGCAGGGCGAAGGGATATTCCGCGCGATAGTCCCGGTCGATCTTGAAGAAACCGACCGGCTGGTCGTCGCGCAGCACGACGTGAAAGTCGAAATTCGGCCGAGGATCATCGAAATGCTGGGCAATCGAGCCGCAGAACGGCTCTTGCTCGGGCAGGACCGCGATATGGTTCACGCGGTCCCGATCCTTGTGGCCGATGGGCTGAAGCCGGATCATTTCTCCATCGCTTCAAGTTCGTCGATGAAACCTTCGATCATCGACAGACCCTTGTCCCAGAAGGCCGGGTCCGAGGCGTCAAGGCCGAAGGGGGCCAGCAACTCCTTGTGGTGCTTCGAGCCGCCCGCCTTCAGCATGTCGAAATACTTCGCCTGGAAATCCGGCAGCCCGTCCTGATAGGCGGCGTAAAGCGCGTTCACCAGCCCGTCGCCGAAGGCATAGGCATAGACGTAGAAGGGCGAGTGCACGAAATGGGGTACATAGGTCCAGAAGGTCTCATAGCCGGGCATGAATTCGAAGGCATCGCCCAGCGACTCGCCCTGCACGGACATCCACAGGGCGTTGATGTCTTCGGGCGTCAGCTCGCCTTGCGCACGGGCGTCATGCAGCTTCACCTCGAAGTCATAGAAGGCGATCTGGCGCACGACCGTGTTGATCATATCCTCGACCTTGCCCGCGAGCAGGGCCTTGCGCTGCACGGGGTCGGTCGTCTTGTCCAGAAGCGCGCGGAAGGTCAGCATCTCGCCAAAGACCGAGGCGGTCTCGGCCAGCGTCAGCGGCGTTGCCGACAGCAACTCGCCCTGTCCGGCGGCCAGGCGCTGGTGGACGCCGTGGCCCAGCTCATGCGCCAGCGTCATCACGTCGCGCGGCTTGCCCAGATAGTTCAGCAGCACATAGGGATGCACGGTGCTGACGGTCGGATGGGCGAAGGCACCGGGCGCCTTGCCGGGCTTCACGCCCGCGTCGATCCAGCCCTTGTCGAAGAAGGGCTGCGCCAGATCGGCCATCTCGGGCGCGAAACCGGCATAGGCATCCAGCACGGTCGCCCGCGCCTCGTCCCAGTTGATCAGCCGGGGCGTCTCGGTTGGCAGGGGGGCGTTGCGGTCCCAGACCTGCAACTTGTCGAGGCCCAGCCATTTCGCCTTCAGGCGGTAATAGCGATGCGAGAGGCGCGGATAGGCGGCGGTGACGGCATTGCGCAGCGCCTCGACCACCTCGGGTTCGACATCGTTCGACAGGTGACGCGCATATTGCGGCGTGGGCATCTTGCGCCACTTGTCCTCGATCGCCTTTTCCTTGGCGAGCGTATTATGAACACGCGAGAAGATCTTGATGTTGCGTTGGAAAACCTCGGCCAGCGCCTTCGCGCCCGCCTCGCGCCGGGCGCGGTCATGGTCGGTCAGCAGGTTCAGCGTGGCCTCGATGCCCAGCGTCTCGCCATCGACCTCGAAGGTCAGGCCAGCGGTGGTTTCATCGAAAAGCCGGTTCCAGGCGGCGGCACCGACGACCGAGTTGTCGTGCAGGAAACGCTCAAGCTCGTCCGAAAGCTGGTGCGGGCGCATGGCGCGCATGCGGTCGAAGACCGGCTTGTAGCGCGCCGGGCCACCTTCGGCGGTGAAGACCTCGGTGTAGATGTCGTCGGGGATGCGGTTGAATTCCAGGCTGAAGAAGACCAGCGGCGTGGTGAAGCCGGTGATGCGGTCCTGCAGATCGCCCATGAATTTGGCGCGCGCGCCATCGGTGGTGTTCTGGTAATAGCGCAGGCCCGCATAGGACATGATGCGACCGGCCAGAATGTCGATTTCCTGATAGCGCTCGATGCAGGCCAGCATGTCGGCGGGCTTGAGCTTGATCAGATGGCCTTCGTAATCCTTGGCGAAGGCGGCGCAGGCTTCCTCAAGACGGGCCAGATCGCGGGTCAGCTCTTCGGCATCGGGCGCGGGGTAAAGATCGGTCAGGTCCCAATCCGGCAACTGCCCCAGATCGACGGCGATCTGGGCGGCGGCAGGGGCATTTTCGTCACGGGGAAACTGGCGGAGAATCGCTGGCAGCGTCATCGTCGGTCCTTTCATTTCAGACAGACATGTCGCCAGAAGCGTCCGGCTTCAAGTCGCCGCAGGAATTGCCTTGTCGAAATGTGCCACCGCGGCCTCAAGAAACGGGGTGCGCCAGAGGTTGCGCTCGATCATCGGCTCGTGCCGGCAACCTTCCAGCTCCATCACCTCGGCACCGGGCCATGAGGCCACGCGCGCCCGGATCGCGGCGGGAGAGATGATCGGGTCGGTCGGACTGAAGGCGACCAGAGTTGGCACCTCGGGCGCGGGCAGGTCGATCAGGCGCGCGCATTCCTCAAGCGCCTCGCCGACCCAGTGATAGGTCGCGCCGCCCAGGGCGATCTCGGGCCATTGCACGGTCTGGGCCAGCAGGCGGCACCAGCGCAACCCGTCCTGCGTCAGCGGATTGGCGGTATAGTTTTCCTTCAGGATGAAGCATTCATAGCCGCCCGAGAGGATCGCGGGATGGGCCCCGAAGCCCAGTCTGTCGGCCCCCTTCGCCAGCGCCTTGGCCGCCCAAAGGGGCAGTCCGTGCAGGTTGATCCCCCACATCGGCGCGGTGAAGACGGCGGTCGCGACCGGCAGCCCGTCGGCCAGCGCCGCCAGACCAAGCGCGCCGCCCATGGAATGGGCCAGCAGGTGCCAGGGCTTGGGCAGGTTCAGCTCTTGTGCGGCGATGATCAGTTCAACCACATCGCGCTGGTAATCCGCGAACCGCGCCACATGGCTGGGGCGCGGGTCCTTCAGCAGCCGGTCCGACAGGCCTTGCCCGCGCCAGTCCAGCGACAGCACGTCATAGCCCGCGCTGTTCAGATCGGTCGCGACCTCTTCGTATTTCTCAAGGAATTCGGTCCGGCCGTTGAACAGCAGGACCGTTCCGATTCGCGGCTCGGCCTGCCAATGGCCCGCCCGCAGCCTGACCCCATCCTCGGTCCGCAGCCAGAAGGCGCGCGCCGAGGGCAGCTTGTCTCCGGGCAGGCTGTTGTAGGGGGCTGGCGTCATCGAGGGATCAGGACAGGATCGCGCCCAGTTTCATCGCGGCCGCCATCGAGCCGTCGACCGAAAGCTTGCCGGTCATGAAGGCGGTGGTCGGGTTCACGTCGCCGCTGAGAATGCCTTCGAAGGTCTCGCGGCTGGCCGTCAGGGTCACATCTGCGTCATCGTCACCCGCGCGGGCACCGTTTTCGTCGATCATGATGGCGCCTTCGCCTTCGATGACGAATTTGGCAACCCCATCGAAGCCTTTGGCTTTTTCGTTCAATGCGGCGACGGCGCCCTCGACAACCTTGCTCATCTCAGTTCTCCTGTGGCTTTCGCTGGAATATGGTTTTGCGAGAAGTTACATAGCCGATATGCGTTTGCCAGCCCCTCATTTCCATTCTGCCGTGACGGCAAGCCTGGTGATCTGGCTTGCGGGGGCGGGTTTCGTGCAGGCGCAGTCGCCCGAGCCCATGGTTCCGGCCGTGCCCGCGATCCCGAAAAACCTGCCCGATCCGCCGTCTTCGGACCTGATGCCCGACCTGCCGTTCCCCGGCCCCGAGGGCGAAGGAGAGGGTGAGGCCGTGACGCCTGAGCCCGAGCCTGCAGCCCCGACCGAGCCCACCGCTGAGGCGCGCGTCCGCGACGCCGAGGATCTAGACATGCTCTTTGCTGAACTGGCGCAAGAGGGCGGCGAGGGCTGGGCACGGGCGGAATCCGATATCCTGCGGGTCTGGTCGCGGTCAGGCTCGGCGGCAATGGACCTGCTTTACAAGCGGGGCGAGGCGGCGCTTGACGCCGGGGACCTGCCGACAGCCATCGGCCATCTGACGGCGCTGACCGATCACGCCCCCGATTTCGCCAGCGGCTGGCATCTGCGCGCGGTGGCCTTCTATCTGGACGGCGATTTCGGCCCGGCCATGGCCGATCTGGCCCGCGCCCTTCAGCTGGAGCCGCGCTATTTCCCCGCGCTGACGCAACTGGCCGTCATGCTGGAAGAGGTCGGAGAAGATCAGCGCGCCCTCGAGGCCTATCGCGCCAGCCTGAAGATCCATCCGCATCAGCAGGACGCGCAGGACGGCGTGACGCGGCTGCAACAGAAGACCCAGGGCACGGACGCCTAAATGCAAGACAAATCTCGGGTTACGGCCGTGCTGGGGCCGACCAATACCGGCAAGACGCATTACGCGATCGAGCGGATGCTGGCCCATCGGACCGGCGTCATCGGCCTGCCGTTGCGGCTGCTGGCGCGCGAGGTCTATGACCGCATCGTGAAGGCGCGCGGCCCCTCGGTCGTGGCGCTGATCACCGGCGAAGAGCGCATCGTCCCGGACCGCACCCAATATTGGGTCGCCACCACCGAGGCCATGCCCGAGGTCGGGGCCGATTTTCTGGCCGTCGATGAGATCCAGCTTTGCGCCGACCCCGAGCGCGGCCATGTCTTTACCGACCGGCTTTTGCATGCGCGGGGTCTGCACGAAACCCTGTTTCTGGGCAGCGACACCATGCGCCCGGCAATCGCCGCGCTGGTCCCGAACGCGCAGTTCCTGCGGCGCGAGCGCTTTTCGACCCTCACATGGTCCGGGTCCAAGAAGATCAGCCGGATGCCGCCACGCTCGGCCATCGTCTGCTTTTCCGTCGATGAGGTCTATGCCACGGCCGAGCTGATCCGCCGCCAGAAGGGCGGCTGCGCGGTCGTCATGGGGGCGCTAAGCCCGCGCACCCGCAATGCGCAGGTCGCCATGTATCAGAATGGCGAGGTCGACTATCTGGTCGCCACCGACGCCATCGGCATGGGGCTGAACCTCGACATCCGGCATGTGGCCTTCTCGGCCACCGAGAAATTCGACGGCCGCCGCTTCCGCTCGCTGTTCCCGCATGAGCTGGGCCAGATCGCCGGACGCGCTGGCCGCCATACCGAACCCGGCACTTTCGGCGTGACCGGCGACGCGAGCCCTCTGGACGAAGGGCTGATCGAGGCCATCGAGAACCATCGTTTCGCCCCCATCTCGCGGCTGATGTGGCGCAATTCCTCGCTGGAGTTCGGCACCATCGACCGGTTGCAGCAAAGCCTCGAGGTCTCGCCCGACAGCGCCTGGCTGGGGCGCGGGCGCGAGGCCGATGACCTGCGCGCGCTGAAGACGCTGCGAGAAATGCCCGAGATCCGCGACCGCGTGACCCACCCCAAGGACATCCGGCTGCTGTGGGATGTCTGCCGCATCCCGGATTTCCGCTCGATTTCTCCGGCCGAGCATTCCAGCCTGCTGGCACGCATCCTGGGCTTTCTGCAGGACGGTGGCGTGCCTTCGGACTGGCTGGCAGGACAGATCCAACGTATTGACAAGACACAGGGCGACATCGACGCGCTGTCCAAACGCCTCGCCTATATCCGGACGTGGACCTATGTCGCGCAGCGTTCTGGTTGGGTCGGGGACGAATCCCATTGGCGCGCCGAGACTCGCGCTGTAGAAGATCGGTTGTCAGATGCCTTGCACGCGGCGCTGACTCAAAGATTCGTGGACCGGCGCACATCCGTGCTCTTGCGCCGGCTCAAACAGAAGGAGAGCCTTTTGGCCGAGGTGAACGACAAGGGTGAGGTGACGGTCGAAGGCGAATTCGCCGGCCGTCTTGAAGGTTTCCGCTTTCACACCGATCCGAATGCAACCGGGGACGAGGCGCGCATGCTGTCGCGCGCAGCCTATGAGGCGCTGCGTCCCGAATTCCATCTGCGGGCCGACCGGTTCTACAACGCTCCGGATACCGAACTGGACTTCACCGAGCAGGGGGGCCTCATGTGGGGCTCGTCCGCGGTGGGCAAGCTGGTCAAGGGCGGCGATGTCCTGAAGCCCGCTGTCGAGCCTTTCGTCGATGAAGAAGCCGGACCCGAGATCGTCGAGAAGGTGCGCCGCAGGCTGCAGCATTTCATCGACCGCAAGGTCGCGACCGCCTTCGAGCCGCTGCTGACCCTGAAGAACGATGAGACGCTGACCGGTCTGGCGCGGGGCTTTGCCTTCCGCCTGGTCGAGGCGCTTGGCGTCCTGCCGCGCGAGAATGTCGCGACTGAGGTCAAGGATCTGGATCAGGATTCGCGCGGCCTGTTGCGCAAGCATGGCGTCCGTTTCGGCCAGTTCACCATCTTCCAGCCCGCGCTCTTGAAGCCCGCGCCCACGCGGTTGCGGCTGGTGCTGTGGGGTCTGGATCAGGGGCAGAGCGAATTCCCCGAAAGCCCGCCTCCGGGTCTGGTCACCATTCCGAACCTGCCCGATGTGCCGAAGGGCTATTACACGCTCTCGGGCTATCACCCGGCGGGCGACCGCGCGATCCGCATCGACATGCTGGAGCGGCTGGCCGACATGCTGCGTCCGCAGGACAGCCGTGGCGGTTTCGAGGCGACGCCCGACATGCTGTCGATCACCGGCATGACGCTGGAGCAATTCTCGGGCCTGATGCAGGGGCTGGGCTACAAGGCCGAGCGCGGCGAGCGTCCGAAGGTCAAGGCCGTCGCCGCGACCGGGCTAGAGCCAGAGGCGCAGGAAAGCGAGAACCCGCTGACCGAAGAGGAAAGCGTGCTGGTCGCCGAAACCCGCGCCAAGTGGGAGGCCGAGCAGGCCGCCCGCAAGGCCGAGGAAGCCGAAGCCGGTGAGAATGCCGAAGCCGAAGGTGGCGACGGCACCCCCGAGGTCGAGGTGTTCTATACCTTCACCTGGGCACCGCGCCCGCGCGCCAACCGCCGTCCTCAGCGCAACGATCAGGGCCAAGGCCAGGGTCAGGGGCAGGGCGAACGTGGCCCGCGCCGCGACCGTCGCGAGGGCCAGGGTGGCCAGCGTTCCGACGGGTCTCGGGGTGAGGGGCAGAAGGCCGATGGCCAGAAGCGCAACGAAAACCGTGGTGAACGCGGCGATCGTCCCGAACGTGGCCCCAAGGGCGGCAACAAGCACAAGGGCAAGCCCCGCAACGAGGGCGGCAAGACCTTCGAGGCGCGTCCGCCCCGCAAGGAAGCCAAGATCGACCCGGACAGCCCCTTCGCTGTTCTGGCCGCGCTCAAGAACAAGTGAGCGATACCAGCACCGATGACAGCCTGCGGCTTGACCGCTGGCTGCATCATGCCCGCCTGTTCAAGACCCGCACCATCGCGGCCGAGGCGATCTCCTCGGGCGGGGTGCGGCTGAACGGCAACCCCTGCCGCAAACCTGCCCATGTCGTGCGCGAAGGCGACACCGTTACCGTCTCGGCGCATGGCCGGGTGCGGGTTCTGCGCGTCCGGGCAATGGGCGAGCGGCGCGGACCGGCCAGCGAAGCGGCGCTGCTTTATGATGAGCTGGACGGCTAGGCGAACAGAATTCCACCGGGCTGGCTGCGTGAGGGACCCCGTTCCCCGAACGCCCCTTGCCGCCATGCGGCGTTTTTTCATCCTTTAGCGGACTTGAAACCCGATGGCCGCCGGGCGTATCTAGCGCCACAGGAAACAGGAACGCGCGCCATGACTTATGTTGTCACCGAAAACTGCATCATGTGCAAATACACCGACTGCGTGGAGGTGTGTCCCGTCGACTGTTTCTATGAGGGTGAGAACACGTTGGTCATTCACCCCGATGAATGCATCGACTGCGGCGTCTGTGAACCCGAATGCCCCGCCGATGCCATCCGCCCGGATACCGAGCCGGATATGGACAAATGGGTCGAGTTCAACCGGAAATATTCGGAATCCTGGCCGGTGATCACCCGCAAGAAAGACCCGATGCCCGGCTATGAGGAAATGGACGGCCAGCCCGGCAAGCTTGAGAAATACTTCTCGGAAGCGCCCGGCGAAGGCGATTGATCGCTGGCTGGAAAGTGCTAAGGCGCGCCCTGTTCTCCGGCGCGCTTTTTGCTGTTTTGCGGCCTGGTGCAACCTTGCTGCGAAAGCACTGATTCGGTCTGTCATGCCGGGTGCGGGCAGGCATGATTTTCTCAAAGCCATGTTTTGAATGAATAAAACATGCTGTCCGGCGCTTGTGCTGCACCGCCGCGAGAAGCTTTCGCGAAGCCCTTTTTTGTGATACATTCCTGTCATGATTGTTCGCGCGCCTTGTCGGCGCGCTGTTCTCGCTGTGCGAGAGAGGAGCTGCTTCGTCCTTTGACCTTCTGCCGGGTCAAGGTGTCATGAACCAAAATTCAGGTCCAAGGAGGGGTGGTCTCTCCTTAGGGCCGTTTGCGCCGGTCAAATGGCGTTACTGAGAAGGAAGCCCGATGTCGAAAGCCAAGAAGTCCGAGTTCCGTCCTGATGATTTCGTCGTTTACCCCACGCATGGCGTGGGTCGCATCGTTTCGATCGAAGAGCAAGAGGTCGCCGGGCTGCGCCTCGAAATGTTCGTGATCTCGTTCGAGAAGGACAAGATGACCCTTCGCGTGCCCACCGCCCGCGCCAGCGAAATCGGCATGCGTGGCCTGTCCTCGCCCGATCTGGTCGACCGTGCGCTTGAGACGCTGAAGGGCAAGGCCCGCGTGAAGCGCGCGATGTGGTCGCGCCGTGCGCAGGAATATGAGCAGAAGATCCATTCCGGCGATCTGATGTCGATTGCCGAGGTTGTCCGCGACCTGCATCGCAGCGACGACCAGCGCGAGCAGTCCTATTCCGAGCGTCAGCTGTATGAAGCCGCGCTGGATCGCCTGACCCGCGAAGTGGCGGCGGTTGGCGGTCTGGATGAGGCCGGTGCGCAAAAGAAGGTGGAATCGGTTCTGATCGCCCGCGCGGCCTGATTGCCTGCCAGAGTTCAAAAAAGGGCGCCCTCGGGCGCCCTTTTTCATTGCCGTATCGGCTGTCAGCTCAGCGCGTCAAGGATGCGCGCCCAGCTGTGCATGCCTTTCGAGAAGCTTTCGACATTGTATTTCTCGTTCGGCGAATGGATGCGGTCGTCATCCTTGGCAAAGCCGATCAGCATCGAATCCATGCCGAGGATTTCCTTGAAATCCCCCGCAATCGGGATCGAGCCACCCGCGCCGATATAGGCCGCCTCACGCCCCCATTCCGCCCCGAGCGCGGCTTTCGCCGCCGCGAAGGCCGGGTCGCTGATGTCCATGCGGCTGGCCGGGCTTGCCCCATGCGAGGCGAAGCTGACCGAGCAATCGGCGGGCACATGGCTTTCGATATGGGCGCGGAAGGCGTCACGAATGCGCTCGGGGTTCTGGGTGCCGGTCAGGCGGAAGCTGACCTTGGCGCGCGCCTCTCCGGGCAGCACGGTCTTGAAGCCGTCGCCGGTATAGCCGCCGGTGATGCCGTTGATCTCGAAGGTCGGGCGGTTCCAGACCATCTCCAGCGCGGTGCGGCCGCGTTCGCCGATGGGCTGGCCAAGGCCCACGCGCGACAGGAACTCTGCCGCGTCAAAGCGCAGGTCCTCCCAATCGGCGCGCAGCTCATTCGTCAGGTCTTCGACGCCATCATAGAAGCCGGGCAGGGTGACGCGGCCATCGGCATCCTTGATCGATGAAAGCGCGTTCACCAGCACCTGGATGGGGTTCGCGGCCAGCCCGCCGAAGCTGCCAGAATGCAGGTCGCGGTCAGCGGCGCGCAGGGTGATTTCCTCGCCCACCAGGCCCCGCAGCTGCGTGGTGATGGCTGGGCGGCCATCCGCATACATGCTGGTGTCGCAGATCATCGCGATGCTGGCCTTCAGCTCTTCGGCGTTCTCATGCAGGAACGGCCGCAGGCTGGGAGAGCCGGATTCCTCCTCGCCCTCGAACAGTAGGACCAGACCGGGCGGCAGCGCGCCATGGACGTCGCGCCAGGCGCGGAAAGTTTCGACAAAGGTCATCAGCTGGCCTTTGTCATCGGACGCGCCGCGCGCGCGGATCACCTGGCCGTCGGGCGTGTCCTCGATCCGGGGCTCGAACGGGGGCGTGTTCCACAGCTCCAGCGGATCAACCGGCTGGACGTCGTAATGGCCATAGAACAGGATCGGGCGGCTGCCGCCGGGTGCGGAATGCGCCACGATCATCGGATGCCCCTCGGTGTCGCGGATCGAGGCGTCAAAGCCCAGTTCCTGCAACTGATCGCACAGCCAGACCGCCGCCTGCCGCACGTCCCCCTTATGCGCGGGATCGGTCGAGACCGAGGGAATACGCAAGAACTCCATGAGCCTGTCCAGCGCCTGCGGCAGGTTCGCGTCCAGCTGCGCAAGCACCTTGTCCAGTTCCGCCATCTTGTTCTCATCCTTTTCTGATTGAATTCGTCGGATAAAACGCATGCACCCTTGGTCGGGATGCGACATTTTAACACTGTCTTTTTTGTGCCACGACCCGTAATGAAGATAGACCCGCGGGATCTGACCATGATCCTCCAAGCGAGCGAATACAAGCAAGGCAAGGGATCAGCCATGGACTACTCAGCCGCCCTGGATCAGGCTATTGGCAAGCTCCATGAAGAAGGGCGTTACCGCACCTTCATCGATATCGAGCGTCGGAAAGGGGCTTACCCTCAGGCGATCTGGACTCGTCCCGATGGCTCCGAGACCGAGATCACCGTCTGGTGCGGCAACGACTACCTTGGCATGGGCCAGCATCCCGTCGTCCTGAAGGCGATGCATGAGGCGCTGGACGCGACCGGCGCGGGCTCGGGCGGGACGCGCAACATCTCGGGGACCACGGTCTATCACAAGCGGCTTGAGGTCGAGCTGGCGGATCTGCATGGGCAGGAGGCCGCGCTGGTCTTCTCCAGCGCCTATAACGCCAATGACGCAACGCTTTCAACGCTGCGCAAGCTGTTCCCCGGCCTCATCATCTATTCCGACCAGCTGAACCACGCCTCGATGATCGAGGGGATCAAGCGGTTCGACGGCCCGAAGCGGATCTTCCGCCACAATGACATCCAGCACCTGCGTGAGCTTCTGGCGGCGGACGACCCTGCCGCGCCGAAGCTGATCGCCTTCGAATCGATCTATTCGATGGACGGCGATTTCGGCCCCATCGAGGCGATCTGCGATCTGGCCGATGAATTCAACGCCCTGACCTATCTGGATGAGGTGCACGCGGTCGGCATGTACGGCCCGCGCGGCGGTGGCGTGGCCGAACGTGACGGCCTGACGGGGCGCATCGACATTTTCAACGGCACGCTGGGCAAGGCTTTCGGCGTGTTCGGCGGCTATATCGCCGGTACGGCCAAGATGATGGACGCGATCCGTTCCTATGCGCCGGGCTTCATCTTCACCACTTCGATCCCGCCTTCGGTGGCGGCGGGTGCGGCTGCGGCCATCGCCTTCCTGAAAACCTCGGACGGGCAGGAGCTGCGCGACAAGCAGCAACTGCACGCGCGCATCCTGAAGATGCGCCTGCGCGGTCTGGGCATGCCGATCATCGACCACGGCAGCCATATCGTGCCGGTCCATGTCGGCCATCCGGTTCACTGCAAGGCGCTGTCGGATATGCTGCTGGCAGAGTTCGGCATCTATGTGCAGCCGATCAACTTCCCGACTGTACCGCGCGGTACGGAACGCCTGCGGTTCACGCCCTCTCCGGTGCATGATCCGAAGCAGATCGATCAATTGGTTCACGCGATGGATGACCTGTGGTCACAATGCAAGTTGAACCGGCATACCTGCGTCGCATAACAAGTTTCTGGGTTTAACGCTCTCGCAGGCGTGATAACCTAAGATTAAAGAGCTTGTGCGAGTCTTCCGATTCGGGGACTCGCAGTTAGGTATGGGGCAGGCACTATGATCGGGCTGAGGGGAAATACCCCGGCGCAACCGCAGGATGAGCCTACGGGGCTTCCTCCGGGGTTTGACGATCCGGATTTCCGGTTGGGCGACCTCATGCGGGGCGAGCGCGCAACCATGGGCAAGTCGTTGCTGGACGTTCAGCGCGAATTGCGCATCCGTGCCTCTTATGTTGCCGCCATCGAGAATGCCGATATTTCGGCTTTCGACACGCCCAGTTTCATTGCCGGCTATGTGCGCTCCTATGCCCGTTATCTGGGGATGGATTCGGACTGGACCTTCCGCCGCTTCTGTCAGGAATCGGGCTTCCAGCCGACGCATGGCATGGCGCCTGCTGCCTCGGGGCCGAAGCCGCAGCGTCGCCCCTCCGACCCGGTCGAGGCGCTGGCCAACCCCCATGCCATCTTCCTTCCCAAGCAGGAAAGCTTCTGGTCTTCGATCGAGCCTCGGGCCATCGGCTCGGTGCTGGTCATGGTGATGCTGGCCTGCGGTCTGGGCTATGGCGGCTGGACCGTCCTGCAAGAGGTTCAGAAGGTCAGCCTGACCCCGGGCGAACAGACGCCGGGCGTCGTCGCCTCGCTGGATCCGGTGCAAGAGGCCGCCGAGCCTGAAACGGTCGAGACCGCGCAGATCAACCTGCCGCGCCCCGAAGGCATTGACCGCACCTATCGCCCGCAGGCACTTGAGGTGCCGGTGCTGATCGCGCGCGATGGCCCCATCGCCGCCATCGACCCCGGCCTGACGAATTCCGCCGCGCCGGGCGCTGCTGCGACCGCCGTGGTTCAGGCGCAAAACCCGGCCACGCCAGATGGCATGAATGTCGCGCAGAGCGTTGCTGCGGGTATGGTCCCCGCCGCGCCGAACCTTGAGGTTGCCATGGGCCCGGGCATCCCGGCCGAGCAGGCGGCTGTCCGCACTGTCGCCCCCGATGCCCCCGAGGTCGAGATTCTGGCCGTTCGCCCGGCCTGGGTCCGCGTCACCTCGGCCGATGGCACGGTGCTTCTGGAAAAGACCATGGACGCGGGAGAGCGTTTTGCCCTGCCGAAGCTGGAAGCCCCGCCAATCCTGCGCGCGGGCAACTCGGGCGGGGTCTATTTCGCCGTCAACGGCCAGACCTATGGTCCGGCGGCTCCGGGTGCGAAGGTCGTGAAGAATGTCGAGCTTTCGGCGAATTCGCTGACCACGGCCTATGCCTTCGCCGATCCAGCGAAGGACCCGGAACTGGCCGAGATGATCGCGCTGGCCTCGGCCCAGCATCTGCGCCAGCCGGGCGCGGTTCAGGATCCGCTGGCGACCCAGCAGGACTGAGGGCGTTCACGCCTGCGGCAGATCGCCCGTCAAAAGGGGCATATGGCTTGCCCCTTTCGGGGTGAGGTTCTATCTGTCAGGCAGATTTCGGACCCTCGCAGCAAAAGGCAGCGGCCATGTCGCATAACCCCATTCGACCCTGGCGCAACATCGACCGGCGCAAGTCGCGCCAGATCATGGTGGGCCGCATCCCGGTGGGCGGCGATGCCCCCATCAGCGTCCAGACGATGACCAATACCGACACCAGCGACGTGCGCGCGACGCTGGACCAGATCATCCGCGCGGCCGATGTGGGCGCGGATATCGTGCGGGTTTCGACCCCGGATGAGGCCTCGACCCGGGCGCTGCGCGAGATCTGCCGTGAAAGCCCGGTGCCGATCGTCGCTGACATCCATTTCCATTACAAACGCGCCATCGAGGCCGCCGAGGCGGGCGCCGCCTGCCTGCGCATCAACCCCGGCAATATCGGCGACGCCGCCCGCGTGCGCGAGGTCATCAAGGCCGCGCGCGACCACGGCTGTTCGATCCGCATCGGCGTGAACGCGGGCAGCCTGGAAAAGCACCTGCTGGAGAAATATGGCGAGCCTTGCCCCGATGCGATGGTGGAATCCGGGCTCGATCACATCAAGCTGCTGCAGGACAACGACTTCCACGAATTCAAGATCAGCGTGAAGGCCTCGGACGTGTTCCTGGCCGCCGCCGCCTATCAGCAACTGGCCGAGGCGACGGATGCGCCGATCCATCTGGGCATCACCGAGGCCGGTGGTCTGGTGTCGGGCACGGTCAAATCGGCCATCGGCCTTGGAAACCTGCTGTGGATGGGGATTGGCGACACGATTCGCGTCAGCCTGTCCGCCGATCCGGTCGAAGAGGTGAAGGTCGGATTCGAGATCCTGAAGTCGCTGGGCCTGCGCACGCGCGGCGTCCAGATCATTTCCTGCCCCAGCTGCGCGCGTCAGGGTTTCGACGTCATCAAGACGGTTGAGGCGCTGGAGCAGCGGCTTGAGCACATCAAGACACCGATGAGCCTCTCGATCATCGGCTGCGTGGTGAACGGCCCGGGCGAGGCGCTGATGACCGACATCGGCTTCACCGGTGGCGGCGCGGGCGCGGGCATGGTCTATCTGGCGGGCAAGCAGGATCACAAGATGACCAATGACCAGATGATCGACCATATCGTCGGTCTGGTCGAGGAGCGCGCGGCCCGGCTTGAGGCCGAGGCGGCGGCCGAGGCCGCCGAATAGCACGGTCCAGATCGCAAAGAAAAAGGGCGCCGGAGATTTCCGACGCCCTTTTCTATTCGGCGGGCTCGATCAGCCTTCGACCTTCTTGCGGATCTCGGCCACGGCGGCGGCCAGCCCGGTTTGCGGGACGCCGCGCAGCATCTCGGGGCCGATGATGAAGGTGGGCGTGCCCTGAATGCCCATCCGCTCGGCCAGCTGGCGGTTTTCGCGCAGGACGGCGCTGACCTCTTCGGTGTTCATGCGGTTGATGATCGCGGGCGCGTCCAGCTTGGCCGCCGTCGCCATCTCGGTCAGGCTTTCCAGATTGACCGGGCCGCGCATCGCCATCAGCTGGTCATGGATCTGCTTGTAGGTGTTGCCATCGGTCAGCTGCTGGACCGAGACGGCAAAGCGCGAGGCCAGATCGCTTTCCTCGCCCAGGATCGGGAATTCCTTCAGGATGAAGCGGATATTGCCGTCATCCTTGATCAGCGCCTCAAGCTCGGGGTTCACCTTGCGGCAGAAGCCGCAGCGATAATCGACGAATTCGACCAAGGTGATGTCGCCCTCGGGGTTGCCACCAACCCAGCTGTGGCCGTCGTTGAAGATCGCGTCCTTGTTGTTTTCCACCAGTACGAGGTCGTTTTGCACCGCCTCGGCCGCGCGGCGGGTTTCCAGCACGTTGATGGATTCGATCAACACCTCGGGATTGGCCATCAGATAGTCGCGTACGGCGGTCCCGAAGGCCTCTTTCTCGGCATCCGTCATCGCGGCAGGATCAAAGGCCAGCGAGGGCAGGGCGGTCGCAAGGCTCAGCGCGGCGGCGCTCAGAATGGCTTTCATGGGTGGTCCTCACTCAATTTTGGCGACCTTGGACCGCATGGGCCGCTGTTGCAAGCAGCCTTGGGCCCATGGCCCCGCGCCTCACGAGTGCTTGACCAATGCGACCCGTCTTGGGATAGGAACCTCAACGAAAAGAGGCAGGCATGAGACAATCAGAGCGCGGTCAGGTTGATCCTTTCATCGTCATGGACGTCATGGAGGCTGCACGAAAGGCCGAAAGCGCGGGGCGTAGCATCATCCATATGGAGGTGGGCCAGCCCTCGACGCCTGCGCCCGCCAAGGCGCGCGCGGCGCTGGCCGAGGCGCTGGATCAGCCCTTGGGCTATACGGTCGCGCTTGGCCTGCCCGCGTTGCGCGCGGGCATCGCGAGCCTTTATCGCCGCTGGTACGGGGTTGAGATCGACCCGGCGCGGATCGTCGTGACCCCCGGCTCCAGCGGCGCGTTCATTCTGGCGTTTTCGGCGCTGTTCGATGCGGGGGATCGCGTCGCCCTGGGCGAGCCGGGCTATCCCAGCTATCGCCAGATCCTGCGCGCGCTTTCGCTTGAGCCGGTGGGCATCCAGACGCAGGCCGAGGACCGCTATCAGCCGCGCCCCGAGCAGCTGCCCGCCGATGTGCAGGGCCTGATCCTTGCCTCGCCCGGCAACCCCTCGGGGACGATGCTGGGGCTTGAGGATCTGCGAGGGCTGACCGCCCGCGCGGCGGAGCTGGGCATGGCCGTCATCTCGGACGAGATCTATCACGGGCTCAGCTATGCCGGGCGCTGCCACAGCGCGCTGGAGGTGACGGATGATGTCTTCGTCATCAACTCATTCTCGAAATATTTCAGCATGACGGGCTGGCGGATCGGCTGGATGGTGGTTCCCGAAACCCATATCCGCACGGTCGAGCGTCTGGCGCAGAACATGTTCATCTGCCCGCCGCATGCCAGTCAGGTCGCGGCGCTTGCCGCGCTCGATGCTGTCGATGAGGCCGAGGCGAACCTGGCCGTCTATGCCGAAAACCGCCGCCTGATGCTGGCGCGTCTGCCCGCCATGGGCTTTGACCGCATCGCCCCGCCCGAGGGCGCGTTCTACATCTATGCCGATGTGTCGGAGCTGATGCAGGACAGTCTGGCCTTCGCCGCCGAGATCCTTGAACGCGCAGGCGTCGCCGTGACGCCGGGGCTGGATTTCGACGCCCGGCGCGGCGCGCAGACGCTGCGTTTCAGCTATGCCGGATCGACGGCGAACATCCTTGAGGGGCTGGACCGGCTGGAACGCTTCATGGCGGCGCGATGACCTGGCTGCTGCGGCTGATCCTTGTGCTGCTGGCTTTCCCGGTGATGGCCGAGACGGGTCCCGGTCCCGCCCAGCTTGATCTGACCCAGTCGACCCTGATCGCCGAGGGGCGGGACAGGGGCCGTCCGCGCCCGTTGGAGCTGACGCTGGCGCTGTCGCATCCGGTGCCCTATCGGGTCTATTTCCTGGACGAACCGGCGCGGCTGGTCGTCGATTTCCGACAAGTCGATTTCCGCGACACCCAGCCTTCGGCGCTGACGGGGAATACTCTCGTGCCCGCGATCCGCTGGGGCCGTTTCCGGCAGGGCTGGTCGCGGATGGTGATGGAATTGCCCGGCCCCTATGCGCTGACCTTTGCGGCCCAGCAGCAGACGCCCGTGGGCGCGCTGCTGCGCCTGCGGTTCGAACCGGTTAAGCCCGAGGCCTTTGTGACGCGCGGCAATTCGCTCTCGGCACTGTGGGATCTGCCGCAGCCCGCGGACACGCCCGCGCTGCCCGGCCCGCGTGGTGACCGTGCTTTGCGGGTGGCCATCGACCCCGGCCACGGCGGTCATGATCCGGGGGCGCAGGTCGGCGCGATCAGCGAGGCCGCCGTCATTCTGGGCTTTGCGCGCGAACTGACCGAGGCGCTGAACCGCGCCGGGATCGAGGTCGTGCCGACGCGCACCGACGACAGTTTCGTGCCGTTGGAGCGGCGGATGACGCTGGCGCGGGCAGGGGCGGCGGATGTCTTCATCTCGCTGCACGCGGATGCCTTGCCCGAAGGGCAGGCGGCGGGGCTGTCGATCTATACCTGGGACCCAAGCGCCGATGACCGCGCCCTGCGGCAACTGGCGCTACGTCACGACCGCGACGATCTTCTGGCGGGGGTCGATCTGCAGGGCACCGATGATGAGGTCGCGGGCGTGCTGATGGACCTAGCGCGGTCCGAAACCCAGCCCCGATCCGAGGCATTTGCGAAATTCGTCGCCTCGGAACTGAACGGCACAGCGATCTCGATGCATCCGCGCCCGGTGCGCGGCGCGGCGTTTTCGGTGTTGAAATCGCCCGATATTCCCTCGGTCCTGATCGAGCTTGGCTTTCTGACCGATCCCGGCGACCGCGCCAATCTGTTCGATCCGGACTGGCGCGCGCGGACGGCGGCGGCCATTTCCTCGGCGGTGGTGAAATGGGCCAAGGACGATGCGACGCGTCAGGAGCTTTCCTTCCAGTAAGAACGCAAGCTTGTTTTGACGCCCGCGCCCGCCCCGTCTATAGAGACCCACGCGTTTTCCTGAGGCAGGCCGTTGCTGCGTTTCCTTCTTTCCTTCTTCGGTGCGATCTTTTCATGGTTCGTGACCGCCGCCTTCTTCATCGCGCTGACCGTCGGCGCGGTGTTCTGGATGTATTCACGCGACCTGCCCAGCCATGAGCAGCTGGCGCAATACGCGCCGAAAACCATCAGCCGGATCTATTCGGATGAGGGCATGCTGATCGACGAATTCGCGCAGGAGCGCCGGATTTTCGTTCCCTCGGACGATATCCCCGACATCGTGAAGCAGGCCTTCATCAGCGCCGAGGACCGCAACTTCTACCACCACCACGGCTTCGATCCGCGCGGCATGGTCGCGGCAGCGGTGCAGGCGGTGCAGACGCGGGGCGAAAGCGTGCGCGGCGCCTCGACCATCACCCAGCAGGTGATGAAGAACTTCCTTCTGTCCTCGGACCGCAGCATCGAGCGGAAGGTCAAGGAAATCATTCTCGCGACCCGGCTCGAATCGACGCTCAGCAAGGACGATATCCTTGAGCTCTATCTGAACGAGATCTTTCTGGGGCAGAACAGCTTCGGCGTGGCCGCCGCCGCGCAGACCTATTTCAACAAGACGCTGGGCGATCTGTCGATTGAAGAAGCCGCCGCACTGGCCGCCATGCCGCAATCGCCCTCGCGCAGCTTCGTGCGCGACAAAGACCGCATCACCGAACGGCGCAACTATGTGCTGCGCGAGATGTGGCAGAACAATTTCATCACCGAGGCTGCCTTCCGCGAAGCCGCCGAGAAGCCGCTTCTGTCGGTGCAGGACGGCGATTACCCCTCGTGGCGTCGCAGCATGCCGCCGCGCGACTATTTCTCGGATGAGATCCGCCGCCAGCTGAGCGTGCAGTTCGGCGAGGATGAATTCTTCGGCGGCGGTCTGTCGATCCGCGCCACGATCGAGCCGGATCTGCAGAAGGTCGCGGCCCGCGCGCTGCAGCGTGCGCTGGAACAATATGACCGCGGTCGCGGCGTCTGGCGCGGCACCCGCGTCAAGATCGACCCGGCTGAGCTCGACAGCGAGGCGAAATGGCGCGAGGCGCTGTCGGATGCGCAGGTCCCGCGTGACATCGAGGGCTGGCATCCGGCCGTCGTCCTGTCGCTGGGCGACGCCGATGCCCGCATCGGCATCGAGGGCGTGCCCGAGGATGAGGACGGCCACTGGATCCCCGCCAAGGACGTGCAATGGGCGCGCAAGCGCCTTGATGACGGCAAGCTGGGGCGTCAGGCGCGCGTCGCATCCGATCTGGTCGATGTCGGAGATGTCGTGCTGGTGCGAGAGATGACCAGCGACAGCGACGGCAGCTTCATCCGCTGGACCCTGCGCCAAGTGCCCGAGATTCAGGGCGGCTTCATGGCCATGGACGTCAACACCGGCCGGGTGATGGCGATGCAGGGCGGGTTCTCGTACCAGTCCTCGGTCTTCAACCGGGCGACGCAGGCGCAGCGCCAGCCGGGCTCCAGCTTCAAGCCCTTCGTCTATGCGGCGGCGCTGGACAGCGGCTTCACGCCCGCGACCATCGTCGTCGATGAACCGATCACCGTGAACACGCCGCAGGGCCTCTGGACGCCCAAGAACTCCAGCGGCAAATTCTATGGCCCGACGCCGATGCGCACCGGGATCGAGCAGTCGCGCAACCTGATGACCATCCGCATTGCCGAGGATATCGGCATGGATACGGTCGCCAAATATGCCGAGAAATTCGGCGTCTATGACAAGCTGTCGCCCTTCCTTGCCAACAGCCTTGGCGCACAGGAAACCACGCTGTTCAAGATGGTCGCGGCCTATGCGATGTTCGCGAACGGCGGTGAGCGGGTCGAGCCCACGCTGGTCGACCGCGTGCAGGACCGGCGCGGCCGCACCATCTATCGCCACGACAAGCGCGAATGCGTGACCTGCGACATGCCGACCCTGCCTGCGGGTGCCTCGCCCGAGATCCGCTCGAACCGCGAGCGGGTGATGGATGCGATCACCGCCTATCAGCTGACCTCGATGATGGAGGGCGTGGTGCGCCGTGGCTCTGGTCGCGGGGTCAATCTGCCGGTGCCGGTCGCCGGCAAGACCGGTACGACGAATGACGCGAAAGACGTCTGGTTCATCGGCTTCACCTCGAACATCGTGGCGGGCTGCTATCTGGGGTATGACCAGCCGCGCTCGATGGGCGGTAACGCCTTCGGGGGCACGCTGTGTGTGCCGGTCTTCAACGAGTTCATGAAAGAGGCGGTCAAGGAATATGGCGGCACCCAGTTCCGCGTGCCGCCGGGTGGTCACTTCGTCAACATCGACCGCTTCAGCGGCGCGATCCTTGGCCCGAACGCCAAGGGTGACAACGTGATCGCCGAATATTTCCGCGACGGCACCGACATGAGCGCGCTTGGCATGATCGACGGCGGCTGGGATCGCATCGATCCGGGCACGCTGCCCTTGTTCACCGAAGGCTCGGATCAGGGGCAGGCGGTGACCACCTCGACCGGGCAGCGCAAGGTCATTCCGAAAAAGGCCGATTTCGGCACATTGTCTTCGGGCGGTCTTTACTGAATTGGCGCGGGGCCGGTGCTTGCCGTTCCCGCGATCCCGCGCTATTTCTCATCGCCTTATCTGAGAGGTCCCGACATGCGCGCCGAAACCCAGGCCACGATCGAAACGATCCGGAAATCGCTGAAGCTTCTGGCGCAGCGGCTGGATTGGGATACCGCGCCGCACCGGCTGGAAGAGATGAACGCGATGATCGAGGATGGCGACCTGTGGTCGGACCCGGCGCGCGCGCAAAAGCTGATGCGGGACCGGCAGAAGCTGTCGGATGCGGTCGGCACCTACAAGCTGATCGACACCGGGTTGAAGGACAATATCGACCTGATCGAGCTGGGCGAGGCCGAGGGCGACACCGAGATCGTGACCGAGGCCGAAGCCTCGCTGAAATCGCTGGCGGAGCTGGCGGCGCAGAAGGAGCTTGAGGCGCTGCTGAACGGCGAGGCCGATGGCAACGACACCTTCCTTGAGATCAACGCAGGGGCCGGGGGTACGGAAAGCGCCGACTGGGCCTCGATGCTGGCGCGGATGTATGTCCGCTGGGCCGAGAAGAAGGGCTATGACGTCGAGCTGCAGTCAGAGACGCCGGGGGAAGAGGCGGGCATCCGTTCGGCGGCCTACAAGATTTCCGGGCCGAATGCCTATGGCTGGCTGAAATCGGAATCGGGCGTGCACCGGCTGGTCCGCATTTCGCCCTACGATTCGGCGGCGCGGCGGCACACCTCGTTCAGCTCGGTCTGGGTCTATCCGGTGGTCGACGACAATATCGAGATCACCATTCCCGACAATGAGATCCGCATCGACACCTACCGGTCCTCGGGCGCGGGCGGGCAGCACGTCAACACCACCGACTCGGCCGTGCGGATCACGCACCTGCCGACCGGGATCGTCGTGACCAGTTCGGAAAAGTCGCAGCACCAGAACCGTGCCAACGCCATGGCGGCGCTGAAGGCGCGGCTTTATCAGATGGAGCTCGACAAGCGGAACGCCGAGATCAACGCCCAGCATGCCGCCAAAGGCGATGCGGGCTGGGGCAACCAGATCCGCTCTTACGTGCTGCATCCTTACCAGATGGTGAAGGATCTGCGCACCGCGCATGAGACCTCGGATACGCAGGGCGTTCTGGACGGCAACCTGGACGCCTTCATGGCGGCCACGCTGGCGCAGGACGTTGCGGGCAAGAGCAGGGCGGAAGCGAATTCCGACGACTGATTTGCAGCGCTGTCTTGGGTGGCGCGGTCGGATTTTTTGGGTATTTGGGCAACGAAGAAATTCACCGTCTAGGGCGGGTGACGGCGCGTTTTCGCCTTGGGCAAGGCGTCGGCGCTGTCATCGATGCTGCGGCTGCATTATGACGACGGGCGTGAACTGGTATCGGGGGCCGCATCATGGCGCGTCGGATCAATCTGGCTTTGCAGGGCGGAGGGGCGCATGGCGCGTTCTCCTGGGGCGTTCTTGAGCGGTTTCTGGATGAGCCGGAGATCGAGATTGCCGGGATCAGCGGGACCTCCGCCGGGGCGCTGAACGGAGCCGCGCTGGCGGCGGGGCTGGCCTGCGGCAAGGGCAAGGCGGGGCGCGATGCCGCGAGAGAGAACCTTGAGCATGTCTGGAGCCAGATCGCGCTGGTCAGCGACAATGTGATGCTGCGCTGGCTGTGGTCGATGTTGCCTGCGCCACGCGGCTTTCAGCGGCTGGCCGAGATGTTTTCGCCCGCCTCATGGCTGGAGGCGGCGGCGCGCATTGTCAGCCCCTATGATTATGGGCCCTTCTATCGCAATCCCTTGCGCGAGGTTCTGCTGGGCATGCCGCATCCGGCGCTGGACCGCGAAGGGGGCCCGCGCCTGTTTGTCACCGCGACCAACGTGCGGACCGGCCTCGTGCGGGTCTTTGGCGGCAAAGAGGTCAGCGTCGAGGCGGTGATGGCCTCGGCCTGTCTGCCCGAGGTGTTTCGCGCGGTCGAGATCGACGATCCGCAGACCGGGCGGCGCGAGGCCTATTGGGACGGCGGGTATTCAGGCAATCCGGCGCTGTTTCCCCTGTATCACCAAAGCCTGCCGCGCGACATTGTGGTCGTGAACATCAACCCGATGTTGCGTAAGGAGATCCCGAAAACGCCCTCGGCCATTCAGGATCGGGTCAATGAGATCAGCTTCAACGCCTCATTGCTGAGCGAGCTGCGCGCGATCAATTTCGTCAAGAAGCTGTTCGACGAAGGGCGGCTTGAGGGGCGCGACATGAAGAACGTCCTGATCCATATGGTGATGGACGACAAGCTGATGAACGGGCTGACCGCCAGCACCAAGCTGGTGCCGAGCCCCGGATTGCTGGAGCGGATGCGCGAGGCGGGCCGGGTCGCCGCCGACCGCTTCCTGAGCGAATGCGGCGACAATCTGGGGCGGCGCGACTCGTATGACCTGTCGCGCCTTTTTCCCAAAAGCTAGGCGCGGGGCATTTCTGCGGCGATGGCGGCGGCGAGCCGCGCATTGTTCAGGACCAGTGCGATATTGGCGTCAAGCGAGCGGCCCTCGGTCAGCTCGAAGATGCGCTGCAGCAGGAAGGGCGTGACGGCTTTCGCCGCGATGCCCTGCTGGGTGGCCTCGGCCAGCGCGCGGTCGACGACGGGGATCATCACGTCGCGGGCGATCTCGGATTCGGGCGGGATGGGGTTCACGACCAGCTGGCCGCCCTGCAGGCCCAGCTCGGCGCGCAGCCGGGCCGAGGTCGCGATCTGCGCCGGATCGTCCATGCGCAGCGGCGCGTTGAGGCCCGATTCGCGCGACCAGAAGGCCGGAAGCTGATCCTGACCGAAGGCGATGACCGGCACGCCCAGCGTCTCCAGCACCTCCAGCGTTTTCGGCAGATCGAGGATCGCCTTCGCGCCCGCGCAGACGACGGTGACCGGGGTGCGCTGAAACTCGTGCAGGTCGGCCGAGATGTCGAAGTTGGTTTCCGCCCCCCGATGCACGCCGCCGATGCCGCCGGTCGCGAAGACCGAGATCCCGGCCAGATGCGCGCAGATCATCGTGGCGGCGACGGTGGTGGCACCCGTCCGTCCAAGCGCGAGGCAGCTGGACAGATCGGCGCGCGAAAGCTTCATCACCTCGGCCTGCGGCGTGCGGGCCAGCGTTTCCAGGGTGGCATCGTCCAGCCCCACATGGATGCGCCCGGCCATGATGGCGATGGTGGCGGGCACGGCCCCGGCGGCGCGCACGGTGTTCTCGACCTCGCGCGCGACCTGCAGGTTCTGCGGATAGGGCATGCCATGGGTGATGATCGTCGATTCAAGCGCCACGATGGGGCGGCCTTCGCTGCGGGCGGCGGCCACCTCGGGCGAGAGGGTCAGCAGGCTGGAGAGCGTCATGTCGGATCCTTTCCGGAAACGTGGTCAGAGGCGGCCTTGCTGGCGCGGGCAAGTGCGCTGGCCCGCTCAGTGCCGATGAGTTCGGCCGCCAGATGCGCGGCCACGAAATTGTCGCCTGCGCCGGTGATGCGACGGATCGCGACCTTGGCGGCGGGGCAGGTCAGGGTGTCATGGCCCTGCAGGGCATCGGCCATGGGTGCGGCGCCATCGGTGACCAGAACGCGAAGCGCGCCAAGGGCCGTGATGGCCTCGGCTGCCGATGCGGCAGAGGGGCAGTCGCGACCGGCGATGGCGTTCGCTTCCGCGCGGTTGAGGTAAAGGGTCGCGCGGGGCATCGAGAGGAGCGGGCGCAGCCGCTCCGCCTTGCTGGGGCTGACGGCGACGATGCGCAGATCGGCCTTTGCGAGGGTCGGAGTGGTGGCGATCTCGGCCAGAGTGTCGGCGGTCAGGTTGCCGTCAATCACGACGGGGCCGGTCCATGGCTGCGTGGATGAGCCTAGGCGCCCGTCGATCAGGGGGGCCAGAATGCGCGCGCCCGCTGCCTGCAGCGCGCGGGTTGCGGCGACGGCGGCGACCAACCCGTCGCCATCCTCGATCGCAAGGTAAAGGTCGGTCGCCTCGACGCCGTCGCGCAGCAGAAAGGCGGTTTCCACCCCGCGCCGCGCGGCCTCGGCGGTCAGCGCCTGACCGGGGGCGTCGAGGCCTACGGCGGACAGCATGGCGGGGCGCAGCGACCGCCGCGCAAGCGCCAGCGCGATGTTGCAGGCGACGCCACCGGGGCTTTGCTGGATGCGCCCCTCGACATCGGCACCGGGGCGGTGACGGTCAGGACTGTGGCCGATCACGTCCCAGAGCATCGCGCCAATGCAGAGTACGTCGGGAGCGGTGTTCATGAGACTTCGGCAGCAGCGATGCTGCTGCCCTGAGATGCGGTGATTCTGGTGCTGCGGTGATGTGTCACGCGCCGAATATCCTTCGGCACCGCGCGCGGTGCAACTGCAACCGCAGCGTCATCATGTGGGGTAAGGTGAGAGGCTGGACAAACGACCCAAGCGGGACTCGTTACGGCTGCTTCCTTCCGGACCTGACCGGGTTGGCGAGGCGCCTGCCCGCGCCAACCTCTCGCCCCGACAGATAGTGTGATGTTTTCGCAGATGCAAGGGCTTCACAGGTGCAGACGCATCCGCAGAAAGCCGCTCGCCGTCGGGCCCACCGGCTCGACCCTGGGGACAAGATCGCCCAGATGCGCGACGGCGGTCGGGGCGGTGTCGAAGAGGACCGAGGTTCCGGGGCAGGGCTGGAAGCGCCAGCCCAGCTGGCCGGTCTGGTCCAGCACCGGGCGGCGGGCGATGTAGCGGCGCAGCACATCGCGCGTCCGCGCCGCGCCCTCGAAAAGGACCGGCTTGTTCGCGGCGACCGCGCCGAAGAAGCCGCTTTCCGACAGGCGGTAATTGTTGGTCACCAGCACGAATCGCTGATCGGGTGCGACCGGGCGGCCGCGATGGCACAGATCGGTGACCCGACCCGCAGACCCGGCAGGCACGGTCAGGTCGATCTTCCATTCCAGCCCGTCGATCACGTCGAAATTATAGCCGGGAAAATCCGGATCGATCAGCGGCTGATCGGCGATGCCGGGGGTGACGCGCTGGAACATCCCGGCCGAGCGCTCCAGCCAATGGCGCAGGTCGGTGCCGGTGACCAGAATGGCGCAGACCCGGTTCGGGAAAAGGTAAAGGTCCGAGACATTGCGCAGCGTCAGCGGCCCTGCCGGAACCGAAGTGTAATGATCCGGGCCGCCCCGTCCGCCCGCACGGAAGGGCGCGGCGGCTGACAGAATCGGCAGGTCGCGCCAGCGGCTGTCGCGCAGCATGCGCCGCACGTACCAGCTTTGCGCCGTGGTCACCAATTTCAGCGCCGGATCATGGCCCACATGGGTGAAATGGCTGGTCAGAGGCGTCGTTCCATAGCCGATGCGCCGCTGGAAATGCCGGATCGTGTCGCGATGCGACCCCTGCATCGCCGCCCTCAGCGACGAGGAGAGGTTTGCGCCCTTCGGCACGGGCTTTGCGTGGCTGGTGAAGCCCTCGATCCGCCAGCGACCCTCGACCGTCGGTGCCAGCGTCAGGTTGATAACCCCCAGATGCGAGCCCCAGAACCCCGCCATCACCGCAGGTTTTCCGGCCAGAGAGCCCAGTTCGGCATCGATGCCGGGGCTGTCGCCGTGATCGGGGGCGGGAAAGATGCGGTGGGTGTGACCGGCGATGACCACGTCGATGCCGGGCAGGGCGGCCAGCGCGGTCGCTGCATTCTCCATGCGCGGGGAGGCGGCAAGCGGGCCGATCCCGCTGTGCGAGAGCGCGATGATCAGGTCCGCGCCATCCTGTTTCAGCGCGGCAATGCCGCGTTCGGCGGCGATCAGGATATCGTCGATCTCCATCACGCCGCGCAGTTCCGGCTCCCACTCGGCGGTTTGCGGCGGCAGGAAGCCCAGAAGGCCGATGGCGATGGGGCGGCGGATGCCGTCCTGCCCCATGAGCTCGCGCCGCAGCACGATTCGGTCGACCAGAGGCAGACCCGCCCCGCGCGTGATATTGGTCGAGACATATGGGAACTGCGCGCCCGAGAGCGTACGCTCAAGAAATGGCAGGCCGAAGCTGAAGTCGTGATTGCCCAGCGTGGCTGCGTCATATTGTAGCAGGTTCATCGCCGCGATGGCGGGATGGGGGCGGTGCCGGGAGGTCCGGCTGGCTTCGGCCAGATAATCGCCCATCGGATTGCCCTGCAGAAAATCGCCATTGTCCAGAAGCAGGCTGTTCGTGGCGGTGGCCCGCTCGGCTGCGATCAGCGCGGCGGTCCGCTCCAGCCCGAAGCTGTCGCTAGGGCGTTCGGCGAAATAATCATAGCTCAGGACGTGCATATGCAGGTCAGTGGTCGCGAGAATCCGCAACTCGGTCATCGCGGCCGCGCCACGTCGCATTCCAACCTCACCCTTGGCATTTGATCCAGCAAGGCGCGAGATTCACAGTAGTTTCAACCCTGAATTGTATGAACGGACGATGATAAACGCGATTCTGTGGCAGGCTTGCAAGGCAAGCGCTTATGCGGGTAGAGCGACTGTATCGGGCGGGTATGACCCCTGCGTGATAGAAGCTTTGGAGCAGGCATGAAGTTTTCGACCCGGCAGGACACGGATCTTTCCAGCGAGGCGCTGTTTCAGTCCATCAGCGATTTCGGGCGCATCGAGCGGCTTCTGGTGCGGCGTGGTGCCTCGGTTCGGCGCACGGACAGCCTGACCCAGAACGGCGTTGGGATGGGCTGGATGGTCGGGTTCGACTGGCGCGGCAAGCGCCGTGATTTGTCGCTGGAGCTGACGCGCTATGAGCCGCCGGGCGTCATCCGCATCAATGGCCAGTCGGAGCTGTTCCTGATCGAGTTGCAGATGACCGTGGTCGCGCTGACGCCGACGAAATCGCGGCTGATCTTCGAGGCCGACATTCAGCCGCGCGGCATGAAGGCGCGGCTGCTGCTGCAGACGGCCAAGCTGGGCAAGGCGCAGCTGGACCGCAAGTTCGCGCTGCGGATTGCGGAGTTCGTCAACGATCTGGCGATGAACCCGCGTCTGGGCTGACACGTCCCGCGCATCAGCCCGGAAAGGGTTACTCTGCCGCCTCGGCCGCCTGAGCGGCGCGCAGCGGATCGGCGGGATAGACGCCGAGGATCTTCATGCTGGAGGTGAAGAAGCCCAGTTCCTCCAGCGCACGCGCGACATTCGCGTCTTCGGGGTGGCCTTCGATATCGGCATAGAACTGGGTCGCGGTGAAGACGCCGTTGACCATATAGCTTTCCAGCTTCGTCATGTTGACGCCGTTCGTCGCAAAGCCGCCAAGCGCCTTGTAAAGCGCGGCCGGGATGTTGCGGACGTGGAAGACAAAGCTGGTGATCATGGTCGGATCGCCCGAGGCATTCGTGCGCCGCGTCAGGTCGGGCTCGCGCGCCATGATCAGGAAGCGGGTGGTGTTGTTCGCGCGATCCTCGATCTGATGGGCAAGCTCGGTCAGGCCATAGATTTCGCCCGCGATGGGGGCGGCAAGGGCGGCAAGCTGCTTTTCACCGCGCCGCGCGACCTCCATGGCCGAGCCTGCGGTATCCGCGCCCACGATGCTGCGGATGTTGTGGTCGCGCAGAAAGCCGCGGCACTGGCCCAGAAGGACGGGGTGGCTCATCGCGTCGGTTATGTCTTCAACCTTGGCACCCGGCACGCCCAGAAGGCTGATGTGCACGCGCACGAACCCTTCGTTGATGATGTGCAGGCCGCTTTCTGGCAACAGGTGGTGGATATCCGCCACCCGGCCATAGGTCGAATTCTCGACCGGCAGCATCGCGAGGCGCGCCTTGCCGCTGCGGACCGTCTCGATCACATCCTCGAACGTGCGGCAGGGAATCGTCTCCATTTCCGGCACATAGGTGCGGCAGGCCTGGTGGCTGTAAGCGCCAGGTTCGCCCTGGAATGCGATCAGGTTATCAGACATCGGTATACCTTGACGGTTCGGGATCGTGTTGGCCGTGTCGGGGCGACATCAGTTCGCCCCTAATTGTCGCGGCAAAGCGACAACTATACCTTGAACCAAGGGAACGAAAGCGGATAGATAACGCCCAATTCCACGGACAGACCGTACAAGGGAGCCGCAGATATGTTCAACACCATGACCCTTACCAAGACGGCCGGTGCGCTGATTGGCTCGCTTCTGTTCCTGTTGCTGGTTCAGTGGGGCGCTTCCAGCCTCTATCACGTCGGTGCCGCAGGTCACGGCGACGAAGAACATGCGCAGGCTTACACCATCCCGGTCGAAGAATCCGCCGGTGGCGACACCGCAGCGGCCGATGCCGGCCCGAGCTTTGATGAAATCTATGCCACGGCCGATGCTGCCGCAGGCGAGAAAGTCTTCGGCAAGTGCAAGGCCTGCCACAAGCTGGACGGCTCGGACAGCACCGGCCCGCACCTGAACGGCGTTGTCGGCCGCGCGGTCGCCAGCGATGCGAACTTCAGCTATACCGATTCCATGCGCGCCCACGCTTCCGAGGATCCGGACTGGACCCCGGCCGCGCTGTCGCACTTCCTGGAAAACCCGAAGGCCGCCGTGAAAGGCACCAAGATGTCCTTCGCTGGCCTGCCGAAAGCCCAGGACCGCGCCAACCTGATCGCCTATCTGGAAACCCAGAAGTAAGATCGACAGAATTTCATGACGGATCAGGGGCGCTTTTGCGCCCCTTTTTCATGTCCTGCGACCGGCCTTGGCAGGGGCCCGACTTTCGGCTGCTCACGGATTTGCATGTTGAACCGGGGCGCGTGGCTGCTAGCTTGTCCGCAGGCAGGCGCCGTGAGGGGCCGCCCAAGCGAAGACCCGGACCACAAAGCCATAATAACAAAGAATGAGAGCGAGATGACAAAGCCCTTCCTGCGACAGGCATCGATCATTGCACTTCTGGCCGTGGCGCCTTTCGCCGCCGCCGCGCAGGATGGACAGGAAAAAACCATCACCTCGCACGGGATCGCGGTTTTCGGCGAACCCGAACTGCCCGCTGACTACAAGCACCTGCGCTATGTGAACCCCGACGCGCCCAAGGGCGGCGAGATTTCGGAATGGGGGCAGGGCGGCTTTGACAGTCACAACCCCTTCACCCATCGCGGCCGGGCGACGGCGCTGTCGATCATGCCGCTGGAGCGGCTGATGGAGGACGCGGTGGATGAGCGCGGCTCATCCTATTGCCTGCTCTGCGAGACCATCGAATATCCGGAAAGCCGGGACTGGGTCATCTTCCACCTGCGCCCCGAGGCGAAATTCTCGGACGGGACGCCGCTGACGGCGCATGACGTGCTGTTTTCCTTTGAGCTTCTGCGCGACAAGGGCCTGTCCTCTTATCGCACCGGCATCTCGCGCATGGTCAGCAAGGCCGAGGTGCTGGACGATCACAGCGTCAAATTCTATTTCGCGCCCGATTATCCGCGCCGCGACGTGATTCAGCAGGTCGGAAGCCAGGTCATTTTCTCGCGCGCCGATTTCGAAAAGAACAAGCGCGATATCGAGCAAAGCAGCAATCTGCCCTTCATCGGCTCGGGGCCCTATATTCTCGACAAGGTCGAGATGGGCCGCTCGATCAGCGTCCGCCGCAACCCCGACTATTGGGGCAAGGATCTGCCGATCAACGTCGGGCGGCACAATTTCGACCGCATCCGGGTCGAGTATTTCGCCGATTACGATGCCGCATTCGAGGCCTTCAAGGCAGGTATCTATACTTTCCGTAACGAGGTCTCGTCGATCCACTGGGCGACGCGCTATGATTTCCCGGCGTTCAAGAATGGCTCGGTGGTCAAGGAAACGCTGCCCAATGGCAATATCGCCTCGGGTCAGGCCTGGGTCTTCAACCTGCGCCGCGAGAAGTTTCAGGACATTCGCGTGCGCGAGGCCATCGGGTTGGTCTTCAACTTCGAATGGACGAATGAGACGCTGATGTACGGGCTGAACACCCGCGTGAATTCCTTCTGGGACAACAGCGATCTGAAGGCCGAAGGCCCGCCCACGCCGGGCGAACTTGCGCTGCTGGAGCCTCTGGCCAAGGACCTGCCCGAGGGTATCCTGACCGAGGATGCGGTCGTTCAGCCGGTCTCGTCGAACAGCCAGTTGGATCGGGGGAACCTGCGCAAGGCCGCGCGTCTGCTGGATGAGGCGGGCTGGAAGGTCGGCAGCGACGGCATTCGCCGCAATGACAAGAATGAGACCCTGAAGGTCGAATTCCTGAATGCGAACCAAAGTTTTGACCGCATTATCAACCCCTTCGTGCAGAACCTTCGCGCGGTCGGCATCGACGCCACCAACGCCCGCGTCGATGATGCTGAGATGGAGACCCGCACCCGCTCACATGATTTCGACATTGTGACGGATTCGCTGGGCCAGAGCTTCTACATGGGCGGCGGCACCGAGCAGTATTTCGGCTCGGAGAATGTGGGCGATGTCTTCAACAGCATGGGGCTTGCCAACCCGGCCATCGACCAGCTGATGAAGCTGGGCATCGCCGCGACCACGCAAGAGGAAATGGACAATATCATCAAGGCCTTCGACCGCAGCCTTCGCGCGCTGCGCTTCTGGGTTCCGCAATGGTACAAGGCCGATTACACGCTGGCCTATTACGACATGTACGCCCATCCCGACACCATGCCCCCCTATGCCTTGGGCGAGCTTGATTTCTGGTGGTATGACGCCGATAAGGCTGAAAAGCTGAAACAGGCGGGCGCGTTGCGCTGAACCGGCCTCAGGGCACAAGGGGCAAGAGACAGGGCGAATGGCAGCCTATATCCTGCGGCGCTTGCTGCTGATCATTCCGACGCTGATCGGCATCATGCTGGTCAACTTCACCTTGACGCAATTCGTCCCCGGCGGGCCGATCGATCAGGTCATTGCCCGCATTCAGGGCGAGGGTGACGCGTTTCGCAACATTGCGGGCGCGGGGGGCGATACGGCCCAGCAGGCCAGCTCGGAATATGC
Organism: Paracoccus sulfuroxidans; assembly: GCF_007830335.1. GTDB lineage: Bacteria > Pseudomonadota > Alphaproteobacteria > Rhodobacterales > Rhodobacteraceae > Paracoccus > Paracoccus sulfuroxidans. The sequence goes on along the minus strand of NZ_VLKU01000002.1, from coordinate 29,887 downwards.
GGGCGCGCGGGGCATTCCGCCCGAACTGCTGGACCAGCTTGAGGTGCAGATGGGCTTTTCGCGCATTGTCTGCACCGAAGGCCATGAGGGTGCGCCCGATCTGAAATCGCCCGATTGCCACAAGGAAAAGATCGGCGCGTTCCAGCGCTTCATGGTGATGATGGGCAATTATGTCCGCTTCGATTTCGGCACCAGCTTCTTCCGCTCGGTCTCGGTGACGGATCTGGTGATCGAGAAGCTGCCGGTCTCGATCACGCTGGGCCTGTGGTCGACGCTGATCGCCTATTTGATCTCGATCCCGCTGGGCATCCGCAAGGCGGTGCGCGACGGCACGGCCTTCGACACCTGGACCTCCAGCGCCATCATCATCGGCTATGCGATCCCCGGGTTCCTGTTCGCGGTGCTCTTGATGATGCTGTTCGCGGGTGGCTCTTACTGGCAGATCTTCCCGCTGCGGGGGCTCACCTCGGACAATTTCGCCGACCTCAGCGTCTGGGGCAAGATCAAGGACTATCTGTGGCACATCACGCTGCCGGTGGCGGCCACGACCATCGCCAGCTTCGCCACCCTGACCCTGCTGACCAAGAACAGCTTCCTTGACGAGATCAACAAGCAATACGTCATCACCGCCCGCGCCAAGGGCCTGACCGAGCGGCGGGTGCTTTACGGCCACGTCTTCCGCAATGCCATGCTGATCGTCATTGCCGGTTTTCCGGCGCTGTTTCTGGGCGTCTTCTTCGGCTCCTCCATCCTGATCGAGACGATCTTCTCGCTCGACGGGCTGGGGCGGCTGGGGTTCGAGGCGGCGGTTCAGCGCGACTATCCGGTGATCTTCGGCACGCTCTGGGTCTTTGGCCTGCTGGGGCTGGTGGTGGGCATCCTCTCTGACCTCATGTATGTCTTCGTCGACCCGCGCATCGACTTCGAGCGGAGAGCGGGCTGATGGCGGTATCCGAGCTGAACCAGCGCCGCTGGCGCAATTTCCGCCGCAACAAGCGCGCCTTCTGGTCGCTGGTGATCTTTTCGATCATCTTCGTCGTGACGCTGTTTGCGGAACTGGTGGCGAACGACAAGCCGGTCGTGGTCAGCTACAAGGGCGATCTGTTCTTTCCCGCCTACCGCTTTTATCCCGAGACCGCCTTCGGCGGCGATTTCGGCACCGAGGCGATCTATACCGACCCCAGCGTTCAATGCCTGATCCGCACCGGCGGGCGTGAGGAATGCTGGGACGACCCCGAGGCCACCATGAGCGAGGCCGCCGAAACCGGACAGGTCGCGGGTGAGCCGATCGAGCGCGGCTGGATGGTCTGGCCCCCCATTCCCTATCATTACCGCACCATCAACAATGTCGGCACCGCGCCCAGTGCGCCCGACAGCAAGCACCTGCTGGGTACCGACGACACCTCGCGCGATGTGCTGGCGCGGGTGATCTATGGCTTCCGCATGTCGATCCTCTTCACGCTGATCGTGACCATCGTCAGCTCGGTCATCGGCATCACCGCAGGCGCCGTGCAGGGCTATTTCGGCGGCCGGACCGACCTTTTCCTGCAGCGCATGCTGGAGATCTGGGGCTCGACCCCTTCGCTTTACGTCATCATCATCCTGTTCGCGATCCTCGGGCGCAGCTTCTGGCTGCTGGTTCTGATCTCGATCCTCTTTGGCTGGCCCGCGCTGGTCGGCGTGGTGCGGGCCGAGTTCCTGCGGGCGCGCAACTTCGAATATGTGCGCGCCGCCCGCGCGCTTGGCGTCAGCGACCGGAAGATCATGTTCCGCCATATCCTGCCCAATGCCATGGTCGCCACGCTGACCATGCTGCCCTTCGTGGTAACCGGCACGATTTCCTCGCTCGCGGCGCTGGATTATCTGGGCTACGGCTTGCCTGCGTCGGCCCCGTCGCTGGGGGAGCTGGCGCTGCAGGCCAAGCAGAACCTGCAGGCGCCCTGGCTGGGCTTCACCGCCTTCTTCACCTTCGCCTTCATGCTGTCGCTGCTGGTCTTCATCTTTGAAGGCGTGCGCGATGCCTTCGACCCCAGAAAGACCTTCCGATGACCGCCGTTCTTGAGGTCAGGGACCTGCGCATCAGCTTTCGGCAGGATGGCCGCACCATGCCCGCCGTCAAGGGCGTCAGCTTCCGGGTCGAGCGCGGCCAGACCGTCGCGCTGGTGGGCGAGTCCGGTTCGGGCAAATCGGTCACCGCGCTTTCGACCGTGGGGCTGCTGGGTGCCGCAGCTGAGGTTCAGGGCAGCGTTGCCTATGAGGGCCGCGAGCTCGTTGGCGCGCCCGAGGCGACCTTGCGTGCTGTGCGCGGCAATGACATCAGCTTCATCTTTCAAGAGCCGATGACCTCGCTGAACCCGCTGCAGACGATCGAGCGGCAGCTGGAGGAAAGCCTTGCGCTGCATCAGGGCCTGCAAGGCGAGCCCGCCCGCGCGCGGGTGATCGAACTGCTGACCAAGGTCGGCATCCGCGACCCGGAAACGCGGCTGCAGGACTATCCACACCAGCTTTCGGGCGGTCAGCGCCAGCGCGTGATGATCGCCATGGCGCTGGCGAACGGCCCGGAACTGCTGATCGCCGACGAGCCGACGACGGCGCTGGATGTGACGATTCAGGCGCAGATCATGGAGCTTCTGGCGGATCTCAAGCGCGATGAGCAGTTGTCGATGCTTTTCATCAGCCATGACCTTGGCCTCGTGCGGCGCATCGCCGACCATGTCTGTGTGATGGAGGATGGCGAGATCGTCGAGCAGGGCCCCGCCGCCCAGATCTTCGCGAGCCCCCAGCATCCCTATACCCGCAAGCTGTTGGAGGCCGAGCCGAAGGGGCTGGCCGAACCTTTTACCGAGGATGCGCCCGAGATCGTGGCGACCCGCGACCTGAAGGTCTGGTTCCCGATCAAGCGCGGCTGGCTGCGCCGCACCGTCGGCCATGTGAAGGCCGTGAATGGCGCGACGCTGAGCGTGCGCGCCGGTGAGACGCTGGGGATCGTGGGCGAATCCGGCTCGGGCAAGACGACGCTGGCGCTGGCGATCATGCGGCTGATTGAAAGCGAAGGCCCGATCCTGTTCATGGGGCGCGATATCTCGGGCCTGCAGGGGCGCGGGCTGCGCCGGTTGCGGCGCGACATGCAGATCGTCTTTCAGGACCCTTATGGCAGCCTTTCGCCCCGGATGACGGTCGAACAGATCATCGCCGAAGGTCTGGGCGTCCATGGCATCGAAGCGGGGCAGGACCCGCGCGCGCTGGTCGCCGGCATGATGACCGAGGTGGGGCTGGACCCCACGATGATGCACCGTTACCCGCATGAATTCTCGGGCGGGCAGCGCCAGCGCATCGCGATTGCGCGGGCGATGATCCTGAAACCGCGGCTTGTGGTGCTGGATGAGCCGACCTCGGCGCTGGACATGACCGTGCAGGTCCAGATCGTCGAGCTGCTGCGCCGCTTCCAGCGCAAGCAGGGGCTGGCTTATCTGTTCATCAGCCACGACCTGCGGGTGGTCCGGGCCATGTCGCATCAGATCATGGTGATGCGCGCGGGCGAGGTGGTCGAGCAGGGGCCGACCGCGCAGGTCTTTGCCGCGCCGCAGGATGAGTACACCCGTCGCCTGATGGCGGCGGCCTTTGAAAACAGTGTCAGGCCGTCCACATGAAGATTTTGTTCGTTCACCAGAACTTCCCCGGCCAGTTCGTGCATCTGGCCCCTGCGCTTGCGGCGCGGGGCCATGAGGTGATGGGGCTGACGGATGAGCAGAACAAGCGCCCCTCTCCGGTCAGGGTGGTGCGCTACAAATCACCGGGCGAGATGCAGTTCCCGCCCTCGCTGGGCAAGACCTATGCCGAACATGCCGAGCGGGGCTGGCTGGCGGCGCGCGGCTGCCGGGCGCTGCGCGATCAGCATGGCTATACGCCCGATCTGATCTTCGGCCATTCCGGCTGGGGCGAGACACTGTTTCTGCGCGAGATCTGGCCCGAGGCGCGCCTTCTGGTCTATGCCGAGCTGCTTTATCGCACGCGTGGCCATGATGTCGGTTTTGACGCCGAAATCTCGCCCGGCACGGATGAGGGGCGGGTCTCGACCGTCGCGCGCTCGGCCCATCTGATTCAGGGCATCGTGCAGGCGGATGCGGGGCTGGCGCCGACGCATTATCAGGCCAATTCCTTTCCACCCGAATTGCGCCAGAAGCTGACGGTGATCCATGACGGCATCGACGTTGATGTGGTCCGCCCGAACCCCGAGGCGACGCTGACGCTGCCGAATGGCCGGGTTCTGCGGCAGGGCGACGAGGTGCTGAGCTATGTCTCACGCTCGCTGGAGCCGTATCGCGGCTTTCACAGTTTCATGCGCGCCTTGCCCGAGGTGATGCGCGCGCGACCCGATGCGCAGGTCGTGCTGGTCGGCGGCGAGGAGGACGTGAGCTACGGCGGCAAGCCCAAGAATGCCGACAGCTGGAAGGCGGCGATGCTGTCAGAGCTGGAGGGCAAGCTTGACCTCTCGCGCATCCATTTCCTGGGCCGCGTGCCCTATGCGCAATATCTGTCACTGCTGCAGGTCGCGCGGGTCCACTGCTATCTGACCTATCCGTTCGTGCTTAGCTGGTCCCTGACCGAGGCGATGGGGGCGGGCTGCTACATCGTGGCCTCGGACACCGCGCCCGTGCAAGAGCTGATCCAGGACGGCAAGAACGGTCGGCTGGTGCCCTTCTTCGACCAGCAGGCGCTGGAGGCCGCGCTGATCCGGGGGCTGGAAGGCGATCCCGAGGCCGCACGCCTGAAAGAGGCCGCGCGCAGCACGATCACCGAAGGCTATGACCTGCGGCGGCGTGCCCTGCCGCGACTGGTCGAATGGGTGGAAAGCTTCGGCCCAAGGCGGGTCTAAAGGTCCAGCTCATAGGCAGGGGGCTGCGCTTCTTCCAGCGGGATGTCGCGCGGCGGATCGTCGGCCGGGCGGCGCGGGTTCAGGCGCGGATCATCCTCGGCGCGCGGGCGCAGCATGTTCTGCAGCGCATCGCCCACCGGCGGGGGCGGCGGCGCGTCGGCACGGCGGCGGATCAGGATATCGCCATTCTCCAGCCGTTCGGGCGCCTGATAATTGCCGATGTCATCCATCAGCGAGCTGAGATCCTCGAACACCGGGCCAAACTCGGACATCGCCCCCTCAAGCTCGCGCCCGATGGCCTCCATATGCGGCTCGACGTCGCGCAGAAGATTCTGCAGCGCGCCTTCGAGCCCGTCCTTCAGCGGGTCGCCCCGGTCGCGGTCCTGATCCTGCGGCATATCCTCGGGTCCGGCCAAGGGCGGCTCATAGCCCTGCTGGGCATAAGCGGGGCCTAGGGTCAGCAGGACCGACAGCATCAGCGCAGAGAGGATTGGTTTCATCGCAGGGGCCTTTCGCAGTCATCGGACAGGAAACCCCTTGCGCGCGGTCAGGGTTCCGTCAGCCGGTGACGGGGTTCATCTGCTGGTGCATCTTGCGGAAGTGATCCCAGGCATCGTTGAGCGCGCGCGTCCGTGCCTCGGCCAGACGCACGGCCTCGGGCGGAAGGCCGCGTGAAATGGCGCGGTCGGGATGGGCCTCGCGCACCAGTTCGCGCCAGCGCTTGCGGGCCTCGGGCAAAGGCGTGTCGATGGCCACGCCCAGCACCTCGCAGGGCGGGCAGCCCTGATCGGGGTCATGGCGGGCGCGGATGGTCGCGACCTGCGCAGGCGAGAGGCTGAAGATGCGGGCCACCTCGTCGATGAAGATCGTCTCGGCCTCATGCAGCGCGCCATCGGCGACGGCGATGATGAACAGCCCCTCGATGACATCGACCAGCACCGGATCGCCCGGCGGAAAAAGCGCCGCAATCCGGCGCGCCCAGGCGTCGAAACCGGCCACATCCTCACGCGCCAAGTCGAAGACGCGGGCGGCGTTGCGTTCCTCGGAACGGGGGATGATGAAAACGCGGCGGAAGGCCGAAACCTCAGAGCGCTGGACCTGACCGTCGGCCTTGGCCAGCTTCGCGCCAAGCGCGATCACCGCGATGGTGAAGGCAACCGAGCGTTCGGGCGGGGTCGCCGCGCGTTTCGAGCCGACCAGCGCCGCCAGCCGGTCGGCAATGCGCTGCCAGAAGCTGCGAGGCTTCGGCAGTTCCGGGCAGGGCATGTTGAGGGCGGCGTCTTCCATGAGATGAAACCTAGGGGGCGCAAGAGGCCGAGTCTATCGCGAACCGCATCGCTGCGGCACGAGGTCACGGCTTGTTCAGCCCTTGCCCCGCACCTCCAGCAGCGATTTGACGACCAGCGCCACCAGTGCGATCAGCGTCAGCGTCGAGGCGGCGGCGAAAGCGCCAACCACGTTGAGGTCGTTGAACAGCAACTCGACCTGCAGGGGCAGGGTGTTCGTCTGCCCCCGGACGTTGCCCGAGACGACCGAGACGCCGCCGAATTCGCCCACCGCGCGGGCCGAACACAGGACCGCGCCGTAAAGCAGCGCCCATTTGATGTTGGGCAGGGTCACGCGGCGGAAGATCTGCCAGCCGCTGGCGCCCAGCGTCACGGCGGCCTCTTCCTGCTCGGTGCCCTGCGCCTGCATCAGCGGCAGCACCTCGCGCGCGACGAAGGGGGCGGTGACGAACATGGTGACCAGCACGATGCCGGGCAGCGCGAACATGATCTTCAGGTCATGCTCCAGCAGGAACGGGCCCAGCAGCCCCTGACGGCCATAAAGCAGCAGGTAGCAAATGCCCGCGATGATCGGAGAGATCGAGAAGGGGATCTCGATCAGCGTGACCAGCAGCCCGCGCCCCGGGAAGCGATGCTTGGCGACGGCCCATGCGGCGGCGATGCCGAAGGCCATGTTGACCGGCACGACGATCAGCGCGACCAGCGCGGTCAGCCAGATCGCATGCAGGGTCTGCGGATCGGTGATGTTCTTGGCATAGACCGCCCAGCCCTCGGAAAGCGCCCGGTAGAAGATATAGGTCAGCGGCGCGATGACCAGCAGTGCGGTCAGCACGACCGCAAGGCCGATCAGCAGCTTCGGCACCAGACTGGCACGGGGACGCGGGGGCGACAGGGCGAGCGTGTTCATCGGGGCTCTCGGTGGCGGGCGGACCAGATCTGGATGAGGTTCGAGATCAGAAGCAGCGTCAGCGCCATGATCAGCAGCACCAGCGCAATGGCGGCGGCACCGGCATAGTCGTATTCCTCAAGCCGGATGAAGGCCAGAAGCGAGGCGATCTCGGTTTCGTTGGGTTTGTTCCCGGCGATGAAGACGACCGCGCCGAATTCGCCCAGGCTGCGGGCGAAGGCGATGGTCGACCCGGCCAGAAAGGCGGGCAGGATCGCGGGAAAGACGATGCGGGTGAAGATCGTCCAGGGCCGCGCGCCCAGCGTCACGGCGGCCTGTTCCAGCGTCGGGTCCAGATCCTCCAGCACGGGCTGGACGGTGCGCACGACAAAGGGGATCGAGGTGAAGGTCATCGCGATGATGATGCCCCAGATCGTATAGACAACCGAGATCCCCGCGCTTTCCAGCACTGATCCGAACCAGCCGTTCGCCGAAAAAAGCGCGGTCAGCGCAAGGCCCGCGACGGCGGTCGGCAGGGCGAAGGGAATGTCCATCAGCGCATCCAGAAGGCGCTTTCCGGGGAATTCATAGCGCACCAGCACCCAGGCCATCAAAAGCCCGTAAAGCGCGTTGAAAAGCGTGGCGACCGCCGCCGCTGTGACGGTGATCTTCAGCGCCGCCAGCGTCCGCGGCGAGGTGATGATGCGCAGGAAACGCTCGGGCCCGATCTCGGCCCCTTTCAGCACCAGCGCCAGCACCGGGATCAGGATGATCAGCGTCAGATAAAGCAGCGTGGTGCCAAGGCTCAGTGTGAACCCCGGCAGCACGCGTTTCCTGCGGATGGGTGCCGCAACATCGGTCATTGGTTGACAAAGACCTGATCAAGGATGCCGCCTTCGGCAAAATGCTCTTCGGTGACCTTGTCCCAGCCGCCGAAGACGTCATCGACGGTCAGCAGCTTCACTTCCGGCTGCTGGTCGGCAAACTTCGCGGCAACGTCCTTGTCGGTGACGCGGTAGTGGTTTTCGGCCAGCGTGTCCTGCGCCTCGGGCGAATAGAGCCAGTTCAGGTACTCGGTCGAGACCTCGGTCGTGCCCTTGCGCTCGGCGTTCTGGGCGACCAGCGCGATGGGGAATGCCGCGAACAGGCTGGTCGAGGGCGTCACCGCGACAAAGCCGCGATCGGCATATTGCTTGGCGATGCCTGCGGTTTCGGCCTCGAAGGTGATCAGCACATCGCCGATCTCACGCTCGGCAAAGGTCTGGGTGGCGGCGCGACCGCCGGTGTCAAAGACCGGAACCTGCGACAGGATCTTGCGCACGAATTCCTGCGCTTTGGCCTGATCGCCGCCGTTCTGTTCCAGCGCATAGGCATAGGCGGCCAAGTAGGTATAGCGCCCGTTGCCGCTGGTCTTGGGGTTCGGGAAGACCGCCTGCACGTCATCGCGCGTCAGGTCCGACCAGTCCTTGATGTTCTTTGGGTTGCCCTCGCGCACCAGGAACGCCGGCAGCGAGTAATAGGGCGAGGCGCCGTTCGGGAAGGCGTTGCGCCAGTCCTCGGCGACCAGCCCAGCCTTGGCCAGCACGTCGACATCGGTTTCCTGGTTGAAAGTCACGACGTCGGCGTCCAGCCCCTCAAGAATGGCGCGCGCCTGCTTCGACGAGCCGCCGTGGCTTTGGTCGATGGTGACGGTGCGGCCGGTCTTTTCCTGCCAGTGCTTCTGGAACTCGGGGTTCAGCGCCTCGAACAGCTCGCGCGCGATGTCATAGCTGACGTTCAGGATCTTGTCCTGCGCCACGGCGGGAGTGGCCCCGATGGCGAGCGCCAGTGCGGCCGCGCGGAATTTTGACAGTATCATGCAGAATGCTCCTTGAGCGGTTGGGTGGTGTCGCCCCGCGCGGGGGACGACCGCTCGGCAACAGTGGAAAACAGAGCTCCGGCCTCGGGGGCCAGATTGACGCGGGTGCCGACGGTCAGCGCGCGGGCCTGCGGCGCGCGGCGCGGCAGATCGACGCTGAAGCCGGGCGTGCCGCCTTCATCAAGATCGACCCGCAGAAGCGAGCCGGTGCTGGTCAGGCGGCAGATGCGCCAGCGCCCGTTCGCGGTCGGCACGGGCGTCACGTCGGCAGGGCGCAGGAACAGTGTGGCGGGACCATCGGGCAGCGCACGGCGCGGCAGGTGCGAGAGGTCCAGCCCCTCACCCTCGGCCCGGCCAGCGGTCAGGGTGACCGGCAGTTCGATGGTCGCGCCCATGAAGCGGGCCACGAAGGGCGAGGCGGGGTGGTCGACGATCTGGTCGGCATGGCCGATCTGCTCGATCCGGCCTTCGCCCATGACGACGACGCGGTCGGCCAGTTCGAACGCCTCTTCCTGATCGTGGGTCACGAAGATCGTGGTCGAGCCGGTGGCGTCATGGACGCCCCGCAGCCATTGCCGCAGGTCGCGGCGCACAGCGGCATCCAGCGCGCCGAAGGGTTCATCCAGTAACAGCACCGTCGGCTGGATCGCCAAGGCCCGGCCAAGCGCCACGCGCTGGCGCTGCCCACCCGAGAGTTGCAGCGGATAGCGCTCGCCCAGCGGGGCGATCTGCAGGAACTCCAGCAGTTCATCGACCTTGGCGTCGATGACCGCCTTGCCCGGACGCTCGGCGCGCGGGCGCACGGTCAGGCCGAAGGCGATGTTGTCGCGCACCGTCATATGCGGGAACAGCGCGTAATGCTGGAAGACGAAGCCGATGCGGCGGTCCTGCGCGGCCAGTTGCAGCCAGTCCGCACCCTCAACCTGCAGCCGCCCGGCGTCGGGCCATTCCAGCCCCGCGATGATCTTCAGAAGCGTCGTCTTGCCCGAGCCCGAGGGGCCAAGCAGCGCTACTAGCTCGCCCGACTCGATGGTCAGGTCGATGCCGCGCAGGACCTCGGTCCGGCCAAAGCGTTTGGTCATGTTCTGGACGATAATCGACATGCGTGCCTCCGGTTCAGAACCAGAATTAGGGGCAGGGGCGAAGGCACTGCAAGCGGGCGGCGGTTGCGGGCAAGTGTTTGCAGGGGAATGGATTTCCGCCTTGGCCAAGGGCTGCGGGGCACTGTTCCAGAGCCGTGGGACCTGCGGGAAAATCTGCCTGCGGGGCGCGGGGTGAAAGCGTTTTCATTCTTATTTTCCCGAATGAAGCCCCCGCGCCGTTCCGAAAACGCGAACACGCCGTTCGAGGGTCCGCCAGTGGCTTGGCACGCCGTTCGGGCGCATATTCAGGACAACAGAAAGGAGGCTCAACATGGAGCTGACCGGAATTCACCACCTGACGGCCATCACCGCCGACGCGCCTGCCAACAAGCGGTTCTATACCGACACGCTGGGCCTGCGGATGGTCAAGAAGACCGTCAACCAGGACGACACCTCGGCATATCACCTGTTCTATGCGGATGGGCTGGCCAGTCCCGGCACCGACCTGACCTTCTTCGACTGGCCGACCCCGCGTGAGCGTCGGGGGACGCATTCGATCAGCCGCACCGGCCTGCGGGTTGCGGGCGACAGCCTGGACTTCTGGGCGGGACGGCTTCGCGACGGCGGGCTGTCTGCGGGCCAGATCGCGACGCTGGATGGCCGCGCGACGCTGGATTTCGAAGACCCCGAGGGTCAGCGCTTCCGCCTGACCGAGGACAATACGCAGGGCGAGGTCCACCCGTGGGAGCGTAGCCCCGTCCCCGCGCAGCATCAGATCCGCGGGCTGGGGCCGATCACCATCTCGGTCCCGGATCTTGCGCCGACCGAGCTGGTGCTGGTGCATGTGATGAACATGCGCAAGGCGCGCGAATATGCCAGCCCCGATGGCGAAGGCACCGTGCATGTCTTTGAGATGGGCGAGGGCGGGCCTGCGTCCGAACTGCATGTCGCCGTGCAGCCGGGCCTGAGGGTGGCGCAGCAGGGCGCGGGTGGCGTTCACCACGTCGCCTTCCGCACGCCGGACATCCCGCAGATCCACCAATGGGCCAAGCGGCTCAATGAGCTGCGGATCCCCTCGTCGGGCGAGGTCGAGCGCTACTATTTCCGCTCGCTCTACTTCCGCGAGCCGGGTGGCAACCTGTTCGAGATCGCCACGGACGGCCCCGGTTTCGCCGTCGATGAACCGCTGGAAACGCTGGGCGAACGGCTGTCGCTGCCGCCCTTCCTGGAAAACCGGCGCACGCAGATCGAGGCCGGGCTGAAGCCGCTGGGCTGAGCGAGGCACTGTAACAATGAAAAAGGCCGCCGGAGCGATCCGGCGGCCTTTCTTTCGTGAATTCAACGGGCAATCAGTCGGCCAAGGCCGCAAGCCAGTCCCGCGCGATCTCGGCATCCTCGGGGGCAAGCTCATGCCCGGCGGCGATCACCCGGGCGTCGAGCGCTGCCCCGTCGCCTTCAAGCGCGGCCTGAAGCTCGGGGGATTTGCGGCCGAACATGTCGGTCTTGCCGCTGACCAGCAGGACGTGCGTGCCTTGCAGATCGGCGGCCGGCGCATCCTCCAGAACCTGCGTTCCGCGCAACAGCATGGCCTTGCGGATCGCGCCCGGATGAAGCTGCATCAGGGCGCCCAGCAGGTTCGCGCCGTTCGAATAACCAAGGAAGCTGGTGCGCGCCGGATCAAGCCCGTAAGCGCGCGTGGCCTCGGTGACGAAGGCCGCGAAGGCCTCGGCCTCGGCGCGGATGTCCTGCTGGTCGAAGGTCACCGCGTCATAGCGGCGGAACCAGCGCAGGATCCCCTCTTCGGTCGCGCGACCCCGGACCCCCAGAAGTTGGGCGTTCGGGTTGATGCGATGGGCCAGCGGCATCAGATCCGCCTCATTCCCGCCGGTGCCGTGCAGCAGAACGATGGTGCTGCCGTCGGGCGCGTCGGGCTGATAGAAGCGGTGGGTGAAATGCAGATCGCGCATCGGCATCCGCTCTTCCCCCGGCATGGCGAATTGCGGCATCAAAACGCGCAGATCCTCGGCACGCTTGAGGTCCGAGGGCGGGATGAAGAGCTTTTCGCCCAGCGTTTCGGCAGGCTCATCGACGGTGAAGCCGGGGCCGTCGGTCGCATATTCCAGCAGGATGTCGGAGGGGTCGCGCACATAAAGCGACATGAAGTATTGCCGGTCGTGGACATTGGTCACGCCCGCCGCATCGCGCAGGTTCAATCGCATCCGGCGCACGCTGTCGACATCCTCGGCGCGCAGGGCCACATGGTCCAGCACGCCCGTTCCCTGAATGCCCGGGAAGAAGCCACGGGAATCGCGCACGTCCAGCACATCGGTATCCGAGGCGAGGCGCTGCACATTGCCCACCGTCCGGTCGGCGCGATAGCCGAAGCGCTGCAGGAACTCGGCCGTTTCCTGCGGCTTTTCGGTCAGCAGGGTCAGGCCGCGCAACCGGCGCGGTGCGATGGGATCGGGCAGGGGGGCTGCGGCGGGCATGTCGACGCCCACCAGCTTGACGATGATGCCGTCGGGGTCCTTCAGCCGCAGGACGGTTTCGTCCATCTCGCGCAGCGGTCCCTCGACCGGGATGCGCGCGGCCATGGCGCGAACCAGCCAGTCGCCGATGCTGTCGGGCGGCACGGCGAAGGCGATCTCGGAGACCTGACCAAGCCCCGTCCGGCCCTGCGCGCCATCCTCCCAGACAAGGAAGGTGACGATCGAGCCGGGCGAGCCAAGGGCGTCGCCATAGAACAGATGCAGCTGTTCCGCATCCTCATAGCCGCCCGTGCGCTTGACCAGCCTGAGGCCCAGAAAACCGACGTAGAAGTCAACATTCGCCTGAACATGGCGGGTGATCGCGGTGACGTGGTGGATGCCGGTGGTCATGATAGGGCCTTACTTCAGCCCTTCTGCGGCCATGACGCGCTTGACGCCCTCATCGGCCAGCATGCGGTTGAACCATGCCTGAACATTGGCATAGGGCGCGATGCCCTTGTCCAGCATGGCACTGGCCCAGCGGATCATCGGGAAGGCATAGGCGTCGATCACCGAACGCTCACCCAGAATATAGGATTTGCCAGCAAGTTCCTGATCCAGATATGAAAGGCGCTTTTCGACCAGCAGCTTACCCGCTGCGCGGGTGGCCTTGATCGCGGCGTCATCCTCGCTGGTGGTGTAGCGCTGCGGCATGAAGATCGGGAAGAACGAGGGGTGCAGGTCGCCCGTCAAGAAGCTGGACCAGCGGTCAACCTCGGCCTGGCCGCGCGGCGAGGGATCGCCACCCAGACCGGCCTCGGGGTGCTTGCGCGCGAGGTAATGGACGATGGCGCCCGCCTGGGTCAGGGTCCAGCCGTCATCATCGACCAGCACCGGAACGGCGCCCTGCGGGTTCACCGACAGAAGCTCGGGCGTGCCGAATTCGACCGATTTCGCCTCATAGGGGGCACCGATCCATTCAAGAACGATATGCGGGCCCAGCGAACAGGCACCGGTGTGAAAATAAAGCGTGGTCATCGGCAAACTCCTTACGAACGGTTGACGGCTAACATGACATAGCGGCGGACCAAAGCCCGCTGCGAGAAACCCCGCGTTTGCTTTCATCGAACGAGCGGCCGAGGGAATTGTTCCTCGGCACAGCCGGGCGTCCTCGCGGGCAGACGGGCGTCGCGTCTGCCCGGCCTTTGGCGACGATCAGGCCTTGCCAGCGGAATGTGCGCCTGCGGCAAGCCCCGCGACGAATTCCAGCACCTCGGCGACGGAACGGCCATCGCCGATCTGCTTGACGATGGCGCTGCCCACCACGCAACCATCGGCGACCGAGGCAACCTCGCGCGCGCTTTCGGGGGTCGATATGCCGAAGCCCACCACCACCGGCAGGTTGGCAGCGGCGCGGATGCGGGCGACCTCGGGGGCGACCTCGGCGGCGTTTGCGGCCTGACCGCCGGTCGTGCCGGTGACCGAGACGTAATAGACAAAGCCCGAGGTGTTGCGCGCCACGGCGGGCAGGCGCTTGTCATCGGTCGTGGGGGTCGCCAGGCGAATGAAGTTGATGCCCTTGGCCTGCGCGGGCAGGCACAGTTCCGCATCCTCTTCCGGCGGCAGGTCGACGACGATCAGCCCGTCGACACCGGCCTCGGCGGCCTCGTCAAGGAAGCGCGCGACGCCGCCCACACGGGCATAGATCGGGTTGTAATAGCCCATCAGCACGATGGGCGTCGTGTCGTCATTGGCGCGGAAGGCGCGGACCATTTCGAACACGCGGCTGACGCTGCCGCCTGCGGCAAGGGCGCGCTGGCCTGCGGCCTGAATGGTCGGGCCATCGGCCATGGGATCGGTGAAGGGCATGCCCAGCTCGATGATGTCGACGCCAGCGGCGGGCAGGCCGCGCATGATCTCAAGCGAGGTCTCATGGTCGGGGTCGCCGCCCATCATATAGGTGACGAACGCCTTGCGTCCCTGTTCATTCAGCCGTGCAAAGCACTTGTCGATTCTGCTCATGGTCGCCCTTCCTCGGTTCAGCAAGGGTTAGCGCGTGCCGAGGGGGAAGATCAACGGCTGACCTGCCGAAGGGCCGGGACGCAAGACCGATCAGGCGGTGATGACCATCCAGCTGGTGCCGAAACGGTCCTTGCACATGCCAAATCCGGCGGAAAAGAAGGTCGCACCGAAGGGCATGCGGACCGTCCCGCCCGAGGCCAGACGCTCGAACGTGGCCTCGGCGGTCTCGGCCGGCAGGGTCAGCGCGATCGAGACGCCGGACTGCGGCTCTCCTCCGAACTGGGGCGGCATGTCGGCACCCATCAGCGAGGCACCATTCGGCAGCCGCAGATCGGCATGCATGATCCAGTCCTGCATCTCGGCGGGCAGGGGCGGCATGTCCCCGCCCGGCGGGACCGAGGCAAAGGTCTGCATCTGCGGGGTCGCGCCAAAGATCTCGCCATAGAAGCGCATCGCCTCGGCGCATTGGCCTGCGAAGGACAGGTAAGGGGTGAATTGCATCGTGCTCTCCTTTGTGGCGCGTTTCGGGCGCGCGACAGGCAAACAACCGGCAGCGCGCTGGACTTGCACCCGCGCCGCGCCTAGATAACGGCAACGCTAAAGAAAAGGTTGCACCATGGGCTTTCGTATGGGGATCGTCGGCCTGCCGAATGTCGGCAAATCGACGCTGTTCAACGCGCTGACGAAGACCGCCGCCGCGCAGGCCGCGAACTTTCCCTTCTGTACGATCGAGCCCAATGTGGGCGAGGTTGCCGTGCCGGACGCCCGTCTGGACCGGCTGGCCACGATTGCGGGCTCCAAGCAGATCATCCCGACGCGGATCACCTTCGTCGATATCGCCGGTCTGGTGAAGGGCGCCTCCAAGGGTGAGGGTCTGGGCAACCAGTTTCTGGCCAACATCCGCGAGGTCGACGCCATCGCCCATGTGCTGCGCTGCTTTGAAGACGGTGATGTGACCCATGTCGAGGGGCGCGTGGACCCGGTCGCTGATGCCGAGACCATCGAGACCGAGCTGATGATCGCCGATCTGGAATCGATCGAGCGGCGGCTTGCGAACCTTGTGCGCAAGGTGAAGGGCGGCGACAAAGAGGCGCTGGCGCAGGAAAAGCTGCTGAAGACCGCGCAGGCCGTGCTGGCATCGGGCAAGCCCGCCCGCACCGTCGAGGTTGCCGAAGAGGACGAGAAGTCGTGGCGGATGCTGCAGCTTCTGACCTCGAAGCCCGTGCTTTATGTCTGCAACGTCGAAGAGGACAAGGCCGCCACCGGCAACAGCCAGTCCGACCGCGTGGCGGAAATGGCGAAGGCGCAGGGCGCGGGGCATGTGGTGATCTCGGCCCGGATCGAGGAAGAGATCAGCCAGCTTCCCGATGAGGAAGCGACCATGTTCCTTGAGGAGATGGGACTGCATGAGGCCGGTCTGGACCGGCTGATCCGCGCGGCCTATGCGCTGCTGGGCCTGCAGACCTATTTCACCGTCGGCCCCAAGGAAGCCCGCGCCTGGACGATCACCAGCGGCACGCTGGCCCCACAGGCGGCAGGCGTCATCCATGGCGATTTCGAACGCGGCTTCATCCGCGCCGAAACCATTGCCTATGACGACTATGTCTCGGGCAATGGCGAGGCGGGTGCGCGTGAGGCGGGCAAGTTCCGCGTCGAAGGCAAGACCTATGAGGTCAAGGACGGGGATGTCCTGCATTTCCTCTTCAACGCCTGATCGCCGGGCACAGCAGATTTCGGGGAAGGGGTGGCGTGGCCGCCCCTTTTTCGTTGATGGCGCAAGGGCTTGCCCCATCTTCATCGGAATGTAATCCGACTGCCGCATCACTGTGACCTCCCGGGTCTAGCTCCGCCTCATTCACTGACTGACGGAGCGACCGATGCGCCTTTTCACCCTGATGACCTCGTCCCTTGCGCTGCTGGCAGCGCCCGCGCTGGCCGAGGACGTCTTCCCCGCCAAGCTGGCTGGCCATGCCTTCCTTCCCGCCGCAAGCTTTGTCGATGCGCCCGCTGACGCCCCGAAGGATGCCGCGGTGTCGGGCAAGTTCACCGGCAAGACGCGCAACGAGACCCCCGAAAGCGTCGAGGGCGATGTCGGCGCGACCTATGGCGGGCACAAGACCGGTCTTTCGCTGCCGTTCCATGGCCAGCCGGTTCAAGGAATGTCTGGCTTTGCGATGAACCGGGCCGAGGATGGCAGCTGGTATGTGCTGACCGACAACGGCTTCGGCTCGAAGATCAACAGCCCCGATGCGCTGCTGACCTTCCACCGCATGCAGCCGGATTTTCAGACGGGCGAGGTCACCCGCGCCGAGACGATCTTCCTGCGCGACCCCGACCACAAGCTGCCCTTCCGCATCGCCTATGAGGGCACGGACAGCCGCTATCTGACCGGCGCCGATTTCGACCCCGAAAGCCTGCAGTTCCTGAATGGCGAGGTCTGGATCGGCGATGAGTTCGGCCCCTACATCATTCGCGCCACGGCGGACGGCAAGGTGATCTCGGTCCACCAGACCATGCTGGAGGGTGAGGCGCTGCAAGGCCCCGATACGCCCGGCGTCACCGTTCCGGCCCAGCCCGGCGTCGATTTCCGCGTCCAGCGCTCGGGCGGATATGAGGGCATGGCGCTGCAGCCGGGCTCGAACCTGCTCTGGGCGATGCTGGAAAAGCCGCTGCTGGCCGCGACTGGCGAGCCTGAGGGCGATTTCCTGCGGGTGATGACCTTCGACACCGGCAAGGCCGACTGGACCGGCGACAGCTATCGCTTCAAGCTGGCCGAGGGCGCGAAGGCGATCGGCGATTTCAACTTCATCGACGAAACCCGGGCTCTGGTGATCGAGCGTGACAATGGCGAAGGCGATGCCGCCAAGGCCTGCGCCGATGGCGCGACGGATCTTTCGGCCTGCTATCCGATGCCCGCGCGCGTCAAGAACATCGTTCTGGTCGACACCGCCAGCATCGACGCCGAGGGCTATATCCGCCGCATCGGCCATATCAACCTGCTGGACATCGCCGATCCTGACGGCAAGGCGCTGGAGGGTATGAAGCCCGAGGCCGGGAATTTCACCTTCCCCTTCTTCACCATCGAGGATGTGGCCCGCGTGGATGACACCCACATCATGGTCGCCAATGACAACAACCTGCCGTTCTCGGGCGGGCGAGAGATCGGCAAGGCGGCGAATAACGAATTCCTGCTGCTGGATGTGTCGGAACTGCTGGCGGCGAAATAGGCCGCTGCAACCGGTGGCGCCTTCAGGGGCGCCCCTTTTTCCCCGCTCTGCCCGCAATGACACCGGATTTTTACAGAAGTGAAAGCCGACTGTCATGCGGACTGGTTAACGCAACCCTGTCAGCCCCGCGCTGGCGAGAGATTTTCAATCCGAGGACCCGATGACAAGTTCATTCCGTTTGCTGGCGCTGGGTGCGTCGGTTCTGGCCCTGACGACCGCCGCCTCTGCACAGGACAATGTCCTGCAGCATGACGATTCCTATTACACCGCCGCGCAGGCCGAGCTGGCGAAGAAGATCGCCAGCCAGCAAAACGTCGGCCGCGCCAAGAATGTCGTGCTGTTCGTCGTCGACGGCCTCTCGGTCCCGACGATCACCGCCTCGCGCATCTATGAGGGCCAGAGCCGTGGCGTTGACGGGGAATCAAACGTGCTCTCGTTCGAGGAACTGCTGCCCTATACCGCGCTCTCGAAGACCTACACCCACGATTCCCAGGTGGCGGACTCGGCCCCGACCGCGACGGCCATCGTCTCGGGCGTGAAGTCGGTCAACGGCACCATTGGCGTGACGCAGGCCATTCAGGCCGATGTCTGCGCCAGCCAGAAGGGCGCGGAAGTCACCACGCTGTTTGAGCTGGCCGAAGAGGCCGGGCTTTCGACCGGCATCATCTCGACCGCGCGGATCACCCATGCGACGCCCGCCGCGACCTATGCCAAGGTGGCCGGTCGCGACTGGGAAGCCGACAAGGACCTGCCCGAAGAGGCCGTGCAGAACGGCTGCAAGGACATTGCCGCGCAGCTGGTCGACTGGCCCGCAGGCAACGGGTTCGAGGTCGTCATGGGCGGCGGTCGCGGCAACTTCATGCTGGAAAGCCAGGCCGACCCTGAGGATGAGACCGCCAAGGGTGCCCGCAAGGATGGCCGTGATCTGGTCGCCGAATGGCAGCAGAAGCACAATGACGGCGTCTATGTCTGGAACAAGGAAGGCTTCGACGCCATCGACCCTGCGGCGACTGACCGCATCTTCGGCCTCTTCAACCGCAGCCATATGCAATATGACGCCGACCGCGAGAAAGACGCAGGCGGCGAGCCCTCGCTGGCCGAGATGGCGGTGAAGGCGGTCGATGTGCTGTCGAAGAACGACGACGGCTTCGTGCTGATGGTCGAAGGCGGTCGCGTCGATCACGCCCATCACGCAGGCAACGCCGCCCGCGCGCTGATCGACACCGTGGCCGTCGCCGATGCGGTGAAGGCCGTCTATGACAAGGTAGACCCGAACGAGACCCTGATCATCCTGACCGCCGACCACAGCCACGTCTTCTCGATCGCGGGCTATCCCAAGCGCAACAACCCGATCCTGGGGATCGCGGGCATGGGCGACGACCAGAAGCCCTACACCACGCTGGGCTACCAGAACGGCCCCGGCGCCAAGCTGGACGAGCCGCGCGCCGATCTGACCAATGTCGACACTACCGATGTCGACTTCCTGCAGCAGGCGCTGGTGCCGCTGGGCGAAAGCGAAACCCATGCGGGCGATGATGTGGTCATCTTCGCGCAGGGCCCCTGGGCGCATCTGTTCCACGGCGTGGTCGAGCAGAACCTTGTCTATCACGTGATGGAGCACGCGACCGATATGGCGAACCGCGCCGCTTTGGCCGCGAAGTGATCCGACACTGACCGATGCGGGTCGCCAGAGGTCTCTGGCGGCCCGTTCCCATCCGAAAGGTCTGAAGATGAACCGCCGCTCGCTGATCGCTGCCGCTGTGCTTTTGCCCTTCGCGCGCCCGGCCCTTGCCGCGCCCGAGGTGCTGAAGTTCCGCGACCTCTATTCACGCGGCCGCACACTGACGCCTCGGGCCGAGGGGCTGGCCGGGCGAGAGGTCACCATGGTCGGCTATATGGCCCCGCCGCTGAAGCCCGAGATCGACTTCTTCGTGCTGACCAAGCTGCCGATGTCGACCTGCCCCTTCTGCGAGACCGAGGCGCAATGGCCCGATGACATCGTGCTGGCGCTGACCGATCATCCGGTGCGCCCGGTGCGCTATACCGACCTCATCCGCGCGACCGGCACCTTCGAGACCGGGTTCGAGACCGACCCCGACACCGGCTTTGTCAGCTTCGTCCGCCTGCGCGACACGCGCTATGAGAAGCTTTGATGTCGGGGCAGGGCGCCCGGCTGGAATTGCGCGATCTGTATTATGGATTTGCGCAGGATGAGCCGCTGGTCACGCTGGACAGTCTGGATCTGACGCCGGGGCAGGTGGTGGTGCTGACCGGGCCCTCGGGCTCGGGCAAGACGACGCTGCTTTATCTGCTCTCGGGGTTGCTGGTGCCGGTGGGCGGCAGGGTCAGCTGGGATGGCACCGACCTTGCTATCTTGCGCGAAGGCGCGCGCGACCAGTGGCGGCGGCAGAACGCGGGCTTCGTCTTTCAGGATTTCCACCTGATCCCGCAACTTTCGCCCTTGGAGAATGTGCTGATCCCGGCGGGCTTCTCGGCCTTTTCGACCCGAGCCTTGCGGACACGCGCCCAGATGCTGCTGACGCGCTTTGGCGTGCCTGCGCGCCGCCGCGCGGCGCTGCTGTCGCGGGGCGAGCAGCAGCGGGTCGCGCTGGCCCGCGCGTTGCTGGGCGATCCGCGCGTCATCTTCGCCGATGAGCCGACCGCCAGCCTTGATGCCGCATCGGGGCAGGTGGTGGCGCAGGCGCTGCGCGATCTGGCGCATCGCGAGGGTCGGACGGTCATCATCGCGAGCCACGACCCGACCGTCATCGAGATCGCCGATCTGGGTCTGCGCCTGTCGCGCGGCAGAAGGGTGGAACCGGCATGAACCCCTTGCCCATGGTGCGCGCCATGCTGCGGCGCAATCCCTTCACTGCCGCGCTGTTCGTGGCGGTCGTGGCCCTTGCCGTGGCGCTCGGCATCGCGATCAGCGCGCAGGAGCGCGCCTTGCGTCAGGGCTCGGCCCGCGCGGCGGATCGCTTCGACCTGCTGGTCGCGGCGCCGGGCAGCCAGACGGATCTGCTGTTCTCGGCGGTCTATCTGCGGCCCACGGCGGTCGAGCTGCTGCCGGGGCCGGTCGCGCATCGCGTGCTGACCGATCCGGATGCCGAATTCGCCGCCCCCATCGCCTTTGGCGACAGCTGGCGTGACTCGCCGGTGGTCGGCACCACGGCCGATTTCGTCACCCACCTCAGCGCCGGGCTGGCCGAGGGGGGCGCTTTCACCGGCATGGATCAGGCCGTGGTCGGCGCTTTGGTCGATGTGCCCCTTGGCGAGGTTCTGACCATCCGGCATGGCCACGCCGATGACGTCGCGGGCGGCCTCGACGCCGACAGTTTCGATGCACATGATGCGCATGAGGACCACGATCACGAACACGACGATCCGAATGCCCATGGCGATGTGACCGTGGTGGGGCGGATGAAACCCACCGGCACGCCCTGGGATCGCGCGGTCGTCGTGCCCGTTGAATACATCTGGTTCGCGCATGGCATGGGCACCGGCCATGCCTCCGAGGAGGCGCGCGTCGGCCCGCCATGGGACGCGGCCCTCATGCCCGGCCTTCCGGCCATCGTCGTCAAACCCGAGAGCGTGGCGGCAGCCTATGGCTTGCGCGCGCGCTATCGTAGCGCCGAGTCCACGGCCTTCTTTCCCGCCGAAACGCTGGTCGAGCTTTACGCGCTGATGGGCAATGCCGCGCGGGTGATGGCGGCGCTGACGCTAGCCGCGCAAGTGCTGGTGGTCGCGGCGATCCTTGCGGGCATCCTCGCGGTGCTGGATCTGCAGCGCAAAAGCTTTGCCGTGCTGCGCGCTTTGGGTGCGCCTGCCGCCTACGTCTTCCTGACGGTCTGGCTTTACGTGGCGGTGATGCTGCTGGGGGGTGCGGCTTTGGGTCTGCCGCTGGGCTGGGCCGGGTCGGCCCTCGCCTCGGGGCTGATCGCCCAGCAGACCGGCGTTGCCATGCACGCGACCCTTGGCTGGTCCGAGATCGCCATGGCGGCCATTCTTCTGGCCTGCGGCTTCGTTCTGGCGCTGGTTCCTGCGATCAGGGTCTATCGGCAATCGGTGGTGGACGGGCTGCAATAGCCCGTCCGGCCCGGGGTGTCAGGCGCCCCAGGTGCGTTCCAGCAGATTGACCCAGTTGCGGAAGGCGATCTTCTCGGTCAGTTCCTGCCCATAGCCATGATCCAGCATCGCCTGCACCAGGCGCGGCTCATCTAGCACGGTCTGCAGATCGTCCGGCATCTCGGCTCCGTCGAAGTCCGAGCCAAGCGCCACGCCATCCTCGCCGAGGAAGCTCAGCAGGTGGTCGAGGTGACGCAGGATCACCTCATACCCCGGCAGGCTGTCGCGGCGGCCTTCGGGATGCAGGAAGCCGATGGCATAGTTCAGCCCCACCAGACCCCGGCTTTCGGAGATCACCGACAGCTGCCGGTCGGTCAGGTTGCGCGTGCTGGCCGAGATGGCATGGACGCCCGAATGGCTGGCAACCAGCGGCGCATCCGAAAGCCGGGCGATGTCGTCAAAGCCCTTTTCGTTCAGATGCGACAGGTCCAGCATGATGCGCAGCTGGTTGCATTCGCGCACCAGCGACTTGCCCGCCTCGGTCAGGCCGTCGCCGGTATCGGGCGTGGCGGGGAAGGCGAAGGGCACGCCATGGCCATAGCGCGTTGGGCGCGACCAGACCGGCCCCAGCGAGCGCAGCCCCATCGCGTGCCAGACATGCAGCGCATCCAGATCGGCAATCGGCTCGGCGCCCTCAATATGCATGATCGCGGCGATCTGGCCGTCGGCCATGGCCTGCCGGATCTCGGCGGCGCTGTGGCAGACCTTCAGCGTGCCCGTCCGCTCCATCGCCAGAAGCTGCCCGGCCTGGGCGAAGGCATGGGGCAGGGCCGCGTCAATCGCGACCTCGGCGGGCAGGGGCAGGGCGAAGGGCGGGTTCTGCTTCATGATCTGCGCCATGGCATCCTCGGGCCCGGCGGGCGAGGGCGTCCAGATGGCAAAGAACCCGCCCGCGAACCCGGCCTGACGCGCGCGCGGCAGATCCAGATGCCCCGTTCCGTCGCCCTGAAGCCAAAGCGCGTCACGCTTGTCACCTGCCGCGACCATGCGCTGCAGAAAATCGTTATGGCCGTCGAAAACCGGGATCATGCTGAGGCTCCTGTTACAGAATCGCCGCGACCATGCGCCTATTGCGAAAGGGCTGCAACCAAGGACGAAATTCGCGTAAGCTGGCCGCATGACAGCCAGGGAGGGTAACCAGCCATGACCAGCATCGACAGCGGATTTTCCGGACAGACCGTCATCTGCACCTTCGACGTGACGCCCGGCACGGCCCATGATGTGCTTGACGCCTTGACCGACGCCTATCAGCAGGTCATCCGCCGCCGCGACGGTTTCATCTCGGCTGCGATCCACCTGAACGACGCCCAGACCCGCATCGCTACCTATTCCCAGTGGCGCGAGCGGGGCGACTATCAAGCGATGCTGCGCAGCCCCGAGATGCGCGACCGAAACCGCGCCATCCACGCGATGTGCCGCAGCTTCGAGCCGGTCATGTACGAAGTTGCGGGCGTTTATCAGGACTGATGCTGCATCTGCGAAAAAGCCGTGCATTGGCGCCCGCATCGCCCTAGTCTGGCCCAAATCGGGGTGATGGGGGCAAGATGGCGGGACGGATCATTACGGTTGCCCAGCAAAAGGGCGGATCGGGCAAGACGACGCTGGCGGTGAACCTTGCGGTGTCGCTGCGCGGGCGGGGCTATAGCGTGGCGCTGCTGGACACCGATCCGCAGGGCAGCATGGGGCGCTGGTTCCTGGAGCGGCTGGACCGCGTGGGCGAGGATGAGGCGCTGGAGTTCTCGACCTCATCGGCCTGGGGGGCCAGCTACGAATCCGACAAGCTGAAGAAGCGCTTCGATTTCGTCATCATCGACACGCCGCCCAAGATCGACAGCGACCTGCGCCCGGCGCTGCGGGTGGCCAATCTGGTGCTGGTGCCGGTGGCGACCAGCCATGTCGATCTTTGGGCGACCGAGGGCGTGCTGGATCTGGCCCGACGCGAGAAATGCGACACGCTGATCGTGCTGAACCGGACCCGGCCCAACACACGGCTGGCGCTGGAAGTGGCCGAAAAGGCGGGCGAGCTGGGGGCCGATGTCGCGAAGTCGCAGATCGCGAACCGCGTCGCCTATGCCGAGACGCTGGGGCAGGGCCTTGGCGCCGCCGAACCGGGGCGCAACAGCGTGGCGCGGGCCGAGTTCGACGCCCTGACCGATGAGGTGCTGGGCGCGATTTAGCCGGATCGTTACCCCTGACGAGCAAGACCGCAAAAACTTCGGAAACAAAATGCCTTGCGGCGCGTTGCTGTGACAGTTGAGGATTGTCAGAGAGGATCCGACCATGAAACTAGCCATGACTGCCGCCATCCTTGCCGCGCCTCTTTTGCTGGCGGCCTGTGAAAATGATGGCATTCCCGTTGTTGTCGACACCGAGGTGACGCCGGTCGCCGACGCTTGCGGCTCGGCGAATTACACCTCGCTGATCGGGCAGAAATCGCCGCAGATCAGCGTTCCGGCCGGTACGGTCCATCGCAGCTATCGCACCGGCGATCCGGTCACGATGGACCTGAACCCGATGCGGGTGAACTTTGAATATGACCGTTCGGGCAAGCTGATTGCGGTCAGCTGCGGCTGATCGAACGCGACAACAGGCAATCGGGGCGGGATCATTCCCGCCCTTTTTCGTTTCGGCCTATTTTTTCCGGCGAGAGCGCGTGTTGCCGCCCCGCTGACCCGCGCGGCCCGCGCTTGAGCGGCCCGAGCTGCGCACGGCTGCCTCGGCCGCTTCCTCGATTGCCGATTGCCGGGCCAGCGGGTCGTCGGCGACGGCCAGTTCGACGGCCTCGAGCCGCTTGACCTCATCGCGCAGGCGCGCGGCCTCTTCGAATTCCAGGTTCTCGGCCGCCTTGCGCATCTGCGTGCGCAGCGCGTCCAGATGCGCGGCCAGGTTCGCGCCCACCATCGCCTTGTCGACCTTGGTGGTGATCCGCGACTGATCCGTATCGCCCTGCCAAAGGCCCGCCAGCACGTCATCGACGTTCTTGCGCACGGTCTGAGGGGTGATGCCATGCTCTTCGTTATAGGCGACCTGCTTCTGTCGCCGACGCTCGGTCTCGGCCATGGCGCGTTCCATGCTGCCGGTGATCTTGTCGGCATACATGATGACGCGGCCATCGGCGTTGCGGGCCGCGCGCCCGATGGTCTGGATCAGCGAGGTCTCGGACCGCAGGAAGCCTTCCTTGTCAGCATCCAGAATGGCGACCAGGCCACATTCAGGAATATCAAGACCTTCGCGCAACAAGTTGATGCCTATCAGCACGTCGAACGCCCCCAGACGCAGGTCGCGCAGAATCTCGATCCGCTCCAGCGTGTCGATGTCGCTGTGCATATAGCGCACGCGGATACCCTGTTCGTGCAGGTATTCGGTCAGATCCTCGGCCATCCGCTTGGTCAGCGTGGTGACCAGCGTGCGATAGCCCGCGGCGCTGACCTTGCGCACCTCGTCCAGTAGGTCGTCGACCTGCATTTCAACCGGGCGGATCTCGATCTCGGGGTCGATCAGGCCGGTGGGGCGGATCACCTGCTCGGTGAAGACGCCGCCGGTCTGGTCCATTTCCCATTGCGCGGGAGTGGCGCTGACAAAGACCGATTGCGGGCGCATCGCGTCCCATTCCTCGAACTTCAGGGGGCGGTTGTCCATGCAGGACGGCAGGCGGAAGCCATGCTCGGCCAGAGTGAACTTGCGCCGGAAGTCGCCGCGATACATGCCGCCGATCTGCGGCACTGAGACATGGGATTCATCCGCAAAAACAATGGCGTTATCCGGGATAAACTCGAAAAGTGTGGGCGGAGGCTCACCCGGTGCGCGCCCCGTCAGATAGCGCGAGTAGTTTTCGATGCCGTTGCAAACTCCAGTCGCTTCAAGCATTTCCAGATCGAAATTCGTGCGCTGCTCCAGCCGCTGGGCTTCCAGAAGCTTGCCCTCATCGGTCAGCTGCTTGAGGCGCCCCAGAAGTTCGGCCCGGATGCCCTTTGTGGCCTGCTGCAGGGTCGGGCGCGGCGTGACGTAGTGGCTGTTGGCGTAGATGCGGATCTGCTTGAAATCATCCGTCTTCTGCCCGGTCAGCGGGTCGAATTCCGTAATCGTTTCAAGCTCATTCCCGAAGAAGCTGAAGCGCCAGGCGCGATCCTCAAGGTGGGCGGGCCAGACTTCGACCAGATCGCCCCGGACGCGGAACCCGCCGCGCTGGAAGGCGGCGTCGAGGCGCCGGTACTGCTGCGCCACAAGCTCGGCGAGAAACTCGCGCTGGTCGTACATCTGCCCCACGATCATGTCCTGGGTCATGGCCGAATAGGTCTCGACCGAGCCGATGCCGTAGATGCAGCTGACCGAGGCCACGATGATCACATCATCACGCTCCAGCAACGCCCGCGTGGCCGAGTGGCGCATGCGGTCGATGGCCTCGTTGATCTGCGATTCCTTCTCGATATAGGTGTCGCTGCGGGCGACATAGGCCTCGGGCTGGTAGTAGTCGTAATAGCTGACGAAATATTCCACCGCATTATCGGGGAAGAAGCCTTTGAATTCCCCGTATAATTGCGCGGCGAGGGTTTTGTTCGGCGCAAGGATGATGGCGGGCCGCTGGGTCTGCTCGATCACCTTGGCCATCGTATAGGTCTTACCGGTGCCGGTCGCGCCCAGCAGAACCTGATCCCGTTCCCCCTCGTTGACGCCCTGCGACAGTTCGGCAATCGCCGTGGGCTGGTCGCCTGCGGGCTGGAACTCGGACTGCATGACGAAGCGTCGCCCGCCCTCAAGCTTGGGGCGGGTGACTTCGTCAAAACGGGTGATCGGCGCGTTGGTGTTGTT
This sequence comes from Paracoccus sulfuroxidans, assembly GCF_007830335.1. Classification (GTDB taxonomy): domain Bacteria; phylum Pseudomonadota; class Alphaproteobacteria; order Rhodobacterales; family Rhodobacteraceae; genus Paracoccus; species Paracoccus sulfuroxidans. Next base: position 3,248 of record NZ_VLKU01000002.1, on the reverse strand, counting down.
GTGACCCATCGTTTCACCTTTGTTCTCGGACCCAATCTGGGCTTTTCTGGCGGTGATGCAAGGGTTCACTGGCGGGCGATCGGCTTTTCATCGCGCGAGGGGGCAGTTGCTGTTCTGTGCTGTGTGGTCTCGCGGCACGGATGCCAAGCCCTTCGGCCCGTCCACCATCTCCCCGATCCGGGCTTGATTCGCTGCCCCGCTTGGGGGATAAGTCGGCCAAGCAAGCTAGAGGTTTTCGCCATGCGCGTCCGCATCTTCCAACCTGCCCGCAATGCGATGCAGTCGGGCATCAGCCGCACCCGCGAGTGGGTGCTGGTCTATCCCGCCGCAGACGCGCGCGAGATTGACCCGCTGATGGGCTGGACCAGCAGCGACGACACGCAAAGCCAGGTGCGCCTGCGGTTCGAGACCCGCAAGCAGGCCGAGGATTACGCGCGCGAAAAGGGTCTGGACTATGAGGTGACCGAGCCTCAGCCCCGCGCCGCGAATGTGCGTCCCCGCGGCTACGGCGAAAACTTCGCCACCGACCGCCGCGCGCCCTGGACGCATTGAGCTTGTAAATCGGGCGAAAGTTAGTCCCTGATCGGGGTGGTTTTGTCCGAGTCCGGGGCATGGTTTTCGCAACTGTTTGAATTTGCTGGGATCGCGATGCGGTTCCGGCATTTTACTTTTCCGGGCCGTGCTGCGGCTTCATCATCAAGGATCTGTCGCCATGTTTCCCGCATATCTGGTCACGCACTCCGGTGGCTTCCATGCAGATGAGGTGTTCTCGAGCGTCATCCTGACCCGGCTGTTCCCGGATGCGAAGCTGATCCGCAGCCGCGCGCCAGAATGGATCACGCCGGGCGCGGATCGCATCATCTACGATGTCGGCGGCGCCTATGATGCCGAGGCCGGGGTCTTCGACCATCATCAACGCGGCGCGCCCCTGCGTGAGGACGGACAGCCGTACAGTTCCTTCGGCCTGATCTGGCGTCATTTCGGCCGCGATTATCTGGCGGCCTCGGGCGTTCCGGCGGATCATATCGACAGTGTCCACACCTCGTTCGATGCGAGCTTTGTGCTGTCGATCGATCTGGTCGACAACGGCGCCCTCAGCTCCGGCAGTGCCGGGCCGCTGCTGTCGGGCATGATCCTGCCCAGCCTGATCGAGACCCTGAAGCCCGTCTTCGACAACGCCGATCCCGAGGCAGAGGAAATCGCCTTCCACACCGCCGTCAGCATCGCCCGCGCCTTCGTCGAAGCCCGTGTCGCCCGCAGTGCGGCAAAGCTGCGCGCGGAGGGTATCGTCATGGAGGCCATCGAGAAGGCCGGTGACAGCCGCATCCTGGAGCTGCCCATGGGCATGCCCTTCCGACCGACGGTGGTGAAAGCAGGCACCGACCATCTCTGGTTCGTCATCACCCCGCGCGGCAAGGACTGGACCATCGGGGGTATTCGCAAATCCGAGGACGGATTCGAACAGCGCGCCGATTTGCCGGCCTCATGGGCAGGGCTGTCCGGGGAGGCGCTGGAAGAAGCGTCAGGCGTCCTGGGTGCTCTCTTCTGCCACAACGGTCGTTTTATTGCGGCGGCTGCGAGCCGTGAAGCTGCAGTCGCGATGGCAAAGATCGCGGTGAGCGAAGCTGAGAAGACTGTGTGACGCGCAGAGAACCCAAATGGCATGCCCATTGGGTGAATTGGCGTGGAAAGTAAAAAGGGCGGGGAACCGACTGACGGCAGCGCGGCGTGGCACCTGCAGCAAACCCGGGAAAGCGGTCATTCGAGCGCGATGCAACGATCCCTCTGCTTTACGACCCATGTAGGGCGGAAAACTGAACCGTGCCGGGTTTGCCGGAGGGTGATTAGGGTTAGTTACGCGGCCATGGCTTCAGTTTCCAGTGCAGCGTAGAAGTTGGCCTCTGCCTCGGCGGGCGGGATGTTTCCTACCGGCTCCAGCAGGCGGCGGTTGTTGAACCAGTCCACCCATTCGAGTGTGGCATATTCCACCGCCTCGAAACTGCGCCAAGGCCCGAGACGATGGATGACCTCGGCCTTGAATAGCCCGTTGATCGTCTCGGCCAGCGCATTGTCGTAGCTGTCGCCGACACTGCCGACCGATGGCTCTATTTCCGCTTCGACCAGCCGCTCGCTGTAGCGAATGCTCAAATATTGCGATCCGCGGTCCGAGTGGTGAACCAGCCCCATACCCTTGGCGGGCCGCCGGTCATGCACGGCCTGCTCGAGGGCATCGAGAACGAAGCCTGCATGCGCCGAGGCGCTGACGCGCCAGCCGACGATCTTGCGGGCATAGGCGTCGATGACAAAGGCCACATAAGCAAAGCCCTTCCAGGTAGCGACGTAAGTGAAGTCGTCGTCCATCGGGCTCGGACCGATGGCGCCACGCTGGACGACCCCAGAGCATGTTCGGCGCAGGCACGCGGAACTGGCGGTTCACCTTGTCCAGCGGACGTGCTGCCGATCTGTCCGGGATCGTTGTCCGGTGCGGCTTACCCCGGATAATGCCTTGGATCCCCAGCCCCTTCATCAACCTCCCGACCGAGCAACGCGCGACATCGAAGCCTTCGCGGCGGTGAGGGCCTACCCGCCATGGGGCCGAGGGCATGGCCCGAACGCCGCCAGACCTTGCGCACGCCATAGACCCGATAGTTCTCTTCAAAAACCCGCAGGATCTCGGGGCGTAGCGCATCATCACGGCGGGCCCAATCAGACTGCCGCGCCGGATCGGCCCGCTTCGCCAAGTGGCTGTAGTAGGTGGAAGGGGCGATCGGCAGCACGCTACAGATCGGCTCGACCCCATGCATTCCCCGGTGCGCGTCGATGAACGACACCATCACTTCGACCGGCGGTCGAGCTCCGCCAGCGCAAAATATGCGCTCGCCTTGCGCAGGATCTCCCTCGCCATGGTCTCTCGGACCAGTGGCGTTCCCATGGCTCGACTTGGCGCAGTTCCCGGTTCTCACATTCCAGGGCCTTCATGCGATCCGACATCTCACTCGAAACTCCCGGCCGCTTGCCGCTATCGACCTCGGCCTTCTTGACCCAATCGTTCAGGGTCTGGGGCGCATCGCCAATCTTCGCCGCGATCGACATGGCTGCCTGCCAGCGCGATCCATGCTGACCCTCATTGTCGAGGACCAAGCGCACCGCACGTTCGCGCACTTCGGGGGAAAGCTTGTTCGTTGTCTTGCTCATGATGCTCCATCCTACTCAGGAGTTGAAGCCTCCGGTAAACCCGGCGCGGTTCA
>NZ_VLKU01000001.1 GCF_007830335.1 Paracoccus sulfuroxidans | reverse complement strand
GCTCATCCCCGCTCCCCCGCCAGTGCGCGCAGGGCGACAAGCCCCTCCGTTACAGTCTGGTCAATCAGATCGGAGTTCGCCCATCGGTGGCGGTCCCCATCGGTGGCCGTCATGTTCAATTCTCGGATTTCGTTCAGCGCGATTTTGACCCGCGCCGCCGCCTCGACGCTCACCGTGCCCGCGCTGGACTGGGTGCAGTCACGGCAGGGTTGGAGGGCGTGCTCATGGAGGCCAAAGTCGCTGCACGTTTTGCACGCCACCGGCTGCGGCTCGGGGTCGGCCTGGATCGCGGCGAGGATGCGGTCCTCGTAATCGGCCTGAGCGGCTGCATACGCCGCATCTTCGTTGCCGCCTTCATAGATCACCTTGCAGTCCGGGTACCTGATCACGCGGAACCACACTTCCGGGTCGTCTCGGTAGGTCCATGTGAGATTGTACTTTATCAGGCCAGCCGAAGCGTTCTCGCCCCAGCAACTCAAGTCGGCGCGCACCCACTCCAGCGTCCTGATCGTGCCGCTTACATGCTTGGGGGTGGCGGTTGAGGCGGTGGTCATTCGTCAAACCTTTTCCATTTCATCACCCACCTGAAACCATTTCGGTCCCATGAGGCGATCGTGAATACGCCTAAAGTTAGGCGCACCGGAAGGAAGATTGTTGAGGCTAAAATAAAGCCATATGCGAACTCCGTCATGCGCCCGCCTCCTTGCGCTGGTCGAGGCGGGCGATGGTTGCGCGGGCGCGGTCTCCGGCACCCCAATCCTGCTTATCCGGCCATCCGCTTTCATGCGCTTTCAAGAGGTCTTCCAGCGCCTTACGCATATCCCGCGTCTCTGCGTCCACGGCCTTCTTGACGATCTCGGCCAGAGCGATGGTCTCGGCTTCGGTGGCGAGGGCGCGGATGGAGCAAGCTATCGTGTCACTGATCGCCTGCATGCCGCCAGGAGTGCAGGAGTCCCGGTAGGTATCAGCAATGTCCGCCGCCCTCTCGATCAGCGCCCCGTTCTTCTCCCGCGCCTCGGCCAGTTCGGCGGTCAGGTGGGCGATGGCGGACTCTGCCTTCAACCGTGCATCAATCGTTTCACGGTGGCAGCGATGCTCTCTGCGCGCCGTATCGACAAGCGCGTCAACCGAGGTCGCCGCGAGCAATCCGGGGAAATCCTCACCGCCGCAGATCGCTTCTGCCAGTGCCTGCCGCTCTCCCCGCAGCCGCTCGTTCTCGGCTTGCTGCGCGGTCAGGGCGGTGGCGGCTTTCGGTGCATCGGCCCAGCTTTCGCTCTCGTCAGGGTTCCAGCAATATTCGCAAGACCACACTTCACCGTCCCAACGCAGGTCTTCCAAGTGGTGTCCTGCTTCCTCAGCATTTCCGTAGTCGATGCAGTGCTGGCACACGCCGAACATCTTTGGCAGCACCAGCCCCTCGACCTCGGCAGGCGCAGAGGGGGCGGCGAGATCGGCGCAGCCATCCCCTTCTCCAGCATCATACCCAGTGAAGAACGCCGCGCATTCGGCCATGTCGGCGGCTTCCCGACGGTTCCACTCCGCTTTGACCCGTCCGACAAAGGCGTCGTATTCTTCGCCTCTCTCCATCATGACGCGTGGTCCGCGCGCTCCGCAGCAAGTGCAAAGCATCCCTTTCGTGGGGCGGCTCCATGTGGCCTCGCCCCAGTCCTCGATCTGGCCATCCCCGCAGAACGGGCACGGCAGCAGCTCCGGCGCGGCCTGCTCTGGGGTGGAATCTTGACGTGCGCCCGCGTGGGCGGTGGGGGTGTCGTGTTCCAATTCGCTCATTCCATCCTCCTGGGGTTTCAGGGGATTGCAGCAGCCAGAAAAGAAACGCGCTTCGGTTCGCTGAACCGGGATGCGCTGGCGTTCCTTGGATATATTGGCGTTACGAGTTCGATAGAACGCGCGCTTAGCTCCATATATCAACAGGTTGGGGATACCCGACTTCGTTTACACCGAAGATGTCGGGGGTTCGAGTCCCTCACCGCCCACCATAATTTCCTCTATATCCGATTCCGCAAGGCCGACTTCGTCGGGTTGCGACGAATGGCGCCTCGGTTTGCTGAACCTTTCGCGTGCTAAAGAGACGGCACACCACAAGGGCGAATAGCAAAAGGGCGGCGCATCCGATGCGCCGCCCCATTTCATGTCGCGTCACTCAGGCTCAGGCCGGAACGAAGAACCAGTTCGAGAAGAGGACCACCGAGACCCCTCCGGCCAGGGCCAGATAGGGCAGGATGCCGGCGCGCCCGGGGGGCAGGTCGCCGTCGGGGTCCATGCCCAGATCCTCCATCGCCTCGCGCGGGAAGCGGCCCTTGTCGACCACCCAATGGCGATAGGCGAAGACCGGCACGATCATCGCGGCAAAGATCAGCCCCGCCCAAAGCGCGTTGGAATAGCCCCAGACCTTGGCGCCTGCACCCAGCAGCATCGCGTTCACGAAGGCCAAGAAGGTGTTGAAGGCCAGAAGCACATTCGGCGCTTTCCAGGGCCGGTCCAAATGCGGCGAGTCGATGCGGTGGATCCAGCCTGCGTTGAGGTTCAGGAAGTTGAACATCAGATAGCCCACGTTCGAGATCGCTAGGACGTAGAAATAGCCGCCCGGATCCGACGCCAGCGCCAGCAGGAACGTGTTGAAGACCAGATCCTGACGCATCGCGCCCACCGGTGCGCCGTTCTCGTTCACCTTGCTGAGGTATTTCGGCAGCCAGCCATCGCGCGAGCCCTGATAGAGGGTGCGCGACGAGCCTGCTCCGGCCGTCATGATCGACATCATCAGCGCGAGGATCATCAGAAGCACGAATAGGTGGATCACGATCCCCGAGGAGGAGATCATCCCGCCCAGAGCCGCGCCGATGCCGCTGCCATCGGCGATGGCGGGGGCCAGCAGCCCCTCATGCCCATAGACGCCCTGGAAGGCGAAGGGGATCAGCATGAAGAACAGCATGCAGAGCAGGCCGGAATAGAAGATGGCCTTGAACGTGTCGGTCTTGGGGTTGCGAAGCTCGCGCGTATAGCAGACGGCGGTCTCGAACGCATAGGTCGACCAGGCGGTGATGTAGAGCCCGCCCAGCACCAGCGTCCAGCCGCCGATGTTCCATGCGCCATCGACCGCAGAATAGGCCGCCGCCGGGGGCACGATATTCGTGACATAGCTCCAGTTGATCGAGCCGGTGAAGATCGGGATCAGGCCCGCCGCCAGCAGCGGCAGCAGCACGACGATGGCCAGCACCTTCTGCACGCCCGCAGCCGTGCCGATGCCGCGCTTCTGGATCGTGTACATGGTCAGCATGATCAGCACGCCGACCACGAAGGTCGAGTTGAAATGCAGCGTGCCAAGTGCCGGAAGCTGGATGCTGAAGGCCTCCCAGGTGCGGATGGCAGGCGTCAGAGCGGCGACGGCGTCGGTGCTCAGCAGCGCGCGGATCGCGTCGGCACTGGTGCCAGCGGGGTTCGCGGCCAGCCATTCGGTGACGCGCGGATCGGTCGCGGCAATCGAATTGGCATGCGCGGCGATCCACTCGGCCACCTGCGGGCTGGTGATGTCGGGGATGGGAAACAGCGCGTTCAGGATGTAACCGGCGGCGATCGAGCAGCCCAGCGACAGGACCGGGCTCCAGGCGAACCAGTTGCACCAGACCGAAAGCGGCGCGATCAGCTTCGAATAGCGCATCCAGGCGGTCGCGCCATAGACCGAGGTGCCGCCCGATTTATTGCCGAACATCCCCGCCATTTCGGCATAGGTGAAGGACTGCAGGAAGCCCATGGTCATCGAGACGATCCAGATGACGAAGGCCACCTTGCCCGCCACGCCCGCGATCCCGCCAATCGAGAACAGGACCAGCGGCGGCACCCCGGCGGCCACCCAGAACGCCCCTTGCCAGGACAGCGACCTGACCATTTCATTTTGGCCAGACGCCGCCTGGGACCCCTCGGCGCCCCCGGCTGGCCGGTTAGCTGTGGGTTGCGGAAAATCTGTCATGCCTCGCTTCCTCCCCTTTTATTGCAGGGCGAAGAGTGGCGCGGTTTCCCCTTCCTAAAAAGAAAAAAAATCCACTGGAAGGGAACGCGGCGGCCGGGATTTCGGTGCGGCAATCTGCCGCAAGTTTTTAAAGCGATTGTGATCAGAGGGTTGGTTGCAAGACCTAAACTGGCGGCGGATGGCCGGGCCAGACTTAAGTCGTCCGTGCTTAAGTATGAGGAAAATTGCGGGGTTTCCGCCCCACTTGCCCGCGAGGGCGGAAACGCCCTAGAATCGCCTCAGGGCTGGGCCGGAGGAATCGACAGTACGCCCATCGCGCCATCGGGGCTGTGCTGGGCCGAGGCCCCCATCGCATCCAGCAGCGATTTCATCCCGTCGTTTTCATTCTGATAGATCAGCCGCAGCGTCCGCATGCCCATGCGCCGTGCAATCAATTGCAGCGCCAGAACCAGCAGGCGACCAAGGCCGTAATGCTGATAGTCCTCCTCGATCGAGACGGCGACCTCGCCGCCCTTGCCATCCTCGAAGGGGAAAAGCTCGGCCATGCCGCGCAGCGTGTCACCCTCGAAAACACCGAAGGCCAGCGTACTGTGCCAGTCGATCCCTTCCGAGTAATTCGCCAGCGCCGCATCGCTCATCGCGCGCTGGAACCGGGAATAGCGGTTTTCGGGGGACAGGCGAATCAAATGGGCCAGATGCTGGTCGCGGTCGCCCTCGGTCATGCCGCGCAACGAAAACTCCTTGCCCTGACGTTCGACCAGCAGCCGGTCGGCCGCCTGAATGGGCAGATGGAACCCTGACATCTGTCTTCTCCTTCGTCCGTGTGGCGGCGCCCCCTATCGCCGCGCTTTTGTCGGAATGGATGTGGGTCCACCATCAGATGAGGTCAACGTCCGGGCCAGCTACAAGATGTCGCAGTCTGGCTGCGACGTAGCGTCCTGCCGCTCAACCGGGCGCGTTGCCCGGGAAAAATGCAGATCCGACACCGGTTGCACCGCCGCAGAACTGGGGGCACAGTCCCCCGCGCCGAGGAGAGGCGAGGTTCGGGGGCAGGGATGACGGAACGCAAGACAAGGCTCGCATTGAACGGGTTCGGACGGATCGGGCGCTCGATCCTGCGCAGCATGGCGCAGGGCAGCCATGACGATCTGGAGCTGGTGCTGATCAATGACATCGAGGATCTGGGGAACTGCGCCTATCTGTTCGAATATGACAGCGTCTTCGGCCCGTGGAAGGGGCAGGTGGCGACTGGTCCGCAAAGCCTGATCGTCGATGGCCGCGGCATTCCGTTCCATTCCAGCTCCGATCTGCGCAGCCTTGATCTGTCAGGCGTCGATGTCGTGCTGGAATGCACCGGCATGGCAGGTTCACGTGCGCTGGCCGAGCGCGGGCTGGAGGCCGGGGCGGCCTCCGTGCTGATCTCGGGCCCCTCGGATGAGGCGGATGAGACGCTGGTGATCGGCGCGAATGATGCGGCGCTGGCCGGGCAGCGCATCATCTCGAACGCGTCCTGCACGACCAATGCGCTGGCACCGCTTTTGCAGGTGCTGGATACGGAATTCGGCGTGGTCTCGGGGCAGATGACGACGGTGCATTGCTATACCGGCAGCCAGCCGACGGTCGACAAGCCGCGCGGCGACCCGGCGCGGTCGCGGGCGGCGGCGCTGTCGATGGTGCCGACGACGACCAGCGCGGGGCGGCTGATCGGAAAGGTCCTGCCGCATCTGGCGGGCAAGGTTTCGGCGCGGGCGATCCGGGTGCCGACGGCCAGCGTCTCTTGCATCGATCTGACGGTGGTGCTGGCGCAAAAGGTCGACGCCGCGATGGTCAACGCCGCCCTGCTGGCCGCCAGCCAGCGCCAGCCTGTGATCGGCTGGACCGACCGGCCGCTGGTCTCCAGCGATTTGCGCGCACGGCCTGAGTCGATTGTGATGGCGGGGCCCGAGACCTCGGTCAGCGGCGGGCTGACGCGGGTCTTTGGCTGGTATGACAATGAATGGGGGTTTTCGAACCGGATGCTGGACATGGCGCGGATGATGGGGCGCCGCCAGACAGCCTGACTTGGAAAACGCCGCGATCCCCAGGATCGCGGCGCTTCTTCTGGCTTAGAACGTCACGCGCGAGGTCAGGAAGACGCTGCGCCCGGCTTCGGGATAGCCCTCGACCAGCTCATAGTTCTTGTCGAGGATATTGCGCATGCCGAAGACGATATTGGCGCGCTCGGTGACCTGCCAATCCATGTCGAGATTGACCAGCCCGAAGCCCGGCACCTTCGAATAGGCGACCTCGGTCGGGTCACGCGGCTGCACGGCGCTTTCCGACCAGCGCGCGCTGCTCATCTCGATCGAGGGCGAAATGGTCAGGTTCTCTTGCGCCTGCCAATCCAGCCGGATGTTCGCCGCATGGCGCGGAATATCGGTCGAGCGCAGCCCATCGCGCACCGGATCGCTGATCGTGCGGTGCATATAGGTGTAGTTCGCCGACAGCATCAGCGTGGGGCTGATCTCATAGCGCGCGGCCAGTTCCAGACCGCTGATCCGGCCATCGCCGACGTTCTGGCTTTGGCTCAGCTCGGTGCCGACGGGAACCGACTGGATCATGTCCTTGACGCGGCTGTGGAAGATGGCCGCATCCAGCGCCACCGGGCCCAGATCGCCGCTATAGCCCAGCTCGACCGTCAGCGCGCGTTCCGATTTCAGATCGGGGTTCGGCACGGCCGTGCCAAAGCGGGTCGAGTAGCGGTTGAAAAGCGTCGGGAAGCGCGTGCGCTGCGACAGGCTCGCGTGGAAATCACCCACATCGGCGGCGTAATAGCCAGCGATCTGCCAGTTCACCGCATGCGAGCTGCCGGTCGGCAGGCCCATATCCTCATCGGTGCGGCTGGCCTCGATCACGCGAGAATGGTCATAGCTGAGCCCCGCAACCACCGTCAGCCGGTCATTGGCGCGCCAGGTGTTCTCGACGGCCAGCGACCAGGTCTCCTCATCGCTGCGCTTGGTCGGATCGCGCTCGTCATTCTCGTCGGGGCGCGACAGCTGGATGTCGTCATGCCGGTCGCGGCGATAATGCAGCGCGGCGCGCAGGGTGTTCGACGCGCCCAGATCGCCGCCGCCCTCAAGGCTGAGACCATAGGCGGAATCGTCGTACGTGCTGTTGAAGCTGCGGCGCTGCGTCTGCGTGCTGTGCGTATGGTCGTCATAGGCTTTCAGCACGTTATCGAAGGTGTTGTAGTAAAGCTTGGTCTTCAGATAGCCGCTGCCGCCGATCTCGGTATGCGAATAGAAGGCGAGGCTTTGCAGATTCCAGGTCGGCCAGCTCCAGTCGCGCTGGAAGCTTTGGCCCTCGGGCAGAGGCTCGGGCGTGATGCCGCGCACCGGTTGCTCGACGTTATAGGGCGCGTTTTTCGAGCCGGTCTGACGGGTGAAGCTGAGGACATACTCGTCGGTCGCGTTCGGCGTATAGCCCAGCTTCAGGTTCAGGCGCGTGTCGCGGCTGTCGGAATAATCGCGCAAGCCGCGGCCCTGCTGGGGCGTCGGGCGATAGTCCTTCGACAGGTAATAGCCGTCGCTGTCGCGCCACATATAACTGCCCTGCGCATAGAACTGCTCTTGCTTGGTGCCGAAGGACAGAAAGGCGCTGCGCCCGGTCAGATCGCCGCGATTGCCAGCCTCAAGCCCCAGACGGGCCTCGCCCTCAAAGGGCTTGCTGGGCTTGCGGGTGACAAGGTTGATCGCGCCACCCATCGCGCCGGGGCCGTTCAGCACCGAGACATAGCCCTTCTGCACCTGCACCTCGGCCAGATCCGGGGTCAGGAAGCGGCCGAAGTCCAGCCGGTTGTCGGCAGGCAGATAGACGCGGATGCCGTCGACCGACAGCGGCACCTGAATGCGGTCGAAGCCGCGCACATAGATCAGCCGTTCGTTCCGGCTGCCGCCGGTGTTGCCGACGCTGACGCCGGGTTGGGTGCGCATGGCATCATCCAGCGTCTGGCGGTTGGTGCGCAGCAACTCTTCGGCGGTGACGGTCGTGGTGGTGCTGACCTCCTGATCGGCATCGGCCTTGCCCGAAAGGACGATCGTGCCCAGCACGAAGACGCCGTCCTTGACTGTCGGCTGGGCCTCGTCCTGCGCCATGGCCCATCCGGTCATCAGGCATGGCAAGGCGCAACCTGCCCAGGCAAGTCGTTTAAGATATGACATTATTCCTCAGTCCCTGTTCTGCGCGGGCTTTTCGCCTCGTGCTGTCGCGAATCGTTATGTATGATCAAACACAACGATTTGCGAAACAACAGCGACCTTCCGCCGAGTGCAAGCCTCAATCGTCCGAAGGCAGGCCGGGCAGGGCGCGGAAATGGATCGCGCCCTCGCTGAGCGTCTCGCGCCGGATGGGCGTGCCGTATAGCGTCGAGAGCGCGCTGGCGGTCATGGTCTGCTGAACGGGGCCAGAGGCCAGCACGCCGCCGGGGCCCAGCAGCAGCACCTCATCGGCCAATTCCGCCGCCTGATCGGGGTCATGCGTCGAGAGGATGATGCCCTTTCCCTCACCCGCCAGAACGCGGATCAGATCGCCAATCCGGCGGCGGTTCGCCAGATCAAGGCTAGCCGTCGGCTCATCCATGACGATGGCGGGGGCGCCCTGCGCCAGTGCGCGCGCGATCAGCACCATCTGCCGCTGCCCGCCCGAAAGCCGCGTCATATCGCGCGCGCCCAGATGAGCGATGCCCAGCCGCTGCATCGCCGCCTGCGCCAGTTGCACGTCCTGCGCGGAGGGTGAGGAGTAAGGACCAAGCGCCGCGCTGCGGCCCATCAGCACGATGTCTTGCGCGACATAAGCGAAGGGAAGGTCCTGCGCCTGCGGCACATAGGCCAGATGCGCGGCGATGCGGTGGCGAGGCAGGCGGGTGATCGGCTCTTCGCCAAGGGCCAGCGTGCCCGATAGTGCCGGGATCAGCCCCAGCAGCGTCCGGAACAGGGTCGTTTTGCCGACCCCGTTCGGCCCCAGCAGGCACAGGACCTTGCCGGCCCGCAGGCTCAGGTCGACGCCTTTCAGGATCGGCTGCCCGCCATGGCCGATGGCCAGCCCGCGCGCCTCGATCAGCGTCATTGCCGCCATTGCCGTGCCCCCCGCGCCAGCAGCGCGATGAAGACTGGCGCGCCCAGCGTCGCGGTCAGGATGCCCAGCGGGATCTCTTGCCGCGCCATGGTCCGCGCGCAGGCGTCGACCAGCACCATGAAGGCCGCGCCCGCCAGCGCTGCCGCCGGAAGCAGCCGGTCAAAGCGGGGGCCGGTCAGCAGGCGGATCATATGCGGCACCATCAGCCCGACCCAGCCGATGACCCCTGCCATGGAGACCGCCGCCGCCGTCACCAGTGTCGCGCCCGCGACCGCCAGCATGCGCAGCCGCCCTACCTCGACCCCAAGGCTGCGGGCCTCGTCATCGCCCAGCGACAAAAGTCCGATCCGCCAGCGCAGCAGCGCCAGCGGCAGCAGCCCCAGAAGGATCGCGGGCGCGGCCGCCATTAGATCGCCGCGCTTGACCCCCGCAAGGCTGCCCATCAGCCAGAAGGTGATCGCGGGCAGTTGGTTGTCGGGGTCGGCCATCAGCTTGATCAGCGAAATCCCTGCACCGGCCAGCGCACCAAGCGCAATGCCGCACAGCACCATGACCAGAACCGAGCCGCCGATCATCAGCGACAGCGTGACGACCAGCGCAACCGTGACCAGCCCCGTGCCGAAGCCCAGAAGCTGGATCGCCAGAACGGGCAGGCCCAGATAGATGCCCAGCACCGCGCCCAGACCCGCCCCGGCTGAGACGCCCAGAATATCGGGCGAGACCAGAGGGTTGCGAAAGGCCGATTGATAGGTGGCCCCGGCGGCGGCCAGCGCGGCCCCGACCAGCGCCGCCGCAAGGACGCGGGGCAGGCGGATGTTCCAGAAGACGGTCGCCCCGGTCCCGCCGCCCTGACCCAGCAGCTCCTGCAGGATCTGGCGCGCAGACAGCGGATAGGGACCGATCATGATCCCCAGCACCAGCGCAACGATCAGGACCCCGGCCAGCGGCAGGGTCCAGTTTCGCTCACGCACCCAGCAGAGCCTTCAACTGCTCATCGCTCAGATCGACCTGATAAAAGTCGTGATAGAAGTCGCGCACGGCCTGAGGCAGGGCCTCTCCGGCGAGTTCTGGGTGAAACTTCGCAGTAAGCCAGCGCAGGCCCAGCAGCCGGTTGACCGAGGGCGGGGCGTCGATGAAGCCGAAGGGCGCTTGCGGGGCCAGATAGACGCGCTTGTTGTCGATGGCGGGAATGCCCGCAAGTTCCGGCATGCTGGTCGCATTGGCGGCAAAATCGCGGTCGACGGTGATGATGATCTCGGGCGCCCAGGCGTGCAGCTGTTCGGGCGAGACGGTGATCAGCCCCTTGCTGTCCCCCTCGGCCACATTGATCCCGCCCGCGCGCTCGATGATCTCGGAATGGATCGAGCCTTTCGCCGCGCTCTCCAGCCCTTCAGGACCGCGCGCCAGATAGACCTTGGGGCGCTTCTTGGCGGGGATCGAGGCGACCAGCCGGTCAGTCTCGGCCATGATCGCCTCGGCCTTCGCGGCCAGTTCCTCGCCCCGCGCGGCCACGCCAATCGCCGCGCCCAGATCGCGCAGGGTGTCCGGCGTCTTCTGGAAGGCGCCGTCCAGCAGCACATAGGTTACGCCCGTCTGGTCCTCGACGCGTTTGGCAAGGTCCAGATAGGTCGGGTTGATATTGCCGTAATCCAGCACCATCTGCGGCCCGGCCGCCAGCAACCCTTCAAGGTTCAGCGTATCGCCCTTGCCGGTCAGCCGCCCCAGCGAGGGCAGGTCGCGCACCTCGGGCAGCACATATTGCAGGCCGTTTTCCGGCACGGCGCGCACCCAGCCCAGCATCGCCTGCGGCTTCAGCACATAAAGCAGCACATCGGCGGGCGGCCCTGCGGCAAAGATGCGGGCCGGATCGGAGGCCAGTTCGACCACCCGGCCCGAGGCGTCCTGAATGCTTTCGGCAAAGGCCGGGGCAATGGGCGCAATCGCAATCAGCGAGGCGGCAAGAAGGTCACGAATGATGCGCATCGGATGGGCCTTTGGGTTCTTCGTCAAAGCAGAAGACGGGTTTGATATCGATCAGCGGCGTGCCGTCGACGCAGTCGAGGCCGCGCACGAACAGGCTCGTGCCCTCGATCCGCTCCAGCGTCACGACCGAGGAGGCGATGGGATTGGGACGCAGGGGAGAGCGCAGCGCGAATGTCCCGATCGAGCGGTCGCCGAAATCGGGGTTCTGGCGCAGCACATCGCGGCGCGCGAGATGCATCCAGTAGAGGATCTGAAGCTGTGCCTTGCCCGCGACGCCCGCCAGCGCCTCTTGCCAGCGCGGGTCCAGCCGGATTTCGCAGAGCGCGCCATCGGCGGCCTCGCCCTTGCGGGGACATTCGCTTCGGTCGCTCCAGGGCGTGTGGACCCTGCCGATGAACCAGACCCCGGCATCATGCTCTGGAGGCAGGGTGGTCGTCACCTCATGCGGGCGCAGGTCCGAGCCCGGCTTCGCCGATGCGCCCGCCGCATGCGCGGGCTGTGCTGAATGTTCCAAGATCCCCTCCGATATGGCTTGCGAAACATATCGAGGTGCAGAACCTTGTCAACCAGCGCAATCCGAATGAGGGGCCGGAAAACAACGGTCAAACCCGGCGTGGGGCGGGTCGGGATATTCAGCGATTTCAAGGGGAAGGAATGGTGCCCGGAGACGGATTTGAACCGCCGACACGCGGATTTTCAATCCGCTGCTCTACCAACTGAGCTATCCGGGCCTTCGACCATCGGTCGGGGTAGGCGGGTTATTACGGTGAACGATTGACGGTGTCCAGCCCGAAAAACAGAAAAACTACGCCTCGTCGTCTCTTGGCGTCTCATCCTCGACCGGAATGCGGTAATCGCCCCGCAGCCAGTGGGCAAGGTCGACGTCCGCACAACGGCGCGAACAGAATGGGCGGTATTCCTTCACCGGTTCTTTGCCGCAGATGGGACATTTTCTCATGCCGGATCTGCCTCATTCGCGGCCAGCCGGGCCAGGGGGATCCGGTCGCGTTTGCGGCTGAGCTCATAAAGCCCCATCGCCGTCCAGCCGATCAGCACCGTTTCGGACGATTCGGCCTTGAAGGCGGCGCGCAGAATCTGTTCGACCGTGCCGCGGTCGCGTTTGGGCATGGGGGCGAAGTCGATGACGATCTGCCCGCCAAGGCCCCGCAGCCGCAATTGCCGCGCCAGATCGCGCGCGAGCGCGATATTGGCCCGCAGGCCAGCGGCGGGGGAATGGTCGCTGCCGGTGTTGACGTCAATGGCGACAAGGGCGCGCAGGGCCTCGATCTCGGCCCAGGCGCCGCCGCCCAGATCGGTGCGAGCGCCCAGCAGTGCCCTGACCGCATCCTCGGCGCCGGAAAGGTGGAAGGCATCGGCCCCGTCATCGACGGCGTCGCCTTCCTGCTCACCCCATTCCTGCCAGGCGGTTTCGGCAGGCTCCTGCGCATCCAGCAGCAGTTCGGGCTGGCCCTCGACGTCGGAGCGAAGCGCCTCTGCCAGCTCGACCAGCTCGGCGAGTTGCTGGGCAATGTCCTCCGGATCGGCAGCGATGGCGGCGCTGCGGAAGATGATCCCGGGCGGGAATTCCAGCCCGGAGATCGCCTCTTCTCCCATCGAGATCAGCATCTCGCGCTGTTCGGGATCGCGCAGCTTGCGCGACACGTTCACGCCCGGCGCGCCCAGCGACACGATCAGATGCCGGCCGCGCAGCAGCAGGCGCGAGGTGACGGGAATGGCCTTTCCATCCTCAGGCACGCCGGTGATCTGGACGAGGATCGATTGCCCTTCGCGCAGGCCGTTTCGGTCGCGCAGAAAGCCTTTCGCGCCCTCGGGCAGGCGCAGGAAAACACCACCCTGGCCTTTCACCAGCCGGTCGACGCGGGCGCGGCAGATCGCGCCGGGCGTCAGTGGCGTCAGCCCGGCCGGGTCGATGATCAGATCGGCCAGCTGGCCATCCTGCATCAAAGCAGCCGCGTCACGGCCAAATACCTGGCCCAAGACGATCTGGCGTCCGTTCATTCTGTCTGTCCCTTGATTCCGGCATGCTTGAGCAGCACTGCCGTTTCCGCCAGCGGCAGGCCGACGACCGCGCTGAACGAGCCTTGCATCCAGATCGCGAAGGCTCCGGCGCGGCCCTGGATCGCATATCCTCCGGCCTTGCCCTGCCATTCGCCACTGGCGACGTAATCCTTGATCTGCTGATCCGAGAGGGGCGCAAAGCGGATGGTCGTCTCGACCAGACGCTCATGCAGGCGGTCACCGGCAGCAACAGCAACCGCCGTCATCACCTTGTGCCGTCGCCCCGAGAGTAGGTGCAGAAAGCGCGCGGCCTCGGCCGGATCGGCGGGCTTGCCCAGAATCCGGCGGCCCGCGACCACCACCGTATCGGCCGAGAGGATCACTCCATCGGTCGCGGGGCGCAGTTTCTGCGCCTTCTCGCGTGCCATGCGGCGAACGTAATCCCGCGCGGCCTCATTGGGCCGCGGCGTTTCGTCAATATCGGCGGGGATGATCTTCTGCGGCGTGATGCCGATCTGGGCCAGAAGCTCCAACCGGCGCGGACTGGCCGAGCCAAGCACAAGCTGCGGCGCATCCGTCATGTCGCCCATGACCCGAGGCTTACGGTCATCGGGCGCGGGTGTGAGAACGGCTCCCACACCATTACTTGAAGCGATAATTGATCCGCCCCTTGGTCAGGTCATAGGTGTTCATTTCGACCTGCACCTTGTCGCCTGCCAGAACCCGGATGCGGTTCTTGCGCATCTTGCCTGCCATATGTGCGATAATCTCATGGCCGTTTTCAAGCTCGACCCGGAATGTCGCATTCGGCAGGAGTTCCTTCACGACGCCGGGGAATTCGAGCAATTCTTCCTTGGCCATGTTTTCTCCTGTTTGGGAAACCCGCATTGTTGCAGGCGCAAGCTACATGCGGCGGGACGGCCAGATTTTCAAGTGCTAACTGACATCAGCGGCATTTTGCCCGCTTCTCGGGTGCGTTCCATCGGGTCTGGGGTGACGCTTCGAGGCTTAGTCGATGGGTGCAAGATTGATGAGTTCCGCCAAAGGCTCGGTGGGGTCGGGGGCGTCGCGGAAGGCGTCGGGCATGGCCAGATCGGCCATTGGAGGTTCTGGCGCGAAGGCAAAGGGGGGCGCAGGCGGGCTGGTATCCTGTGCATCGACTCCATCCTCGCCGCCCGTCTCCGTACGCAGACGCAGGGCATATTGTCCTTCGGCTTCGCCCAGGCGTCCCTGCGCGATCAGTTGTCCCCCCGGTGTTTCAAGCCGGATCTGGTCAATCGACTTGCCGGGCAGGGGAATCAGCGACCCGGCGGTCAGGCCACGCAGCACCTGCAGACTGAGCTTGCGGCGCGCGAGAATGCCCACCAGATCAACAGGGGCGTGCTGAACGGCAGAGGCAAGAGCTTCCGATAGCTCGGGCGAGGGCGGGGCTGGGACCGGAGCCAGCTCCTCCTCCTCCATCTGCGGCAGTTGCAGCGCAAACCCGGCATGGGCCTGCGCTCGGGCGGGCAAGGCCAGATGCAGCGTGCAGTCACGCTGGCCCCCGGCACCTGCGCGAAATTCCATGGACAGCAGCGAGAAGGGGATGTCATCCAGCATCAGCCCCAGCGGACGCGGATCATCAAGATAGGTGGCATAGCGATAGGAGGCGAAATCCGGCAATTCTTGCGGGTCAGGCAGGTATCGCCCCAACTCGCCCAGAAAGCTGTTCACGAATTCCGCGGCAATCGTGGCATCGGTTCGCGTCGGCCGTCGCGCCGGAACCGCGCGCGATGACACGCGCCCGGTTGCCTGCATCTCGATGATCGAGGTCAGGAACTGCGGGCAAAGCGCCATGACCCCCAGCGAGTCGCTGCGCCCCTCGACGATGGCGAACAATGACCATTCGGGAAACAATTCGGGCAGTTCGGCGGGCGAGACCTCACGGATCTGGACCTGCTGGGCAAAGACCGGCAAATGCAGCAGTTTCTCGGCCACCCGGCCAAGGGTGACCGCAGCCAGCTTTTGAATGGCGATTTCCGGGCTGCCCGAGACCGGAGCGATCACGGGCAGATGCTCCATCACCGGGTCTGGCCGAGGTTTGATCAACAGCCTGCGCAGGACGCTGCCCGGCGGGGCATCGACCCGAGGCGGTGATGCGCTGTCCGGCCGCATCTCCTCTGTCCTGTCGCCGCTTTCCATCCTGAACTCGAATCGCTCACCTGTCGCCTTGGCTCAGATTGGTGCAGGAAGATTGCCAAAAGGTTTATGGCTGCGATTTTACTGCGGATGATGCGCGGTGGGCGGCAAATGCGGCAGGATCAGGCGGAAGCAAGCGCCGCCCTGACCGGGGATATAGGCGATGGTGCCGCCCAGAAAACCCATCATCTCCTGACAGATCGCAAGGCCGAGGCCCGCGCCGGGGATGCGCGAGGCCTCATTCAGCCGGGCGAATTTCTCGAAGATCAGGGTCTGGCGATCGGCGGCGATGCCGCTGCCGTTGTCGGTCACGTCGATCTCGGTCCGGCCGTCGGGATGGCGACGGGTGCTGATCTCGATGATCGGCTGGGGGGCGTCGCAGTATTTGCGCGCATTCGCCAGCACATTGATCAGCACCTGCAGCAGGCGGTCCGGGTCGGTGATCACCGGCAGATGTTCGGCCAGCGGGTCACGCTCGATCTGGGCGGGGCGACCGGGGGCCGAGATTTCGGCCAGCGTCACCGCGCGCTCGATCAGGTCATGCAGGTTGACGACCTCGGCATGACGGCGCGCCTGCCCGCCCTCCAGCACGCTGAGGTCCAGCAGATTGTCCAGAAGCCGCGTCAGCCGCCCGGCCTCATCATGGATGATGCCCGCGAAACGCTCACGCTCGGAGCCGGGCAGGTCGGGCTCTTTCAGGATCTCGGAGAAGGCGTGGATCGAAGTCATCGGGGTGCGCAGCTCATGGCTGATCTGGCCGAGGAAGGCATCCTTTTGCGATGATATCGCGGTCAGTTTATCGTTGCTTTCCTGAAGCTTGCGGGCAGTTCTTGCCAGCTCGTGCGAGGCCAGCTCCAGCCGCTCGTTGGTTTCCTTGGTCCGCTGCGTCTCGCCCGCCACATCCATCAGATCGGCGACCGTGACAGCACCTCGGCCTAGGACGCGTGAGGTCAGGGCAGAGGCCGTGGCTGCCCCCACGGTGCCTGCCAGCGCCCGCTCGAACTGGCTGACAAAGCGAGAGGTCAGGTCGGGCAGGAAGCCCGATTTCCCCTGCTCTTCGGCGGCGTCGCGAAACTGGCGAAGCGCCGTTTCCGTGCCCCAGATGCGGCTGGCGAGCGCCAGCAGCGCCTCGGCCGTGGCGCTTTGGGCGGGGTCGGCGGGCGCGGCGTCCGGCGCGACACCGTTCACGAAGGAGAATGACTGCAGCCGCTCGGCAGGCGGGGGGAAATCGAACAGCGAAATGACGATCAGCAGCGAGACATTGACGAACAGCGCGATGGCGACCGAGCCTGCGAACGGGTCGATCCCGGCCCAAAGCTGCGGCTGGCCCAGAAGCCCCAGCGAGGGCAGGAAGACCATGACGAACCAGATCATCGCGCCCGCGCTGATCCCCGCCAGCGCGCCACGTCGGGTCGCCCCGCGCCAGAGCATTCCCGCCAGCAGCGAGGGCACGACCTGCGCCATGCCCGAGAAGGCCACGATCCCCATGGCGGCCAGCGCCGAGGCTCCGCCCGACATCTGGTGATAAAGCCAGCCCGAGCCCACAACGCCGATGATCCCCAGCCGGCGGGCGTTCAGCATGAGGCTGCGCAGGTCGTCGCGGCGCGGCGCGTCATGCGGTCGCCGGGTGATCGGGATTTCGCGCAGCCACAGCCAGAAGGGCACGAACCAGTGGTTCGCCACCATGGTCGAGACGGCGATGGCGCTGACCACGACCATGGACATGGCCGAGGAAAAGCCGCCCAGAAAGACCAGCGTCGCCAGCCCGTCCTTGCCCTGCGACAGCGGCAGGTTCAGCACATGCAGGTCGGGGTCCGACTGGGCGGGCAGCAGGTCGCGCCCGATGACCGTGATGGGCAGCACGAAGATCGAGAGCGCCAGCAGATAGACCGGGAAGGCCCATCCGGCATGGCGCAGGCGGTCGTCGTCGCCTGCCTCGACGATCAGCACCTGAAACATGCGCGGCAGGACGACCACGGCCGAGCCCGCCAGCACGATCAGCACCGCCCAGCGTTCTGGCTGGATGATCCAGCCCTTGGCGGCCTCTGTGGTCGAGAAGCGGTCGATGCGCGCCAGCACATCCGCAGGCCCGTCGGCCAGCCCCCAGACCACATAGCAGCCCACGGCGATGAAGGCGGCGAGCTTGACCACGGCCTCCAGCGCGATGGCTATGACGACGCCGTGGTGACGCTCATCCGCGGCCAGATTGCGGGTGCCGAACAGGATCGCGAAGGCCGCAAGTCCGATGGCAACCCAAAGCGGGATGGCACCGGGCAGTTTCTGCCCCGGCTCGGCAAAGGCACCAAGCGCCATGGTGACCGATTGCATCTGCAGCGCCAGATAGGGCGTGGCGGCGGTGACCGCGATCAGCGTGACCAGCACGGCGATCCAGGGCGATTTGCCATAGCGGCTGGAGATGAGGTCGGCGACCGAGGTGATGCGGTGCATGCGCGCCACCCGCACCAGCCGGCGCAGGCCCCACCACGCGCCGGCGAAGACGATGCTGGGGCCCAGATAGATTGTGATGAACTCCAGCCCCGAGCGGCTGGCGTAGCCGACCGCGCCATAGAAGGTCCAGGCCGAGCAATAGACCGACAGAGACAGCGTATAGACCACCGGACTGTCCATCCAGCGCCAGCGCCCGGCGATGCTGGCGCGGTCCGCCGCATGGGCAAGGACGAACATGAAGGCGACATAGGCGATGGCAATGGCGCCCAGAATCTCAGGCGTCATCCGCAGGCTCCGTCGCAAGGGATGTATCGGCGGAAGGCGGATCCGGCTGGCTTCGGCCCAGCATGCGAAACAGGATCGCGCTGATCAGGATGGTGATGGCCCAGACGCTGACCAGCCAGACCGCGCCGAAGCTGAAGCTCATCTGCGCGGGCCGCCACAGCATCGGCAGCAGCGTCAACAGGGCGAAGACCACCGGCACCATCCGCGCGGCCTCTTCGATGCGGCGACGGCGATAGGCGCCGCGCTCCAGAAAATGCTCGGGGACGCGCCCTCTCATGCGCGGGGCTGCCCGGCTGGCATCAGGCTGCGCACGGCCTGACGCAGGTCTTCATTGGCGAAGGGCTTGGCCAGCACCATGGACGCGCCCTCGGCTGCCAGCGGGCCACCCTGCGCGGTCAGGACCAGCACGGGCGTCGATGCGATTTCGGGCGTGGCGCGAAGCTGGGCCAACACCTGCAACCCGTCGCGGCCGGGCAGCATGACGTCCAGAATGACCAGCCGTGGCCGCAGGCCGAGGATCTGCTGGATCGCCTCGGAGCCTTCCGACCATTGCGCGCAGCGCCAGCCCTCGCGGGACAGGATGAAGCGGATCGCCTCGGCGATGCTGGGTTCATCCTCAATCAGCAATACGTCGATGCCGGGCTTCACAGCGGCCTCCCTCTGAATGCCCAGATGAGCGTGCGACGGGGCGATTGTCAAAGGCCCAAAGGTCTAGACCGGACCAAGGATCGAAGGCTCGTTGCGGGCCGGGCAGCCCGCGCGCGGGCAGATCCGGCAGGCGGGGCCGATCGGCAGGGCGCGGCGGGCGTCATCGGGGGGCGCGGGCGCGAACAGCATCTGCGCGCGGCTGAGGCTGGGGCCGTCGAAACCCATGGGCATGTGCCGGTCGGCGATGGCCCAGGCCGCGAACCGCTCACCCTCGGGGGTCTCCAGAAGGCGCGAGACGGGCAGTTGCGGCTGCGCCAGCGCCTCGAAGATCGGCAGAAGCGGGCAGCCTTCGCCGGGGCGCGGCAGCACGAAACCCGGCGCAGAATGGCGAAACGTCGGCGCGCCCGAGCCGTCGCAGACAATCAGCCCCGCGTCATGCCAAGGGCCGGGCCGCAAGATGCCCAGACGGCGCAGCACGAGGTCCAGCGGCTTGTTCAAGAGCCGCGCAATATCGGCCGGATCGACGGGGCGTCCGTCACGCGCCACGCGGTCGACGATCCCGCCCAGCTCGGCATCCGATAGCGCCGCCCTGTCCCGGGTCTGTTCGGCCTGAAGCTCCTGCGCGATGGCGCGAGCCACGTCCGAGGCGAGCTCCGGGGCCTCCGCCGGGTTCGGCTCACCGGCGGCGATCCATGCCTCTACCTCTTCGCGGGGCGACATGGGGACGATCTCATCCTCGAAACTGTCCAGATAGGCGACCAGCGCCTGCGCGGTGCGCGACAGGCGCAGGCTGTCCTGATCAAGGATGGTGTGGAAGCGGTTGCGCCATTGATCGTCGATATCCGGCGTTTCGGCCAGAATCGAGGCGGTCGAGCGCAGCGCCGTAACCGCCGATTGCACCTCATGCAGCGTGGTCAGCAGATAGGGGTCGCGCGACATGCGGTCGGAGTATGAGACCAGCTTGCGCTCAAGCCCCTCGGCCAGCCGCAGCGTGGCGGCCAGCACCGAAGCCCAGCCCGGAAAGCGGGCGGCGAATTCGGTGATCCGCTCGATCTCGGCAGGCAGAGGGCCGCGCAGGTCAATGCGGGCTGCGGCTTCACGCAGGGCTGCGATGACCAGCTCCTCTCGGTCCGAGGCGAGCTCCTTGACATCGGTCGCCAGCGCCTCGGCCAGCCGCGTCAGCAGCGCATCGCTGACGGGGCGGCGGTTGTGCTCGATCAGGTTCAGATAGGCGGCCGAGATCTGCGCGCCGCGCGCAATATCGGACTGCCTGCGCCCCAGCGACAGCCGTCGTTCCCGGATCCGCGTTCCGATCTGGGGGGGCGCGCTGCCGGGGCGGCGGGCCAAGGGACTCAGCCCTCCTCGAAGTGACGGATCGCCTTGACCACGAGGTCGGCAAAGCTGCCCGCGCCCAGCTTGTCCTTCAGCGTCTGGCTGACGTTCGACACGGTCTTGTAGCTGATGTTCGCCCGCTCGGCGATCTCGCGATAGGAAAGGCCCTCGGCGATGCTGCGCAGGATATCGGTCTCGCGCGGGGTCAGGCGCGGGCCCGAGCCCTCGGCACCCGGCTGGTGCATCAGCGCGATCTTGCGGGCAATGTCGGCGGGGACATAGCTGCCGCCGCGCGCGACCTCGGCCAAAGCTTCGCCAATCTCGGCCGAGGGGGAATCCTTGTGGATGATGCCGTTGCACCCGGCCTGCAGCGCGCGGCGCGCGATGATCGGGCTGCGGTGCATGGTAAAGACCAGCACCGGCTGTTTGGCCCCCGCGCGGCGCAGGCGTTCGACCAGCCGCAGACCGGCCAGCTTGCTGTCGCCCATGGTCAGATCGGCCACGATCACATCGGGCGCGTCGCGCCGCCATGCCCGCCAGCCCTGCGAGGGGCGGGCGGCGGCGATCACCTCGCAATCAAGGCGGCCGCGGGTGATGCGGTCCCATCCCTCGGCCACCACCGGATGGTCGTCGACGATCAGAACCCGCAGTGGTCGGGCAGAGATCTCGGGCGTGATGGCTTCGGTCATGGTGCTGGTATCCTGAGTTCGGTCACGGTCGTTATGCCCTCGCGGCGGGGCGGAAGATAGATGGCACCCAAGGCCGTCGCCCGGTCGCGCATGCCGGTCAGCCCCATGCCCGGTCCCTTGCCCGAGGGGCCGGTGCCGTCATCGGTGACCCGGATCACGGCAGTACCCGTCGCGTCCTGCGACAGCGCGACGTCGATGCGCGTGGGCTGGGCGTGGCGCAGCGCGTTCAACACGCTTTCGCGCACGAAACGGTGGATGGCGATCTGCACGGCCTCATCTGCAAGCGGCACCTCCCCGACGCTCAGGCGGATGTCGACCTCAGGCGCGACATCGGTGAAATCAAGGACCAGCTCGGCCAGCGTTTCGTGCAGATCTGCCCCCTCGACAGGGGCGAGGCGCAGGTTGTCGATAGCGGCGCGGGCGCTTTCGCGGATGGCGCAGGAATGACGCTCGACGGCGGCCAGCGCCTCGGCCAGTTCGACCGCGCCCGTGCCGCTGACATGCACCGCCGCGCCGCTGGCCTGCGCCGTCGCCGCCCGCAGCGCGAAAAGCTGCGGTCCGATCTCATCATGCAGGTCCGAGGCGATGCGCGCGCGCTCATCCTCGGCCAGAGACATCATGCGGCCCTGCAGCTGCCGGTTCTCGGCCCGCTGCGCGGCCAGCGAATTTGCCAGCGCGTTGATGCCGCGTGAAAGCTCTGCAAGCTCGGTCAGCCGCGAATCCGGTGCGTGCGGGGCCAGATCGCCTTCGCCCATGCGCTGCATGGCGTGACCGATCAGCCGCAACTGCCGCAGTACCACCGCCGTCACCGTCATGGTCATCGCCAGAGAAACCAGCGCGGTCACCGCCAGCAGCGGCAAGACCAGCCAGAAGTTCTGCCAGGACTGGGCAATCACGTCGCTGGGGTCGGTCCGGATGGTGATCATCCCCAGCACATTGGGATATTGCCGGATTGGGACGAATTCTTCCTGAATGGGCGGGGTCAGCAGGCGCGCAAACCATGCGGGCGGCGGCGCGGAGGTCTGGTCCAGCGCCGTATGCGGAAGCGTCACCTCTTTGCCCGCCACATCCGTCAGCACGGCCGAGACATGGCGCAGCCCGTCGGTCTCGGTCGCGATCACGGCGGCCTCGGCCATGACGTCGCGCCGCTCGAAGACCACAGGCAGCCGCATCAGGGTCGAGGCGCTGGCCAACCGGAAGGCGGCGTCGGTTTCGGCCTCGGCCGACTGGCGGGCGTTGTGGAAAAGCGCCAGAATGACGACCAGAAACATCGCAAGCCAGGCCAGAAACGAGCCGCAGAAGGCGACCGTGCGCAGCCCTACACGCGATCTTGCCGCGTCGCCCTGGGGCGCAGCGGCAAGCCGGGGCAGGGCCGTCAGATCGGGGCTGCTGGTCGCAGACATTGTGCAAAGGTCCCTTGTTGCTGGCGTCAGGTTAGGCGCGGGGCCGCGACCCTTCAAGCGCGGGGGCCCTTGGGACAGAAAAAACCG
This sequence comes from Paracoccus sulfuroxidans, assembly GCF_007830335.1. Classification (GTDB taxonomy): domain Bacteria; phylum Pseudomonadota; class Alphaproteobacteria; order Rhodobacterales; family Rhodobacteraceae; genus Paracoccus; species Paracoccus sulfuroxidans. The sequence continues at coordinate 493,557 of NZ_VLKU01000001.1, read as the reverse complement.
GCGCGGTCAGGGACGCGCGCCGGTTTGGGATCAAGGACTTCTTGGCCTCAGCTGGCGACGCTGGGCGTGCGCTGAAGGGGCGTGCGCCCCAGCACGCGGCGCACGATCACAAAGAACAGTGGCACGAACAGCACCCCCAGCACCGTGGCCGAGATCGTCCCGCCCAGCACGGTCGAGCCGATGGTGTTGCGCCCGTTGGCCCCCGCTCCGGTCGACAGCACCAGCGGCAGCACGCCCAGAGAGAAGGCCATCGAGGTCATCAGGATCGGGCGGAAACGCTGACGTGCCGCCTCGACGACGCCGTCGTAAAGATCGGCCCCCGCCTCGACCTGTTCGCGGGCAAACTCCACGATCATGATCGCGTTCTTGCCGGTCAGGCCGATGACGGTCAGCAGGCCCACCTGGAAGAAGACCCCGTTGTCGAAGCCGCCTAGCCAGGCCCCTGTCAGTGCGCCCACCACGCCGATCGGCATGGCCAGCATCACCGCGAAGGGGATCGACCAGCTTTCGTAAAGCGCGGCCAGACACAGGAAGACGACCGCCAGCGACAGCGTGTAAAGCAGCGTGGTCTGGTTCCCCGCCTGCTGTTCCTCCAGCGAGAGGCCGGTCCAGGCGACGTTGAAGCCGGGGGGCAGATTGGCGGCAAGCTCGTTGATCGCGGCCATCCCTTCACCGGATGAGACGCCGGGCGCGGGGCTGCCCTGGATCTGCATCGAGGGCACGCCGTTGTAGCGGTCCAGACCCTGCGGGCCGAAGCTCCAGACCCCGTCCGCGAAGTTCGAGAAGGGCACCAGCCCGCCAGAGCTGTTGCGCACGCGCCAGCGGTCGATATCGGTCGGCACGGCGCGTGACGAGGGCTCACCCTGCACATAGACCCGCTTGATGCGGCCCCGGTCGATGAAGTCGTTCACATAGCGCCCGGCCCAGGCCACCGACAGCAGCGAGCCCACATCGGTCGCCGACACGCCCATCGCCCCGGCCTTGCGCCAGTCGATGTCCAGCCGGTACTGCGACGCATCCTCAAGCCCGTTCGGACGGGCCGAGGCGATCCGGTCATCCTGCGCGGCCATGCCCAGCATCTGGTTGCGCGCGTCGAGCAACTGCTCATGCGACTGGCCGCCGCGGGCCTGCACATAGAAGTCAAAGCCCGAGACGTTGCCCAGCTCGATGACCGAGGGTGGCACGATCGGGAACACCATCGCATCGCGGATCTGGCTGAGCGCGCCGAAGGCCCGCCCGGCGATGGCCTGCACGGACTGGTCCGGCCGCGTTCGCTCTTTCCAGTCCTTCAGACGCACGAAGGCGATGCCCATGTTCTGGCCCTGACCGGCGAAGCTGAAGCCGGTCACGCCGAAGAAGGAGTCGACATTCTCTTGCTCGGCCTCGGCGAAATACTTCTGCACCTGCGAGACGACGGCGCTGGTGCGCTCGGTCGTGGCACCGGTCGGCCCCTGGATCAGCACGAACATGATGCCCTGATCCTCATCGGGCAGAAAGCCCGTGGGCGTGCGCACGAAGAGCAGCACCATGACCGCCCCAAGGCCCAGATAGATCAGCAGCATCCGCAAGGGCCGGTGCACGATCCATTTGACCGTGTTGCCATAGCCATGGATCAGCCAGTCGAAGAAGCGGTTAAACGGGCCGAAGAAGCCGCGCTTCTTGTCGGTATGGGTGTTTTTCAGCAGCGTGGCGCAAAGCGCGGGCGTCAGCGACAGCGCGACCACCACCGACAGGCCCATGGCGGACGCAATGGTGATGGCGAACTGTTTATAGATCACCCCGGTCGAGCCGCCGAAGAAGGCCATCGGCACGAAAACCGCCGAAAGAACCAGCGCAATCCCGATCAGCGCGCCGGTGATCTGGTCCATGGATTTGCGCGTGGCCTCAAGGGGCGAAAGCCCCTCTTCCTCCATGATCCGCTCGACGTTTTCCACGACGACGATGGCGTCATCGACAAGCAGGCCGATGGCCAGCACCATGGCCAGCATGGTCAGCGTGTTGATGGTGAAGCCGAAGGCCGCCAGAATGCCGAAGGTGCCCAGGATGACGACCGGCACCGCCAGCGTCGGGATCAGCGTCGCGCGCCAGTTCTGCAGGAACAGCAGCATCACGAAGAAGACCAGCACGATGGCCTCGATCAGCGTCTTGACCACCGATTCAATCGAGATCAGCACGAAAGGCGTGGTGTCGAAGGGGATGACATAGGTCATGCCTTCGGGGAAGAAGCGGGCGAATTCCTGCATCCGCTCTTTTACCCGCTCTGCCGTATCCAGCGAGTTCGCGCCCGAGGCCAGGCTGATCGCCATGCCCGAGGAGGGCTTGCCGTTATAGCGCGCCTCGATCGAATAATCCTCGGCCCCGATCTCGACCCGGGCGACGTCCTTCAGCAGGATCAAGCCGCCATCGGGTTCGGCGCGCAGCACGATCTGTTCGAAATCCTGCGTCGTCGACAGCAGCGATTGCGCGGTGATCGTGGCGTTCAGCATCTGGCCATCGACGGCAGGCTCGCTGCCGAAGGCCCCGGCCGAAATCTGCGCGTTCTCGGACGACACCGCCGCGACGACATCGCCGGGCGTCAGCTCATAGGCGGCCAGTTTCGACGGGTCCAGCCAGATGCGCATGGCATATTGGCCGCCGAAGACCTGCACGCTGCCCACGCCCTCGATCCGGCTGAGGTCATTCAGCATATTCGAGATCATGTAGTCGGCCAGGTCGACCTCTTCATAGCGGCCATCTTCCGAGATGAGCGCGATGACCATGAGAAAGCCCGAGGCCGATTTCTCAACCGTCACGCCCTGCCGCTGTACGGGTTCGGGCAGAAGCGCCGTGGCTTGCGCCAGTTTGTTCTGCACCTGCACCTGCGCGATATCGGCATCCGTGCCGGTCTCAAAGGTCAGGGTGGTTGTCGACATCCCCGCCGAGCTGGAGCTTGAGCTGAAATATCGCAGCCCGTCGAGGCCGGTCATCTGCTGTTCGATGACCTGCGTGACGGTATTGGCGACGGTTTCGGCCGAGGCGCCGGGATAGACGGCCCGGATCGACACCGAGGGCGGGGCGATCTGCGGGTACTGCGCGACCGGAAGGGTTCGGATCGCCAGAAGACCAAGACCCATGATCAGGATCGAGATCACCCAGGCGAAGACCGGACGGTCAATGAAGAAGCGTGCCATGAGCTACTCTTTTCAATCGGTCGGTTCAGTTGGTGGCGTTGTCGGGTTGGCCATCCGCAGGGGCGGCCTCGGTCGGGGTATCGGGTGCGGGGGCTTCAGCTGCCGGAGCACCAGGCGATGCGGCCGCATCTGCCGGAGCTTCGCCCGCGGGGGCCGCCTCTGCGGCCCCACCTTCTGCTGGAGCGGCACCTTCGGTCGGAGCCGCGCCTTCTGCAGGGGCTGCACCCTCCGCAGGGGCTTCACCTTCCGCAGGAGCGGTCGCATCAGCCGGAGCCGCGCCTTCAGCGCCCGCTGCCGGGGCCGCGCCGCGTTCCTCGGGTGTGACGGGCATGCCCGCGCCGATGCGCTGGACGCCTTCGACCACGATGCGGTCGCCGTCATTGAGACCTTCCGAAACAACCCAGGTGTTGCCATGGTCTTGCAGGACGGTCAGTTGCCGTTCCTCGACCTGGTTCTGGGCGTTCACGACCAGCGCGATGGGCTGGCCGCGACGGTCGCGGCTGACGCCCTCTTGCGGGGCCAGGATCACGTCCTTGGCGATGGTCTGCTCGACCACGGCCTGCACATACATGCCCGGCAGCAGGATGGCGTCGGGGTTGTCGAACTCCAGCCGCAGCGTGACCACGCCGGTCGTCTCATTCACATAAGGTTCGGCTGCGGTCAGCTTGCCTTCATGGCTGTAATCGCTGCCATCGGCCAGCCGCAGCGTGACCTTGCCATTCGCGCGCGTCTTGTCGCCGCCTGCGGCCATATCGCGGCGGAAGCGGATGATCTCGGCTGCCGATTGCGTCACGTCGACATGGATCGGGTCCAGACTGCGGATCACGGCCAGCGGAGTGGCCTGACCGGCGGTGACCAGCGCGCCCTGGCTGACCTGCGAGAGGCCGATCTCGCCTTCCAGCTCGGCGCGGATGGTGGTGCGGTCGAGTTCAATCTGCGCGGTCTGCAGCTGCGCTTCGGCCACCTTGACCGCTGCAACCGCCGAGTCGCGCGCGGCGATGGCATTGTCCGAGGCCTGCTCGCTGCTGACGCGGCGGTCCAGAAGCGCGCCGACCCGCTGGGCCTCACGCTCGGCGGCAGCGGCTTCGGCCTTGGCGCGCGCCAGCCCGGCCTCGGCCTGCGCGACCGCCGCCTGATAGGTCGTGGGATCAATGCGGAACAGCGGATCGCCGACCCTGACCCGGCTGCCTTCATCGAACAGCCGCTCATTCACGATGCCATTGACCTGCGGGCGCACCTCGGCCTCGGCTGAGGCCAGAACGCGGCCGGGCAGGGTGGTGGTGATCGGCACCTCTTCGGCATGCAGGGTCACGACCGTGACCACCGGCGGCGGCGCGTCCTGCTGCTGGGCAAGTGCTGCGGTGGTGCCAAGCAAGAGCGCCGAGATCGGCAGGCACAAGGTAAGAGCGATGTGGCGCGAAAGCGCGGACATGGACGTACTCCGGATAGCTGCGGCCTTTGGGCGTTAACATCAGCTTGATCAGCGATGTACAACCCCGAATCTGGTCCAGAGAAGCACAGCGCCACCAGTCCGCGATGCGACAAGAATTCCCCCGGAATGCTTCCACGAAAGTCCGGCGCTATCAAGCTTCGACTTCGCGTGGCAGGCGGCGAATTGCATGACGGCGGCTTGACCCTTCACAGGCTTGTGCGGATCACTCGGGCCGGAGTTGGAAGGGAAGGCCTCAGGATGACCAAAGCGGTGACAGCCCGACTGCAAGAGAAGCTGCAGGATTTGCAGGACCCCGACGGGCCTGCGCGCGCGTTCCGGGTGGTCATGACCGCCTCGGCGCTGGCCGAGGCCGAGGCATCGGACCGCCGTCACGCTGCCGGGGAAACGCTGGGGCCGCTGGATGGCAAGCTGGTCTCGGTCAAGGATATTCTGGACGTCAGGGGAGAGCAGAGCCTCGCCGGATCGGGCCAGCGCGGCGAAACGCCCCGCGTGGCTGCGGATGCGCCGGTGGTCGCGCGGCTGCGTGCCGCCGGGGCCGTGGTGATCGGCAAGACCGTGCTCGATGAGTATTGCTTTACCTGCGACGGCATCAATTCGCATTTCGGCACGCCCGGCAACGCCCGCGATCCGCTGCGCATCCCCGGCGGGTCATCCTCGGGCGCAGGCGTCGCAGTGGGTCTGGGCGTTTGTGACATCGCCATCGGCTCGGACACCGGCGGCTCGATCCGGATTCCGGCGGCGCTGAACGGGGTGGCGGGGTTTAAGCCGACCGCGCGGCGCGTCCCGCTGGAGGGGTGTTTCCCGCTGGCCCCGCAGCTTGACTCGCTGGGCCCACTGGCACGCAGCGTGGCCGAGCTGGCCGCGACCGATGCCGTGCTGGCGGCCGATGATCCCGCGCCGCTGCTGTCTGTCCCAGCCGGCGCGATGCGTCTGGCCCTGCCGCCCGCCCGTCTGACCGAGGGCATGGAGCCCGCCGTGGCCCGCGCCTTTCACGCGGCCTGCGCGCGCCTGCGCGAAGCGGGCGCGACCTTCATCGACTGCCCCATCGACGATCTGCTGGCCCGGATGCTGGAGGTGACCGCCGATGCCTCATTCGCAGCCATCGAGGCCGCGCGCATCCACGCGCATTGGCTCCGTGACGAGGGCGCGGTCGCGCAATCGCGGATCGCGAAATGGCTGGCGCGGCGGCTGGACTATCCCGCCGCGCATTATGACTGGATGCTGGATCAATGCGCCCAACTGATCGCGCAGATGGACGCGCGGCTGCGGAATGTCGACGCGGTGCTGATGCCGACGGTGCCGATCACCGCCCCGCTGATCCGCGACCTTGAACGTGACGAGGATTTTGCCGCCGCCGTCGAATGGCTGCTGCTGCGCAACTGCCAGATCGCGAACCAGTTCGACCTGACGGCGGTCTCTCTGCCCTTGCCGGTCGCGGGCCTGCCGGTCGGGCTGATGCTGATGGCGCGGGGCGGGACGGACCGGCATCTGCTGGCGGTCGCGCAAGGGGTCGAGAGCCTGCTGGCCGCCTAGCGCCTGCGGTCCAGAACCCGTGAGGCGAGAGGCGACAGCGTGATGACCAGACTGATCCGCAGCAGGTGGTGGCTGACCACATAGGCCAGATCGGCCCCAGCGATGATGGCGATGACGACCATCTCTGCCTGACCGCCGGGAAGGAAGGCCAGAAAGGCGTCGAGCGCGGGCGCCAGGCCCAGCAGGACGATGCCCTCAATGAAGATCAGGCTGATCAGCGCCAAAAGCAGCGAATAGGCCAGCCCCGCCGTCACGTCGATGCGCAGCTCCTGCCAGGTGATGCCCGCATATTTGACGCCCACGGCGATGCCAATGAAGAATTGCGCGGCCTGGATGACCTCGGCCGGGGGGCGGTGGTCGACGACGCCCGCCAGCGACAGGATCGCCGTCAGCACCATCGGCCCCAGGATCGAGGCTCCGAACAGGCCCAACCTCTCGGCGATGCGCCAGCCGAAGAAGCCGCAGGCGACCATCAGCACCATGTCGCGCCAGTCCGCGGCCGAGATCGGCGCGCCGGGCGGCTGTGACAGATCGACCTGCCAGTACCAGCCCATCACCACCGGCGCGACGGTGACGATCACCAGCACGCGCGTCGCATGGATCAGCGACAGCGCCCGGATGTCGCCACCCGCTTCCTCGCCAAAGACCAGCATGTCCTGCAGCCCGCCCGGCATGGCCGCATACCAGGCGGTGGCGTGGTCAAAGCCGAAGACCCGGCGAAACAGCGGATAGCCGACCAGTGCGATCAGCAGGATGAACAGCGGCACGAAGACCAGCGAGACCGCGATGTCGGGCAGTTGCGAGACGACCTCGGGCGTGATCGAGGACCCGACCGCGACACCAAGAAAGGTGCGCATGAAGATGCCGAGCTTCCCCGCGCCCATCAGCGGCGCGCCCGCAAGCGAGGCCAGCAGGCAGGCCAGCATCGGCCCCAGCAGCATCGGCAAAGGCAGGTGCAGCGCCAGAAACAGCGCACCCCCCGCAGCGGCGAGGGCAAAGGTCAGAAGGCGACGGGCGGTCGGCGACATGTTGGGGCTTTTCATCCAGATCCGAGGCCGTTCTTACGCAAGTCACGCGGCAGAGGCGACCGCGAAAGCGAGGTCTCGCGCTTTTGCCCGAACTGCTGTATGGCTGCGGCTTCCCTTCCCTGATGCGGCCCGACGGGGCCAGCCGATCCCATGTCCCAGCCCCTTGATCCTGCCCTTTTGTCTGTCGCGCCAATGATGGACTGGACCGACCGCAACTGCCGCGTCTTTCACCGCATGCTGTCACGCCGGGCCCTGCTTTACACCGAGATGGTGACTGCGCCTGCCGTCGTGCATGGCGACCGGGCGAAGCTTCTGGATTATGACGCGGGCGATCACCCGGTGGCGCTGCAACTGGGCGGGTCCGAGCCCGCGCTGCTGGCCGAGGCCACGCGCGTCGCCGCAGACTGGGCCTATGATGAGATCAACCTCAACATCGGCTGCCCCAGCGACCGCGTGCAATCGGGCTGTTTCGGTGCGGTGCTGATGACTCGCCCCGAACTGGTGGCCGAATGCGTGACGGCGATGATCGTCGCCAGCCCGGTCGAGGTGACGGTGAAATGCCGCATCGGCGTCGATGACCAGACCCCCGAAGAGGTGCTGCCCGCCTTCATCGCGCGCATGCGGGACGCGGGCGTTCGTCGCCTGACCATTCACGCCCGCAAGGCCTGGCTGCAGGGGCTGTCGCCCAAGGAAAACCGGGAAATCCCGCCTCTGGACTATCCGCTTGTGCACCGCATGAAGCAGGATTTCCCCGACCTGCACCTGTCGATCAACGGCGGCATCGCCAGCATGGAGGAGGTGCGCGCGCATCTGCCCCTGATGGATGGGGTGATGGTCGGGCGCGCGGCCTATCACCAGCCCTGGGGCATTCTGGGCGAGGCCGACCGGCTTTGGGGCGAAGAGCCCCCGTTCCAAACGCCCATCGAGGCCGCGCGGGCGATGCGCCCGGTGATCGAGGCGCATCTGCAAAGCGGCGGCAGGCTGCACCAGTTCACGCGACATATGCTGGGCCTGTTTCACGGCCAGCCGGGGGCAAGGGGCTGGCGTCGCATCCTCTCTGAAGGGGCGTCGCGGGCTGAGACTGTTGCCGAGGCGCTGGCGGTCTATGATCTGGCCATGGAGGCCGTCGACCAGCCGGTCGCGGCCTAGCCTCGCGCCCAATCAGTCATCGCGCGGGCCAGTGCCGCGCGGCGCGAGGGCTGGCGGCTGGCATCCAGATAGTAGGCGGCCATCAACTCGCCGATCATGAAGCGCAGGATCGGCTGCTGATCCGTGGCGAGCAGCCCCGGCACCGAGGTCAGCGCGAGGTAATCTGCCGTCGCGATGCCATCGGTGGTTTGGCCCGCGGGGCGCTCGCGTCGGCTTTCCAGCCAGACGAGCATGCGCGCCACGTCCCGCGCCACCGGCAGGACGGTTTCACCCTGCATGTCGATGGCGCAAAGGCGGCCATCGGGCGGGATGCTGTCATCCAGAAACAGGTTGTCGGGGGTGAAATCGCCGTGGATCGCCGCACGCTCGACCTGACAGGTGCGCAGTTGCGGCAGCATCTGCCGCATCCGGGCCAGATGGCCGTCGATCAGCGGGGCATCGAGCCAATCGCCCGGCACGGCCTCCTGCCGTCGCCGGATCAGGGATTGCAGCCAGAAGCGCGGGCTGAAGCCGCTGCGCTGGCGGTCGGGCGTCAGCGCGGACAGCCACTCGCCCGCCCGCGCAATCAGCGTCGCGCGCCGCGCCGGGCCAGCGCCCGCCAGATGCACCGACAGCGCCTCACCCGTCGCGCGTTCCAGCAGAACGGCACCAATCTCGGGCAGGGCCAGCAGGGGCAGGGCGACGGCATTGCGGCTTTGCCCCAGCCGCTCGGCCGAGGCCTGTAGATTGGCCTGCATACGCTGGACCTTGCGGTCGCTGTCCGGCTGGCGGAACAGTTTCAGGAAGGCCGGGCGTCCCTGATGGTCGACGGCATAGACCGCCCGATCCGGCAGATCGCGCAGGATGCCGGTCACCACCACATCCGAAAGCGCGGGATGGACGGGCAGCATCCGGCCCGCGCCTAGGCGCGCTCAGCCGCTTTGGCGCGGTCCCAAAGCGCGTCCATCTCGGCCAGATCGCTGTCTTCGGGGCGGCGGCCGTCGGCAGCAAGCGCGGCCTCGATGGACTGGAAGCGGCGGGTAAACTTGGCATTCGCCAGCCGCAGCGCCTCTTCGGGGTCGATGTCCAGATGGCGCGCCAGATTGGCCATGACGAACAGAAGATCGCCGAATTCCTCGGTCAAATGCGCGTGATCGCCGCTGTCGCGGGCCTCGACCAGCTCCTGCGTTTCCTCTTGGATCTTGGCCAGAACCTCGGTCGCGCCGGGCCAGTCGAAGCCCACCCGCGCGGCGCGGTTCTGCAACTTGATTGCGCGGGTCAGGGCGGGAAGGCCCAGTGCCACGCCATCCAGCACGCCCTTTTCGGCCTTCGAGGCGCGTTCGACGGCCTTGATCGCCTCCCAGTCCTTGATCTGCTGCTCGGCGCTTTTGTCGCGGGATTCGTCGCCGAAGACATGCGGGTGGCGGAAGATCAGCTTGTCCGAGACCGCATCGACGACGGTGGTGAAGTCGAATTTCCCGGCCTCATCGGCCATCTGCGCGTGAAAGACCACCTGCAGCAGCAGATCGCCCAGCTCTCCGGGCAGCTCACCCCAGGCCTCGCGGGCGATGGCATCGGCCACCTCATGCGCCTCTTCGATGGTGTAGGGCGCGATCGAGGCGAAATCCTGTTCGATGTCCCAGGGGCAGCCCTGCTCAGGGTCGCGCAGCGCGGCCATGATCTTCAACAGGCGCTCGATGCCGGTCGCATCCCGTTCGGCGTGCTTGAGGGGAATTTCCTGTGCCATGCGTCATGTCTCCGGCTGGTAAGGCGTCTGGGCCATGTCGGCGCCTCGGGTCCCGCGCCGGGCTTTGCGCTTGCCACAGGATGGGGCGATTGTCCACGAAGCCCGACAAGCTGCGGCAATCGCAACCGCGCCGATTTCTTGCGTTCGGCCCGTCGCGCGTTTAGGGTGCCGCGAATTCGCCGGGCGGCTGGCCCGGACCTCCAACTGCACAGGGAAAACCTTATGCTCGTCACTCCCGCCTATGCGCAGGCCGCTGGTGCGTCCTCCGGGGCCGCTGGCCTTGCCTCGTTCGTTCCGCTGGTTCTGATCTTCGTGATCATGTATTTCCTGATGATCCGGCCGCAGCAGAAGCGGATGAAGGAACACCGGGCCATGGTGGAAGCGCTGAAGAAGGGCGACGAAATCGTCACCCAGGGCGGGTTGGTCGGCAAGGTCACCGCCGTGCGCGATGCCGAGCTTGAGGTCGAGATCGCCCAGGGCGTGCGCGTGCGCGTCATCCGCTCGACCGTGACCGGCCTTGTGAACCGGACCGCACCCGTCGCTGCCAACAGCTGAGGCTGACCTGAAACATGCTGGACATTCCCGTCTGGAAGCGTGTGCTGATTCTGGGGGTCGTGGCCCTTGGTCTGCTGTACGCCATGCCGAACCTCTTCTATGAACGGGTCGAGGCGCATAACGATGCCGTCACCGCGGTAGAACGCAACGGCGTCGAGACGCCCGAAGACACCGCCGATATCGCGCGCTGGCCGAACTGGCTGCCCTCGGGGCTGGTCAATCTTGGCCTTGACCTGCGGGGCGGTGCGCATCTTCTGGGCGAAGTCCGCGTGCAGGAGGTCTACAAGGCCCGCATGGACGGGCTCTGGCCGGAAGTGCGCGACGCGCTGTCGGCAGACCGCGCCACCATCGGCTCGATTCGCCGCGTCACTGCGCCCGAGGGCCAGTTGGTCGTCGAGATCGGCAATGCCGATCAAATGCCGCGTGCCATCCAGCTGGTGCGGGCACTGGCGACGCCGGTGGCCTCGCTGACCGGTGCAGGCCAGACCGACATCACCGTGGCCGGCAACGGCAACCGCCTGACGGTCCAGCTTTCGGATGCCGAAAAAGCCGCGACCGATGATCGCACGATCCAGCAGACGCTGGAGATCGTGCGCCGCCGCGTCGATGAGGTCGGCACGCGCGAACCGACCATCATGCGCGAAGGCAAGGATCGCATCCTGATCCAGGTGCCGGGCATCGGCTCGGCTGAAGAGCTGAAATCGCTGATCGGCACCACCGCCAAGCTGACCTTCAACCCGGTTGTCGGGCGCGGGACCGATCCGAACGCCCGTCCGGGCGTCGGCAATATCGTCGTGCCCTCGCTGGATGAGCCGGGCGTGTTCTACACGCTGGAAGAATCGCCGGTCGTCACCGGTGAGGACCTGACCGACGCGCGTCCGAGCTTTGACCAGAATGGCATGCCGGCCGTCGATTTCCGCTTCAACCCGCAGGGTGCGAAGCGGTTCGGGGCCTATACGGCGGCCAATATCGGCCAGCCCTTCGCCATCGTTCTGGACAATCAGGTGATCTCGGCGCCGGTGATCCGGCAGGCGATCACTGCGGGTTCGGGGCAGATCTCGGGCTCGATGGACATCGACAGCTCGACCCAGCTTGCGGTGCTGCTGCGTGCAGGTGCGCTGCCCGCCAAGATGGACTTCCTTGAGGAGCGGACCATCGGTCCGGAACTGGGGCAGGACTCGATTGACGCTGGCCGCATCGCCTCGATCGTGGGCACTGTCGCGGTCGTGATCTACATGATCGCGAGCTATGGCCTCTTCGGCGTCTTCGCCTCGATTGCGGTGATCGTGAACGTCATCCTGATCCTTGCGGTCATGTCGATGATGGGGGCGACTCTGACCCTGCCCGGCATCGCGGGGATCGTGCTGACCGTGGGGACGGCCGTCGACGCCAACGTCATCATCTTCGAGCGCATCCGCGAGGAATTGCGATGGGGCCGCCGTGTCGTGCGCGCCATCGACAATGGCTTCAACGAGGCGATGAGTGCGATCATCGACGCCAACGTCACCACCTTCATCGCGGCGGTCGTGATGTTCTTCCTGGGCTCGGGCCCGGTCAAGGGCTTCGCCGTCACGCTGACCATCGGCATCGTGACCTCGGTCTTCACCGCGATCTATCTGACGCGCCTGATGATCGCGATCTGGGTGCAGTGGCGTCGGCCGAAAGAACTGATTCTGTAAGGGGCAACACATATGGCATTCCGTCTAAAACTTGTCCCTGATGAGACGAACATCAACTTCTTCCGCTGGCAGTGGCTGACCTTCGGCATCTCGATTGTGCTGATGATCGCCTCGGTCATCGTCGTGCTGTTCATGGGGCTGAACTTCGGCATCGACTTCAAGGGCGGCACCACGATCCGCACCGAAAGCACGCAAAGCTTCGACGTCGGCGAATACCGACAGGCGCTGAACGGGCTTGATCTGGCCGATGTCTCGATCACCGAGGTCTTCGACCCGTCCTTCGGGACCGACAAGCACGTTGCCATGGTCCGCATCGGGGTCGAGGATGACGCAGGCTCGGTCACGCCTGAGCAGCTCAACGAGATCGAGGCCGCGCTGAAGAACGTCGACCCCTCGGTCAAGTTCACCGCCGTCGAGTCGGTGGGCCCGAAGGTCTCGTCCGAGCTGATCTGGACCGCGATCAAGGCGGTCTCGGCGGCGACGCTGGGCATCATGATCTATATCTGGCTGCGCTTCGAATGGCAGTTCGCGGTGGGGGCGGTGCTGTCGATCATCCACGACGTGCTGCTGACCATCGGGATCTTCTCGCTGTTCCAACTGCGGTTCGACCTGACCACCATCGCGGCGCTGCTAACCATCGTCGGCTATTCGCTGAACGATACGGTCGTGGTCTATGACCGGCTGCGCGAGAACCTGATCAAGCACAAGACCATGCCGCTGATCGACGTGATGAACCTCACGGTCAACGAGACCCTGTCGCGCACGGTGATGACCGCCGTGACCACGCTTCTGGCGCTTGGCGCGCTGATGTGGCTGGGCGGCGACGTGATCCGCGGCTTCGTCTTCGCGATGCTGTGGGGGGTGATCGTGGGCTGTTACTCGACCGTCTACATGGCCAAGAACATCGTTCTGTGGCTGGGCGTGAAGCGTGACTGGGCGAAACCGAAAGAGGGCAGCGACATCACGCCCTTCGAGGAAACCCCCTGATGGCCATGATGACGCCCTCGGAGTTCGGAGATGCCCTGCCGGTCGATGGTTACGGGCCGGGCTTCTTCCGCGTGGGCGGACAGATCTATCGCCAGGCGCTGGTCGTGACCGGCGCCGGGCTGACTCCCTGGGGCGGGCTGGATGACCGCGCGCCCCTGATGGCGCTGGCAGGCCAGATCGACGTGTTGTTTCTGGGTATGGGTGCGGACGTGGCCTTCCCGCCGCGCGATCTGGTCGATGCGCTTGAGGCGCAGGGCGTGATGGTCGAGCCGATGAGCACGCCCTCAGCCGCGCGCAGCTATAATGTGACGCTTTCGGAAGGCCGACGGGTCGGCTGTGCCCTGCTGCTGCTATGACGCTGCTGTCCGTTTCAGGGCTTGCGGTCGCGCGGGGCGGGCTTCGCACACTTGAGAATCTGAATTTCACGCTGGAGCCGGGGCAGGCGCTGATCCTGCGCGGGCCGAACGGTCTGGGCAAGACGACGCTGCTGCGCACGCTGGCCGGGCTGCAGCCTGCCGTCGACGGGCAGATCGCGGCAGATCCCGACAGCACCGCCTATGCGGCCCATGCCGACGGGCTGAAATCGGCTCTGACGGTGACCGAGAACCTTCGCTTCTGGGCCGAGGTCTTTGGCGGCGACGGCATCGATCAGGCCCTGTCGCTGATGAACCTGACCGAGCTTGCGGCGCGTCCCGCGCATGCGCTTTCTGCCGGGCAGAAACGCAGGCTGGGGCTGGCGCGGCTGATGGTCACCGGACGCGCGGTCTGGCTGATGGATGAGCCGACGGTGTCGCTGGACGCAGCCTCTGTCGGACTTTTCGTGCAGATGGTGCGTGGGCATCTGGCGGCAGGTGGCGGGGCCGTCATTGCGACCCATATCGATCTGGGACTGGCCGAGGCCCGCGTGCTGGACCTGACCCCTTTCAAGGCTGCCGCCACGCGCAGCGGGACCGGCCGCGCCGCCGGGTTCAACGAGGCTTTCGGATGAAGGCCCTGCTGATCCGCGACCTGAGGCTGGCGACACGCGCCGGAGGCGGCTTCGGGCTGGCGCTGGCCTTCTTTCTGATCGTCTGCACGCTGGTCCCTTTCGGTGTCGGCCCGCAGGGCGGGACGCTGGCGCTGATCGCGCCGGGGATCCTCTGGGTGGGGGCCTTGCTGTCCTGCCTTCTGTCGCTGGACCGCATCTTTGCGCTCGATCATGAGGACGGCAGTCTGGATCTGCTCGCCACCGCGCCCCTGCCGCTTGAGGGCGTCGTCGCCAGCAAGGCCTTGGCGCATTGGCTGACCACCGGTCTGCCGCTGGTGCTGGCGGCGCCGGTCTTCGGCATCCTTCTGCATCTGCCGGGGCCGGGCTATGTCTGGCTGGTGCTGTCGCTGGCGCTTGGCACGCCTGCGCTCTCGGTGTTGGGGGCCTTTGGCGCGGCGGTCACCGTGGGCCTGCGGCGCGGTGGGCTGCTTCTGTCGCTGCTGGTCCTGCCGCTTTACATCCCGACGCTGATCTTCGGGGCCGAGGCGGTGCGACGCGGTGCCGCAGGGCTGGACCCGTGGACGCCGCTGGTCTTTCTGGCCGCAATCACATTGGCTGTGCTGGCGCTGGTGCCATTCGCCGCCGCCTCGGCCCTTCGGGTCAATCTGCGGTGAGAGGGCTTGAGAGCCCCTGCGGCGCAAGCTAGGGAAGAGCCATGTCGATCTGGGAATACGCCAACCCCGTCAAGTTCATGCGCGCCTCGGGCGCGGTCCTGCCCTGGGTCGTGGGCGGGGCGGCCATCTGTACACTCGGCGGGTTGATCTGGGGGTTCCTGACGCCCGACGATTTCAAGCAGGGCTCGACCGTCAAGATCCTGTTTCTGCACGTGCCTGCCGCGTTGATGGCGATCAACTGCTGGATGATGATGCTGGTGGCCTCGCTGATCTGGATCGTGCGCCGCCACCATGTCAGTGCGCTGGCCGCGAAGGCCGCCGCTCCGGTCGGCGCGGTGATGACGCTGATCGCGCTGATCACGGGCGCGGTCTGGGGCCAGCCGATGTGGGGAACCTGGTGGGAATGGGATCCGCGGCTGACCTCGTTCCTGATCCTCTTCCTGTTCTATCTGGGCTATATCGCGCTTTGGGAGGCGGTCGAGGACCCCGACAGTGCCGCCGATCTGACGGGTGTGCTGTGTCTGGTGGGCTCGGTCTTTGCGCTGCTGTCGCGCTATGCGGTGCTGTTCTGGAATCAGGGCCTGCATCAGGGCGCGTCGCTTTCGGTCGCCTCGGGTGAGCGGATGTCGGCGACCTATCGCTATCCCCTTTATCTGGCGATGCTGGGCTTCTTTCTTCTGACCGTGGCGCTGATTCTGATCCGCACCCGGACCGAGATCCGCCGCCGCCGTCTGGCCGCCCTTCTGGCCCGGGAGAACCGTGCATGATCGACCTTGGAAAATACACCGTGACAGTGCTGAGCGCCTATGGCGCGGGCATCCTGCTGCTGGCCGGGATCATTTTGCAGACCATCGCCGCCAATGCGCGCGCGCGCCGGGCCCTAGAGGAGCAGGAAAAGCGTGGCTAGATTTTCGCCCATGATCGCCATTCCGCCGCTGCTGTTTGCAGGGCTTGCCGCCATGTTCCTTTGGGGAACCGAACGGGACAATCCCGCCATCGGCCCCTCGGCTCTGGTCGGGCGCGAGGCGCCTGTGGTGCCGCAGACAACGCTGGAGGGCAAGACGCAGCTGACCGATGAGATGCTGCGCCAGCCGGGCGTGAAGCTGGTGAATTTCTGGGCCAGCTGGTGCCCGCCCTGCCGCGCCGAGCATCCGACCATTGCCGAGCTGGCCAAGGATCTGCCGGTCTATGGCATCGACCTGAAGGACCCCGAGGCGCAGGCGCTGCAGTTTCTGACCGAGCATGGCGATTCCTATCACGCCATCGCCACCGATCCGCGCGGGCGCTCGGCCATCGACTGGGGCGTCACCGCGCCGCCGGAAACCTTCATCGTCAATGGTGAGGGGCAGATCCTTTACCGCTTTGCCGGGCCGCTGATCCGCGAGGACTATACCGGGCGTTTCCTGCCCGAGCTGAAAAAGGCGCTGGAGGCCGAGGGCCAGTGATCTGACGGGCGCAGGCATCGCCTGTGGGTGCGGTCGGATTTTTGGGTATTTGGACAACGAAGAAGTCGGGGCTTTGGTCTTATCCGCGCGTGTTGCGGGTTCTTTCCAAGGCCTGCGGCATTGGCTAATACGACCGGGCTTGCAAGGGGCCAGACATGTCGCAGAACACCGATACGAACATTGCACCTCAGCCGGGCATCATGGAGATCGCACTTTACGAGGGCGGGGCTTCGAAGGTGGCCGGTATCGAGAATGTCGTCAAGCTGAGCTCGAACGAGAACCCGTTCGGCCCCTCGGAAAAGGCGCGTGAGGCGGTCATTCGTGCCGCGCATTCCATGCATCGCTATCCGAATACCGACCATGCTGCGCTGCGCCAGGCGATTGCCGAGGTGCATGCGCTGGATCCAGACCGGATCATCTGCGGTGTCGGCTCGGATGAGATCATCCATTTCCTGTGTCAGGCCTATGCAGGGCCGGGGACCGAGGTTCTGTTCACCGAGCACGGGTTCCTCATGTACCGGATCAGCGCTCATGCGGCGGGGGCGACGCCTGTTCAGGTCGCCGAGCGGGATCGGGTGACGGATGTCGATGCGCTGATCGCGGGTGCGAGCGAGCGGACGCGGCTGGTGTTTCTGGCCAATCCCAACAATCCGACCGGCACGATGATCGGCCTGCCCGAGATCGAGCGGCTGGCCCGCGCGATCCCTCAGGCCATCATCGTCATTGATGCTGCTTATGCGGAATATGTCGGCGGCGATTACGATGGTGGGGCTGAACTGGCGACGCGGCTGCCGAATGTGTTCATGACGCGGACTTTCTCGAAGATCTATGGGCTGGGCGGGCTGCGGGTCGGCTGGGGCTATGGCGCGCGCGAGATCGTCGATGTGCTGAACCGGATCCGGGGGCCTTTCAACCTCTCGACCGCCGCGTTGGAGGGGGCCGAGGCGGCTGTGCGCGACCGCGCACATTTCCAGCGCAGCCAGTCCGAGAATTCGCGCATGCGGGCCTGGCTGGCCGAGGCGCTGATGGAGAAGGGCGTGCCCTCTGACACCTCCTGCGCGAATTTCATTCTGGCGCGCTTTGCCGATGTTCCGACCGCCGAGGCCTGCGACGCATTCCTGAAGGCCGAGGGGCTGATCGTGCGCCGCGTGGCGAGCTATGGTCTGCCGCATTGTCTGCGCATCACCGTGGGCGATGAAGCCTCTTGCCGTCGCATCGCCCATGTCATCGGGGCCTTCATGGCCGAGCGCGCAGGCGGGACCGAGGCATGAGCGTGATCTATGACCGGGTGGCCCTGATCGGGCTGGGGCTGATCGCCGGATCCATGTCGCTGGCGATGCGCGAGGCGGGGCTTGCGGGCGAGGTTGTGGGCTATGCCCGCAGCGCCGAGACGCGCGCGACCGCCGAGGAGATCGGGCTGGTCGACCGGGTCGTGGCCACTGCTGCCGAAGCGGTTCAGGGTGCCGATCTGGTTGTGCTGGCCGTGCCGGTGGGCGCGATGGCCGAGGTAGCGCAGGAGATTGCGCCGCATCTGAAGCCCGGCGCGACGGTGACCGATGTCGGTTCGGTCAAGCAGGCGGTTATCACCGCCGTTGGTCCGCATCTGCCCGAGAACGTGCATTTCATCCCTGGCCATCCGCTGGCGGGGACCGAGCATTCCGGGCCGCGTTCGGGCTTTGCGAGCCTGTTCCGCAACCGCTGGTGGCTGCTGACCCCCGAGGGTGAGGTTGACGCGGCGGCCATTGCCCGGCTTGAGGATCTGGTGCGCGGCTTTGGCGCGAACACCGAGCGTATGGAGCCTGCGCATCACGATCTGGTGCTGGCCGTGACCAGCCATACGCCCCACCTGATCGCTTATACGATGGTGGGCGTGGCCGATCACATCAAGCGCGTGACTGAAGGCGAGGTCATCAAATACTCGGCGGCGGGGTTTCGGGATTTCACCCGCATCGCCGCCAGCGATCCGACCATGTGGCGCGATGTGTTCCTGCAGAACAAGGACGCGGTTCTGGACATTCTGGGCCGCTTCACCGAGGAGCTGTTCGTTCTGCAACGTGCCATCCGCATGGGCGATGGTCCGCATCTGCATGATTATTTCACCCGCACGCGGGCGATCCGTCGCGGCATCATCGAGGCCGGGCAGGACACCTCTGCTGCGGACTTCGGGCGTCAGGCCAAGCCTGACAGCTCTGAGACCTAAGCACCCTCTGCCTGCGCAAAGAGCGGTGCGGGGCCAAGGGGCAGGGGGCCCAGCATTGTCTTGCCGCCCTTGAAGGTCAGCGGCAGACGCAGCTCTCCCTCTGCCGGTTTGGGGAAATGCATCGGGTCGAGATCCGGTTGCGCCACGCGCCCGGCGTTGAGGCCGGTATCGGCAAGGGTACGCTCGGACTCGGATTGTGTGTCGGGCGTGTCATCGGAGAGCTGTTGCAGCGCCTTGCCAATCATCTGGGCCGCGCCGGGCTTCAGCAGGTTCTGCTGGACCGCCAGATCAAGGATCGCCGGGGCGTCTGCGGTATAGATCATCACCTCGCCCTCGGCATAGCCTGAGGCATCGCGCAGCACGCGGCCCATCAGGCGCAGGTCCAGATCCGCGAAACTGATATGCATGCCATCGGTGCGAAAGCCCACGGGCAGCGGATGGCGGCCCGATTGCAGGGTCTCGGGCGTCAGGATGCGGTCGAGCCAGACCCGGCCCGCGCCCGTGATGGAGAGCGTGCCTTCGGGGATCTCGACCGGGGTGAGCACACGGGGGTCGGCCTTCTGCAGGTCAATCTTCACGTCATAGCTGGTGGCGGCCCCGCGCGGGACGGCATAGCCCAGCCGCGACAGGGATACGTCCAGATCGGCGGCTTCGGCCAGCGGCTGACCGCCGAGCGTCACCGGCCCGGAATGCGCCGTCGCCTGCCGGATCGCCATGCCGTTCAGTGGCGCGACCGTCACGCTGGCGCCGGCGTCATCCAAGCCGATCTCTTGCGGCTGGTCCAGAACGGCCAGCTCGATGCGGGGCGGCAGGCTGAGGTGAAGGCTGTTGAGGCGGCTCAGGGGCGCCCAGACCGTCAGCTCTGGCAAGGTGATTTTGCGACCATCCGAATCAATCGTCAGTTGCGCTCCGCGCACGCCGAAGCGCCCCGGATCACGCAGCGGCGTCACATCCTGCAGCTGCAGCATCGCCTGATCCTGCATGTTCTGCCGGATCATACGGGCCAGCAGGGTCTCACCACCCAGCCACAGACCGCCCAGAATCACGGCAAGAAAGATCACGAACAGCAGCAATCGACGCATCAGGGCCTCATCAGCAAGGTTCCCGCCTTGGAACGTCGGCCATCCTGACCTAAGTTACCCCCAAGGAAAAGGGCATGCGGACGTTGTAGGATGGCTTCGTTAAAGCCGAGTGAACACTGGGTTTTCGCTTACGGTTCGCTGATGTGGGATCCGGGATTCCCGGTGGCCGAGGCCGTGGGTGGGCGCATCGACGGCTATGCGCGCAGCTTTTGCATGACCTCGGTGGTGTTTCGCGGCACGCTGGAGGCGCCGGGGCTGGTGCTGGCGCTGGATGAAAAGCCCGGGGCGCATTGTCAGGGGCTGGCGCTGCGGGTCGACGGCGCGGATTGGCAGGCCACCCATACCGATCTGCGCGCCCGCGAACTCGCGACGAATGCCTATCACGAACTTGTGCTGCCGATCCTGCTGTCGGACGGGCGTCAGGTGCAGGCGATCACCTATGTGATGCGCCGCGATCACGAGCAATATATCGGCGCGCTGAGCCTTGATGAGCAGGCGCGGATCATTTCGCGTGCGGTGGGCGGGCGCGGGCCCAATGCCGATTATCTGTTCAATACCGCCGATCACCTGACCCAACTGGGGATGCAGGACCCCGATCTGGACGAATTGGCGCGCCATGTGCGCGACCTGATGCGGGGCTGAGCGCCGCCGCGCGGACCGCAGCGCTTGGCAGATCGCGTTCCTCCGCATAAGCTGCCAGCGAAATGACGGAGCGGGGGAGCAACCGTGTCCCAAGACGACGCCGAAACCTTCGACGGCGAAAACAAAGACTTCCAACGCAAGAGCCGCCAGCGCCTTGCAGCCAGCCGAAGAGCGGCGCCCGATGCGGGACCCTCGCAGCCAGAATTCTCGCAACCTGTCAGGCAGATCGTCCTGATGCTGATCGTCATGGCGCTGGTCGCCGTCGGCGGCTGGCTGGCCTATGGCCGCATCCTGTCGATCTTCTCGGCGAACCGGTTCCTGAACGGGCTGATTCTGGGCGTCTTCGTGCTGGGCGTGCTGACCTGCCTGTGGCAGGTGGCGCAGCTGATCACCTCGGTCAGCTGGATCGAGCGCTTTGCCAAGCGCCGCCGCAACGCGTTGGAAAGCGGCCTTGCCGCCAGCCCCGAGGTGGAGACCGACGACGCGCCGCGCCTGCTGGCACCGCTGGCGGCCCTTCTGGGGACGCGGGGGCCGATTGGCGGGGTGATCTCGACCGGGTCGGCGCGCTCGATCCTTGATTCCGTGGGGCAGCGGGTCGATGAGGCGCGCGACATCACCCGCTATCTGACCAGCCTGTTGATCTTCCTTGGCCTCTTGGGGACCTTCTACGGGCTGGCGACGACCATCCCGGCGATTGTCGAGACCATTCGCCATCTGGCCCCGAAAGAAGGCCAGACCAGCATCGACGTTTTTGCCCAGCTGATGAACGGGCTTGAGGCGCAGCTGGGCGGGATGGCGACGGCTTTCTCCAGTTCGCTTCTGGGCCTCGCGGGCTCGCTGGTGGTGGGCCTTTTGGAGCTGTTCGTGACCCATGGCCAGAACCGCTTCTATCGCGAGCTGGAGGAGTGGCTGACCAGCTTTACCCGCATCGGCATGGCGGGCGGCGATTCCGAGAGCGGTGTCGATCACGCGACCATCGCGGGCTTTCTGGATCAGGTCGCGATGCAGATGGGGCAGTTGCAGGAATTCTATGCCCGCCGCGATGAACGTCGCGATGCTGAAGGGCAGGCCGCAGACGCGCGCGCGCTGGCCATGGCGCAGGGGGTTGAACGGCTGACGAACCATATTCTGGCCGACAGCGAGGCGACGGTGGCCCGCTCGGCCGCGCTGACCAAGGCGCTCAATCGGCTGGCTGACGGGCAGGAGCGGTTGATTGCGCAGGGCGCCGAGCCGGTCGAGGCCGATGACGGGGGCGAGGCGCGGATGCGCCTGCGCTCCATCGACGTGCAGCTGGGCCGGCTGGTCGAGGAATCCTCGTCCAGCAATGCGCGTATGGTGGCCGAGCTGCGGCAGGATCTGGCGGCGCTGACGGCGGCAATCCAGCGGATGGAGCGCCGCGATGGGGCTTAGCCGCGGCAGTGGGGATCGCTTTTCCAGCAATGTCTGGCCGGGCTTCGTGGACGCCTTGTCCGCGCTGCTGATGGTGCTGATCTTTGCGCTGACGATCTTCATGGTGCTGCAATCGGTGATGCGCGACACGATTACCACGCAGGACAGCGAGCTTGACCGCCTGGGCGGGCAGGTGTCGCAGCTGTCGGATGCGCTGGCGATCTCGGATGAGCGGGCGGAGACGCTGGACCGTGATCTGCTGGCCGAACGCGAGCGTCTGCGCGCCTCGGAGCAAGAGATCGCGGGTGCCCGGCAAGAGATCGACGCCCAGACCGAGGCTGCACGGCTGGCCGCCGCCCGGCGCGAGGCGCTGGAGGCGATGATTGCTGATCTGCGCCGCCGCAATGCCGAGACCGGCGAGGCGCTGAAGGCGACCGAGGACAAGCTGCAGGACAGCACCGCGCAGCTCTCCGAGGCCGAGGTCCGCCGTCTGGCCGATGCCGCCGCGGCGCAAGCGCTGCGTGACCGGCTGAGCCGGTCCGATGCCGAGATCACCGCGATGAACCTGCGGCTGGAGGAAGAGCGCAAGAAGGCGGAAGAAACCCTGACCCTGCTGGCCGCAGCCGATGCCGCGAAAAAGGAACTGGCCGAGCGCGCCGACACTCAGGCGACCGAGGCCGAGCGTCAGGCGGCGCTGCTGGCGCTGGCGCAGGGGCAGTTGAAGGATCAGGAGGCGCTCTCGACCGAGGATCAGCGCCGCGTGGCCTTGCTGAACCAGCAGGTCGCGCAGCTGAACACCCAGCTTGGCAGCCTGCAGGCGGTGCTGAATGCCGCCGACACGCAGCAGCAAGAGGCCGATCTGAAGGTCGAGGATCTGGGGCGGCAGCTGAACACTGCCCTGCTGCGCGCCGCCGATGAAGAGCGCAAGCGTCTGGCGCTGGAGACCGAGGCCCGCGAGAAGGCCGAGGCGGAGGCCAAGGATCTGGCCCGCTACCGCTCGGAGTTCTTTGGACGCCTGTCGCAGATCCTTGAGGGACGCGAAGGGGTGAAGGTCGTGGGCGACCGCTTCGTCTTCTCCTCCGAGGTGCTGTTCCCGACTGGTGAGGCGACGCTGTCGTCCGAAGGGCAGGCGCAGATCGCGCGCGTGGCCCAGATGCTGCGCGATGTCGCGACCGAGATCCCGCCCGAGATCGACTGGATCATCCGCGTCGATGGCCACACCGACAGCCAGCCGCTGTCGGGGCAGGGGCGCTACCGCGACAACTGGGAACTCAGCCAGGCGCGCGCTTTGGCGGTGGTGCGCTATATGGTCGATGATCTGGGCTTCCCGGCGAACCGTCTGGCGGCGACGGGCTTTGCCGACACCCGTCCGGTGACTGAAGGCGACAGCCCCGAGGCCCGCGCCCAGAACCGCCGGATCGAGCTGAAGCTGACCGAGCGCTAACCGCGCGCCGAAATCAGCGTGTATTCGTCTGGGAAGCGGTTGAGGTAGCGCGTCATCGCCCCCGCCGCGCGCCATTGCCGAAACAGCGCCTTGCGCAGCGTGGAGGCTTCGGGCCAGTGCCGCAACTCGGCCTGCGTGACCGGCGGGGCATCGGGGAAATGGCGCAGCAGCACATCCGAGAAGGCCGCGCGCATCCGCATGGGCACGACCCCGATCGAGGCGTCCGACCAGGGTTTGCGGGTGCCGATGAAATGGACGAGGCAGGGATCGGCAATCTCGGCCAGTTGGGCGGAGGCGCTGGTGTATTGCCAGTTCCAATGCGGGCTGATCTCGGCCCAGTCGCCCTTCAGGACACCGTTCATCAGCGCCTGATCGCGCCCCAGTCCGGCCAGATGGTTGCGGGCGAAATCGGCGGCGCGGGCGGGCAGGTCGGCCGCCAGAAAGGTGGCGGTGTCGATCATCACGACGCCCGCGTTGAAATAGGGATGCGCCGGTTCGCCAAGCGCACGGAACTCGGACACCTTGCGGCCGGGCGTGCGCCATTGCTTGTTGTCGCGCACGGCAGCGACGGCGCAGCCCAGCATATTGGCCCGCATCAGACGTCCGGGATCGCCGCGCTCATAAAGAATATCGGCATCCAGAACCAGAATGCGGCGATAGATCCCGGCAAGGCCGCTGCCCAGAAACAGCTCCATATAGGTCGCCAGAGAGCGGCGGGCATCCAGCGGCAAAGCCTCGCGCAGGGTCGGATCGCTGGCCGCGACATGGCCGATTCCGGTGTCGCGCAGCGATTGCGGCAGTTCCAGCGGATCAGGACCGCCGATCAGCACGTCGAAGTCCCGCCCCGGACGTGCAGCCATCGCCAGCGCGGGCGTGGCGGCATAGGGCAGATAGTTGGCGTCGCACGCCACGACCACCGCCGTATCATGCATGGGGTGGAAGTCGGGCGACAGTCTGGCTTGTGCAGTCACAATCGGTTCCGTTTGCCTTGGCAGCGGGAAAACCGACCTGATGGGCCTCGGGTTCCCTCCGTGACCGGATGGAAAAGAGGGCGTGGCAGAAATGCCACCGGCAGGGGCCGGATGGCCCCTGCGTTACGCCTCGGGGGCCTGACCGCCTTCGCGCGGCGGGCGCCCGATCACTTCGCGCAGGGCCTCAAGCTCGATGAAGTTGTCGGCCTGACGGCGAAGCTCATCGGCGATCATCGGCGGCTGGCTGCGCAGCGTCGACACCACCGAGACGCGGACGCCCTGACGCTGCAATGCCTCGACCAGCGGACGGAAATCGCCGTCGCCCGAGAACAGCACCGCATGGTCCAGGCGCGGGGCCAGTTCCATGGCGTTGACCACCAGCTCGACATCCATGTTGCCCTTGACCTTGCGGCGGCCCATCGTGTCCGTGTACTCGCGCGCGGCTTTGGTCACCATGGTGAAGCCGTTGTAGTTCAGCCAGTCCACCAGAGGGCGGATGGGCGAGTAATCTTCGTTGTCCAGCAATGCGGTATAGTAATATGCGCGGATCAGCTTGCCACGGCGTTCGAATTCTTGCCGAAGCAGTTTGTAATCGATATCAAAGCCCAATGACTTTGCGGCGGCGTATAGGTTTGAGCCATCTATAAAGAGCGCCAGCCGGTCGTCCTTGTAAAACACGTTCCCTCCAAATGTCCCAGAAGTATAGTCAAGCCACAAATCTAGTACTCGTCGCCCTAGGTGCAAACCTGCCAAGTTCGGCAGGTTCGCCGGACGAGAGTTTGCGGATCTCCGCCGCCCGAATCGCACAACTTCCGGGCGTTACGGTGACCGCGATCAGCCGCTTCTGGCACACGCCTGCGCATCCGGCGGGCAGCGGGCCCGACTATGTCAACGCGGCGATGGCACTGCGTTCAGACCGCCCGGCGCAGGAATTGCTGGAGGAATTCCACCGGATCGAGGCCGATCTGGGCCGCAGCCGGGACGGTGGCCGTTGGGCCTCGCGCGGGATCGACATCGACCTTTTGGCGGTGGGCGATCAGGTGCACCCCGATGATGCCACGCAGGACCGCTGGCGCGCCCTGCCGCCCGAGGAGCAGACCCGTACCGCGCCCGAACAGTTGATCCTGCCGCATCCGCGCCTGCAGGACCGCGGCTTCGTTCTGGGCCCTCTGGCCGAGATCGCGCCCGATTGGGTCCACCCGCGCCTTGGCCTTTCGGTGCTGGAGATGCGCGATCAGCTGCCTGAGGGGGCATTTACCGGGATGCTGCCCGAGCGTCCTTGACATTCCCCCGGAAAATGCACAGATAATCCTCTTCCGCCCGCAGTCAAATTCCAATCAAAGGTGACCGATGGCCCGCGTTACAGTCGAAGACGTTGTCGACAAGATCCCGAACCGTTTTGACGTGGTGATGCTTGCCGCGCATCGCGCCCGTGAAATCGCGGCCGGCAGCCCGCTGACCATCGACCGCGACAATGACAAGAACCCTGTGGTCGCGCTGCGCGAAATAGCGGATGAGACCCAGCCGGTCGACGAGCTGCGCGAGCGCATGATCGAATCGACCCAGACCCAGATCGAGGTCGATGAGCCCGAGGAAGACGCAATGGCGCTTCTGCTGGGTGCAGAGGTTGATCGTCCGAAGCCCGCCGACGAAGAATCGGAAGAGCGGATGCTTCGCATGATGATGGAAGCCCAGGGCCGCAACTAACGCGCGAGGTCTTCGGCGGAAATGATTGATGTCGAAGACCTTGTTGCGCTGATCCGCAATTACAACCCGCGCACCAATGCGCGGTTGATCCGCGAAGCCTATGAATATGGGCGCCGCATGCATGAGGGGCAGTTCCGCCACTCGGGCGAGCCCTATTTCACCCATCCCGTCGCCGTCGCCGCCATCCTGACCGAGATGCGGCTGGATGATGCGACCATCGTCACCGCGCTTCTGCACGACACGATCGAGGACACACGCTCGACCTGGACCGATATTTCGCATCAGTTCGGGCAAGAGGTGGCCGATCTGGTCGATGGCGTGACCAAGCTGACGAACCTTCAGCTCTCTGGCGCACATTCCAAGCAGGCCGAGAATTTCCGCAAGCTTTTCATGGCGATGTCGCGCGATCTTCGCGTCATTCTGGTGAAGCTCGCCGACCGTTTGCACAATATGCGGACGATCAAGTCCATGCGTCCCGAAAAGCAGGTCCAGAAGGCCCGCGAGACGATGGAGATCTATGCGCCGCTGGCCGGTCGCATGGGCATGCAATGGATGCGCGAAGAGCTTGAGGATCTGGCCTTCAAGGTTATCAATCCCGAGGCGCGCAACTCGATCATCCGTCGCTTCGTCTCGCTGCAGCGCGATTCGGGCGATGTGATTTCCAAGATCACCTCGGACATCCGCATTGAACTGGAGCGCGAGGGGATCGAGGCCGACGTTTATGGCCGGGCCAAGCGTCCGTTCAGCATCTGGCGCAAGATGCAGGAAAAACAGCTGTCCTTCTCGCGCCTTTCGGACATCTACGGCTTCCGCATCATCACCCGGACCGAGGGTGACTGCTACCGCACTCTGGGCGCGATCCACCACCGCTGGCGCGCCGTGCCGGGCCGGTTCAAGGATTACATCAGCCAGCCCAAGGCCAACGGCTATCGCTCGATCCATACGACGGTCTCGGGGCGTGATGGCAAGCGGGTCGAGGTGCAGATCCGCACCCGGCAGATGCACGAGGTCGCCGAGGCCGGTGTCGCGGCCCATTGGGCCTATCGCGATGGCGTGCGCACGGAAAACCCCTTCGCCGTCGACCCAGGCGAATGGATTGCCAGCCTGACCGAGCGTTTCGGCGAAGAGGATCACGACGAGTTCCTCGAGCATGTGAAGCTTGAGATGTATTCCGATCAGGTCTTCTGCTTCACGCCGAAGGGCGATGTGATCTCGCTGCCGAAGGGCGCGACGCCGCTGGATTTCGCCTATGCGATCCATACGCGGCTGGGGAACTCCTGTGTCGGCGCCAAAGTGGATGGTATTCGTGTACCGCTGTGGACGCGGCTGAAGAACGGCCAGTCCGTCGATATCATTGCGGCCTCGGGCCAGCGTCCGCAGCCCACCTGGCTGGATATCGTGGTGACCGGACGGGCCAAGGCCGCCATCCGCCGCTCGCTGCGCGAGGAAGATCGCGGCCGCTTTATCCGGCTGGGGTCTGAGCTGATGCGGGTGGCCTTTGAACATGCTGGCCGCAAGGTCAGCGACAAGGCGTTGCGCACCGCCGCGCGCAACATGGCGCTTCCGGACACGGATGAACTGCTGGCGCGCATCGGCAGCGCCGAGATTTCGGCACATGAAGTGCTTTCGATTCTTTATCCGGAACTTGCTGAAAAGAAAAGTGAAATTGACGCCAAGAAGTCTGTCTCCGGGCTTGAGGCGGATCAGGAATTCACTCGCGCGCCCTGCTGTAACCCGCTTCCGGGCGAGCGGATCATCGGCATCACCTATCGCGGCAAGGGCGTGGTGATCCATGCCATCGACTGCCCGGTTCTGGCTGAATTCGAGGACAGCCCCGACCGTTGGGTTGACCTCAAATGGCGCGAGGGCCAGCATCCGGCCGCCTATTCGACGCAGCTTTCCCTGACGATCCGCCATGACGCGGGGGTTCTGGGGCGCATCTGCACGCTGATCGGGCTGCAGGGCGCGAATATCTCGGATCTGGAATTCGTGGATCGCAAGCCCGACTTCTATCGCCTGCGGATCGAGGTCGAATTGCGCGACCGTGAACATCTGCACACGCTGCTGACCGCGCTTGAGGCGGAATCCGACGTGGCGCAGGTCTCGCGCATCCGCGATCCGTCCGCGCATCTGACCTGACG
This sequence comes from Paracoccus sulfuroxidans, assembly GCF_007830335.1. Classification (GTDB taxonomy): domain Bacteria; phylum Pseudomonadota; class Alphaproteobacteria; order Rhodobacterales; family Rhodobacteraceae; genus Paracoccus; species Paracoccus sulfuroxidans. The sequence goes on along the minus strand of NZ_VLKU01000001.1, from coordinate 465,615 downwards.
TAAAGGGGGCTCAGGCCCCCAGTCTGTCACGCAGGGAATACCAGCTCATCCCGGCAACCAGCATCGGCCAGCGCAGCATGGTGCCGCCCGGAAACGGAGGGCTGGGCAGCGCAGCCATGGCGTCAAAACCCTGCGCCTGTCCCGCAATCGCCTGCGCCATCAGCTTGCCTGCCAGATTGGCCAGCGCCAGCCCATGTCCGGAATAGCCGCTGGCCGACAGGCAGTTCGGCGCGGGCCGGGCGAAACAGGGCATGCGATTCATGGTGATTGCCAGCGTGCCACCCCAGGCATGGGTCAGCGCCACATCCGCGAGCCCCGGATAGATCTGCAGCAAGGGCTTGCGCACCTTCGCCGCGATGTCCTTGGGGAAGCGGTAGCTGACATTCTCTCCGCCACCGAAAATCAGGCGATTATCCTCGGACAGTCTCCAATAATTCACAACGAATTTCGTATCATGCACGGCAATGTTGCGGCGCAGGACTTCAGCGGTGCGCGCGCCCAGAGGCTCGGTCGCGACGATGAAATTGTTGATCGGCATGACCCGCGCGGCCACCTGCATGTCCAGATGACCCAGATAGCCGTTGCCCGCCAGAATGACGTGATCGCAAAGAACGCGACCCTTCGCGGTCTGCACGATGGATTTTTCACCGGCGCGGGTTGCGTGGCGGATGGCATGGACATGGCTGAGTTCGCGGATCTGCGCCCCGGCCTGATCGGCCAATTTTGCAATGCCAAGCGCCAGCGCCAGCGGGTTCAGGTGCCCGGCACCATGGTCCAGCTCTCCGGCGATATAGGCATCCGATGGCAGAATGGCGCGGAAGGCCTCGCGGTCGAGCGACTCGACCCGGTCATAGGTATAGTCGCGGGCGAGGCGCTCGATCATGCGGCGCGAGTGATCAATCTCGGAGGGCTTGCGATAGGCATGCGCCACGCCATCATGCACGGCGACGCCCGAGCGCGCGGCCAGATCACGGGTCAGCGCCTTCGCCTCTTCGGCCATGTCCCAAAGCGCACGCGCGCCGGGCTTGCCGACCATCTTTTCCAGCTCATCAACCTCTAGCCGCTGGCCCGAACCCAGCTGGCCGCCGTTGCGCCCGGAGGCGCCGAAGCCCACACGATGCGCCTCCAGCAGCATGGTGCTGAAGCCCGCCTCGGCCAGATGCAGGGCTGCCGAAAGACCGGTATAGCCGCCGCCGACCACCACGACATCCGCGCGCTCTTCCCCGCGTTGCTGCGGGAATGGCGGCAGGGTCGGCGTGGTCGCCGCGTAGAGGCTGGGCGGATAGGCCCCCAGCCGGTCGTTCGAGAACAGCAGGTTCATACGTTCAACAGCAGATGCTCACGTTCCCAAGGGCTGATGACTTGTAGAAACTCCTTGAACTCATTGCGTTTAACGGATTGATAAACATCAATGAATTCTGCGCCAAGGACGTCGCGGATCGGCTGGCTGTCGGCCATCAGATCGAGCGCATCGCCCAGATTATAGGGCAACTCATCCTCGGACATATAGGCGTCGCCCAGGCATTCGGCGCGCGGGCTTTCCTTCTCGATCAGCCCCAGATAACCGCAGGCGAGGCTGGCGGCCAGGCCCAGATAGGGGTTGCAATCCATCCCGGCGAGCCGGTTTTCCAGACGCCGCGCTTCGGGTCCCGAGATCGGCACGCGCAGGCCCGTCGTGCGGTTGTCGCGGCCCCATTCGAGGTTGATAGGTGCTGCAAAATCAGGGACATAGCGGCGATAGCTGTTCACATAGGGGGCCAGCAGCGCCACCACGGCGGGCAGGTGTTTCTGCATGCCTGCGATGAAGTGCAGGAACTCGGGTGTCTCGCGGCCCTTCTTGTCCGAGAAGATGTTCTGCCCGGTCTTGATGTCCACGATCGAGTGGTGGATGTGCATGGCGCTGCCCGGCTCATCCTCGATGGGTTTGGCCATGAAGGTGGCGAAACAGTCGTGGCGCAGCGCCGCTTCGCGGATCAGGCGCTTGAAGAAGAAGATCTGGTCGGCCAGATGCACCGGATCGCCGTGATTGAGGTTGATCTCAATCTGACCGGCGCCGCCTTCCTGAAGGATGCCATCGATTTCAAAGCCTTGCGCCTCGGCGAAGTCATAGATGTCGTCGATGACCTTGCCATATTCATCGACCGCCGACATGGAATAGGCCTGTTTCGCGGCGGCTCTGCGGCCGGTGCGGCCCATGGGCGGGATGATGGGCTGGTTCGGGTCGGTGTTCTTCGCGACCAGAAAAAACTCCATCTCGGGCGCGACGATCGGCCGCCAGCCCTTCGCCTCATAAAGGCTGACGACGTGCTTGAGCACATTGCGCGGCGCGACGGGGACTGGGCGTCCCTGCTGATCGCTGACGTCGTGAATGACCATCAGCGTCACATCCGCCGTCCAGGGCGCGGCCGCCGTGGTCGAGAAATCCGGTGTCAGGATCATGTCGGGTTCGGTGAAGGCGCCGGTCGGGTTGTCGGCCCATTCGCCGGTGATCGTCTGCAGAAAGATCGAGTTCGGCAGATAGAAGCGTTCCTGATGGGCGAATTTCGATGCAGGCATGGCCTTGCCACGGGCGACGCCCGCGATATCGGCCACGATGCATTCGATTTCGTCCAGACGACGCCCGGCGACATAGTCCTGCGCCGCAGCCGGAGTTGCGGCAAGCCAACCATCCTTCATGCGGCACCCTGCGAGGCGCGCGCGGCGCGGGGCTGCTTGAAGAACTGCTCGATCCGGTCGGCCAGCGGGCTCGACTGGCCGCCGCCCTGCATGCGGGTTTCGGCGCTGCTGAGCAGCTGGTCGGGCAGATTGCCCTTGCCCCGGGTGTCAATCAGGCCCTGAACGAAGCGGTCGTCGAATTCGGGATGGGCCTGAATGGTGAAGGCGCGGTCGTCATAGACCAGCGCGGCATTGTCACAAAATTCGTTCTGGCCAATGACTTGCGCGCCAGCCGGACGCTCAACCACCTGATCCTGATGCCAGGCGTTCAGCACGACCTTCTGGCCGTCGAATTCGTAATCCTGCGGGCCCACCGCCCAGCCGCCGGGAAACTTGACGACCTTGCCGCCAAGCGCCTGGGCAATGATCTGGTGGCCGAAACAGATGCCCACCATCGGCACATGCGCGGCGTAAGCGGCGCGGATGAAATCCTCAAGCGGGGGGATGAAGCCGTGCTTTTCATAGGCCCCGTGGCGCGAGCCGGTCAGCAGCCAGCCATCGGCATCAAGGACGCTTTCGGGGAATTCCATGGCCTCGACGTGATAGCTGACGAACTGAAAATCGCGGCCTGCCAGAAGCCTTTCAAACATGGTGTCATAATCGCCCAGTTCACCGCGAAGAGCTTCGGGTGACTGGCCGCATTTCAAGATGCCGATACGCATGCGTTGCCTGTTGATTGTTCCCTGCCAAGGTAATGTGGCAGCGCTTTTCGGGCAAGAGTTCTTGAGCGTTCTGAGCCATTTGAACGACTGGCACGCGCAGAAAAGCTGGGCTAGCCTCCGGCCTAGCGAATTGCAAAAACTGGAAGGTAATACCCCATGCCCGGACTGCGTCCTGACGTCGATCCCGACGGTCTGCTTGAGTTTTCGGTCGTCTTCACGGACCGCTCTCTGAACCATATGTCGCAGCGCTTTCAAAAGGCTATGCGGGATATCTCTGGCACTTTGAAGGAAATCTACAACGCCGAATCCGTGGCTCTGGTCGCCGGTGGCGGCACCGCCGCGATGGAGTCGGTGGCTCGTCAGTTCGGCAATGACGCCCATGCGCTGATCATCCGCAACGGGCTTTTCAGCTTCCGCTGGAGCCAGATTTTCGAGACCGGCGGATTTGCTCGCGAAACGACGGTGATGATGGCGAAGCGTTCGGGCAATGAGGCCGATGCGCCCTTCGCGCCGGCCCGCATCGAAGAGGTCGTGGCCAAGATCCGCGAAACCAAGCCCGATGCCGTTTTCGCCCCCCATGTCGAGACTGCGGCCGGGATGATCCTGCCCGATGACTACATCAAGGCCATGGCCGATGCCGCGCATGAGGTTGGTGCGCTGATGGTTCTGGACTGCATCGCCTCGGGGACGATCTGGGTCGACATGAAGGCGACGGGCGTCGACGTTCTGATCTCGGCCCCGCAAAAGGGCTGGTCGGCCTCGCCCTCGGCCGGGATGGTGATGCTTTCAGCGCGCGGTGCCGAGCGTCTGGAGCAGACGACCAGCGACAGCTTCGTGCTGGACCTGAAAAAATGGCGTGGAATCATGAAGGCTTACGAGGATGGCGGGCATGCCTATCACTCGACCATGCCGACCGATGCGCTGATCGGCATGCGCGATGCCATGGACGAATTGCGCGAACTGGGCATCGAAGAAGCGCGCGACGCGCAGTGGAAACTCGGCCGCGCGGTGCGTGAGGAGCTGGCCGCGCGCGGCATCCGCTCAGTCGCGGCGGAAGGTTTCCAGGCGCCAGGCGTCGTGGTCAGCTATACCAACGACCCCGAGATCCAGAACGGCAAGAAGTTCGCTGCCGAAGGCATGCAGATCGCGGCGGGCGTCCCGCTTCAGGTCGGCGAGGGCGATGGTTTCCGCACCTTCCGTCTGGGCCTCTTCGGTCTCGACAAGCTGAAGGATGTCGACGCGACGGTTGGACGGCTGAAGACGGTTTTCGACAAGGTTCTGAGCAACTGACACGACACTTCGCGCGGTCTGAGGCTGCGCAAAGTGATCGACCTGCGATTGAATGGCGGCCTGCGATCACGGGGCGGCCATTTTTTTTGGCACATCGCCCGGACAGCGGTCACGGCCCTGCGACACCCCCCGTTTTTATCGCATTTTTATTTGATTCTGGGTTCTTATCTGTCAAGCTGACCTATCAGAAACAACGATGGGGGGGCGACCATGCTGGGCGGTTCTTTCCAGGGAGACGCCGTGCTGCAGCAAGATCCTCATCGCGTTCGCGAGATCAATGAACGCATTCTTGAGGTTGCAATCGGCCGCCAGGTCAGAAGCTTTCGACAGCAACGCAACATGACCGTGGCCGAGCTTTCGCAAAGCACCGGGCTGTCGATCGGAATGCTGTCGAAGATCGAAAACGGAGTGACCTCGCCTTCGTTGACGACATTGCAGATGCTGGCGAATGCGTTTTCGACACCGCTGACCGCGTTCTTCCGGCTTTATGAAGAACGGCGCGAGGTGCAGCACGTCCGCGCGGGCGAGCATGTCGAGATCGAGCGGCGCGGCACGCGCGCCAATCACCAATATCACCTTCTGGGCCATATCGGCGCGAACAATTCAGGCGTGGTGGTCGAGCCCTATCTGATCACGCTGACCGGGAAATCGGATGTGTTCCCGGTCTTCCAGCATGACGGGATCGAGCTTCTCTATATCCTCGAGGGTGAGGTTCTGTATCGCCACGGCGACAACCTGTTTCACCTGCGTCCTGGCGACAGCCTGTTCTTCGATGCCGATGAACGCCATGGACCCGAGGAATTGCTGAAGCTTCCGGCCCGCTATCTGTCGGTGATCTCTTACCAGCAGGCCTGACAGAGAGCCTGAAAATGCAAGCGCCCCCGAATTTCGGGGGCGCTGTCATTTTGGGGAGAGGTTAGGGCCGATCAGTCGGCCCACCAGCCCGGCGAGGTGGGGCTGCCGTCGTCATATTGCGCCAGCCAATCTGTCAGCATCTGGCGATTGCGGGCGAAGCCCTTGTATTCGGCCAGTTCTTCCGGAAGCGTTTGCAGAACGCGGTGCAGCCTGCGACCCCATTTCGGCACCGTGACCAGATCCTGGAAGCTGATCAGATAGCAGCGGATCGGGAAGACGATCGCGTTCGAGCGCGGCAGGCGATAGAGCGTCTGCAGCTCGACCCGCAGATGCTGGCGGCGTCCGACCGTATCGGGCGTCAGCGTCGCCTTGCTGGGGCCCCATTTGTGATAGTTTTCCGGGCTGGTATCCAGCAGGGGATCAACCGTCATCGTCCAGTTGAAGCGACGAACCGGCGCGCCATATTGCAGCTTCAGCAGGAATTTCAGCGCCCGGTCGAAGATGCCCATGCCGCCCGCCAGCGGAACCGGCGCGTGCCATTCGTGGAAGCTCATCCCGATGTCGAAATCCAGCGACCAGTCGGCCTGGCTGGTGACCATGCCGGCCTCGATCCACAGGTTGTCGTCGCGCTGATCCTGCAGGGTGAAATCGCCCTGCGCCTGACGGGTGATGTATTCCATCGGCCCATAGGGAAGGGTGGTTTCATCCAGGAAGGTGAACGTGTCGTCGATGCCCAGCGGCTTGTTCACCCAGTGCCAGCGATCCCCATTCTTGGTCAGCTGGAACATGTCCGGATAGTCGCGCGCCTTGCTTTCCATGATCAGCTCAAGCAGGTCCCAGCCTGCCAGCGTCATATGGGGCAGCGACTGGCAGCGCAGCGGGTCATCCGCCAGAACCCGAGCACGGTCCCGCATCTCGGAGACGTAATGCTCGTCGACGTCGAACGTATGTTCGAAGACCGAGCCCTCACGTCCGGGGACGTGCGGCTCGATGTTCACCGAATACATGTAATCGTCTTCGGGGAAGGGGAACGGGAAGCGTTTGATGCCTGCCGGAGAGTTCCGGTAGGTGTAGTCCTTGTGGAAAGTCTCGTCGTTGAATTGAATTCCCATGGGTTCTCCTCCCCTACAGGTTCAGAACCAGCCGCTGGCCCTTGAAGCGCGAAACGCAAGGCATGATCTTGCTGTTCGATGCCTTTTCTTCGGGCGTCAGCCAGTGGTCATTGTGCTCGATCTCGCCGTCGACGGCCGCGACTTCGCATTCGCATTGGCCGCAGGCACCGCCACGGCACAGATAGGGCGCGTTGACGCCCGCCGCCTCGATTGCTTCCAGCAGGGATTGCGCCGCGCCGACCTGGACGGTCTTGCCGGAATTGGCCAGCTCGACCTCGAAGGGCAGACCCACGGGCGGAGCCAGAAACTCTTCCGAATGCAGCGCACCACGCGGCCAGCCTGCCTCGCGGGCGATCTTCATGACGGCGTTGATCATGCCCTTGGGGCCGCAGACATAAAGATGGGTGCCCGCCGGTTGACCGCGCAGCAGCGAGGGCAGGTCCATCATCGTGCCTTCATCATCATAGTAAAGATGAATGCGGTCGCCGTAATGCTTGCGCAGCCGGTCCCCGAACTGCCCGACGGCCCGGCTGGCGGCGCCATAGTGCAATTCAAAGATCTGGTTGCGTTCCGAGAGCTGCGCCATATGCGCCATGAAAGGCGTGATGCCGATGCCGCCTGCAAGCAGCAGATGCTTCTTCGCGCGCCCGTCGATCGGGAACAGGTTGACCGGATAGCTGATAGTCATGGTCATGCCGGGCTTCACGCGGGTATGCATGAAGCGCGAGCCGCCGCGACCGCCATCTTCGCGCCGCACCGAGATCGAATAGCCGCCGGTATCAGCCGGATCGCTCATCAGCGAGTAGGGGTTCAGGCGGCGGGTGCCGTCATCGTCCATCTCGACCACGATATGGCTGCCCCCGGAGAAGGGCGGCACTTCCGCGCCGTCCTCGCGCACGAAACGGAAGGTCTTGATCAGATTGTTGATCTCGGTCACTTCCGCCACGATGGCGGGAAATCTGGTAGCTCCTGCGCTCATGTAAATTTCTCCACCATGTCAGGGACCTGACCCGGATCCTCGGCGTCGATATTGACCCCCTGGAATGCCGCAATCCGGCGCGAATAGTGGTCGCGCACGTAAAGGCTCAGTCCGCAATGGCTGCAGACATACGGGTCTGTCTTGACGTTTTCTGTGATGCCCTTGCAATGCACGCATTGAACCCGGCGGGCCAGCGACCCACGATGTTCGGTCTGCATGCCGTCATGCGGGAAACCGGCCTTCATCGCCTCGCTTTGGGCGACCCCGATCAGGGATTCGGTTCCGGCAAGGTAAATCTGCAGTCCCATGCTCGCGTCGGTCAAAGCCTTCGTGATGCGGGACATCGCCGCTGCAAGCGTCGGTCCATGGTAGAACTTCGCCACGCCAAGGCGGGAAAGTTCGTCGCTTAGATCGGTGCCGTTCGCAGCGGTGACATAGATGAGATGCGTGGAGGGGCGCAGGTCGATGCCCTGCTGCCCCGCCCTGGCAAAGAGATCAAGGATTGCTCCTGCCCCTTCGCCATCCGCGATCATCAGATGTGCAGAACCCTGCTGAGGTTCCAGAATTCCATAGACGGGGCGGGTTGTGATGGAAGGCTCAAACTTCGTCGTTGTCATCTTCATCTTCCTACCTCGTCAGATGGTGTCAGCCCTTGGCGGTCCGACGCTTCTTCTCGACGTCATAGAACGGCATCGATGCGGTCACTGCGCCCACATCTCCGAGCTCGCTCGACTTGATCGTCACCTTGGTGCCTTCCACCGCCAGATTGACCGGCAGGCGGGCGATGGCGACGTTGTGCTTGTTCAGCGACGAATACATAGCCTGAGTCACGACGCCGACTTGCTTGCCGTCGTGGAACACCGGCGCGCCGTTTTCCGGCGGTTTGGTGCCGTCGATCTTCAGACCCCAGATCTTGAAGCGTTCCTTGCCCTTCAGGCGATAGTGCTCTTCCGCACCGCGGAAGCCGGTCTTGCCCGGCGAAACGGTGAAGTCGAGGCCCAGCTCCCACAGGGTGTCGCCTGCCGCTTCGTTGTCGAAGGGGAAGGTTTCCGAGTTGTCGCCCGGGAAGAACAGCAGGTAGCTTTCCACCCGCAGCAAGTCCAGCGTGCTGAACCGGACGGGGATGATCCCCATTTCCTTGCCCTCTGCGACGATCGTGTCCCAGATTTCGCCCGCATCCTGCGCACGGCAGAAGATCTCGTAGCCGCGCTCGCCGGTATAGCCGGTGCGCGAGATCATGACCGGCTTTTTGAAAAGCGTGGTCTGGATATGCGAGAAGTAAGCGAGGTCACGGATGCCCGGAACGTGCTTGGCCAGATAGTCCACGGCCAGCGGCCCCTGCAGCGACAGGTCGTGCAGGTGATCGTCAAACAGGATGACCACGTCGCGGCCCGTTGCGGCCATGGTCAGCTGTTCGTGCCCGGCACCGGCGCCATGGACCACCATGAAGGCATCCGGACCGGTGCGATAGATAACGCAGTCATCGACGAATTTACCCGCGTCGTTGAGCATGGCCGCATAGGACGAGCGTCCTGGCATGATCTTTTCGACGTTGCGGGTGGTAGCGCGTTCAATCACGTGGCTGGCGTGCGGGCCGACAACGTGGACCTTCTTGAGGCCCGAAACATCCATCAGCCCGGCTTTGGTACGGATCGCCAAGTAATCGGCTTCCGCATCCCCGGTCTTGTAGGACCAGGCGGTGCCCATACCGCTCCAGTCCTCAAGCTCCGAGCCCATCGCCCGGTGGCGATCCGCAAGAGCCGAAAACCTCCACGAGTTCGTCATGTCATTCCTCCCAGTATGACTGAAGTTGCGTAACAGCCTGTTTGCTTTCACTTCTCGGATCAAGAGAATTGTGAAAAAATTATTCATACGAGTGATATTACAGGATAATTTTGATCGCGGCATCAAGCCCTGCCTGACGGCGGGCGAAACCAGCATCATACTTTGATCTTGGATTTTGGCCGGAATCAATCCTCTTGGCCAGATCGGTTGCGCGCCTTGCGCGGTGAATGGCCAAACTCTTCGACAAAACAGCGCGAAAAATGGGCGGGGCTGGCAAATCCGGTCAGCGTCGCAATCTCGGCGATAGGCAGGGTGGTGCGCTGCAAAAGCTCCTCGGCCTTGTTCAGCCGCAGCTGGCGATAGAAGCGGATCGTGGGCATGTTCAGCTCGGTCTGGAACAGGCGCTGCATCTGCCGCTCGCCAATTCCGGCCAGCGAGGCGATCTGCCCAAGGCTCAGCGGATCGGCGACATGGCTTTGCATGTACTCGATCGCGGCCAGCAGGGCAGGGTGGCTGGTGCGGTAGCGCTGCGCGAGACCCACGCGCTGCGGGTCCTCGGCCATGCGGACATGGGTGTGCACGAACCAGTCGCTGACGCGCTGCGCCAGTTCCGCCCCGTGCTCCGAGGCGATCATCGCATGCGCCATGTCGAGGGGCGCGATGCCCCCGGCGCAACTGTAGCGGTTGCGGTCGATCACAAACAGGCGCTGCTCCAGCAGCAGCGATTCGTCGCTGGCCCGCAGCGCGTCGAACAATTCCCAGTGCACGGTGAAGCGGCGGTTGGACATCAGCCCAGCCCGCGCAAGAATCGCCGCGCCGCCGGAAATCCCGCCAAGCGCCACGCCGCGCGAATCAAGCCGGCGCAGCCAGCCGTTGAGTTCGGGGTGATAGAAAGTCAGGGGGTTTCCGCCCGCCACCACGAAGGCGATGTCCATGTCCTGACGGGATTCGGTGAAGGGCTTCGTCTCGAAACTGCCGCCCAGCGACGAGGTCGCGCGATTGCCCCAAAGCGACACGAATTGCAGCGAATACAGCAGATCGCCCGACATGGTGTTTGCCGCCCGGAAGGGCTCGATCGCGGCGGTGGCGGGCAGCAGCGGAAAGCCCTCGACCAGGATGAAGGCGATGCGCCGGGCGCGGCTTGTTTGCAGGATCGGCGCGGATTTTGTCATGAACAGGTGTTAAAATGTCATTTTCAGGCAATTACAATCCGTCGAAATCTGCAAGTTTGATGAAATCGACGAAACGATGCGGATGATCACTTGCAGAACACGCCCAGAAATCACCTTGCCCGGGATGGTTTCAGGGACGGCAAGCAGCCCAAACATCCGTTTGCGTTCAACACCTTATGCGACCGGCTGGTCGCTTGGGATACCAATTAGCATCAGCGCCCAGCTGGTGCGGGGCTGAAGAACCGCCAGTCCTTATCAGAAAACAGCACATGCCCTGATCCGAAGGAGCATATTGGATGGACACGTCTATCGACCAGGCCGTATCGCCTGCACGCATCATCGACGGCAAGGCTTTCGCCGCGGGGCTGCGTGCCCGGGTCGCCAAACATGTCGCGGCATTGAGCCAGGACCACAACCTGCAGCCCGGCCTTGCCGTGGTGCTGGTCGGTGAAGACCCCGCATCGGCGGTCTATGTCCGCAACAAGGCGCAGCAGACCGTCGAGGTCGGCATGCAGTCCTTTGAGCATCGCCTGCCCGCCGACACCAGCGAGGCCGATCTGGTCGCGCTGATCAGGAAGCTGAACGACGACCCGACGGTGCATGGCATTCTGGTGCAGCTGCCGCTGCCGAAGCATCTCGACTCGGATCTGGTGATCCGCACGATCAGCCCCGAAAAGGACGTCGATGGTTTCCACACCACCAACGTCGGCCTGCTCTGGACCGGGCAGGATGCGCTGGTGCCCTGCACGCCGCTGGGCTGCCGGATGCTGCTGCGCGATCAGCTGGGCAGCCTTTCGGGCCGCAATGCGCTGGTCATCGGCCGTTCGAACATTGTGGGCAAGCCGATGGCGGGCCTGCTGCTGGAAGACGGCTGTACCGTGACGGTGGCACATTCGCGCACCGATGATCTGGCCGAGAAATGCAGCCGCGCCGATATCGTGGTCGTCGCCGTGGGCCGCCCCGAGATGGTGCCCGGCGAATGGATCAAGCCCGGCGCCGTGGTGATCGACGTGGGCATCAACCGCGTCGAGAAAGACGGCAAGGGCCGCCTTGTCGGCGACGTCGAATTCGCGGGCGCCTCGGCCCGTGCGGGCGCCATCACCCCGGTTCCCGGCGGTGTCGGACCCATGACCATTGCCTGCCTGCTGGCCAATACCGTGACGGCCTGCTGCCGCATGAACGGCCTGCCCGCGCCGGCTGACCTGACCTGAAGACTTGAACTTACCGGAGCAAATTCATGACAAACTACGCCTTGACCGTCACCTGTCCGACGACGCGCGGCATCGTGGGTTCGATCGGCACCTTTCTGGCTGACAACGGCTGCAACATCACCGACTCGGCCCAGTTTGACGACGCCCAGACCAACCAGTTCTTCACCCGCATCAGCTTTGCCAGCGAAGACGGCGCCTCGATCCAGGACCTGACGGACGCGTTCCAGCCGATCGCCGAGAAATTCGGGATGGAGTACAACTTCATCGACGAGGCCATCGCGACCAAGGTCATCATCATGGTCTCGCGCTTTGGCCACTGCCTGAACGACCTGCTGTACCGCTGGCGGATCGGCGCGCTGAACATCGACATCGTCGGCGTGATCTCGAACCACATGGAGTATCAGAAGGTCGTCGTGAACAACGACATCCCCTTCCACTACATCCGCGTCACCAAAGAGAACAAGGCCGAGGCCGAGGCCGAGCAGATGCGCATCGTCGAAGAGACCGGCGCCGAGCTGATCGTCCTGGCGCGCTATATGCAGGTCCTCTCGGATGAGATGTGCCGCAAGATGTCGGGCCGGATCATCAACATCCACCACTCGTTCCTGCCGTCCTTCAAAGGCGCGAACCCCTACAAGCAGGCCTTCCAGCGCGGCGTGAAGCTGATTGGCGCGACCTCGCACTATGTGACTGCGGATCTGGATGAAGGTCCGATCATCGAACAGGACATCATTCGCGTCACCCACGCACAGTCGCCGGAAGACTATGTTTCACTTGGTCGTGATGTGGAAAGCCAGGTTCTGGCCCGTGCGATCCATGCGCATATCAACAAGCGCGTATTCATGAATGAAGACAAGACCGTGGTGTTCCCCGCCAGCCCGGGAAGCTTTGCTTCGCAGCGCATGGGGTAAGACTTAATGGCCGTATGAATATTTATTTACCGCAGGTAAATGAAGCCATACGCTGTTTCCAACCAGAGCGGCGGGCAGAAGGAGGAGCTGCCCCCGCGTCCAGATCAAGGGAGAAATAGATGAAGAAACGTGTTGCGATCATTGGCGCAGGCCCCTCGGGATTGGCTCAGCTTCGTGCATTCCAGTCCGCCAAGGAAAAGGGTGCCGAGATCCCGGAAATCGTCTGCTTCGAGAAGCAGAGCAACTGGGGTGGCCTCTGGAACTATACCTGGCGCACGGGCGTCGATGAAAACGGGGAACCGGTGCATGGCTCGATGTACCGGTATCTTTGGTCGAACGGCCCGAAAGAGGGTCTGGAGTTCGCCGACTATTCCTTCGAGGAGCATTTCGGCCGCCAGATCGCGTCCTATCCGCCGCGCGCCGTCATGTTCGACTATATCGAAGGCCGCGTGAAGAAGGCTGGCGTTCGCAAATGGATCCGCTTCTCGTCGGTCATTCGCTGGGTCGATTACGACGCCGCGACCGATAAGTTCACGGTCACCGTCCACGACATGCAGGACGACCGCGTCTATAAGGAAGAGTTCGACTGGGTCATCGTCGCCAGCGGCCACTTCTCGACCCCGAACACGCCTTACTTCCCCGGCTTCGAGAACTTCAACGGCCGCATCGTCCACGCCCATGACTTCCGCGACGCGCGCGAATTCAAGGACAAGGACCTGCTGCTGATCGGCACCAGCTATTCGTCCGAGGACATCGGCTCGCAGTGCTGGAAATATGGCGCGCGTTCGATCACCGTGTCCTACCGCACCGAACCGATGGGCTTCAAATGGCCGTCGAACTGGCAGGAAGTGCCGCTGCTTGAGCGTGTGGATGGCCGCACCGCTTACTTCAAGGACGGCACCTCGCGCGAAATCGACGCGATCATCCTGTGCACCGGCTACAAGCACTACTTCCCGTTCCTGCCGGACGATCTGCGTCTGAAGACGGCGAACCGGCTGGCCACGAACGACCTCTACAAGGGCGTCGTCTATGTGCATAACCCGAAGCTGCTTTATGTCGGCATGCAGGACCAGTGGTTCACCTTCAACATGTTCGACGCGCAGGCATGGTATGCCCGTGACGTGATCATGGGCCGCATCGAGGTTCCGACCGACAAATCCGTCCTGCTGGCGGATGTGGTCGAGCGGGTCGAGCGTGAAGAAGCCGATGATGACGTCAAATATGCGATCAAGTATCAGGGCGATTACGTCAAGGAACTGATCGCGCTGACCGACTATCCCAGCTTCGACGTCGACGGTGCCTGTGAAGCTTTCTATGAGTGGAAGCAGCACAAGAAAGACGACATCATGGGCTTCCGCAACCACTCGTATCGCTCGGTGATCACCGGCACGATGGCGCCCGCGCACCATACGCCGTGGAAGGACGCTCTGGACGACTCGCTTCAAGCCTATCTGAAGAACTGATGCATTGGAGTTGATGCAATGACCATTCTGTCGCGTTTTGGTGGCGGCCCACCAAGGCCCAGCGGCATTCGGACCCCGGGGCTTCTGTCCCTGGGGCCGGGCATGCAGCGCTATCATGTCGAGGGGGGCGGGGCGATCCTGTTCCCCATCTCGACCGGAGATCAGGTGACCATCCAGAACCCGGAAGGGGGACAGGTGGCCGAGGTGGTGACCACCTCGCCGCATGGTCAGGTGGACCCGGGCGTTCTTGGCCTGAAGGCCACGGGCGAGGCGGCGGGCCTCAAGGCGCTTCTGGGCTCGCGTGCGCCCAGTCTGCGGCGGCTTGCGACCGGGCTGACCCGGCGCGGGATCGACCTGCAGCAACTGCGTTCGGCCGCATTCTTCGACAGCAGCAGCCCCGCAGGTGACGCGGTCACGCTGACCGCCGAACGTGACGGACTGGTCATCATTGCCGCGCCCGGCCCCCGGATGGAGCCGGACGCGCAAGATACCCTGACGCCGCTGACGGTCATGGTGAAGGCCGCACTTCCGGGCACGCGCCTGGGGTTCGATCTGCCCGATCCGCTGGCCGATCCGCTGCAGGATATCCGCGTGCATTCGGCGACGGCGCAGTCCTATGTCGTCAAGAAGGGCGAATTCATCCAGATCATGGATGTTGACGGCCGTCAGTGCACCGACTTCCAGTGTTTCGATCTGCGCAAGGTCGATCGCGGGCTGACCCATCCTCTGGACGTGACGACGACGCGCACGGTTCAGGGCCATGCCTACCCGATCCCGGGTCTGCATGCGAAATACTTCGACCAGGATCTGCAGCCGCTGGTGCGCATCATCCAGGACACCTGCGGCCGCCATGACGCCTTCGCCATGGCCTGCAATGCGAAGTATTACGAGGATATCGGCTATCCGGGCCATGTGAACTGCTCGGATAACTTCAACCGGGCGCTGGACCCCTACGGGATCGAAAAGCGCCCCGGCTGGATGGCCGTCAACTTCTTCTTCAACACCGGCATCGACGACCATGGCGTCATGTATGCCGATGAGCCCTGGTCGCGCCCCGGCGACTATGTGCTGATGGAGGCGATGACCGACATCCTCTGCGTCACTTCGGCTTGCCCGGATGACACCTCGCCGGCCAATGGCTGGCACCTGTCGGACATCCATGTCCGGACCTATTCGGGCAACGAATCCTTCCAGCGTGGCGTTGCCTGGCGTTCTTCCCCTTCTGCGGAGCCGAAATTGACCAGAGAGACCGGATTCCACGATCGCTTCGCGAAGCTGACCGACAACTTCGTCGAATACAAAGGCTTCTGGCTGCCTGACTCCTTCCCCGCGACCGGGCTTCAGAACGAATACTGGGCCTGCCGCGAGAAAGTCGTGGTCATGGACCTCTCGGCGCTGCGCAAGTTCGAAGTGACCGGCCCCGATGCCGAAGCCCTGATGAACTATTGCGTGACGCGCGACATGCGCAAACTGGCCGAAGGCCAGGTCGTCTATACCGCGATGTGCTATCCCCACGGCGGCATGATCGACGACGGCACCGTCTATCGCATGGGTCGCGACAATTTCCGCTGGATCGGCGGCACCGATGTCGGTGGCGACTGGCTGCGCGAAAAGGCCGAAGAGCTTGGCCTGAAGGTGATGATCCGCTCGTCCACGGACCAGCTGCACAACATTGCCGTGCAGGGTCCGAACTCGCGCGAGCTGATGGAGAAGATCATCTGGACCGCACCGCACAAGACCGCGGCGAAGGACCTGCAATGGTTCCACTTCACCGCCGGCCGGATCGGTGGCGAGCTGGGCATTCCGGTCGTCCTGTCGCGCACCGGCTACACCGGTGAGCTGGGCTACGAGATCTTCTGTCACCCCGATGTCGCAGGCGAGGTCTTCGACGCCGTCTGGGAAGCCGGGCAGCCGCTGGGCATCAAGCCCATGGGTCTGCAGGGTCTGGACATGGTCCGCATCGAGGCGGGTCTGATCTTTGCGGGTTACGACTTCTCGGATCAGACCGATCCGTTCGAGGCCGGGATCAGCTTCACCGTGCCGCTGAAGGGCAAGCAGGACGATTTCGTCGGCCGCGAAGCCCTGCAGCGCCGCAAGGATCACCCGTCGCGCAAGATGGTGGGTCTGGTCATCGACAGCGATGTCGACGTGGGCCACGGCGATCCGGTCCATATCGGTCGCGCGCAGATCGGTGAGGTCACCTCGTCCATGCGTTCGCCGCTTCTGGGCAAGAACATCGCCCTGGCGCGGGTCGACGTGGCGCATTCCGAGGTCGGCACGGCGGTCGAGATCGGCAAGCTCGATCACCTGCAGAAACGCCTGCCGGCCGAGATCGTGACGCTGTCGCATTACGACCCGACCAAATCGCGGCCGCGCTCTTAATCCTCGCGGTTGACAAGAACAAGCGCGGCCCGACGCAGGGCCGCGCGCAACGTATCGAACTCGGGCCCACCATGGCCCAGATCGTCCAGGGCCTGATCCATCAAGGTCAGCCAGCTTTCGGCATCCTCCTTGCGGATCGCGACATGGTCATGGATCTCGCGCAGGTTCATATGGCCGTGACGCTCTTGATAGATACGCCGTCCCCCCAGAAAACCCAGCATGAAATCCACCTGCTCGACGCGGGCATGGGCGACGCCATGGCCGCGAAAATGCAGCTTCAGCAGATCGGCACCGCGCGGATCGGTCTCGACCAGGTCATAGAAGCGGTTGACCAGCGCGTGCAGGCCGTCGGGGCCGCCGATGTCGTCAATTTTTGCCATGTCATCCTCCGTTCGTGCCCGGCCTGGGGGAGGGGGATCGGCCTGCGTCGCGGCTGATCACGCTGGCGAAATGGCCAGTCTCAGACATCCAGAGTGTGCTGGATTTCCCACCGGGTGAAATGCTGCATGTAGGAGTTCCATTCGACCTCCCGAAGCTTCAGATAGGCTTTCGAGAATTCTTCGCCCATCAGGGCGCGGATGGGCGCGTCGTCGCGATAGGCGCGCAGCGCGTCCAGAAGGTTGCGCGGCAAGGGTTCGGTGTCGGGCACCTCATGCGCGTCGCGGTACATGTCGACATCGCTGCGGGGGCCGGGGTCCAGCTTGTCGCGGATGCCGCTGAGACCCGCCGCGATGATGATCGCCTGCAACAGATAGGGGTTCGCGGCGCCATCGGGCAGGCGCAGCTCGATCCGGCCGGGTCCCGGCACGCGGATCATATGGGTGCGGTTGTTCCCGCTCCAGGTCATCGACTGCGGCGCCCAGGTCGCGCCCGAGGAGCAGCGCTGCGCATTGATGCGCTTGTAGCTGTTGACCGTCGGGTTGCAGATCGCCGTCAGCGCGCCCGCATGCCGGATCAGCCCGCCGATGAAATGATAGGCCAGCGGCGACAGGCCCAGCTCATCGCTGGCGCTGGCGAAGGCGCTGGTCTCGCCATCCTGCGACCAACACGAGATATGCACATGACAGCCCGAGCCGGTGATGCCGGGGAAGGGTTTGGGCATGAAGGTTGCACGCAGCCCGTGCTTTTCCGCGACCGATTTCAGCATGAACTTGAAGAAGCTGAACTTGTCGGCGGTACTGAGCGCGTCGTCGTATTTCCAGTTCATCTCGAACTGGCCGCTGCCGTCCTCATGGTCGCTTTGATAGGGCTCCCAGCCGAGGTTCAGCATATGCTCGGAGACTTCGGCGATCACGTCATAGCGGCGCATGATGGCCTGCTGGTCATAGCAGGGCTTCACCCCGATGTCCAAAGGATCGGCGATCCGGTCGCCCTCGGGCGACAGCAGGAAGAACTCGGGCTCGACGCCGGTGCGCACGCGCAGACCGGCCTCTGCCGCCTGCTGCACCATGCGTTTGAGGACATTGCGCGGGGCCTGCTCCAGCGCCCTTGTGCCGATGGCGCAGTCGGACGCGATCCAGGCGACCTCGGGCTTCCAAGGCAGCTGGATCACCATATTCGGGTCGGGAATGGCCAGCATGTCGGGATGGGCGGGCGTCAGGTCCAGCCATGTGGCATAGCCTGCGAAGGAGGCCCCACGCTCCAGCACGCCCGAGATCGCACCGGCAGGCACCAGCTTGGCGCGCTGCCCGCCGTAAAGGTCCGTGAACGAGACCATGAAATTCTTGATGCCGCGTTCGCGGGCGAAAGTGTCAAGTGGCGTCGCCATGATCCGATTCTCCCAACTGCTCGGCTCAGACGTTCGGCGATATCCGAAGGGTGGCTGTCGGAACAGGACATAGCCTTTCGCGCGCCCCTTTGGCAAATGCCGGGCGCGACTGGACACAATAACGGATATTCGACAGGCGACTCATGATGTTTGGCAGGTTCCTCTCCCTTACCTAACAAGGACGTAGCCGACTGAATTGTAAAGTCCCGAAGCTTGAGGGGAGGGGCTGCGCGGCTCAGACCAGTCCAAAAATACTGGTCACCGGCTCATCCGAGGCCAGCCGTGCAACCCAGGTCTCTTCCAGCGCGACCTTCTCTTCCATGCGGCGGATCAGGCCCTCAAGTGCTGTGGCCGGAATGGCGATCAGCCCGTCGCAATCGCCCAGGATCAGATCGCCGGGATTGACCGTCGCGCCGCCGATGTTCACGGGGCAGTTCACCTCTCCTAGCGCAGCACCGGTCGGGCCGCGCGGCGTGACCGAGCGGGAATAGACCGAGAGCCCCTTCATCTTTGCCAGATTGCCGACGTCGCGGACAGGGCCGTCGCAGACGATGCCCGCCGCGCCGATGCGGTGCAGATGCCCGCCCAGCACATCGCCGATCATCGCATGCTCGGCCTGGCCAGCGGCCTCGATCACCAGCACCTCGCCCGGGCCGATCATCCCGACCGCATGCAGGACCGCACCGAAATCCGGCGGCGCGCAGCGCACCGTCAGGGCGCGGCCGAACAGCCGGGGCTGCTGGCCCGGCGGCAGCAGCGGGCGCAGCTCGGGGCTGATCTGGTATTCGTCCGGCGACAGATCGACCGCGACCGGCACCGGAACCTCGCGCCAGCGTTGAAGCAGGCTGTCGTCGATCGGGGCGATGGTGGGGGTGTGGATCGTGACGGTCATCTCAGGCCTTCCCTGACAAAAGTGCATCGACAGCGCGCGCCAGCCTGCGCGTGCCTTCCGCCAGACGCTCGGCGGGGTTCAGTGTGAAGTTCACCCGGATCGCGCCGCGGTCCTGCCCCTCGGGGTCGAAGACGCTGCTGGGGGTGACGCAGACGCCATGCGACAGTGCCACCTTCAGCAGCTTGTCGGTATCCAGCGCCGGGTCCTTAGCGCGCGCCCAGACGAACATGCCGCCCTGCGGCACCTGCCAGTCGAACCAGGGCGTCAGATGTTCCGCCATCGCTGCGCAAAGCGCGTTCCGGCGACTGCCGTAAAGGTCAAGGATATGCGGCAGGATGCGCTCGGGCAGGCCGGTCTTGAAGGCGTCGATGGCCATCTGCTGGCTGATGCCGGTGGTGCACATGTCCGAGCCTTGCTTCGCGGTGATCAGCGCCGTGATCATCTCGGGCGCGGCGATCACCCAGCCCAGCCGCAGCCCGGGGGCGAGGCCCTTCGAGAGCGTGCCCAGATAGATCACCGGACCGTCATAGGGTCCGGGCTTGCCGGTCGCCGAAAGCTCCAGCAGGCGGGGCAGGGGCGCGCCGTCATAGTAAAGCATGCCGTAGGGATCATCCTCGACCAGCCAGGTGCCGGTCTGCTGCGCGGCCTCGACCATCGCCTGCCGCATGGGCAGATCGACCAGCCTGCCGGTCGGGTTCGAGAAGTTCGGCACGCAGTAGCAGAACTGCGCCCCGTCAAGTGCTGCGACCGGATCGAAGCCCTCATCCTGCAGGCGGATCGGGCGGTAGCTCGGCAGGCGCGGCCGCCATGCGTCCAGCGCGCCCAGATAGGCGGGGCTTTGCGCCGCGATCAGCCCGCCCTGATCCAGCAGGGCCTTGCCCACCAGATCAAGCCCCTGCATGCCCGCCGTGGTGATCAGCACGTTCTGCCGGGTCAGTGTCAGCCCGCCCGTGCTGAAGCGTTGGGCGATCAGGTGGCGCAGCTCGGCAAAGCCCTCGATCGGGGGATAGGCCAGCACGGCCTCGGGGTGCTCTGCAACGGCCTTGTGGGCCAGCTGCGCCAGCTCCTCGACCGGCCAGATCGACGGATCGGGCAAGCCGCCCGCCAGATTGATGAGATCGGGGATCTGACCGGCGTTCAGAAAGGTCTGGGTGACGTCATTGGTCTGGGAAAGCCAGCTGGCGAAGGCGGGGCGGGACATGGGCGACTCGGGGAGGTTGAAACTGCCCCGGCACTTTAGCCCTTGTCTGCGATGAAGTCCCTGCAAAGACTTGCGCTGCGACCGGATTATATGCAGGAATAACGCGAAGTTCACCCGTAGTGTAGAGGAAAGCTGCTTGATCGCGCTTGATGCCATTGACCGCCGGATTGTCGAGATCCTGTCCCGCGATGGCCGCATCCCGGTAATGGAGCTGGCCGCGCGGGTCGGGCTGTCGGCCACGCCCTGTGGGCGGCGGATCAAGCGGCTGGAAGAGGCCGGGGTGATCCGGGGCTATGCGGCGCTGGTCGACCCGGCAGCTCTGGGGCGCACGGTCAGCGTGCTGATCTCGGTCCGGTTGACGCGGCACGGGCCGGAAAGCGCGGATGAGTTCCTTTCGGTCGTCACGGCGCGCCCCGAGGTGACCGAATGCCTGCTGGTGACGGGCGATGCCGATTACATGCTGCGGGTCATGGTCAGCGACATCGACGCACTTGGCGGCTTCATCCGCGATGTGCTGCAGGCCATTCCTTCGGTCGCGGAAACCTCGACCATGGTGATATTGCAGAACCATCCCGGCGGGATGGGCGTGGCCTGACGCCTTGGGGCGCAGGCGTGACGACAGACAGAAACAGGAAGGAGCCTCACATGGATCTGATGGCCAAGGCGGTCGAACTGGTGGGCGGCGTGATGGTCCGCCGCCGCAGGGCCGAGACCCCGGACCAGCAGGCCGTGGGGCAGACGCCCAGCATTCCCGCCGCGCGCGCGCAGGGCATCATGACGCTGAAGATGCCGACCGCGCGGGGCTGGGCGCCGGGGCATCTGCCCAAGGCCGCGCCGGGCCTGCGGGTCAATGCCTTTGCCTCGGGGCTGGATCACCCACGCTGGATCGAGGTGCTGCCGAATGGCGATGTGCTGGTGGCCGAGTCGAAGGAAGAGCCGCCGCCACCGCGCGGCCTGCTGGCTCGGGCGACCCATGCCACCATGCGACGCGCCAAGGCCATCGGGACCAGCGCGAACCGCGTCTCGCTGTGGCGGGACGCCGATGGCGATGGCGTGGCCGAGATCCATGAGACCTTCCTGCAGGGCCAGCGCCAGCCCATCGGCATGGCTCTGGTCGGCGACACCTTCTATCTGGGCAATACCGATGGCGTCATGGCCTTCCCCTATCGGGATGGCAAGGCGGTGGGCGAAGGCCAGCGCCTGACCCGCTTTGGCACCGGCGGGCATTGGACGCGCAGCCTGCTGGCCAGCCCCGATGGTACGCGGCTTTACGTGGGCGTGGGCTCGCTCAGCAATATCGGCGATCACGGGATGGAGGCCGAAAAGGATCGCGCCACCATCTGGGAGATCGACCTGACCACCGGCGAGAGCCGCGTCTTCGCTTCGGGGCTGAGGAATGCCGTGGGCATGGCGTGGCAGCCCGACACCGGCGCGCTTTGGACCGTGGTGAATGAGCGGGACGGCTTGGGGGATGAGACGCCGCCCGACTATCTGACTTCGGTGCAGGACGGCGGCTTCTATGGCTGGCCCTATTGCTATTGGGGCCAGACAGTCGATGACCGCGTGCCGCAGGACGCGGAACTGGTCGCCCGCGCGATCACGCCGGATTATGCGCTTGGCGGGCATACCGCCTCGCTTGGCCTGTGCTGGATGCCCGAGGGGACGCTGCCCGGCTTCCCCGATGGCATGGTGATCGGCCAGCACGGGTCCTGGAACCGCGCGGTGCTGAGCGGCTATCGCCTGATTTTCGTGCCCTTCCGCGACGGCCAGCCCTCGGGCCTGCCGCGCGACATCCTGACGGGCTTCCTGTCCGAGGACGAAAAGCTGGCCTATGGCCGCCCGGTGGGCGTCACCATCGGACCCGACAGGAAGTCGCTGCTGATGGCCGATGACGTCGGCGACATCATCTGGCGCGTCAGCGCGGCTTAGGCGGTCTGAACGGCGGTCCCGGTCGGCGGGGCCGCCTCTTGCTGGCGGATGCTTTTGCGAAACCAGAAGGCGTAAAGCGCGGGCAGAAAGACGATGGTCATGAAGGTGGCAAGGCAAAGCCCGCCCATGATCGTCAGCGCCATCGGCCCCCAGAAAAGCGAGCGTGACAGCGGGATCAGCGCCAGCACGGCCGCCGCCGCCGTCAGCGCGACCGGGCGGGCGCGCAGGATGGTGGCCTCGACAATGGCGGCGCGCACAGCCATGCCGCGCCGCAGGTTCGCGTCCACCTGATCGACCAGAATGACCGAGTTGCGCACGTCCATTCCCGACAGCGCCAAGAGCCCCAGAAGCGCCACGAAACCGAAGGGCGCACCCGCGACATTCAGCGCCAGCGAGGCGCCGATCATGCCCAGCGGCGCGCTCATCAGAACCAGCGCCAGCCGCGAGGCGCTTTGCACCTGCACCATGATGACCGCCATCATCAGCAGAAGCGCACCGGGAAAGATCTTGGCGATGGAGTCATTGGCCTTCATCGACTCCTCCCACGCGCCGCCCTGCACCAGACGGTAGCCGGGCGGCAGATCGGCGCGGATCTGCGCCAGTTGCCGCCAGATCGCGGAACTGGCATCCGGGCCCTGCACGCCGTCGATCACATCGGCGGCGACGGTCAGCGTCTCTTCGCGGGATCGCTGCCAGATGATCGGTTCTTCCTGCGTGACGATGACGCGGCCCACTTGCGACAGCGACACCGGGCGTCCGTCGACGGTCGCGACGATGATGTCCTGAAGCCGGCCCGGGTCGTCGTGCTGCGCGCCCTCGGCCCGCATGACGATGCCGGTCGACTGATCGCCCTGCCGCAAGGTGGCGACGGTGTGACCCTCGATCGCCATGCCGACGCGCTTCGACAGCTCGGCGAAGGTCAGGCCCAGAAGGCGCATCCGGTCGGGTTCGACCTGCAGCTGCAGCCCGGGCGCGAGTTCGTTCCAGTTCATATGCGGGTCGACCAGCCGCGGATCGGCGGCCATGGTGCGCCGGATTTCGTCGCCGATGCGGCGCAGCTCTTGCGGGTCTGGACCCGACAGGCGGTATTCGACCGGATAGGCCACGGGCGGTCCGAAGGAAAAGCGGATGACACGTCCGCGCGCGGCACCGGCCAGCCCGTCGCTGATCGCGGCCTCCAGCCGCGTCTTCAGGCGTTCGCGGGCCTCTAGGTCGCGGGCCAGCACCACCAATTCGGCATAGGCGGGGTTCGGCAGGGCGGGGTTCAGCGCCAGCCAGAACCGGGGCGGGCCTTGGCCCACATAGGTCGCGACGGATGTGGCGTCGGGGTCATCTTTCAGGAAGCGTTCGACCTCGACGGCGGCCTCAAGGCTTTCATTGATCGAACTGCCCTGAGGCAGGCGCAACTGCACGAACAGCTCGACCCGTTCCGAGATCGGGAAGAACTGCTTTTGCACCGTCACGAAGCCCAGACCCGAGATCACGAACAGCGCAAGGATCGTCAGGATCGCCTTGCGCGAATGATCGACGCTCCAGTTGACGATGCGGCGCAGGGCGTCATTCGTGCGCTCCTGAATGCGGGCCATGCGGCCCTTGCCCGGCGGGGCGTGATGGGGGCTGAGGATCAGCGTGCCCAGCCAGGGCGTGACCGTGACCGCGACCACCCATGAGGCGATCAGCGCAATCGCGATGACCCAGAACATCGACTGTAGATATTCCCCGGTCGAGGAGGGCGCGAAGCCAACCGGCATGAAGCCGATCACCGTGACCAGCGTGCCGGTCAGCATCGGAAAGGCGGTCGAGGTCCAGGCCATCGCGGCGGCCTCAAGCCGGGCCTTTCCGGCCTCGATCCCGCGCAGCATGCTTTCGATGGCGATGACCGCATCATCGACCAGCAAGCCCAAGGCGATGATCAGCGCGCCGAGAGAGACCCGGTGAAGCTCGATCCCCATGGCGCGCATGGCGATGAAGGTGATGGCCAGAACCACCGGCACGGACAGCGCGACCACGATGCCGGTGCGCCAGCCGAGGACCAGAAAACAGACCGCCAGCACGATCAGCAGCGCCTTGAAAAAGGCGCGCATGAACTCAAGAATGGCGTGATCGACGACCTTGGGCTGGTCGGCGATGCGGGTGATCTCGATGCCTGCGGGAACGGGCGTTTCAGACAGTGTCTGATCGACGATCCCGCCGATGCGGCTGAGGTTCTGGCCCTTGGCCATCACCACGCCCAGAACGACGCTGGGTTCGCCGTCATGGCGCACCATCTGCCGGGGCGGGGACTGCGTGCCCGCGCGCACCGTCGCGATGTCATCCAGCCGCAACACTGTATCGCCCACGACAATCGGCAGGGCGCGGATTACGCTGACCGAGCCCTCGGCCCCTGCGAAGGACAGCCGCAGGCGTTGCTGGCCGTTGTCCAGCGTGCCCGGGTTGTGCATGACCGAAAAGTCGGTCAGCGCGCCCGCAATCGCCTCGGGCGGGACGCCCAGCGTGGCGAGGCGCGCATCGTCATATTCGACGAAGATCTGTCGTTCCTGCTTGCCATAGGTGCGGATCTTGCTGATCTCATTATGGCGCTGCAGGGCGATCTGCAGATCATCCGCGACGTTTTCCAGATCCTCGAAACTGGCGCCTTCGCCCTTCATCGCCAGTAGGATGGAATCGACATCGCCGAATTCGTCATCGACCGCCGGACCCTGCACGCCCGCAGGCAGGGTGCCGGTCATGTCAAGAAGCTTCTTGCGCACCTGATAGAAGGATTCGGGCACCTCAGCGGGTGGGGTATAGTCCTTGACCCAGACCTGCATGGCGACATAGCCGGGCGTCGCATAGGTGTCGATGCGGTCGAAATAGGGGATGGTCTGCAGCTTTTCCTCGACCGGGTCGGCGACCTGATCGCGCATCTCTTGCGCGGAGGCCCCCGGCCATGTCGCCACCACATTGACCACCTTGATCGCGTAATCGGGGTCTTCCGAGCGGCCAAGGCGCAGGTAGGAATCAAGCCCCGCAAGGCACAGGACAACGACAAAGAAGCCCAGCAGCGCGCCATGCCGGACGGCCCATGCGGAAAGGTTGAAAGAACTCATCGCGATCTGTCCGGCTTACTGGGGCGTGCGGGGCGCAGGGCGGACCTGCTGCCCCTCGGCCAGCCGGTTGGCACCGACGGCAACCACATTCAGCGGCCCGTCGATCTGCGCGCGCACGAGGGTCGTGTCGCCTTCGATCCGCTGGACGGCGGCGGGGATGGCGGCGGTGCGCTGCTGATCCGTCACCTGCCAGAATGAGGGGCCTGTGCCCGTGCCCGGATCAAACAGCGCGGCCGAGGGCAGGCGCAGCAGACTGCCTTCCACCTCATCGGGAAGGGCAAGTGTCAGCCAGCCGGTATTGCCAAAAGAGAGATCCGCCAGCGCGCCCGGCGGCAGGGCAAAGCGGGTGCGATGGGTATGGGTCGTGGGATCGGCGGCGGGGCTTGCCTCGCGCAGGGTGACGGGCAGCTGCTCGGCAGGGCGGACCCAGGGGGTGAAGCTGCCCTGAATGCGGTCGCGGGCGGCGTAAAGCGGCTCGGGCAGGTTCACCTCGACCTCCAGCCGTTCGGTGCGCGCGACGCCCAGCACGGTCTGGCC
Source organism: Paracoccus sulfuroxidans (assembly GCF_007830335.1). Classification (GTDB taxonomy): domain Bacteria; phylum Pseudomonadota; class Alphaproteobacteria; order Rhodobacterales; family Rhodobacteraceae; genus Paracoccus; species Paracoccus sulfuroxidans. The sequence goes on along the minus strand of NZ_VLKU01000001.1, from coordinate 439,662 downwards.
TGCGGCGACGATCTGCCCCGGCTCGATCGCGCGTTCGGTCACGATGCCGTCGAACCCCGCGCGCAAGGTGGTGTAGCCCAGCGAGTTCGTGGCGATGTCCAGTTGCGCCTCGGACCGATCCAGACGCGCGCGCGCCTCTTGCAGCTGGCTGCGCGCGGCGTCGAGTTGCGCAATCGAGGCGACGCCGCTTTCGCGCAGCGAGGTCGCGCGCTTTTCGTCCGAGGTCGCCGTTTCCAGCGCCTGACGCGCGGCATTCACCTCGGCCCGGTTCTGCTGGACGATCAGGTCGAAATCGGTGCGCGTCAGCCGCGCGATCTCTTGCCCCTGGCTGACGCGGTCGCCCACATCGACCAGCCGCGCCTCGACCCGGCCGGTGACCTGAAAGGCATAGGGGGTCTCGCTCATCGGGCGCAGGATGGCGACCAGACGGCGGGACTGCTGCGCGGCCTCGGGCGTGACCCTGACCGTGATCACCGAGGCAATCGGCGCGGCGGGCGTGCGGGCGTCGGTGGCGCCGCGCGCCTCGTGAAGCGCGAAAGCGCCAGCGGCGGCGAACACCGGCAGCGCAATGAGGCTCAGCAATGGCCAGCCCCGAAGGCGGCGGCGCGGGACGGTGTTGTCAGCAGGCACGGTCATCGTATCCCTTTCAGGGCGAAGGGGCGGGACCGGCTGGTCCCGCCGCAAGGGCCGTCAGCTTGAGGTGACGGGCGTCGCGCGGGGCAGCTCGGGCGCGGGCTGGCGCAGTTCCAGAATGCCGATGATCAGCAGCACCGCTGCGATCCCCAGCAGGATCGGCGTGGCACCCTGCGCGACGTTCCAAAGCTGAAGCGCCACCAGCGCAAAGCGCAAAAGCGCGTCGAGGCGACCCATCTCGGGCGTCGGGTTGCGCAGTTTGGCCACGGCCCAGACGATGACGAAACATCCGGCCAGGTTCAGAAAGAACATCGAGGTCGGGTCGACGGGCAGGAACTCGGTCCCGAAACCCAGTTGCAGGTCCAGCCACTGGACGATCTGCAGGACGATATAGGCCATCGGCGGAATGGCCAGCGCGGCCGTCGCGACGATGTCATAGATCGCGCCTGCGCGGACGATTTTGGCATAGCTCTCGGGGGTCATGACAGGTGTCCTTCTGTTGGATGCGCGCGCTGCAGCTCTGCCAGCAGATCGCGGATTTCACGGAATTCGGCGGGCGCAAGGTCAAGCGCCGCGCCATGGTCAAGGACGCGGGCGATGTCCTGCGCGCGTTCTTCGGGTGAAACGAAATAGCCGGGTTGAGTGGCCCGCTCGCGCAGGGCGCAAAGTTCGGCCAGTTCCGGCCCGGCCTCGGCCAGCACGGCGCTGAGCGGGGTCGAGACGTTGCAAAGCCCGATGGGCAGAAACTGGATGTCGGGGTTCTCCAGTTGATAGACCCTCAAGAGCGCGTTCAGCGCCGCTTTCGAGGTCGCATAGCTGAGCATTCCCGCACGCTGCCGCACGCCCGAAATCGAGGCCGAAGCGACGATCCGTCCCGGCCTTGAGGGCAGCGAGATGCAGGCGTCAATGGTGGCCTTCACGCCGCCCACGTTCAGCGCCATCACCTCCATGAAGGCGTCGGCGCGCGTCAGATGCGCCAGACGCGGGGGCGGGCCGAAGCTGCCCGCATTCGCGAAGATCGTGTCAAAGCCCAGCGTGCCCGCCATCTGCGCCAGACGCACCAGCGCGGGGGCGACCGTCTGGAACTGCGTCAGATCGGCCGTGACGTGATGAAAGCGCGGATGATCCGCCAGCGCACCCGGCCCGCGACGCGAGACACCGCAGACGGTATGGCCGCGTTGCAGGTATAGCCGCGCCAGCGCATGGCCGATGCCGCTGCTGGTGCCGGTGATGAGGATCGTCTGCATGCCGCGCATCAGAATTTCCCGGCGCTGAAGCCGCCGTCAACATCAAGGACCGCACCGGTCATATAGCTGGCCGCATCGCTCAGCAGGAACAGCGCGGTGCCTGCGACTTCCTCGGGCTCTGCCATGCGCTTCATCGCGGTCACGGCCAGCTTGCGGCGCGTGGCCTCGGGGTTGGCGGCCAGCCGCTCGGCCGAGTTCATGCCGCCCAGCGTCGGGCCGGGGGCAATGGCGTTGACGCGCACCGGATGGCGGTCGCCCTCCTGCGTGGCGTTCTCGATGGCAGCGACGCGGGTCAGGCTGTTGATCCCGGCCTTGCTGACCGAATAGGCGGCCTGATCGGCGATCACCTGCACACCCGCGCAGGAGGAAACATTGACGATGCTGCCCCCCGGCTGGCGCGAGATCAGCCGAAGCTGGTGGCGCAGGCATTGCAGCGTGCCCGTCAGGTTGATGTCGATGATGCGCCGCCAGGCGTCGAGGTCCAGATCGCGCACCGGCGCGCGGGGCGCGGTTACGCCGGCGTTGTTCACGGCGACATGCAGCGGCCCCTCGGCCTCGACGTCCGAGAACATGCGCTCGACTTCGGCGGGGTCGGCGATGTCGCAGGCGATGAAGCGGCAGCGTCCGCCGATGCGCTCGGCGGCCTCGGCGCCGCGTTTGGCATCACGTCCGGTGATGATCACCCGGGCGCCCAAGGCCGCCAGTTGATGCGCGATGGTTTCGCCAATCCCCTGAGTGCCGCCGGTGACCAGCGCGTTCCTGTTTGCGAAAGACATGCAGAACCTATGAATAAACGATTTCCGCAGGGCGGAGATATTTCGGATTGACGCAGCAATAGACCCGGTCCAGCCGGGGATTGCCCTTGTCGCGAAAGCAGTTGCCGTCAAAGCGGCAGCGGTGAATGCCCGGGTCTCCGGCGGCCGCCTTCGCGACCAGATCATTGTCGGCGAATAGCGCGCGGGTCATGCCGATCAGATCGGCGCCGGTGGCGAGCATCGCCTCTTCAGCCGCCTCAAGGCTGCCGACGAAGCCTGCAAATCCCAGCTTCAGACCGGTGCCCTTGCGGATTGTCGCCACGCCATCCTGCAGGCGCTGGCTGGCCTCGGGCGAATAGCTCAGCATCGAGGCAAAGGTCTGGCCGATCGACATCGAGCATTCAAGCGATGCGACCCCTGCCTGTTCCAGCATCACAAGGCAGGGCAGCAGCAGATCGGGGCGCTGGCCGCCCTCGGGCAGGCAATCGTCGATGCCAAGCCGGACGGAAATCTCGATCCCCGGCGCGGCGGTGCGGATTGCGGCGATCACCTCCAGCAGGAAACGCATGCGGCGCGCAGCATCGCCGCCATATTCGTCCTGCCGCCGATTGGTATGGGGCGAGAGGAACGAGCTTAGCAGATAGCCGTTCGACGCCTGCAGCGAAATAAGCCGCGCCCCCGCCTGCTGGGCCAGCGCCGCCGCCCGGGCGAACTGCGCCTGCACGGCGCGGATGTCGTCCATCGTCATGGCGACGGTGCGATAGTCGGGATCGGCCTTGGCTATGCGCGGGCAGGGCACGCCGCTGGGCGACATGAGCGCGCCACCGCCCATCCGCACGCTGCCCTGCGCGCCGTAATGCTGAAGCTGCACGACGACCGGGCAGTCGCGATCCTGACCATAGCGCAGCAGCGGGGCCAGCGCCTGGGCTTGCCGCCGGTCGTGAAGGCAAAGGCCGCGTTCCTGCAAGCGTGTGCCCGCATCGACTGAGGCATTCCCAAGCACCACCATCCCCGGCCCGCCGCCGATGATGCCGCGATAGAAGGCCGCCATCTCTTCGGATGCGGTGCCGTCGGGATGCGCGACATCGATCCCCATAGGCGCGAAGAAGATGCGGTTCCGCAGCCGGATGCTCCGCCCCAGACGGAGCGAAGACAGGGCGAAGGGATAGCGACCATGGCCCATCGCGTCAGGCCGTGGCGGCGAGTTTGGCGGGCTCAACCGTGACCGAGGCGTCTTCGGTGAAGAAACAATGACATTTGATGGTTTCCTGCAGGTCATAGCGCTGCTCGGCCGAGAGATTTGCGAAAGAGATCTCGTGTTGACCATCGGCGCAGTCCTGACCCGGACCCACCAGAGGCAGGGTCAGGAAGCCATGCCCCTCGACGTGGAAAGTTAGACTGCGCAGATCGTCTTGCACATTCGGCGCGCTGGCCAGACGGACGGCGGACATCGAAAGCGCCTCGATCCGCACGTTCTGCAAGGTGCCCGCGACATCGGTCACGAAGGCGCTGGACTGCACCCGGGCCGAGGGCAGGAACCAATGCCCGGACGGGAACTTCAGCGTCCGCATCCGCTTGAAAAGCTTCATCTTCATCGCACCGCCCTGCAGGCGCACGCGCGAGACGAGCCGGCCATTCTGGTAAAACGACGCCGTCTTGTCGACGAAACGCGGCTGCTTGCGGGCCTGCATCTGCGTCTGGGTGACGACCACCTCAAGATCATAGGCGGATTCGACATAGCTCGAGAACTCAACCTCGAGGCTGGAGATCGAAATCGAGACATCACCGCGCGCATAACCGCTGTGATTGTAGAAATAATGATACATCGCCTGACGGGCAATTTCGATCAGCATCAGCCCCGGAACATGCTCATGCGATTTGCGATAGAAGAAGTAATTCGTCGTATCGTTCAGAACGTCATAGCGGTTGATTGGGCAGATACCGTTTTCAATTCGCGTGGCCATCAGGGTTGCCAACCGCATCCGCTGTTCGGTTGACAGATTGTCTGCCTCGGAAAAGCGCGCGAAATATTGCGCGATATTGCTGGGCAGAGTGCTGGACGTAATGCGCCATTCCAGCCCGGTATTCTCATAGAATTGCGACAGATCGAACTGGAAACTGTCGGCGCTTTCAACCGCATCCAGCGGAATATGCGTAGGGGCCGCGCGCAGGAACAGCTGATCACCGAGCGACCGATAGGCCTTGTTCAAAAGCCCGATCTCATCGAATGCGAGGCCGGATTTCAGCGCAACCGTTTCCTCGGGGCCGATGAGGGCAGGCAGGATCAGATCGAAATTCTTCAGCAGGACGTCTTCGGTGCAGTCTTTATGAAGAATCTTTGGAGTAATCGGATGCTGTGTCATGATTTGAACCACCAAACTTTTTATTCGAAATGTGACCGAGCATTTTGCGGACAATAATCCCATGCGCCGGCCCGACCGGAAGCATATAGGCCCGACCCAGAAGGTTATGGGTCTTGACCGAAGTCACGAGGCTCAACCGGCGCAAATCACCGACTGGCGCATCAAGGCAAATCGACACCACGACAATCAAATGCTTGTCGCGGGAGGTCACGGCGAGTTCATCCTTTGAAGCGTAAAGAACCTCAAAGAAATCAATCTTGTCCCCCGGCTTGCCCTCGGCAAAAGAACCGGCCCCTTTGAAGCCCGTAATTGGCTCCAGGCCGAATATCCTGCCGATGGCGTCGCGAAGCCAGAATGACAGCCGCAACGGCGCAGGGTTATAGGAGGTCAATGCGTGATAGGCATCAAGCGCGTTCATACGCGCGTCGATCCAGGTTTGATCCTGATGATAGAAATTCAGCCTGTCACGCTGATCAGCCAGTAATGCACCTGTTTCGTTGCAACGGCTGGTCATGACATTCCCTTTCGGTCAGGCTGAAATCAGTTCGATCTGCGCAGCTTCCGCCTTGAGCAGCAGCTTTTCATAGACCTCATCAGGGCGTTCCTGCGCGCCGATGATGCGCGGCAGCAGGCTCTTGACCTCGGTCTTGATGGCGGCATCCTCGATGAACACGGATTCATAGACCGAGATCGGAGGAAGATAGCGCGCTTTGACATAGAATGCCGTTTGCTGGATCGGGCGCAACAATTCGTCGATGGTGTAATTGTTGAAACCACCTGCACGATAGCCTTCGGCGGGTGCGCCGACGGCGGTTACCACCAGAAACTCTTTATCGGCAAGCTTGTCGCCGCCCCTGGCATAGGCGAAGCCCGGCAGGAACACATCGTCCAGCCATTTCTTCATCAATGCAGGGACAGAATACCAGTAAAGAGGGAACAGAAACACGATACGATCATGTCTGCGAAGAAGATCCTGCTCACGAGCAATGTCAAATTCGTAGTGACGATGATTTTCTGAAAGGCGATGAATGGTCGCAGAACTCTCGGACAATTGTTCGAGGAATTCGGCATTCACGCGCGATCTGTTCAAGTCAGGGTGACCTGAAACAACAAGGACTCTCATGGAATACCCCCGTGAGCAAAAAATTTTGAACCAACTAATATATCAAGGTATTATATTCTAATGGGCGTTTTCTAGCACAGGTAGCGTGAACGCGAAAAGCGCGTTTTGCGATCCTAAGCGGCTTTTTGCTGTTGCAGCATTTTCGATGCGCTGAATGCCGCGACTCGGTGGCGAAATCGGAATGTCCGAAAACCCGGCGGAACACCTTGAATTTACGACGAATAGATGACGCTTATTGGTAACACCGGAACAGGAGCGGTAAGATTTCCCTCTGATCCTGCCAAATGAAAGAACCTCGTTCCTGAAATTTATTATGCAAGTGCAGAAAGATATTCATAAACAAAAGCGTTCAGTCTGAATTGTGCTAAACCCGGTTTCGTCGCCCGGATGATCCGGCAGCACGATCGGCCCGTCCTGCAGCGCGTCAAAATGATTCGCCGCCTGCCTTCACTCGGAGGGCAGGTGGCGATGATCTGGCAGAAATCAAACTCGAACGGCGGTCAGCCGCATTTCGAATGACCGCAAGAGGGGCAGGTCATGCAGCCCTCGATCATGCGCATCCCGAACTGTCCGCAGGAGGGGCAGGCGGGGCCGCGCGGCGTCTCTCCGATGGCGACGACATTGGCTTTCGGGTCGGATTTCAGCCCCATGCCTTCGCCCGCGATGAAGCCCGTGGCGATCAGATGGCGTTCGATGACGCCGCCGATGGCCGCGAGGATTGAGGGCACGTAGCGCCCCTCGATCCATGCGCCGCCGCGCGGATCGAACACCGCTTTCAGCTCTTCGACGACGAAGGACACGTCGCCACCGCGCCGGAACACGGCCGAGATCATCCGCGTCAGCGCGACGGTCCAGGCGTAATGCTCCATGTTCTTCGAGTTGATGAAAACCTCGAACGGGCGGCGATGTCCGGCCTGCACCACGTCATTGATGGTGATGTAGATGGCATGCTCGCTGCCGGGGAACTTCAGCTTGTAGGTCGCGCCTTCCAGCGCCGAGGGCCGGTCCAGCGGCTCGGTCAGATAGACGACATCGGCGCCGGTATCGGCCTCGGGGGCCTTTTCGCTCGTTTCGCTGACCGACAGGACGCTGCCGGTGACGTCGTTCGGGCGATAGGTCGTGCAGCCTTTGCAGCCCTGATCCCAGGCGGCCATATAGACGTCCTTGAACGCCTCGAAGCTGATGTCCTCGGGGCAGTTGATCGTCTTCGAGATCGAGCTGTCGACCCATTCCTGCGCGGCCGCCTGCATGGCGACGTGATCCAGCGGAGCCAGCGTCTGCGCGTTGACGAAATAGTCGGGCAGGGGCGCGTCGCCCTTCAGGTCGCGCCACATCTGCACGGCGTAATCGACGACCTCTTCCTCGGTCCGCGAGCCGTCCTTCTGCAGGACCTTGCGCGTATAGGCATAGGCAAAGACCGGCTCGATCCCCGAGCTCACGTTACCCGCGTAAAGGCTGATCGTGCCGGTCGGGGCAATCGAGGTCAGCAGGGCGTTGCGGATGCCATGTTCGCGCACGGCGTCACGCACATCCGCATCCATCCGCTGCATGAAGCCCGATGTGAGATAGGCGTCTGCCTCGAAGAGCGGGAAGGCCCCTTTCTCCTTGGCCAGATCGACCGAGGCCAGATAGGCCGAGCGTGCGATGGCTTTCATCCAGACACGCGTCTGCTCGACCGCATCTTTCGCGCCATAGCGCAGGCCCAGCATCAGCAGGGCGTCGGCAAGGCCGGTCACGCCCAGACCGATGCGGCGCTTGGCATGCGCCTCGGCCTCTTGCTGCGGCAGCGGGAAGCGCGAGGCGTCGACGACATTGTCCATCATCCGCACGGCGGTCCGCACCAGCGTGTCCAGCGCCTCGGGGTTCAGCCGTGCCTTGTCGGTGAACGGCGCTTCGACCAGCCGCGCAAGGTTGACCGAGCCCAGCAGGCAGGCGCCATAGGGCGGCAGCGGCTGCTCACCGCAGGGGTTCGTGGCCGCGATGGTCTCGACATAGTTGAGGTTGTTGGCCTTGTTGATCCGGTCGATGAAGATGACGCCCGGCTCGGCAAAATCATAGGTCGCGCGCATGATCCGGTTCCACAGATCCAGCGCCCTCACCGTGTGATAGACCTTGCCGTCAAAGACCAGATCCCAGGGGCCGTCGGCCTTGACCGCATCCATGAAATCATCGGTGACAAGGACCGAGAGGTTGAACATGCGCAGCCGTGCGCTGTCCTGCTTGGCCTCGATGAACTGTTCGATATCGGGGTGGTCGCAGCGCATCGTCGCCATCATCGCCCCCCGACGCGAGCCTGCGGACATGATGGTGCGGCACATGGCGTCCCAGACATCCATGAAGCTCAGCGGACCCGAGGCATCCGCCGCTACGCCCTTCACCACCGCGCCGCGCGGGCGGATGGTCGAGAAATCATAGCCGATGCCGCCGCCCTGCTGCATGGTCAGCGCGGCCTCTTTCAGCATCTCGAAAATGCCGGCCATGCTGTCGGGGATCGTGCCCATGACGAAGCAGTTGAACAGCGTCACCGAGCGTCCGGTGCCCGCGCCCGCAAGGATCCGGCCTGCGGGCAAAAATTTGAAATCCTCAAGAGCGGTGTAGAAGCGGTCTTCCCAATGCTCGGGGTTCTTTTCTACCGAGGCGAGGTCACGGGCGACGCGACGCCAGCTATCTTCGATCGATAGATCGACCGGCTTCGATTCGGCGTCCTTCAGCCGATACTTCATGTCCCAGATCTGCTCGGCAATAGGGGCTGCAAAACGGGTCATGACTATATCCTTGGCTGCGGTCAGGGGAGGCATACTAAATAAGCCTCCCTGACCCAGAAAGCCAGAGCTATTGGCGCCCGATCCGGCGCCAAATCTTCGACGCGGCCGGTCAGTTTGACGGAGGCTGCCCCGTCAGTTCGTCGATGACATTCTGCCACAATTCGACCGGTTGCGCGCCCGAGATGGCGTGCTGATCGGCGATGATGAAGGTAGGCACTGCAGTGATGCCGCGTTCTGCCGCGTGACGTTCGCGGATCGCGACCTGATCAAGATCGGCATCGGTGGCCAGAAGGCGGCGGATCATTTCGGGCTTCATCCCGGCCTTCTCTCCGATCTCGACCAGCACATCGGGGTTCGAGATGTTGCGCCCCTCGCGCCAATGCGCCCGCATCAGGGCGGACATGACCGGGGTCTGCACACCCTCCAGCCCCGCCCAATGCATCAGCCGATGGGCGTTGCGGGTGTTCGGCATCCGCTCGATCAGCGCGGGGTTGATCCAAAGCCCTAGCCGTTCAGAGGCCTGCATGACTGGACCCATGGCCTCGATGATGCCCTTTTCGTTGCGGAACTTCGCCAGCATGTAATCGACATAGGGCACGCCCTCGGGCGGCAGGCCGGGGTTCAGCTCATAGGGGTGCCAGGTGATCGCGAAGGGATGATCGGGGCGGCTTTCCAGCGCGCGATCCAGCTGGGCCTTGCCGATCAGGCACCAGGGGCAGACCGGATCGGCGAAGATATCAAGGCGGACCGAGGCGGTCATCGGGGCTCTCCTGTCGTGGCGCGGGCTGCGGGCTTTTCCCATTCCATGATGTGGAAATAGGGCGCGCGGCGAAAGCGGTTGGCGGTCGCAGTGTCGCCATGGGGTTCTGGCTCGTCGAAATGACGCAGCAGCAGGCCGGTGGCCAGCAGCGGCTGCATATAGTCGCGGAACGGGCGATGCCAGTTGCGAATATGGATGCCGCGCCAGCTGACCCATTCGGCGCGCGGCTGAAGATAGTGGTCGAGCCGGAACCCCTGCACCGGACCGTCGCTGCGCATCCAGCCGCCTGCGGTGTTGAAGCTGTTGAGATTGGCGATCAGCAGCGCGCCGCCCGGCCGCAGCACGCGGGCCATTTCCTGAATGCCGCGCGTGCTGTCCTCAATGTCGATAAGGGTCAGGTAGCTGACCACCAGATCAAAACTGTCGTCGGGAAAGGGCAGCGCCTCGGCTCCGGCCTCGAGATATTCGCCCTTCGGGTCGCGGCTTTGGGCGGCGGCCAGCAGCGATGGCGTCGGGTCGATCCCGGTCGTGGCGACGCCTTCGTCGCGCAGCAGGCGGCAGAACCGCCCCTCGCCACAGCCGACGTCCAGCGCATTGGCAAATCCGCGCCCGCGGACCCGCGCCAGCATCGGCTCATCCAGCACAAAGCGGCGCGAGAAATCGCCCGTCTCGCCCTGATCGGCGATCCATGCGGCCGCCGAGCTTTCCCAGCCATTCGTCATTCCACGCGGTCCTTGCGATGGGCCTCGCGCAGCGCGCGGCGGTTGATCTTGCCGGTTGCGGTGCGGGGCAGGGCGTCCAGATGGATGTATTCGCGCGGCTGTTTATAACGCGCAAGGCTGGCCGCGCCCGCCGCTTCCATCACCGCACGCGTGGCCTCGCCGGTCCAGAAGGCGACAATGACGCTGGCGCCATTGGCCACGGGGATCTCGGTCGCGGCGATGTCTCCGGCCCCAGGAACGAGGGCCAGCGCATCCTCGACCTCGCCGGGCGAGAGGCGGAAGCCGCCCGCATTCATCATGTCATCGCCACGGCCCAGCGTGGTGATGGCCCCGTCCGCCGAGGCCTGCGCCAGATCGCCGGTCAGGAACCAGTCGCCGTGAAAGCGGGCGGCAGTGTCCTCGGGCTGGTCCAGATAGCCCAGATAGAGCCCGGGATCCGAGCGGTGGACGGCCAGCTCCCCCGCCTCGCCGACCGGGGCCTCGGTGCCCTCTTCGGTCAGGATGGCGATGCGGCGGCCGGGTTGGGGAAAGCCTGCGGTGCCGTGGGGCGCGGGGCGGTCCGGGCTGCCCGACAGGAAGGTCGAGCATTCGGACATGCCCATCGCCTCATGCAGGTCGCTGCCCGTGCGCTGCTGCCAATCCTGCCGCAGCGCGGGGTCGAGGCGCTCGCCCGCCGTCAACCCGTGACGCAGCCCCTGCCAGGGCGTCCAATCGGCCCGCAGCATGCGCCGGAAAACGCCCGGCGCCGCGGCGATCAGCGTGGCCCCGTGGCGCGAGGCCAGAAGCGGGATCTGCTCGGGTGTGGTGCCATCGGCGGGGATCAGCGCCGTCGCGCCCTTGGTCCAGGGGTCCATGAGGCCGGTGCCGAGCGTAAAGGTCCAGTTGAACGCGCCCGCATGCAGCAGCCGGTCCGTGGGCTCAAGCCCATACCAGCCCTGAAACATCATCCGGCGCGCTAGAATGGCGCGATGGGCATGGCAGACCGCGCGCGGCTTGCCCGAGGTGCCCGAGGTGAAGACGATATAGGCCAGCCGGTCCGGGTCACCCTGCTGGAAGCTGGCCGGGGGCAGGGACGCGAATTCACCAAGCTGTTCAGCCGGGATGACCGGGGCCGGGTCGTCCGGCAGCGCCACCCCGCTGTCGGCCACGATGGCGGCGGGGCGGACCACGCGGGCCAGCGAGGTGATCTCGCGCGCCGTCAGCATGGCCGAGGTCGGGACCGGAACGATCCCTGCGGCGATGGCTGCCAGATAAGTCACGGGAAAGGCGGGCGTATTTCCAAGACGCATCAGCAGCCGGTCGCCGGGACGCAGGCCCGCTTCCAAGAGGCCGGTGGCGGTTCCCAGCACGGACTGGCGCAGCCGCGCATAGGACCAGCGATCCGCGCGGCTGAGACCCACGATGGACATGGCCAGTTTGTCCGGGGTTCCCAGCCCTGCGGTGAGCACGTGTTCGGCCAGATTCATTGCTGTCCTTTCAGTCCCTCTGCTCCGGGGCTTGCCGGAATCAGGCGTCAATGAAACGCGCTGAAAGGAACCTGTCCAGATGCAACAAAGTTTGAATGGCGGCCCGCTGGCACGGGCCGCCATGAAATTCCGGGGGTGAACTGCCTCAGAGCAGTTTCAGGTCCGAAGCCGAGCTGCGGCCGTCGCGGCCGGACTGAAGCTCATATTCGATCTTCTGGTTGTCGTTCAGGCCGGTAAGGCCCGCGCGCTCGACTGCCGAGATGTGAACGAAGACATCTTTGCCGCCATCATCCGGCGCGATGAAACCATAGCCCTTGGTGGCGTTGAACCATTTTACGGTGCCGGTAGCCATTACCGTCTCTCCTTCAAGTGTTCCCGAAGCGAGATTGCTCCGGGCCGTGCAGCCCCTTCCAGTAAGTCCAGCTGCCCATGAGAGGCGAGGCGGTAGAAAGTAGTGCTCACGCGTAAGAGAGGATAACGATTCGCCTAAAAACGCAAGCGTGAATGCGTGGATTGCACTTACGCAGCGTCAACCTATCCTAAAAGATAGGCAGATTATCGCTGGTCCGGTGCAGTTGCCTCTTTCGACAAGGTTTCCACGGCTTCGTCAAGCGAGATGGTGCGGCTGCCCTGCTGATCCAGCCTGCGGATCGAGACCGTACGCTCGGCCACCTCTTTCATGCCGATGGCCATGATGACCGGAACCTTGCCGACGGAATGCTCGCGGACCTTGTAATTGATCTTCTCGTTCCGCGTATCGGCCTCGGCGCGAAGGCCCGCTTGGCGCAGGGTCTGCACGACCTCATGGACGTAATCATCCGCATCCGAAACGATCGAAGCGACGACCACCTGCCGGGGCGTCAGCCACAGCGGAAGCTTGCCGGCCGAGCTTTCCAGCAGGATGCCGATGAAGCGCTCGAACGAGCCCAGCACCGCGCGGTGCAGCATATAGGGGCGGTGTTTCGCGCCATCCTCGCCGATGTAATTCGCATCCAGCCGCTCGGGCAGGTTCGGGTCGACTTGCAACGTGCCGCATTGCCAGTCGCGGCCGATGGCGTCGCGCAGCACGAATTCCAGCTTCGGGCCATAGAACGCGCCTTCGCCGGGGCTGAGCTCATAGCTGTAGCCCGCCTTGGTCACGGCGGCGGCCAGCGCGCCCTCGACGATGTCCCAGCTTTCTTCCGAGCCGATGCGGTGATCGGGGCGCGTGGACAGCTTGACGCGGAATTCCTCGAAGCCGAGATCCTTGTAGATCATCGACAGAAATTCGATGAATTTCTTCGTCTCGGGTTCGATCTGATCTTCGGTGCAGAAGATATGCGCGTCATCCTGCGTGAAACCGCGCACGCGCATGATGCCATGCAGCGCGCCCGAGGGCTCATAGCGGTTGCACGAGCCGAATTCGGCCATGCGCAGCGGCAGGTCACGATAGGATTTCAGGCCGACGTTGAAGATCTGGACGTGGCAGGGGCAGTTCATCGGCTTCAGCGCGTTGACGGTCTTTTCGCGCGCGTGATCCTCGTCGACTTCGACGATGAACATATGCTCCTGATAGTTTTCCCAATGGCCCGAGGCTTCCCACAGCTTGCGGTTCACCACTTGCGGCGTGTTCACCTCGACATAGCCGCCGCGACGCTGCTGGCGGCGCATATAGTCCTGAAGCGTGGTGTAGATCGTCCAGCCGTTCGGGTGCCAGAAGACCTGACCGGGGGCCTCTTCCTGCATGTGGAAGAGATCCATTTCCCGACCAAGCTTGCGGTGGTCGCGCTTGGCGGCCTCTTCCAGCATGGTCAGATGCGCCTTCAGGTCATCGCGGTTGCGGAAGGCGATGCCATAGATGCGCTGCAGCATGGGGCGCGAGGCGTCGCCCAGCCAGTAAGCGCCCGCGACATGCGTCAGCTTGAAGGCATCGGCCGGAACCTGACCCGTTGTCTGCAGGTGCGGACCGCGGCAGAGATCCTGCCAGTCGCCGTGCCAATACATCCGCAGATCCTCACCCTCGGGGATGCGGTTGATCAGCTCGACTTTGAAGGGCTCATTGCGGTCTTCGTAATATTTCACCGCGCGGTCGCGGTTCCAGACCTCGGTCTTGACCGCGTCACGGGCGGCGATGATCTGCTTCATCTTCTGTTCGATCTGGCCGAGGTCTTCGGGCGTGAAGGGCTCGGCGCGGTCGAAGTCATAAAACCAGCCGGCATCGCGGACCGGGCCGATGGTGACCTTCACATCGGGCCAGATTTCCTGCACGGCGCGGGCCATGATATGGGCGAGGTCGTGGCGGATCAGTTCCAGCGCCGGACCTTCGTCCTTCATCGTGTTGATCGAGATGGTGCCGCTGGCCGTGATCGGCCATTGCAGGTCGACATGCTTGCCATCGACCTGAGCCGAAATCGCGTTCTTCGCCAGGCTGGGCGCAATCGACGCGGCGACTTCAGCGGCGGTCACGCCAGCCGGATAGTCACGCGAATTGCCATCGGGAAAGGTCAGGGAAATCTGGGACATGTCTGTCCTCCTCGTCAGTTTGGCGCCCACGGAACGCCCGGTTGCGGGTTATGGTGGCTGCGGTTTGACGCGCTTGCGTGGGGATGTCAATGAGGGGAGGTTGCGTGAAGTGGGGGCTTTGCGCCCCCGTCGCGCAGGCGCGACTCCCCCGCAGGATATTTGGGCATGAAAGAATGACGGAAGTTCTGAAGACAAGAGAGGGGCGGCGGATCGCCTTCAACCGGGTTCCGGGGCAGGGGCCGGGCGTCGTGTTCCTGGGCGGGTTCAAATCCGACATGCAGGGGACAAAGGCGGTTTTTCTGGAGGAATGGGCCCGGCGTGAGGGGCGGGCGTTTTTGCGCTTTGATTACTCGGGTCATGGCGAGTCGGAAGGCGCGTTCGAGGACGGCGCCATCGGCGACTGGTTTCTGGATGCGCGTGCCGTGATCGAGGAATTGACCGAGGGGCCGCAGGTTCTGGTGGGGTCCTCGATGGGGGGCTGGATCAGCCTTTTGGTGGCGCGGGCGATGTCTGAACGCGTTGCGGGGCTGGTGACCATTGCGGCTGCGCCGGATTTCACCGAGCAAGGCTTCTGGGCGGGGTTCGATGCCGAGGCGCGCGAGCGGTTGCTGCGGGACGGGCGGCTTGAGTTGCCGAGTGAGTATGGCGATGAGCCCTATGTCATCACCCGCCGTCTGATCGAAGAGGGGCGCGACCAGCTGGTGATGAACCAGCCGCTGTCCTTGCCCTTCCCGGTGCGTTTCCTGCAGGGCACCGCCGATGAAGACGTGCCTGTCGATTGGGCGACGGCATTACTGAACCATGCGGAGGGGCCCGATATGCGGCTGTTGCTGGTCAAGGGGGCGGATCACCGCTTCTCAACGCCGGACTGTCTGGCGGCCATTGTCACAGCCATCGACGAGGTCAGCGGACGCTGAAGCGTTCGCACAAATGGCGACGGCGGCCGCTGCGAGGCGACCGCCGTTTCATTCAGTGCAAGAGCCGGTCAGACCGCGATCTTCTGATCGGATTCGGCCGGGTCATGGCGGTCGCTGGGCGGCAGGCTGGCGCCTCCACGGCGACGGCGGCGCGGGCTTTCGGGCTTGGCGTCGCGCGACTGTTCGTCGATGAAGTCCAGAACCAGCGGGCGGATGTTCAGACGCCAGCTTTTGCCTGCAAAGATGCCGTAATGCCCGGCGCCGGGCTCGAGGTGCTGGACCTTTTTCTCGGGCGGGACGCCGGTGCAGAGATCGAGCGCCGCGACGCATTGGCCAGGCGCCGAGATGTCGTCATTCGCGCCTTCGACCGTCATCACCGCCACATCCTTGATGAGCGTCAGGTCCACGGGCCTGCCATCGACCGAGAAGCGGTTCTGCGCGATCTCGAGCCCTTTGAAGATCCGCTCGACCGTCGAGAGGTAGAATTCGGCCGTCATGTCCATGACCGCCAGATATTCGTCATAGAAGACGTTGTGGCGGTCGCTTTCCGAACCCTCGCCCCGCGCCTCGGCAAAGATCTTGTCGATGAAGGCCTTGGCATGGGTTTCGGCATTCATGGCGATGAACGAGCTGAGCTGTGCGAGCCCCGGATAGACCATCCGGCCACAGCCGCGATATTTGAAGCCGACCTGCTGGATCATCATATGCTCCAGCTCGCCCATGGTGACGCGGTTGCCGAAATCGGTGACCTCGGTCGCGGCGGCATCGGGGTCGATGGGGCCGCCAATGAGGATCAGAGAGCTGGGCTGGGCCTTGGGGTCCTGCTCGGCCAGGATCGCGGTCGCGGCCAGCGCCAGCGGCGCGGGCTGGCAGATCGCGATTACATTGGTGTCGGGGCCCATGTGGCGGATGAAGTCGACGAGGTATTTCGTATAATCCTCGACATCGAACTTGCCGCAGCTGACCGGGATGTCGCGGGCGTTGTGCCAGTCCGTCACATAAACCTCACAATCAGGCAGTAGCGAGGTGACGGTGGAGCGCAGCAGGGTCGCATAATGCCCCGACATCGGGGCGACGAGCAGCACCTTGCGCGGCATGGGGGCGCGGCGGGCAACGCGGAAATGAATCAGATCGCCGAAATCGCGTTTGAGCACGGTCTCGACATAGACGATATGGTCCTGACCGCCCTCGGAGACGATCGGCGGGATTTCCCAGTCCGGCTTGATGACCATGCGCGCAAAGCTGCGCTCGGTCACCCGTCCCCAGGCCGACATCAGCTTGAAGACCGGATGCGGGATCAAGGCGAATGCCGGATAGGAAGCCATGGCCCGAGCGCTGGCGCCCATCCATTCGCTGGTGTTGCGGATCGTCTCCATCGCATCGTAGGAGATGATGCCCTTCGCGCCCTTGTAAGTCTTCATGGATACCTATTCATTTTACTGGCTCGCCGCGCAGGACAGCGCTTTACCTGCGTGTCCGGGTAAGCATAATGATTTTATGGTTAGGGAGGATTGTCAATTATGTCGGGCAATGAAGACAATGCAGGCGCGGCGAACCGGGCGAAGAATGTCACAGCCGCCGCCTCGGCCGAGCCTGTAAAAACCCCCGCCAAGAGCGCCTCTCGCCGTACTGGAAAGTCCTCGGAAGGAAGCCCGGAAACTGCGCCGACGAAGGCCGCAAGAAAGCCTGCAGCGAAGGCTTCGGCCCGTGCAGGAGCGAAGGCGCAGACGGTTTCGGCCGGGTCATCAAAGGCCAATGCTGCGCCTGCGAAGAATGCAGCTGCAGCAAAGCCTGCGGCAAGAGCCGCCGCAAAATCAGCCGCTTCCGCGAAATCCGCGACCTCGGCCCGTGCCCGCGTCACCGCCCGCGCCGACACGCGCACGACTGGTCGTCGCAAGCCTGTTGCCGCTGACAAGGCTGCCCCGGCAACTGAAGCCCCGAAACCTGTCCCGGCCGAGGCAGCGGCGGCTCCTCTGCCCGCCCAACAGCCTGCGCCCAGCCCCCATGAGGCGAACGCAGACCGCGCCGATCTGGCGACCGGCAGCACGGCCGCATTTCTTGAGGCCGCTTTTGGCGTGAACAGCCATCTGCCTGAAAAACTGATGGCGAATATCGACCGGATCGAATCGCTGACCCAGCGGCTGGCCGTCGCCATGGCGCAGCGCAAGCAGAAGGCGCCGGGCGTCGAGGGGCCGGGTCCGGACCTGTTTACCACCGCGACCAATGCCTGGTTGAAGCAGCTGGCCGAACAGCCCGGTCGCATCATCGAACAGCAGGTCAGCTATTGGGGCGAGACGCTGCGCCATTTCGCCGATGCGCAATCGGCGATGGTACGCGGCACCCTGACCAGCCCGCCCGATGAGGGGCCCAGCGACCGGCGCTTCGCCAACCCGCTGTGGGAGCATCACCCGTTCTTCAACTTCGTGAAGCGCCAGTATCAGATCAATGCCAGCGCCATGGAGAAGGCCTCGCGTGAGCTGGACATTGAAAGCCTGACCGACCGTCGCCGCGTCGACTGGTTCACCCGTCAGATCATCGACATGATGGCGCCGACCAACTTTCTGGCGACCAATCCCGACGCGCTGGAAAAGGCGCTGGAGACCGAGGGCGAAAGCCTGGTCCAGGGGCTTGAGAATCTGGTCCGCGACGTTGAGCAGCACGGCGGCGAGATGATCGTCTCTCTGGCGGATCGCGATGCTTTCCGCGTGGGCGAGAACATCGGCACCACCAAGGGCACCGTGGTCGCGCGGACCCGGCTTTATGAGCTGATCCAATACGCGCCGACGACGGAAAGCGTGCACAAGACGCCGCTGGTGATCTTTCCGCCGTGGATCAACAAATTCTACATCATGGACCTGAAGCCGCAGAACAGCCTGATCAAATGGATTGTCGATCAGGGCTTCACGCTGTTCGTGGTGGCCTGGAAGAACCCCGACGACAGCTATGGCGACACGGGCATGGACGATTACGTCAATGCCTATCTGGAAGTCATGGACCGTATGCAGGACCTCACGGGTGAGGATCAGCTGAACGCCGTCGGCTATTGCATCGCCGGGACCACGCTGTCGTTGACGCTGTCCTTGCTGAAGCAGCGCGGCGACGACCGGGTGAAATCGGCGACCTTCTTTACCACGCTGACGGATTTCTCGGATCAGGGGGAATTCACCGCCTATCTACAGGACGATTTCGTCTCGGGGATCGAGGAAGAGATCTCGCATACCGGGATACTCTCGTCGAAGCTGATGACCCGGACCTTCAGTTTCCTGCGGGCGAATGATCTGGTCTGGGGCCCGGCGATTCGCAGCTATATGCTGGGCGAGGCGCCTCCGGCCTTCGATCTGCTGTTCTGGAACGGTGACGGCACGAACCTGCCGGGGCGCATGGCCAGCGAATATCTGCGCAATCTCTGTCAGCAGAACGCCTTCGTGGGCGAAGGTTTCACCCTGTTTGGCAAGCAGCTGAACATCCGCGATCTCGACCTGCCGATCTGTGCCATCGCCTGCGAGACCGACCATATCGCCCCGGCGCGCGACAGTTGGCGCGGCGTCTCGATGATGGCTTCGCGCGACAAGACCTTCATCCTGTCCGAATCCGGCCATATCGCGGGCATCATCAACCCGCCCAGCAAGAAGAAATACGGCCACTACACTTCGGATGCTGGGTTCGAGAAGGGCTATGAGGCATGGCGCAATGCTGCAGTGCGGCATGATGGAAGCTGGTGGGGCCGCTGGGGTCAATGGCTGGCCGGATATTCCGGTCCGACGGTTCCCGCGCGCGATCCGGGCGAGGGAATGGGGCCTGCACCGGGCATTTACGTGCACGAACGGCCTTGAAACCGGTCCTCTGACAAAAAGAACAAAAATTTTCTGCGGCGCAGCATTTCGGACTTGAATTGCTGCGCCGCAGCGTGTAGATAGGGGCTACGAAATGTGCGATATGGCAGAGCTAGCAATCCTCCCAAGTCTCTGCTGACAATGGAGAGCAAAATGGCCAAGACCCCTGATTTCACCAAGACCGCCCAAGAATTCCTCGCGAAGTTCCCGGTTGACACCTCGTCCTTCCAGGAAGCTTTCAAATCCCAGTCCGCTCTGAGCGAAAAGCTGGCCAAGGTCAGCCTGGCCGCCGCCGAGCGTTCGACCGAGATCACCGCCCAGTGGGCGAAAGACACCATCGCCCGCTTCGGCGAGCTGGCTGCTTCGAAAGAAGACCCGGCTGAGTACGCGAAAGCCGTTCAGGACTTCACCAGCGCTTCGGCCGAACTGGCCGCCGAGCACATCGCGGCCTTCGCTGAAGTCGCGAAGAAAGTCCAGATGGACACCGTTGACCTGATGCTGACCGCTGGCAAGGACATTGCCGCCGACGCTCAGAAAGTGGCCGAAAAAGCCACCCGCGAGACCCAGGCTGCGGTGAAGAAAGCCACCGCCGCTGCTTCGAACACCGTCAGCAAAGCCTGATTGTTTCGAACTGCAAGATGATGAGAAAGGGGCGGTTTACCGCCCCTTTTTCTATGCGCGACGGCGGGGTGCCAAACCCGTATTGGCAGGCCTCGACCTGCTGACCGAGGCGTCGGGCAGGGCTATCCCAAGTCGAGCGGATCGCATCAGGCCGTCAGTCTCGGCTGCGCGCGGAAAGGAAAGGGCTCGATCTTGGCTTTTTCAGGCTGGTCACTGTCACAGTGATATAAGCCAGCCAGGTTCCAGCCAGGACATCGCTAACCCAGTGGACACCCAGAACCACTCTGCTGAGACCGACCAGCGCAGCTATGGTGATCAAGGGAGCACGCAGGCGTGGGAAGAATGCAGCCAGCGAGAACGCCACAGTCATCGCAGTGGTTGTGTGTCCCGAGGGCATGCTTGCCCAGTGCGCCGAGTGGCTAAAGTGACTGAAGACCAGATTGCTTTCCAGATCGGCTGCATCTGGGCGCAACCGGCCGACAAGCGACTTCAGGACGATGCAGGCTATTCCCGAGAGGCACAGATTGATCAACACAAACAGGCTGGCATTGCGCCAAGTCTGGACCTGCCACTTTGGCACGGACTCGCCCACCGCTATCGCAGCAAAGGTTGAGATTGTCGCCATGGGGATCGACCAGCCCGAATCGCCAAGAAGCGTTAATTTACGCATAACCCAGTGAGCAAATGTGCCATGGGTCGCAGCAAGATGTGCGGCGGGAACATCAACAAAAGCCATTGACAGCCCAATCGCGCAGCTGAATGCCAGAGCGACGCCGAGTTGATATGCCAATTCTTCAGTGGGTTTGTGGGGCGACACGCGGGGCCTCTTCGGTTTGCCAGTGCTAGGCCCAATAGGCGTGCCACCTTACAGCAACGTTATGGCGTATTCGGGTGAGTGAAGTGGGCTCGACGGCGCACCGCTTGGTGTCCTTGATGCGGCAGCGTCTTCTCAAGAGGGGGGATGTTTGGCACTCAGACGAAGCTGTAATACCGCGGCTCATCGCTGCACACCGAGAGCAAGAAATGCCAATGTGGACCATGCCCAAAGGTGGCGTGGTCCATATTTCCGGAAGTCCATTGAAATAAATTGATTATTTCGCGCGGGTGGTAGGCCCGGAGGGACTTGAACCCCCAACCAAGGCGTTATGAGCGCCCTGCTCTGACCATTGAGCTACAGGCCCCCAGCACGGCTCGTTACTAGGGCAGGTCGGCGCATAGCGTCAAGCCGCGCGTGACGCCGCACGACCTCATTCGGACGCGCCCGTCAAGTCTTCCGACAGCGGCCAGTAGAAATCGGGCGGCAGGCCCGCCTCGGCGCGCTTTTCCTCATTGAAGGGCGGCTTCAGCGCGCCGTGGAAATACTTGCGAACCAGGGCGTGGAAGGTTTCTTTCGGATCAAGCTCATGCCGTCCGCAAAGGAAATGAAACCATTTCGAGCCATAGGCGACATGCCCGACCTCTTCGGCATAGATCGTCTCAAGTGCGGCGATGGCATCCGTCTGACCGGCCTTGCGGAAGATCTCGATCATGCCGGGCGTGACATCCAGCCCGCGCGCCTCCAGCACCATCGGCACGACGCTGAGGCGGCCCATCAGATCGTCGGCGGTATCCTCGGCCGCGCGCCACATCCCGGCATGGGCGGGCAGTGCACCATAGAAGCTGCCCTCAGCAATCAGGCAGTCGCTCATCAGGCCGAAATGCTTCGATTCCTCATCGGCAGATTTGACCCAATCATCATAGAAGCCCATCGGCATGGGCGTGTCGGTGAAGCGGGCGATGATGTCCCAATGCAGGTCGACGGCGTTCAGCTCGATATGGGCGACCGCGTGCAGAAGCGCGATGCGGCCCTGCGGCGTGCCGGGGCGCCGGCGCGGAACGTCGCGCGGCGCCAGCAGATCGGGCTTGGCGGGCCGCGCAGGCTGAAGCGGCGGGCTGGCCTTGCCGATGGGCATGGGCTGACCGGCGGCGCGGGCATTAAACCAGGCTTTCGCATGGGCGCGCGAACGGCGGGTCTTTTCCAGTGGATCTGCCGTCGTCAGGACGTCGACGGCGCAGGCGGCAAGCGTGAGGGGAGCGTTCATGGCGCGCAAATTAGCCGCGTCGGATGCGGATTGCCAGCGAACCAAGTGGCGGCGAAGGCGTTGATTCTCCGTGGCACCCGCACCGGTCGGGTCAGGCGCCGCGAAACAACGGTCAAAATCGCGAAAGGACGCCAGATGTCAGAGGAAATCCGCGACTCCCGCCAGGCCATTCGTCGTGGCGTGATGAACCGCTGCCCAAAATGCGGGCAGGGCAAGGTCTTTGCCGGATATCTTCAGCTCGTGCCCCGGTGCAGCAACTGCGGCGAGCCGATCGGCGAATACCGCGCCGCTGACGGCCCGGCCTTCTTCACCATGACGGTGGTCATGCTGCTGCTGATCCCGATGATCGGCTTTGGCTGGGTGCTGTTCCGGCCCGAGCCGGTGGTGCTGCTGCTTTGGGTTGGCGTGATCTCAACCGTGCTGACGCTGGTTCTGCTGCGGCTGATCAAGGGCGGCTTTATCGGCTATCTCTGGGCCAAGAATGAAAGAGATCGCGGGGCCTGAGCCACTGGACCACGGCGGTGGATGCGCTAATGCTGTCGGGGCAGCAGGCGTAGCACCCGAAAGGACCCGTCATGACCGAAGCCCTTGAAAAACGTATCGCAACCGCGCATGGGCGAGAGCCTGCGGATGTCGTGCTGAAGGGCGGGCGCGTCTTCGATCTGGTGACCGGCGCGCTGCTGGAAGGTGACGTCGCGATCACCGGCGATTGTATTGTTGGCACCTGCGCGACCTATCAGGGCAAGCGCGAAATCGACGTCTCTGGTCTGATCCTTGTTCCGGGTTTCATCGACACGCATCTGCATGTCGAAAGCAGTCTGGTCACGCCACATGAGTTCGACCGCTGCGTCACGCCGCGCGGCATCACCACGGCGATCTGCGACCCGCATGAGATCGCCAATGTCATCGGCACCCCCGGCATCCGCTGGTTTCAGGACGCCTCGCGCCATCTGCTGATGGACCTGCGGGTGCAGTTGTCCTCATGCGTGCCCTCGACCGATATGGAGACCTCGGGCGCGCGGATCGAGGCCGAGGATCTGCGCCCCCTGATGGGTCACCCTTCAGGGATCGGGCTGGCCGAGTTCATGAACTATCCGGGCGTCATCCATTGCGACGCAGGGCCAATGGCGAAGCTCGATCTGTTCGCGGGCCAGCATATCGACGGGCATTGCCCGCAGGTGACCGGGCTGGACCTCAACGCCTATATCGCCGCCGGCATCCGCACCGAACATGAGGCGACGACCGCCGAAGAGGCGCTGGAGAAATTGCGCAAGGGGATGCGGGTGCTGATCCGCGAGGGCTCGGTGTCGAAGGATCTGCACGCGCTGCAGCCGGTGCTGAACGACGTGACCAGCGCCTATATGTGCCTCTGCACCGACGACCGGAACCCGCTGGATATCGCGGAATACGGGCATCTGGATTACATGATCCGCACCTTGATCCAGCTTGGAACCTCGCCGCTGGCCGCCTATCGCGCGGCCTCGCTTTCGGCGGCCGAGGCCTTCGGGCTGAAGGATCGCGGGTTGATCGCGCCGGGCCTGCGGGCGGACATTGTCGCCATCGACAGCCTTGAGGGCTGCCATGCGCAACTGGTGCTGGCTGGCGGTCGGGTTGTCGATGACGCGGCTTTCGCTGCACGCCCCGATCAGCAGCCGATTGGACGGAACTCGGTCAAGGCGCCGCGAGTCACGGCGGATGATTTCCGCACCACCGGCAATCGCAGCGCAACCGATGTCATCGGCATCGTCGAAGGCAAGATCATCACCGAGCATCTGCAGGAAGACATCGCCATCGAGAATGGCGACAAGGCCCCGGATGTCGCGCGCGATCTGATGCGGATCACCGTGATCGAGCGTCACGGCAAGAACGGCAATATCGCGAATGGCTTCGTGCGCGGCTTCGGGATGCAGCGCGGGGCCATCGCCTCGACCGTCTGCCATGACCACCACAACATCATCGCCGTCGGTGCCAATTACGCCGATATGGCCATCGCGGCGAACCGGTTGACCGAGCTTGAGGGCGGTCTCGTCGTCGTTCTGGACGGCCAGGTTCTGGCCGAGATCGCCTTGCCGATTGCCGGGCTGATGAGCACTGCCCCCTATGAGGAGGTGCGCGACCGCATGGCCGCGCTGCGCGAGGCGGCGCAAAGCCTTGGCGTCGTCCTGGAGGAGCCGTTCCTGCAACTGGGCTTTCTGGCCCTGCCGGTCATCCCCGCCCTGAAGATCACCGATCGCGGCATGATCGACGTGCGCAAATTCGAGATCATTCCCGGATAGCGGTCGTGACGCACCGTCACGCGGAAAATCGGCCGTCTCGGGGCTCTTTCTGTTTGCTCTGGGGCATCGGGGCAACGATCCGGGGCTGCTGGCCGCGCCTCGTTTAGGGGCGTCTGGGCTGCCGGTTTTCAAACGCGGGCGCGGGATCAGATTCTGCGACCAATTCCCGGAACGCCCTGTATTTGGGGCGGTTTTTGTGCTCTGCCCAGTGCCGCCAAGGCCAAGCGCTGACCAAGGCAAAAGGCGCTTCCGAATCACCCTGACCGCTTGTAAGGGGATTCAGGTCGCTCACGACAGCTGATCCTAACGAATAGTACAGCCCCATAATCGCATGCGGCGATTTACCGCCGATGTTTTCTGTAGCATGCTGGAATTGTCACCCGGTCGCGGATCGTCAACGAACGATCAGGCCGACCGGAAAAAATCGGAAATATGTCGGGACTGCTGCTCGCGGATGACCTCGCGTTGCCGGGGAAGACGTGTCTGCGCCTGACACTGATGAGGCAGGGCAGGTGAAGCGTTTCGTTGGTTTCTGGGGACTTCTGAGCGCATACTGGACGTCCGAGCGTTGGCGCGAGGCGTGGCTGTTGACGGCGATTGTCCTTGGCCTGACCACGATCCTCAGCAAGGCCAGCGTCTGGGTCGCTTTGGCCAGCGCCGATTTCCTTGCCTCTCTGGCCGGTTTTCACACGATGGAGAGTGCCGTGAACCCCGGCCGGGTGATCCTGCTGGCGGCGGCCACATATCTGGCGCTGTTTTTGGCCCGGACGACAGGCGTCGCGGCGCGGCATTTCGTGTCCTCGACCCTGCATCGGCGGGCGCGCGGCTGGTTGGCGGGCCAGTTCAACGACGCGATCCTGGCCGATGAACGCATTGCCCTTGACCTCAGCAGCGACCGCTCGACCAGCGGGGACAATTCGCGCATGCCCGACGCCATCGATCAGCGCGTCGACGAATGCACGGGCGCGCTTTACGGCGGGATCATCGGGCTGGCGATGGGGCTTTGGGGGGCGGTTGCCTCGATCTATTTCGTCTTCTCGGCGCTGATGGAGCGCAGCCAGCCGGTGCCGTTCCTCGACCGCTGGGGCGCGCAGGCGAATGCAGCATTGGCCGACAGCCTCGGCCCGGCGCTCTCGGGGCACATCAATCTGGTGCCGGGCGACAATGGCTCGGCGCTTCTCAGCCTTGCGCTGGTGGCGGTCTATGTGCCCTGCGTCACCTTCATCGCCTGGAAACTCGGCCGGATCATCGAGCGGCTCAGCATCCAGCGCCAGCGCCGCGACGGCGCATGGCGGGGCGAATGGGGCAGCATGTTCAACCGCGTCAGCCAGCTTGCAACGGCGCGCGGAGAGCGCGCGCAAAGCCGCATCAATCGCCAGCTTTACGCTCAGCTTGACCAGACATGGGGCAAGCAGAACTGGTTGGCCTCCGGGATGATGCTGTTCAGCAGCCTTTACAATTTCCTCTCGGCGCGCCTGCTGGCCTATCTGCCCGCGCTGCCGGCCTATATGGCCAACACCCTCAGCTTCCGCGATTTCGTCGCCAGCAGCGAGCTGACGGCCGAACTGATCGGCGATGTCTCATGGTTCATCAACGTGATGCCCGCCATTGCCACGCTGAAGGCCAATTCCCGCCGCCTGAATGAGCTGGCCTCGGCCATCGAGCGGGTGCGGGCGCGGCATGAATTCTATGCCGAAACCGGGATCAGCCAGTTCCGCCGCAGCCGTATTCAAAGCGGGCCGGTGCTGGCGCTGGAGGATCTGCGGCTGCATCATCGCGGCCATGATGCGCCGGTGTTTCTGTCGGTGGCGCGGCTGCGGCTTTATCCCGGCGACCGGATCTGTCTCAGCGGGGCTAGCGGTTGCGGGAAAAGCAGCCTCTTGAAGGCGATCTCGGGTCTCTGGCCCTATGGCTCGGGCGAGGTGGCGCTGCAGCAGGGCGCGCGCATGTTCATGGCCGGGCAAGAGCCTGATTTGCCCGACCGCATGTCTCTGAAGGCGCTGGCGACCTATCCCGACCACCCCGAGGAGCATAGCGACATCGCCGCCGCCGCCGCGCTTTCGCGGGCGGGCCTTGGGGCCTTCATCCCCTGCCTTGAGGATGAGCTTTATCAGGGCAAGAACTGGCGCAATGTCCTTTCGGGCGGGCAGAAGCAGCGGCTGGTGCTGGCGCGCATCCTTCTGGCCCGGCCGCAGGTCCTTCTGCTGGATGAGGCCACGGCGGCGCTTGACCCGGAGGCGGCGGCCGAATTTCATGCCGTCCTGCGGGAATGCCTGCCCGCTGCCGTT
Source organism: Paracoccus sulfuroxidans (assembly GCF_007830335.1). GTDB lineage: Bacteria > Pseudomonadota > Alphaproteobacteria > Rhodobacterales > Rhodobacteraceae > Paracoccus > Paracoccus sulfuroxidans. The sequence goes on along the minus strand of NZ_VLKU01000001.1, from coordinate 413,310 downwards.
ACCATCGCCGTCCTGCACGGAGAAAGCCTGCCGCATGACCCTGAAGGAGTGCCGTTCTATGCATCAATCCTGGATATTCGCGGTGGTCAGGGCCAGCTCAGGCCAGTTCAGGCGGGCGTCTTCGACGTGACCCGCCACGCGGCGGAATAACTAACAACAATCCGTCAAGGAGCGACGCTTGGACAGTCACCCTGCCGTAGATGCGCTGATGTCGCAGATGACGCTGGATGAGATGATCGGACAGCTGAACCTGCTGCCCGCGGGCGAGGGGCTGGTGACCGGGGCGCAACAGCCGACCTCGCTGTCGCGGCGTCTGGATGCGGGGCAGGTGGGGGCGATCTTCGGGACGAAATCGCTGGCCACTGTCCGCGCGATGCAGGAACGCGCGCTGAAGGGCTCGCGCCTTGGCATACCGCTGTTCTTTGCCGAGGATGTCATTCACGGCCATCGCACCATCTTCCCACTGGGGATCGCGCAGGCCTGCAGCTGGAACATGCGGCTGATCCAGCAATGCGCGGCCTTCGCGGCGGCCGAGGCCGCAGCCGAGGGGCTGCATCAGGTCTATGCCCCGATGATCGACGTCACCCGCGACGCCCGCTGGGGCCGTGTCGCGGAAGGCCCGGGCGAGGACCCGCATGTCGCCTCGCGCATTGCCGAGGCGATGACGCGCGGTTTTCAGGGGGCGGGCATTGGCACTCCGGGCCGGGTCGCGGCCTGTCTGAAGCATTTCGTGGCCTATGGCGCGCCCGACAGCGGCCGCGACTATGACAACGCCAGCCTCGCGTGGGAGGATCTGCTGGAGACCTATCTGCCGCCCTTCGCGGCTGGCGTCAGGGCGGGTGCCGCCAGCGTCATGGTGGCGTTCAATGCCGTGAACAAGCTGCCGATGCACGCGAACCGCCCGATGATCGAGGGTTGGCTGCGACAGGGGCAGAGCTTCAAGGGGCTCGTGGTCTCGGATTATACCGGCGTGCGGGAACTGGTCGCGCATGGCCTTGGGGATGCGGCGATCTGCGTGGCCCGCGCGCTGCACGCGGGCGTCGACATGGATATGGTGGGTGAGGATTATCTGCGCGAACTCCCCGCGCTGCTCCGCGACGGTCTCGACGCGCCCGACGCGGGGCTTGCCTTAACGGCCCAACAGCTTGAGGCGCTTGTTCGCACCTCCTGCCGCCGCGTGCTGACCTTCAAGGCACAGTTGGGCCTGCTGGACGATCCCTATGCGGGCATCACGGATGCGCCCCAGGCCCCGGCGCGGGACAAGGGCCGCCAGCTTGCGCGGCGGGCGGCGGCACGCTCGGCGGTGCTGTTGAAGAACGACGGCCTGTTGCCGCTGTCTCGCAAGACAAGGGTGGCGCTGATCGGGCCCTTCGCGGCGGATCGCGCGAATATGCTGGGGACATGGGCCGTCTCGGGTCGCGCTGAGGATGTGGTCACGCTGGAGGAGGCCGTCACCGCCGTCAGCGGCCGCGCGCCCTCCGTCGCATGGGGCGCGAATATCGTCGATGAGCCATGGCTGCGCCAGCGCCTGAATGTCCACGGCGTCACGGTCACCGACGACCCAAGGGATGAGGCCGAGGTGCTGGTGGAGGCCATCCGGGTGGCCGAGGGCGCCGATGTCATCATCGCCGCAGTCGGTGAGGCCAAGGAGCATGCGGGAGAATCCTCCTCACGGCTCTCGCCGGATCTTCCCGCCTCGCAATGCCGCCTGATCGAGGCGCTGTCGCAGTTGGGCAAGCCGCTGCTGGTCGTGGTCTTCGCCGGTCGACCTCTGGCCATCGGCAGGCTGGCAGAACAGGCCGACGCCCTGCTTTATGCATGGCATGGCGGCGTGGCCGGTCCCGAAGGCGTGGTCGATCTGATCTTCGGCGCGGCCGAGCCTGCCGGGCGGCTGGCGATCTCGCTGCCCGGCCACCCCGGAGAGGTGCCGCTGACCTATGCTGCCGAGCCGACGGGGCGGCCCTATCCCGGCCGTTTCGCCAAATTCCTGACCGGCTGGCTGGACATGCCCGATGATCTGCCGCGCTTCCCCTTCGGCTTCGGGCTGGGCTATGCGACCGTCGCCTATGGCGCGCCCACGCTGTCGCAACATGCGCTTCCTGCCACGCAGGCCGTCGAACTGTCGGTGACCGTCACCAACACCAGCCGCCGTAAGGCCATCGAGACGGTCCAGCTTTACGCCAGCGACCCTGTCGCCCGCGTGACCCGGCCCGGGCGCAAGCTGATCGATTTCACGCAAGTGACGCTGGCCCCCGGCGAAAGCCGGACGCTGACCTTCCGACTGACGGCTGACAGGTTCCACTATCCGCTGGCCCCCTCGCTTGAGGCGGCCGAATGGGTGCGGGATCCGGGGCTGATCCAGCTGCACGTCGGCCCCAACAGTCGCGATACCCAGATGGTCGAGGTGACATGGCTCAGCTGATCCGAGGTCTGGACGATGCGGCGCTGCGCGACCGCGTGGCACAGGCGACCGCCAGCTATTTCCTTGACTGGAGCCATCCGGTCAGCGGCATGGCGCGCGAACGCAGCGCGGGCGCTCAGGGCTATGACGTGCGGGAGACCGTCTGCACCGGCGGCACCGGCTTTGGCCTGCTGGCACAAACCGTCGCGGTCGAACGCGGCTGGCGTCCGCGCCGCGAGATTCTCGACCGGCTTGAGCGGCTGGTGGGTTTCCTTGAGCGTGCCGACCGTTTCGACGGCGTTTTTGCCCATTTCATGAACGGCAGCACCGGCAAGGCCATGGCGTTTTCGCCGGGTGACGACGCGGGCGATCTGGTCGAGACGGCGTTTCTGGTCCTGGGCCTTCTGGGTGCCGCCGCCTGTTTCAGCGATGAGCCCTGGCTCGTCGCTCGCATCCAGACCCTGATCGATGAGGTGAACTGGGCGTCCCATGTGCGCGAGGATGGCGCGGTCATGTGGCACCGCCATCCCGACCGTCCCTGGCGTCCCGATGCGCTGCCGATCCGGGGCTGGAATGAGGCCTTTCCGGTCTTCGTTCTGGGCGCAGGCGCGCGTCGCCATCCGATCCCCGCCGCCTCCTATCACCAAAGCTGGGCCATGGCGCCCGCCTTCCGCAATGGGCGCGACTATGGCGGCACGGTCCTGCCCTTGGGGCCGGATTGGGGCGGCCCGCTGTTTCTGTCGCAATACCCGTTTCTGGGCATTGATCCGCGCGGGCTTCGCGATGCCTATGCTGATTACGGCGCGCAGGCTCGCGCGCATGCGCTGGTCAACCGCCAGCACTGTCTGCAGAACCCGCATGGCTGGAAGGGCTATGGCCCCGACCTCTGGGGGCTGACGGCCAGTGACGATCCGCTGGGCTATGTCGCCCATTCGCCGACGGATGACACCGGGGTCATCACCCCCACGGCGGCGCTGGCTTCATTCCCCTTCGCGCCGGGTGAGGCCATGCCGGTCCTGCGGCGCATGCATGACGGTTTGGGCGAGCGGATCTGGGGCGAGGCCGGATTTGTCGATGCCTTCAGTCTGGCGCATGACTGGGCGGCGGAAAGCCGGTTGGCCATCGATCAGGCCCCCATTGTCATCGCGCTGGAAAACCACCGCTCGGGACTGCTCTGGCGGCTCGTGGCCTCGCGCCCCGAGGTGCAGCGCGGCTTGCGTGCCCTTGGCTTTACCGCGCCCTATCTTGCTCCCGCCATCGCCTGAAGCGCGCGGTCGCGGGCATCCGCCGCCTCAAGAAATGCCGCCGCCGACCATGTCAAATCAAGGCAGGAGGTCGGCGCGCCGGTGCTGCGATCAAATTGCTCGGGCAGGGGGCCTTCGGGGTGGGGGGCGACGTGTTCGATCAGCGCCATCCAGCCTTCCGCCTTTTCCAGTGCCTGCATATCGCCCGTCTCTGCAGCGATCAGATAGCAGATCGAGGCGAAGCCAAGCGTCGTCGGAAACCAGGGATTTCCGTCGAAATAGGCATCCTCGGTCCAGCGCCCGATGGCCGTGGCCGTGGTCGTCCTGTTGATCGGATAGAGGCCGTCGAACTGTGCCTCGAGCGCCGCCATCGTCGCACGCGTGCGGGGCGCATTCAGTGCAAAGGGGCCGTCGCTGCGCCCGGCATGCAGGATCGCCAGACAGGTGCTGCTGTCGAGCCGCCCCTCGGGTGCCTCAAGGCTTTCGCGCCAGCCGCCGGTCGTGGTATCGGCAGCGGTCTGGATCAGCTCCGTCAGCCGATCCGCAGCGTCTTGCAACTCGCGGCGCTGCAACCGCCCTGCCGCACGCGACAGCGTATCCCATTGCGCGATCAGGGTGAAGGTGGTGCGGCGCGGCGGCTCCTCCTCCCACGGTCCAATCGAGGCGCGTCCGACGGTGCGCAGCGTGTGGTCAATGTCGCGTGCAATCAGCGCCTCGGCCTGCGGCGATGCGGCCTCGGGTAGGGCGTCCAGAACCGCCATCAGCGCCGACGCCCGCAGCGCCGGGCCGTCATCCTGAGGGCGGCTCCATCGTTCAAGATCCGGACCGCCGTCAGGCGCGAATCGCGGCTCCTCCAGCCATGCGGCCCCGGTCAAAGCGGCCAATTCGGCGTCAGGGCGCAGATATTGCTGCAACCCCGGCCGGGCTGAGAGGTTCAAGGGGTTCGATGCCGGGCCCTTGCGGTTCGGATCGGTGGTGGTCAGCGCGAAATTCACGAAATCGGCGATGAATTGCAGCCAGAATCCGCGTGCCGCCGGGTCAGCCTCAATCGCCAAAGGCACGGCCTTCAGTACGATGGCCGCATCGCGCACCCAATGGTGAAAATAGTCAGGCTCCGGATTCCATTCCGCCACACGTGGCGAAGCCAGAACCGAGCCCGGTGCGGGCCGCACCACCCAGCCAAAGCCCGGTCGATGGCGGCTGAGATGGGTGGCCGAACAGGCGTTGCGCATGGCGCGGGCCGAGGCGAGGCGCTGCCGCGTGATCCAGTCCGGATCGGGTCCTGCCACCCTAGGCACCAAGGGCCGAGAGCGCGGCAGACAGCATACCCCCGCAAGCCTCCCCCGCCGGGCAATGATGCTCATCCGGCAGGGCGGCGAAGAAGCGGCCATTCGGCGCGGCGGTGAAATAGGCGCGCGCGTCGCGCAAGGGGACCAGACCGTCCGAGGCCCCGGTCACCACCGCAAGGGGTGCGAGGGTCCGTTTCAGCGCGGGTTCGGCATCGGCAGTCGCCATTTCGGCGAAATAGTCGGGGGCCTCTTGCCGGACCAGCTCGATGGCATTCCCGCCCATGGCCTCGCGCGAGAGGTAAAGGACCCGCCCCGACATCGGTGGAGAGACCGCCAGCACATGATGCGCATCCGGGCTGTCCCCCGCCAGTTGCGCCACAGCAAAGGCACCGATGCTGTGGCCCGCCAGCGCGCGCGGGGCATCCGGCCACTCCTCCGCCACCCATGCCCAGACCTCGGCTGCGGCCCGCGTGTGCCGGGTGAAAGTCACCTGCTCGGGCGGGCCCGAGCCTGCGGTGGCGGATGAGTTCGGCAGTTCCGGCGCGACGACGCGCCAGCCGCGCGCAAGATAGGCCCGCGCGATCTCGGCGATCTGGGGCTGGCCCGGCGCGCCATTGCGGCCGTGGACTAGCAGCACCGTGCCGACAGCGGGCGGGCCAGGCTCGGCCACGACGGCGGTCAGCGCGCCGAATGACGTCGACACCTCGACCCGTGCGGCATTCGTGATCCAGAGAGGGAATTCGGTCATCGCTGCGCCCCTGTTGCCGTGCTGCGGCCCGCTTTGCGCGGGCTCTGCCTTCGACCATTAGGCGTGCGAAAAAAGGTGAAATCAAGTGCGGGCGTGGGTGGGTTGCGGGCACCAGTGCTCAGCCCCGGATCAGCCCGACCGCAAGGATCAGCAGGACGACCGCGAAGCCCTTCTTCAGGATGTCGCCCGGCAGGCGGCTGGCGATCCGCGCACCGAAAGGGGCGCCAATCACGCTGCCGAAACCGATGCCCAGCAGGGCCGCGACATGGACCGAGCCCAGCATCGGGGCGTCGATCCCCTGAAGCGGGCGCAGCGCGTGAAAGATCATGCCGAAGACCGTCACCGGCAGGCCGATTGTGGCCGAGGTCGCGACGGCGCGCACCATCTTCCAGCCCCGCCCGGTCAGGAAGGGAACCATGAAGACGCCACCGCCCGCGCCGATCAGCGCCCCCGCAAAGCCGATGGCTGCACCCGAAAGCCGATAGGTCAGGACCGAGACCGGCTTCGGCTGCTCGCCCCCCTTGCGCGCCAGTAGCATCCGCAGGGCGACGAAGATCAGGAAGGCCGCAAAGATCAGCCGCAGCATATCCGCAGGCAGGCGCGTCACCAGAAGCGAGCCGAGGAACACCCCGATCAGGCTGAAGGGCACGATCAGGCGGAAGGCCTGCCAGTCGATATTGCCCAGCCTGTGATGCGCGGTGACCGAACTGATCGAGCCGATGGTCACAATCCCCATCGAGGTCGCCAGCGCGACCGTGGGCGACAGCGCCTCGGGGACGCCAAGATGGGGCAGCGCGAAGGTCAGAACCGGCACCGCGACCAGCGCCATACCGACGCCGATCATGCCCAAAAGCAAACCGCCAACAATCCCCGCGATGAACAGGGCGATGAAGGTGATCATCTGAAACTCTCCGATATGAGAAAGGCGGCAGATCGCTCTGCCGCCCGTGTGCGTTACTTGCGCTGCGAGTCGAGGATCTCGCCGTTCTTCTGAACCTCCTGCGCCTTCACGTAGCTTTCGATCAGAAGCTGATAGTTCGGGAAGATCTGGGTATAGACCTGCGCCCATTCCTGCGCGTCGTCGCGGTTCCAGGTCTTTTGCAGCTCCGAGGCCACGGCAGCCATGTCCATCGGAACGGCACCGGCCTGCACCATGCGAGCCAGGGTGATCTCCTCGGCCATCTTCGAATAGGTGCCGGAGGCGTCGACCACCACGAAGACCTTGTAGCCGTCAGCGATGGCCGAGATCGCCGGGAACGCCATACAGACGCTGGTGATGGTGCCCGCGATGATCAGGGTTTTCTTGCCGGTGGCCTTCACGGCGGCGACGAATTCGGGGTTGTCCCAGGCGTTGATCTCGCCCTTGCGGCCGACATATTGGGCGTGGGGGGCGTTTTCGTGGATCTCGGGGATCAGGGGGCCGTTCGGGCCCTGGGGCACCGAGGCCGTGGTGATCACCGGCAGTTTCGCCAGCGTGGCGATCTTGGCCAGTGCTGCGGCGTGGCGGCGCAGGACCGGCATCGGCATGTCGCCGACGGTCTGGAACAGGCCGCTCTGATGGTCGATCAGCAGCATCGCGGCATCATTTGGGTCAATGACCGGACGCTGGCCGTTAAAGTTCGCGGGGGTGGACATCTGAAATCTCCGTATCTGGTGTTGCAGGGGCTTGGCCCTTCCCGAAACAACTTAGATTTGATGCCAGTTGGGCTGTAGCCTGCCTTTACGCGACTGATCGTTATATTTATAGAACGATGAATGCAGGATCTGAACGACCTCTATTACTTCGTGCAGGCGGTCGAGCATGGCGGCTTCGCGCCTGCCGGGCGAGCTTTGGGCGTACCGAAATCACTGCTCAGCCGCCGCATCGCGCAACTCGAGGATCGGTTGGGCGTGCGGCTGATCCAGCGCACGACGCGCCATTTCGACCTGACCGAGATCGGCGAGGTCTATTTCGAACATTGCAAGGCCATGCTGGTCGAGGCAGAGGCGGCACAGGATTCGATTGATCGCTTGCAGGCCGAGCCGCGCGGCATTGTCCGCATCTCGGTCCCGGTTGCGCTGTTGCAGGCCCATGTCAGCCGGATGCTGGACGCGTTCATGCAGCGCCATCCGCAGGTGACGCTGGTGCTGGAGGCCACGAACCGGCGGGTCGATGTGCTAAGCGAGCGCGTCGATATCGCGATCCGGGTCCGCCGCCCACCGATCGAGGATAGCGAGGCGGTGATGCGCGTGCTGGCCGATCGCGGCCAATGTCTGGTTGCAAGCCCCACGCTGATTGCGGGGCAGGCGTTGCCGGACGGCCCCGAGGATCTGACGGGTTGGCCCAGTCTTGGCGTCGGCAGCAGCGCGCTGGTTCACGAATGGGAGCTGTTCGGGCCGGACGGCCAGCGGGCGGTGATCGAACATCGCCCGCGCCTGATCACCACCGACATGATCGCGCTGCGCAACGCGGCGCTGGCGGGGCTGGGCGTGCTGCAACTGCCGATCCTGATGGTGCGCGAGGAACTGGCCAGCGGTGCGCTGATCCATTTGCTGCCCGATTGGCAACCGCGCCGCGAGATCATCCACGCCGTCTTTCCGTCCCGGCGCGGACTACTGCCGGCGGTGCGCCTGCTGATCGACCATCTGGCTACCAGTTTTCAGGCGCTGGATGAGGATTGATCTCACAGCGCGGATTTGCCCTCAGAACTCGCGCCCAAGCATCCGGTCGACCGAGATCCGGCCCGCGCCATAGGCCGCGAAGACGAAGGTCGCGATGGTCCAGAGGAACGAGAATCCGTTGGCCTTGAACTGCACCTGATGCAGGAAGGAGGCGCCGCCATCAGCGGGCAGGTTCAGAAGCGGAGCCTGCGCCGAGCCGGTCAACAGTTGCGCATTGGCCTGCACGGCGGCAATTCCCTCGGGCGTCAGGATCGTCGCGCCATAGGGGGTCGTCAGGTGGAACCACAGCGTGAAGGCCAGCATGAAGCCAAGCGCCAGCGCGATCGGCCGCGTCAGAAGCCCAAGGATCAGCATGATGCCGCCCGCGAATTGCAGCACGGCCAGAATGCTGGACCAGAGCCAGCCGGGATGAAAGCCAAGCGCCTCGACAAAGCCCGCCATGCCGGTCGGGTCGTTGATCTTGGGCCAGCCCTCGACCACCATCAGCGCACCCACGCTGACCCTCAGCGCGAGGAAGGCCAGAGGTTCCGCGAAGCTGCGATAGAAGCTGTCGAGTTGCGGGATGATCAGATTGGTTTCGGATGAGGAGGTACGCATGACAATGAAGCTCCGTCAGCCAGTTGCGCGATGCCATTGTTATACTCTGCAGCGCGATTCCCCGGTATCCGCTGAGTTCAGGACAGATTGTCCTGATTATGGTGCATATCAGCGGCCTTTTCGATCCGCGCGATGGCCTCGGCAAAGCAGGCGGCCAGATGGTCAAGCACGGCACGCACCGAGGGGATCAAGCCGCGCCGCGTCGGAAAGACCGCATGGATGATGCCGGGGCGCGGCTGCCAGTCAGGCAGGACGTTGACGACATCGCCACTCTGCAGACGGTTCTGCGCGACCACGGCAGGCAGGCGCACGACTCCCGCGCCGCTCGCGGCCGCATCCAGCAGCGCGGACATATCCTGCGTGATCAGGCGGGGCTTGTGCGCGATGGTGACCTCGCGCCCCTCGGGGCCGATCAGATCCCATTCATGGCTCGTGCGATACTGGTCCCAGGCAAGGCTTGGCAGGTGCGCGAGATCCTCGGGCGCGAGCTTGCGGCCCAGATCCGCCTGAACGCGGGCGAGCAACGCGGGGCAGGCGACCAGATGCTGGTGGTCGATGCCAAGGCGGCGCACGACCAGATCGCTGTCCTCCAGCGGTGGAAACCGCACCCGGATCGCTAGGTCGAACCCCTCGCGCAGGATGTCGACGCGGCGGTTGGTGCTTTCCAGATGCACCTCGACCTTGGGATATTGCGCCAAAAAGCGCGAGATCATCGGTCCGACCTGAAACTGGATCATCGAGGGCGGGCAGGCGATGCGCACCAGCCCCTGCGGTTCCTGATGTTCGCGGGCGATGATGGCGCGGGCGGCCTCGGCCTCGATCAGCATGGCCGAGGCGTGGCGGTGAAACTCGCGCCCAAGCTCGGTCACCGAGAATGCGCGGGTCGAACGGTGGATCAGCCGCACCCCCAGTTGATCCTCCAGCAACGCGATGCGGCGACTGACGCGAGAACGTGGCACCCCAAGCACGCGGGCGGCGGCAGAAAAGCCGCCCTCATCAACCACTTGGACAAACAGGCGGAAGTCGTTGAGGTCAGGCTCGGTCATTTGTGCCATTCTTGGGACAGTGATGTCTGATATCGATGGCTACAGAATATTTGTCCTGCATGTAAATTCAATCCCAGACAGCCGGACGGAATATCGAACGGCAATCACGACGGAAAATGCCAACCCTGCCCGCATTGCCGGGCGTCAAAGGATCAAGTCATGAACAAGCCCTATGTGAGACTGGACAAAGACAACGCCGCCGTTCTGATGGTGGACCATCAGGCCGGACTTCTGTCGCTGGTGCGCGACATCGACCCCGACAAGTTCAAGAACAACGTCATGGCGCTGGCCGATATGGCGAAATACTTCAACCTGCCGACGATCCTGACCACCAGCTTTGAAGATGGCCCGAACGGCCCGATCGTCCCCGAGCTGAAAGAGATGTTCCCCGACGCGCCCTTCATCGCGCGCCCCGGCCAGATCAACGCCTGGGACAACGAGGATTTCGTCAAGGCGATCAAGGCGACCGGCAAGAAACAACTGATCGTCGCCGGTGTCGTGACCGAGGTCTGTGTGGCCTTCCCGGTTCTCTCGGCGCTGGAAGAGGGCTTTGAGGTCTTCGTCATCACCGACGCCTCGGGCACTTTCAACCCGATCACCCGCGACGCCGCATGGGATCGCATGTCGCAGGCCGGTGCCCAGCTGATGAGCTGGTTCGGCGCGGCTTGTGAGCTGCACCGCGACTGGCGCAATGACGTCGATGGTCTGGGCGCGCTCTTCTCGAACCACATCCCGGATTATCGCAACCTGATCACCAGCTATGTGGCGAACACCGCTGGCCGGAATAACGGCTAAGCCCTTCCATAGCCCCGGCCTTGCGCCGGGGCGGCGGGAAGCCAACATTCAGGGGGCCGTCACGCGGCCCCCTTTTCGACTGGCGAGGACAGAATGGCTGTGGAACAGACAACGCAAAACGCGCCCGCCCGGATCATCCACAAGACCGATGTGGTCGTGATCGGCGCGGGTCAGGCGGGGCTGGCGGCTGCCTATTGGCTGCAACGCCTTGGCCTGCCCGCCGGGACCGGTTTTGTCGTGCTCGATGCCAATCCGGGGCCGGGCGGGGCGTGGCAGCATCGCTGGCCGACGCTGACGCTCAGCACGGTGAACGGGGTCCATGACCTGCCGGGCCTTGCCTTTGCCGATATCGTCGACCCTGGCCAGACCGAGGCCAAGGCCGCCGAGGCGGTGCCCCAGTATTTCGGGACCTATGAGGAAAAGTTCGACCTGCCGGTGCTGCGCCCGGTGCGGGTGAAGGTGGTCTGCCCGAGGGGCGAGAGGTTCCGCGTCGAAACCGACGGCCCGAGTTTTTCCGCCCGTGGCATCGTCAATGCGACCGGCACTTGGGAGAACCCGAATATCCCCGATATTCCCGGCGCGGACAGTTTTCGTGGCCAAACCCTGCATAGCCGCGACTATCGCGGCCCCGAGGAATTCGCAGGCAAGCGCGTCGCGATCATCGGGGCGGGGATCTCGGCGGTGCAGCACCTGACCGAGATATCGAAGGTCGCCGAGACCCTCTGGATCACCCGCCGCCCGCCGGTTTTTCGCGACAGCGACTTCACCCCCGATGCGGGCCGCGCCGCCGTGGCGATGGTCGAGGATCGGGTGCGGCAGGGGCTGGTCCCCGGCTCGGTCGTGTCTGTGACCGGCATCCCCTGGACGCCTGCGCTGCGCGAGGTCGAGGCGCGCGGCGTGTTGAACCCGCGCTCGATGTTTGACCGGATCACCGAAACCGGGCTTCTCTGGGCCGATGGCACGCATGAGGCGGTCGACGTCATCCTCTGGGCGACGGGCTTTCGCAGCGCGCTCGACCATCTCGCGCCCCTGAACCTGCGCGAGCAGAATGGCGGCATCATCATGGCGGGGCGGCTCGCGACCCAAGTGGCGAAAGAGCCGCGCGTGCATCTGGCGGGCTACGGCCCCTCGGCCTCGACCGTGGGGGCAAACCGGGCCGGGCGGGCCGTCGCCAGTGAGTTGCTGGCGACGCTTGGAATCATGCAGAGCCCTGCCGCAGATCGTAGTCCTGCTGCGCAAGGTTGATCGCCGCCTCATGGTCAATCGCCCATTGGCCTAACTCTTGCAGCGGCGCACGCAAAGATTGGCCAAGCGCGGTCAGCTCGTAATCGACGCGGGGCGGATTCGTCGGTGTGACGGTGCGCAGGACCAGCCCGTCGCGCTCCATCCCGCGCAGGGTCAGGGTCAGCATCCGCTGCGAGATGGTGCCGATGTCGCGCTTGATCTCATTGAAGCGGCGTGGCCCGTCGCAAAGGGCCATGACGATCAGCACGCTCCACTTGTCGCCAATGCGCGCGAGAAGCTGGCGCACGGGCAGGCAACTGGTCAGCAGGGATTGCCCTTCAGGTATCATGGATGTGCCTTCTTGCGGAAAAATCATCAGTGCCAATATTGGCCTTAGTTACGAAAATATACCGCTAACGGCCCGCCGTTCAAGGCATGGGCGCGGGAAGGAGAGAAAGATGGAACTTGGCGTTTACAGTTTCGGCGATGTCCAGATCGACCCCGCAACCGGCGGGCTCGGCTCGACCGCGCAGGCGACGCGCAACCTGCTGGAGGCCATTCAACTGGCCGATCAGGTCGGGCTCGATTACTTCGGAATCGGCGAGCATCACACGCATGAAATGCCCGCTTCGGCCGCGACGGTGATCCTTGGGGCTGCGGCTTCGACGACCAAGAAGATCAAGCTTGGAAGCGCTGTCACCGTGCTCAGCACGGACGACCCGGTGCGCGTCTATCAGCAATTCGCGACGCTGGATGCGGTGTCGAACGGGCGGGCCGAGATTACGGCGGGGCGTGGATCTTCGACGGAATCCTTCCCGCTGTTTGGCCACAGCCTGCGCGACTATGACGAACTTTACGCCGAGAAGCTGGACCTGCTTTTGCAGATCAACGACAACCCGCGTGTGACCTGGGAAGGGCGTTTCCGCGCCGCTTTGGATGATGCGCTGGTGGTGCCGCGCCCGGACGAAGGCAAGCTGCCGATCTGGCTTGCGACGGGCGGGAACCCGCAATCCTCGGTGCGCGCGGGCATGCTGGGCCTGCCGATTTCCTATGCGATCATCGGAGGTCAGGCGGATCGTTTCGCGCCCTTGGCCGAGCTTTATCGCAAGGCGGGGGCGCATAGCGGCATCGCTGCCAATCAGCTGAAGGTCTCGGTCGCGAGCCCTGGCTATATCGGCGCGGACAGCCAGCAGGCGAAGGATTTCTTCTGGACCCATTGGCACCGCACGATGGAGCAACTGGGCAAGATCCGCGGCTTTGCCCCGCCGCCGCGCTGGTCCTATGACCGCGAGGTCGAGGGGACGGGCGCATTGTTTGCAGGCGGCCCCGAGGAGATCGCCGAGCGGATTGTGAAGCTGCACGGGGCTCTGGGCGATATGCGCCAGTTCTTCCAGATGGATGTCGGCCAGATGCCGCATAAGGATTTCCTGCGCTCGATCGAGCTTTTGGGAACACGGGTGAAACCTCTGGTCGATGCCGAACTGGCAGGCCAAGAGAAGAAGGAGAATATCAATGTCTGAACCGATTATTGGCATTCTGGGCGCGGGCCGTGTCGGAACGGCTCTGGCGCGGCTGGCGGTCAAGGCGGGCTATGATGTCCGCGTCGCAACCGCCAAACCGCCCGCCGAAATCGCATTGCTGATGGAGTTCACCGCGCCAGGGGCGAAAGCGGAAACCGCAGCCGATCTGATCACGGCGAGCGATATCATCATCCTCGCGCTGCCCTTGAGGAAATATCGCGACCTCGATCCGGCCTTGTTCAAGGGCAAGATCGTGGTCGATGCAATGAACTACTGGCCGCAGACGGACGGGCATCTGCCCGAATTCGACGGGGCGGAGTCAAGCAGCGAAGTCGTTCAGCGCCATCTGGCAGGGGCGCATCTGGTGCGCGGCTTCAACCATATGGGCTATCACGAATTCGAGCAGGATGCCCGGCCCGAAGGCGCGACGGACCGGCGGGCAATGACCATGGCCGGGGATGATCCCGCCGCGCGGCAGGCCGTCGGCGACGTGATCCGGCGGCTTGGCTTTGACGTGGTCGATGCTGGACCTTTGGCCAGCGCCCGCCATTTCGGTATCGGCACGCCGATCTTCGGGGCGGGTATTTCGGCGAGCGATCTTGGCGATCTGCTGAAAGCCGTCGCCTAAAACCGAGCCCATTGGACCCACGCCCCGGAGCAATCCCGGCGTGGGTCTTTCTATATCTGGTCCTCGCCGCCCTGTGTCATGTCGCCTAGCAACTCCCGCAGCCAGACGACCGAGGGATGCGCGCCATAGGTGTTGTGCGACAGCGTCTCGATCTGGACGGGCGGCAGCGGCAGAGGGCCGGGTGACCAGACCAGATCAAGGCCTTCACCCACCGCCTCGGCCAGGGCCTTAGGCACCAGCCCGACCATATTCGTCTGCGCGATGATCGGCGGCACCGCCGAGATCAGCGGCACCGTCGCCCCGATGCGGCGGGTCATGCCCGCATCGCGCAGCAGACGGTCGAGTTCCACCGGGTTGCTGGTGACGAAGCTCCGCTCCAGCCCCTCCTGATCCTGCATGATCCCGGCCTCCTGCGAGGCCTGACCCGACAGCATGATGTCGACATGGGGGTAATGGCCTAAAGTCTCCAGCGTAAGCGGCTGCCCGGCTGCGGGATGGGTCCGCGACATGATCCAGACCATCTCAACCATCTCCAGCGGCTCGCGCCGAAAGCGCGAGGGCACGCGGCCAAAGCGGCCAATCGCCAGATGCAGCGCGCCTCGGTCCAGTTCCTCGACCAGATTGAGATCGTTGAACTGCCGCAGCCACAGGCGGATATGCGGGGCCTCTTGCTGGATCCGCGCCATCACCCGCGCGAAGAGGCCCCGGATATAGAAATCCGAGGTCGCGATGACGAAGGTCATGTCGCTGGTCGCCGGATCAAAGCGTGGTTCAGATAGCGCCGTAGTGATCTGGTTCAGGGCCGAACGCAGCGGCTCGGCTAGCTCCATCGCGCGGGGCGTCGGATGCATCCCCTGCGGGCCGCGAATGAAAAGCTCGTCCCCCAAGGCACGGCGGAGCTTCGCCAAAGCATGGCTGACCGCTGACTGGCTGAGGCCAAGCCGTTCGCCCGCGCGGGTGGTGTTCTGCTCTTCCAGCAGGGCGTCGAACACGCGGATCAGGTTGAGATCGATGCTATGAATATTGCTCATTTTTCAAATGATACCAATTCATTTTTGTCATGCAAGTGTCGGGCCTATATCGATCCTGTCGCGGCCCGAAGTGTCGCGTCGGTCCAATTGCCGCCGGGAAACGCGCCATGAACAAGCCAGTCGTCCAATTCAAACCGAAACCCGAAGAACCCGCCGTTGCGCCGGCTCCGGTCGCGAAAAAGCCGCGCAAACGGGCATGGCTGACGCTGGCGCGGGCCTCAGTCATCGTGGCGGGGATCGGACTTGCGGTCGTGGTTCCGCTTGGCTGGGGAAGCTGGGTCGCGGGCATGACCAATCAAAGCACAAACAACGCCTATCTGCATGCCGATACCATTCCGGTCAGTGCCGAGGTTGAGGGTCGCGTCACCAGACTTCTGGTCTCGGACTTTCAGGAGGTGAAGAAGGGCGACCTGTTGCTGCAGATCGAACCGACTGAATATCAGGCGCAGGTTCAGCAGGCCGGTGCGGCTGTGCTGGCGGCCGAGGCGCAAATTTATAATATCGAAAGCCAGATTCAGCTGCAGAACCGGGTTATTGATCGTGCACGCGCAGGTCTTGCTGCGCTGGAAGCTGACCGTGATCGGCTGGAGGCCGAGAACCGCCGTCAGCTGACGCTGAAGGAGCGTGGCTGGACCACCGATCAGAAACTTGAGGCGGCGGTCGCCGACATCAAGCGCGCCGATGCGCAGATCGTCGAACAGCAGGCCGCCGTTGAGGCCGAGCGGGAACGGATCAACGTCCTTTCGACAGAAGCGCAGCAGGCCAATGCGGAACTCAGCAGCGCGCGCGCGGGCCTTGATCTGGCGACGATCCAGCTTGACCGCACAAAACTCACCGCGCCCAGTGATGGTGTTGTCGGCGTCAGCGGCGTGCGTGAGGGGCAATTCGTCCGCGCAGGCGCACAGGTTCTGTCGGTTGTCCCGATGGCGGAACTCTATGTCACCGCGAACTTCCGCGAAACCCAACTCGCGCAGTTCCGTCCGGGGCAGGCGGTCAGCATCACGGTCGACACCTTCCCCGGCAAGGTTCTGACCGGCGAGGTTGAGCGTCTGTCGCCCGCAACAGGTGCGGTCTTCAGCCTGCTGCCCGCCGATAACGCGACCGGCAACTTCACCAAGGTCGCGCAGCGTGTCGCCGTCCGCATTGCGCTGGATGCCGATCCCGAGCTTCAGGGTCTGCTGCGCCCCGGCATGTCGGTCGAGGCGACCGTCCATACCGACCAGCTTGCCAAGGATCAGCCGCAACTCGCGGCGGCCCGATAACCAATCAGTCGGTCCATCCGACCAACGGAGCCCACCATGTCTGCGACCGCAACCGCCCCAGCCAAGATCGCTTTGCCGAACCTGCGCGCCCTGATCGGGGTGGGGGCGGTGCTGCTGGGCACGCTGACCTCGCTGCTGAACGCGCGGTTGCTGGATATCGGTTTGGCGGATATTCGCGGCGCGCTTGGGGTTGGCATGGATGAGGCAAGCTGGCTGACGACCGCCTATGTGGTGGCCGAGGTCGCGGCGATCCCTTCGGCGGTCTGGCTGCGCTCGATCCTGTCGCCAGCGCGGGGTGTGCTGATCGGGTCGCTGATCTTCACCGTGGCCTCGTTCCTCGCGCCCTTCAGCCCCAATCTGGAAACCCTGATCGGCATGCAGGCGGTGCGCGGCCTTAGCGCGGGTATCCTGATGCCGATGGCCTATGCAGTCGTCATGCGCCACATGCCGCAGCCGCTGCGCCTTTACGGGTTGGCCTTCTATGCGCTGGTGTCGTCCCTGACGCCCAGCATTGCGGCCAGTGTCGCGGGGTGGTTGATGCTGCATCTCAGCTGGGAATATCTGTTCTGGATCAACGTCATTCCGGGCAGCCTGACGCTGCTTGCCGGGGCTTATGGTCTCGCGAATGATCCGATCAAGTTCCTGCGGTTTCGCCGCCATGACGGTTTCGGGCTGATCGCGCTGTCCCTTGGTCTGGCCGCGCTGGTCACGGCGCTGGATCAGGGGAACCGGCTCGACTGGTTCGCCTCGGGGCTGATTGTCGGGCTGCTGGCCTCGGCTGCGTTCCTGCTGTCGATCTATCTGGTCCATGCTTTGCGTCACCATGATCCGGTGGTCAGCCCGCGCCTTCTCGCCCGTGACAATATCGGGCTGAGCCTGCTCGTGCTCTTCACGATGCGGATCGGGCTGATGACGACGGCATATCTGATCCCGCAATATCTGATCCGCATTCAGGGCTATCGCGCGTTGGAAAGCGGACAGGTGTTCTGGCTGTCGGCGCTGCCGCAGATCCTGCTGACGCCGCCGGTCGCGTGGCTGCTGTATCGGCTGGACCCGCGCAACCTGCTGGCCTTCGGGCTGATCCTGTTCGGTGCGGGAACGCTGATGCTGACCAACCTGACGCATCAATGGATCGGCGAACAGCTTTTGCCCGCGCTGCTGGTGCAATCGGTCGCAGCGCCCTTCGTCGCCGTGCCGCTGATGGTGCTGATGACCGAGGAAATCTCGGTGCGCGAAATCCCGTGGATCGCCTCGCTGGTCCATATCACGCGCACGGTCGGCTCGGCCGTGGGGCTGGCGCTGGTCGCAACCTTCACCCGCAAGCAGGAGCAGGTCCATTCCGCGCTGACCGGCCTGCATGTTCAGGGCGGCGACGCGGCGGTGCAGGCGAGGCTGGAGGCCTCTGCCGCAGGGCTTCAGGCGCAGGGTGTCGATCCGGCGACGGCTGCGGCCAAGGCAAGTGCGACACTGGCCGGGATCGTTCAGCGCGAGGCTTTCGTGCTGGCCTATTCGGACATGTTTCTGATCCTCGGGCTGCTGATGGCCGCGATGTCGCTGGTCACGCTGTTCATGTACCGCCCGAAACTGCCCGGAAAATTCCTGTGACTTTGCAGGCTGAAACCTCCCCTTCCGGCTCTGCCGGGCGGGGTCAAATCGGAACCGTGGCTCTGGACATGGCGTTGACCGCCTGAACCACCAGCGTCACCACAAATCGGAGAGTAATGATGTCAAACGACTTTCAATTGCGCCCTTCGTGGCTTGCGGCGGCCGTTCTTCTTGGCCTTTCGGGTGCAGCCTTCGCGCAGGAGACCTCGCCACCGGAAATCGACGTGATGAATCGCATCGCCGAGGTCTATGACCAGGATGGCGACGACCGCATCAGTCTGGATGAGTTCCGCGAGTTCACCCGCACCGCCTGGCGGTCGATGGATACGAACGGGCAGGGTGCCGTGAACAAGGAAGAGTTCATGAAATGGGACCCCGGCTTTTCCTTCGTCGCGGCCGAGCGCGGCAAGGCCGACAGCTTCACCAAGCTGAAAGAGGATATCTTCGACTATTGGGACAGCGACGATGACGGGATCGCGACCACCGACGAGGTCATGGCCAATGCCGAGCAGGAGTTCAAGAATTCCGATACCGACGGCGATGGCTATGTGACTGGCAAGGATCTGGCCGCAGGCTCGCCGACCTTCGCGGCCTTCATCTTCGGCGCAAGCCCCGCCGCGAAGTGATCCGGTCGCGGCATTCTGGCGCGCAAACTATTGAAAAGAAGGGGTTTGGCGGAGGAGGTGGGACACCATGCCGCCGCGAAAAACCTCACCTAAACCCCGTATGTCCAACCCCAAGATGTTGCGTTTATGGACGAAATGTCCACACCATATATTGTATGGACATCCCTCTCGCGTACCTTATGGGGTCGGCTCATTCTTGGCAAGCGGTGGGTGAGGATCCCGCGATCGTGAAGCCGCGATAGACGCGGCGGTGCCCGTGAATGAGATCATAGATTTTCTTTGTCGGGACACCGATCTTCTTTGAGATCTCAACGACAGATCCGGAGATCTCGTCGCCTTCTTTACTGATAATCGTCACGATCATCGGGCGTCTTTGTTGCGTCCTTTTCGTGTATGAGCCCTGACCGCCTTTTGTGATATTGTAACATGCCGGGTCGGCAAGGGCTTCTGGTGTGATCAAAGCGATCTCCGCCGCGTTCATCTCTTCCCAAGTTTCATAAATGCCCAATGTTTCGCGGATGAAGTTTCGGCGTCCGTATTTTTTCAAAGCCGCCAAGATTCTCATTCCGGATCCTAAATATCGATCATCGATATTATTTGTCGAATGTTGCCCGAAATAATAATGACCATTTATTAAGTTGGTGGTCTTATAAGTTATGTAAATCACCGGAGAATCCCTCACCGTTATCCGGTGAGGTATTGAGGTTTAGTGATTTACTTTCGTCTTATAGCACTGATTTATTCTTAAATAATCAACATTGATCACTGTCGGCGGGTGACGAATTTCCCCGATAAAACCTCAATAACTTCGCGAGTTAATCGCGGAGTAAAAGATGAAGTTGAGGGATTATCAGCAGTCCGCCGTTTCAAATATCGGAGTGGCGTTCAAGACGAATAAGAGGGCGTTATTCGTGCTTCCAACAGGCGGAGGTAAGACGACGATCTTCTCGCAAGTCGCGGCTGACGCGGTGAATGATGGGGAGTCCGTTCTCGTGCTTGCTCATCGTCGAGAACTGATCGATCAGGCGAATGAGCGTCTTAAAAGATTCGGATTGGAAACGGGTCTCGTGATATCGGGTGAAGAGATGACCCCTGACGCACCTGTTCAGGTCGCATCAATCCAGACTCTCACGCGTCGTTTCGAGAAAGTCGGAAAGCCTGATCTCATCATCGTTGATGAGGCTCATCGTGCCGTCGCTGACTCATACGCTCGCGTGCTTGAAGAGTATCCTGACGCCCGCGTCCTGGGATTGACCGCAACGCCGTGCCGCCTCGACGGCAAAGGGCTCAAAGGATCGTTCTCAACGATCGTTGAAGGGCCGTCGATCGAAGACCTGATCAGTCGCGGATACTTAATGCGGCCGATCGCGTACTCCGCGTCCATTCCGGATCTCACCGGGGTCAAGACACGGGCCGGTGATTACGCGGCTGATCAACTCGCGGAAGCACTCGAACGATCGACGATTTGCGGTGACGCAGTCTCATCGTATCAACGCATCACACCGGGCCGATCCGGCATCGCGTTTTGCGTGAGCGTGAAACACGCCGGGCTCACCGCTGACGCCTTCAATGCGGCGGGGATCCAGGCGGAAGTCCTGACGGGTGACACCCCGAAAGACGAAAGAGCCGGGATCCTTGCCCGGTTGAGGTCGGGTGAAACGAAGATCGTCGCAAGCATAGAGACGTTGACCGAAGGTTTCGATTTTGAGGGGCTCGAAGTCGTGCTTCTCATGCGTCCAACGAAGAGCCTTGCTCTTTACTTACAGATGGTCGGTCGGGTTCTCCGGATCTCGGACGGAAAGGATGAGGCTATCGTCCTGGATCTTTCGGGAAACACGTTGCGTCACGGGCTCGTCGAAGAGATCCGAGAATGGAGCCTGGACGGCGTTAAAGATGATCAAAACGCAAGAGCAACGAATGGAGACACCCTGAAAACGCGGCTTTGTAAGATGTGTTTTGGAGTTCACAAAGCGGCTCCGGTTTGCCCGTTGTGCGGACACACGCACGAGAAGGATGATCGGATCCCGGTCGCGAAAGCGGGCGAACTCCGACGCATCAAAGCCGAAGAACTCGAGGCGGCAAAGAGGGCCCTCTCCGATCGCAAAAAGCAGGAAGAGCGTGAGTGCCGGTCTCTCGAAGACTTTGTGAAACTCGGAAAGTCACGGGGCTACAAGTTTGCGTCGGGATGGGCCGCAAAAAGATGGGAGTTGCGTCAAAGTCGGGTAAGGGCCACGTCATATTCCGGATGGCCGAAATAAACTATATGTTCAACGTTAAAGTATTGTTGGTTTAACGTTAAACTAAATTTAAGATAGCATTTATTTCTCAACGCTGACGAATATTTTCTGTTATACCTCAATAAACACCCGTAATCAATACGGGAGAAACATCATGAGAAGACTGAAAGACAAAGCAGAAGAAACACTCGGTCACGCAGCACTGAACTTTATCGCTGACGAAGAGACCGGCCTAAAAGGCTGGGAAAAGGACGTCGAGAAGGCGGTCAAGAGATTGGCCCGGGAAGACGGTCTTACGATGGCCGGGGCGATCATCGTTCTCATGGCGGAGGCCAGGCTTTACACGCAAGAACTCACAGAGGCGGCATACGAGCACGGAAAGCGTGAGGCTATCGAAGCACACGAACAAGAGAGGACGTCTCGGATCATTGAAAGATGGGAGGCGGCAGATCGTGAGGATGAGGCATACGAGAGGGGCCGTCGTGACGCGTTGAGAGATCTTCACTCATCGCCTTTCGTTTATGATTTGAGATCATGAGAGAGAGTGAGATCCAGTCGAGGATCCTGGTCGCCCTTTGTGCCGGTTTCGTGGGGCGATCTCTCTTCATGAGGATCAACTCGGGGAAGATCCGGAACGAAGATAGGCGCTGGATCCAGTTGGCCCCGCCCGGAACGGCGGACATCCTGGGAACGATCGACGGGCGATCCGTCGCGATCGAGTGTAAGGCCGCCCGGGGTGCTCAACGTGAGACGCAAAAGAGGTTTCAGGCGGCATTCGAAAAGGCGGGCGGGGTGTATATCATAAGCAAAGATCCGGATCGTGTTTGTGAAGATCTCAAAAACGAAATGAAACGAAATGAAACCGTGGCGTAAATGTCACGGTTTTTCGTTTATCGGGAGAAAGTTTCGCTCTTTTTCGTTTTATGTTTGAGTTTCGTTTTGCTCGTCATAAGGGCGTCTTGCCAGAAACGAATCTGGAAACAAAAAAACCAACGGAGAAAAGACATGAGATACAACACGCAAGACATCGCAGCATTCGCAGATGAAGTTGAAGACGGACTTTGGGACGCAAGGCTCATGGGTGCTTCCGACGCGAGACTCGCGGCGTCATCCGATTTTCAGAGTTTCCTGAATCGCAGAAAGCCCGCCGAAAAAATCACGGAAGACCTGATCCGGGGATCGGAGAAGCAGGTCAAATGGGCGAAGGACATCCGAAACGAGTTCGTCGCGAAGTTCGGAAAGACGCACGAAGCGGGCGTCAAGCGGGCACTGAACACGGAAATGGACGCGAGGATCTGGATTGACGCACGATCGAAACTCGAAACTCTCGCAGTCAAGTTTCAGCGTCAAGCGGAAGCGGAAGAAGAGAAGCGTGAGGCGAAGGCGATCATCGAGACGTTCAAGAGCGAGTTCTCCGGATCTCACCCGAACGCGGTTCAAGCGGCTCATGTCGTGAAGAACAAATCGTGGATCAAGAACGCGTCGAAACTCGCGAAGTTCGCGGATAAGATCGAAGAGCGTGCTCTCGAAACGATCCGGACAACCGACACCTTCAACGCTTACGTCGCAGAAAGAGGCGGAAGGATCGTTGTCGATGATGAGTTCATCGCGATCCGGCAAGCGATGGAACAAGCGAACAAGCGTCTTCTCGCGTCGTGATGAGTTTCGATGAAGATGAGAGAGAGCCGCCCCCGGGGCGGCTTTTTCTATTGTGCGGGGCGGTTGAGGATGCCGGGGATCCGACAAGGCCCGAAAAACTCACATACGTTAGCGTGTTTTCATGGTCTCCCGATCAGTCGGGGTCGAGAGGATGCCGGGGATCCGCCAGGCCCGTAAAAGGGCCATACGGTTGCGGGTTTTCAGGGGTTCTCGATCAGGTGGGGTTGAGGATGCCGAAGACCCCGGAAGGGTCATAGAATGCCCGTACGTTAGCGGTTTTTCAGGGGCTCCCGATCAGGTGGGGTTCAGGATGCCGGGGATCCGGAGAGGGGCGAAAAGCGTCGATACGTTAGCGTGTTTTCAGGGCGTCTCACCTGGCCGGGGTTCAGGATGCCGGGGATCCGGAGAGGGGCGGAAAGCGTCGATACGTTGGGGCGGTTTGAGAGGATCCCGCCCGGCATGGGGTGAGGATGCCGAAGAAGGCCAGGTGGGGGAGGAAAGCGTCGATACGTTAGCGTGTTTTGAGGATGCCTCATCGGGCCGGGGTTGAGGATATCAAGGATCCGGGAAGGGTCGTGAAACGGCTATACGTTAGCGTGTTTTTAGCGTGTCTCATCGGGGCGGGTTGTGAGGATGACGGGGATCCGGGAAGGGTCTCAAAAGGGCTATACGTTAGCGTGTTTCGTGGGCTTCCGGGCTTTCGTCGGTGTGAGATTGCCCGGGATCCGGCAAGGGCCGGAAAACGGTGACGGGGCGAAACGAAAGTGAAGCGTTGACGATCGATCATCTTTTTGACAGTCTCAACGAAACGAAGGAGAAAGACGATGACGAACACGCCGGATGATCTATACATCACGGAAGATGAAGAGGCGGCTGGAGAGTTCATGGAAAAAGTCGTCGAGATGATTCCTGATCTTGCGAGTGCTGATCTCGAAATGATCATTAGTCTCGCACAAGACGCACTCTCGAAAGCAAGAGACAGAGAAGCGAAGCACGCTATCGAAGAACTCGAAGCGGTCGCGAAGAAGCACGGGT
Source organism: Paracoccus sulfuroxidans (assembly GCF_007830335.1). GTDB lineage: Bacteria > Pseudomonadota > Alphaproteobacteria > Rhodobacterales > Rhodobacteraceae > Paracoccus > Paracoccus sulfuroxidans. The sequence goes on along the minus strand of NZ_VLKU01000001.1, from coordinate 389,702 downwards.
TCAACATTGACGAACTTCTCGCGAAGAAAGCGGAGACGATGATCTCGCAAAGAACGGGTGAGCCCGTGAGGTTCAGGCATCCGAAAGATCCGTCGATGACTTGGACCGGCCGCGGTCGAATGCCCGCCTGGCTCAAAGAGGTCAAAGAGGCGGGCGGAGACATCGAAGAGTTCAGGATCCGCCCCTGATCACTCAATGAAGATGAAGAAGAAAGAGAGCCGCCCCTTCGGGCGGCTTTTTCAATGAAATAAGGAAAAGATGAAGAAGGGTAGGCTCGGACTGCAGGACAGTTCATCGAAAACATGACAGTTCAGGAACGTTCATTTTCAAACCGTCCTGGCAAGATATATCAATATAAACAATCACTTAAACAGAAATCAGGACTGTAGGACCGTTTTTCCGCAAAAATGATCGTTCTATGAAGATAATCTTTTTTTTCTATATCAATAAAAATGTGAAAAAACAGTCCTACAGTCCTGATTTTCGCTCAAATCATTGTATTTATTGAATAAAATCACCAGGAACGTTTCCAGGAACGTTTTTTCAAACCGTCCTACAGTCCTGCAGCCCGCCCCGCCATTCTTTCTATCCGGTGCTAACGCGAATCACTTCGTTCTCATTGATTATTTTTGAGGGGTGCGGGGACGTTTTCAAAACTGGAAGAGACCGCTCACGCGAAACCGATTTCCGGTTTCATCGAAAATCGCTCAAACTTTTATCTTGACAGTGGCCGTTTCGCAACGCTTTCGAAAACATAAGCATTTTCAAAAGTATTCAACCCCGTAAGGATATTTTCGATTCATTCTTTATATTTTTGTAACATATTTCGCACATTCGTTTTTCGTCAAATAAACTATCGTGGCCTTTCGTTTCTTGTTTCGTTGATTTCGACGATTGGCCCGGGTATCTATTGATCATCGAAAGAAAGCGAGGGTGACGATGTTCAAGGGTCAAAAAATGGTTTCAAAGGTTATTCGTCGCCCCGTTTTCATCGGGGAGATCGCCGATGCTACGCGGGAGAAGGTCGTTTTGAATGGCGGCACGCTCGACGCAAGCAAGGTCTCGAACGCCGTGAGGCGTGAGACGGCGGCGATTGTGAAGGGCGGTTTCGTGAAACTCGTCCGGATCTCGGGACGTGTCGCGGTTCATACCGGCCCTTTCCCGCTCGACGATTTCGATGACGCGGAAACGGTTTTCGTTTCGGCATACGACAAAGAGACAGGCGTCATCACGGTGATCCTCCCGTCTCAAAGATAACAACAAACTCAAATCCAACACGGAGACTACACATGAATATCTTTGAAAAATTCGAGAACGCACTTGATCGCGAACCCACGATGACGGTTGATCGCTTTTGTTCGACGCTTGAGCACACCGAACTCGGGAACGCATACCGGATCCAGATCCGGCACGGTGACGTTCTCCGCTTCTCCCGCGAATCCGCGTCATGGATCGCTTACAACGGCGTGGCTTGGCAACGTAACTCGAACCATGAAGCGATGAAGCGTGTCGAAGACATGATCCACGCGATCGACGTCGAGAAGGCTCATAACCCCTTCCTGGCGGCTGATGATGAAGACGGACGCAAGAAGCGTGACGAATGGAAATCCGAAATGACCAAGCACGCAAGGCGGAGCCAGTCGAAAAACGCAATGAAGTCGGCACTCTCGCTCGCCGAAACGGGGCTGATCGCTGATGAGGCCGACTTTGACCGAAAGCCTGAACTCCTGAACACGCCCGACGGGACGGTTTGCCTCAAGGACGGCCGGGTCTATCCGAACGATCCGAAGGACATGCTGACCGGCGTCACGTTGATGACGTATGACCCGAAGGCCGCCCGGGCGGACTGGGAAGCGTTTATCACTGACATTTGTAAAGACCGGAACGGTCGTCATGATCCGGCGAAAGAGGCGTACCTCAAAGTCGCTCTGGGATACTCGCTCTTTGCTCACAACGAGAGGTCGCTCTTTTTCTTCATCACGGGTGACGATCGGGACGAGACCCGGAACGGACGAAACGGGAAGACCGTCCTCATGGACGCGGTCGCCGCGGCGATCGGGCCAGACTACGTCCGCCGCTTTGAATCCCGGATGCTTTGCCGCCATAACGGGAAGGCCCCGGAAGCAACAGACAGGCTTCCTCTAATCGGATCCCGGATCGCGTTTTGCTCGGAACTCAACCCGTCCGACGTTCTCGACACCGCAACGATGAAGGCGGTAACCGGGGAATCCGAAACGTATGTCCGCAGTCTTCACGCGAACGCAAAGAGCATCCGCACAACGGCGACTCCCTGGCTACTGACGAACCATCTCCCGAAAATCTCGGAGAACGATCAGGCGGTCTGGTCTCGCGTCCGCCGGATCCGTTTCCTGAACTATTTCTGGAACGGCGAGGGGCAAGAGCCAAAGGGGCACTGGCAAGCACTCGACACCGGCCTTCTCGATCGCTTGAAGAAAGAGGCGTCCGGGATCTTGTCTTGGCTCATCGAGGGAGCCGTTGAATACGCAACGAACGGCTTCCCCGAATACGCCGACGCGATGGACTCGCTCTCGAAGACACGCGAAGAGGCGGATCCGGTGGGTGACTTCTTGTCCTCTTGCGTCTCGAAGGGTGACAATGCTCGCGTGACGTCAAAAGAGATCTACGCGGCTTATGTGACGTATTGCTCGGAGAACGGGGCGGAGCCAATGAGCGTGACCGCTTTCGGAAAAGCGATGAACGCGAAGGGCTTTGATAGCGTGAAGATCGGCGGGGTCGTCTATCGGGCCGGGATCCGCTTCACGGTTATCGGGCGGGCATACGCGGAAGGAAACGATCCAAGAGGGGCGATCGATTTCATCGCACAAGCGGAAGACGGTGAGCGTCTCGCGGGCACGGAGATGTCCGATGAGGACTTGTCACGAGTACCGGAGCACGCGTCGATCGGTGATGCTTTCACGTCCGAAAGCGGGAAGGTCTTCAAGATCGTGAAGGCGGGACACGCAATCGAACTCGAAAATGCTAACGTCATTCCTTTCAAAAAATCGGCACGACGCTAAAAGAAAAGGCCCGCCGAAAAATCGGCGGGCTACACAGTGACTACATGAATGAAGACATCATATCATTGATAGTTAAAAACGCAAGAAAAAAATGAGGCTCGCCATATCTGGCGGGCCTTTTTGTTTAGTGTATCATTTATGTAACACATTTTTATCAAGCATCGGGATTTCGTGCTTTTATTCTATTTATGTTGATTTTTCGTTTGTTGATGATACGAAACGAAACCCGAAAAATCGGAGAAACAAAAAGGAAAACGGACATGAAAGACAAATCAATCAGTGATCTCGCGAAAGAGTATCAAGAGACAAACTCACAGAGAATCTTCCTTGAAATACAAAAGAGATTGAAGCCCATGATTTCCCGACTCTCCGGCTCTGACCGGAATCTCATGGAAAAAGAAGACATGGAGCAGGCGGGTGCTATCGCTATCGCAACAGCACTCACTTCATATGACATAGAAAAGGGCGGTTTTGACGCTTATGTCATGTCATTCGTTATCGCAGAAATCAGACAAGAGAAGTCCCTGTCCGTTCTTGTCTCGCAGTCACACGATAAGAAGTTTCGATTTATTCAAAACAGGGCTACGAAATATATTGAATCGGAAGTAGCGGCGGGCATTGATAGAGGAAAAGCCAAGTCGGAATTCGCACGCATTTATGGCGTCACTGTTAAGGATATTGATTTCGCAATTTCTTCGAGGACTTCGGCGGCAGAGTATATCGAAGGACATCACTCTTACGATCATGAAACTGATATCACAGATCATTTTATACATTGCGAGATCAAGAACGTGGTGTGGGATGCGATCGACGAACTCGACGAAAAGAAAAGAGCGGTCATCACTCATCGTCACATGCTTGATGATCCTTCATCTGTATATGAAGCCGGGGCGGCAGCGGGCATCACATATAAAAACGTGAGCAGAACGTCGAAGCACGCGATAAATGAGATGAAAGAGTCACTTGCTCGGAAAGGCTTAACATCATCTGACTTCTTCGGTGTTTGACGTGACATGGCACAAGACATCATCAACTGACAGGGGTTACGGATGGGCCTGGCAGAAGAAGAGACGGCTCGCGATCTTAAGGGATCGCGGGCTATGCGTCCCATGCTTGAAGCAAGGTCGGACGCGTGCTTTTGATGCTGTTGATCACATCAAACCTCGCCATGAAGGCGGAACGGATGATCTCGTTAATCTTCAGTGTATTTGTGACGATTGTCACGCATTTAAGACGCAAGGTGAACGTCACAGCAAAGATGTGAAGCCTGTCGGCATAGACGGATGGACAGTGTATTAACTCGTTTCTCCGCTCCTGACCGCGGGCCGGTCACTCCTCTTCATGTCTGGGAAGAGAAAAAGTTTCACAAATGAGGGGCCGCCCGGTTGAGTAGCCCGCCGCCCCGTCCCCGGTTGAGGATCCCGCCGCCGTCACGGTTGAGGATCACTCGTCCCTCTTGTGTTTGTGCTGCTGATTATGCCGTCACGTATCCCGTGTGCTGGCCCCGTGCTCAGGTTGTCGTTGACCTCAACCCCTTTTGACCGGACGCCGGATATCAGACGGCGGGGCTCGGAGACCTAAACCCCTCGGCCGGGCTCGGAGACCTCAACCCTCGGAATTTTTTGCGGCTCACTGACGAAAAGAGATCCTTGGACCTCAATAACAGTCCGGATCGGGTGGCGGTTTTTTTCTCCTTTTGTTCGCCACCCGGTCTCACCGCCGTCCGCCGGGCAGGGCCGGGGGTGTCTCGATCTCTGGGGTGTTTCGTTCCTGACCGCGGGCCGGTCACTCCTTAAGGAATGCGGGAAGAAAAAAAGTTTTGGGTTTTGAACATGGCACGTAAATCATCAGATCAGAAGAGCATCGAAGAAGCGGGACTTTCCGCCGACTACATTCCTGATCGTCCCGAACCACTTAACGGGATGACGCGTGAGCAAAAAGATGTCTGGTCGGTGATTGTCAATCGAATGCCGGCAGACTGGTTTCTTGCTGAGACTTACGAATTACTCGCTCAATATTGCCGTCATGCGTGTGAAGCCAGAAGAGTTTCAGCGATCATTAGAGCACACACAGCGGATCCGGAGACATCAGAAAAATGGATCGAACAATATGATCGTCTCTTGAAAATTCAGGAGCGTGAAGGGCGGGCGATGTCATCTCTCGCAACACGTCTTCGTATCACGCAGCAATCAACTGTTAACGCAAAAATTCAAAAACCCGCGGAACCTGATGAGCCATGGTCATGAATAAAGTCGAACCGATAAAGAGCGGTCTCGATAGGATGAGCCCAGTATATGCGAAAGCGGTGCTTACTCGCAGAATAAATGATCGTGCTCGTTTGATTAAGCGTCACGAGAACAGAAAGAGAAGGGAAGAGGAAGGCTTGAATAAGAGGTCTCGCGATGAGGAATGAGACACGCGGAGAACGGAATATCCGATGGATTGAGACGATGTGCCGGATACCCGAAGGGGCTCATCAAGGCAAGCCAGTGAGGCTTTTGGCTTTTCAAAAAGAATTCATTCTTGCGGTCTATGATAATAAGAATGTGACACGCACAGCGATCTTGTCGATGGGAAGGAAAAATGGAAAGACGGCGATCACCGCTATGCTTCTCCTTCTTCATTTGTGCGGGCCAGAAAGCGTCCAGGGCGGACAGTTATACTCAACAGCACAGAGTCGAGAGCAGGCTTCCGTCGTCTTCCGACTCGCAGCAAAGATGATCTACATGTCGCCAAGACTCAACGCTTTTGTGACCGTTAAAGAGTCAACGAAAGAGATGGCATGCCCGCGTCGCGGAACGCGTTATCTCGCTTTGTCGAAAGAGAGCAAAACGGCTCTCGGGCTTTCACCGGTATTCTCCGTTCATGACGAACTCGGGCAAGTTCGCGGTCCAAGGTCGGACTTATATGATGCTGTTGAGACTGGATCCGGTGCTCACGCAAACCCGCTTTCTATCATCATCTCTACACAAGCGGCGCAGGACGGAGATCTCCTTTCCGAACTGATCGACAAAGCGGGAGAGGATCCTCACACAGTATGTCATCTCTACACCGCCCCCCCGGAGATGGACCCGTTCAGCGAATCCGCGTTGCGTGCCGCGAACCCCGCATTCGGGATATTTCAAAACGAGAAAGAGACGCAGGCAACCGCGGACAATGCGAAGCGAATGCCGTCCTTTCAAGCGTCCTTCCGCAATCTCATCCTCAACCAAAGGATCGAGATCAACTCTCCTTTCATCGCGAAGCCAATCTGGGATGAGAACGCGGCCACGCCTGATCCGATCGATGGGGCAGAGATTTACGGGGGGCTGGACTTATCGGAAGTATCGGACCTCACGGCTTTCGTAGCGGCATATCGCACGCCAGGCTCGCAGGATGATAGATTGAACATTCTTCCCACGTTTTGGCTCCCTCAAGAAGGGCTTTCGGAGAAAGCACGGAAGGAGAAGGTGCCCTATGATCTATGGGCTGAGCAGGGGCATCTTCAAGCGGTTCCAGGTCGTGTGATCGACTATGATTTCGTCGCTCACTATCTCTGGGATCTCTCCTCACGTTGCGTCATACGCAAGATCGCTTTCGACAGATACAACTTCCGTCACTTGAAGAAATCGCTTCTTGATGTGGGCTTCACGGAAGCGTTCATTGAGGAACACTTCGTTCCATTTGGGCAAGGCTTCGTTTCAATGAGCCCAGCACTCCGGACGACTGAAACAATGATTCTTCAAAATCAGATCAAGCACGGAAATCACCCTTTGCTCACGATGTGCATGGCGAACGCGATCGTTGTGAGAGATCCAGCAGGAAACCGAAAACTCACGAAGAGCACAAGCACACGAAAGATTGACGGTGCCGTTGCTCTTGCTATGTCGATTGGAACACTTCAAGAAGGGGGCGGGGAACCCTCCAAAAAGTCATATCTTGAGGGGGCAGGGTTACTGGTGTTGTGAGACGAGATGAAAAAAAAATCAACGCATTCAAAGCAAATTGGAAAACGGATACTTATCGGTGTATTCGCAACTTGGGTTGTTTGGATTTTTCAGTGGAGAATTTTTGATTTAATTATTGACGCGAACTACACAAACTACGATGTTCCTATCGGTGACGCGGTTCCTTGGATATTAAAGTTTATCATCTGGTATCTGGTTTACCTTTCCGTCCGAAACTACATTCGACGCATATCCAGAGATTAAATTTCAAAAGACTGACGAAAACACATGCCCGGACCTCAATAACCCCGCGAATTGAAACGCGGGGTCACAATGTTTGGTCTATTCGAAAAGAAGAAAGCAACGGTATTCAGTGGAGGACGGGGTCTACTCTCTACCGTTTTCGGAGTCACGCAAGGAAGATCCGGCGGGCCGGTTAATCTTGATGACGCGTTAGAAACGTCACTCGTTTTTTCAGTCGCACGCGTGATCGCGGAAGACGTCGCAAAGACGCCACTTCGGCTTATAAAAGATACGAAAGACGGGACACGGGTCGTTCACGATCATTGGGCTCATCAACTTCTGACCCGCCGCCCGAACTCATGGATGACCGCGTTTGAATTTATCGAACAGATGACCTTTTGTGCTGTCCTCGGAAGAGGGGCAATCTCGATCAAAGTCATGTCACATGACAGAAAGCAAGTGAGTGAATTAATTCCGGTGCCGCCCGGGGCATGGGAGATCGAACAATCTGACGATTACGGCATCCGCTATCGCGTGACATTTCTAAATGGAAGGGTTCAGTATTTCGGACAAGAAGAAGTCTTTGCGTTTAGAGGCGTGAGTCTTGATGGAGTGAGCGGGATCCCCGCATTTCAAAAAGCACGCAGGGCGATCGGAATCACGCAAGCACTCGAAAACCAACAAGCGACTCTCGCTGAAAATGGCGGACGTCCTTCCGGGATCTTGTCATTTAAGGGTGAGGTAACATCGGAAACTCGGACGGCACTTCGAGAGATGTGGCAGAAACTTTTCGGACCTGGTGGACCGGGTGGGGTCGCAGTGCTCGATCAAGAAGCGTCTTACACTCCTATGACCTTGTCTCTCGTTGACTCACAATACATCGAGAGCCGTCGGTTTCTTGTTGAAGAGATCGCACGAGTCTTTCGTGTTCAGCCAATCATGCTCGGTCAAGCAGACAAAGCCGCTACGTACGCAAGTGCTGAACAGATGTTCAGGGCTCATGTGATTAACACGATCATGCCCTGGTGTCGGCGGATCGAACTTGCTCTCGATCGGGATATTCTTGGACAGACTCCGGGGATGCGGTTTGACTTTGATGAGATCGAACTGATGCGGGGTGACCAGGCAGCACAAGCAGAATACTTCACGAAAGCACTCGGAGCAGGCGGGCAACCAGCATGGATGTCTGTCGATGAAGTTAGACGTGAAGTCGGTTTAAATCCAGTCAATGAGGAATGGACCAGCAAACCGTCACGCGGAGCGATGAACTCCATTTCAGATCCAGAAAAAAAAGTTTGATTGACTGACGAAAGGAGAAGCCCGAACCGCAATAACCCCGCGAATAGAAACGCGGGGTTACTTTATGGAACATAAAAGCATCTCTTTTAAGTCTGATAACAACGGTGAAAACACCGGGCGAAATATTTCCGGATACGGATCTGTTTCTGGAAATGTGGACTCCGGGGGTGACGTCGTGATGCCTGGTGCTTTCTCTGAGAGTTTGAAATCAGGACGCAAAGTCAAGATGCTTTGGAATCATAACTCTGATGAGCCTTGCGGGGTTTGGGCTGATATCGTTGAAGACGAAAGGGGCCTGAAAGTCTCGGGCATTATCTCTGAGACGGCACGCGGAAAGGACGTCATCGCTCTATTGAAAGACGGGGCTATCGACTCTCTGTCGATTGGTTATCGCACAGTTGACGCAGAATGGAAGGGTGACACTAGGCAAATTCATAAAGCGGAACTTTGGGAAATTAGCATCGTCACATTCCCTATGAACGAACTCGCGAAAATTGACTCTATTAAAGCGTCTGAAATGACGAAGAGAGATCTTGAAAAAAAACTGAGAGATTCAGGTTTTTCAAGAAACGACGCGCAGAAACTCATTTCTGGCGGTTATAACGCACTTTCTGAGCAGCGGGACGCTGACGAAGCAAAGAGCGAAATTCTGGCATTGCTTAACAAGCGTGCTGAACTCCTCAAATCCCGATAATCAGAAAGGAAATCGGAATGGATATTGAACTTAAAAATGCTATCGAGAACAGCAACAAACTGATTGCCGCAACTCGTGACGCTGTTGAGACGAAAGCTGACGCGGCTACCGTTTCACGCATTGAAGCAGATTTGGCGAAGGCACTCGAAGAGAAAGCCGCCCTTGAAAGCCGCCTGACGGCGATTGAGACGAAGGCGAACCGTCCTGGCAACTTCGGCACGCAGCCGGAAGTTGATGAGCACAAATCGGCCTTCATCGATTATCTTCGCGATCCGAAGGCTCACACTACGCGTGACCGGGTTGAGCGTGAGCAGAAAGCCGCGGCGATCACTGTGGCCGGTACTGATGGGGTCGCGATCCCTCGCGTTATCGCATCCGGCATTCTTGAAACGCTGAACAGCGTGAGCCCGATCCGTGAATTCGCATCCGTCGTAACCGTTTCAAGCACTGATTACGTTGAGTTGCTCGACAAAGCTAATGCCGGAACCGTCTGGGTCGGTGAGACTGATGATCGTGACGTTACGACATCTCCGGACATCGCACGCATCACGCCCGCTTTTGGTGAACAGCACGCGATTGTTGAAGTCTCAACGCACGCTCTCCAAGACGCAACCTTTGGACTCGAAGCCTGGCTGACCGCTTCTCTCGTGAAGAAATTTGCGGAAGGTGAAGGCAAGGCATTCGTGAGCGGGAATGGCACGAACAAGCCCAAGGGACTCTTGTCCTCAGGGAACGGTTTCGGGCTGATCAAGACCGGTGTTGCCGACGGACTTGGCACAAACCCACACGATAGGCTCTTGGATCTCTTCTATGGGATTAACGGCGGATACCGTGCTGACGGGTCCTGGCTGATGAATTCCGGGACTCTGGCAACGCTTGCGAAGATCAAAGACGCAAACGGGCAGTATCTCTATCAGCCTTCACTGATTGCCGGTGAGTTTGACAAGATTCACGGGAAGCGTGTCGTGATTGCGGAAGACATGCCAAACATCGCCGCGAACGCTACTCCGGTTGCGTTTGGTGACTTGTCGAGAGGCTATCTGATCACGGACATCGCCGGGATGAGCCTGATTGTTGACCCGTACACCCGTCCCGGTTTTGTGAAATTCGTTGCCGCAAAAAGGGTGGGCGGAACTCCTCGTGACACCGCAGCGATCAAACTTCTCTCGATCGCAGCCTAACCAAAAGACGGGGGCTCCGGCCCCCGTTTTCATCTCAAAAGAAAGGTTCCGCCATGCCAAAACTGAAAGAAGATTTTTATGTAGTCGTTCCGGGTAAAATTTATCCTGAAACGATCCCGGCTGGAACGGCTGTTGATGGAGAACTCGCAGAGATCGCCGCGGCTTGCGGAAAGATTGATCGGTTATCAGGCCCCGCTCGTAATGGCAGAGCAAGGAAGGCTCCTGAAAATCAGGCACAATCCGGTGCTCCGGAAATAAAGTGAGGCAAGTCGATGATCACCCTTGAAAACATCAAGACACATCTTCGGATTGACGGGACGGAAGAGGACGCATACGTCCTCACGCTTCTCGCAGCCGCAGTCGAATATATTGAGAAGACGACGGGCATTCCTCATGATCCCGGTTATCCAGACACGCTCCGACACGCCGCTCTTTTGCTTATCGGAAACTGGTATCAAAACAGAGAGGGCGTGAGTGATAAACCTCTCTCAAAAGTGCCACTCGCATTCGACATGCTCATCCATATCAACCGTCCAGCCGAAGGATTGATCTAATGAGCGGGGCGGGTGATCTCGACAGACGCGTCACTCTTGAACGCCGCACGCTTGTCGATGACGGCTATCAAGAGGTCGAGACGTGGGCCCCGGTCGCGGTGCTCTGGTCGTCATACACCGCCGTTTCAGACGGTGAGAGATGGGCCGCGGGATCCGTCCAAGCCGACATCACCGCCCGTTTCAAGATCCGCTTTCGGGCGGATGTGACGACGAAGGACCGGGTCCGTTATGAGGGCAAGGTCTTCAACATCGTCGCGGTCAAGGAGATCGGCCGCCGTGTCTTCACTGAAATCACGGGTGGGCTCGTCAATGAGTAAAATCACGATCACCGGATTCAAGGGCCTCGAAGAGAACCTGAAAAAACTTCACAAAGCACACGCGAAGAACGTGCTCCGGAAGACGCTCCGGGAAGCCGGGAAGCCGGTCGCGGAAGCGGCGGCCGCGAACGCTCCGCATGACACCGGGGCTCTGGAAGCCTCGATTACGGTGAGCACGAAACTTACCCGCTCGCAGAGGCGTCTCGAAAAGAAACTCGATGGGAAACACGCCGCAGAGATGTTTATCGGGGCCGGATCCGCGAAGGCTCACCTCGTCGAGTTTGGGACGGAACACACCGCCCCGGATCCGTTTTTGAGCCCGGCATGGGACTCGATGAAGGGCCAAGTGCTCGAAGACATCAAGAAAAAATCTTGGGAGAACACGATCGCTTCTCTGACGAAACGCGGGATCGCGGTTGATCTCCCGGACTCGGGAGACGAATGATGGAACAAGAAATCCGAACTTTGATCAAAGCATTGAACCCGGGTCTTCCCGTGAACTTCGGTGTCAACCCCGCGGGGTCGGCTTATCCGGCTTGCGTCCTTAATGTCATCTCGTCGCCGGGCACGCACAACATGGATGGGCGGGACGGGCTCACGCAGTCACGAGTCCAGATCGATATTTACGCAACGACATACGGAGAAATGGCTTCAACCCGTGATTCAGTCATTTCAGGAATCGATGGTTACCAGGGAGATCGGATTCATCGCGTGTTTTACAGTGACGCGTCTCAAACGATCGAGAACGAAAAGCAGAGATCACGACTAACGTTTTTTGTCTGGCACTCGTGAAAATAAAAACGGTCCCTGACGAAAATAGGCCATCAAACCTCAATAACACTTCGAAGCGGCTTCACTTTGGAGGATTATATATGGCTACTCAAGCACAGATCGGGATCGGAACATCGGTCTACGTCACAAAAGCGGGCGTCGGCGCGACTCGAACGAAACTCGCAGAACTCAAAGACATCACCTGGCCGGAATCTCAGGCTGATGAGATTGACGTCACGAATATGGATTCGGGCAACACGAAAGAATATATCGGCGGGCTCATCGATAACGGTGAAGTCAAGATCCCGATGAACTGGATCCCCGGATCCGGAACGGACACTCTTCTCACCGAAATTTTCGCAACTCGCGAAATCGTCACGATCGAGTTTGTCCTTCCCGGCGAAAGCACGGGTGACGCGTATTTCGGTTTTTGTAAGGGCTACACCCGAAACGCTCCGGTCAACGAAGCACTGACCGCGGAAGCAACCTTCCGGATCTCCGGCCCCGCAACCCCGTAACGAAATCGGGGCGGCACCGGCCGCCCCTCTTAATGACATTCAAAAAGAAAGGATAAGGAATGGCGAACAGATTCAAAGGCGAGATCGAAACGGCGACAGGACACAAGATGGTTCTTGATTACAACGCTCTTGCTGAACTCGAAAGCATCGCGGGGAAGAGGGCACAAGAGGTTCTTGAATCTCTCGATGACGGATCGGTCTCACTGACTGATCTCCGGGCTTTTTATCTCGCGTGCTTGCGTCGTCATCACCCGGATCTCTCAGTTTTTGACGCTGGGGACATCGTCTCGGAAGATCCCGAAGCGTGGGTGAGGGTCGTTGCGGCCGCGTCACCGGACGCCCCGAAAGAGGTGTCACCGGGAAACGCGAAAGCCCGCCAAAAGAAGGCGGGCTAAATATCGAAAAGAGCCACGCCGCTTTTATAGCGGCGGGCTTTGACCCGGACTCGTTCTGGTCGCTCACGCCTCGGGAATATCTTCTCCGGATGACGGCATACGCGGAAAGAAAGCGGGACGAACACAACGCCGCAATCCAGATCGCCTGGCTCGGGGCAATGTTTAAGAGAGCGGAGAAGTTTCCGAACATTGAGGACTTCTTGCTCAAAGACGAGAGGCACGCCGTGGCCGAAATGACGGCGGAACAGAAGGACGCCAGGATTGCGGCGAATTTAAGGGCATTAAGGAAGAGGTTTGAGAAATGAGTCTTGCGTCGGTCATTGGTGCTCTCCGCGTCAACCTCTCCCTCGATTCCGCGGAATTTTCATCCGGGGTCGGTAAGACGGAAGCGTCCTCAAAGCGGTTGAAGACCGTGGTCGCCGGGGCCGCGGCTTCCGCCGTTTCGGCCGGGGCGGCTATCACCGCTTTCGGGGCGAAGGCGATCGCAACCGCAACCGAACTCAAGAACTTCACGTCCGTCGCGAACGCGTCACTCGATGAGTTTCAAAGATGGGAAGCGGGGGCGAAGTCGGTCGGGATCGGTTCCGAAAAACTGGCGGACATTCTCAAGGACGTGAACGACAAGGTCGGTGACTACATGTCAACCGGCGGCGGCGAAATGGCTGACTTCTTTGAGAACATCGCTCCAAAGGTCGGGGTGACGGCGGACGCATTCCGCAACCTCTCGGGCCCGCAGGCTCTTCAACTCTATGTCTCATCCCTCGAAAAAGCGGGATTGAGCCAAGCAGAGATGACGTTCTATCTCGAAGCGATCGCGAACGACGCAACGGCCCTCGTCCCTCTTCTCCGGAACGGCGGGGCGGAAATGACCAGGCTCGGGGACGCGGCGAAGGCGTCCGGGGCCGTGATGTCACAAGCAACGTCGGACAGTCTCTTGCGTGCGAAAGCCTCGATCACAGAGATGAAGACGGCCCTCGGCGGGATCGGGATGTCCATGATCGCAAGCGTCGCCCCGGCTATCGAGAATGGGGCGGCCGCAATGGCTGACTTTGTGAAGAACAGTGAGGGCTTGAAAGTAATCGGCGGGCTCATGAGCGGAACCCTTTCCGCGGCCGCAACGGCACTCACCGCGATCCTCTCGAATGTCGGAACGGTTATGGGGGTAGTCGCGTCAGTCGCAGCAGGACGCCTTGCCGCATCTCTGGCCGGGACAGCCGCATCAATGACACTCATGAACCTCTCCTCACTCCGCTTCATCGCGGGGATGACGGCCGGTGCTATCGCGATGAGAGCACAGGCGGCCGCGGCCGGTGTTTTGCGTGTCGCGTACGCAGCACTTGGCGGGCCGATAGGGATCATCGTCACCGGACTCGGACTCATGACGATGGGCTTTATGAAAGCGAAGCAGAGAGCGGAAGAACAGAGGAAAACGGTTCAGGATCTAAAAGACGCATATGCGGCTTATGAGGTCGCACGTGATGCGGCTAATAAGGAGAGGACGGTCGAGACACTCGAAGATAAGCGTGTTGCCGCACAAGAGAAACTTAATCTTCTCATTGAGCGTGAGGCTCAAATCCTTAACGACATTCCCCGTCAAAATATCATGGCACAAATAGGGGACCGCGGGGCCGCTAATAAGGTTGGTGAGTTAAAAGAAGAACTCAAGACGGTGAGAGATGACATCATCTCGACAAACTGGATGATCCAGAATCTCGGATCCACGTTATCCGAATCCGGATCGGCCGCGGCCGCGGCTACCGGGTCAAAAGTGCTCACGAAAGAACTGACAGAACAACTCGAAAAACTGAAAGAAGCAACCGCACAAAAAGAGATTCAGATGGGTCTCGATGCCCTCGCCTCGCAATACGGTCAAGAGTCTCGGATCTACAAAGAGGCGGTGGCCGCGGCGGATCGTGATCGGGAGATGTCGGCTCTAAATCTACTCGCGTCACAAGTTGCGGGAAATGCGGAAGCCGAAAAGGCGGTTCAGCACGCACAAGCACAGGTTGAAGCAGAATATAATTCAGCGGTGGCCGGGATCGCATATTCGAAGACGATCAAAGATCGGGTTGCGAGTCTCAATGAAGAGACGGCAAACAAAACGGTTCAACTCAATCTTGACGCCATTGCCCTTCAATATGGGGCAGAGTCACTGACCTATAAAGAGGCGGTGGCGGCGGCAACTCGGGATCAGGAACTCGCAACCCTCAACGCCCTGGCCGCACAGGTCGAAGGAAACGCGGAAGCCGCCGCGGCGGTGGATCACGCGATCAACGTCGCTAACGCAACGTATGACGCGGAAGTCGCGGGCTACGCTTTCGCGAACGCCATGGCGTCCGTGAACGCCCAGGTTCGGGCAATCGACGCAAGCCTCGCGGCTATCTCCGGTTTCCAGATCCAAGCCGCCGCGGCAAAGGTCGAGACGACGGCACTCGCACAAGGGAAGTCACTCGCTGACGCCGCGAAGGCCGGGCTCCAAGCCCAACGGAATGCGGAATACGGTGAGAAGCGGAAAGCGATCATCGCTCAATATGCCGGTGAGTATGACAGCCCGGCCTATAAGACCGCTATCCGGATGCTCGGAGAAGAGGAATCCGCGGCGAACGCGGCGGCCGCGGCACAGGATGCTCTGGGAAAGGCCCGCGATGAGGCGGGCAAGAAAGAGCGTGAAGCCATGAAGGCGGCGGGCGGCGGCGGCTCGTCCAAGAAATCCGGTGGCGGAAGATCCGGCGGTGGCGGGAGATCCGTCGGTAAACCGAAACTGACTGACGAAGAGCGTGAGCAGGCTCGGACTATCGATCGGCAAAGTGACGCGATGACAAAACTCATCGAAGAGCATGACAGGTATCGGGCAACGCTCGGGATGACCGAACAGCAAGAACGGATCTATCGGGCAGCACAGGAGACCGGGGCGATCGGTGATGAGACGAAGATCGCACAGGTGAGACAACTCGTGATCGAAACGGACGCGTTGAAGCGGGCCCAAGACGGGCTCCGTGAAGTCGTGGACACGCTCGATAAGGGTTTCGGTGACATGTTCAAGGGTTTCATCACCGGGGCAACGTCGGCCCGTGACGCGGCGAAGAACTTGCTTTCTCAACTCGGGAACCTTCTCGCGAACTCAGCGTGGAACACGCTCTGGAAAGGGACCGGGTCTTGGGGCGGCATCGGAGACATGCTTACGGGATGGTTCGGCGGGATCGGGCAGAACGCGAACGGGACGTCGAACTGGGCGGGGGGTCTCACCTGGGTCGGCGAGAGAGGGCCTGAACTCGTGAACTTGTCACGGGGCTCACAGATTTTGAGCAACCCCGCCTCTCGTCGCCTTGTCGAAGGATCGGGCGGCGTCTCTCGCGTTGAGATCTCAATATCGGACGGTGTTGAGGCAAGGATCATCAGTCAAGCGAATGATAACGCGGTTCAGATCGTGAAGGGCGGACTCGCGTCATACGACAAGAAACAAACATCAAGCACGTTTAATCGGAACAGTGCTGATCCGCGATCAAGAGGATAATAAAATGGCATACACAACACTTGTCAATTTCTTTGATAAACTGAAAATCGCAGACTTCTCAATGTATCCTGATGCGAGTCTCATCACTTCACAAACGGGCGGCGGTGACATCCTCACCGCTGAAAACGGACCTCGGCTCTGGAAGGGCAGGATCACACTTGCTCCAATGTCACATGCGAATGCCCGCATTCAATCGAATCTCGTCAATACTATGATGAATGCCGGTGCTAAATTCGAAGTGATCGACAAGAAGAATCAGTATCCTCTTGAGGATCCGAAGGGCACGCTTACTCAAGGATATGTTCCAAAAGTTTCGGGCTCAACGTCCGGATCAACATTCGTACTCACAGCCGCTCGCCCGGGCTATGTCCTGAATCCTGGTGACCGTTTCGCGTATCGTATAAACGGGAAGCGTTATTACAACGAAGTCACGAACAGACAAATAGCAACCATCAACGGTGGTTTCGTCGCTCTTCCGGTCATGTGTCCGATCCGCGGCCCGGGAACACCTTTAAACAACGCAACAGTGATCTTTCAACGCCCTTCAATCGTCGCACAGATCATTCCGGGATCCGTGTCTCAGTTTGTTTTCAATCCGTCACATGCCGAAGGCATGTCATTCGATTTCATTCAAGTTATCAAGGAGTAAAGGTATGGACATAACTGACAACGCAAGGACTTATCTCGCAAAGGGTGCTATATCAGCGCGATGGCTGATCTGGATTAAAGCGAAAAATCGTGAAACGGGTGCTATCGAATCGGTGGGTATTACTACTCATGAAGATGATCTCACAGTCACAATCGGATCAGAGACTCGAACGTACGCGGGAGCCGGGCCGATCGTCGGCATTCCTGAGATCACGTTTGAATCGGGGACCGTGATTCAAAATCAGAGGCTCACTCTATCGATCATTGACGCGAACGTCATCAATCTCATTCGTGCTTACGACGCAACTCTCGCACCAGTCGAAATGCGTCTCGTTTTCTTTGATCCAATAACAGGAATTTTTGTGGCGGGACAGCCGCTCGAAAGCCGATTCCCGATCGCATATCGAGGAAATATCGACACGATCAATATTCAAATCGGTGAGTCGGCATCATGTGAGGTCGTTGTCGTTTCGCAGAACAGAGCGGGAACAAAAACGCTCGCACTGAAAAAATCGGACGCAGCACAGAAACTCCGAAACCCGAACGACAACGGACGGAAGTACGCAAGCATTGCGGGAACGATCGAAGTAGCCTGGGGTCAAAAATCAGAGACGGGATTCAGGATGGGGAGCAGGGGCTAAATTATTGTGATACGCTGACGAAAACAATGCCCCGGACCTCAATAGACACCGAATGATATTTCGGAGTGTCACATGAAGCGTCGAGAAGATTGGAGATCGCGTCTCTATTCATATTTAGATTCAGTTAGAGACATTCCTTTCCAGTACGGAGTTCAGGATTGTGCTCTCTTCACAGCATCATGCGTTGAAGCACAAACGGGTGAAGATCCGGCATCGGACTTTCGCGGTCGTTACACAACCGAACTCGGGGGTTTGAGAAAGATCCGGGCGGCCGGTTTTGATGATCAGCGTGACTTCGTCGCGAAGACGTTTCACGAGATCACTGATGTCGTTTATACGCAGGTCGGTGACATCGTCATTCTAAATGAGGGGCCGCTCGGACTTTGCGTCGGTGATCGGGTTGCGGCGGTCGGAGAGGAAGGCATTTACTTTGTGAGCCTTGACGACATTCAACGTGCCTTTTCAATTGAAGGGGGGCGTGAATAATGCCGGCGGTCGGAGCAGCAATCGGGGCCCTCTGGTCTGGAACAGCATTCGGGGGAGGCTTGCTCGGAGGAGCGGCATCATTCATGTTCAAGACCGCCGTTTCGGTCGGTCTCTCGAAAGTCGCACAAAAACTCCAGAAGCCGACTCAGTCTGGCGGTGTGAGGACAAGCGTCACAGTCGCGGGTGAGAGCACATCACAGACAACGATTTTCGGAAGATATTGTACCGGCGGGGCGGCTATATGCCCGCCATACGTTTTCGATTTTAAGGGTGATATGGACAGTGAATATCTCGTCTACGTCATCGCACTTGCGGACACCAGGATTCAGGGTGTTGAGTCGATGATCGTTGACGGGAGACAGTGCTCGATCGCTGAACGTCAAAGAGTCCCGGGCCAGGCCGGATATATCGCAGAAGATAACTACGGAAGACGCGTCGTCGATGAAGACGGTAAACTCGATGGTTATGTCTTCGTGAGAATCTTTGATGGGACGCAGATAGCGGCGGATCCGAAACTCGTCGAGATGTTTGGAACTCATCCATCAAGACCATGGGATTCTTCTATGATCATGACTGGTGTCGCATACGCAGTCGTGACGTTTAAGTTTAGACAAGAGAAATTCACGGGACTCCCGGATTGTAAATTCACGGTTCTCGGAATGCGAATGGCCGGAACACGAAGCACGGCAATCGTGTATCGTGAAAACCCGGTCGACATGGTCTGGAACATCCTTAAGGGTATCCCATTACCCGGCGGCTCGGGGACGTGGGGCCTTAACGTGCCAGCGGAAGCCGTGTCGCTCCCGGTATGGAGAGCGGCGGCAAACGTGTGTGACGAACTCACGAACGGGAACAAGCGTTATCGGGCGGGCATTGAGTTCTCATTTGAAGATGAGCCGCTCGAAGTCATTGACGAAATTCTTAAGTCTTGCGGCGGACAGATAGCGGAGTGCGGCGGCGTCTATAATATCAGTGTCGGTGCTCCTCTCGTCACGTCAGCAAGCATAACAGATGATGACGTTCTCATTTCAGACGATCGAGAGTTTATCGTTTCGGAGGGTCTCGCGAAGATCTTTAACGGTGTGACCGCGTCATACCCGGATCCGGACAGGCTATGGGAAGAGCGTGAGGCGGTGCCTTACAAGAAAGCGGAATGGATCGCACAGGACGATGGGCGTGAGTTGCTCGCTGACCTAAAACTTTCGGCCGTGCCATATCCCGAACAGGTGAGGAGACTGATCCGCGAGTACGCGGCGGACAACAGAAGACAGAGACGACACATCATCACAGTGGGGCCCTGGGCCCTCTCGCTCATGCCGCTTCAAACGATCGGCTGGACGAGTGTCGAGAACGGATACATCTCGAAACTCTTTGAGATCACATCAATGATCATCTCACCGGATTCATTGAACGTGACGCTCGCGTTGCGTGAGCGTGACCCGGCTGACTACGACTATGACGCCGTTAGTGATGGTGTACTCCCGTCAACGCCTTCGGTGCGGCCCAACCCTTCCGCCGTTTCCGGAGTCCGGGGGTGGTCAGTACAAGGAACGTCGATCAAAGACTCTTCGGGCAAAGCACGCCGTCCGGCTTTGCGTTTGTCCTGGTCATCGGGTGCCCCGTACTCATCGATATCGTATGAGGTTAGGCTCGTATCAAACTTGACGGTCGTCATGAACGGATCAGTGCCTGACGTCTCGACATCTAACGCGATCATAGCGTCATCGATCCTTCCTGATACTGAATATGAGGTGAGAGCACTCGCGAAGATTCAGGGTCGGGACTCGACGTGGAGCGATTGGGCATACGCGAAGACGCCCGCCGTTTTTATCGGTGAGGACGACTTTGAAGACGGAGTGAGGGGCCTCTTCGAAGACGCAGGGATGAAGGCGATCGAGTACATGTCCACGCTTCCGATGACGGGCAACACGATCGGAAGGATGGTCTATCTCACAACAGATAACAAATTGTATAGGTGGACCGGAACGGCCTGGGTGAACTTCGTTCAAGATAATCTTCAGGGTGCTCTTGATGAGACAGCATTCGCTCAAGGTATCAGCATACCTCGCGTCGTGACCGCATTGCCTACGTCTGGAAACACGATCGGACGCCTTGTCGTACTCTCATCTGATAGCAAACTTTACAGATGGACAGGAACGGCGTGGACGGCGGCCGTATCGGCTTCCGATGTGACTGGGCAGATCACCGCAACGCAGATCACTGACAACGCGATCACGACACCGAAGTTGGCATCCGGATCTATTACGACTGACAAACTCGGAGCGAATTCGGTCGTTGCCGGGAAGGTCGCGGCCGGAGCGATAGGCGTTGACCAACTCGCGGCCGGATCCGTTGTCGCATCAAAAATGGCGATAACTGATTTCACGAACCTCGTACCGGATGACCAGATTCAAGACGCGTCATCATGGACCGGGGTCGCTCCCGCTCACATCAGTCATCTTCCTAATCCGGCTCTTCCGGCTCTTCAATCGAAAGGGTGCTTTCGCGTTGAAGCCGCGGGAGCAACAGCAACCGTTATCGTATCGAAGCCGTCTTCCGCAAAAGCGGGAGAGGAGTATTTTTATTCGGGTCAAGTCTTTTCGGCGGGAGCCGCAGAGATCCGGATCGTGCTTCAGTTTCTCAATAGGGACGGCGGACTCGTCGCGGCAAGCACGGCAACGAATGGAGCACAGACTGGCTGGAGAACGCTCTCCGGATCATTGCTCGCCCCTTCTGGGACTACTCAAGTCCGGATGTATTTCAACATCCCGCCGTCATCGTATGGCGGAGATTATTCATTCATGGGTACTCCGATTATCCGGATTAAGGGCCGGGGTGAACTCATCGTGGACGGATCAATCTCGGGTGACAAGATCACCGCTAACACGATAACCGGCGGTCTGATGGCCGCGGCCGGTATCATAACGGGTGCGGCTCAAATCAATGACGCGGTCATCACGAATGCGAAGATCGCTAACGCAACGATTTCGGGAGCAAAGATCGCGAATCTCACGGTTGACACGATCAACATTAAGGATCGGGCAATCACTGATCACATCATCGATGAAGTCGCAACGAAGAACTTAGTGAGAGGGGCAACGGGGGCTATCGCACATGAGATGGTTTTCACCCTCTCACAAGAAGCGGCTATCATCTTTGGCGGCTATTTCGAAGTGAGAAAAAATAACACATCAGCAACGCTCGTGTCATGGGTAACGATTGACGGCGTTGAATTGAGTCGGTCGCGAGACACGATTCAATCATCGAACGTGAGAAGCCTTGATTTCATGAGGACGGCAAGGCTCTCGGCCGGAACTCACCGGATCCGGGTAATGTACACGAGTATCGATGGAACGACAGGTGTCCCGCCGAACACGACTCCGGTTAATGCGAACTTCTACATCGATAACATCAATATGTTTGTTTTTAGATCATATAAATAATGGCAGGCAGGAAATGGACGTAACGGTTTATAAGACAAGCACCGGTCAAATCACGGCTCGATATTCTCGCGAGACGATTGACGATATAATCCCTCTCATCAGTGATGATGAGGGTTATGTCGAAGGGTGGTATGACTTCACTTCTCAGTATGTCGATCACGATAATGAGGCGGTTTTTGATCTACCGCCGTCACCGGGACCATCATTTGTTTTTGACTATGAAGAGTGGGGGTGGATCGACACATATGATGCGATTACTGAACTCGATCTCGTGAGGTCTCAAACATCGATGACG
The DNA here is from genome assembly GCF_007830335.1 of Paracoccus sulfuroxidans. GTDB lineage: Bacteria > Pseudomonadota > Alphaproteobacteria > Rhodobacterales > Rhodobacteraceae > Paracoccus > Paracoccus sulfuroxidans. Next base: position 367,739 of record NZ_VLKU01000001.1, on the reverse strand, counting down.
CGGACGGCGTTTTGCGTCGCTTGTGCCAGGGCCGGAATCATCAGTGAGGATGATGCTATCGGAGCGGCGGCCGGGGCGATCCCGCCGGGCTTCATGCCCGTCTTCAACGCGATGAGCGAAGAAGAGCGGTTTGAGAACCGCGTCCGGTGGGCCGGGGCCGTGACAATCTCTCGAATGGATCCGATCATCCTCGCGTGTGCTGAACACATCGGGATGACGCCGGAAGCGTTGGATTCGTTATTCGGTATAGAATGAAATAAACAACGTATCACTGACGAAAACGCATGCTCGGACCTCAATACCCCCGCGAATGGAAACGCGGGGCCCCCTGATGCGTATAGACAGAAAGAAGTTCTTTGACGCATTGAGAGCGTCGAAATTCAATGCCGGTCGGCTAAATCAAATGACGGTCGATGTCGCGAACGGGATTCTCGATGAGGTCGAGAAACAGAAGGTCACGAGTGTCGAACATGTCTCCGTGATTTTCGGTCAATGTCATCATGAGGCGGGCGGGCGTCTCGCATCGATCAAAGAGACCGTTTTCGCGTCTCACGCTGATCAAAACCCGTCCGATTCAACCGTTGCGGCCCGCCTCGATTCGGCGTTTCGCCGCGGCGTTATGACCTGGGTGAAAACCCCGTATTGGAGAAAGGACGCGGCCGGAAAATACTGGTTCGGACGTGGGGCGATACAACTCACGCACAAATATAACTACGATCGGCTTGGAAAAGAGATCGGGGTGGATCTGGTCTCGGATCCGGCGAAGGCTCTCGATCCTTACAATGCGGGCCGGATCGCGGCGGTCGGAATGATCAAGGGCATCTTCACCGGCAAGCGACTCGCGGATTTCAGGACAAGGGCGGACATGAGGCGGGTCGTGAACGGCGATTATAAGGACGCGAAACTTCAAAAGAGTCTCGCTGGATATTATGACGAGTATGAAACTATCATTAAGAAGGCGGTGATCGCATGAGACTCTTTCCGGAGGGTGCTGAGATGACAGCGATAGCAGGTCTTCTCGGAGGCATTATTCACTGGGTAACGAACCGACTTTCCTGGCGAAACGGATTGCTATGTTTAGTCGTGGGAGCAATTTCCGCAGTTTACCTCGGGCCGATCATGATCGCCCCGATCTTGACGAATGGATTCGGGGTTGATGGAGATCCGGCTATGGCTCTCGGAGGGTTTCTTATTGGCGTTTCAGGGATCGCATTTCAAGGGACGATCATTGATCTTCTGAAAGGTCGTCTTGGAGCATCGCTCAAAGAGACGAAAGAGAGGGAGGTCAAGGATGAGTAAATGTGAAGCAGCACGAATCGCAATGAAGCATCTCGATGAACTCGCACGAACTATTCTTGTCGGTGTCTTTATATTTTTTGCGGCGGGAGGGTTATGGTATGCTATTAACAATGATTCAAAGGATTTCACTGATCGTTTCAGCGGCACTTGCTTGCTTCACATTCGTTCAGCACATGAAGATCAATGATCTCGAAGAACAGATCTTTGAGATGAGCAGACACGCGTTTGAGATCGAAACACGTCTCGAAGAGGCGTGGCGGGCCGTAGCGAAAGCGGAAGCGGATCGGGCCCGGGCTTATGACGAGATGAGAGATGAGATCCGGAACGAACCGGCGGAGCGTGACGGTGAGGTCGCCCCCGCGTTGCGTGACGCTATCGGGAGGCTGAAATGAGACTTGAACACGTCTTAAAACTCATCGCATTGATGATGATCATCCTCGCGTTTTCAGGGTGCTCACGAGATCCGAACGTCGTACCGATCCGGATCCCGGAAAATCTCCTTACATGTAAGGATTCTCCGAAGAAGCCGGATGGGGATTATACTCAAAAAGACGTCGGCGTTTACATCGTCGATCTTCATGAGGCTCATGCGGATTGTAAGACCCGGCTCAAAGCAGTCGGTGACGCCGTGAACCGGGTCGATTAACTATCTCACTGATGGAATGGGCCTATTCCATTCCTTTTAGTTCACGCCCGATGATCTTCATGAGTTTGATTACTTCATTTTCGTTATCGATTCTCGCTTGATGATGCTCTCCGAGAACTTGAAGGCGAAGATCGTTAACGCCAAAGGTCGCAATGCCATTTCTTATGCGAAGATAAGCGGATACGTTTTTGTTGTTTTTTAGATCAAAACTGACGCCCTTTCCCATTTCGTCAATGAATTTTTCATGGGTCATGTTATCATCGAACATCCCCGTGTCGCGGATTGAATCGATGACGCTATCAATCCAGTCATTCTCAAACTTGTCGCTCGTGATGTCTTCTTTTGGATTATTCACAGAGTCCCTCACGCCCTCTTGTATCGCGTTGATGTATTTTTCGTTCATCGTATTCTCCTATTGATTGCTCTTCATTTATTGCGAACGGATGGAAGAAGATTCACCGCTCTTTGAAGAGTTTCGAGATTCCAGTCCCCGCCATATGTGCCGCCCTCAATCCCGGAATCATGCCCGAAGATCGCGGCCCGGGTCGCCTCGATGACCTCTTGATCGAGAAGATGTTGCGTCGCTGAATGTCGGAACGAATGGAACGTTTTCCCGTGACCTGATCCGATCGACTCGGTCATCGCCTTTCTCCATCGATAATCGAAGAAATCTCCGTATGCCGCATTCTTTGATTTTTTGCGGACATCGAAAAGAAGCCCGGGCTTGCTCTGGCGGCTCTTCACATAGTCTATGAAGCCGATCTTGATGAGATCATCATGGACCGGAACCCGGCGTTTCGATTGCCCGTTTTTGAGCCCTCGAAAATCATTAGGTTTTATGTCGAAGAACCAGATCCCGGAATCCGGATCTTGCCTGACCTCGTCATGAGCAAGTCCAGAAATCTCTTCTTTCCGGGCTCCGGACAGGGCCGCACAATGAGCGATCCAGAAGAGTTCATTTCTTTCGGCGGACATGTTCAAGAGACGGTGCTTGAAGATCTTGATGATGTCATCACCAGAAAACATCACCCGCTTGTCCTTCTTGCTCTCCGTGTCCTTTGGCCGGACGATCGACGGGTTGATCCGTTGCGAGATATTCACGCTCTCATCCGCTTTCGCGTGACGGATCAGTTTCCCGACGTGGACCAGGTTCTTGTTGATCGTCGTCACGGAGAGGCCCCTCGGCGTGTCATTCTCGATCGCGTCACGGATGATCTCTAACATCGGGATCTCGCGTTGCTTCTCCGATCTCCGTGAATCTTTCGGGATCTCACGCATGAGGTCAACGAACTTCGTGAGACTGACTTGCGTGATGTCCTCGACGAACTCGATCCCCGTGAGTTCCGCGAAAAGGTTCAACGCACGAAGGAAATCTCGGGCCGATCCGTCGTTGATGTGATTGCCTTTGAGTTGACGCTCATTGAGATCCTCGGCGTAAGGGATCAGGGGCGTCTTTGACGCCGGTGAGGCGGCGGGGGCGGGATCCGGGGACGCGGCGGTGACGGGGGCCGGTGGCGTCGTCGTTGCGGTGGCCGGTGGCGTCGTCGGGGCGGGAGAGGGATCCGGGGATGGGGCGTGATAGTGATTGTGAATCACGACTGACGCCGGGGCGGAATCCGGGGTCGCGGCCGGAAGATCCTCTCCGTCCAAAAACATGAGGTATTCGGCAACGTCATGTTTTGACCATCCCTGGAAATCTTCATCCGTGGGCCGCTCTGGTCGTGCTTTGATGAAACGACGTGTCTCTTCATCGCTAAACCCTTGCTCACGATATGAGCGAACAGTCTCGAACGGGAACGGGAAGAAGAACATCGATGAGCCTCTTAAAGTGATTTGAGCGGAAGCGGCGGCGGCAGCACGCTCAATAATGCCCTTTCCCGCGTTCCGGTCCAGTCTCGAAGAGAGGATGTCGTGAAAGACTGAATAAGACGCGGCGGTCGCGGCAGCGGCGATCTCGATCGCTTCCCTCTTATTCGCCGTCCTCAACGGAATCTGGATTGTGATTCCTCGGATCGATCGCCGCCACGCGAAGCGGCCGCCCCGGTCAATGATGTGTCCTGACACTATATGTAGTACCCTCGTTTTGAGGGGCTTATGGACATTTTGTCACGGAGATGACCGCCGATTGAAAAATCTTTGTTTTTCATCAACTTATTAGGCGGAAGTTGGCGGAGGAGGTGGGATTCGAACCCACGGTGGAGTTACCCCCACGTCGGTTTTCAAGACCGGTGCATTAAACCACTCTGCCACTCCTCCGGTGCGGTGGGGTTAGCCCGGCGCGCCGTATCTGGCAAGGGGATTCCGCGGCGACGCCTGCGCCGCCGCTGAAATCCTTATTCGGCAGCCCGGCTCATCGGATTGTTCGGATGCGTGGTCCAGTTCGCATAGGGCTGGACGGGGCGTCCGGTGCGCGCGTCCATCTCACCCACGGCAAGCTCTCGCATGGTGATGCAGTTCTCGACCGGGCAGACGTCGACGCAGAGGTTGCAGGCCACGCATTCGTCGTCCTTGACCTCGAAGACCCGGCCCGGACCCATGGCGATGGCCTGATGCGAGGTGTCCTCGCAGGCGGCATAGCAACGCCCGCATTTGATGCAGAGATCCTGATCGATCTGCGCCTTGGTGGTATAGTTCAGGTTCAGATACTGCCAGTCGGTGACATTGGGCGTGGCGCGGCCGATCAGGTCGGACATGCTGATCTGCTTTTCGTCCAGAAACTCGCGCAGGCCCGAGATCATCTCTTGCACGACCTTGAAGCCATAGGTCATGGCGGCGGTGCAGACCTGCACATTGCCTGCGCCAAGCGCCATGAACTCGGCCGCATCGCGCCAGGTGGTCACGCCGCCGATGCCGCTGATGGGCAGGCCCGCCGTTGCCGAGTTGCGCGCGATCTCGGCCACCATATTCAGCGCGATCGGCTTGACCGCCGGGCCGCAATAGCCGCCATGGCTGCCCTTGCCATCGATGGTCGGCTGCGGGGCAAAAAGGTCGAGGTCGACCGAGGTGATCGAGTTCACCGTGTTGATCAGGCTGACCGCATCGGCGCCGCCGCGCTTGGCGGCCTCGGCAGGTTTGCGGACATCGGTGATATTGGGCGTCAGCTTCACGATGCAGGGCATGCGCGAATATTGCTTGACCCAGCGGGTCACCATTTCGATGTATTCGGGCACCTGACCCACGGCCGAGCCCATGCCACGCTCGGCCATGCCATGAGGGCAGCCGAAGTTCAGCTCGACCCCGTCGGCGCCGGTGTCCTCGATCTGCTTGAGGATGGCTTTCCAGCTTTCCTCATCGCAAGGCACCATCAGGCTGATGATCAGGGCGCGGTCGGGGTAATCGCGCTTGACCGATTTGATCTCGCGCAGGTTCACCTCAAGCGGACGGTCGGTGATCAGCTCGATGTTGTTGATGCCAAGCACGCGGCGGTCGGCGCCATAGACGACGCCATAGCGCGGGCCGTTGACGTTGACGACCGGCGGGCCTTCGCTGCCCAGCGTCTTCCAGACGACGCCACCCCATCCGGCCTGAAAGGCGCGGCGGACGTTGACCTCCTTGTCGGTCGGCGGGGCCGAGGCCAGCCAGAACGGGTTCGGGGATTTGATCCCCACGAAATTCGAGCGCAGGTCAGCCATGGTCAGCCCCCATCAGTTGCGCGTGGATGTCTTCGGCCGCATCGCGGCCCTCGGCGACAGCGGTGACGGTCAGGTCATCGCCACCGGCAGCACAGTCCCCGCCCGCCCAGACGCCGGGCAGGGAACTGCGGCCATTGGCGTCGACGGCGATCTTGCCGCCGGTCAGCTCCAGCCCCGCAGGCGCGTCGTGAAGACGCTGGCCGATGGCGCGCAGCAGCTGGTCGGCAGGCAGGCGGAACCGCTCGCCCGTATCGGTCAGCCCGTCCGGGCCGTCCTGCATCTGCATGAACTCGACTTCGCGGACCGTGCCGTTGCCGTGCACACGCAGGGGTGCAGCGTTGCAGATGATGCGCACGCCCGAGCTGGTCGCGTGATCCTGTTCGTGGCGACTGGCCCCCATGCGTTCCTGACCGCGACGATAGACGATGGTGACGTTCTGGGCACCCAGCAGCCGGGCCTGAACAGCGGCATCGACCGCCGTCATGCCGCCGCCGATCACCACGACGTCACGGCCTACGGGCAGTGAGGACAGGTCAGACGTCTGCCGGAGGTCGCGAATGAAATCAACGGCATCAAGGACGTTTCCTCGATCCTCCCCCTCGGCGCGCAGGGCGTTCACCCCTTGCAGGCCGATGCCAAGGAACACCGCATCGAATTCCTTGCGCAAACCTTCAAGCGACATTCCCGCACCCAGCGACCGGCCGGTTTCCAGCGTGATGCCACCGATCCCCAGCAGCCAATCGACCTCGCGCGCGGCGAAATCGCCCACGGCCTTGTAGCTGGCGATGCCGTATTCATTGAGGCCGCCCGCCTTGGGGCGCGCGTCAAACAGCACGACCTCGTGGCCCTTTGCGGCCAGCCGATGCGCGGCCGAAAGGCCCGCCGGACCCGCGCCGACCACCGCGATGCGCTTGCCCGTGGGTGCGCCACGGCTGAACGGGTGATCGCCTTCGTCCATCAGATGGTCGGTGGCATAGCGTTGCAGCGCGCCGATCTGGACGGGCTTGCCTTCCGAGGTCTCCCGCACGCAGCTGCCTTCGCAGAGGTTCTCGGTCGGGCAGACGCGGGCGCAGATGCCGCCCAGAATGTTCTGGTGCAGGATTGTCATGGCTGCCGCATCCGGTGTCCCGGTCGCGATCTGCCGAATGAACAGCGGAATGTCGATCGAGGTCGGGCAGGCGGTCACGCAGGGCGCATCGTAGCAGAAATAGCAACGATCCGCCGCAATCCGTGCCTCATTGTCGTCCAGAGGCGGGGCGACATCGGCAAAGTTACTGCTGTAGGCATGCGAAGTCAGACGTCCGGCTGCAACGCCGGGCGTAAGCTGGCTGTTGGTCATCTGGTGACCTCCCTGGAGCTGGCTTGTTCTTATGGAATCAGGCTGACACAGGTCCGTTTTTTTATCAAATAGTAAAATTTCGGCGGCTGAAAATTCTTTTATGACCTTAGGCGCGGTCAGGCGGGCAGGGTGAGTGCCGCCGAAAGCCCACCGAGAACGGAGCGCTGCAGTTCCAGCTTGCCGCCATGCATGGCCGCGATATCGGCGACGATGGCCAAGCCCAGCCCGGTGCCCGGGGGGCCGGATTCGTCCAGCCGCATGCCGCGCGAGAGCGCCATCGCATGCTCGGCCTCATCCATGCCCGGCCCGTCATCCTCGATCTCTATGTGCAGGTTGCGATCATCGGCAGGGCGGACCGAGATGCGGATCTGTGAGGCCGTCCATTTCACGGCATTCTCGGTCAGGTTACCGATCATTTCTTCTAGGTCCTGCCGCTCTCCGGCGAAGGAGATGTCAGGAGGGCAGTGGATCTGGACCTTGATTTGAGCATCGGCCAGCGGGCGGCGCAGCACCAGCAGAATGTCGTCGATGACCTGCGCGACAAGAGTGTGATGCCCCAGCAAACGCGGCGCGGCGGAAGATCGCGCGCGGCGCAAATGCCAGCCGATCTGGCGGTCCATGCGCTGGATCAGCGCGTGCCCGGGGTGATCGACGCTAAGCGTATTGTCGAGCGCGGCCAGCGGCGTCTTCAGCGAATGCGCCAGATTTCCGACATGTTCGCGGCTGCGCGCCAGAACAGCGCGGTTCTGGTTCAGAAGGTCGTTGATTTCATTGGCAATCGGGCGAATTTCGGATTCCGGGGGCAGGGGCACGGTTTCGGCCTTTCCGGCCCGGATGCGGCGAATGTCGCGACCCAAGGCGTCAAGGCTGCGCAGGCCCGCTGAAACCTGAAGCAGGTTAGCAAGAGTCAGGCTTAAGCCAAGGACAAACAAAGATATTGCCAGAGGGCGACGGAGGTTTGAGACATTGGCGAGGATCTCGCCCGCAGGGGCGGTGATGGTCACGGCCAGATCGCCATTGCCATCGGGCAGGGTGAAGCGGTGGCGGGTGACACGAAGCGGCTCGCCCGAGGGGCCAAGGCCCTTGCCGCCCTGAAAATCCGTGTCCGGCGGGTTCAGCACATTGTCGAACAGGGACGCCGATTTCGCCACCACCCGACCGTCCTGCGTCAACTGCCAGAACCAGCCCGACAGCGGCTCGGAAAAGCGGGGATCAAGGGGGGGCGGGCCTGCGATCAGATTGCCCTCGGCATCGGCGCTCGCGCCCGCGATCAGCGCATCGCCCACGGCCTCGATTTCGGCGTCGAAGCGGTTGGTGATGAAGTTTTCAAGGATCGAGACAATGACCAGATAGCCCGCGACCAGCGCAATCCCCGTCCAGAGCGCGCCGAAGGCGAGCAACCGCCCCCGGATCGAGCTGCGTCCGGCGGACCTTGGCGCGGGCACCTCCGACAGGCTCAACTGCGGCCTCGCAGGATATAGCCCTCACCCCGCCGGGTCTCGATCATGCCATCGCCGATCTTTTTGCGCAGACGCCCGATGACCACCTCGATGGATTTGAAATCGCGGTCGGCAGCCGAATCGTAAAGATGTTCGGACAGTTCGGTGCGGCTGACGATCCGGTTCTGGTGGTGGATCAGATAGGAGAGGATCCGCGTCTCGAACCCTGTCAGTTTCAGCGCCATGCCGTCGCGGGTGATGATGCCAAGCTGGCTGTCCAGATGCAGCGGCCCCGCCTTGATGACCGCCTGCGCATGGCCTGCCGCGCGGCGCACAAGAGTCTGGGCGCGGATCACGACCTCCTCAAGGCGGAAGGGTTTGACCGCGTAATCATCGGCCCCGGCGCGAAAACCCGCGACTTTGTCGGTCCAGTCGCCGCGCGCTGTCAGGATCAGGACGGGCATGGTGATGCCACTGTCGCGCCAGCGGGTCAGAACCTCGATCCCGGGCATTCCCGGCAGACCCAGGTCCAGAATCGACAGATCATAACTTTCGGTCGCGCCGAGGAATTCGCCCTGACCCCCGTCCGCTGCCAGTTCGCAGGTGAAGCCGCCGTCCTGCATGGCCTCGGCCAGTTGCGCGGCCAGAACCGGGTCATCCTCGACGATCAGGCATTTCATCGTCCGGCCTCCTTGCGGCGCGCATCGGTCAACCCGGCGCCCGCGACCTCAAGAAAATCGCCGGTATGGGCGTCCAGACGGATCAGGATGATGTCCTTTTTCGGCGTCAACAGCCGCAGTTCTTGCACCAGTTCGACCCCATGTGCCAGCTCTGGCGGTGTGGGCGGCATCAGCTTGGCGGCGACCAGACGGCCCCTAAAACGCTGGCCGACCAGATCCGCCGCCTGGCTGAGCGGGATCAGGCGATAGTTCCGGTCGGTTGGAAAGGCGGCCTCTGGGGGGATCTCAAACCGCCAGTCATCAGGGCCCTGCGCCTGCGCGGGCAGGCCCATAGCGGCTGACAAGAGGATGGCGGCGGCGGTTCGGGACATGTTTACTCCGTTCAAGGGCGACGCTAGCGCGGGAAAGCCAAACGAAAACCCAATGGCCTGTTGGAGTTTCGTTGGCCGGGGCACAGCTAAAAGCGATTCGTGCAGGGTTGAAAGACCCCGAGAGCAAAGGAAACGATAATGAAGAAGAACCTATCGAGTACGATTGCCCTGTCTGCCCTTCTTGCGATGCTGGCGGCCCCCGGCGCGGTGCTGGCGCAGGACGCGACGCCCCCGGCCCCCGAGGCGAGTGCGCCTGCCGAGCAGGCTCCGGCACCGGCGACCACGGCAGCCCCTGAAATCCCGCAGGTGCTACGTGACGCCGGTCTGACCGATCTGAGGTCCGAGCCCGGCAAGCGCGGTGGCCTGAAGGTTGAAGGCAAGCAGGCTGACGGCAGCGAACTTCGTGCCTTCGTCGACGACAAAGGCGCGCTGCGCGGAATGTTCGTCAAGGGCGACGCCGTGCTGGCGCAGGCGCTGGTCGATCAGCTTGTGCCGCAATCCGTCCGCGATCAGGCGGTCTACGGCCAGTTCGCCAGCATCAAGGGCGTGATGACCGGAGAGCGGGGCGTCATGCTGGCTGGCTCCGACAGCAGTGGCGAAAAACTGCGCGCGGCTTTTGCCAATGACGGCACGCTGATGCGCTTTGGTCGCGGCGATGATGAGCGTGGTCCGCGCGATCATGGGCCTCGCGGTGATCGCGGCCCCGGTCGGGACGGCCACGGGCACGGCCATGACGGCTGGAAGCGGGGCGAGGGTCATCCTCCGGCGCCGGGTCGTCAGGGCGCGGCAGCTCCGGTCGATGAGGGTGCCGTCCGGCAGGCGCTTGAAAGCGCAGGTTATACCCAGCCCGGCAGCATCACGCAGCGCGGTCCGCGCACCCTGGCTGAGGCCGTGAACCCGCAGGGCGAAGCGGTCACGGTCGAGCTTGATCGGCAGGGAACGGTGATGCGCGAAATCAACCGATAAGCGCGAAATGACAGCGGCGCGGGCGAAGGCTTCGGCTTTCGCCCGATTTGCTATATATTGGCCTCACGTTTCGGCGGGGTCAGGCCGTTCTGGCCTGAAAAGGCTTGCCTGTGCTTCACTTAAGTGACACACCCCGTCGTTGTTTCCGCTCCTCTGGAGCTGTCGATAGGAACGTTGATGCGGCGTCGCGATTTTGTTCTTTCTGCCAGTGCGGCCATGAGTGCAGCCGGTACCATTTCGTCCCTCTCTGGCGCGGCCCATGCGCAGGATGCGGCTATTGCCGAGGTTCCGGCCCCCGAAGCGCCGCCGGTCCCCGAGGAAGTGAAGCCGTTCGATTTCGACTCTCTGGTCGCCATTGCGCAGGATTACGCCAGCAAGGCATATGACGCGCCGCGATCCGAGCTGATCGGCACCTTTGGTGAGTTGAACTATGACCAGTATCGCGGCATCCGCTTTCGCCGTGACGCCGACCCATGGGCAGGCAGTCGCGATTTCTGGCTGGATCTACTGGCCCCCGGCGCGATCTTCCACGAACCGGTCGAGATCAATCTGGTCGATGACGGCGTCGTCCGGCCGCTGAAATTCGACCCGCATATGTTCGATTTCGACCCGGCGCAGTTCCCGAATGGCGTCGACTATGACACCATCGGCGATATGGGCTGGTCGGGCTTTCGCGTGCGCGCGCCCCTGAACCGTCCCGATGTGATGGATGAATTCCTAGTCTTCCAGGGGGCCAGCTATTTCCGCGCCGTGGCGCGCGGCACGCTTTACGGCCAGTCGGCCCGGGGCCTTGCCATCGGTACCGGCAGCCCCGAGGGCGAGGAATTCCCGATCTTCCGGTCCTTCTGGATCCATCGCCCCGGCCCGCAGGACCGCTCGGTTCTGGTGCATGCGCTTCTGGACAGCAAATCGGTCTCGGGTGCCTATGAATTCCGCGTGACGCCTGGGGCCGAAACGACCATCGACACGCGTGTCGCGCTGTTCCCGCGCAATGAGCTCAGCAAAGTCGGTATCGCGCCGCTGACCTCGATGTATTGGTTCGGCCCGGCCGACCGCGTGAACATCGACGATTACCGCCCCGCCGTGCATGACAGCGACGGGCTGCAGATGCTGACCGGGGCTGAAACGCGGCTTTGGCGCGTGCTGTCGGGTCCCTCGACGCTGCAAATGTCGGCCTTCATGGACAATGACCCGCTGGGCTTTGGCCTTGCGCAGCGTTCCCGCGATTTCGAGACCTACAAGGACGCCGAAGCACGCTATGAGCTGCGGCCCTCGGCTTGGATCGCGCCGCAGGACAATTGGGGCAAGGGCACGGTCACGCTGATCGAAATTCCGGTCGAGAATGAGTTCAACGATAATATCGTCAGCTATTGGCAGCCCTCGGACCCGCTGAAGGTGGGGGAACGTCACGACTTCTCGTATGTTCTGACATTTGCGCCGGAACCCCCTGATAGTGCACCGATTTCCCGCGTGATCGAGACGCTTTCAGGCAAGGCTATCAACAACGCGAATGCGCGTACCTATATCGTCGATTTCGATCTGGCGCTGTTTGGCACCGAGGATCCGCAGGCGCAGATCCGCGCTTCGGCCGGCAAGATCGGCCACAGCTATCTGGTGCGCCTGCCCGAGCAGGGCCGGATGCGGTTGTCCTTCGAGTTCTTCCCCGAAAACGCACGCCTAGCGGATCTGTCGGCGGTACTGAACGGCCCCGAAGGCTCGCTGAGCGAGACCTGGATCGCCCGCTGGACCCGCGAGTAAGCGACGTGACAGGTTTCGAGACCGCCAGCCAGAAGCCGACGCAGGTTTCCAGCAATGAGACGCAGATGCCGCTGAACGCCGAGCATCTGTGGGAAGGCGTGGGGCAGGCCGAGGCGCTGTCCACCGCCATGCCACCCGAAGCCCCGCTTGGGATGCCCGAACAGGGTGTGCGCGGCCCGGTGCCTGAAGGCCCCGCCTTCACCTTTCCCACCGCCCGCACGGTTGCCGCGCGGCTGGTGGCCTTTGGGGGCGCGCTGCTGATCGGCACCATCGGCGCCTATGAGATGGAGAAGGTCTTCGGCGAGCACGGCACCTTCCTGCAATCGGTGCTGCTGGTGCTGTTCGGGCTGACCTTCACCTGGGTCGGGTTTTCCTTCACCTCGATGATCGCGGGCTTCATGGCCCCGAACCGCGAGAATGCGGTGGGGCCGAATGACGCCCGCATCTGCATCGCCATGCCGGTCTACCATGAAAACGCCGCCGATACGGCCGGGCTGCTGGCGGCACTGGCGCGCGACATCTACCGCGTGGGTCTGGGTGAGCGGACCGAGATTTTCGTGCTGTCGGACAGTCGCGATCCGGACTCGGTTTTCGCAGAAATGAGCGCGGTCAGTAGGTTGCGCGACATTTCTCCAATTCCTGTCTGGTATCGCCGCCGCACCTCGAACGAGGGGCGCAAGGCGGGCAATATCGCCGAATTCATCCGTCGCTGGGGCGACCGCTACGATCAGGTGGTGGTGCTGGACGCCGACAGTGTCATGGGCGGGCAGACGATCCGCGCGCTCTCGGACCGGATGAACGCCGATCCGAAGATCGGGCTGTTGCAGACCATGCCGATACTGGTGGGCGGTCAGACGATCTTTGCGCGCATGGTCCAGTTCGCGGGCCGCGTCTATGGCCCGGCCATCGCGCGCGGCGTTGCCGCATGGTCGGGGGACAGCGGCAACTTCTGGGGTCATAACGCGATCTTCCGCGTGCGGGCTTTTGCCAGCTGCTGCGGCCTGCCGACCTTGCCGGGCAACCCGCCTTTCGGTGGTGCGATCCTTAGCCATGACTTCGTCGAGGCGGCCCTGCTGCGCCGCGCCGGTTGGAAGGTGCGGCTGGATTGGGACCTGCGGGGAAGCTATGAGGGCTGCCCTCCGACGCTGCTGGATATGGCGGTGCGCGAACGTCGCTGGGCGCAGGGCAACCTGCAGCACTCGCGTCTTCTGGGCGCGAAGGGGCTGGTGGCGATCAGCCGGATCCATTTCCTTGTCGGCATTCTGGGCTTCCTGATGTCGCCCATCTGGCTCGCGATGATCCTTGTGGGCCTGACGCTTTCGGCCAATGTGCTGCTGTCGCGTCCGGATTATTTCCCGCAGACCTACCAGCTTTTCCCCGAATGGCCGGTCTTTGATCCGGTGCGGATGCTGTGGCTGTTCATCGCGGCCATGTCCTTCTTGCTGGTGCCAAAATTCATCTCGATCATCCGCGCCTGGCGGCGTCCGCTGGCGCAGAACTCGGGCGGGAAGGTGCGCATTCTGGCCTCGGCCTTGTTCGAGATCGTGCTGTCGGCGCTGATTGCCCCGGTGCAGATGCTGATCCAGACGCGCCAGATCTTCGACATCCTGCGCGGTCGCGACAGCGGCTGGGAGGCGCAGGTCCGCGCGGGTCAAATGCCGTCCTGGTCCATCGTGATCCGTCGGCACTGGCCGCATGTGACGCTGGGCATCGGCACGCTTCTGGTGCTGGCCGTGTTTTCGCCCTGGCAGCTGGTCTGGCTGTCGCCGATCCTGGCGGGGCTGATCCTGTCGCCCTTTACCTCGCGCTGGTCCTCAAGCCCGGTCTTCGGTCGCTGGGCGCGCAGGCAGGGCCTGCTGGTCACCCCGGAAGAGCGTGATCCACCGGAAATCCTGACCGCCGCCAATGCGCTGAGCTTCCGCATCGCGGGCCATCTGCCCGAGGACGGTCTGGCCGAATTCGCCACCAGCGAGGCGCAGTTGACCCGCCACACCCAGCTTCTGGCCCAGACGCAGGCCCGCCCGGTGGCCGAGCGACTGGACGCGATCTCCGCCGAGGCCAAGATCCGCCATTCCACCGATCGCGCCGAAGCGATTTCCTATCTGACGCCGGCTGAAAAGCTGGCCCTGCTGGAAGATCGCGACCTGATCGCCAGCTTCGTAAAGTTGCCTGCATGAAACGCATCGCTTCGCTGGATATGCTGCGCGGTTACGCGCTGGTTTGCATCATGCTGGATCACATGCCGATCTCGCCCCTGCGGAACTTCACGCTGGCGAATTTCGTCGTCTTTGATGCGGCCGAGCTGTTCGTTCTGCTCTCGGGGTTTCTGGTGGGCCTCGTCTGGATCAAGGTCGAGGCGCGGCAGGGGCTGCGCGCCGCCCAATGGCGCTTTCTGAAGCGCGCCTTTCAGGTCTGGCGGGCGCTGATCATCGGCGCGGTCGTGCTGGCGCTGCTGTCCTGGCTGCTGTTCCAGTTCGAGCTGAAGCATACGGCGGTCTGGTCCGAATATTCGAAATGGATCATCAATAACCCCTTCGGCTATGTCGCGACGGTGGCGCTGATGTGGATGCAGCCGAACCTGATGGATGTGCTGGCGCTTTACGTGCTGCTGATCGCGACCGCGCCGCTGATGGTTCCGGCGCTGCTGCGCTGGCCGCTGCCGACGCTGGCGGTGTCGGTGCTGATCTGGATCTTTGCCGAGCAACTGAACGCGCTGATCCCGAACCAGAGACCGGGGCCGGGCCTGCTGTTCAACCCGTTCGGCTGGCAGCTTCTGTTCTTCTGCGGGGTGGCCATGGGGGCTTTCCGCATCCAGATCATGGAGCGTCTGCGACCGCATGCGACGCTGGTGACGGTGGCGGCGGCGGTCGTGGTGCTGCTGTCCAGCGCGGTCGTGCTCAGCTGGCGCGTCGGGCCGATCGGCAAACCTTTGCATGAGTTCCTGACCAGCTGGACCGGCCCCATCGACAAATGGTCGCTGGACGGCGTGCGGCTGGCGGCGATCCTTGCGGCGAGCTGGCTGGTCGCGGCCCCTCTGGCCCCGATTTTCGACCGCATGGCCAGCACCCGGCTAGGCGTGGCTCTGGCCGAGATCGGGCGCGGCGGGCTTTGGGCCTTCATCGCCTGCGTGCTGCTGTCGATCTGGGGGGATGCGCTGGACATGACGGTGGCGAATGATTCTCCGGCGCGGCTGCCGGTGCGACTGGCCATTGACCTGTGGGTGATCGTCGCGCTCTGGGCGATGTCGGCCGCATGGCTGCGGCGTGAGGAATGGCTGCCCCGGCGCAAGGCCGGTTGAGGGCGCCGCCGCATTGAGGCTAGAACGGGTCAACACCGCCGCGTCCCACCATGCAGGAGAGAGGATGTCCCGCGACCTGACCCGATCCGTCGCCTGCCTGTGCCGGGGAATGACGCGGCCATGATGCGCCATGATCTGCCCTTGGCCCTGCCGGGCATGACCGTCGGGCTGCTGGGCGGCTCGTTCGATCCGGCGCATGCGGGTCATGTCCATATCACCGAGATGGCGTTGCGACGCTTCCGGCTGGACCGGGTCTGGTGGCTGGTGTCGCCGGGCAATCCGCTGAAGC
Source organism: Paracoccus sulfuroxidans (assembly GCF_007830335.1). GTDB lineage: Bacteria > Pseudomonadota > Alphaproteobacteria > Rhodobacterales > Rhodobacteraceae > Paracoccus > Paracoccus sulfuroxidans. The sequence continues at coordinate 352,022 of NZ_VLKU01000001.1, read as the reverse complement.
AGCACGGTCCCGCGCCACTGGCCGAGCGGATCGATGAGGCGCGCCGCATCATGCAAGATCCGCGCGTGATCGTGACGGGGATCGAGGGTCAGTTGCACACCCGCATGACCGCCGACACCATCGCGGCGCTTCAGCGCCTTTATCCACTGGTCAATTTCGTCTGGCTGATGGGCGCTGACAATCTGGCACAGTTTGATCGCTGGGACCGCTGGCAAGAGATCGCGGCCCGCGTGCCCATCGGCGTCATCGCTCGCCCGGGCTGGATGATGGCGGCGCGCAGTTCCCGCACCGCACGGATCCTGCGCGATGCGCGCCTGCCCGAGGAACGCGCAAGTGAACTGGCACGGGCTACGCCTCCGGCCTGGTGCATGATAAACGGCCCGCTGAACATGCTGTCCTCGACAGCGCTGAGGGCGGCACGCTTGCGCGCGGCCAAGATGAAGGGTGGCCAGAGATGATCACGCGCAGAAACCTTATGGCCGGGCTGCTGGCCGCGACGCTGATGCCTTCGGTGCTGCGGGCCGATCCACGGCCGCGCGCCCGTCCGGTGCGGACCGGTGCAGGGGCGGGGGTCGGGGTTGCCAAGGCGGTGCCCACGGATATTGAGGCGCTGATCGCCAATGCGCGTCTGGGCGGATCGGTGTCTTTCGCCGTGCTTGATGCTCAGGATGGAACGCTGCTCGCCAGCCGCGCAGCGGATGAGATGCGCGCGCCCGCGAGTACCCTGAAGGCGGTCACCGCTCTTTACGCCATCGACCGGCTGGGGCCGAACCACCGCTTTCGGACGCGCGTCCTGCGTGCGGGCGATATGCTGATCCTTGCGGGCGGGGGCGACCCGGTGCTGGACACCGATCAGCTGGCCGAGCTTGCCAAGGCGACCGCCGCAGCCGAGAAAACCGCAGGCCGTCCGGCCCCCCAACGCTTCGCGATCTGGGGCGGCGCGATCCCGCATCATGATGAGATCACGGCGGGTCAGGCGGCGCATCTGCCTTACAACCCGGCATTTTCCGGCATCAACTTGAACTTCAACCGCGTGCATCTGGACTGGCGGCAGGGCGGCGCCTCGGTCGAGGCGCGGGCGCGACGGAACTCTCCGCGCGCCTATACGGTCGCGGTCGAGGTGACGGATCGCGGCGCGCCTCTGTTCGCCTATGTCCCGCGCGAGAATGGCGAGGGCTGGTCCATCTCGCGCCGCGCCTTGGGGAAATCGGAAAGCCGCTGGCTGCCGGTGCGCAAGCCCGAGCTTTATGCCGGTGACGTGTTCCAGACGCTTTGCCGCGCGCAGGGGCTGGTGCTGCCGAAGCCCGAGGTGATCACCGACCTGCCTGCGGGGGATGAGATCGCGTCTCATGAGAGCCCGCCGCTGACCGAGATTGCGCGCGATATGCTGGATTATTCGACGAACCTGACCGCCGAGGTCATCGGGCTGGCGGCCAGCGGCGCGGGGACGATTGGCGCATCGGCGCAGGCGATGCAGGACTGGCTGCAGGCCAAGGGTGTTCAGGGGGCATTCCTCTTCCGCGATCACTCGGGCCTGTCGGCGGGCAATCGCGTCTCGGCCCGGATGCTGGCCGAGGTGATGGCGGGACCGGCACGTTCGGCGGGGTTGCGCGGGCTGATGAAGCCGATCCCGCTGCGCAATGCCGATGGCAAGAAGATCCCCAGCGATATCACCATTGATGCAAAAACCGGGACGCTGAATTTTGTCTCGAATCTTTCAGGGTTTGCGCAGGGCCCTCAGGGCCGGGTGCTGGCCTTCGCCGTCCTGACCGGCGATGAAGAGCGCCGCGCCGCGACCGAAGGACAGGAGCTGCCGGACGGTGTGATTGGCTGGACGCGCCGCTCAAAGGGTCTGCAGCAGGGGATCATCGAGGCATGGGTCGCGCAATATGATCGCAGCGCGCCCGCTTTGGCTGTCCCAGCCGCGCCGCAACCGACCGACGCGCCGCAGCCCCTAGAGGACGCGGTGGCGGGCGCGGGCTGAGAGCTCGATCGCGGCGGCGTGCAGGCGGTCGATGTCCAGCTGGTGGCGCAGCTCGGCCAGAAACATCGCCTCGGCATCATGCAGGCGCCCGTCGGCAGCCGCGACATCGCAGGCCAGCGCATAGGCCGTGTCGAAGAGCCGCTGCGGCAGGGTCTGGCGCACCAGCCCGAACAGGGCGTCGACCCCGTCCTCTTCCTCGAAAAGCGCCATGACCGTCTGCGACACGGCGCGCAGCCGGTCGATGTCATATTCCGCGAAGATCGGGGCGTGATTCAGCGTCCGCTCGATCGCCACAAGCTCCGAGGTGCGCGGGTTCTGGTCCGACGCCGAAACCGCAATCATGATGGCGACCAGCGCGTCATGGGGCGAAAGGGCGGGCAAGTCATCCGACATCTGCATTTCTCCGTGCGTTTTCTCGGTCATTATTGACCATTCTGCGGCGTTTCAATACGGGGAACTGTCCAAGTGATGGAGACTGACATGACCTCTTTGCGTGACGCCGCGATGAATTCGAAAGCCTGGCCCTTTGAAGAGGCCCGCCGCGTGCTGAAACGCTATGAGAAGAAGGACCCCGAAAAGGGCTATGTCCTGTTCGAGACGGGCTATGGTCCCTCGGGTCTGCCGCATATCGGCACCTTCGGCGAGGTCGCGCGCACGACGATGATCCGCCGCGCCTTCGAGATGATCTCGGACATTCCGACGCGGCTTTTCTGCTTCTCGGACGATCTGGACGGGATGCGCAAGGTTCCGGAGAACGTGCCGAACCAGGAGCTGCTGAAGGCCAATATCCAGAAGCCGCTGACCTCGGTCCCGGACCCGTTCGAGGAGTACCCGAGCTTTGGCGACCACAACAACGCCATGCTGCGCCGCTTTCTGGACACGTTCGGGTTCGAATACGAATTCATCAGCGCGACCGAATTCTACCGCTCGGGCCAGTTCGACGCGACGCTGCTTCTGGCGGCCGAGCGCTATGACCGGATCATGGAGGTCATGCTGGCATCCCTGCGCGAAGAGCGTCAGCAGACCTATTCCTGCTTCCTGCCGATCAGCCCCAAGTCGGGCCGGGTTCTGTACGTGCCGATCAAGCATGTCGATGCCAAGAACGGCACGATCACCTTTGACGATGACGACGGCGAGGAAATGACGCTGCCGGTCACCGGCGGCAATGTGAAGCTGCAATGGAAGCCCGATTTCGGCGCGCGTTGGGCGGCCCTTGATGTCGATTTCGAGATGTATGGCAAGGACCATTCGACCAACACCCCGATCTATGACGGCATTTGCGAGATTCTGGGCGGTCGCAAGCCCGAGCATTTCACCTATGAGCTGTTCCTGGATCAGGAAGGGCAAAAGATTTCGAAATCAAAGGGTAACGGCCTTTCCATCGACGAATGGCTGACCTATGCCGCGACCGAGAGCCTGTCGTATTTCATGTATCAGAAGCCGAAGACGGCCAAGCGGATGCATTTCGACGTGATCCCGAAAGCGGTGGATGAATACCACCAGCAGCTGCGGGCCTATCCCGATCAGACGCCGGAACAGCAACTCGCAAACCCGGTTTGGCATATTCACGGCGGCAAGGTGCCTGCCTCGGATATGGTGGTGCCGTTCCAGATGCTCTTGAACCTCGCCTCGGTCGCGGGGGCGACGGATAAAAGCGGGCTTTGGGGCTTCATCAACCGCTATGCCCCGGAAGCCAGCCCCGAGACGAACCCGACGCTGGATGCGGCGGCGGAGTTCGCAGTGCGCTACTTCAACGACTTCGTCGCGCCCACCCGGACCTTCCGGGCGCCCTCCGATCAAGAGCGTCGCGCGATGGAGGATCTGGCCGGGCGTCTGGCCGCATGGGACCAGCCGGCGGATGCCGAGGCGCTGCAGACCATGGTCTTCGCCATCGGCCGTGATCACCAGTTCGAGCCGATGAAGGACTGGTTCCAGGCGCTCTATCAAGTACTGCTCGGTGCCGATCAGGGCCCGCGTTTCGGCGGTTTCATCGCGCTTTACGGAATCGACGAAACCCGCGCCCTGATCGAGCGCGCCCTTGCCGGAGAGCTTGTAGCCTAAGTGACACTCGCTGTTACTGGCCCCCTGTTGCCCGCCGCGCCGTTGCAGCGCGCGCATGGTTAACAGGGGGTTAACCCAAGACCGACACATTCCTTGCCCAATCAGACGGCCCCGCGCCGCATCCATGGCTGAGGAGATGTGTTCCATGACAATAGGCAATCTGGCGTTGATGCCCCGCGAGTTCCGGCTGGGGCTGAACCTCTGGTCGCAGACGACCGGGCTGCCGGGCACGCCCACCTGGCAAGGCGCGGCCAATGCCGCCATCGTTCCCGCAGATGAGGATTTCGGCAGCTGTCTTGAGATCGTCAAGCAGCAGGCGACGACCTCGCTGCGCTATATGCGGCGGACGCCTATCCAGCCGGGGCAGTATCTGCGCATCTCTACCCGCATCAAGGTGATCGCCGGGAACCTGCCGCGGGCGCGGATCGCGGCCTGGGCTGGCAATGCGGCGGGGGTGAACCTGGGCGGCGTGGTGCAGGTTGGTCCCACCGTCACGCCCAGCGGCTATGGCGAGGTTGTTGAGCTTTCGGCCATCGTGGGCACCGGCAATCGCGACGGTGTCAACATGCCCTGGGGGCGGCTGGCGAGCTTTGGTCATTTCGGCCTTGACCTGCTGGGCGACAATAACGGCTCGGTCCGGATCGAGAATTTCGTGGTCGAGGACGTGACCTCGGCCTTCCTGCCGGGGATGCTCGACTGGGTCGATGTGCGGGATTTCGGCGCGATCGGGAACGGGGTGACCGATGACCGCGCGGCCTTCATCGCCGCAGACAATGCGGCGGGCGGGGCCGAGATCGTGGTTCCCGAGGGCACCTATTTCATCGGCTCGGACCTGAGCCTGCGTGCGCCGGTGCGCTTTGTCGGTACCCTGCGCATGCCGCGTGCGGCGCGTCTGGCGCTGCTGGGGCGGTTCAACTATCCGATCTATGCCGAGGCTTTCGGCGATGAGACCGAAGGTTTCCGCCGCGCGCTTCAGGCGCTGTTCGGCTATACCGATCACACGACGCTGGACCTCTGCGGTCGCCGCGTCGATCTGACGGCGCCGATCACCGCCTCGGATTTCGCGCCGAACCTATCGGTCTTTTCGAACCGCCGAGTGATCGCCAATGGCCAGATCGGGATTGTCGACGGTCCGGCGTGGACCACGCGCACGGTCACCTCGGCCGGGACCTACAACCCCGGCAACCCGGTCACGTTGACCGGCGTCGGCAATGTCGCGAATATCGAGGTCGGCTCTCGCATCTCGGGGCCGGGTGTCGGGCGCGAGGTCTATGTGAACGCGCGCAATCTCGGCGCGGGCACGCTGACGCTGTCGCAGCCGCTTTACGGGGGTGCGGGCACACGCAGCTATACGTTTGAGCGCTACCGCTATGCGCTTGATTTCTCGGGCATGCAGCAGCTCGACCGGCTGAACATCAACGATGTCGAATTCCTGCTGGAGGGGCTGGCGAGCGGCATCATGCTGGCCCCCAGCGGCGCGCTGTTCTGCCTGCGCGACAGCTATGTCACCCAGCCGAAAAACCGGGGGCTGACCTCGATCGGGACGGGCTGTCAGGGCATGCTGGTCGACCGCTGCGAATTCCTGTCGAATGAGATGACGATGCTGGCGCAGAACCGCAGCTCGGTCGCCATCAACGTCAACAACAACGACACCAAGATCCGCCACAACCGCTTCATGCGCTTCGGGCACTTTCTGGTCGCGAATGGCGGCGGGCATATCATTCAGGGCAACCACTGGTTTCAGGGTGACACCGCGCAGGCGGGCGTGCGCTTCGGCGGGCTGGTGCTGACGCAGGCCAATGTGCAGACGACGGTGACGGGGAACTACATCGACAACTGCTCGATCGAGTGGACGAATGAGCACAGCCCGACCCCGAATTTCGCCGGTGAGGAGTACTCCTTTGGCGGGCTGACGATCACCGGGAACACCTTCCTTGCGTCGAATACGACGCTGGGCTTTTCCTGGCTGACGCTGAAGCCCTATGGGACCGGGCATTTCATCCATGGTCTCAGCGTCATGGGGAATGTGTTCAAATCGCTCTTCAACAAGATCGACCGCATCGACAAGGTGGACACGACCTTTGCCGATCTGAACTACAGCCGCATGCGCAACGTCCAGTTTCAGGGCAATATGTTCAACGGCGTGCTGGCTTATGTCGCGAACCCCGTCGACATTCCGCATGTGCAATCGACCGGCTCGAACCGCTGGATGGTGAATGTGGATGTGGCGCTGCCCTTCAACGGCTGGGCGCGGAAGGTGGAATCGGTCATTGCCGAAAGCCAGATCATCAACAACTCGGGCGGGCGCGTCTCTGATATGCCCTGGGTCCAGACCCAGCAGGGCACAAGCCGCAAGCAGGTGGCGCTGAACTGGGGCGTGCCGACGCGCGGCTCGGTGTCGATCCGCGTACGCATGGACAGCCCCGACTAAGCTAGCCCGTAAGATCGGGAAGCGCGCCTCCGCCAGAGTCAGCTGGTCGGGGGCGTCAGCATGTCCGAGGGCAGCAGCTTGAACGCCTGCGCAAAGCCTGCGTTCAGCAGGCCGCTGACCGGCTCGATCCGCCAGAAGTTGAAGTCCGGCAGGTCGATATAGACCTTGGCCTTCGGGTCTTGCTGCAGCCAGCGCGCGCGCCTTTCCGGATCGGGCGGGGCCAGCCGCGCACGCGCCTGCACCGAAAGCCGGGCATGCGTCATGGTATCGCCCTTGCCGGGATCGAGCGCCGTCACCATCAGCCCTGCGCGATCATCGGCCTTCAGCGCCCGCGTATGCGAGGCGAGCCCGGAAAGCAGCGCAAGCGGCGTCCCGTCCCCATCCAGTTGCACGGCAATGCGCGTCAACAGCGGGATGCCGGTATCGGGGTCGAGCGTACCCAGCACGGCGTGGCGCATCTGGGCCAGAAGGCCGCGTGCGATTTCGCGTGCGTGATCATCGGTTTGTCTGAAGGGATCCTTGGTCATGGGGCGACATTACAGGCTTCACCTCGACCTGCAAGCCGTCACAGATCGGTTCCCGAGCTGTCGAATTTGTGAAGTATTTACAAAATTGGCCATCACTCGGTGAATAAATTTACAAAATTATCCTTTTCAAAAAATGGTTTACGCAGAAACCAATTTGGGATTAACCTTTGGCGAAAGCGGTATCCGCTGCCTGTCATAATCGCCTGGAGGAGGCGCGGACAGCGGTCCCAGTGATTGAGATGCGAGTTGAGGAGGCCAGCTTTGTCGATTGATACCGTTACGAAACATCCCATTCCCCCCGGGTTCGAGAATGCGCTGCTGAAGCCTGCGGATTATCACCGCATGTATGCCGAATCGATTGCGGACCCCGATGCGTTCTGGGGCCGTGAGGGCAAGCGGCTGGATTGGATCACGCCCTATACCAAGGTGAAGAACACCGATTTCACCATGGGTCAGGTCTCGATCAAATGGTTCGAGGACGGCGCGCTGAACGTCGCGCAGAACTGCATCGACCGGCATCTGCCGAAGCGGGCGAACCAGACCGCCATCATCTTCGAACCCGATGATCCGGCGACGCCTGCGCGCCACATCACCTATGCTCAGCTGTCGGACCGGGTGAACCGCTTCGCCAACGTGCTGCTGGCACAGGGCGTGCAGGCGGGCGACCGCGTCGTCATCTATCTGCCGATGATCCCCGAGGCAGCCTATGCCATGCTGGCCTGCGCCCGCATCGGCGCGATCCATACCATCGTTTTCGCGGGCTTCTCGCCCGACGCTCTGGCCAGCCGCATCAACGACTCGGGGGCCAAGGTGATCATCACCGCCGATACCGCGCCGCGCGGTGGCCGTCGCACCGGGCTGAAGTCGAACGCCGATGCCGCGCTGGAGGCCTGCGCCGACGATGTGCGCTGTCTGGTGGTCAAGCACACCGGCGATCAGACCAAATGGACCGAAGGGCGCGATTTCGACGTGCTCGCGCTGATGGAAGAGGCCAGTGCCGACTGCCCGCCGCGCACGATGAATGCCGAAGATCCGCTGTTCATCCTTTACACCTCGGGTTCGACCGGCAAGCCGAAGGGCGTCGTCCACACCACCGGCGGCTACCTGCTTTATGCCTCGATGACGCATCAATATGTCTTCGACTATCAGGAAGGCGACATCTTCTGGTGCACCGCCGATGTGGGCTGGGTCACCGGGCACAGCTATATCGTCTATGGCCCGCTGGCCAATGGCGCGACCACCATCATGTTCGAGGGCGTACCGACCTTCCCCGACGCGGGGCGCTTCTGGGCGGTGTGCGAAAAGCACAAGGTCAACCAGTTCTATACCGCGCCGACCGCCATCCGCTCGTTGATGGGGCAGGGGCCGGAATGGGTCGAGAAGCATGACCTCTCCAGCCTGCGCGTGCTGGGTTCGGTCGGTGAGCCGATCAACCCCGAGGCGTGGAACTGGTACGACAAGCATGTCGGGCAGGGCCGTTGCCCGATCGTCGACACCTTCTGGCAGACCGAGACGGGGGGGCACATGATCACCTCGATCCCCGGCGCGATCGAGACCAAGGCGGGTGCCGCGACGCTGCCCTTCTTCGGCGTCAAGCCCGAGGTTCTGGATGCCGCGACCGGTGAGGTGCAGCAGGGCAATCCGGCGGAGGGCGTGCTTTGCATCGCCGACAGCTGGCCCGGTCAGATGCGCACGCTCTGGGGCGATCACCAGCGCTTCATGGAGGCCTATTTCCAGCAGTATCCCGGCTATTACTTCACCGGTGACGGCTGCCGTCGCGACGATGACGGCTATTACTGGATCACCGGGCGCGTGGATGATGTCATCAACGTCTCGGGCCACCGCATGGGCACGGCCGAGGTGGAATCGGCGCTGGTCGCGCATGAGAAGGTCGCCGAGGCGGCCGTCGTGGGCTACCCGCATAACGTCAAGGGGCAGGGCATCTATGCCTATGTCACGCTGATGAACGGCGTCGAGCCGACCGAGGAGCTGCGCAAGGAGCTGGAAACCTGGGTCCGCGCCGAGATCGGCCCGATTGCCAAGCCTGACCTGATCCAATGGGCCCCCGGTCTGCCGAAAACCCGCTCGGGCAAGATCATGCGCCGCATCCTGCGCAAGATCGCCGAGGATGATTTCGCCAGCCTGGGCGATATCTCGACGCTCGCCGAACCCGCCGTGGTCGATGAGCTGATCCAGAACCGGATGAACCGGGCCTGACAGATTGCGGGCAAGGCGGCCCACCCGCCTTGCCCTTTCCGGTCCAAGGACCGGCGGACGCGGCACCGCAAGATGCCGCCATCAGCAAGACCGCATCCGGGGTTAGGGAGGCTTCGGGCGCGTCATTGAGACCCCGTCACCAGACGGTTCACTGATACATGTCCACACCGCCGCGGATGCGTGCATGGGCTTTCGGATGCGTTCCGAAGCATCGACCCCGGCTTGCCCGGCCATGACTGCACCAACCGGCGACGACAGGAGGATTTACATGGCCTATACCCCCTCAGAGGCAGGAGCGGTCCGTTCGCGACCGATGACCGCCGAAGAAAAGAAAGTCATTCTGGCCTCGTCGGCCGGGACGATTTTCGAATGGTACGATTTCTATCTTTACGGCTCGCTGGCGGCGATCATCGGGGCGCAGTATTTCACCGCATTCCCGGAAGCCACGCGCAACGTCTTCGCGCTGCTGGCCTTTGCGGCGGGCTTCATCGTGCGTCCCTTCGGCGCGCTGGTCTTCGGTGCCATGGGCGACCTGATCGGCCGGAAATACACCTTCCTCGCCACCATCCTGATCATGGGTCTGTCGACCTTCCTGGTCGGCCTGCTGCCGGGTTATGCCAGCTGGGGCGTGGCCGCTCCGATCATCCTGATCGCGCTGCGCATGGCGCAGGGTCTGGCGCTTGGTGGTGAATATGGCGGCGCGGCCGTCTATGTGGCCGAGCACGCTCCGCAGGGTCGTCGCGGCTATTTCACCTCGTTCATCCAGATGACGGCGACGCTGGGTCTGCTTCTGTCGCTGGTCGTCATCCTGCTGGTGCAGGGTTACGTCAACGCGAACTGGGATCCGAGCCCGGTCATGGATGCCGCTGGTCAGGCCGTCCTGAACGCTGACGGTTCGCCCAAGATGATCACCGCCTTCGACCTTTGGGGCTGGCGCATCCCGTTCCTCGGCTCGATCTTCCTGCTGCTGATCTCGCTCTACATCCGTCTGCAGATGCACGAAAGCCCGGCCTTCAAGAAGATGAAAGAGGAAGGCACCCAGTCCAAGGCACCGCTGAAAGAGGCCTTCGGCACCTGGAAGAACGGCAAGATCGCCCTGATCGCGCTCTTCGGTCTGGTCATGGGTCAGGCGGTCGTCTGGTACTCGGGTCAGTTCTACGCGCTGTTCTTCATCCAGAACGTCATCAAGGTCGACAGCTTCTCGGCGAACGTCTTTGTCGCCTGGTCGCTGATCCTGGGCACCGGCGGCTTCCTGTTCTTCGGTTCGCTTTCGGATCGCATCGGCCGCAAGCCGATCATCCTGGCGGGCTGTCTGATCGCCGCCATCACCTACTTCCCGGTGTTCCACCTGCTGACGAAAACCGCCAACCCGGCGCTGTTCGCCGCACAAGAGCATCAGGTCACGGTGTCGGCTGATCCGGCAACCTGCTCGTTCCAGTTCAACCCGACCGGCACGGCCAAGTTCACCTCGGCCTGCGACATTGCCAAAGCGATGCTGGCACGCTCGTCGGTGAATTATGAAACGGTGGATGCTCCGGCAGGCGAAAACGCCACCATCAAGATCGACGAGACCGTGATCCCGTCCTATGACGCGGCGGCGCTTTCGGGCGAGGAGCTGGCCACCACCAAATCCACCTTCGAGAAAAGCGTGAACGCCGCGCTGGAGAAGGCCGGTTATCCGCTGGTGGCTGCCAACAACACGACCGTCGCCAAGGCCAACAACTTCTTTGACATCTTCACCGGTCAGAAGCTGATGGTCATCGCGATCCTGACCTATCTGATCCTGCTGGTGACGATGGTCTATGGCCCGATCGCGGCCATGCTGGTCGAGCTGTTCCCGACGCGGATCCGCTACTCTGGCCTGTCGCTGCCCTATCACATCGGCAACGGCTGGTTCGGGGGCCTGCTGCCCGCGACCGCCTTCGCGATCTCGGCCCAAAGCGGCAACATCTACGCCGGTCTGTGGTACGCCGTCATCATCGCGGGCGCGACCGTGGTAATCGGGACGCTGCTGGTTCCGGGCGGCACGCATAAGAAAGACATCTTCGCAGATTGATCGAACTCGCGCCGGGCCTGCTTATCGCGGGCCCGGCACCCCAAGGCGATACAGAGGTGAGTGTCTTGGCCCATATCCTGATCGTCGAAGACGAAGACAATATCGCGGTCGCGCTGGAGTTCCTGCTGACCCGCGCCGGGCACAGCCACAAGCGCCTCAGCGGTGGGGCGAACGCTCTGGCCGAGGTCCGTGCCACCCGCCCCGACCTGATCCTTCTGGACATCATGCTGCCCGACGTTTCGGGCTACGACATTCTTCGGACGCTGCGCGCCGAGCGCGATCTGGCCCGCGTCCATGTGCTGATGATGACCGCCCGCGGTTCCGTCGTCGAGCGCAAGAAGGCACTGGCCCTTGGGGCCGACGGCTTCATCGCCAAACCCTTCGAACTTTCCGAGCTCCGCGATGAGATGGCGCGGCTTCTGGACCCGGCCAGCTAAGCCGGGCCCAATGCGCGTCAGGCGACGCTGATCGCCCGCTCGATTTCCTCATCCGTCAATTTGCCCGGGAAGTGACAGGCCGTCAGATGCTCGACGCCCAGCAGTTCGGGCCGTTCGTCGGCACAGATTGGTGCTGCACGGGCGCAGCGGGTGCGGAAGACGCAGCCCGAGGGCGGCTTCATGGGTGAGGGAAGCTCCCCCCCCAGCGGGATGATGCGCTTGGCGCGCTCAAGCGCGGGGTCGGGGATCGGCACCGCCGACAGCAGCGCCTGCGTATAGGGATGGCGCGGGTCGGCATAAAGCGCCTCGGCCTCGGCCAGTTCCATCACGCGGCCCAGATACATCACCAGCACCCGGTCGCTGATGTGCTTCACCACCGATAGATCATGCGCGATGAAGATCAGCGCCAGCCCCAGATCCCGCTGCAATTCTGCCAGCAGGTTGATGACCTGCGCCTGGATCGAGACATCCAGCGCCGAAACCGGCTCATCGCAGATCACCAGCTTCGGCCGCACGATCAGCGCGCGCGCGATGCCGATGCGCTGGCATTGCCCGCCCGAGAATTCATGCGGATAGCGGTTGATCTGGTTGGGCAGCAGGCCCACCCGGTCCATCATCTCTTTGACCCGTCCGCGCACCTCATCCCGGCTCAGTCCGGGGTGATGGGTAACCAGCGGCTCGGCGATGATCTGGCCCACGGTCATCCTTGGGTTCAGGCTGGCCAGCGGGTCCTGAAAGATCATCTGGATGTCATTGCGGTATTTCATCATCTTCCGCGGTGACAGGCCGATCAGGTTGGTCCCGTCCTGCCAGCGCGCCTCGCCCGTCGCAGGCACCAGTCCGATCAGCGCGCGCGCCAGCGTTGACTTGCCCGAGCCGGATTCGCCCACGATGCCCAGCGTCTGCCCGGGCATCAGGTTGAAGTCGACGCCGCTGACGGCCTGCAGCAGGCGGGGTGGGGACCAGGGCATCGCACCCGCGCCCCGGATGTCGAAGGTGACCTTCAGGTCGCGCACCCGCAGCAGCGGCTCTTGAGCGTTGGTCATCTTGTCCCTCCTGCGGCATGCGCCTCGGCCGATGCGGCGGCGATGGCCTGATCCTCAGCCGCCGCTTCCGGTAACAGGGGTTGCGGCGCGTGGCCCGCGCGCACCGTCATCACCGAGGCATGGCAGGCCCGCGCCCGGCCCGGCGCGAAATCATCGAGCGGCGGCATCTGCGCTTCGCAGATGGGCATGGCATAGGCGCAGCGCGGCTGGAACGGACAGCCCGGCGGCGGGAAGGTCATGTTGGGCGGGCTGCCGGGAATGGCCGACAACTCATCCCCGCGCTGGTCGACGCGCGGGATCGCCTGCAACAGACCCTGCGTATAGGGATGGCTCGGATCAGCGAACAGCGGATCGGTGGCGGCGCGCTCCATCACGCGGCCGCCATACATGACCATCACCCGCTCACACGCGCCAGCGACCACGCCCAGATCATGGGTGATCAGGATCATCGCCATGCCGAATTCGGTCTGCAGATCGTCCAGAAGCTGCATGATCTGCGCCTGCACGGTGACGTCCAGTGCGGTCGTCGGCTCATCCGCGATCAGCACGTCGGGCTTGCACAGCAGCGCCATGGCGATCATCACCCGCTGCCGCATCCCGCCCGAGAACTCATGCGGGTAAAGCCGGATCCGGCCCTTGGCATCGGGGATCTTCACCGCATCCAGCATCCGCGCACATTCCGCGACCGCCTGCGCCTTGCCCATGCCCCGGTGCAGCATCAGAACCTCGGCCATCTGGTCCGAGACCCGCAGATAGGGGTTGAGGCTGGTCATCGGGTCCTGAAAGACCATGGCGATCTTGTCGGCGCGGATCTTGTTCAGGACCTTCGGTGGCGCATTCAGGATCTCTTGCCCGTCAAAGCGGACCGATCCGTTGGCGCGGCCATTGCGCGCCAGCAACCCCATGATCGAAAACGCCAGCTGGCTTTTGCCCGAGCCGGATTCGCCCACGATCCCCAGCGTCTCGCCCCGCGCCAGCGACAGGCTGACGCCGTTCACCGCGCTGACTTCTCCGTCGGTTGTGTGGAAGCGGACGTTCAGGTCCGAGACCTGAAGCAATGCGCGATCCCCTTCGCTGTTCTTGTCCATCTCAGCGGTCCTTCGGATCAAGGGCATCGCGCAGCCCGTCGCCCACGAAGAAGAAGGCGAACAGCGTGATGCAGAAGAAGAAAAGCGGGAAGGCCAGTTGCCAGAGCGTGCCATAGTTCATCGTGCCCGAGCCCTCGGCGATCAGCGCGCCCCATGAGGTCAGGGGCTCCTGCACGCCCAGACCCAGAAAGCTGATGAAGCTTTCCGACAGGATCATCAGCGGCACCAGCAGCGTCGCATAGACCGCCACCACGCCCAGCAGGTTCGGGACGATATGGCGCAGGATGATCTTCCAGGTGGACACGCCGGTGGCGCGCGCGGCCTCGATGAACTCGTGGTTCTTCAGGCTCAGCGTCTGGCCCCGGACGACGCGGCTCATCTCCAGCCATGAGATCAGGCCGATGCCCATGAAAAGCATCATCATCGAGCGGCCAAAGACCACCAAGAGCAGGATCAGAACGAACATATAGGGGATCGCCAGCATGATATCGACCAGCCGCATCATGATCGCATCGGTGCGCCCGCCCAGATATCCGGCGGTCGCGCCGTAAAGCGTGCCCACGATGACGGCGATGGCCGCACCGATCAGCCCAACCAGCAGCGACACCTGCGTGCCCTGCACTGTGCGTGAAAAGAGGTCGCGCCCCAGATCGTCGGTGCCGAAATAATGCCCGTTCTCAAGGCTCGGGCCCCCCAGCTGCGCGGCCTGCCCGATGATCCCGAAGTCAATCTCCTCATTCGACCAGACGGCCAGTTGCTGGCCGAACAGCGCAAACAGACCCACCAGCAGCAGCACCGCCAGACTGGCCATCGCGGCCTTGTTGCGCCGGAAACGGTGGCGGGCGTCGGCCCATGGGCTGCGGCCCTTGACCTCGGTCTCGCTGAGGCGGGCGGCAAGGGATTTCATGCTGATTTGATCGATCATGGCCTAGTACCTGATCTTGGGGTCGATCCATGCGTAAAGCACGTCGACGACAAGGCTGAAAAGAATGGTCAAAGCGCCGACCAGAATGGTGATGCCCATCATCACCGCATAGTCGCGGTTCAGCGCGGAATCGACGAAGCTGCGGCCGATCCCTCCGGTCGAGAAATACATGTCGATCACCACCGAGCCGGTGATCATCGTCACGAAGGCCGGACCCAGATAAGAGATCACCGGCAGAAGCGCGGGCTTCAGCGCATGGCGCAGGATCACCGCACGCTCGGGCAGGCCCTTGGCGCGCGCGGTCCGGATGTGGTTCGAGCCCAGCACCTCCAGCATCGATGAGCGCATGATCCGCGCGATCGAGGCCATGAAGCTGGTCGACAGCGCCACAGTCGGCATGATCCAATAGATCGGGCCGCCCCAGCCTCCGCCCGGCAGCCAGCCCAGCCACAGCGTGAAGATCAGCACAAGGATCGGGGCCATCACGAAATTCGGCAGCACCTGCGCGCCAATCGAGGTGCCGACGGCCAGATAATCCAGCCAGGTGTTGTGCCGGATCGCAGCCGCCACGCCCGAGACGCCGACCGCCACGGCCACGACAAAGGCAATGCTGCCATAGGTCAGGGTGACCGGAAAACCGGCCGCGATGATCTGGTTCACCGTCCTGTCGGGATAGACGAAGCTGGGCCCGAAGTCGAAATGCGCAACGATGCCCCAGACATAGTTGATGATCTGACGCCACAGCGGATCATCAAGCCCGTATTTCGCGTTGAGGTTTGCCAGCACCTGCGCGGGCAGCTGGCGTTCCTGCGTGAAGGGGCCGCCGGGCGCGGCATGCATCAGCAGGAATGAGACGACAATCAGCAAAAGCAATGTCGGAATGGCAATCGCAATACGTCGAAGAATATAACCTGTCATGTTCCGGTCCCGTCAGGTGCCAAGGGAAGTTCCACGGGATGAAGGCTGGCCACGCAAATGCGCGACCAGCCGGGTGATTTACTGGGCGACGCGGTACATGTCCTTGGCGTACCAGTCGTTCATCACGTTTTCCTTGGGCCAGCCGCGCAGATCGGCCTTCACCATCATGGGCTTGGCGTAGTGATAGACCGGGACCATCGCCATATCGCCGATCAGCACCTCTTCAGCCTTCTTGTAAAGCGGGCCGGTGTCGGCTGCGGTCTTGGCCTCTTCCAGCAGCTTGTCATATTCGGCATTCGACCATTTGCCGTTGTTGTAGCCGCCGGTGCGGAAGTAATCGAGGAAGGTCGAGGCTTCGTTATAGTCGGCGCACCAGGCATAGCGCGCGACCTCGAAGTCCTGGTTCTGCAGGCGGTCGGTGTGGACCTTCCATTCATAATTCGCCAGTTCCACCTGAACGCCGATCTGCTTCCAGAACTGCTGCACGGCCACCGCCAGCTTCTTGTGATCGTCCGAGGTGTTGTACTGGATCGTCAGCTTCAGCGGGTTGTCGGGGCCATAGCCCGCTTCGGCCAGCAGCGCCTTGGCTTTCTCGACGCGCTCGGCCTGCGTCCAGCCCGCCATCTCGATATCGGGCTGCTGGAAGCCCTCGACCGCCCAATGGGTCCACCAATAGGCCGGGCGCTGACCGCCTTGCAGGACCTTGTCGACGATGATGTCGCGGTCGACCGCATAGGACAGCGCCTGCCGAACACGGATATCCTTCAGCGAT
The DNA here is from genome assembly GCF_007830335.1 of Paracoccus sulfuroxidans. Lineage (GTDB taxonomy): Bacteria > Pseudomonadota > Alphaproteobacteria > Rhodobacterales > Rhodobacteraceae > Paracoccus > Paracoccus sulfuroxidans. Next base: position 335,560 of record NZ_VLKU01000001.1, on the reverse strand, counting down.
TCCGGGCCTTTGTCGGACATGTTGAACAGATAGGCATAGGAGCAGGCATCCGGCACCGAGATCGCCTGATCTGGATATTCCTGCAGCAGGCGCGGGAACTGACCGGCGGGGGTCCGGTCCATCCAGTCGATCTCTCCGGCCAGATAGCGGGTCAGGCCGATGTTCTGGTCGTTCACCGTGACGAAGCGCACCATGTTCAGGACGGTGTGCTCATTGTCCCAGTAATTCTCGTTCCGGCTCATGACGGCCTGAACGCCCAGATCGTGTTGATCCAGCTTATAGGCGCCGTTGCTGACCAGTTTTCCGGCCTGCGTCCAGTTGTCGCCTTCGGCCTCGATGACCTTCTGCGGCACCGGGAAGGTCGCGGGATGGGCCAGAGTCTTCAGGAAATAGGGGGTCGGCGCGATCAGCGTGACCTCGACCGTTTTGTCGTCAATCGCCTTGATGCCCAGTTCCTCGGGCTTCTTTTCGCCCTTGGTGACTTCGGTGGCATTGGCGACGTTCATCAGCTCCATGAACCAGGCATATTCGCTGGCCGTCGCCGGATCGGCCACGCGTCGCCAGGCATAGACGAAGTCATTGGCGGTCACCGGATCGCCATTCGACCATTTGGCGTCGCGCAGTTTGAAAGTGTAGGTCTTCTGATCCTCGCTGACCTCGTAACTTTCGGCGACGCCCGGCACCACGGCGCCGGTCACGTCCTCATTCATCAGCCCTTCAAACAGCTGGCGCAGCGCATCCGAGCCCTCGCGGTCGGTGTTCTTGCCCGGGTCCAGCGTCTTGAGCGCATCAAGAATCCAGAAGTTCAGCTCTTGCTTCTCGGCCAGCTTCTCGCCCTCGGTGGGCTGGGCGGCGAAAGCGGGGGCGGCAAGCGCGCCGATCAATGCCGTCGTCAGGATCAGTTTCTTCATGAAGTGAGTCTCCCTGTTCCACATGGTGAACATCTCGGACCAAATGGTAATCCCGTTCATGAATTCTGACAAGGCCGATCATCGCTTCCCTCTGGCGGCGGCATGTGGAAAAACCACCCCATGACGCAACGAAACTTCATCGCCCTTGTCACCGGGGGAGCCCGTTCGGGCAAATCCGCGCAGGCCGAAAATCTGGCCCGCGCGCAGGCAAAGCTGCATGATCTGCCGCTGATCTACATCGCCACGGCCGAGCCCCGCGACGGGGAAATGGAGGACCGCATCCGCCTGCATCAGGACCGGCGCGGCGCGGGCTGGCTGACCGTCGAAGAGGCGAAGGACCTTGCGGGTGCGCTGCGGCGCACGGACGGGCAGGGCGTGCGGCTGGTCGATTGCCTGACGCTGTGGCTGGCCAATGCTTTCGAGGATGCGGATGTGGCGGATCTTTGCGCCACGCTGTCGCAGCAGGCCGATCCGGTCATCCTTGTGACCAATGAGCTGGGCATGGGCATCGTGCCCGCCGATGCCGCGACCCGGCGCTTTCGCGACCTGCACGGCTGGATGAACCAGGCGGTCGCAGGCATTGCGGATGAGGTCTGGATGGCGGTATGCGGACTGCCGCTAAGACTGAAGCCGGAACGGAACGACTCGTGACATCCTTTGACCCATCCGCCGCAGATGCCGCCCGCGCCCGTCAGGCGCAACTGACGAAGCCGCCGGGCTCTCTGGGGCGGCTTGAGGAGCTGGCCGAGTTCATGGCCGGCTGGCAGGGGACGGCATCCCCGGTGATCGACCGGGCGCAGGCCATTGTTTTCGCAGGAAATCACGGCATCGTGGCGCAGGGCGTGAACCCGTTCCCGGCCGAGGTCACCGCGCTGATGGTGCAGAATTTCCGCAACAAGGGCGCGGCGATCAACCAGATCTGCGCGCTGGCCGATGCCGATCTGTCGGTGGTCGAGATTGCGCTGGACCGGCCCACCGCCGATTTCAGCCAAAGCGCCGCCATGTCCGCAGAGGAGGTGACCGAGGCCATGCGCATCGGCGCCGAAGCGATGAATGACGCCGCGCATGTGCTGGTCCTTGGCGAAATGGGGATCGGCAATTCGACTGTCGCGGCGGTGCAGGCGGCGGCGGTCTTTGGCGGCTCGGGTCAGGATTGGGTCGGGCCGGGGACCGGTGCGGACCCTGCGATCATCGCCCGCAAGGTGGCGGTGGTCGATGCGGGTCTGGCGCGCCACAACGGTGCGCGGACCACGCATGAGACTTTGCAGGCCTATGGCGGGCGCGAGCAGGCCGCCATCTGTGGCGCGATTCTGCGGGCGCGAGAGCTGGGCATTCCGGTCCTGCTGGACGGGTTCATCTGTTCGGCGGCGGCCTCGGTCCTTCTGCGCGACGATCCGCAGGCGCTGGATCATTGCCTGATCGGCCATGAAAGCGCCGAGCCGGGCCACCGCCGCCTGATCGCCGCCATGGGCAAGCGCCCGGTGCTGGCGCTGGACATGCGGCTGGGCGAGGGCTCGGGTGCGGCCATCGCGCTGATGGTCCTGCGCGCCGCTTTGGCCTGCCACAACGGCATGGCCACATTCGCCGAGGCCGGAATTGGCCCGGCGTAGCCCCCGGCACCAGCCCCAGCGGCTGAGCGAGCTGCTTCTGGCGCTGGTCTGGCTGACCCGCCTGCCGGTCTGGCGCGTGCTGCCCGATCCGGCTCCGGCGCTGTCGGTCTCGGTCTGGGCCTTTCCGCTGGTGGGCGCGCTGGTGGGGGCCTTGGCGGCCTGCGTCTGGTCGCTGGCGCTCTGGCTGGAGCTGACGCCGATGCTGGCCGCGCTGCTGGCGATTGCCGCGATGATCCTGCTGACGGGCGCGCTGCATGAGGATGGTCTGGCCGATCTGGCCGATGGCCTTGGCGGCAATAACCCCGCGCAATGCCTTGATATTATGCGCGATTCTCGCATCGGCAGCTATGGCGTCATCGCCATCGGCATGGTGACGGCGGCGCGTGTGGGTGCGCTGGCCTCGCTGCCCTGGGCCGAGGGGGCGATGGCGCTGATCGCCATGGCGTCACTCTCGCGCGCGGGGATGGCGGCGGCGTTGTGGCTGATGCCGCCTGCGCGCCGCGACGGGCTGGGCCATGCCGCCGGACGCCCCGGCGGCGGCACCGTTGCGCTGGCGCTGGTGCTGGGCGGGCTCAGCATCCTTCTGGCTATGTTCTATGATCCTTCGCAGCGCTTCGACTGGCCGGTGGCGGTGCTGGCGTTGTTTCTGGCGCAGCTCTGGATTGCGCGGCTGGCGCTGAAGAAACTGCGCGGGCAGACGGGCGATGTGCTGGGCGCGATGCAGCAGGCGGGCGAGGTGGCGGGGCTTCTGGCGCTCGCCGCCCTGCTCTGACGCGCAAAGGCCGGCCACAGCCCGCGTTTTTCTTGACGCTTTTGCATCACTCCTGCATACCCCGCCCAATCGGTACTTTTGTATGGGGCCGTCCCGGTCCAGACTAGGTCCCAAAGCCATTCCCTGGGAGGCGCCCATGCGAGGCCTTTTGGCCCTGTCCCGCGCGATTGATGCGTGCACGACATTCATCGGAAAATCCGCAAGCTGGATGATCCTTGTCGCGGTCCTTGTCAGCGCGATCAACGCGATTGTCCGCAAGGTCTTCAACTATTCCTCGAACGGCTGGCTTGAGCTTCAGTGGTATCTTTACGGCATCGCCTATATGGGCGCGGCCGCCTGGACGCTGAACCTGAATGAGCATATCCGCATCGACCTGCTTTACACCCGCGCCTCGCGCCGGGTGCAGCACTGGATCGATCTGCTGGGGCATCTTCTGTTCCTGATCCCCTTTGCCTGGCTGCTGGTCTATTACCTCTACCCTTGGTTCCTCTCGGCCTATCGCACCGGAGAGACCTCTCCCAACGCCAGCGGGTTGATCCTGTGGCCCGCGCGCCTGATCCTGCTTCTGGGCTTCGTGCTACTGTTCATCCAAGGCATCTCCGAGATCATCAAGAAGATCGCCGTCATCACCGGCGCGATCCCGGACCCCAACCCACATGTCCCCCAGCATGAGGCCACGCTGGCCGAAGCCGAGGAACTGGCGCGCGAGATGCGCGACAACCTGCCGCCCGAACAGGCCGCCAGCGCGCAGGAGAGCCGCAAATGATGGAACTTATCGCGCAGAACATGGCGCCCATCATGTTCGCCTCGCTGATCATCTTTCTGCTACTGGGCTATCCGGTCGCCTTCTCACTGGCCGCAAACGGGCTTCTGTTCTTCCTGATCGGGGTCGAGCTTGCGCCGCTTTCGGGCGGTTCGATCAACCTTGACTGGGCGCTGCTGGGCAGCCTGCCCAACCGAATGTGGACGCAATTCTCGAACGACACATTGCTGGCGATCCCGTTCTTCACGCTCATGGGCATCATCCTTGAGAAATCGGGGATGGCCGAGGATCTTCTGGACACCATCGGTCAGCTTTTCGGGCCGATCCGGGGGGGCCTCGCCTATGCGGTTATTCTGGTCGGTGCGCTGCTGGCGGCGACAACCGGGATCGTCGCGGCCTCGGTGATCGCGATGGGCCTCATCTCACTGCCGATCATGATGCGCTATGGCTATGACCGAAGGGTTGCAGCGGGAACGATTGCGGCCTCGGGGACGCTGGCGCAGATCGTGCCGCCGTCGCTGGTGCTGATCGTGCTGGCTGACCAGCTGCAGGTGCGGGTGGGCGACATGTATGCGGGCGCGATCGTGCCCTCGCTGATCCTGACGGGCTGCTATATCCTCTTCATCTTCCTGCTGTCGATCCTGAAGCCGGACTATGTCCCGGCCCTGCCGCCCGAGGCACGCACGCTGGGCCATGGCATCACCTCGCTGCTGGTCATGCTGATCCTGACGGCGGCCATCAGCTATGGCGCCTACGCTTGGCTGCACCCCAAGATCGGCGTCGATGCCGATATCGTCGCCATGGCGGTGGGGGCGGGCTTTGCCTATCTCGTCGCGCTGGCCAACAGGTACCTGAAGCTGGGCGTGCTGTCGCGTCTGGCCGAGCAGGTCATCATCGTCCTGATCCCGCCGCTGGCGCTGATCTTTCTGGTGCTGGGCACGATCTTCCTGGGCCTTGCTACGCCGACCGAAGGCGGTGCCATGGGGGCGGCTGGCGCGCTGATCCTGGCGGTGCTGAAAGGGCGTCTCAGCTTCGATCTGTTGCGGCAGGGCGTCTACAGCGCGACCCGGCTTTCCGCCTTCGTCATGTTCATCATGATGGGCGCGCGGGTCTTTTCGCTGACCTTCTATGGCGTCAATGGCCATCTGTGGATCGAGCATCTGCTGGTCTCGCTGCCCGGGGGCGAGCTGGGCTTCGTGATCTTCGTGGCCGTGCTGGTCTTCCTGCTGGCCTTCTTCCTCGACTATTTCGAACTGGCCTTCATCATCGTTCCGCTGCTGGTTGCGCCTGCCAAGGCCATCGGCATCGACATGGCCTGGTTCGGGGTCATTCTGGGACTGGTCATGCAGACCTCGTTCATGCACCCGCCCTTCGGCTTCTCACTGCATTTCCTGCGCTCCGTTGCGCCGCGTCTGCCCTACAAGGACGCGGTGACGGGGCGGACGATCCAGCCGGTCACCTCTGGGCAGATCTATCTGGGCGCGCTGCCGTTCATGTTCATCCAGTTGGCCATGGCGGTGCTGGTGATCCTTGTGCCGGGCTTCGTGACCGGGTTCGGTGACAAGACCGCGACCAATGCCCCGGCCGCGCAGACGACGTTCGAGCTACCGACCCTAGGCGGCGGCCTGCCGCCCTTGGGCGCGCCCGGTGCGCCTGCGGGCGGGGCCGACAGCTCGGTCGGCGGTTTGCCGGGTCTGGCGCCGCTGCCTAACATGGCGCCCTCGGCCCCGCCGACGCCCGGCGCGGCCAGCGATCTACCGGGCCTTGGCACGCCGCCGGGTCTTGCGACGCAGCCCGGTGCGCCGGTGACGCCCGCAGCCCCTGCGGCAACGCCTACACCTGCCGGGGCCAACAGCCTGCCGGGACTGGGCGCACCGCCCGGTCTGGACGCGCCAGCGCCTGCGCCTGCCGCCCCGGCAACTGCACCCATCGGGGGCGCGAACGGCCTTCCGGGCCTCGGCACGCCCCCGGGGCTGGAGCCTCCCGCCGCCACCCAATAACCCGACATGCAAAAGGCCCCTGCAATGCAGGGGCCTTTCGTTTCGCAATCGCCGCGATCAGAGGCGTTTCTGGCCGTTCAGCTGCATCATGTAGTAGTCGTACTGGAAGTCGACGAGCTGGGTGTAGGTGTAATGCTCGGACCGGAAGGCCTTGATCGAATCCCAAAGCTTTTTGAACCATTCGTGCTTCGCGCCCATCTCGTCATAGACTTGGTTCGCGACGTCGAAAGCGGCCGACATGATCTCGGGCGAGAAGCTGCGGATCTGTGCGCCTTCGCCGACCAGACGCAGCAGCGCCTTGGGGTTGTTCCAGTCATAGGACGAGATCATGTAGTTGTCCGCCGCACGGGCTGCGGCACGGACGACGGCCTGATAATGCTTGGGCAGGCCTTCCAGCTTGTCCTTGCTGAAGAAGAAGTGGACCGTCGGGCCGCCTTCCCAGAAACCGGGCGCGTAGTAGTAAGGCGCGACCTTCACGAAGCCCAGCTTTTCGTCATCATAGGGGCCGGTGAACTCGACCGCGTCCAGCGTGCCTTTTTCCAGCGCCGGATAGATGTCGCCGCCCGCCAGCTGCTGCGGGACGACGCCCATGCGCTCAAGCACGTAACCTGCAAAGCCGCCGACGCGGAACTTGAGGCCCTTCAGATCCTCGACGGTGTTGATCTCCTTGCGGAACCAGCCACCCATCTGCACGCCGGTGTTGCCGCCCGGCAGCGCGAAAAGACCATGCTGGGCCAGGAATTCGTTGTAAAGATCAAGCCCGCCATTGTAGTTCCAGGCGTTCATCCCGCGATAGTTCAGCGAGAACGGAACCGCTGCCCCAACCGCCCAGGCTGGGTCCTTGCCCCAGTAGTAATAGCCGACGGTGTGGGCCATCTCGACCGTGCCATCCATGACCGCATCCGCTGCCTGCAGGCCGCCGACGATCTCGCCCGCGGTGAAGGACTGGATCTTGAACTTGCCGTCAGTGGCTTCCTCGACCAGCTTGCAGAAATATTCGCCCGTGCCGTAGAGCGTGTCGGTCGATTTCGGGAAGGACGAGGTCATCCGCCAGTTGATGGTCGGGCTTTCCTGCGCAATCGCAGGCGCGGCCAGCACGCTGCCAGCGGCCGCAGCGGCCCCGCCGACCGAGGCCTTGGTCAGGAATGAGCGGCGGTCGAATTTGTTGCTCTGGGACATTGTTCCTCCGGTAGTATTGTCGCGCCCTTTTCAGGCGCTTCTGATTGCGGGACATGTTGCAACGCAAGGCCCTGACTGTCGAGATCAAAGCGTCAGGACGTGGCGTGTCGACGGGTGTTCCGGGGCGCCCGGCAGGCCGGGTCGCGCGGCAGGCTTGCCACAGGCGTGCAGTCAGCATCTGGTAGGTGCAAGCTTGCGCTACCCAAGTCATGCGCAACCTCCTATAGTCCAAGTAGTTGCGGGCTATCAGGGGACTAAGGATGCGCTGTCCGTTCTGTGGAAATGTCGATACCCAGGTCAAGGATTCACGTCCGGCCGAAGACAATGTCGCCATTCGCAGGCGGCGCTTCTGCCCGGCCTGCGGCGGGCGTTTCACCACCTATGAGCGCGTGCAGCTGCGCGATCTGGTCGTGGTCAAATCCAGTGGTCGGCGCGAGGATTTCGACCGCGCCAAGATGGAACGCTCGATCCGCATCGCCATGCAGAAACGCCCGATCGAGCCGGAGCGCATCGACCAGATGATCTCGGGCATCGTGCGGCGGCTGGAAAGCCTGGGCGATACCGACATTTCCTCGAAGGTCATCGGTGAAATCGTGATGGAGACGCTCGCCCGCATCGACACCGTGGGCTATGTCCGCTTCGCCAGCGTCTACAAGAATTTCCAGGCGGCGGATGATTTCGACAAGTTCGTCTCGGAACTGCGCCCCGGCGCCGTCGAAGAGTGAGCAACCCCGACACGGACCGCCGCCATATGGCGCAGGCCCTTGTGCTGGCGCGGCGGGGTCTGGGCAACACCTGGCCCAATCCGGCGGTGGGCTGCGTGCTGATCCGCGATGGCATCGTGGTCGGGCGGGGCTGGACCCAGCCCGGTGGCCGCCCGCATGCGGAGGTTATGGCGCTGCGCCAGGCCGGAGAGGCCGCGCGCGGCGCGACCGCCTATGTGACGCTTGAGCCCTGCGCCCATCACGGACGTACCCCCCCCTGCGCAGAGGCGCTGGTCACCGCCGGTGTCGCCCGCGTGGTCGCGGCGCAGACCGATCCGGACCCGCGCGTGGCCGGACGCGGGCTTGAGATCCTGCGTCAGGCCGGCATCAAGGTGACCGAAAACATCTGCGAGGCCGAGGCACGCGCCATGCAGCGCGGCTTCCTGACCCGGATCACCGAGGGGCGCCCGATGCTGACGCTGAAGCTGGGGACCAGCTTCGATGGCAGGATCGCGACCTCAGGCGGGGAAAGCCAATGGATCACCTCGGAACTGGCGCGGCGGCATGTACAACTGCTGCGGCTGACCCATGATGCGGTCATGGTCGGCGGCGGCACGGCGCGGGCCGATCTGCCGGGGCTGAACCTGCGCGGCATGGGGGCTCAGCGTCAACCGGTGCGCGTGGTGGTGTCCTCGCGCCCGCTGCCGGACCTGCCGCCCGAGGGCGCGGCGCATGGCCCGCTGTGGCAGGTCTCGGGCGCGCCGCAGGATTTCATGCGCGAACTGGGCACGCGCGGGCTGACGCGGGTGCTGTGCGAGGGCGGCGGCATTCTTGCCGCCAGCCTTCTGCGCGCCGATTGCGTGGATGAGCTGATCGGCTACACCGCCGGGCTGGTCATCGGGGGCGACGGTCGACCCGGTGTTGCCGCGATGGAGCTGGCGCATCTGTCAGATGCACCCCGCTTTCGACTGGTCGAGCAGCGCCGCATCGGGCCGGATCTGATGCACCGCTGGGTGCGCGACAGGGCCTAGCGCCGCCAGATCCAGGAATGCCCCGAAAGCGCCCCTTGCGCCTTGGCGAGCAGCCGGATCGGCGGTGAGGACTGCCCTGCAAAGACCGGATCGGCCAGTCGCGCCACGGCAGTCTCGGGCGGGCAGGGCAGACCAGAGACGGGATCGAAATAGCGCGGATAGGCAATCAGCGCCGCATAGGCGAGTCCGTCCAGCCCCGGCCGAGCCTTACGACGGATAGGAACCTCGCCCAGATCGCGGCTGAGGCCCCAACCGGCATAGAAGGGCGCGCCCAGCGTGGTGACCGGCAGCCCGCGCAACAGCGCCTCGAACCCAAGGGTCGAGGTGATGGTCCAGACCTCATCCACCACAGCCATCAGCGCATCCGCCCCGACATTCCGGGCGATGACATCGGCAAGGCGGGCCAGATCACCTTCGGGGATGGCACCGGGGCGCAACCCCGCTTCGACATCGGGATGGGGTTTATAGATGATGACGGCGTCCGGGTTCTCCTGCCGCGCGCGGGTCAGAAGCTGCAGGTTCGTGCGCTCGGCCCCCGCGCCGAAACGGATCGAGGCGTCATCCTCGACCTGACCGGGCACAAGGATGCGCCGCCCCTTGGGTAGATCGGGCAGGGTGCCCGAAAGGTTGTATTTGGTCACGCCTGCCGCCCGCAGCGCCGCGATCAGCGCCTGCGCGCGCTCGGCCCCGCCTGCGGGCAAGGGCTGGGCGATCAGCCGTTCCAGCCTGCTATCGCGGCGCGGGTCGTAATAGATGCCAAGGTCATCGGCCACCAGCGACAGGGGCGGCACCAGCGCCGCGCCCAGCCCGCGCGAGCGGATGAACCCATCCTCGACCTGCGCGGCAAGTGGCGCCTCGCTGGCACGGTTGGCCCAGGCAAGCGTCACCGCAGGCGAGGGCGTGTCGGTAAAGCGGACCCCCTTGCCCGAGCCATAGAAGCGGCTGATGAAGCCGCGTTTCCACAGCCGCATGCCATAGGCGGTATGGCCCGCATGATCCTCGCGCCAGGCACGCGCCTCGGCCTCAAGCTGGCGCATGGTGCCGTCCAGATCGGTCAGGCGGTCAAGGCAGGGGTCGTACCAGACGGGCGCGAGCATATGGCTGGCGGCGAACAACTGGCCGATCCCGGCGGGCCCGCGACGGGGCAGGCTCTGCTGATCATCCGAAAGCCCCCAGCCCGCATAGAAGGGACGGCCAAAGACGCGCGGGCGGTGCCCGGCCAGTATCGCCTCATACCCCAGCTGCGAGGACATGACATAGACCCGCGCCGCCCCCGCCAAAAGCCGCCAGGGCGAGATTGGCGCGTCCGACAGCATCTCGCCCGGGCGCAGGTCCTCAGCGGTGAAATGGCCGGGCCGCAGCCCACGCGCGGTCTCGGGATGCATGCGGAGCAGGACGGACAGGCCGGGGTTTTCCTCCCGCGCCGCGTCCAGCATCTGCAGGAACTCGGCCCGACCTGCGCCCGCCAGCGAGGCGTCGCCGCGCGTCTGGTCGATGACCATGACATAGCCCGGCTCGGGCGTGGGGACGGGCAGGTGGGCGTTGTATTTCGACAGATCCGCGTCGATCAGCCGCCGGATCGCCGCCTGCGCCTGACCGGCCAGTGCCACCGCTTCGGGTGAGGTCACCAGCTGTTCGATCCGCGAGGGCCGGTCCGCGTCGAAATACAGCCCCACCGGATCGATGATCAAGCCGACAGGCCCGCGCCGACCCAAGGACCCGCCTGCGCGGCCCGGCAGGACCGAGCGCAGGAACGCATCCTCGATCCGCACCAGCGACGCGCCCGTGCGCGCGGCCATCGCCTCGCCCCGATGGGCATAGGGGCTGGCACCCCAGACGCCGATATGCTGGCCCGCGCGGGGCAGGCCCAGCGTGACCTGCCAGCCTGCCAGCGACAGGATGCGGCGCAATCGGGGCTGGCGCAGAAACCCGGCGTTGAAAACGAAAAGCCGCCGGGGATCTCCCCCGGCGGCCTCCAATCCGGCCAAGGCCATGGATTAGCCCCCGAGGGCCGAGTCGATGGTGCCGACCTGAGCGGCGGTGCCGGTGATCGAGCCGATGGTCTTCTGCCACTGCACGAAGGGCGCTTCGGTGACATAGACGGTGTCGCCGTCGCGGATCATGAAGTCGCGCGCCAGGAACAGGCCGTTCGGCTTGGTCAGGTCCAGCACATAAGCCATGCGCTGCGTGCCCTGGATCGCGTTCGAGCCCAGAACCGCACGGGCCACGCCTTGCGGTTCATCGCGCAGGATGAAGACGCCAGTCGGGTCGGCCAGCGCGGTGGAAAGGCCGCCGACCATGGCCAGCGCCTCGACCGCGTTGATCTGTTCGTTGCCAAGCGGCACCTTGGTCTGGCCGCCCAGCGCACCCAGAGCGGTGAAGCTGCGCTGATCCTCTTCGACCAGCACGACGTCGCCCGGACGCAGCGCAATGTCGTTGCGCGGGTTGGTGTAAAGGTCTTTCAGCCAGACCTTGCCGCTGGAATTGCCACGCTTGACGGTGACAACGGCAATCTCGGGCTCGATGGCAACGCCGCCCGATTTCGACAGCATCGCCGAAAGGGTGCGGGTCGGGCGTTCGATGGGGTAGACGCCCTGCGCGTTCACCTTGCCCATGACCGAGACGGTCGCGCCGTCGCCCGCCATGCGGGTGACCATGACCTGCGGGTCGGGGGTCTGGGTTTCCAGACGCTGGGTGATCAGCTGGCGCAGCTGGTCGGGCGTATTGCCCGCGGCACGGACGCGACCGGCATAGGGCACGAAGATATAGCCCTGGCTGTCGACCTGAAGCTCGGTCAGCGCGGTCGAGCTGGTCCCCATCGAGGCCAGAAGCCCGTCATCGACGTTTTCCCAGATCGAAAGGCCCAGCACGTCACCGGCCCGGATCTCATCCGCGCCAACGGTGCTGGCGTTGCGGAAGTCCGACGAGAAGCCGTAAGCGGGCGAGAAGTTGGCCGTCCGCGCCACGTGATCGTTCACGTAGATGACATGAGTGTTGCCGCCACGGTCGACCGAGCCGGCATAAATCTCTTTCTTGTTCGGGCCGGACCGTGGCAAGCCGCAAGCCGAAACGAGAACGACGGCACCAATCACGGCCAGCTTTCCCAGTCCCGACATGCGACGGGTCAGGGACGTTGCCGTGCCGGCGCGCCTGGGGATGGAACTGCTGATTACTGTCAAGGGTCTTCTCCTGTCCTCTCGCGCCTCATTTGCGTTCTAGGGCGCATTTTACCGCAAGTTAGTTTAATTCAGCTGGCTATGCCATAAAATTACAGTGTCAATCTCGCTCATCGTCCATCTGTTGCCGATGCTTGCCTTTTCCGGCAAAGAGCGCCGAATACGGGTCCTCGGACGCCAGCATCATGTCGACGACCAGCCGCAGGGCATGGGCGCGCGAACGGCTGGCGTAAAAGCCCCCGGGGATCTGGCTGCTTTCCAGCAGAAAATCACGGTAGCGACGGTAGGCCACGCCATTCGGGCGCTGCGGATCGGCCAGAAACTCGGCCAGCGGCTGGTCCGAGACCAACCCCGGCTTGTCATAGACCGTGCGCCCCATCGCCTTGACCGGAAGCCCGCGCCACAGCGCCTGCTGGGCGGCGGTCGAGTTCACGGTGACCGCCGAATGCGCCTGCGTCAGCAGCCGCGCCAGCTTGCCGCCCCGCACGAAATGGACGCGATCGCTGAGGCCCAGCGCCTTGGCTTGCCGCGCGATGGCGCTGCGGATGTCGCCGCGCCCGTCTTCCAGCGGATGTGCCTTGAAGACGATGCGGTGATGGCGGGGCGAGCCTTTGGCGAAGGCCTCCAGCACCTCGGCGGTGAAATCGGCCATCCGGTCATAGGGGGAATGTGCGACGAAGCTTGCGTCATGCTCCAGCTGCATCAGCACAAGAACGTAAGGAAAGCCGCCCTTCTGGACGACCGCAGCCTCGCGCCGCTGGATGATGGCGTTGAAGGGCGACAGCAGGAAGCGGCGCAGATGCAGCCGGAATTCCGTCAGCACCGAGATGTCGCGATGCGTGCGATAGCCCAGATAGCGCCGGTTCGCGACCAGAACGAAGAAGTGGTAAAGCGCGCCATAGAATTTGTGCTGGCGCATGTCGCCCCAATGGGCCGGGGGGCGGTGCAACTCTCCGATCCGGCTGCGCAGCGCCTTGCGCATCTCTTTCACCGGAATGTCCATCAGCCGCGAATGCCCGTTCGAGCCGCCGCGTTCATAGGTGATCCAGAAAGGGCGCAGATAGCCTTCCTCGAACACATGCAGGACCAGACCCAGCCGGGCGGCGGCTTCGCGGGCGGCGGCATGGACCGGGCGGACATCGCCGTAAAGCACGATATCGGTGACGCCCTTGTCCTCGATCAGCCGGGCCAGATGGGCGGGCCAATCCTCGGGCCCGCCTTCATGGGCGATGAAACTGCCCTTGTCGGTCCAGAAATGTTCGTCCCCGGCATTGAAGCCCACTCGCCAGACCCGCGCGCCCGCATCCGACAGAAGTTGGCCCACGCGGTTGAAGAATGGCCCGTGCGGCCCTTGCAGCAACAGGAAGACCCGACCGAAGGGCGGCAACAGCGCAATCTCGGCGGCGCGCGCTTCGGCGGCCGACGGGCTGGTCCTGTTGTCTGCCCCCGAGGGCATTTCTGGGTTCACGAAGGTCACTTGGTCAGGTCTGATTACCAGAGGATGTGCTGCGGCTAATCGCATCTTGCCGCAGTTTGCAATGAAAGGAACGGATTTCGAAACGAATTGACCCATTTTCGGGCGGCCTGTGGCAGCTTCGCTTGAAGATCGCCATGCGAGGCTTTAGTTCGGCATGGAGAATTGCAGCGGGGACAGGATGTTCACAGGGATCATCACCGATATCGGCAAGGTTGCGGCAGTCGAGATGCGGGGCGACATGCGCGCACGCATCACCTGCGCCTATGGCATGGCGGGCGTCGATCTGGGCGCCTCGATCGCCTGCGACGGGGTGTGCCTGACGGTCATCGACAAGGGGCCGGACTGGTTCGACGTCGATATCTCGGCCGAGACGCTGTCGAAGACCAATATCGGCGCGAATGGCTGGGAGGCCGGGAAGCGCCTGAACCTTGAACGCGCGCTGCGTGTGGGCGATGAGCTGGGCGGGCATATCGTCTCGGGTCATGTCGATGGCGTGGCACTGATCGAAGAGATGCATGATGAGGGCGACAGCACCCGCGTGACCTTCAACGCGCCCGCCGATCTGGCGCGGTTCATTGCGCAGAAGGGCTCGGTCGCGCTGAACGGGACCTCGCTGACCGTCAATGAGGTCGATGGCACGCGCTTTGGCGTGAACCTGATCCCGCATACGCAGACCGTCACGACCTGGGGCGATGCCCGGGTAGGCGACAGCATCAACCTGGAAATCGACACCGTGGCCCGTTACGTCGCGCGGCTGGCCGAGGCGGGCTGAGCCATGTCGGGCATCGGTCACAATCGCGGACCGCAGCTTGCCGGATCAGGCTGGCGCGCGCATTGCTGGACGCAGGCCCGACGCGAACTTCTGGGCGCAAGCCTGCCCATCGAGGTGGTGCGCCTGCAGGTCCGCCGCGCGAAATCGCTGGGGCTGGACTACAAGACCTATGCGGGCGTGCGCGCGACCACCGGGCGCGATCTGGTGGCCTTCCTTTATTCCTCGAACGCGCTTGGCGTGTTCCGGACGACCGAGGCCCCCACGCCCAAGGTGTTGCACCGCATGGCCGAAAGTGCTGCGGTCCGGCATCTGGGCACCTCGCCCGGGATTGCACCCGATGTGCTGGCGCGCCGGATCGATGCGGTCTCGGCTCGCCCGCTTGCGCCCTTCGGGTCCAGCTGGTCCGCGATCCGCGACGAGATGAAGGGTTGGCTGCGGGCGCAGGGCCTGCCCGGAGACGCCGTCCTGATGATTGGCGAAACCGCCCACGAACGCGAAATGATGACGGCCGGCGGCCTGGCGGGATTCGTCAGCGGTCAGGCCTTCTTTGCAGGAGTTACCGATGCATTATGAGAAGCCCGGTCCGGTCGAAAGTGAATGGTCGGACGCCATCTCGGGGATCGAAGAGATCATCAACGAGGCCCGCAACGGCCGCATGTTCATCCTTGTCGATCACGAGGACCGCGAGAATGAGGGCGATCTGGTCATCCCCGCACAGATGGCGACGCCCGATGCGATCAACTTCATGGCGACGCATGGTCGCGGGCTGATCTGTCTGGCGATGCCGGGCCCGCGCATCGACGCGCTTGGCCTGCCGCTGATGAGCCCGAAGAACTCCAGCCGCCATGAAACCGCCTTCACCATGTCGATCGAGGCCCGCGAAGGGGTCACGACCGGGATCTCGGCCCATGACCGCGCGCATACCGTGGCCGTGGCCATCGACCCCAGCAAGGGTGCTGCCGATATCGCGACGCCGGGCCATGTCTTCCCGCTGCGCGCCCGCGAAGGCGGCGTGCTGGTCCGCGCGGGCCATACCGAAGCTGCTGTCGATGTGGCGCGGCTGGCCGGGCTGAACCCCTCGGGTGTGATCTGCGAGATCATGAACACCGACGGCACCATGGCGCGCCTGCCGGATCTGGTGGGTTTTGCCCAAGCGCATGGGCTGAAGATCGGCACGATCAGCGATCTGATCGCCTATCGCCGCCGCCATGACAATCTCATCAGCGAACGTGCGCAGCGCGCGGTGCACTCGGTCTATGGTGGCGACTGGCAGATGCGGATTTTCGCGGATGAGGTCAGCGGAACCGAGCATGTCGTTCTGACCAAGGGCGATCTGACCACCGAAGGCCCGGTGCTGGTGCGGATGCATGCGCTGGACCCGCTGCATGACGTGCTGGGCGTCGGCCGTGAAGAAGCAGGCGGGCTGGGCGCGGCCATGCAGGCCATCGCCGATGAGGGCAGGGGCGTCGTGGTTCTGTTCCGCGACGTGACGCCCCGGCTGGCCGAGCAGGGCGAGGTCTCGCCCCATGTGCTGCGCCAATACGGGCTTGGCGCGCAGATCCTGTCGGCGCTTGGCCTGTCCGAGCTGGTGCTTCTGACCAATTCTGCGCCGCTGAAGATTGTCGGGCTTGACGCCTACGGTCTTTCGATCCATTCCACCCGTCCGATCCCGAAGGGCTGAGACATGGCTGCGAGCGTCGAACATTACAATCTTCCACTGCCCCGGTTCGAGGGGCAGGTGCGGCTGCTGATCGTGGTCTCGCCCTATTACAAGAACATCGCCGATGACCTGATCGCAGGTGCGCGCGCCGTGGCCCAAGAGACTGGCGCCAGCGTCGATCTGATCGAGGTTCCGGGCGCGCTGGAAATCCCGACTGCCATCGGGCTGGCCGCGCGGCGCGGGCTTTACGACGGCTACGTCGCCCTTGGCTGCGTCATCCGTGGAGAGACCACGCATTACGAGACCGTCTGCAACGACAGCTCGCGCGGGCTGACGCTGCTGGGTCTGGAAGGGCATTGCATCGGCAATGGCATCCTGACCGTCGAAAACCCGGAACAGGCCTTCGTGCGCGCCGATCCAAAGGGCCAGAACAAGGGTGGCGGGGCGGCAGCGGCGGCCTTGCACCTGATCGCGCTGGACCGTGGCTGGCAGTCACGCCCGGCCAGCGATGCCGCGAAGGAGCGCGACATCATCAAGCTGGCGGGCAAGATCGAAGGACCGGGGCAGGCATGAGCGGGCAGGACCAGAAACCGGGAAATTCCGCCGCAGGCGACAAGCGCAGCGAGCGTCAGGCGCGCTCCTCTGCCGCGCGCGTCTATGCCGTCCAGGCACTCTTTCAGATGGAAGCCGCTGGCCAGTCGGCCGATCGCGTGATGCGCGAATTTCGGCAGTGGCGCATCGGGCGCGAGGATGAGGACGCCGACATGGTCTCGGCGGAGGCGGATGACGCGCTGTTCGCCCGCATCGTCGACGACGCGGTGAACTGGCAGTCGCGCATCGACCAGATGACCGATCGGGCGCTGGTGGCGAAATGGCCCATCGACCGGATCGATCCGGTGCTGCGCGCCTTGTTCCGCTGCGCGGGGGCTGAACTCGTCTCGAAAGGGACGCCGCCCAAGGTCGCGATCATCGAATATGTCCAGATCGCACAGGCCTTCTTTCCCGAAGGACGCGAGTCGAAATTCGTCAACGCGGTTCTGGACCACATGGCCCGCGAGGCGCGCCCCGAAGCGTTCTGACCAAGGCCCACAGCACCCAAGATCCAGAAATGCGCCCCAATGCGGCGCATTTTTTATTGCGCGCAGGGCACGGGCCGCAGCGGGCTGTCCGATTGCGCCGCAGATAATCGGCAAAACTGTGTGACATCTGCAACACTCCATGTGGGGGAACGGCCATTTCTGATTGCCTATTATTTACGCAATCGCGCTGCCGTGATGTGAACGTCACAAGAACGAAACAATAAGTGAGTATCATAACACCACATTAAGCCGCTGACCTGCCTGCCGACTTCCGTTTAGGGCGATCTGACACCCCCGGGTTCCATCACAATTTGAACCGGCATGATCTGGCCGATAGCGCAAACATATCCAGTTTCCTCACGTTTTTGCGAGAAATCCATGTCTTCCGGCCCGCTTTTCAGGCCCAGGGACGGGTCCTAAGTTCACCTCATCGCCAAGCCCGGCACCGAAAGCACTCGGACAGCTCGGGCGGTACTACGGTTCGAACATGAGGACTGAGATATGAAAATCATTGCATCCCTTGCTGGCGCCACCGCGATTGCCGCGGCCTTTGCCTCGCCTGTTTTCGCGCAGTCGGAAATTGCCACCGGAGCGAACGCCACGGGCATTTCCAACGTCAACGAGCAGATGAAAGACGTCGAGGAAGCCGTTCGCGACGATTTCGACCGCTCCTCGGACGCCTATCGCTTCGGCAACCCCGAGCAGCGTCAGGGTCTCTATGGCTCGGTCGCGCTGAGCTACATCGGTCGCTCGGGCAACTCGGAAAACCAGGACTTCACCCTGTCGGGCCGCCTGTCGCACAACCAGGGCCAGTTCTCGCAGTCGGTTGGCCTGCTGCTTGAGTACGGCGAAAACAACGCCGGCGACAAAGACACCGAGAAGACCTATGTCATCTACGAAGGCATGTATAACATCAACGACCGCTTCTATGCCTTCGCGCTTGGCCGTCTGGCCACCGACTCGCTGGCAGATGATCCGGTCAGCCTTGCCAATGACGAGACCTTCTCGGATCTGGATGGCCGCCTGAAGCGTGACGCCTACTTCGGTGTTGGTCCGGGTTACCGCATCATCAACAACGACCAGACCGCATGGCGCGTTCAGGCCGCTGTCGGTATCCGCTACACCAAGGCGGTTGAAGCCACGCAAAGCCCGACCGCACCGCTGGAAGGCACGATCGCCTACGACTCTAACACCGAGGCTGGCTATCTGCTGTCGTCGCGCTTCTACCACAAGTTCAACGACCAGTTCTTCCTGACCAACGACACCGACTATCTGACCTCGGACAGCAGCGATGTCGCGACCAACGAACTGGGCCTGAACTTCAAGATGTCGGACGCTTTCGCGACCCGCGTCTCGTATAAGACGGAATATCAGTCTGAGCGTGCGATCCGCACCGACAACACCCTGGGTGTGTCGCTGGTCTACGGCTTCTAACGGAAATTCCCTCTCTCTCTTTACTGGGCGGCCTTCGGGTCGCCCATTTTTGTGAGAATCCGGGGGAAGGGGTGGCGGGAACCGCAGCAACCGTGGCAGCACAGGTTTCCCCGAAAGCCTGGATATCCAGGTGGGCGCCAGATAACGGAACCAGGGCTCCGACAGAGCCAGCCCCCTCGGTGAAATTATAGGCCAGTGGAAAAAATGGCCGCACACGCGAAGAGCAGAAACCCGCCAGCACCGTAGATAGGGCCGCAGCCAGTCTGCCGCAAGGGTGCGCGGGCACGGGGCAGGGGGTTGAACAATGTTTCCTTTTCGTTCACCTTGGTCCGATGGATGAGAACCTGCCCGCCAAACCCGGCCAACGCCTTCAGCGCGGCGTCTCGCGCATGCTGGCCTCGCTGGGGCATGCGCCACTCTCTGAATTCGTTCCAAGTGGTGGGCTGCGCATCGACGTGATCTCGGTTTCGCCCAAGGGCGAGATCTGGGTGGTCGAGTGCAAAAGCTGCCGCGCCGATTTCATCGGAGACCGGAAATGGCAGGGCTATCTGGAATTTGGCGACCGCTTCTTCTGGGCGGTCGATTGCGATTTTCCGACCAACCTGCTGCCCGAGGGCAGCGGCCTGATCCGCGCCGACAGCTGGGGGGCCGAGATCGAGCGCATGGCCCCCGAATCGCGTCTGGCAGCGGCGCGGCGCAGTCGCATTCTGCGCGACATCGCACGCGTCTCGACCGGCCGCCTGCTGGCGCTGACTGACCCGATGGGGATCAGCGCTTCGGTTTCTTAGACGACTTGCCGCCGCCTTGCCCCATCGCACGCGCGGCCTCAGCGGCCGCCAGCAGCTCTTCGGCGATCTCAGCGGCTTCATCGGGGTCGAAATCCAGCGGAAGATCGACGCCGTCACCTTCGACATAGATGCGCACCATCCCCCGGTCGGTCGGACCGATCTGCAGATTGGCCGCGATTTCGCTTTCGTTATTGATGCCCATGGAAGCCTCCAGAATTGAGCATCCTGATTAGCCTGACTGCAGAATTACGACAAGACACCCTTGCGTCCTCTGACAGGGGGCGATAGATACCGCGCCAGTGCCGCCTTAGCTCAGTTGGTTAGAGCGCTAGATTGTGGATCTAGAGGTCGCCCGTTCGAGACGGGCAGGCGGTACCATCATCATCCTTGAGTTTTCAGTGGGTCGTCGCCGGGCCCGTTTTGCCCGCGTCTCAGCCCCGTTTGCGCGTCCAGAATCTGTAGGCCAGCGTCATCAGCAGGGTGACGACACCAAGGATCAAGACCACGCTGAGGATGATCAGGCCGCGACCGCTCCGCATTCAGACGCGCCCTCGGGGCGTCTGTGAACCCACCCTGCTACCGGTTTGATTTTCCGTCACTCTTCGCTCCATGGGATTGAAAAGCAATGGTCGCTCGGGAAGGATGCGTCTGGCTTGCCGCCGCAAACCCCGACCTGTTTTTCCGAATTCCGGGGAACAATGCCTGCCGAAGATCGTTTGATAAGTATGAATTCCCGAATTGCATGAAGGAGATCACGAGATGAGCAAAGCCGAAGATGATGCACGCGATCTGGCTAATGACGCGAAAAACGCGGCCAAAGACGTAGCCGATGATGCGCGTCAGGCTGCGCGGACTGCGCGTGATCGTGGCGAGGACCTGGTGCAGTCGGCCAAGGAAAAAGGTGCCGAAATGGCGGATGACATGCGCCACAGCGCGCGTGAGCATCTGGACGCCGTCCGCCGCAAGGGCGAGGAGTATTACGAAGCCGCCCGCGAATATGGCAGCGAGATGGCCGACCGCGCCCGAAAAGAGGCGGATCATCTCTATCGTCGTGGCCGTCGCCAGGCCGATGAGGTCGCGGCCTATGCCGAGGATCGCTATGACGAGGTTTCGGACATCGTGCGCCGCAACCCCGCGCAGGCTTTGGGGATCGCCGCAGGTGTCGGCTTCCTGATCGGCCTGCTGATCGCCGCGCGCCGCTGATCGCAAGATGATGTTCGACTATGCACGCAGGATGCGCCTTGCGCTTGAAGATACCGCGCGGCGCATAGGTCAGAAGGCGGCAGCCGGAGTGGTTGCCGCCATCGGAGCGGGCTTCCTGCTGGCTGCCCTGTGGACTTGGCTGGCCCATCATCTGGACTGGGGTTCGGCTGTGGCCTCGCTGGTGCTGGGTGCGGTCTTCGTCATCCTGGGCCTCGGTGTCATGCTGGGGTCGGGCAGGGTGCGACATCGCCCTCCGACGCCGCAGGATCTGCGAAACGAGTTTGAGGAAAAGCTGGGCATCGCCACCGATGTCGTCATTGGCCGGGTCAGCGACCGGGTCGGGCAGACCGTCGACCGGGCGCAGGCGAAGGCCAGCCAGTTCGTGAACGAGGCCGAGAACCGGCTGCATTCCTTTGCCGATACCGTCTCGTACCGGGCGGACCGGTTCGCCGAAACCACTGAGCATAAGGTCCAGGACCTTGCGGCCCGCGTGGGCGAGACGGCAGCGAAGGTCGGGCTGACCTCGGAGAACGCCCGGAAAGTGGGAGAGCAGGTCTCGGAGAAGGTCGAACAGGCCAAGGCCAGCAATCTGGCCGCCGTGGCCCCCGTCATCGGGGCGTTCGCGGTGGGCATGACGCTGGCGACCCGTCTGCAAGGCTGGCGTCACCGCGACGATGATCTGATCGACGAGGAGGACGATTTCGACGACGAATATGACGAAGACTTCGCCCTCGATGACTTTGACGATCACGCCTATGCCTATGAGGATGACGACCTGCCTCGGCCTAGTCGTGGCTATAGGTCGCGTCGCGACCCGGATTGGGTCTGACGGTCGCTAAATGAAAAGGCCCGCCTCACCGGCGGGCCTTTTGTCTGTCTGAAGCGGCGCGGATCAGGCGTTGGCTTCGCGGATCTTGTCGGCTGCGTCCTTGTCATAACCGACGCCGACCTTGTCGAATAGCTGGTCCAGCTCACCCGAGAGGGTCATCTCGGTGATGATGTCGCAGCCGCCGACGAATTCGCCTTTGACGTAAAGCTGCGGGATGGTCGGCCAGTCCGAGAATTCCTTGATCCCCTGACGCACGCCGTCATCGGCAAGCACGTTCACGTCGCGGAAATTGACGCCCATATAGTTCAGCACTCCGGCAACGCGGCTGGAGAAGCCACATTGCGGCATTTCCTTGGTGCCTTTCATGAACAGGACGACGTCATTGTGGTCGATAGTGTCCTGGATCTGCTGGCGAACATCGGTCATTCTGGCTTCCTCGGAAAGCGGCCTCACTCGGGGGCCTTGGTGGTCAGTGCGAGGGCATGCAACTCGCCATTGGCGCCGTCCATCTTGCCCTGCAGCGCGGCATAGACCGCACGTTGCTGCTGAACCCGGTTCAGACCCCGGAAGCTTTCGTCGATCACCTCGGCCGCGTAGTGATTGCCGTCTCCGGCAAGGTCCGTGATGGTGATCTTGGCGTTCGGGAATGTCGTCCGGATCAGGGCTTCAATGTCATGGGCTTCCATGGCCATGGCGTTACCTTTCGCTAGTGGGTCAGATGTAGGTGAAGGCACATGCTGCCGCAAGATCGCTTGGCACGCTCCTTTGCCGCGCCCCGGCCAATTCATCTGGGCAAGGGCAGGGGTAAAAGGGCGATGCAGCCACCTTGTCCGGGCAGATGACAGTCACGCTGTGAAGGCTTCGGCTAGGCATTCGGGATCCGGATATTTCAGCAAGTTCAGGCAAGGTTCGGCCATTGGCCGCGCTTTGGCAAGCCACGCCGGCCCGCCAGAAGGCTTTGTCCGACCAAAGGGTCACGGGGATAGTTGAAGCCAGCCCCCAAACCACCCGCGACTCAGGGGTCGAGCGATTCCTTTTCCGCACCGATCCGAAGCCGGATCAGCGGGGCGGGCAGGGTGGTCTGGCGGCCTGCCGGGTCAGCTTGCGGCTGATTTCACGGCAACATTCCCCGAAATTGACCCGGATGGCGGGTCGGAGAGGCAGCTTGATGAAGGTTCTGTAATATACAGTTTAGTTATTTGAATAAACTGAATAAAAACACGGTTTTGCCGTGACTGTCAACCCCTGAGAGACAGCCCTCGAGGCAAGCAATAAAGTTGCAGAGAAAATAATATTCCAGCGAGGAAAAAATTTCTTACCGTTTCTTGCGTGGATGGATTA
Source organism: Paracoccus sulfuroxidans (assembly GCF_007830335.1). GTDB lineage: Bacteria > Pseudomonadota > Alphaproteobacteria > Rhodobacterales > Rhodobacteraceae > Paracoccus > Paracoccus sulfuroxidans. The sequence continues at coordinate 312,831 of NZ_VLKU01000001.1, read as the reverse complement.
CTTTTTGCCATGCCGGTCCGACCTGCTGTCAGCGGGCTTAGGGAGAGCCAATGCTGGCGCGCAACAACGGTTGGAACGGCTGCCACGAGTAAGCCGGTCTCGAAGAACAAACCGGCACCACATAGGGAGCGCGCGTATGGAAAGAACCACTGCCTTCTTTGCCGACCAGGTGTCGCTGGATCAGGTTGTCCAAAACCTGATCTATGCCTCTGGGACGGTAGGGGCACTGATGGTCGTTGCAGGTCTTTTGATGATCGATGCGGGGACGACAAGAAGTGCCAACCTTTACAACTCCACCATTGAGAAAATGGTGGGGTTTTTTGTTGGCTTCGCCACGTATTTCGTTCTGGGTTTCGGTTTCTGGGCCAGCCAGTACTACATCATGGCCGGCGGAACGATGATGGACTCGCTGAAGGACTGGTGGTTCTTCGGCGTGCTCTCGAACTCGCATGCGCAGAACGTGGATCCGGCGATTTTCCCCGGCGTGAACACGTTCCAGATCTTCATCTTCTTCCTGGCCACCTTCGCCGGGATCATCAACGTACTGCTGCATTTCGCCGTGTCCGAGCGGATGAAGGCCTCGGCCTATTACGTCACCTGCGTGGTGGCGACGGCGGTGTCTTCGGTGCTCAGCTGGGCCGTCTGGGGCTCGGTCGGGCCGCTGACCAATGCGGGCTTCCATGACTTCTTCGGCATCGGCTTCGTCTACATTTTCCCGACCGGCATCGCGCTGGTTCTGGTGCCGCAGCTCGGCAAGCGTCCGGGCATGTTCGCGCCGCATCCGAAGGTGCAGGTCTACCGCGCGCCCTCGATTGGCTTGGCCGCGACCGGCCTGATCACGATCTTCTCGGGTCTGCCGATGGTCATTCTGTCGTGCCTGTTCTTCGTGGCGCCCGGCGCCTATGCGATCTCGGTCACCATGGCCGACACGAGCCTTGGCATCGCGCTGAACAACTACGCCCTGTCATGGGCGGGTGGCGCAATCATGGGCGCGCTAATCTCGTACCGGACCAAGAATTACATCTATCTGCTGTTCGGTCCGCTGGCGGGCTATGTCTCGGGTGCGCCGGGCTTTGACGTCTATCTGCCCTGGCAGATGTTCCTGGTGTCGCTGGGCGCGCCGATCGCGTCCTGGCTGGTCTATGACTTCACCTCGAAGCGCGAGATCGACGAGCACAAGTTGTTCCCGCTGTTCATCGGTGCCGGTCTTTACGCGCTGGTCATGGTGGGTCTGCTGAAGGGCGGCACGCCGCATGGCGGCTATTGGGGCATCGAAGAGGGGCCCTATGCCTATCAGCATGGCGCGATCAGCCTGCTGATGCAGCTTGTGGGCTTTGCGCTGTGCCTCGGCACCGGCATCGTCACCGGGCTTGTGCTGACGGTGATCCTGAAGGCCACGACCGGTCTGCGGGTGCCCGAGGAAGAGCAGGCCGAAGGTCTGGATAAGCTGCGCTGGAACCTCGACAATGACGGTGAGCAGCCGGAGGTCCAGACCGATGTCTATGTCGCCAGCGAGAGCGTGGCTTTCCCGGCGAAGGCGTCATAAGGATCGTCTGAGCAAGAATAATGGTGCCTTCGTCCTGAACCGGGGCGGAGGCATTTTCCATTTGCGAGGGTGGGTTTTGATGTCAGATCGATAAATGTGATAATCTGTATTATGTAATTTATATTCATGATACGGTTGCCATTCCTTAAGACAACGTCTGTACTAGGTAAGCTTTGAAAACACCCCGTCCACGTCGATCATATGGAATAGCGAATGAACGTCTGCCTTGCTCCTCGTCCTGTGGTGTTCGACCTTGACGGAACGCTGATCGACAGCGCGCCGGATATCCACGCCGCCGTGAACGCCGTGCTGCGGGAAAACCGGATCGCGCCGCTGACGCTGGATCAGGTGCGCAGTTTCGTGGGTGGCGGCGTTGAGATGCTGTGGCACAAGATCATTCGTGCGACCGGGATCGAGCCCTCGCGACAGCAATCGCTGATCGCCTCCTTCATGACGCGTTATCACGATGCGACGGGCCTGACGCGGCTCTATCCGGGTGTACTGGAGGCGCTCGGGATGTTGGCGGATCGCGGCTATCCCTTGGGCATCTGCACCAACAAGCCGCTGGGGCCGACGCGCGCCGTGCTTGATCATTTCGGCCTGACGGGCCTATTCGGCACGGTTGTCGGCGGTGACAGCCTGCCGCAGAAAAAGCCCGATCCTGCGCCGCTTCGGGCGGCTTTTGTCGCTCTCGGGGCCGATCCGACGCAGCCGCAGGGCATCTATGTGGGCGATAGCGAATTCGACGCCCTTTGCGCGGCAAACCTGCCCGTGCCCTTTCTGATCTATGCACATGGCTATCGCCGAACCCCGCTTGCCGAACTGCCCCATGCCGCGCAATTCAGCCATTTCAATGAGCTTCCTTTGCTGGTCGAAGGCCTTCAACTGGCCTGACCTCGCGCATTTCAGATATCGACCTTGCGCCCACCAGCCGCTAGTTTCGACCTCGCCACCAATGTTGAGGGACTGCCATGGATATCCGCCAATTGACCCCGGATCTTGCCGTTTCGTCGCAGATCCAGCCCGAGGACCTGGCCGGTCTGGCAGCCGAGGGCTACCGCGTCCTGATCAACAACCGCCCGGATGAGGAAGTCGGCACCGACATCGACAGCGATGCCATGCGCGCGGCGGCCGAGGCAGCGGGCCTGAGCTATTACTTCAATCCCTTCACCCCCGGTCAGATCACGCCCGAGATGGTGGCGCTTCAGGCCGAGGCGCTGGCGCAGGACGGCCGCAAATTCGCCTATTGCCGCTCGGGCAACCGCTCGACGGTACTCTGGGCGCTGACGCAGGCCGGGCAGCAGCCGACGGATGATCTGGTCGATGCCGCAGCCCGGGTCGGATACGATATTTCTGGCATCCGCCCCCTGATCGAGTCTCTGGCCCGCTAGGCGCAGATGTCGCTTCGACCGGCCCAACGCTGGCGGGCCTTCCGCAGCCACCCCGAGAGATTGTTTCCCATTCTGGACTGGGGTCGGCGCTATGATCTGCCGACCTTCAGCGCGGATCTGCTGGCGGCGGTGATCGTCACGATCATGCTGATCCCGCAATCTCTGGCCTATGCGCTGCTGGCAGGAATGCCCGCACAAACAGGGCTTTACGCTTCAACATTGCCGTTGATTCTCTATGCGGTGCTGGGCACGTCGCGCACGCTGGCGGTGGGTCCGGTGGCGGTGATCAGCCTGATGACGGCCGCTGCCGTGGGCGAGGTCGTGCAATCGGGTGCCGCCACGCATGTCGAGGCAGCGGTCATCCTGGCCTTCATGTCCGGGTTGATGCTGCTGGCGATGGGATGCGTGAAGCTGGGTTTTCTCAGCGCGTTCCTATCACATCCGGTGATCGCCGGGTTCATCACCGCCAGCGGTATCCTGATCGCCGGGTCGCAGATCAAGACCATCCTTGGCATTCCCGGCAAGGGCCAGACCCTGCCCGAGATTGCCCTGTCGATCTGGGAAGGCTTGCCCGCGATCCAGCCGGTCACCACGGGCATCGGCATCGGCGCGATTGCCTACCTGTACCTCAGCCGGACGCGGCTTTCGGGCTTTCTGAAGGCGCGCGGGATCGGCGGCCATCTGGCGCAGATCATCACCCGCATCTCGCCAGTCGTAGCCATCGCGGTGACCACGCTGATTTCATGGGGCTTCGATCTGGGCGCGAAAGGCGTGCCGGTCGTCGGGGCCATTCCCGCCGGGCTGCCCGCGCCTAGCTGGCCGCTGATGGACGCCTCGGTCTGGACGCAGCTGGCGCTGCCCGCGCTGATGATGTCGATCGTGGGCTATGTCGAGACGGTGTCGGTGGCCCAGACCCTTGCCGCCCGGCGTCGCGAGCGGATCGACCCGGATCAAGAGATGATCGCGCTTGGTGCCTCGAACATCGGCGCGGCGGTCGCGGGCGGATTTCCGGTTACCGGCGGCTTTGCCCGCTCGGTCGTCAATTTCGATGCCGGGGCGCGGACGCCGGCAGCCGGGGCTTTCACGGCCCTTGGCATGATGCTGGCCACGCTGACGCTGACGGGGCTGCTCTATCATCTGCCGCAGGCGACGCTGGCGGCGACGATCATCATTGCGGTCCTCTCGCTGGTCGATCTGCGCGCCCTGCCCCGCACCTGGCATTATTCGCCCGGCGACGGTGCCTCGATGCTGGTCACCATCCTTGCGACGCTGCTGCTGGGCGTGGAAACGGGCATCATCACCGGTGTCGTGCTGTCGCTGGCGCTGCACCTTTACCGCTCCTCGCGCCCGCATGTTGCAGTGCTGGGTCAGGTGCCGGGGACCGAGCATTTCCGCAACATCGACCGCCATGATGTCGTCACCGCGCCCGATGTGCTGTCACTGCGATTCGATGAAAGCCTCTATTTCCCGAATGCCCGCTTTCTGGAGGACACGATCTATGACCGCGTCGCCGCCGAGCCGCGCATCCGTCACGTCGTCCTGAACTGCGCCGCGGTCAATGCCATCGATTCAAGCGCGCTGGAGGCGCTGGAGGCCGTCAACAGCCAGCTTTCCGACGCCGGGGTGAAGCTGCACCTCTCGGAGGTGAAGGGGCCGGTGATGGACCACCTGCGCCGTTCGCATCTGTTGGAGAATTTGACGGGAAAAGTGTTTCTGACACAGGTCGACGCCATGCGCGCGCTGTCCCCGGACCTGACGCATCAGACCTGCGCCCGCGCCAGATGCGAGACCGCCCGCGATCACCGCGGCCGCATAGGATAGGGAACCAACTGGATTCCCGGCAGTTTCCAACCTGCAACCCGTGAAACTGCGGGCTGTCAGGGAAAGGAAAACTGCATCATGAATTCGATCATCTATCTCGTGGGCCTTGTGGTCGTCGTTCTGTTCATTCTGGGGATGCTTGGCCTGCGGTAACGCAATCCTTGCGATTGGCGCTGGCGTTTTCGGCCCTTCTGCGTTACGGGGGCGCAATCTCTGAAAAGGCCAGTTTCTGATGGACATTCGCAATATCGCGATCATCGCTCACGTTGACCACGGCAAAACGACCATGGTTGACCAGCTTCTCAAGCAATCCGGTTCCTTCCGCGAGAACCAGGCCGTGGCTGAACGCGTCATGGACAGCAACGACATCGAGCGCGAGCGCGGGATCACGATCCTTGCGAAAGCGACCAGTGTCGAATGGAATGGCACCCGCATCAACATCGTGGATACGCCCGGCCACGCCGACTTCGGCGGCGAGGTCGAGCGGATCCTCTCGATGGTCGACGGCGTCTGCCTTCTGGTCGATGCCGCCGAAGGCCCGATGCCGCAAACCAAGTTCGTGACCTCGAAAGCTCTGGCGCTTGGCCTGCGCCCGATCGTGGTGCTGAACAAGGTCGACAAGCCCGCAGCCGACCCTGATCGCGCGCTGGATGAGGTGTTCGACCTGTTCGCAAACCTTGGCGCGAATGACGAACAGCTTGATTTCCCGCATCTTTATGCCTCGGGCATCGGTGGCTGGGCGGATAACGACCTCGACGGTCCGCGCAAGGATCTGTCGACAATGTTCGAACTGATCGTCAAGCACGTGCCTGCGCCGAAGCAGACCGCCAAGATCGACGAGCCCTTCCAGATGCTGGCGACCACTCTGGGCGCCGACCCGTTCATCGGGCGCATCCTGACCGGCCGCGTCGAATCCGGCCGTGCGAAAGCGGGCGACACCATCAAGGCGCTGTCGCGCGATGGCGAACGCATCGAGCAGTTCCGCGTCTCCAAGGTTCTGGCCTTCCGCGGCCTGACCCAGCAGCCCATCGACGAAGCCGTTGCCGGTGACATCGTCACCATCGCAGGCATGTCGAAAGCGACCGTGGCCGATACGCTGGCCGCGCTGGAGGTCGAGACCGCCCTGCCCGCGCAGCCCATCGACCCGCCGACCATCAGCGTCACCTTCGGCATCAACGACAGCCCTCTGGCTGGCCGCGATGGCAACAAGGTGCAGTCGCGCGTCATCCGCGAGCGTCTGATGAAAGAGGCCGAAACCAACGTCGCGATCAAGGTCGAAGACACGCCCGGCGGCGATGCCTTCATCGTCTCGGGTCGTGGCGAACTTCAGATGGGCGTGCTGATCGAAAACATGCGCCGCGAAGGGTTCGAGCTGTCGATCTCGCGTCCCCGCGTGATCTTCCGCGAAGAAAACGGCGAGCGTCTGGAGCCCATCGAGGAAGCGATCATCGACGTCGATGACGAATATACCGGTGCTGTGGTCGAAAAGCTGACCGGCGCTCGCAAGGGTGAGCTGGTCGAGATGAAGCCTGCCGGTCACGGCAAGACCCGCATCGTGGCCCATGTCCCCTCGCGCGGCCTCATCGGCTATCAGGGCGAATTCATGACCGACACGCGCGGCAACGGCGTGTTGAACCGCATCTTCCACAGCTGGGCCCCCTACAAGGGCTCGATTCAGGGTCGCCGTCAGGGCGTTCTGATCTCGATGGAGAACGGGGTTTCGGTCGCCTATGCGCTGTGGAACCTGGAAGAGCGCGGCAAGATGTTCATCGGCGCGCAGGAACAGATCTATGAGGGCATGATCATTGGCGAGCATTCGCGCGACAATGACCTTGAGGTCAACCCGCTGAAGGGCAAGAAACTGACCAACGTCCGCGCCTCGGGCACGGATGAAGCAGTTCGCCTGACGCCGCCCGTACGCATGTCGCTGGAAGAGGCCATCGCCTATATCAACGACGATGAGCTGGTCGAGGTCACGCCGAAGATCATTCGTCTTCGCAAGCGTTATCTTGATCCGCATGAGCGCAAGCGCCAGTCGCGCAGCGAGGGTTAAGCGGTCAGACCTATTCCCGGCTTTTGATTTCGCAGAAAACTGGTAACTTGTTGGAGACCCAGCAGGATTAGTGCCATGTCGCCTCAAGGTAATGTTTACCAGAAACTGATATCAGCCGCACAAGAAGAACTCGGCAAAACCGGGGTTATTCCCGGTTCTGCCAAGGAACTTTCCCATCTGGCTGGCCTGAGCGAACAGGACGTTCAGGACAATTTCGGCTCGGTTCAGGATTTGCGTGACGGCCTGATTTATCAGGGAATCACCATGCTGAACGACCGGCTGCGGGAAGGTCTGGTCGAATCCGATCCCAATGATCCCATCGCCCAATTGAATTCCATGGCGGTAAGCTATGCAAATTGGGCTTATGAAAATACCGCGCTGCTGACCCTTATTACGCATGGAATGGCACAGCCCATGCAAGAGGACAGCACGCTATATCGCTTCAATATCTCGATGCGTGATCTGTTGCGGCGGAAATTGCAGCATATGCAAAGTTTGGGGATCCTTTCTCAGGATGCCGATCTGAATGTGCTGATGGTCGCGCTGCATTGCATGATCAAGGGCGCGAATACGATGTTCATCGTCGGGCCCGGCGATCGCTGGTTTCAGGATGACAGCCACGATGTGCGGGCCACCGTCACCAGCATGTTCGCACAATTCCTGCAATGGATGGTTCTGGCCAACCCGGGCAACGCCGAGTGAACCGGCCCGGCACCCCGTCGCGGGCGCGGGCCGAGATCTTCAGATCTGTTTTTCCGGCAGGTTGACGACCAGCCCGTCAAGCTCTTCGGTGACGGTCAGCTGGCAGGTCAGGCGCGAACGCTCGGGGTCGGGCTGCCAGGCGAAATCCAGCATATCCTCTTCCATCGGGTCCTTGGCGGGCAGCTTGTCGACCCATTCGGGCGCGACATAGACGTGGCAGGTCGAACAGGCGCAGGCGCCGCCGCAATCGGCGTCAATGCCGGGCACGCCATTGTCGCGTGCGCCCTCCATCACGGTCATACCGGGTTTCACGTCGATTTCGTGGACGGTGCCGTTGTGCTCGATATATGTGATCTTGGCCATGGGTGCCTTCCTTTTCCGCCAGACGCAGATAGGTCATTGCGACGGGCAAGGAAAGCCCCCTGCAGCCTTCATGCAAGCGAGGCGCGCGTCTCGGCCCGCAATGCGTAAAGGTTCGAAAGCAGGATGACCCCTGCCCCGATGACGACCCACAGATCGATGCCTTCGTCGTAAAGCAGATAGCCCACCGCCGCGATCAAGGGCACGCGCAGGAAGTCGACCGGCATGATGATCGTCGCATCCAGCCGCCGCAGCGCCTGTGCCAGACAGAAATGCGCCGAAAGCGCGCCCGCGCCGGCCAGCAGGATCCAGGGCCAGGTGCTCCAGTCGATGGGCTGCCAGTCGGTCAGCGCCGACAGCAGCCCCAGCGGGGTCTGGATCAGCATCATCCAGACGACGATCGCCCCGGCCGAGCTTTGCCGCGACAGACGCTTCACCAGCACGATCGATAGCCCATATCCAACCGCCGCCAGCAGCACCAAGCCTGCCGCCGGATCGACCGTGCCCATCCCCGGACGCACGATCAGCACGACGCCCAGAAATCCGCCCAGCGTCGCAAGGAGGCGCGCAGTCGAGATATTCTCGCCCAGCAGCGCCCAGGCAAAGACCGCGACCCAGATCGGCATGGTGAATTCCAGCGCAAAGACCGAAGCCAGCGGCAGCATCACCACGCCGATGGTCCAGAAATACTGCGCGATGAAATGCACGATATTGCGCAGCAGATGGCCACGGAACTGGCGCATCTGCCGGATCTCGGGCCAGACGCGATGGGCAAAGACTGCCACGATGGCCAGCCCCACCAGCGCGCGGAAGAACAGGACCTGCCGGATCGACATGCCCTGCGCCATCTCGCGCGAGGCAACGGTCATGCCGATGAACGAGGCAATGGCCCCGGCCATCCAGATGATTCCGTTGACGGAGGCGCGCGGCGATCTGGTCATGGTTGTCCCCCGGTCAGAGGGCGGGGCCGCCGAACGGCCCTGCCCGCTTCAGACCTTGCGCAAGGCGATGACCGCGTTCAGCCCGCCAAAGGCGAAGGCGTTCGACAGTACCGCCGAGACTTGCGCCTCACGCGCCTCGTTCGGGACGATGTCCAGCGCGCATTCGGGGTCCGGCTCTTCATAGCCGATGGTGGGTGCGATGATGCCATCCCGCAGCGCCATGATGCAGGCCAGCATCTCGACCGCGCCGGTGCCGCCGATCAGATGGCCGTGCATGGATTTGGTCGAGGAAATCATCAGCCGGTCGGCATGAGGGCCAAAGGCATGCGCGACGGCCGAGCATTCGGTCTTGTCATTCGCCGCCGTCCCGGTGCCATGGGCGTTGATATAGCCCACCTCCTCGGGGTTCATATGCGCGTCCAGCATCGCACCGGTGATCGCCCGTTCCGCCCCGATGGCCGAGGGCATGACGATGTCCTGCGCGTCCGAGGACATGGAGAACCCCACAACCTCGGCCAGTATATCGGCACCGCGCGCGACCGCATGCTCCCAATCCTCGAAGACGAAGACGCCCGCGCCCTCGCCCTGCACCATGCCGTTGCGGGTGGCCGAGAAGGGGCGGCAGGCGTCCTTCGACATCACCCGCAGCCCTTCCCAGGCCTTCACGCCGCCAAAGCACAGCATCGATTCCGAGCCGCCGGTCAGCATCACCACCGCCGCGCCCGAGCGCACCATGTTGAACGCTAGCCCCATCGCATGGTTCGAACTGGCGCAGGCCGTGGCCACGGTGAAACTGGGACCCAGCAGCCCGTATTCCATGCTGACATGAGACGCCGCCGCGTTGTTCATCAGCTTCGGCACGACGAAGGGATGGACGCGGTTCTTCCCCTCTTCATAGACGGTGCGGTAGTTCTCGTCCCAGGTGTTCACGCCGCCCGCAGCCGTGCCCAGAATGACACCCGCGCGCAGGCCCAGCTCTCCCTCGAAGATCAGGCCCGCCTGCTCGACCGCCTGACGCGCAGCCAGAAGCGTGAACTGGGTGAATTTGTCATAAAGGACGATCTGCTGGCGGTTGAAATATTCCTCGGGGTTCCAGCCCTTGACCTGCCCGCCGATATGGATCGCCAGCCGGTCGACATCGCGAAACTCCAGCGGGCCGATGCCGCAGCGGCCTTCGCGCATCGCCTCGAAGGTCGAGGGCACGTCGCGGCCAAGCGCATTGACCGTGCCCATGCCGGTGATCGCGACGCGGCGCAGGCCGCCGGCGTTCCGCCCCATGATGACCCGCCCGATCATGGCGCGGGCCAGCGTCGTGGCCTTCTTGACCTTGCCGGGCTTCTTGGCCGGGTTCGCGGGCTTGCGGCGCTTGGCGTTCATCCCTTGGCCGCGACCAGCTTTTCGACCGCCGTGACGATCGAGCCCAGCGTCGAAATGTCGAAATCCGAATTCTCGGGCTCATTCGCGTTGAAGGGGATGGTGATGTCGAAGGCCTCTTCGATGGCAAAGATCGACTCAACCAGACCCAGGCTGTCGATGCCCAGATCCTGCGGCGAGGCCTCGAGTTTCAGTTCAGCGGGGTCGAGCATGGCCTGTTCGGCAATGATTTCAAGGATCCGCGTGCGAAGGTCTGTGGACATCCGGGCCTCCATTCAGCTTTTGTCTCGGGCGGTGTTTTCAATCAGTTTCATGACGCTTTCGCGAAGCTCTGCCACCTGCGCATAAAGTCGCGGCAGACGGCGGATGTTCTTGTTGGCCTCGATCTGCGTCTCCATCTTGACGGCGGGGCTGCCCAGAAGCACGCGGCCTGCGGGCGCATTGGTGAAGATCTTGGTGGCACCACCCGCAATCACATCGTCGCCGACGAAGATATTGTCCGAGACGCCGACCTGCCCGCCCAGCACGACGCGATTGCCGATCCGGGCCGAGCCTGCGATGCCCACCAGCCCGCAGAGCAGGCAGTCGTCACCGACGACCACATTATGGCCGATCTGGACAAGGTTATCGATCTTGGTGCCATTGCCGACGGTCGTCGCGCGGATCGTGCCGCGATCGATGGTCGAATTCGCGCCCATCTCGACATCATCGCCCAGAACCACGCCGCCGAGGGAATGGATGCGCGTCCAGTGCTGCTCGCGCAGGTCCGCGCGTTCGCCCAAAGTGTCGCGGATCTGCTCGACGCCGGATTTCTCGGGCGTGACGAAGGAAAACCCGTCGCCGCCCACCGATGCGCCAAGGTTCAGCACCACGCGGTCGCCGATCACCACCTCATGCGCGATGCGCACACCCGCATGGATGGTGGCGTCGCGCCCGATCACGGTGTCGCGGCCGATGCTGACATGGGGGGCAATGCGCGCGCCCTGCCCCAGCCGGACATTCGCGCCAATCACCACATAGGGGCCGATGGCGGCATCATCCGGGATCTCGGCAGAGGGGTCGATCACCGCAGTCGGATGCACGCCCGGTGCAAAATCCGGCCCCCGGTCCATCGCGCGCGTCAGCCCCGCCATGGCAAGGCGCGGACGCCCCACCAGAACCGCAGCCTCAAGGCCCAGAGCCTCGGGCTCCATGCCTTCGGCCAGCAGGGCCATGCCGCCGCGCGGCAGTTTCTGCAGATAAGCGGCGGAGGTGGCCAGCGCGATCTGGCCCGGCTGGGCCTGCCCCGCTTCAGCCGCGCCGCTGATCTCAAGCGCGCCATTCCCCCAAAGATGCCCGTTCAGCGCCTTTGCAAGCTCGGCCATGGTTAAGGTCATCGGGTTCCCCTTTTCAGTCGGAACCCATTTATTCATCCGTGGCGGCAGATGCTACCCCGAGCTTGGCCAAAGCGGCGTATACCTTGGCATCGCGGTCGTAAATGTCGGAATAATAGCGGATCTGGCCGCTCTCATCCGGGAAGGCGGTGAAATAGACCAGATGCACGGGGATCGTGGGCCGCAGGTTGAGATAGGTCTCCCGCCCCGATTCCAGTGCCCGGTTGAAGGTCGCCTGCGGGTCATCATAGCTGCCCTTCATCAGTTCAAAGGCCAGATCGCGCGGGCGTCCAATGCGGATGCAGCCATGCGAATAGGCGCGCTGCGACTGGTCGAACAGATGCTTGGTCGGCGTGTCGTGCAGATAGATGTTCCAGGGGTTCGGGAACATGAACTTGACGACGCCCAAGGCATTGTCATCGCTGGGCTTCTGCCGCATGCGATAGGGAAAGTTCGCCGCCGTATACTGGCCGAAATTGATCCGGTCGCGCGAGATCACATTGCCGGACCCGTCGACCACATCCAGATGCGAGACCGCATGCCGGTTCGCCTGCAGGCGCGGCAGGTATTCCCGCACGGTGATCGAGCGCGGGACGTTCCAGCGCGGGTTGACGACCAGATGCTCCATCTCATCCGAGAATTCGGGCGTCTCGAAATCGACCTTGGCCTTGCCGATCACGACGCGCGTCACGAAGACCTCGTGACCGCCCTCCATGATGCGGGCGTTGTATTCGGGCAGGTTCACCCAGACATGGCGGGCGTTGAGGTCATGGCCGGTCATCCAGCGCATCCGCTCCAGCGCGACAAGGATCGCGGGGTTCGCCTCGCCCCGGCCGTGGTTCAGCATGCGGATGGTGCGTGGCCCCGCGACGCCATCGGCGGGCAAGCCCGTCGCGTCCTGGAATGAGCGCACGGCCAGCGTCAGAGGCATGTCGAAGACATCGGGCTGGGCCGCGCCGCCTGCGTCGAAGCCGACAGCCGCCAGCCTTGTACGCAGCGCCAGAACGGCATCGCCCTGCGCGCCTTCACGCAGCAGCACCTCGGGCACCATCGGGGTTCCGGCAGGTGCCACCAGACGATTCGCCGGGGCAAGCGCATTGCGCAGGATCTGATAGCGCGGATCTTTAGGCGCGAGCCCTTCCAACACCGCCGCCGGGGTCGCAGAGGCGCCGAATTCGCGCATCACGTCGCCCGTCTTGCGGCGCAGCACCTCACGCTTGAAGGTCGAATCGATCCGCTGCGGGTTCAGGACGCCGCCACCCAGATCATGGCTCCAGTCGGCCAGGGCCTTGGCGAAGGCAAGTTCCGCGTCGACGCTGGTGCCGCCCTCGGCGTCCAGCACCATCAGCCGTGCCATATGATAGCGCTGTGCCGGAAGCCCGTGCGATTCGGCCTGAGCGACGGCGTTGATGACCGCAGCGCGGCGCGCCGCCCCCGCTTCGCCCATGAAAATCGGCTTCAGCCCGTTCGAGCCGTAAAAATCCGCCAGACCCGGAGATTGCGCGACGGCATCGGCCAAACGCATCTCTTGATGTGAGAAAACAAGTCGCGGGGATGGCAATGTTGCAACAGGTGCCATCTCGAGCCCCTGCGCCGACGCGCCTTGAGGCAGAGCAAAAGCTGCTACACACGCCACTACCCGAAGAAGTCCGCCCGAGACCTTCATTCTGGCCACCATTTTATCTTTTTTGCATTTTTGGCAGGGTTCACGATGACAGTCCAGTTGGTTGGTGTATTTATGCCATCCCCGTGGTGCAGAAATCACACGGGTTCCATGTGGTGAACGCGACGGCATTCCGTTCGGCGAAGTTTCGCCTACTCTAGCAGAAAATCGCCCTTACCGTCAGGAAACGGTTCCTGTACTCACGTGCTGGTGACATATTAGTAACCGGTTCCGGAGTAAAAACCCCGACCAGCCGCTAACAGGCGGCACAGCAAACGAAGCAGGACAGGCGATCTGACATGACGTTTGAAACTATCTCGCGCCGCGGCATACTTGGTGTGTTTGCGGCGACGGCAGTGGTGGCTGCGCCAGTAATGGCCAATGCCTTTGGCATTCTGCGCGGCGCAGGCGATATTCGTCGTATCCGCATGTACTCTGGCCGCACGGGCGAAAGCATCGACACCGTCTATTGGGTCGAAGGCAAGTACATCCGTGATGCCCTTAATGAAATCAATGTGTTCATGCGGGACTGGCGGACCGGACAAGCCATCGGTATCGATCCGCGCACCGTCGACATTGCAGCGGCCTCTCACCGTCTGCTGCAAACCAACGAACCCTATATGATGCTGTCGGGCTATCGCTCTCCCCAGACCAACGCGATGCTTCGCTCGCGCTCGTCGGGCGTCGCGCGCAACTCGTTGCACATGACCGGCAAAGCTGCCGACCTGCGCCTGAAGTCGCGCTCGGTCGGGCAGATGTACAGCGCCGCAGCGGCCTGCAATGCAGGTGGCGTGGGCAAGTACTCGCGTTCGAATTTCGTTCACATGGATTGCGGTCCGGTGCGCCACTGGGGCGCGTGAATCGCAGGCCTTCAAGTTTACGCGACTACGCAAAGACCCGCCCTCTGGGCGGGTTTTCGTTTTTCCGGGCCTAGCGGAGCCGGGGCGGGGCCGAGGGATCGCGTTTCGGCGGGGCGACAGGTTCGGGCCGCTTCGGGGCCTCGATCACCAGCGCATCGGATGGAGCCGCGCGATCCGAGAAGGCGACATCCACGCCCCCTTCGATCTGCGGCAGGAAGGTCAGCAGTTCCGCCAGTGCCTTGGCGACGGGCGGCTGATGTTCGGCCGCGACACCGCGCACAAGAATCAGATGCCCGCGCCGACGTTCGGGCCATTCGGCCCCCAGAATCGCACTCTCACCCACCAGGCCAGCCATATCCTGAAGCCGCTCGGCCAGAGCGCCGGCGAGGATATTGACCGCCGCCGCCTCGGGCGCAAACAGGCGCAGGGGCTGCGTGGCGTCGGTTTCAGGGGGCGTTTCGGTCAGCGCCTGTCCCAGCCAGGACAGCGTCACCGGATCCAGCAGCATTTCCGAGGGCAGGCCGGGATTGACCAGAAGCCCCCGCCCCTGTTCGGCCAGCCGGGCGGCCAGAACCCGGCCCGGCGCACCCAGATGCACGACGGGACCCTCAAAGAAAGCCGCCAGCCGATCCTCGGTGTCGCAGGCAAGGGCGGCGGGGAAATCGGGAAGATCGAAGATCCTGAGTTCCGCCAGATCGCCGTCCGGTTCCCGGATCAGCGCCGCGAACAGTTCGGTATTCGCCAGACGCGACAGGATACGGGACCGCACGGCGTCATCCGCTTCGTGGAAGGGAGTGGTGGCAAGCTCATCCAGCGCGGTCATGCGGTCTCCTTGATCTCATCTTTGATGCGGGCCCGCAGTTCGGGCAGAAGCTCGGCCTCGAACCAGGGATTGCGTTTCAACCAGCCGGTATTGCGCCAGGACGGATGTGGCAAGGGGAAGCAGTCGGGTGCATGGGCGCGCCAATCGGCCACCACCGCCGAGACGCCGGTCTTCACGCCCAGATGCCAGCGCTGCGCATGGCCGCCCACCAGCAGCGTCAGCCGGGGCGAAAGCTCGGCCAGCACCTTGCGCCGCCAGGTCGCCGCGCAAAGCGGTGGTGGCGGCAGATCCGCGCCTTTGGCGTCATAGCCCGGAAAACAGAAGGCCATCGGCACTATCGCGATGCGGTTGCGGTCATAGAAGATGTCGCGGTCGACCCCCATCCAGTCGCGCAGCCGCTCGCCCGAGCGGTCGGCGAAGGGCAGGCCCAGCTCATGCACGCGCATTCCCGGCGCTTGTCCGACAATCAGGATGCGGGCCTGAGGGCTGAACCACGGCACGGGGCGCGGCGCGTGCCGTGTCGCCGTTGCGGCAAAGCGATCGGCACACAGCCGACAGGCCGAAATCTGGTCTGCAAGGGTCATCTTTCAGACCTAGGCGCGCGCCCGCCGCCGCGAAAGACCCGCGATCACAAAACATATGGCAATTTTGCGGTATGGTGGACAGTGTCCGCCGTCGCGAATAATGTTGCCCAACAGGGAAAAGCCGCTTGCGGCCGTTCTGGGTCCAAGGTCAACGATGGGTCCTGTACTTGCAGCTATCTGCACGGCGGGTCAAAGGCGGAAAGCGCGTCCAATGCTGGAGTTCGACAATGTTTCCAAGTCCTTCTGGACGGGAACTCAGCGCAAAGTGATCCTTGACCGGGCCTCGTTCCGGATCGAGCCCGGACGTTCGATGGGCATTCTGGCGCCGAACGGCGCTGGCAAGACCACCATCATCAACATGATGTGCGGGCTGGAAAAGCCTGATGAGGGCGTGATCCGGCGCGAAAGCCGCGTCTCTTTTCCCTTAGGTTTCATGGGCGGCATCACCTCGCGGCTGTCGGCCAATGAAAATGCGCGCTTCATCGCGCGAATCTATGGTCTCGACCCCGATTACGTCGAGGCTTTCTGCCGCTGGCTGACCGATATCGGCGAATATTTCGACATGCCGGTCGGCACCTACAGTTCGGGTATGCGCGCGCGTTTCACCTTTTCGCTGCTGCTGTCGCTGGAATTCGACATCTACCTGATTGACGAGGGCATGCCCCAGACCACCGACATCAACTTCAACCGCAAGGCCGGGACGGTGCTGTTCGAGCGCCTGAAGAACTCGACCGTGGTGGTGGTGTCGCACCAACCCTCGACCATCGAAAAATTCTGCAACTCCGCCGCCATCCTGCGCGACGGAAAGCTGTACCAGTTCGACACTCTTGAAGAGGCGAAGCAATATTATGACTACACCGCCTAAGGCGCGGGCCTATAGGATCAGCCGCGAAGAGTCGGTGCTTGCGATGACCCGCAAGACCGAAAGCGCGCCCGCCGCGCCCAATGTGAAGGTCCAGGTCATCAAGCGCAACGCGGCCGCGCAACCGGCCGAGGATCACGCGAACCTGTTTTCCCCCGGCGCCGATGATGACGGCTTCGGCAATATGCGTTTCCCGGGTGCGGCGCCGCAGGCGGCCAATCCTGCCGCGCCCCAGCGGGGCACCCCTGTCCCGGCCGATGGCGCGGACATGCAGCAGCGCATCGCCGCCGTGCGGGCCGAGAACCTGACCGAGCGTCAGCTGCGCATGGCGCGCCGGATCGCCAACATGCACCAGCTTGAGGTCGAGACCGATTTCGAGGCCGTCGTCGCCCTGCGCGACCGGGGCATCGATCCGTTCCACCGCGCCGCCGTCGGCAAGATCCTGTCCGAGGAAGGCAGCCGCGCGCAGGCCACCCCTGCCCCGAACGCACCCGTTGCCCTGCCCCGCAACCGTCGCGGCAAGGGCACCGAGATTGCGCCCATCGCCCCCGGCTCGCTGCCGCAGCGCGACGCCTTCTCGGAGGATCGCCGCGCGGCCGAGATCATCCGCATCCAGAAGGACATCGCGAGGCGTCGCCGCCGCCGCCTGTTCATGATGTGCGTGCGTCTGGCGATGTTTGTGGCGCTGCCGACCATCATCGCGGGCTGGTATTATTTCCGCGTCGCGACGCCGCTTTATTCGACCATTTCGCAGTTCCAGATCCAGCAGGCCGAGAAGGCCAGCTCGGGCGGTCTGGGCGGGCTTTTCAGCGGTACGCAGCTGGCGACGAACCCGGATTCGGTCTCGGTCCAAAGCTACCTGTCCTCACGCGACGCGATGCTGCGGCTGGACGCGGATCTGGGCTTCAAGCAGGCCTTCCAGGATCCTGCGGTCGATCCGATCCTGCGCCTTGCCCCTGATGCGTCCAATGAGCAGACCTATAAGGTTTACCGCAATTCGGTGAAGATCGGCTATGACCCGACCGAAGGCGTCATCAACATGGAGGTGATCGCGCCCGACCCGAAACTCAGTCAGGAGTTTTCGCTCGCGCTGATCAAATATGCCGAAGGTCAGGTCGACCAGATGACGGCTCGGCTGCGCGCCGACCAGATGGAGGGCGCGGTCAAGACCTATGAGGATGCCGAGAAGAAGGTGCTGGATGCGCAGCGCCGCGTGCAGGACCTGCAGCAAAAGCTGGGCGTTCTGGACCCCGTGGCCGAAAGCTCGGTCGTGATGGGCCATATCGCCGCGCTGGAGACGCAGCTCTCGGAAAAGCGGCTTGAATTGGGCCAGTTGCTGGCGAACTCAAACCCCAACCAAAGCCGTGTGGCGGGCACCCGTGGCGACATCAGCCGCATCGAGGAGATGCTGGCCGACACCCGCGCCCAGCTGACCGAGGGCAACAATAGCCGCGGCTCTCTGGCGGCCATTGCGGGCGAGATCCGTATCGCCGAATCCGACCTTCTGACCCGGCAAGAGCTTCTGGCCGCATCGGCCGCGCAGATGGAAAGCGCGCGGATCGAGGCCAACAAGCAGGTCCGCTATCTGTCCTTGTCGATCTCGCCGGTTCCGCCGGATGAGGCGACCTATCCCAAGGCTTTCCAGAACACGATCGTCGCCTTGCTGTTGTTCTCGGGCATCTATCTGATGCTTTCACTGACGGCGTCGATCCTCCGCGAGCAGGTGTCTTCGTGAAACATGTCCAGATCCGCGATGTCGTTTTCGGCAATGATCTTCCCCTTGGCATCATCGCCGGGCCTTGCCAGCTGGAGACGCTGGACCATGCCCTGATGATCGCCGAGACCATGGCGAAGGCCTGTTCCGAGGTGGGCGCGGGCTATGTCTTCAAGGCCAGCTATGACAAGGCGAACCGCACCTCGCTTTCGGGCCGTCGCGGCATCGGCATCGACGAAGGGCTGCGCATGCTGGAAGAGGTGCGCAATCGCATCGGCTGCCCGGTCCTGACCGATGTCCACGACATCCCCCAGACCCGCGCGGCAGGGGCTGTGGTCGATATCCTGCAGATCCCGGCTTTCCTTAGCCGCCAGACCGACCTGCTGCTGGCGGCGGGTGAAACCGGCGCGGTGGTGAACATCAAGAAGGGCCAGTTTCTGGCCCCCTGGGATATGCCCAATGTGGCCCAGAAGGTCGCCTCGACCGGGAATGAGCGGATCATGCTGACCGAGCGCGGCGCAAGCTTCGGCTATAACACGCTGGTTGCCGATATGCGCAGCCTGCCGATCATGGCGCGCACCGGCTATCCGATCATCATGGATGCGACCCACTCCGTGCAGCAGCCGGGCGGACAGGGCGGCTCGTCCGGCGGTCAGCGCGAATTCGCGCCGGTGATGGCCCGTGCGGCCGTCGCCCTTGGCGTGGCGGGTGTCTTCATCGAGACGCATCAGGACCCCGACAACGCGCCTTCGGACGGGCCGAACATGATCCATCTGGACCGGATGCCCGCGCTGGTCGCCTCGCTGATGCGCTTTGACCAGCTGGCGAAATCCGATCCGGTGATGGGCTAGGCCTGCAGCGCGAGCCCTGCGGCATGGGCCGAGGCCCATGCCCATTGGAAATTATAGCCCCCCAGCCAGCCGGTCACATCGACCACCTCGCCGATGAAATAGAGGCCGGGCACCTTGCGCGCCTGCATGGCGCGGGCGTCAAGCTCGCGCGTGTCGACGCCACCCAGCGTGACCTCGGCCGTGCGCCAGCCCTCTGATCCGACCGGGCGCACCGTCCAGCTGTTGATCCGCGCCGCCACCCGGTCCAGCACCGCATTGTTCTGATCGGCCAGCCGCGCCTCGGTAAGGCCGCAATCGGCGATGATGGAATCGGCCAGCCGCGACGGCAGCCATGCCGAGATCGCCCGGGCGACCGTCTGACGCCCATGCTCACCCCGTGCGGCCCGCAAACGCGCGCCCGCGTCGATGCCGGGGGCGAGGTCCACGGTAATCTGCTCACCCGGCTTCCAATAGCTTGAAATCTGCAGAATCGCCGGACCCGAGAGGCCCCGATGGGTGAACAGAAACCCATCCGAGAAGCTGCGGCGGTTCTTGCCGCTGCCGGTGCTGACCTCGGCCTCGACCGAGAGGCCCGCAAGGGGACGACAAAGCTGCAACTCCTGCTCGGCGAAGGTCAGGGGCACAAGCCCCGCCCGCTGCTCGATCAGCGACAGGCCGAACTGGCGGGCAATGTCATAGCCCAGCCCCGTGGCCCCCATCTTCGGGATCGAGCGCCCGCCCGTGGCCACCACCACGCGCCGCGCCAGCAGGATGCCGCGCGAGGTGGTGATGCGGAAGCCGTCGGGGTCCGGGCAGACCTCATCGACGGTGGTCTGCAGCCACAGCTCGGCCCCGCGCATGCGCGTCAGCAGCATGTCCACGACCTGCCGCGCGCTGTCGTCACAGAACAGTTGCCCAAGCGTCTTCTCATGCCAGGCGATGCCCGCCCGGTCGATCAGCGTCACAAAATCACCCGGAGAGAATCGCGCCAGCGCCGAGGCGCAGAAGCGCGGGTTCTCTGACAGGAAACGGTCGTAAGCGGTTGCCATATTTGTGAAGTTGCAGCGCCCGCCACCCGAGATGCGAATCTTCTCGCCCGGGGCCTTGGCGTGATCGATCACGATGATGCTTTTACCCTGCCCCAAGGCCGAGCCTGCACAGAAAAGACCGGCCGCTCCGGCCCCCAGAATGACGATGTCTGCATGTTCCATGGCCGCCCAATACCCAGCCCGGAAATTACCCACAAGTTTTTTCCGAAACGCGCTTGCAGACCCCGACAGGCTTGGCTAAACACCCTCTCACAGTTGGGGCGTGGCCAAGTGGTAAGGCGTCGGTTTTTGGTACCGTGTACCGTAGGTTCGAATCCTACCGCCCCAGCCAAAATCTTTTATCGTTAGATTTCGGACGATTGGCATTGGTTCGCAAACCTTTGCCATGGCGCGGGGGTTCATCTTCCCCGACCTGCGATACGTCGCCTGATTATGACAGAAAAGCAAAAGGCCCGGTCTTTCGACCGGGCCTTGCCTTGTCAGCCTGCCTCGCCCCTCAGTGGGCGAAGAAGGCAAAGCGGATCACGAAGAGGCCCGCGATGACCCAGGTGGCCAGATGCACCTCACGCGCGCGACCGGTGAACAGCTTGATCGCTGCATAGCTGATGAAGCCGAAGGCCAGACCGTTCGCGATCGAATAGGTGAAGGGCATCATGATCGCGGTCAGCACGGCTGGCGCGGATTCGGTGACGTCCTTCCAGTTGATCTCTTCGAACTCGCGCACCATCAGACAGGCGACATAGAGCAGCGCAGGAGCCGTCGCGATGGCGGGGACCGAGCCTGCCAGCGGCGCAAAGAAGGTCGCCGCCAGGAACAGCACCGCGACAACCAGCGCGGTGAGGCCGGTACGTCCGCCTGCCTGCACGCCCGAGGCGCTTTCGACATAGGCCGTGGTCGAGCTGGTGCCCAGAACCGAGCCCGCCAGAATCGCCGTCGAATCGGCCATCAGCGCGCGACCAAGGTTCTTGTCCTGATGGGCCGGGCCGTCTTTCAGCAGGCCTGCGCGCTTCGCCACGCCGATCAGCGTGCCGGTGGCGTCAAAGACCTCGACCAGCACCATGACCAGAATGACGTGGAAGATGCCGACGGTCAGCGCGCCCATGATGTCAAGCTGCAGGAAGGTCGGCGCGATCGAGGGCGGGGTCGCCATGATGCCGCCGAAGGAGCTGACGCCCAGGATGATCGCCAGCGCCGTCACCACCAGAATCCCGATCAGGATCGCCCCCGTCACCTTCAGCGCATCCAGCGCCGCGATGATGAAGAACCCAAGGATGGCCAGCAGCGTGCCGGTCTGGGTCAGATCGCCCAGCGTCACCAGTGTCGCCTCGAAGGGCACGACGACATGCGCCTCTTTCAGGGCGATCAGGCCCAGGAACATCCCGATGCCCGCAGCAATGGCGCTGCGCATCGAGGTGGGAATCCCCGAGATCAGCCAGCTACGGATGCCCGTGGCCGACAGGATCAGGAAGATGATGCCCGAGATGAAGACGGCACCAAGCGCCTGCTGCCAGGTAAAGCCCAGCGTGCCGACGACGGTAAAGGCAAAGAAAGCGTTCAGCCCCATGCCGGGCGCCATGCCGATGGGCCAGTTTGCCCAAAGCGCCATGATGGCCGAGCCAAGCGCCGCCGCCAGACAGGTGGCGACGAAGACCGCGCTGGCGTCCATCCCGGTCGTTGACAGGATCTGCGGGTTGACGAAGATGATATAGGCCATCGTCAGGAAAGTGGTGATCCCTGCAATCACCTCGGTCCTGACATCTGTCCCCTTGGCCTTCAGGCCGAATTGTTGTTCAAGCATGTAACCTCCCTCTGACGGTCATCCGTCATTCCGGTCACATTATTCTCGTACTAAAGGCGCAACCATCCAAGCTCTCTGAAAAGAGTTTCAATGCGTTGTGCGAAGTTGTACCTTTATCAACACATTCTTTAGACAGTATATAAAATTCAAGACTTGCCCGCGCGCCCGGTAAGGTGATGCTTTGGCCAGCTAGAAAATTTCAGATCGATGAGGCATTTCATGCGTTACAGCCGCAACATGGCGGGCTACGGCGAACATACTCCGGACCCCAAATGGCCGGGAAACGCTAAGATCGCTGTCCAGATCGTCATGAATTACGAAGAGGGCGGCGAGAACAGCATCGAGCATGGTGACGCGGCCTCTGAGGCCTTCCTGTCCGAGATCATCGGCTGCCAGCCCTGGCCGGGCAAGCGGCACTGGAACATGGAATCCATCTATGACTACGGCGCGCGTGCCGGGTTTTGGCGCCTCTACCGCATGCTCAAGGATGTCCCGATCACCGTCTACGGCGTCGCGACCGCGCTGGAGCGTGGCCCCGAGCAGGTGGCCGCCATGCAGAAGGCCGGTTGGGAGATTGCGACCCATGGCCTGAAATGGATCGACTACCGCGACATTCCGCGCGAGGTCGAGGAAGATCACATTCGCCGCGCCATCGAGCTGCACACCCAGATCACTGGCGAGCGTCCGCGCGGCTTCTATCAGGGCCGCACCTCGATGAACACGGTGGCCCTTGGCTGCGAAGAAGGTGGCTTCGAATACCTGGCCGACACGATTGCCGACGACCTGCCCTATTGGCATGTCCACAACGGCAAGCCGCAGTTGATGGTACCCTATACGATGGACGCCAATGACATGCGCTTCTCCTCGGGTCAGGGTTTCGGCACCGGGGTCGAGTTCTTCGACTATCTGCGCGACAGCTTCGACGTGCTTTACGCCGAAGGTCAGGAAGGCGCGCCGAAGATGATGTCGATTGGCCTGCACTGCCGCCTGATGGGCCGTCCGGGCCGCGCCATCGCGCTGCAGAAGTTCCTGGAACATGCTCGCAGCCATGAAGGCGTCTGGTTCGCCACGCGTCTGGACATTGCCCGCCATTGGGCGAAGGTGCATCCCTTCCAGGCGAAAGAGCTGCCCTCGGAAATGCCGCGCGAGGATTTCGTCCAGAAATTCGGCAGCATCTACGAGCATTCGCCCTTCATCGCCGAGCGCGTCTGGGACGCCGAAATGGGCGCGATTCACGACACCGCTGCCGGTCTGGCCCGGCGTATGGCGCAGATCTTCCGCGCCGCCTCGGATGAAGAGCGTCTGGGCGTTCTGAACGCGCACCCCGATCTGGCCGGCAAGCTGGCCGCCGCCAAGCAGCTGACCGCCGAAAGCACGGCCGAGCAATCCAGCGCCGGGCTGGACGCGCTGACCGATGAGGAGCGCGCGACCTTCAACCGGCTCAACACCGATTACGTGGCCCGCCATGGCTTCCCCTTCATCATCGCCGTGCGCGATTATGACAAGGCGGGCATCATGGAGGCCATGCAGCGCCGCATCGACAACGACACCGCGACCGAGCGGGCCGAGGCCGAGCGTCAGGTCAGCCGCATCGGAGAGCTTCGCCTGCAGCAGATGCTGGGCGGCAACTGATCCTTTCCTTTCACGGATCGGGCCGCGGCCCTCGCCGCGCCCGCTCTTCAGGAGTGAACATGAGCACCAAGAAGAACACCTACGCCGGTCCCCTCGCCGGTCTGCCGCCGCAAAGCGATCTGTCCGTCGACACCGCCGTCTTCACCGACGCCTATGCCGTCATTCCGGCGGCGACCATGCGCGACATCGTGACCAGCCTTCTGCCCGGCTGGACCAATATGCGCATGTGGATCATTGCGCGCCCGCTCTCGGGCTTTGCCGAGACCTTCAGCCAGTACATCGTCGAGCTGAAGGGCGAAGGCGGCTCGGACAAGCCCGAGGATGACGCGGGCGTCCAGGCGGCGCTGTTCGTCACCGATGGCGCGATTGACGTCGAAATCGACGGCAAGACCCATCACCTGACCGAAGGCGGCTTTGCCTATATCCCGGCGGGCATGGGCTGGAAGGTCAAGAACGCCGCGCCGCTCTCGCGCTTCCATTGGTGGCGCAAGCGCTGGCAGGCGGTCGAGGGACTGGAAAAGCCCGATGTCATCATCACCAATGAAAATGACATCAAACCCAATGCCATGCCCGACACCAATGGCAGCTGGGCGACCACCCGCTTCATGGACCCGAACGACATTCGCCATGACATGCACATCACCATCGTGACGCTGACCCCCGGCGGCTCGATCCCCTTCGCCGAGACGCATGTGATGGAGCACGGCCTGTTCGTGATCGAGGGCAAGGCCGTCTATCGCCTGAACCAGGACTGGGTCGAGGTCGGCCCCGGCGACTTCATGTGGCTGCGCGCCTTCTGCCCGCAGTGCTGCTATGCGGGCGGGCCGTCGAACTTCCGCTATCTGCTTTACAAGGACGTGAACCGTCACGCGCCGATCTGGAAATGATCCCGAAGGGCCGCCTCGGGCGGCCCTTTCCCATTCCTGCCGCGCTTGACCCTGCGCGGCACGGCTGCGATGACGGGGCGCATCTCGCAGGAGGTCACCATGCGTCGCACCCTGTTTCTGGCGATTGCCACCCTGGCCGTCCTCGCTATCGTCCCGGCGCTGAAGGCGATCGACGATCCCTTCGCGCGCGAGATCACCGCCGAGATGCGCGCTTCGCTGTTCGAAGACCCCGGCGCGCCGGTGCTGGGCAACCCTGACGGCGACGTCACTCTGGTCGAGTTCACCGATTACAACTGCGGCTTCTGCCGCCGCAGCCAGCCCGAGATCGAAAAGCTGCTGAAAGCGGACCCGAACCTGCGTTTGGTCATCCGTGAACTGCCGGTTTTCGGCGAAGGCTCACGCTTTGCTGCCGAGGCGGCGCTGGCGGCAGGCATGCAGGGCAAATATGCCGAGCTGCACGCGGGTCTCATGTCCATGAAAGGGCGGGCCGACCAGGCCTCGGTCCTGCGCGAGGCGCGCCGTCTGGGGTTGGACGTGCCTCGGTTGCAGCAGGATATGTCCGGCCCCGCCGTCGCTGACCATATCGCGGAATCGCTGATCCTGGCCGACGGGCTGGAGATCATGGGAACGCCGACCTGGGTCATTGGTGAGCGGGTGATCTTCGGCTTTCTTCCCGCCAGCGAACTCTCCGAGGTGATCGCGGAAGCCCGGGCCTCTGCCACCGAGTGAAGACAAAAGACAGGGTCGGGATTTGCACCCCGACCCAGCCCCGATGGCCGTCACCCGACGCGGAATGGGAGGATATTCCGCTGTCAGTTGGCCGGCGCGTCAGCCGGAGCCTCGCCCAATGTCATGAATGCGGCATGCGCGCCCGCTTCGGGCGTGCCGCCGTCAAAGCTTTCCAAAGCGCCGGTTTCTTCGTTATAGACAAGGACCACGCCCTTGCCCTCGTATGTACCCGAGACGTTGATCTTGCCATCCGCGTGATTGACGGTAACATCCGTCATCCCGGCGGCTGTCAGCTGCTCGGTAATGGCTTCATCTGCCATCGGAGCGGCTGCGAAAGCCGCACCCGCGCCAAGCAGGAAGGCGCCGATCATACCGGCCTTGGTGGCGGTCAGGACTGTTTTGAAGACGTTGCTGCGCATGGTAACCTCCATTTGCCAGAACGCAGGTTTAACGCGCGTCCCGCTGGTGAAGGTCCCATGCTCTCGCAAACGTGTGGCGGGCCGGATCAGGCCTGAATTTCGACGCCCATGTGCTTGGCGACAGTGAAGATGTCCTTGTCGCCCCGGCCCGAGAGGTTGACCACCATCAGGTGATCCTTGGGCAGCGTCGGCGCAAGTTTCGTGACATAGCCAAGGGCATGGCAGGGTTCGAGCGCCGGGATGATGCCTTCGGTCTGGCACAGAAGCTGGAAGGCGCCGAGCGCCTCGTCATCGGTGGCCGAGACATATTCGGCGCGCCCCTGCTCTTTCAGCCAGGAATGTTCGGGACCGATGCCCGGATAGTCGAGCCCGGCCGAGATCGAATAGCCCTCAAGGATCTGGCCCTCGGCATCCTGCAGCAGATAGGTGCGGTTGCCATGCAGCACGCCCGGACGGCCGCCCGTCAGGCTGGCGCAATGCTCCATCCGGTCGTCGACGCCCTTGCCGCCCGCCTCGACGCCGATGATGCGCACGCCCGGCTCATCAAGGAAGGGATGGAACAGGCCCATGGCGTTCGAGCCGCCGCCGATGGCCGCGATGACGCTGTCGGGAAGGCGGCCTTCCTGCGCCAGAATCTGGTCGCGGGTCTCGCGGCCGATGATGGCCTGAAAGTCACGCACCATCGCCGGATAGGGATGCGGGCCCGCGACCGTGCCGATGCAATAGAAGGTGTCGCGGACATTGGTCACCCAGTCGCGCAGCGCGTCGTTCATCGCATCCTTGAGCGTGCCGCGACCGGAGGTGACGGCGACGACCTCGGCCCCCAGAAGGCGCATGCGGAAGACGTTGGGGGCCTGACGCTGCACGTCATGCGCGCCCATATAGACCACGCATTTCAGGCCGAAGCGGGCGCAGACGGTGGCCGTGGCGACGCCGTGCTGCCCGGCCCCGGTCTCGGCGATGATGCGGGTCTTGCCCATGCGGCGCGCCAGCAGGATCTGGCCCAGCACGTTGTTGATCTTGTGGCTGCCGGTGTGGTTGAGTTCTTCGCGCTTCAACAGGATCTTCGCGCCGCCCAGATGCTCGGTCAGGCGGGGGGCGTAGTAGAGGGGCGAGGGACGGCCGACGTAATGGGTCCAGAGTTCCTCCATCTCGTCCGCGAAGGCGGGGTCGGTCTTGGCGGTTTCATATTCCCGCTCGAGATCGAGGATCAGCGGCATCAGTGTCTCGCTTACGAAGCGGCCGCCGAATTCGCCGAAGCGGCCATGCTCATCGGGGCCGTTCATGAAGCTGTTGATGAGGTCGTCGGCCATGATGTTCTCCGGGCAAGGTCGCGTTTTGGGTATTTGGGCAACGAAGAAGCCCGTCAAAGAGATTTCTTATAGCCGATATGCGAGGGGGTAAAGCCAAGCCTCTCGTAGAAGCGATGTGCGTCATCGCGGGCGCGATTGGTGGTGAATTGCAGGAGCGTGCATCCGGCGGCGCGGGCGCGGGCCTCGGCGTCCTCAATGAGGAGCGCGCCGATCCCCTGCCCGCGCGCGTCGCTGGCGACGCGGACGCCTTCGATCTGGGCGCGGCGGGTGGCCGAGAGCGACAGGCCCGAGATGAAGGTGATCTGATAGCAGGCGGTGATCTTGCCTTGGTCGGTGCCGACGATCAGGTGATTGGCGCCTTCCGCCTGCATCGTGTCGAAGGCGGCGAGGTAGCGGTCGAGCGCGGCGTGTTCGCGGCCCTGCCCCAACATGTCATCGCCGAGCAGCGCGACCACATCGGCGACGTCACCGCGTTGCGCCGGGCGGAAGGTCACGCTCATTCGGAGGCGGCGGCGATGAAGTCGCGGATGCGCTGCGGATCCTTGACGCCCGGCGCGCTTTCGACGCCGGAGGAGACGTCGACGCCGCCGGGGCGGGTCAGGCGGATCGCCTCGGCCACGTTCTCGGGGGTGAGGCCGCCCGCAAGCAGCCAGGGCTTCAGGAGCTTGCGCCCGGCCAGCAGCCGCCAGTCGAAGGCAAGCCCGTTGCCGCCGGGCAGGACGGCATCCTTCGGGGGCTTTGCGTCGACCAGCAGCATGTCGGCGACAAGGCCGTAGTCCCAGAGCTGATCGAGATCGGCGGCCTCGGCGACACCGACGGCTTTCATCACCGGCAGGCCGGTCAGCGCCTTCACCTCGGCCACGCGCGCCGGGATTTCGCTGCCGTGAAGCTGGATGATGTCGAGGGGCACCTGTGCCAGTACCGATTGCAGAAGCGCGTCATCGGGGTTCACGAAAAGCCCGGTTCGCGCAACGCCGGGCGGCACGAGTGTCGCCAGCGTGGCGGCATCGGCGGGGGCGATGTTGCGCGGCGATTTCGGGAAGAAGACGAAGCCCGTGTAGCGTGCGCCCGCCTGAATGGCGGTGTCCAGCCCCTGAGGCTCGGTCAGGCCACAGATCTTGACGGCGGTCGGCATCAGCGAACCGCAGGCAGGCTGTCCGTCTGCGGACGCGGCGCGGGCGTGAGGTTGGCGTCCAGAATGGCCACGACCTCATCCTTCGGGCGGCCATGGTCGCGACGCAGCGCGCCCATCTCACGCTCGAGCCGGGCGAGGTCTTGGGCGCGGCGGCTCGATTCGGCGCGCAGATGCGACTCGCGCAGCCATTCCCAGACGACGCCGACCAGAAGGCCGAAGACCATTGCGAGGAAGAGCGCCAGGAAAACCGGCATGGAGAGCGCCCATTGCCCGCCGACCAGAGGCTCAAAATTCGAAGGCAGCAGGCTGACCGTGACCATCTGGCGATTGGCCAGAGCCACAATGATCAGGAACACCGCCAAGGCGACCATGAAGAAAAGACGGATCGCG
The DNA here is from genome assembly GCF_007830335.1 of Paracoccus sulfuroxidans. Classification (GTDB taxonomy): domain Bacteria; phylum Pseudomonadota; class Alphaproteobacteria; order Rhodobacterales; family Rhodobacteraceae; genus Paracoccus; species Paracoccus sulfuroxidans. Next base: position 284,582 of record NZ_VLKU01000001.1, on the reverse strand, counting down.
CGCATGTTACCCCCCGGAGCCTAAATCCGGCGCCAATTTGGCCTATTCGGCCTCTCCGTTCAACCGCTCGCGCAGCAGTTTTCCGGTCTTGAAGAAGGGCACATGCTTTTCGTCGACGCTGACGGACTCGCCGGTGCGGGGGTTTCGCCCCTGACGCGAGTCGCGCTTCTTGACCGAGAAGGCGCCGAAGCCGCGCAACTCGACCCGGTCGCCCCGCGCCATGGCGTTGATGACCTCTTCGAAGATGGTGTTCACAATCCGCTCTACATCGCGCTGAAACAGGTGCGGATTCTCTTCGGAAATCTTTTGAATGAGCTCGGAGCGGATCATTTTTCGTCCTGATATTTTTCGTGCCCGGTCGTGCACTGCTGAATTATCATTGTAGATCAGCCGCCGACGCAATCAAACAAAGAACGCGCAACCCCAAGCTTCAGTTGCCGAATTTTCTCACCAAGGGCGCTTGATCGGCGGAATTTGGCATAGAAAAAGCCGCCCCCGGCAGGATCCGGAGGCGGCGATGTCGATTTCGGAAGAAATCAGTTCTTGCTCTTCAGCGCGGCGCCAAGGATGTCGCCCAGCGAAGCGCCGGAATCCGAGCTGCCATACTGTTCGACGGCTTCTTTTTCTTCGGCGATTTCGCGTGCTTTGATCGACAGGCCCAGACGACGGGTCTTGGTGTCGATGTTGGTGACGCGGACGTCGACGTGGTCACCGACCTGGAAGCGCTCGGGGCGCTGGTCCTGACGGTCGCGGGCCAGGTCCGAACGACGGATGAAGGATTTCATGCCGTTGTACTCGACCTCGATGCCGCCGTCTTCGATCGCGGTGACCGTGACGGTGATGACCGAACCACGCTTCACGCCTTCAACGGCTTCCGACATGGTGTCTTTTTCCAGCGCCTTGATCGAGAGCGAGATACGCTCTTTCTCGACGTCGACTTCCTGGACAACGGCTTTCACCATGTCGCCCTTGCGGAAGTCCTGGATGGCGTCTTCGCCACGGGCATCCCACGAGATGTCCGACAGGTGAACCATGCCGTCGATGTCGCCCTCGAGGCCGATGAACAGACCGAATTCGGTGATGTTCTTGACTTCGCCCTCGATGAGGGTGCCCTCGGGGTGGGTTTCGGCAAAGACTTCCCACGGGTTGCGCATGGTCTGCTTGAGACCCAGCGACACGCGGCGCTTGGCTTCGTCGATTTCCAGCACCATGACGTCGACTTCCTGCGAGGTCGAGACGATCTTGCCGGGGTGGACGTTCTTCTTGGTCCAGGACATTTCCGAAACGTGGACCAGACCCTCGACACCGGCTTCCAGTTCGACGAACGCGCCGTAATCGGTGATGTTGGTCACGCGGCCCGAATGGACCGAGCCGATCGGGAATTTCGCGGCAACCGTATCCCACGGATCGGCCTGCAGCTGTTTCATGCCCAGGCTGATGCGGTGGGTGTCCTTGTTGATCTTGACGACCTGAACCTTGACGGTTTCGCCGATCGACAGGATCTCGGACGGGTGGTTGACGCGGCGCCAGGCCATGTCGGTGACGTGCAGCAGACCGTCAACGCCGCCCAGGTCAACGAAGGCACCGTATTCGGTGATGTTCTTGACCACGCCGTCGACCGTCTGACCTTCGGTCAGGTTGGCGATGACTTCGGCGCGCTGTTCGGCGCGGCTTTCTTCCAGGATCGCGCGGCGCGAGACAACGATGTTGCCACGGCGACGGTCCATTTTCAGGATCTGGAACGGCTGCTTCAGACCCATCAGCGGGCCGGCATCACGCACCGGACGGACGTCAACCTGCGAGCCCGGCAGGAACGCAACAGCGCCGCCCAGATCCACGGTGAAGCCACCCTTGACGCGACCGAAGATGGCGCCATCGACGCGCTCTTCCGCTGCATATGCCTTTTCAAGGCGATCCCAGGCTTCTTCGCGGCGAGCTTTCTCGCGCGAGATCGACGCTTCGCCACGGGCGTTCTCGACCCGGTCGAGATAAACCTCGACTTCGTCGCCAACGGCGATATTGGCGTCTTCGCCGGGATTTGCGAATTCTTTCAGATCAACGCGGCCTTCCATCTTGTAGCCGACGTCGATGATGGCCTGGCCCGCCTCGATGGCGATGACCTTGCCTTTGACGACCGAACCTTCGTCCGGGGTGTCGATTGCGAGGCTTTCATTAAGGAGGGCCTCGAATTCCTCCATGGTCGCTTTAGCGGACATGCGTGTCTAGTTTCCTTTATACGGTTTTCTGGCCATGCGGTTGGCTCCGCCGGTCTGTTCGTTGCCTGTCGCGATAAGCGCAAAGGGTCGAAGCTTACGCCCGACCCTTGTGTGAAGCGGTCTGTTCTGACCCCATCGCCCATCTGACAGGCGCCATATACCGAGTTCACCGGGCAAAAGCAAGCTTTGCGGCGGTTTTTCAGCGATGGGCCGCGATCTCTTGCGCAAGCGTGGCGACCAGCTCGGCCGCAGGCATGGCGCGCGCTCTGGCAGCACCCGCCCCCGCCCAATGCGCGGCGTAATCCGTGCCGCCCGCCAGCGCGTTCAGCTGTTTCGACAGATCATAGGGCAACGGATAGTCGGGAACCTGCGCGGCACCCGCCGCCTGCCCCAGATCGCTGAGGTGATTGCGCAGCGCGCGCGCCGGGCGGCCCGAGATCGCCCGCGTCATCACGCTTTCCCGCGAGGACAGCCCCTCGCGATGCAGAGTGCTCGCCTGCGATTCCGGGCAGGCGAGGAAGGCCGTGCCCATCTGGACGGCAGGCGCTCCGGCCTTGAGGAAAACGGCGGCCTCGGCCCCGTCCATGATCGCCCCGGCCGGAATGACCGGAAGCGGCTGCTCCAAGAGTGCGGCGAAGAGATCCGCCGTCGTCAGCCTGTCATCAGCGCCCTCAGGGTCGAAGAGGCCCCGATGCCCCCCGGCCTGCCAGCCTTGCGCGATGATGCCGTCAAGACCTGCGCGGGCGATCGCGGCAGCCTCGGCGCGGCTGGTCGCAGAGGCCAGAAGCAGCGCCCCGGTCTCGCGCAGCGCGGCGATCCGTGTGGCATCGGGCAGGCCGAAATGGAAGCTGATCACCGCGGGGCGCGCGGCAAGAACCGCCGCCAGCATGGCGTCATCTGTCAGAAAGCTTTGGTAAATCTCGGTCAGACCGGTCGGTGCCGCTGCGCCTTGGGCAGCAAAGCCCGAGGCCAGATAGTCGATCCAGCCGCGTTCGACGCCTGCATCCCGGCGCGCGGGCTGGTGACAGAAGAAATTGACGCCATAGCGGCGCGAGCCCAGCAGCGCCTCGGTCTCGGTCATCATCTGCGCGGCCTGAGCCGCCGTCGACGCGCCCAGACCCAGCGAGCCCAGGCCCCCTGCCCGGCTGACCTCGGCGGCAAGCCGTGGCGTCGCGATCCCTGCCATCGGGGCCTGAATGACCGGAACAGCCAATTCCGCAAGATCGAACGCCCGCTGGTTCATGCCCGCACCCTTTCGACAATCTCGACCGCTTTCGCGATGGCATCATCGATGCTCATGTCGCTGGTGTCGAGCGTCACGGCATCCGCCGCGGGTTTCATCGGGGCGACATCCCTCACCGCGTCCCGGGCATCGCGTTCGCGCAATTCGCGCAGCATCTGCGCCTCATCGGCGCCAAGCTCCAGCGCACGGCGGCGGGCACGGATGGTATCGCTGGCGGTGACGTAAAGCTTCACCTCAGCATCCGGGCAGATGACCGTGCCGATGTCGCGTCCGTCCAGCACGGCGCCGGGTTCGGTCGCGGCGAAGCGGCGCTGAAACTCCAGCAAAGCCGCGCGCACTTCGGGAATGGCGGCGACGCGGCTTGCGGCCTGCCCGGCCTCGGCGCTGCGCAGGTCCGAGCGCTGAAGGTCCGAAGGCTGAAGCCTTTGCGCGGCATCGATGGGGTCCCCGCCCATCGCGCCCACGGCCCGGTAAAGCAGCCCGGTGTCAAGATGCGCAAAGCCGAAATGCGTCGCCAGAGCTCGCGCAAGCGTGCCCTTTCCAGAGGCTGCAGGGCCGTCGATGGCGATGGTAAAGGGCATGGGCACCTCGGGTCTTGGTGTGAACGGCTGCACTTGCCATGCAACCGGAAGCGGGTCCAGCCCAACCCGGCAGATCGTCAGGCCGCGATGCGCCGCACGGGACGCCCTGCAAGATTACGCCGATCGGAAGGCGGGTTTCAACGCTTCGCGCAGTGCCGGGGTGTGGCCCGGAAGTCATCTGGATGGCTTAGACGTCTTGCACCATTGAACATTTGCGCGCCTTGATCGAACATGGAATCGAGGCCCTGCCTTTTGGTTAACCCAGTCAAAGATTGCACAAATGATCGAAACGATCGAAGAGTTTCTAGGTGCCCGCACCGCCGCTGAAGTTTGGACGCCTTTCGTGTCGCGTCTCGCCACGCTGGGTTTTCCTTCGGTCATGTATTTCGCCATGCGTTTTCTGGAAACGCCAAGCGATCAACTGGTCAATGACCGCATCCTGCTGTCGACCTTCCCCGAAAGGTTGCGCAACGACATCCTGTGCAATGGCCAGCTGGAAAGCCTGCCGCTTTACCGCAAGCTGAGCTGCGAACAAGGTTGGCTTTCGTGGGACTGGATGCGGACCGAGCGCAGCCAGGGCCGCACCACCGTGGACGAAAATGAGGTGATGGACCTCTTTGGCCGCTTCGGCCATGTCGGCGGCTACGGCATGAGCATGCTCGAGTCGGTGCCGCGCGTTCGTGCGGGCATCGTCTTCTTGTCGGACACCGGGCGGCGGCAGGACAAGATCGACGAGCTGTGGCAGAAGAACGCGCGCGAAATCATCGCGCTGACGGGGCTCGCGCATCTGCGCATCTCCAGCCTGCCCTATGCCCAACCTGATGATGTGCTGACCGCGCGCCAGCGCGAGGTGCTTGAGGCGATTTCGGTTGGCCAGACGATGGCCGAGATTGCAGAGCGTCTGGAGGTCACCCCCGCGACCATCGAAAAGCACCTGCGGCTGGCACGCCGCGCTCTTGGCGCGCGCACGACGGCGCAGGCGATCATTCTGGCCTCGATTCGCCGCCATATCTTCTCGGACAGCGGCTTCCCCGAGACGCGGCCCGACAGCACGCCCTCGCCGCAGCGTTATCAGCGCGATCTGGGCAAGCTTCGCTTTACTGCCTAAAGAGGCAGCCAGAACGAAAAACGCCGACCAATCTGGCCGGCGTTTCACTGTTTCGAAGCGCGGAAAGGATCAGGCTCCGGCCATGGTCTTGGCGACCTCGGCTGCGAAATCCTCTTCCTTCTTCTCGATGCCTTCGCCGACTTCGACGCGGGCATAGCCGGTCACTTCAACGCCCGCATCCTTCGCGGCCTGAGCCACGGTAATGTCGGGGTTGATGACGAATTTCTGGCCAAGAAGCGTGACTTCTTCCAGGAATTTCGCCATGCGGCCTTCGATCATCTTCGCGATCACGGCTTCCGGCTTGCCCGATTCACGAGCCTGCTCGGTCAGAACGTTCTTCTCACGCTCGACCAGCGCCGGGTCCAGATCGGCTTCCGACAGCGAGGCCGGGTTGGTCGCGGCGATGTGCATCGCGATCTGCTTGCCGACTTCTTGCGCCTTCTGCGCGTCGCCGTTCAGCGCGACCAGAACGCCGATCTTGCCCATGCCGTCTGCGGCCGCATTGTGCACATAGGACACGATGGTGCTGCCGTTCAGGACATGCATCCGGCGCAGCGTCATGTTCTCGCCGATGCGGGCGATGGCTTCGGTCAGGACTTCGTCAACGGTCTTGCCGTTCAGCTGGGTCTGACGCAGGACCTCGAGGTCTTCGCCAGTGCTCAGCGCCAGATCGGTGATCTCGCGGACGAGTTTCTGGAAATCGGCGTTTTTCGCAACGAAATCGGTTTCCGAGTTCAGCTCGATGGCGACGCCACGACCGTCGGTGACGGACACGCCCACCAGACCTTCGGCAGCAACGCGGCCCGATTTCTTGGCGGCTTTCGCCAGGCCCTTGGTGCGCAGCCAGTCAACGGCGGCTTCCATGTCGCCATTGGTTTCGGTCAGCGCCTTCTTGGCGTCCATCATGCCTGCGCCGGTGCTTTCGCGCAGTTCCTTCACCATTGCAGCGGTGATAGTCATCCGATGTCTCCTTGATTTCAATGCGTCAGGCGGGGCTTATCCCCGCCTGATGAATGTTGCGTGAAAGATCCGGGAGCCGGATCGATCAGGCGTCGGCTTGCTCTTCCGCAGCCGCGTCACCGGCCAGATCTTCCTCGACGCTCACTTCCAGCGCACCAAGGTCGACACCGGCTGCGCCCATCTGGGCGGTCATGCCGTCCAGAGCCGCGCGGCTGGCCAGGTCACAGTAAAGCGCGATGGCGCGTGCCGCGTCATCGTTGCCCGGGATGATGTAGTCCACGCCCTTGGGCGAGCAGTTGGTGTCGACGATGGCGACAACCGGGATGCCCAGTTTTTTCGCTTCGGCGATCGCCAGGTCTTCCTTGTTGACGTCGATCACGAACAGCAGGTCCGGCAGACCGCCCATTTCGCGGATCCCGCCCAGCGAGGCCTGCAGTTTGGCCTGCTCGCGTTCCATGCCCAGGCGCTCTTTCTTGGTGAGGCCTTCGGCGCCGCCCGACATCGTCTCATCGATGGCTTTCAGGCGCTGGATCGACTGGGAAACGGTTTTCCAGTTGGTCAGCGTGCCACCCAGCCAGCGGTGGTTCATGTAGTACTGCGCCGATTTTTCGGCGGCTTCAGCGACGGCTTTCTGAGCCTGACGCTTGGTGCCGACGAAGAGAACGCGACCGCCTTTGGCGACGGTGTCGCGGATGACCTGCAGCGCCTGGTCCAGCATCGGGACGGTCTGCGTCAGGTCGAAAATGTGGATGCCATTCCGTTCGCCATAGATGAACGGAGCCATGCGCGGATTCCAACGCTGGGTCTGGTGGCCGTAGTGAACGCCAGCTTCCAAAAGCTGACGCATCGAGAAATCAGGAAGCGCCATGTCCATTTCCTTTCCGGTTTGCGCCTTGGCGGGGCTTTCAGGGCATTGCCCCAACCGGTGGACCTTGCGGCGGATGTCTCCCGCCGGGGCCCGACCCCGCCTGTGAAGTCCGCGCGAGATAGGCGCATTCCGCCCCGATTGCAACCCCATATCGTCCGGCCCGCACCATCCGCGTGCCATGACCGAGGAAAATCCCCGGCATTTTAGCCGTTCGGCACAAAACGCGGGTCTGCGTGGCATTCTGTGCGGGCGGATCAACCGAACCTTAACCCTTGTCCTGCCATAAGCGGATCAACCGAAACTGGAAAGGCCCGTCAGATGCGGCAATCCCTGCTAGCGCCCCGATGGATGACGACATGAGCGTGCTTCCCCTGCCCTCGCGGCTTGATCTCAGCGTGGCGCAATCGCTGACGCGGGACATCCTCTCGATGCGCGGCGGCCCGGTGACGCTGGACGCGTCCGGGGTCACCTATCTGGGCGGCCTTGGGCTGCAACTGCTGCTTGCCGCCGCAAGACAGTGGCGACAGGACGGTCAGGATTTCGCGGTTTTGCCACGATCCGGGGAATTCGACGGGGCGCTGGCGCTCTTTGGCCTCTCCCCCGATGCATTGATGAACGGAGGGTCCGAATGACCTTGACTGTGCTGGCTGTCGACGACAGCCGAACGATGCGCGACATGATCCGCCTGACCCTTTCTGCGGTTGGCATGTCGGTGGTTGTCGCCGAAGATGGCGTCCACGGGCTTGAGACGCTGGACGCCAGCACGCCCGACATCATCATCTCGGACATCAACATGCCGCGCCTCGATGGCTTCGGCTTTATCGAGGCCGTGCGCCAGAAAGAGCATCTGCGCGCCATTCCCATTCTGGTCCTGACCACAGAAAGCGCACCCGAGCTGAAGATGCGCGCCCGCAACGCCGGGGCGACCGGCTGGATCGTCAAGCCGTTCGATCCGCAAAAGCTGGTCAAGACCGTCCAGATGGTCACGGGTTAGGGGGCCGTCCGCCGATGTCACATGATCCAATGGCCGAGATCCGCGCCTCCTTCTTTGTCGAATGCGAGGAGTTGCTGGAAACCCTGCATGATGCCCTCGCCGTTCTGGATGAGGGCACGCATGACGACGAAACCATCAATATCATCTTCCGTGCCGTGCATTCCATCAAGGGCGGGGCCGGAGCCTTCGGTCTAGATGATCTCGTGGCCTTCGCCCATCAGTTCGAAACCGTGCTGGATGAATTGCGTGGCGGAAGGTTGCAGGTTGCGCCGAATGTCACGCGCCTCTTCTTCCAAGGTGCTGATATGTTGCAGGACCATGTCCGCGCCGCGCAGGCCGATGAGCCCCCGCCTGATGGCTCGGACGAGGTTCTCAGTGCCCTGGCCGCGCTGACCGGCGACATGCCCGCATCCGAGGAGGAGGTCGACTTCGCGCCCGCCATGCTCAGCTTCGACTTCGGCAGCGACGAGGGGCTGGCGCCCGAAGAGGCTGTCGCCGGAACCTGGCAGATGGAATTCACGCCTCACCCCACGTTCTACGCCAGCGGCAACGACCCGCTGCTGCTGCTTCGCAGCCTCGCGACGCTTGGCGATATCGATGTCCGCTGCCTTATCCCTGATGATCTGGCGCTCTCGATCGATCATGCAGAGGACTCCCGGCTCAGCTGGCAGATCGACCTGACCACCTCGGCGGAGCGGGCCGAGATCGAAGAAATCTTCGAATTCGTCTCGGACCTCTGCGCGCTCGAGATCAGGTCGGCGGACGCCATTGTGGACAATTTTTTTGCGGAAGATCCGATCCCGGACGAGCCGCCCCTCGAACATGCTCCTCCGGCAATCCAGATTTCTGAAGATGTACCACCGACCATTGTCGACATCGCGCCGCCCCAGGCGAGCGCACAGAATGTCGATAAGACAAGCGACAAGGCGGCCGAGAAGACCAATCCAACGGTTCGCGTGGATCTTGAACGGATTGATCGGCTGGTCAATCTCGTCGGAGAGCTGGTGATCAATCAGGCGATGCTGGCGCAAAGCGTGGCGCTGGCCGGTGTGGCCGAAGACACGGCCGTACAGAATGGCCTTGAAGAATTTATGATCCTGACCCGCGACATTCAGGACAGTGTCATGATGATCCGTGCCCAACCCGTCAAACCGCTGTTTCAGCGCATGGCCCGGATCGTCCGCGAGGCCTCGGGGGCGGTCGGCAAACAGGTCAAGCTGCGGACCGAAGGCGAAACGACCGAGGTCGACAAGACGGTGATCGAACGCCTCGCCGACCCTCTGACCCATATGATCCGCAACGCGATCGATCATGGTTTGGAGACGGCTGAACAGCGCCTCGCCGCCGGAAAATCGCCCGAGGGCACCGTGGTTCTCTCGGCGCGCCACAGCTCCGGACGAGTCCTGATCGAAATTTCTGACGATGGCGCGGGCATCAATCGCGACCGCGTGCGCGCAACCGCGATTGAGCGCAAATTGATTGCTGCTGACAGCGTTCTCTCTGACAACGAGATCGACAATCTGATCTTCCTGCCCGGATTTTCGACCGCAAAGCAGGTTTCGGCTCTCTCCGGCCGTGGGGTTGGCATGGATGTTGTCCAAAGTGCAATTACCGCACTGGGGGGCCGCATCAAGATCTCCAGCAATCCGGGTCAGGGAAGTCAGTTCAGCATTTCGCTGCCGTTGACGCTGGCCGTGCTGGACGGAATGGTCGTCCGCGTCGCCGACCAGACGCTGGTCATTCCCCTCTCGGCCATTATCGAAACAGCGACGCTCACCCCTGCCGCCATCAAGCAGGTGGGTGCCCATAGTCAGTTGCTCTTGATACGCGGCGATCTGGTGCCGCTGATCGATCTGGGGCCCCGCCTCGGCTTTCGTCCCGCATCTCAGCGCCCGACCGGAGCAATCGTGATCCTCGTGCAAAAAGAGGATGGCGTGCGTAGCGCATTGATCGTCGATGCGATCATGGAACAGCGGCAGGTCGTCATCAAAGGCCTGGATCAGAACTACGGTCCAATCACTGGCGTCGCGGCCGCCACGATCCTTGGCGACGGGCAGATAGCTCTGATCCTCGATCCGGCCGGGCTGACAGATCGCCAGACAGATCGAAGCCAGGTTTCCGACCTCTCACTTGCAGGATAAGCCCATGAACGACGATACCCGCCAGCGCAATTCCGACGAGGCTGAGCTTCTGGCCTTTCGACTGGGCGACCAGGAGTTCTGCCTGGACATCATGTCCGTACGCGAGATTCGTGGCTGGACCAAGGCGACTCCCCTGCCCTTCACGCCAGACTATGTAAAAGGTGTCATCAATTTGCGTGGCACGGTGCTGCCTGTTCTGGATCTTTCGGTCCGGCTGGGCATGGAGCCTGCAGAGCGAAACGAACTGAACGTCATCATCGTCGTCAGTGTCAACAACCAGACTTCGGGCCTGCTGGTCGATGCCGTATCGGACATTTTGACCCTATCGGCAAAGGATCTGCAGACCCCTCCCGGCATCGGCCAGGACCGTATCACCTCCTGTATCAAGGCGCTCACCCTGTTCGAGAACCGCCTGATCCGCGTGCTTGACCTCTCGCAGGTTCTGCCGGGCAATATGGCAGAAGTCGCATGAACAAGCCTGTGATCAGAGCTGCTGATCCCGACGACATCCATTATCGGAACATTGCCGCGCTGGTCTATGCAGAGGCAGGGATCGTCCTTGGACCCGAAAAATTTGCATTGATTCGCGCAAGGCTGAGAAAGCGGATCTCTACCACCGGCTGTCGTGATATCGCATCCTATGCAGGTCTTCTGGCCACTCCCGCCGGGCAGCCGGAACTGCCCGAGTTGATCTCGGCCATCACCACCAATGTAACGCATTTCTTTCGCGAAAGACGTCACTTTCAGACATTGGCGACCGAAGTCGTTCCAGCCTTGCGCGATGCCGACCGAAGCGAAATCCATGCCTGGTCGGCGGGTTGCTCCAGCGGGCAGGAGCCCCTCTCGATCGCCATGGCAATTCATGAGGCCAGCGGCAATATGGGTCCGCGCCCGACTATTGTCGCCACCGATATCGACACCAAGATTATTTCACGCGCACGGGCGGGCCTCTATTCACCTGAGGAAACCTCAAGTCTGTCGGCTATTCAGCGCGAAAAATACTTTCATCGCACTCCCGACGGCTTCAAGGTCATGGAAAACCTGCAGCGGCAAGTTCAGTTCACTACCATGAACCTGCTCGGCCATTGGAACATCCGCGAAAAACTCGATGTCATCTTCTGCAGGAACGTTGTGATTTATTTTGACCTGCAGGCACAACTCGCACTCTGGCAGCGCTTTTCGCAGCGCCTGATGGAGGGTGGTTGGCTGTTCATCGGCCACTCTGAACGCATTCCTGACCCCGCAAAACTGGGGCTGGAATCGGTTGGAAACACGACCTACCGCAAAATTCACGGCTGACTGGAAGCATTCCCACATGAGTCTTAAAGAGCAACTTCACATCATGATCGTGGACGACATGTCGACCAGCAGAGGTCTGATCGCCCAGGCGCTGGAGGCAATTGGAATTCGCAATATCTATCAGGCGTCTGACGGGACCGCTGCGATGGCCGAGCTGGCGCGGCGGCCGGTTCATCTGGTGCTGTCGGATTTCAACATGCCGGGAATGGACGGGTTGCAGCTTCTCCGCTCGCTCCGATCCACGCCGAAGACCCGGGGCACGGGCTTCATTCTGATCACCGGTCGAGCCGACAAACAGATCATCGATCAGGGCAAATCCCTTGGCATGAACAACTTCATCAAGAAACCTTTTACTGCGATCGAACTGAAAGCCTGCCTGGAAGCTGTCGTGGGCCGATTGTGAGCGAAGGCAATAACGCATCAAAAATCAATCATCCTGCGCTGCTTGCTGCAGAATTCACCCGACTTCACCAGACCTGCCTGAGCCTTCAACTTATCGTGGGGCAGATGATGCAGCAAAGATCGCAGTTTCTGCTGGCCAGCCACCCGGACGACTTGTTCGGCCTAAACGAGGTGATGGCCATACAGTCGCTGGATGAAATGACCCAGGTGATTGCAGAGTTCGAAAAGCTCTTTCAACACATGTCCATGACGGCCGGACCCAGCACAGGCCATATGCTGCAGGTGGCAATTGTGAACGGCATCGAACTTCACTCACTACGTCAGCGATTGCTTAAGGGAGACGACGCTGCCGCCGATGACGAGGATGACATCTTCTTTGAGCATCGCGGGACATGGTGAATTGGAGCCAAGACGCAAATGTTTGCGTAGGGCAGATCCGTTCAGGCTTCCGCCGAGGGAGGAGGCAGTTTCGGATGATAGCAACCAACGCGCTTCCAACACATAGAAGCGTCACAGACCAGAGTTTGGCTAGGCTGTCACGGACGAGACAGTTGGTTGATACCGCCGTTGGTCTCCGCATCAAATGCCGCCTAGCCAAGAAAATGAGCTTGCAGAAAAGCATTCGGAATTCAGATCAGACGCAATCAGATCAACGACGTCAGAACCTGCGTGAACAATCATGTGCCGCAAGTTACGAGGCGGCTTGCGATCCAAAGACCCGCATCACCTGCCTTGCGAAACCCGACGCACATCACCCCTCCGCATAATCCTTGAGGTTCTGAATCTGAACGGTCCACCCCTCGAAGTTCTGCTCAAACGCCTTGTGCCGCAATGCGTCCGGCAGATCCTCGAAACCTGTTTCCACGACCGTCGCCCGCGTCCCCCCGTTCTGCGATTGCAGGCTGAACTCGACATGGGTCATCACGTCGTCCGCTTCGCTCGTGCCATCCCCATGAGGCCAGCAAAAAATGAACTGATAGGGCTTGATCCGCTTGATCACCGCATGCCATCGAACGCCTTCCTGCCCGGGATAAACCATGATCCCCGACAAGGGCTGGCCGGGCACGAACGGCCCCTCAAGTTCGACCCGAAACCATTGGCCGAACTCGCGGAAATCCGTAAGCGCGCGCCAGACGCGGTCGATCGGGGCAGAGATTTCGATGCTGATCTCGATTCGCTCGTCCATGGGAATCCCCTCCCCGAGTTGCGTTGTGCAGCCAGCCGGTGCCAGTCGGCCCTTGCCATCAGTTCGCCAATCATAGCGCCGATCACGCGACAATTCGACGAAGGGATCAATCACAACGGTGGCATCGCTGCAGCGCCATTGAACGCGACTGACACCGACGATAGCCTGAGCTCAAACTTGTTCGATGGAGGCACAGATGACCGCAGCTCAAAGTTGGGAAGCCCGCGCTGAGGAATACTCGCTTTACGGGTTCACCGACATGCCCTCGGTGCATGAACGCGGCACGGTCGTCCTGACGCATGGCGAAGGGCCCTATATTGTCGACGTGCACGGGCGCCGCTATTTGGACGCGAACTCGGGCCTTTGGAACATGGTGGCGGGTTTCGATCACAAGGGGCTGATCGACGCGGTGAAGGCGCAATATGAGCGTTTCCCCGGCTATCATTCCTTCTTCGGTCGCATGTCCGACCAGACCGTCATGCTGTCGGAAAAGCTGATCGAGGTTTCGCCCTTCGACAGCGGGCGGGTCTTTTACACCAACTCGGGATCCGAGGCGAATGACACCATGGTTAAGATCCTGTGGTTCCTGCACGCCTCTGAAGGCAGGCCGCAGCGCCGCAAGATCCTGACCCGTTGGAACGCCTATCACGGGGTGACGGCGGTCTCGGCCTCGATGACTGGCAAACCCTATAATGAGGTTTTCGGCCTGCCTCTGCCTGGCTTCATCCACCTGACCTGCCCGCATTACTGGCGCTTCGGCGAGGAGGGCGAGACCGAGGAGCAATTCGTCCAGCGACTCGCGAAAGAGCTGGAAGAGACGATCCAGAAGGAAGGCGCTGACACCATCGCGGGCTTCTTTGCCGAGCCGGTGATGGGCGCGGGCGGTGTGATCCCGCCAGCCAAGGGCTATTTCCAGGCGATTGAGCCGATCCTGCGCAAATATGACATCCCTCTGGTCTCGGATGAGGTGATCTGCGGCTTCGGGCGCACCGGCAACACCTGGGGGGCCCAGACCTACGGCTTCACGCCGGACGCCATCATCTCATCGAAGAACCTGACGGCTGGTTATTTCCCGATGGGTGCAGTCATCCTGTCGGGGCCGCTTGCCCAGCGGGTGCAGGATGCCATCGAACGGATCGAGGAATTCCCGCATGGCTTTACCGCCTCGGGCCATCCGGTCGGCTGCGCGCTGGCGCTCAAGGCCATCGACGTCGTCATGAACGAGGGGCTGGCCGAAAATGTGAAACGCCTCGCCCCCCGGTTCGAGGCGGGTATGAAGGAACTGGCCGAGAACCCGAACATCGGCGAATATCGCGGTGTCGGCTTCATGTGGGCGCTTGAGGCGGTCCGCGACAAACCGACCAAAACCCCCTTCGACGCCAGCCTTTCCGTCAGTGAGCGGATCGCCAATGCCAGCACCGATGCGGGCCTGATCTGCCGTCCGCTGGGGCAATCCATCGTGCTTTGCCCGCCCTTCATCATGACGGAAGCGCAGATGGATGAGATGTTTGACAAGCTGAATTCGGCCCTGAAAAAGGTCTTTGCCGAGGTTGCCTGACAGAAGTTGGGCGGGTCAGAAGCTGTCGAACCCGCCCAGCACGCCCCGCGCCATCTGGACACGCTGCGGCGCAAGCCCCTCGGCTGCGGTGAAGCCCAGCAGGCGCTCATCGCTTTCCATCAGGAAATCCAGAACGAAGACCAGAAACTCGGGGCGTGCGGCCATTTCGCGCAAGGCGGCCGCATCGGCCCCTGCCTGATAAAGCAGCGCCGAAATCAGCTCGGTGTCCCCGGCAATATGGTTGAAACCAGCCAGCGCGATGTCGCGCGCTTCATTCTTGGTCATCGGAACCTCTGGAGTAAGGCCAGGTCGGGCGTTGAAACGGGTCTGTCGGAAACGGTTCGTTAACTTTCTTATGCGAACGTCCAGACACTGAAAGCAACAGCGCGGGACATAGACGCATGACGACGCGGATACTAGTCGCAGATGGCCTGCCCGCCAATCGGCTTGCGATGAAGTCGCGGCTGGTCTCGGCCTGCTATCAGGTTTCGACCGCCTCGACCGGGCAAGAGGCGCTGCGTTGCGTCACCATGGAGCGCCCAGATGTGGTGCTGATCGGGGCGGATCTGCCCGACATGCTGCCGACGGCGCTGTGCCGGATGCTGCGCAACAGCTGGGAGGGCGCGAAGACGGCCATCCTGATGTCGGCCCGCAGCAGTGAGCGGGTGGCGGCACTGCAGGCCGGCGCGTCCGCGCTGATCGACCGGCATGAGGATGAAATCACGCTGATGGCGCAGATCCGTGGCCTCATCCGCAACAAGGAGGCGGCAGAGGTGACCGGGCTGGCCGAGCCTGCGGCTGGTTTCGATCATCCCGTGCGCCCGAAAGCCGTCTTCGTCTCGGACCCGCCGTCCTCGGCCTTTGCCTGGCGTCAGGCGCTGCACGGCAGGGTCGATTTCTCCATCGCGATTGCCGATCCCGAAAAGGCGCTGGCGACGACGGCGGCCGAACAGCCGCCCGATCTTTATCTGATCGCGGTGGATCTGCGCGAACCCGAAGGCGGGATGCGCCTGATGGCGGAATTGCGGGCCCGCCCCGCGTCGCGCGACGCGGCCTTCGTGATGGTCCTGCCCCCCGGCCAGCAGGAAAAAACGGCGATCGCACTGGACTTGGGCGCGGGTGACGTGCTGCCCGCGAACTTCCTGTCGTCTGAGGCGATTGCCGAAGCGGCGGTGCGTCTGGAAACCCAGCTGGCGCGCAAGCAAGAGGCGGACCGGATGCGCCTTGAAAAGCAATGGGATCGGTTTTGCGCGATTCGCGATCCGCTGACCAATCTCTTCAACCGCCGCTACGCCGAACCTCGGCTTGAGGAAATTGCCGTCCAGGCTCTGCGCAATCGTGCGAGCTTTGCCGTGCTGCTGATGGATGTGGACCATTTCAAGCGGGTGAATGACATTCATGGACATGGCGCGGGCGATGCGGTCCTGGCCGAGATCGCGCTGCGTCTTGACCGGATGCTGCCGCCCGACGCGCTTCTGTCGCGTTTCGGCGGCGAGGAGTTTCTCATGGCGCTGCCGAACTGCAATGAGGACGAGGCGCTGCGCATCGCCGATCAGATGCGTGGGGCGATGTCATCCCGCCCGGTGGCGCTGCCCGACAGCGCCCGAGAGAGCGAGCTTCTGGTCACCATCTCGATTGGCGTGGCAGTCGCCGCTTCGGACAAATTGACGCATCAACCACAGCATCACCGCCTGCTGGACTGTGCCGACAAGGCCTTGCTGCAGGCCAAAAGTCAGGGTCGAAATCAGGTCTGCCTCGCACGGCAAGCCATTGACGCATATTGACAACATTCGTGACCCATTTGGCCGATCATCGCGCGCCAGCTGGCCGACCTACGGCTGCGCGCGTCCCGAATTCCGCCTGACCACCACCCTTGCACGACTTTCGCGGCGCTTTTCTTTGAACCCGAATTCGCCTAAATCTACGGGATCAAAAAAGGGAAGCGCACATGTCCTATGTTGATGACGATGCGGAAGCCAACAAGCGCCCAATGAAACCCGCCATGCTTCGTGGCGCGGTTGGCCGTTGCCCGTCCTGCGGCGAAGGCCATCTGTTCCGTGGCTATCTTGCCATCAACCCCACCTGCGAGCATTGCGGCGAAGAGCTGCACCATCAGCGCGCCGATGACGGCCCCGCCTATCTGACAGTGCTGATCGTGTCGCATCTGGGTGCACCGCTGTTGATGGCGATCTATATGATGTACCGCCCCTCGCCCATGACCATGTTCATCTGGTTCTCGATTGGTGCCATTGTCCTGTCGCTGGCGCTGCTGCGCCCGATCAAGGGCGCGCTGATCGGTCTGCAATGGGCCCGGCGGATGCACGGCTTCGGTCGGGCCGAACCGCAGCCCGAGGCACAGCCTTCGTGAACAAATCAGCCCCCAGCCCCAATGGCGATGACACCCCGACCGCGACCACCGTGCCGATCCGCGATGCGGCGACTGTGATCGTCCTTGATCGAACGGCTTCGGCGGGCCCGTCGGTGTTGATGGGGCAACGGGGCGCGGGGGCTGTCTTCATGCCGTCGAAATTCGTCTTTCCGGGCGGTGCGGTCGATGCCGAGGATGGCGACGCCGAACTCGCCCGCCCTCTGGCGGGGGAAACGGCCCGCCGCCTTGCCGCCGAGCCGCGCGAGAATGTCTCGACTGCGCCGGAGAAGATTGCCGCCGCCGCCTTGCGCGAGCTGGCTGAGGAAACCGGCCTCACGACCGGATCAACCGGACCTGCGCCTGCAGGCTGGGAAATGTACGAACGTGCGGGGCTTGCGCCCGACCCGTCCGGCCTGACCTATATGTTCCGCGCGATCACGCCGCCGGGTCGTCCGCGCCGCTTCGATGCCCGCTTTCTGGTTCTGGACGCGGGCTGCATCAACGGTGATATCCACGATTTCAGCGGCGCCTGCGATGAGCTGTCGCATCTGCATTGGGTGCCGATTGCCGAGGCGCGCGCGCTGGATCTGCCCTTCATCACCGAGGTCGCACTGGCCGAGCTTTCCGCGCTGGTCCGGCTGTCGGGCGAAGGACCGCTGGCGGTGCCGCCCTCGGTCCCCTTCTTTGACAACCGCAGCAATCAGCCTCGGTTCATGCGGATCGACTGATCATTCGCCGGTGAAATCGGGCGCGCGTTTTTCCAGAAATGCGCGCACGCCTTCGTGGAAATCACGCGTCTGGCCCAGTTCACCCTGCAGGCGCGCCTCAAGCTGCAACTGTTGGGCAAGGTTGTTCGATCCCGACAGCCGCACGGCCTCGCGGATCGCCAGAAAGGCGCGCGTCGGGCCGTTTGCCAGCGCCGCCGCACGGGCGCGGACCACGCCTTCGTATTCCGCGTCGGGTACCGCTTCCCAAATCATCCCCCAATCCGCCGCTTTCGAGGCCGGGATCTTGTCCGCGAAAAGCATCATCCCCATGGCGCGCGCCGATCCGACCGAGCGCGGGACAATATGCGTACCGCCCGCATCCGGCATCAGGCCGATGCGGGTGAAGGCCTGAATGAAGCTCGCGCTTTCGGTCGCGATCACCACATCAGCGGCCAGCGCCAGATTGGCCCCGGCCCCTGCGGCAACCCCGTTCACCGCCGAGATCACCGGCACCGGCGCATCTGAGATCGCCGCCAGCATCGGCTCGTATTCGTCGCGCAGGGTCTTTTCCAGATCGATCCCCTCGCGCGCATCCGTCAGGTCCTGCCCCGAGCAGAAGGCCCGCCCGATCCCGGTCAGCACCACACAGCGCGTCGTCGGCGAAAGATTGGTCATCGCCTTGACAATCTCCCGCCGCATGACCGAATTCAGAGCGTTCATCACGTCCGGACGGTTCAGCGCCAGCCGGCCAATGCCATCAACTTCGGTAAATTCGATTGCCTGAAAGCTCACGCTGCTGACCTCATCTGTTCAAATTCCGCCCGATCCTGCCGAAGCCTGACGGTCGGGAAAAGCCCGACCTCGCGTCAATCGCGCATGATCCGGTCCAGCCGGGCACGCTCTTCCTCGCTCAGACGGTCCTGTGGCTCATCGCTGCGGCTGCGGACCCGCAGGAATTGCCAGCCGATCAGAATACCCAGCAGAGCCATGATCGGACCCGACAACCACAGCACCCAGTTGATGCCCTTGGCGGGCGGATCGAACAGCACCTCCTCGCCGAAACGGTCGGTGATGGCCTCCATCGCGACTTGATCGCTGTCGCCAGCGACCAGACGTTCGCGCAGGTAAAGCCGCAGATCGCGGCTGATCGGGGCGTTTGATTCGTCGATGGTTTCGCCCTGACAGACCGGGCAACGCAGCGCCTTCGAGATCTCGCGCGCCCGCGCCTCAAGCGCGGGGTCAGAGAGCATCTCATCGGGCTGGACAGCGAAAGCGGGTGATGCGGCGGCCAGCGCCAGACAGAGGATCAGGACCCGCATCGTCATTCCGCCGGATGTGCGAGGCGCGATTTGCGCGCGGCCCCCGCCGCGACGCGGTAGCGCCGGTCGGTCAGGCTGATGACGCCGCCCAATGCCATCAGACCCGAGCCGAGCCAGATCCAGAGGGCGAAGGGCTTGATATAGCTGCGCACGGCCCAGCCGCCGCCCTGCTGGGCATCGCCGATCACCAGATAGATGTCCTTGAAGGCCGAGGAGCGGATGGCAGCCTCGGTCGTGGGCATCGCCTGCACCGGGTAGAAGCGCTTCTCGGGCGTCATCGTCGCGATCAGCTTGCCGTCCCGTTCCACCCGCATGGTGGCGAAGGTCGAGGTGTAGTTGGGGCCGGGCACTTCCTCGACATCGACCAGCGTGATGTCATAGTCCGCGACCTGGAAGGTCTCGCCTTCACGGGCGACGCGGATATCCTCGACCTGCCAGGCGGTCAGCAGGCTGACGCCGATGAAGGTGACGCCCAGGCCCGCATGCGCGATGGCCTTGCCCCAATCGGCGCGCGGCAGACGCGCCAGACGTGAAAGCCCCGAGTTTCCGGTCCGCTGCCACAGATCCACCGCCGAGCCCGCGATCAGCCAGGAGCCAAGCCCCGCGCCGATGACCGCCATCGAGGAATGGCCGGTCGAGACGGCAAAGACCAGCAACATGACCGCCGCCGCGAACAGCAGGGCATTGCGCAGGGGACGCAGGGTGCGACCGATCTGCGCGCGCTTCCACGGCATGATCGAGCCGAAGGGCAGCACGATGGCCAGGACGATCATGAAGGGCGTGAAGGCCTTGTTGAAGAAGGGCGGGCCGACGGCCAACCGGCGGTCCCAGAACATCTCGGCCGCGAGTGGCCAGACCGTCCCGATGAAGACCACGAAGCAGGATACCGCCAGCAGGATGTTGTTCAGCACCAGCGCCCCTTCGCGCGAGACCGGGGCGAACGCGCCCTTCGCCTGCATCGCGGTGGCGCGGAACGAATATAGGATCAGCGAGCCGCCGACGAAGAAGGCGAGGATGCCCAGAATGAACTGCCCCCGCTCGGGGTCGTTGGCGAAGCTGTGGACCGAGGTGAGAAGGCCCGAACGCACGATGAAGGTCCCGATCAGCGAGAAGCCGAAGGCCATGATCGCCAGAAGGATCGTCCAGCTTTTCAGCGCCTCGCGCTTCTCGACGACGATGGCGGAATGCAACAGGGCGGCGGCGATCAGCCAGGGCATGAAGCTGGCGTTCTCGACCGGGTCCCAGAACCAGAATCCACCCCAGCCGAGTTCGTAGTAAGCCCACCAGGAACCAAGCGCGATGCCGATGGTCAGGAACATCCAAGCGGCCAGCGTCCAGGGGCGCACCCAGCGGGCCCAGGCGGCGTCGACCCGGCCCTCGATCAGCGCGGCAACGGCAAAGCTGAACGCCATGCTGAGCCCGACGTAGCCGAGGTAGAGGAACGGCGGGTGGAACGCCAAGCCGGGATCCTGCAGCAACGGGTTCAGGTCGCGGCCGTTGAATGCCGGATTGTCGATGCGGGTGAAGGGGTTGGAGGTGAAGATGATGAAGGCATAGAAGGCCACGCCGATCGAGGCCTGCACCGCCAGAACCCGCGCCCGCAGCC
Organism: Paracoccus sulfuroxidans; assembly: GCF_007830335.1. Lineage (GTDB taxonomy): Bacteria > Pseudomonadota > Alphaproteobacteria > Rhodobacterales > Rhodobacteraceae > Paracoccus > Paracoccus sulfuroxidans. Next base: position 264,026 of record NZ_VLKU01000001.1, on the reverse strand, counting down.
GTGGCGGCAGGTTCGCGTCGAATGAGGCTGCGGCCGCGCCGAACAGCGCGAGGATCATCACCCACAGCAGCATCGAGCCTTCATGGTTCCCCCAGACGCCCGAGATCTTGTAAAGCAGCGGTTTCAACGTGTGCGAGTTGTCATAGACCAGCTTGACCGAGAAATCCGAGGTCACGAAGGCCACGGTCAGACAGGCAAATGAGATGCCAACCAGCCCGAACTGCGCCAGCGCCGCCGGGCGTCCGGCCTCCATCCAACTGGACCAGCCCTTCGAGGCACCGAACAGCGGCACGATCATCTGGAATACCGCCACCGCGAAGGCAAGTATCAGGGCGAAATGGCCGATTTCCGCGATCATGGAACCTCCGCTGGGTTAAGGCCGCCAGAATAGCGACCGCATGGCAGGCATGCCAGCCCTCCATGCGGACCATAGTGTCACATGCCCGACAGCAGAGAAACCTCAGCGCGACTGCGCCCGCCAGTCCCGCAGCGCGGCATTGTCGGCATAGCCGTCATTTGCACCGGGATCAGGGGCGATTTGCTGAGGTTCTTCGGCCTCATCCGTGCCCGAGGCTTTGCGGAATGTCGGCCGCCCGCGGAAATAATGCGCCTCGCGCGCGCCGAAATAGAAGCTGATGATTGCGCCCAGAAGCCACCACAAGGGCTCGGGCACCAGGTTCAGGTTTTCCATTCTCACCCCGAAACCGATGGGTTCCACCATCGCATAGACGAAAAGCCCGACCGTCCCGATGGTCAGCATCGGGCGCGGCAGGCGGTTGAGGCCGTTCATCAGCCCGTCGAACCAGCCGCATTTCTGCGCGGCGAACTCGGCCCCGTGCTGCGCGATGGCGCGGGCATAGGCTTCCTCGTCCAGCTCCATTCGGCGGGTGGCGTTCTGGGTGAAAACCTCAGCCATGCCGCTGGCGGCGTTGGTGACAGCCGTGACCGCCGCCCCCGCGCCCAGAAAACGATCCATCACGCCCATTTTGCCACCCTTTGCCGATGCTCGACCGCCGTGAGGTGGTAGGGCGATGAGATGAATTCCTCCGCACGGGTGATCCAGCCGCCTTTGCCGCCGGATTTGCTGCGCGCGTATTTCCGGCTGGCGGGGCGCGCATCGGCCAGCGCGTAGTAATAGTTGCGCCGCGCGATCCCATAGGCATCGGCCAGATGCCGGGGCGCCGCCGCTGCAGCCTGATTGGCGGCCAGAATGGTCTGCGGCCCGATCACGCCGTCATCCTGCGCCGGAAACCCCATGCGAGAGATCAGCCGCTGCAGGATCTTGACCGCATTCGTCCCGGCGTTGACATACATGTCAAAGACCGAGGCCTGAACGGCCACCGGCAATTCGCCCAGTTTCGGGCGGCGGAAGTAATGTTCCAGAAAGATCGCCGCCGCATCGGCACGGGTCAGCGCCTGAACGTCGCGGGCATCGACCCGCCCGTCCTTGGTCTTGTCGATCCCCAGCCGCCGCAGCGTCGCCAGCGTCACGCCATATTTCGTGGCGCCACCCGGATCGTCGGGGTCGTTGACGTAGCCCCCTTCACGCGCGACGATCTCGGCCGCGATCATTTCGACTGATTTCATCTTAAGCCCCCTCTGACAATGAGAAGGAAGCTGAAGAAATCAGGTTAACCTTCTGTTAACCTTGCGCGCGTTGCGGATCAGCCGTTCGGGTCCTCATAGACGCCCTGCTCTTTCAGCGAGTTGATCACCTCGCGCGGCATGTAATTCTCATCATGCTTGGCGAGGATTTCCGAGGCGACGAAGGTCTCGCCCTGCATGCTGCCAGTGCCGATCATGCCCTGACCTTCAGCGAACAGATCGGGCAGCACGCCGGTGAAGCGCACGGGCACCGTCGCGCCGCCATCGGTCACGCTGAAACTGACCGTCTCACCCGAGCCGCGCACCAGCGTGCCTTCGGCCACGAGGCCACCCAGACGGAAGACCTCGCCCGTCGCCGGAGGCTCGGTCGCAAGCTGGCTGGGCGAGCGATAGAGGTTGATCCCGTCGCGGAAGCCATAGCCGATCAGCCCGGCGGCAATCACCAGCGCCACGACCGCCGCGACGATGATCTGAATTCTGCGTTTTTTCTTAAGCGATTTCATGTCGTAATTTCTAATTCTTTATGCAGCTTCGAACTTGATCGGCTGACGCAGGAACTGCGTGGCCTTGCCCGAAACGCGTTCGGGATCGCCGGTGGTCAGAAAGCGCGACACCGTGCCCTCGCCCATGAACTCCGGCCTGCGGTTCAGGTAATCCTCAAGGCTTTCGGCCACAAGATCGGCCTGCGAATAGACGGCGACATCGGGGCCAAGCGCCTTCTGGAACGCCGCCTGCATCAGCGGGTAATGCGTGCAGCCCAGAATGGCCGCCTGCGGATGCGGCATGCGGCGCTTGAGCGCCTCGACATGGCTGGTGACCAGCGCCTCGGCCAGAAGCTCATCGCCCTGCTCAATCGCGTCGACGACACCGGCGCAGGGCTGCGCCTCGACATCGACGCCGATGGCGCGGAAGGCCAGCTCGCGCTGGAAGGCCCGGCTTGCGACGGTCGCGGGCGTGGCAAACAGCGCCACATGCTTGATCGCGACCTCGCGCGGCGGCGTATTGTCACCCCAGCGACGCTCGGTCAGCGCCTCGATCATCGGAACGAAGACGCCCAGCACGCGCTTGTCGGAAGGCAGCCAGGTTTCCTGCATGCGTTTCAGGGCGGCGGCCGAGGCGGTGTTGCAGGCGAGGATCACCAGATCGCAGCCCTCCTGCCACAGACGCTCGACCCCGGCGCAGGTCAGGTTGAAAATGTCATCGGCATCGCGAACGCCGTAAGGCGTATGGGCATTGTCGCCCAGATAGACCAGCGGCAGGTCGGGCATGCGCGCGGCGATCCCGGAATTGACCGTCAGCCCGCCCAGTCCCGAGTCGAAAACGCCAATCGCCATGCTGCTCTCCCCTATTCTACGGGGCCTGTTTTAGGCGGCGGTCGGCTGAAAATCTATCCATTAGTGGTTGTAGTGCCTGACGAAGCGGTGATCGCCGAACCGGGACCCGCCACGCGGGTCGATCAAATGGCCGTGACAGATGCTGCGGCAGCGAAATCCTCGGCAGTCATTTCTCCCATCCGCAAAGGGATTTGCCGGGTTCCGCCGCACCGCAACACACAGCGCGACAAAATCACCCGACCGATGCGGTTTTTTCATTTGGAGTTCCTATGTTGAGCGAAAACCGCTATGTCGTAAGCGTTGCAATAAATGCATGGCAGATGCCCCGAGAAAGCAAAGATAATGGATTGGGATAAGCTCAGGATTTTTCACGCCGTTGCCGACGCGGGCAGCCTGACCCATGCGGGTGATGTGCTGCACCTGTCGCAATCTGCCGTCAGCCGGCAGATCCGCGCGCTTGAGGATTCGCTGGGCACGACCCTGTTCCACCGCCATGCGCGCGGGCTGATCCTGACCGAACAGGGAGAGCTGCTGTTCGAGGCGACCGCCGCCATGGTCCGCAAGCTGGACACCACCGCCGCCCGCATCCGCGACAGCGAGGAACATGTCTTCGGCGAGCTGAAGGTGACCACGACCACCGGCTTTGGCACGCTGTGGCTGGTCCCGCGTCTGGCCAAGCTTTATGCGCAATACCCCGATCTCAAGGTCGATCTGATGCTGGAAGAGCGGGTACTGGACCTGCCCATGCGCGAGGCCGATGTCGCCATCCGCATGAAAGAGCCGAACCAGCAGGATTTGATCCGGCGCAGGCTGCTCAATATCCGCATGCGGCTTTATGCCACGCCCGAATATCTACAGCAGACCACCCCGCCCCGGCGGATCGAGGATCTGACCGCCCATCGGCTGATCTGCCAGAACCCGCAGACCCCGCAGGTCAGCTCGGGCGCGCTGCTGGCGAAGATGCTTCTGGCGCAAAGCCTCAACTCGACCCTGATGGTGAACAATTACTTCGGCGTCCTGCAGGGTGTGCTCAGCCATGTGGGCATCGGCATCCTGCCCGATTACGTCACCGCCGACTTCCCTGATCTGGTCCGCGTGCTGCCCGATATCGAGTCGACCGAGGTGCCAGTGTTCCTGGCCTTCCCCGAAGAGCTGCGGACCTCGCGCCGCGTTACCGCCTTCCGCGATTTCGTCGTCGAGGAAATCAACGCGACCCGCAAGCAGCAGCAGGAAAGCGAACTGGTCTGACAGGCCATTCCGAAAACGCATAGCCGCCATGTCCGACAAATCGGCTTTGTGTCTTGAACCGTTCCTGTGCTGCTCATATCTGAGGCAGCGAAGGGGATGATATGAGGAAACTCTCATCAACTTCACCTCCCTGTTGGACTTGGGCCGGGCGTAATGCCCGGCTTTTTTTTGCCCTCACGAACGGCGCTTCGCAGGTGGCCGCAAATCCCGCTTCGCGCGATTGTCACGCGCGCGTCAGACTGCCTCTTTCCTAATCTGCACGCTCCGCTTAAAAGGCCGTAATTTCCGGGGAAAGGGCGCATCATGGACGAACCCAAGATCAACGACGAACTGATTGCGGCGCATGGCCTGAAGCCGGACGAATACCAACGCATTCTGGAAATCATCGGCCGCGAGCCCAGCTTCACCGAGCTTGGCATCTTCTCGGCCATGTGGAACGAGCATTGCTCCTATAAATCCTCGAAGAAATGGCTGCGCACCCTGCCCACCACCGGCCCGCAAGTGATCTGCGGCCCGGGCGAGAACGCGGGCGTCGTCGATATCGGCGATGGTCAGGCCGTGGTCTTCAAGATGGAAAGCCACAACCACCCCTCTTACATCGAGCCGCATCAGGGCGCCGCGACCGGCGTCGGCGGCATCCTGCGCGACGTCTTCACCATGGGCGCGCGTCCGATTGCCGCGATGGATGCGCTGAGCTTTGGCCGTCCCGAGCACCCCAAGACCGCCCATCTGGTTAAGGGCGTCGTCGAGGGCATCGGCGCTTACGGCAACGCATTCGGCGTGCCGAACGTCGGCGGAGAGGTGCGGTTCCACGCCTCTTATGACGGCAACTGTCTGGTCAACGCCTTCGCGGCGGGCCTCGCTGATGCCGACAAGATCTTCTATTCCGCCGCCTCGGGCATCGGCATGCCGGTGGTTTACCTCGGTGCAAAAACCGGCCGCGACGGTGTCGGCGGTGCGACCATGGCTTCGGCAGAATTCGACGACACGATCGAGGAAAAGCGCCCCACCGTTCAGGTCGGCGACCCCTTCACCGAGAAATGCCTGCTGGAAGCCTGCCTTGAGCTGATGCAGACCGACAGCGTCATTTCCATTCAGGACATGGGCGCGGCGGGTCTGACCTGCTCGGCCGTGGAAATGGGCGACAAGGGTGGTCTGGGGATCAAGCTGATCCTCGACAACGTGCCGCAGCGCGAAACCAATATGACCGCCTATGAGATGATGCTGTCGGAGTCTCAGGAACGCATGCTCATGGTGCTGAAGCCTGAAAAAGAGGCCGAAGCCCGCGCGATCTTTGAAAAATGGGACCTCGATTTCGCCATCGTCGGCGAGACGATTGCCGAGGACCGCTTCCTGATCCTTCACGGCAATGACGTGAAGGCGGATCTGCCGCTGTCGAAACTGTCCTCCAGCGCGCCCGAATACGACCGCCCCTGGGTCGAGACCCCGGCGGCGGCGGCTGCCCCCGCCCTGCCCGCGATCACCCCCATCGCGGCGCTAAAAGCGCTGATCGGCACGCCCTCCTACGCCCATAAATCCTGGGTCTGGGAGCAGTATGACACGCAGGTCGGTGCCGACACGATCCGTCGCCCCGGCATCGGCGCGGGCGTCGTGCGCGTCCACGGGACCGGCAAGGCGCTGGCCTTCACCAGCGACGTGACGCCCCGCTACGTCAAAGCGAACCCGTTCGAGGGTGGCAAGCAGGCCGTGGCCGAGGCATGGCGCAACCTTGTCGCCGCCGGCGCAACGCCACTGGCCGCGACCGACAACCTGAACTTCGGCAACCCCGAAAAGCCCGAGATCATGGGCCAGCTGGTCGGCGCGATCAAAGGCATCGGCGAGGCCTGCCGCGCGCTCGACTTTCCGATCGTCTCGGGCAACGTCTCGCTTTACAACGAAACCGACGGCAAGGGTATCATGCCCACGCCCACCATCGGCGGCGTCGGCCTGATCGCCGCGCTGGATCAGATGATCGCGGGCCTGCCGGTCGAAGGTTGCAGCGCCATCGTCATCGGCCAGACCGAGGGTCACCTTGGCCAGTCGGCACTGGCCGCCGAGGCCTTCGGGATCGAGGCCGGTGACGCGCCGCACGTTGATCTGGTGGCTGAGCGCAAGCATGGCGAATTCATTCTGGCTCAGCGCGCGCTCTTCGCCTCCGTGTCCGATCTGTCGGATGGCGGGCTGGCTCTGGCAGCTTTCGAGATGGCCGAGGCCGCGGGTCTGGGCGTCACGCTGGAAAGCAGCGACATTGCCCAGCTTTTCGGCGAAGATCAGGCCCGCTATCTGGTCGCCTGCACGGCCGAAAATGCGCCGAAGCTGCTGGCCGCCGCCAAGGCTGCGGGCGTCCCTGCCGCCACGGTCGGTCAGTTCGGCGGCGACAAGGTCGCTTGCGGCAGTGACGCGGCTTCGCTTGCGGACCTCTCTGCGCTTTATCGCAGCAGCTTTGCGGAAAAAATCGGCCTTCTGGCCGACTGATCCCTGCCGGATGTGACGAAACAGCCCGCCATCTGAAAAGATGGCGGGCTTTTCGCATTCTCACTGTCCGCGTTCTGCGCGCGCTACTGCTTCAACAGGCCTCCGCCGCCGGACGTCGGGTCCGAACGATGGACGGGTGAGGGACAGGCGCAGCGCCTGCCCCAATCTTGGATCAGCTGCAGCCGCTGGTTCCGCCGCAGGTGTTGCATTTCATGCAGGTGCCGTTGCGAACCAGCGTGTAATTGCCGCATTCGCCGCAGGGATCGCCCTCATAGCCCTGCATCCGGGCCTTTGCGCGCAGATCGACCGCCACAGTCGACAGGCTCGCCGTGCTGGTCACAACGTTGCCATCGCCGGTGGTCCGGATCGCCGAGGCCGCGACCCCCGCCATCAGATCCTGCGGCAGGCGCTTGCGCAGATAGCCGGTCGAGCTGATCTGCTTCAGCATCTCAAGCGAGCGCGAAGCCCCCTCGCTGACCGGCGCGACATTGGGCTCATTGGAGGTCACACCCTCGCCCAGATCGTCGAAGCGCGCGCCCTGCGGCTGTACATGCGCCAGATCCGTGCGGTCCAGATAGCTGACGGCCAGTTCGCGGAAAACATAATCAAGGATCGAGGTCGCATTCTTGATCGAGTCATTCCCCTGCACCATCCCCGCCGGCTCAAACCGGGTGAAGGTGAAGGCATCGACGAACTCCTCCAGCGGCACGCCATATTGCAGCCCGACCGACACCGCGATGGCGAAATTGTTCATCATCGCCCGGAAGCCCGCGCCTTCCTTGTGCATGTCGATGAAGATCTCACCCAGCGAGCCGTCGTTATACTCGCCCGTGCGCAGATAGACCTTGTGCCCGCCGATCAGCGCCTTCTGCGTATAGCCCTTGCGTCGCTGCGGCAGCTTTTCGCGGTGGTTGCGCACCATTTCCTTGACGATGATGCGTTCGACCACCTTCTCGGCGATGATGGCGGCCTTTTCCTGCGGGCTGCCACTGGCCAGCACCTCTTCGGCCTCCTCATCATCCTCGACCAGTGCCGAGGCCAAGGGCTGCGACAGTTTCGAGCCATCGCGGTACAGCGCATTCGCCTTGATCCCCAGCGACCAGCTGAGTTCATAGGCGGCCAGCGCATCGGCGATGCTGGCCGAGTTCGGCATGTTGATCGTCTTCGAGATCGCGCCCGAAATGAAGCTCTGCGCCGCGGCCATCATGCGGATATGGCTGTCGACCGACAGATAGCGGGTGCCGCGCTTGCCGCAGGCATTGGCGCAGTCAAAGACCGGATAATGCGCGGGGCTGAGGAAAGGCGCGCCTTCCAGCGTCATCGTGCCGCAGACATGGTCATTTGCCGCATCGATCTGCGCCTTCGTGAAGCCCAGATGCCGCAGCAGGTCGAAGCCCGGATCGTTCAGCTTCTCGGCCGGGATGCCCAGCGTCTGGCGGCAGAACTCTTCGCCCAGCGTCCACTGGTTGAAGACAAAGCGGATATCGAAGGCCGAGGCCAGCGCCGCATCCACCTTCTCCAGCTCTCGCGGGCCAAAGCCGTGCCCGGTCAGGCTGGCGTGGTTGATGCCCGGGCAGTTGCCAAGGCTCGCATGGCCCACGGCATAGGCGATGATCTCTTCGATCTGCGCCGATCCATAGCCAAGCGCCTCAAGTGCTGCCGGAACCGAGCGGTTGATGATCTTGAAATAGCCGCCGCCTGCCAGCTTCTTGAACTTCACCAGTGCGAAATCGGGCTCGATCCCGGTGGTGTCGCAATCCATCACCAGACCGATGGTCCCGGTCGGCGCGATAACGGTCGCCTGCGCATTGCGATAGCCGTTCTGTTGCCCCAGCTCCAGCGCGCGGTCCCAGGCCTCGCGTGCCATGGCAACCAGCCGGGCGTCCGGGCAATTCGCCGCATCCAGCGCGACTGGCGCGACGTTCACCGCCTCATAGCCCGCGCTGCCATGCGCCGCCGCGCGATGGTTGCGAATGACGCGCAGCATATGCCCGGCATTGCGCGCATATCCCGGAAACGCCCCCAACTCGCCCGCCATCTCGGCCGAGGTCGCATAGGACACGCCCGTCATCACCGCCGTCAGCGCACCGCACAGAGCCCGACCCTCATCCGAGTCATAGCCAAGACCCATGGTCATCAGCAGGCCGCCGATATTGGCATAGCCCAGCCCCAGGGTGCGGTAGTCATAGCTCCGCTGCGCGATTTCCCGCGACGGGAACTGCGCCATCAGGACCGAGATCTCCAGCGTCACCGTCCAAAGCCGCGTCGCATGGACGTAACCTTCGGCATCGAACCCAGCATCGCTCCAGAAGGAAAGAAGGTTCATCGACGCGAGGTTGCAGGCCGTATCGTCAAGGAACATGTATTCCGAACAGGGGTTCGAGCCCCGGATCGCGCCATCTGCCGGGCAGGTGTGCCAGGCATTGACCGTGTCGTGAAACTGGATCCCCGGATCGGCACAGGCCCAGGCGGCATGACCCACCTGATCCCACAGCTCGCGCGCCTTCAGCGATTTCGCGACCTTCCCATCCGTGCGCCGCAGCAAGGCCCAATCGGCATCCTCACGCACCGCCCGCAGGAAGGCATCTGTCACCCGCACCGAGTTGTTCGAGTTCTGCCCCGAAACCGAGACATAAGCCTCCGAGTCCCAATCCGTATCGTAGGTCGGAAACTCAATCGAATCAAATCCCTGACGTGCATATTGCAGAACCCGGTTGACATAGGTCTCGGGGATCATGGCGCGTTTCGCGGTCCGGATCGCGCCCTTCAGCGCCTCGTTTTTCACAGGATCGGTCGCATCCACAACCGTCCCGTCCCAGCCCCGGATCGCGGCAAAAATCTCATTGAGCTTCTGCTCATGTATTTTCGAGCCCGCAACCAGCGAGGCGACCTTCTGCTCCTCAATGACCTTCCAGTTGATGAAGGCCTCGATATCGGGGTGATCCATATCGCAGATCACCATCTTTGCGGCCCGCCGCGTGGTCCCGCCCGACTTGATCGCCCCGGCAGCCCGGTCACCAATCTTCAGGAACCCCATCAACCCCGAGGATTTGCCGCCACCCGACAGCCGTTCTCCCTCGCCGCGAAGGCTGGAAAAATTCGTCCCCGTGCCCGAGCCATATTTGAACAGCCGCGCCTCACGGACCCACAGGTCCATGATGCCACCCTCATTCACCAGATCGTCACTGACCGACTGGATGAAACAGGCATGGGGCTGCGGATGCTCATAAGCGCTTTCCGATTTCACCAGCTTCCCGGTCCGGTAATCGACATAAAAATGCCCCTGCGAGGGCCCGTCGATGCCATAGGCCCAATGCAGTCCGGTATTGAACCATTGCGGCGAATTCGGCGCGGCCATCTGCCGGGCCAGCATGAAACGCATCTCATCATGATAGGCGCGGGCGTCTTCTTCGTTGGAAAAATACCCACCCTTCCAGCCCCAATAGGCCCAGGCGCCCGCCAATCGGTCGAACACCTGCCGGGCCGAAACCTCGCCCAGATAGCGCTCCCCCTCAGGCAGCGCCGCCAGCGCCTCCTCATCGGCGACCGAGCGCCACAGGAACTCCGGCACGCCCTTTTCGCGCACCCGGCGCAGCCGTGCGGGCACGCCTGCCTTGCGGAAGTACTTCTGCGCGATCACATCCGAAGCGACCTGGCTCCAGCCTTCGGGGATCTCGACGGCCTCGTTGCGAAAGACCACGGTTCCGTCGGGGTTGCGGATCTCGCTGGTGGTCGTGGTAAACGCCATCTCGCCATAGGCACCCGCGCTTTCACTGGTAAATCGGCGCTCGATCCGCATCGTTCCATCCCTCGTTCCGTATGCCAGTCTGCGCTGGCTAACCATGGCCATGCGCCATCCATGCGCCCCAATTGGGGGCGTCGGGGACCAGGGGTCCTTCGGGAATGGCAGCACATCAGACGATCACTACATCTGGTAGGTCACCGTCAACGGGATACAAAGTGCCGCATTCGTGAGCGTCTGGCAAGCAACTTGAAAAGACCCGGGCACAGGAGGCAGGGCCTCCGAAATCTCGACAAACCTTTAGATAGACGGGTTTTTCACCTGTGACCGGGCCATGTTACGCGCAGCATAGGTTGCAGTGCCTTAACCAAAATTCTTGTGGATAAGTCATCAACTATAGGTTGTGTTGCGTGCGCTCCGACCCGCCAGATAAAGGATTAACCGCCGCGTACCCGTCCTGTTCACGCTGATGGAAGAATCACTTCGCGGTCAGTGATGATCATGTCGAGCGGTTGATCGGTGGGTTCCGCCGGGATCGCCTCGAGCTCCTGCACCGCGAAGGCCAGGCCGATCGCAACGACGGGCCCGCGCGCGCGCAGCTTCTCCAGCGTGCGGTCATAGAAGCCGCCGCCATAACCGATCCGGTTGCCGGCGCGGTCGAAGCCCGCCAGCGGCACGATCAGCACTTCAGGCGTCATCTCCGGACATTCGGGCGGCGGATGGCTGGTACCGAAGCTGCCGGATTCCAGACGGCCATCATATCGCCGAAAGACCAGCGGCACGTCGCGCCCCGGAACAACCGGCAGGCATTGCTCGCCCCCTTGGGCCTCCATGGCGGGGCGCGGATCGGCCTCGTCGCGCATCGGCCAGTAACCTGCCAGCACCCTGCCCGCATGCGGTGCCAGCGCTTCGGTCAGAAGTTGCGTCAGCCGGGCCTGATCACCGCCCGCGCCACGCGCCGCCAGCGCCTGACGGCGCAACTCGGCTTTCAAAGCAGGATCCATGACGCCAACCCCAGAAATGCAAAGAACCCCATGACATCGGTCATGGTGGTCACGAATGTGCCCGACGCCAGCGCCGGGTCAAGCCCCAGACGGCTGAGGGTCAGGGGCACCAGCACCCCACCCATGGCGGCCACGATCTGGTTCGCGATCATCGCCATGCCCAGCACCAGACCGATGCCGGGGCTGCCCAGAATGAAAGTGCCCGCAAGCCCCAGAAGCACCGCCAGCCCTAGACCGTTCAGCATGCCCGCGAAAAGTTCGCGCACGATCACCCGGCGGGCATTGGCGCTGGTCAGCTCGCGCGTGGCCAAGGCCCGTACCGCAACGGCCAGCGATTGCGTGCCCGCGATCCCGCCGGTCGAGGCGACAATCGGCATCAGCGCGGCAAGGATCACCAGCCGTTCGACCGTGCCTTCGAACAGCGAGATGACCAGCGCCGAGAGAGAGGCGGTGAACAGGTTGATGACCAGCCAGGGCAAACGCTGGCGCGCCGTCTGGAATGGCCCGTCCGAGACGTGGCTTTCATCCGAGACGCGTGCCATTCGCAGGAAGTCTTCCTCGTGCTCTTCGTCCAGCACCGACATGGCGTCATCGATGGTGATGACGCCGACCAGTCGGTCATCGTCATCGACCACCGGCGCCGAGATCAGGTGGTATTTGTTGAACACATAGGCGACCTCGCCCTCATCCTCGCGTGCGGGGATGGTGCGGAAGCTGTCTTCGCAGATGTCGCGCAATGGCACGTTCCGGCGCGAAGACAGAAGCTTGCCCAGCGTGACATAGCCTGTCGGATGGCGGCGCGGATCGACCAGAATCACATGATAGAACTGATCGGGAAGCCAGTCCTCTTGCCGCAGGAAGTCGATGGTTTCGCCGACGGTCCAATGCTCGGGGGCCGTCACCGTCTCGGACTGCATCAGACGTCCGGCCGAGTATTCGGGATAGGTCAGCGACTGTTCGACCGCCGCCCGGTCCGAATCGTCCAGCGCGGCCAGAACCACCTGCTGCTCGGGCTCTTCCAGATCCTCGATTAGGTCGACGACGTCGTCGGTGTCCATCTCGCGCACGGCGTCGGCCAGCACGTCATGGGGCAGCTGCTCGACGACCTCATCGCGGATGGATTCGTCGATCTCCGACAGAATGTCGCCGTCGATCTCGCCGGAATAAAGGTCAAGGAAGGCACGGCGGCGGACCGGGGTCAGCTGCTCGATCAAGTCGGCGACGTCGGCAGCGTGCATCGGCTCCAGCAGCGTATCCAGCCGCTGGCCGTCATCCGCGTCGATGGCCTTCGTCACATTCTCAAATGTTTCCTTGCTCAGACCTTCATCGTCGTCACGGATGTCGTGTTCGGGTTCACGCAGATCGGTCATCGGCGGGCTCCTGTCGGTCGAGGCAGTAGGCGGGCGGCAATTCTATATGCGCTCCATGCAGGAGCGCCGATTGCAGGTCAACTGCCTAGCAGGCGAAGCGCCTCGGCATGAAGCTCGGGCGAGGCGGCGGCGATGATGCGCCCGCCCTCATGCGCGGGGCCGCCGGTCCAGTCGGTAACGACGCCACCGGCCGCGCGCACGACCGCAATGGGGCCCGCCACGTCATAGGATTGCAGCCCGGCCTCGATCACCAGATCGATCTGGCCCGCCGCCAGCAGGGCATAGGCGTAGCAGTCGAGCCCATAGCGCGTCAGCCGCGCCTGCGCTGCCACCTTTCCGAAGGCGCGAGATTCCTCGGGGCTGCCGACTTCGGGATAGGTGCTCATCAGGGTCGCCTGCGCCAGAGGCACATCGCGACGCACGGCCAGCGGCAGGTCCCGGCCACGGCCCAGCACGCGAGCAAGGCCGAAGCCGCCCTCGAAGCGTTCATCCAGATAGGGCTGGTCGATGATGCCATAGATCGGACCGGAGGCATCGTTCACGCCGATCAGCACGCCCCAGCTGGGCGCACCCGACATGAAAGCGCGGGTGCCGTCGATGGGGTCCAGCACCCAGGTCAGGCCAGAGCTGCCTGCCTGCGAACCATATTCCTCGCCCAGAATGGCATCCTGCGGGCGTTCGCGTGCCAAAATCGCACGCATCGCGCGTTCGCTGGCGCGATCGGCCTCGGTCACGGGATCGAAGCCATCGGAAAGCTTGTTGTCCGGACGCAGGTCAGGGCTGCGAAACAGGCGCAGTGTTTCCACCCTCGCGGCATCGGCCAGCAGATGCGCGGTGCGCGTGATGCTGTCGATCTCGGCCCGGTCGAGCGTCGGTGCGGTCGTTTGAGTCATGATGCTTGCCCGCCTTTTGTTGGTTCGGGCAAGGTCTAGCCCCGACTGCACGAACTGGAAAGTCCGTGCAGCAGGAAGTGACATATGACCGTGCGGTCAGGCCGCGTCCGAAAGGACCCGCGCCAGTTCAAAGATCTGGCGGCGCTGAGCCTCGGGCATGGCATAATAGGCCCGGACCAGCTGCAGTGCCTCTTTATCGGCAAGGATATCGCCCTCGACCTCATCCTGGACCTGACTGTCGGTCAGACCATCGAAGAAGAAGCTGACGGGTACATCGACAGCGCGGGCAATGTCCCACAGACGCGAAGCCGAAACCCGGTTCATTCCGGTTTCATACTTCTGGATCTGCTGGAACTTGATCCCAACTTTCTCTGCCAATTGTTGCTGTGTCATGCCAATCATCCACCTACGGTGGCGAATGCGTTTCCCGACATGCACGTCAACACTATGTTTCATGGTAACACCTCACTCAATCTAAACGGGCGCTACTACAATCTGACGCAATTTTCGAGCTATTCATTGCCCACTTGTCGAAAAGTACAGCCAAAATGCGGTACGTGAGAGCAATCATTCTCCAAACACGGCTATCGTCGCGCCAAGACAACTATGACAGGAAGATTCATGTGTGAACAATGGAAAATTATGCAGGTGGTTGAAAATGCCCCTCGGCCCCTGCCCACAAGGTCTGGAATTCCGGACCCTCAGGCAGGCGAAATCCAGCTTGTCATGCATGCGGCTGCGCTGAATTTCGCCGATCTGTTGATGATCAAGGGCACATATCAAGAGACCCCGCCCCTGCCCTTCGTGCCGGGAATCGAGGGCGCGGGCGAGGTCCGGGCCGTCGGCGCGGGCGTCACGCATCTGAAACCCGGTGACCGGGTCGCGGTCTTTGCGCAAGGCACCCTGGCTGAGGCCGGGAACTTCGAAGCGGCGCGCTGCACGAAGATCCCCGATGGCATGAGCTATGCCGATGCCGCCGCCTTCCAGATCGCCTATGGCACCAGTCATCTGGCGCTGACGGCACGCGGCAAGCTCAAGCGCGGCGAGACGCTGGTGGTCCTTGGCGCGGCCGGTGGCGTCGGCCTGACTGCGGTCGAGATCGGGGCGGCGCTGGGTGCCCGCGTGATCGCCGTCGCGCGGGGGGAAGAGCGGCTTGCCGCGGTGCGGAATGCGGGGGCAGAAATCGCCATCGACAGCGACAGCTGCCCCGACCTCAAGGCCGCGCTGCGCGAGCTGGGCGGCGTCGATGTCGTCTATGATCCGGTGGGCGACGCGCCCGGGCTTGCGGCCTTCGGGGCACTGCGCCAGCAGGGACGCTTCCTGGTGATCGGCTTTGCGGGTGGAAAGCCCCCGGCCCTGCCGCTGAACCACGCACTGGTCAAGAATATCGAGATTCACGGATTCTATTGGGGCGCCTATGCCAAACTGGATCCGGCGCTGATGCGCGACAGTCTGTCGCAGCTCTTCGAGATGCATCAGACCGGCGCATTGAAGCCTCATCTGGGGGCGGTACTGCCGCTTGAGCGGCTGTCGGAGGGCTATGATTTGCTGGAAAATCGTCGATCCATCGGCAAAGTCGTGATCACCATCTGAATTTTCTGTCAGGATGTTCGTTTCCCGACCTATTATTATTGAAAAAACGACCTCCGTTGACGATATTTGTGGGGATGGTGGGCCAACTCAAGGTCACACCGCGACTTCTGACCGGGAGCTTTAGATGGCAGATTACAACCACATCCGCACGGCCGGGGCCGCGACGCGCTCGGCCGCTGTGGACGAAGGCCTTCGCGCCTACATGAACAAGGTCTACAGCCTGATGGCTGTGGCCATGGTCGTGACTGCAGGTGCGGCATGGGCCATTTCGGGCCTGGCCCTGAACCCCGATGGCACGCTGACCTCGCTTGGCGCGGCCATCTACACGTCGCCGCTGCGCTGGGTGATCATGTTCGCCCCGCTGATCGTGGTCTTTGCCTTCGGCGCCATGCTGAACCGGCTGTCGGTGTCCGCCGCGACGACCGTCTTCTATGGTTTTGCCGCGCTGATGGGCCTGTCGATCAGCTGGATCTTCATGGTCTACACCGACTATTCGATCATCCAGACCTTCCTGATCACCGCAATCGCCTTCGCGGGCCTGTCGCTTTACGGCTACACGACCAAGCGTGACCTGTCGGGCATGGGGACGTTCCTGATGATGGGCCTGATCGGCCTGATCATCGCCTCGATCGTCAACATCTTCCTGAAGTCCACCGCCATGCAGTTCGCGATCTCGGCGATCGGGGTGCTGATCTTCGCCGGTCTGACCGCCTTCGACACGCAGAACATCAAGAACACCTATCTGCAGATGGCGAACTCGGACAGCGACTTCATCGGCAAGTCGGCGATCATGGGTGCACTGCAATTGTACCTGGATTTCCTTAACCTGTTCATGTTCCTGCTGCAATTCATGGGCAACCGCGACTGAACCGGAAGGTTTTTCCACGAATGCGAAGGCCGGGGTTTTCCCCGGCCTTTTCTTATGCAACCCGGTCGGTTGGACTATGCGCGATAGCACGCCAATTCGTCTGTTATGTACGGCGTAAATCCGCGCATTTTATTTCAAATAAATTCATATAGTTAAAAGTCGTTCCCCATATAGTTGAGGGGTGGCATGCGTCCTCACGCGCATGAAAATTCTGCCGCCTTGCAGGATTGTGACCCAGCGTCAAAAGGTCGGTCTGCCGGGTCATGTCGCCCCGGTATCGCCGTCCTGACCACCTACGCCGGCTGACTGTTACATGATCCTCCGGCCGGATCGGGAAGCGATTGGTCCGACAACGTCCGCCCCAAGGCGGCGTATCTGAGAGTGAGTTGTAACAATGACGAATGGTACTGGCACGACCGGCGGCGGTGGACATGGCTGCACTTGTGGTCCTTCCGAACCCGGCTGCGAAAAAATGATCTTTCTCGGCAATATGCCGGATATGGATTCAAATGAAAGTAGTCTGATTGCCGAACTCGCGCCGCAAATTTTGGGCGGCAAGGGTTACGGAGAACAAGGCAATCCGCTGTATTCCCAGCTGACCGAGGTCCATCTGAACGACACCAATGGCGACGGTGTGGTAAAGGTGAACAACGGCAATCCCAATGCCGAAACGATCACCCATGACGCGTCGGGTTCCGATCAGAATTATCAGATCGACTCGACCTTCCAGGTCAAGAACACGACGGTCACCTTCCTCAATGAGGACGGCACCACCTCGACGATGAACCTGACGGTTCGCATCATGCAGGACACGGCCGGGAACACCTTCCTGATGCCGCCCCCGCAAAGCGCCTCGCAGGCCGAGATTGACGCGATGACCTCGAAGCCCATCGTCTCGGTCAACTTCCCGACCAGCAAGGATTGCTACAACCTGTGCACGGATCGGGTCTTCACCGACCGCACCTGCTTCCCTTGTTTTGCCCGTGGCACCCTGATCGAGACCGAGCAGGGTCTTGTCCCGGTCGAGGAACTGGCAGCCGGCATGAAGGTGATGACGCGCGACCGTGGCCTGCAGACGCTGCGCTGGACCGGCTCGCGCCAGCTCAGCAGCGCCAATTTGGCGACCATGCCTGAAATGCATCCGATCCGCGTTCGCGCCGGTGCTCTCGGCAAGGGTCTGCCGCGCCGCGATCTGATCGTGTCGCCGCAGCACCGCATCCTGATCCGTTCGAACATCGCGCAGAAGATGTTCGGCACGAATGAGGTGCTGGTCGCCGCCAAGCAGCTTCTGCAGATCGAAGGTATCGACATCGCCCGCGATCTGGAGACGGTCGAATACTTCCACTTCCTCTTCGATCAGCATGAGATCGTGCTGTCGGAAGGCGCAGAGACCGAGTCGCTCTACACCGGCCCGGAAGCGCTGAAGACGGTGGGCTACGCTGCCCGGACCGAGATCTTCACGCTGTTCCCGGAACTGCGTGACGCGGACCCGGCGAACAAGCCCGATGGCGCGCGCTTCCTGGTCTCGGGTCGGATGGGCCGCAAGCTGGCGGTTCGTCACATCCAGAACCGCAAGCAACTGGTCCAGTAAGCGACCAGCCCGGCTTCGGAAAAGGGGCGGTTCGCCGCCCCTTTTTCATGCCGATAGCTGACGTCATTCTGCATCTTGCCCATGCGCGCGCCGCCGGATCATATGTTCCCTGACCGCGCCGCCTGACAGATTGCGAAACCGAAAGATGTGTCTCCCATGACGAAAAAGGCCCTCATCACCGGCGTGACCGGGCAGGATGGCTCGTATCTGGCCGAATTTCTTCTGCAGAAAGGCTATGAGGTGCATGGCATCAAGCGCCGTGCCTCATCCTTCAACACCCAGCGCGTGGACCATATCTTTCAGGACCCGCATGAGGAAAAGCCCAGCTTCCATCTGCATTACGGCGATCTCACCGACAGCTCGAACCTGACGCGCATCATCGCCGAGGTTCAGCCCGACGAGATCTATAATCTGGGCGCGCAGTCCCATGTCGCGGTCAGCTTCGAGGCCCCCGAATACACCGCCGATGTCGATGCGATCGGCGCGCTGCGCCTGCTGGAGGCGATCCGCTTTCTGGGGCTGGAGCGCAAGACCCGCTATTATCAGGCCTCAACCTCCGAGCTTTACGGGCTGGTGCGAGAGACGCCGCAGACCGAGGCCACGCCCTTTTACCCCCGCAGCCCCTATGCGGTCGCCAAGCTCTACGCCTATTGGATCACCGTGAATTACCGCGAGGCCTATGGGATCTTTGCCTGCAACGGCATCCTCTTCAATCACGAAAGCCCCCGGCGGGGCGAGACCTTCGTGACCCGCAAGATCACCCGCGCCATGGCCAATATCGCGCAGGGGCTGGAGAAATGCGTCTATATGGGCAATCTCGATGCGCTGCGCGACTGGGGCCATGCGCGCGACTATGTCCGCATGCAATGGCTGATGCTGCAGGTCGATGAACCCGAGGATTTCGTCATCGCCACCGGTCAGCAGCATTCGGTGCGCGACTTTCTGGTCTGGACCGCCGCCGAGCTGGGCATCTCGCTGGAGTTTCGCGGCACGGGCGTCGATGAGGTCGCCGTGGTCGCGGCCATCGAGGGTGACATGGCCCCGGCGCTCAAGCCCGGCGATGTCATCATGCGGATTGACCCGAAATACCTGCGCCCGGCCGAGGTGCAGACCCTTCTGGGCGACGCCCGCAAGGCGCGCGAGAAGCTGGGCTGGCAGCCCGAAACCACCGCCCGGCAGATGTGCGCGG
Organism: Paracoccus sulfuroxidans; assembly: GCF_007830335.1. GTDB lineage: Bacteria > Pseudomonadota > Alphaproteobacteria > Rhodobacterales > Rhodobacteraceae > Paracoccus > Paracoccus sulfuroxidans. The sequence goes on along the minus strand of NZ_VLKU01000001.1, from coordinate 245,114 downwards.
AAATGGTCGAGGCCGATCTTCAGATCGCGCGCCGCCATGCGCTACTGAAAACCCATGGACTGGAACTGCCCGTGGTACTGGAAGATGGCTGAACCTGACATGACAGCTCACGACCGCCCGACCCTACTGATCACCGGCGCCTCGGGCCTCGTGGGCCGCAATCTGACAGCCCACCCGCGCCTGGACCGTTGGCAGGTGCTGACGCCCTCCAGCCGGGAGTTGGACCTGACCGATGCGGCTCTGACCCATGCGTGGCTTGCCCGACACCGCCCTGATGCGGTGGTTCATGCGGCAGGGGTCGTCGGCGGCATCCATGCCAATATGGCCGAACCCTTCCGCTTTCTGGCCGCAAATGCGCAGATGGGCGTCAATATCGTCTCCGCCTGCCGCGCGGCGGGGGTGCGCGACCTGATCAATCTGGGCTCCAGCTGCATGTACCCGCGCGATCTGGGTGAAGGGCTGGCCGAAGAGACGATCCTGACCAGCCAGCTTGAGCCGACGAACGAAGGCTATGCGCTGGCCAAGATCATGACGATGCGACTGTGCGAATATGCGATGCGCGAAGATGCGTCGCTGAACTACCGCACACTGATCCCCTGCAATCTCTACGGGCCCTATGACAAGTTCGATCCCCGGACCTCGCATTTGGTTCCGGCGATCATCGACAAGGTGCATCGCGCCAAGGTCTCGGGCGCGGCGCAGGTCGAGATCTGGGGCGATGGGACCGCGCGGCGCGAGTTCATGTATGCGGGCGATCTGGCCGATGCGATCACCCGCGCGCTGGAAGATCCCGCGCGGCTGCCGCCCATCATGAACGTCGGTCCCGGCCATGACCATTCCATCAATGATTATTATCATCAGGTAGCCGAGGTCATCGGCTGGCAGGGTCGTTTCACCCATGACCTTGACCGCCCTGTCGGCATGAAGCGCAAGCTGCTGGATGTGACCCGCCAGACCGACTGGGGCTGGCAGCCCGGCACCGCCCTGACCGAAGGGCTGCGCCTGACCTATGAGCACTACCTGCAGGAGGTCGCCCGATGACCCACCGCTTTCCGCTGGCGACCTCAAGCTGGGACGATCAGGAGATGGGCGCGCTGCAGCGGGTCATCGCCTCGGACCGTTATTCGATGGGTCCCGAGGTCGCCGCATTCGAGCGCGCCTTCGCAGCCTATACCGGCAGCCGTTTCGCGGTGATGGTGAACTCGGGCTCTTCCGCCAATCTGGCGATGGTGGCGGCGCTGCGCTACACCAAGAACCCGGCGCTGAACCTGCAGCCCGGGGATGAGGTCATCGTGCCCCCTGTGTCCTGGAGCACGACCTATTTCCCGCTCTATCAATATGGGCTGCATCTGAAATTCGTCGATATCGATGCACAGACGCTGAACTATGACCTCGACGCGCTGGAGGATGCCGTCAGCGCCCGCACCCGCGCCATCATGGTGGTGAACCTGCTGGGCAACCCGAATGATTTCCACCGTCTCGAACAGATCGCCACGCGACACGGGCTGTTCCTGATCGAGGACAATTGCGAATCCATGGGGGCCACTTTCCTTGGGCGTCAGACCGGCACTTTCGGGGTGATGGGCACCTATTCGACCTTCTTCTCGCACCACATCTCGACGATGGAGGGCGGGGTCGTCGTGACGGATGATGAGGAGCTTTATCACATCCTGCTGGCGCTGCGCGCGCATGGCTGGACGCGGAACCTGCCCCGGTTCAACACACTGACGGGCGAGAAAAGCGACGATCCTTTCGAGGAAAGCTTCCGCTTCGTGCTGCCCGGCTACAACCTGCGCCCGCTGGAAATGTCGGGCGCTCTGGGCCTCGCGCAGCTCGGCAAGCTGCCGGATCTTGTTGCGGGTCGGCGTCGGAACGGGCAGATGTTCCAGCAGGCGATGGCCAATCACCCGCTGTTCCGCATCCAGCATGAGATCGGGGACAGCAGCTGGTTCGGCTTCTCGCTGGTCCTGCGCCCGGACAGCGGTACCACGCGCAAGGCGGTGCTGGGTCAGCTCGACCAGCTGGGGTTCGAAACCCGCCCCATCGTCAGCGGCAATTTCACCAAGAACCCGGTGCTGTCCTATATGGACCACAGCCTGCACGGCCCGATGACCCATGCCGAAGAGATCGACCGCAACGGCTTTTTCATCGGCAATCACCATTACGACATCAGCGAGGCGATCGAGACCATCGCCGCCTTCCGGGGCTAGGCCTTCGCCTCACCCAGCGGCACGCAGATCAGATCGGTGCCCGCGTCGCGGATCATCTCGGCGCTGGTGCTGCCCAGAAGGCTGGCGATCAACGGCCCCCGCCCGTGCGAGCCCAGAAGCAGCAGGTCGTAATCATCGTCCAGCATCTGTTCGCGGATCGCGGTGGAGGGCGCGCCGTGCCGCACGACGAAGCGCAGCGACTTCGGCCCGGCAAGGCGTGTCGTCAGGCGGGTGCGCAGGTTCTGCTCGATCTCTGACAGCGCCAGCATGTCCAGCCGCTGCAGGTCCACGAGATTGGTCAGCCCGCCGCGGATCATGGCCGGGGCGGGCAGGTTCGTCGCATGCAGCACCGTCACCTCGGCCTGATCCAGAAGCCCCATCGCCTTCACGCGATCAAAAGCCGCCAGACTTTCGGCATCCTCATCCAGCGCGAAAAGAACCCGCCGCCAGTCGCGCCCGGCATGGCGCACGACCGCGACCGGGCGGTCGCTGAGGCCAAGAAGCCGCTCGGCGGTTGTGCCGCTGAGGCTGGCGGGAAAGCGGCGGGCGCGCGGGATGCCCACAAGGATCAGCGCCGCGTCCAGTTCCTCGGCGGCTTCATGGATCGCCACATGCGCATCCCCCCCGACCGAGCGGGCGCTGATCTGGTCGGCATCCGTGGCACCTGCGGCATCGAGCCCGGCCTGCAGCGCGCGCAGGGTGAAACGCCCCTCCTCGGCCGCCAGATCGAAGGGCAGGTCATCGGAATGGACATGCAGCACCGTCAGCCGGGCGTCGGGCGTGCTGCGCAAGATCGCCAGTGCCCGCTTTAGCGCCGCATCTGAGCGTGGCGACAGGTCGGTCGCTACCAGATAATTCGTCAACCCGACCCTCCGCCCGATCCAAATCTGCAACCGCAAGCTAGACCATCGCATCGCAGACCGAAAGCCGCGCCGATTTGATCCGCTTTCACGCTGGACAGGCGGCGTCCCGCGACTAAATTCGGGACGCGCGCAGCCCCGCGCGAAGGTGTGCCTTTTATGTCTAGGAAAAACCGGTTCCGCGTCCTTCTTGCCGCCGTCCTGATCCTTGCGGCGGTCGCAGGCTATCTGCGCTGGAGCCAGGGGGCCTCGGCCTTTCCGGATGCGCCCTTGCCCGTCTTGCAGGTCACGCAGGAAGACCACGGCGTCACGGCAGAGCTGACCGATATCCCGCGCCTCAGCGATGAGGTCGCCCTGCCCGTCCATGTCATCGGCCGGGCGGTGCGTGACCGCGGCAGCATGATCCATCAATGGCCGGGGTTTCAGGCCGAGGCCCGCTTTCGCGGCACCGATGTCGCGGTGCGGGTCGACGACAGCCAGAACCGGCTGCGCATCACCATCGACGATGGCGACACCGCAACCTTCGAGCTGGCGCGACCGGGCCGCAAGCAGCTGCGCATCTCGGGCCTGAAGGACGGCGAGCACCGCATAAGGCTGGAGAAAATCAGCGAATCATCGGAACCGGCGCGCTTCCTGGGCTTCTATGTCGAGGCCGCGCTGAACGTGCTGGCCGCACCTCAGGATGCGCCGAAGCTGATCGAATTCGTGGGCGATTCCGATACGGTCGGCTATGGCAACCTCAGCTTCGGACGTCGCTGCACGCCGAACCAGCAGTTCGCGGCGACAGATGTCTCGCAAAGTTTCGGCCCGCGTCTGGCCGAGCGGCTGGATGCCAGCTACCGGATGATCGCGCTGTCGGGCATCGGGCTTGAGCGGAACTATGGCGGCGCCCTGCCCGACCGGACGCTGCCGAAACTGGTCGATCTGGCGCTTCCGGCGCTGGACGCCCCGCCTGCCGCGCCCGAACCAGCGCCCGAGCTGATCGTGCTGGCCATCGGTTCGAACGATTTCGGCTCGGACTTTCAAAGCGGCGAGCCATGGGACAGCAAACCCGCCCTGCTGACCGATTTTCAGCCCGCCCTGATCCAGTTGGCGCGCGATCTTGCCGACAAGGCCCCCGATGCCGCTTTCATTTTGCTGGCTTTCGGCGAATATGGTGATGAAATCGTCGCGGCCTACCGCGCGGCCGAGGCTGCGCTGCGGGACGACGGGCGGCAGGTGGCCTTGGTCATCCTGCCCCAACTCGACCGTAAGGGCTGCGACTGGCACCCTTCGCCTGACGACCACCAGATGATCGAAACCCGCCTTATGGACGCGGTCGCAGAGCTGTTGCCGGGCTGGACGCGCTAGCTTGCCGCCCCACATGCCGCGGCGCATCATGAAGCCAGCGAAACACGGAGAATCATGCGCATCCTGCGTCCCATCACCGAACGGCTGCGCGGCCTCATCGGGCTGCGGTCCGAAGAATTGCGCAATGCCGCAGATGAGCAATGGCAGGTGGCCCCGCCCGAGGTGCGCGCGGTCCCCCCGGTCCTGATCCCCGATGGCCATGCTGAACGCATCGTGCAGACCGAATTCGCCCCGACCGATCTGGTGCTGGCCTCGCTGGCGGGTGATCCGGCCGAACAGATCGGGCCGACGATGGGCTATCTGCTGCGCGACGTCGATATCATCGACGGCGTCGCCTATTCGCGTGGCATCCGCCTGCATCTGCATCGCCACCACCGCCGCAGCCCCTTTCCGCAGCACATGACCGATGAAGGCAAGGGCGCGCTCTACGAAAGCTGGGTCGGGAACCGCTGGTTCGGGAACTGGCTGCTGGACGATTGCCTCAGCTATTCGCTGGCCGAAGAGGCGGGCGGGCCGGTCACCACAAGGCCCAAGACGCCGGGCCATGTCACCGAATACGAGGAACTGCTGAAGATGCAGCCCCGCCGCATCTGCGACGCCCATTTCGATGAGCTGATCGTCTTTGACGATCACGCCAACAACAGCAACCGCATCGGCCGCGCCGCGCGCTTCCGCAGGCAGCTGACGCAAGGTGCCAGCGAGGACCCCGTGCCGGGGGTCTTCCTGATGCGCGGCCGCTCGGGCGATCTGCGCAACCTCGCGAATGAGGAACAGATCGCCGCTTATCTCGCCGAACATCACGGCTTCAAGGTCTATTGGCCCGAGACACACACAGCGCGCGAACTGGTCGCCGCCTGTGCGGGCGCGAAGGTCGTCGCGGGGGTAGAAGGCAGTCAGCTCTGCCATGCCATCGGCGCGATGCCTCCGGGTGCGACGGTGCTGACGCTGCAACCCCCGGACCGGGTGACCACGGTGCTGAAGCTGATGACCGACCGCTGGCTGCAGCGGCTCGCGGTGGTCGTGGGCGTGGGCGTTGCGACCTCGTTTCAGGTCGATCCGGCGGATGTGGCCGAGATCATGAACCTTATCCTGCAAGAACAGGGCCGCGATCCGTCCTAATCGGCAGGTTGCCAAGCCGCCCGCATCTGGCGATACCCTGTTTCCGGGGAAAATACGTTTCTGCGAAAGCCATTGCTGATGTCCTTTTTTCAAACCCTGCGCGATGACTATAACCGCCACGGCAGATCGCTGACCGAGCCTGCCTTCGTGTCTCTGGCGGTCTATCGCTATGGCCGCTGGGCGATCCAGCGCAAGAACCGGGTCGCGCGCGCGGTGGCGAACAAGTTCTATGCGGTGCTGAAATTCTTCATCCTGAACGTGACCAAGGTCTGGATCCCGCCGCAGGTGCAGCTGGGCGAGGATTTCCACATCATCCATGCCGAGGGATCGCTGTCGATTCACCCCGATGTGGTGATCGGCGACCGCTGCGGCGTCATGCACAATGTCACCATCGGCACCAATATGCGCGGCGGCGCGCCGGTGATCGGGGATGATGTGTTCATCGGCGTGAACTCGACGGTGCTCGGCAAGATCCGCATCGGCGACCGGGTCCGGATCGGGGCGAATACGGCGGTCTCGACCAATGTGCCCTCGGATTCTGTGGTCGTGGGCTCGCCCGCGAAAATCTATCCCAGCCTGCCGATTTTTGCGGCGAAGAAGAAAGCTCCGGGCAATGAGTGACGATTTCGACCGCTGCATGTGGCAGCTTCTGACCGACAACCTGCCCGCACGGGCCGACAAGGTGGCGCTGGTCGATCCGAAACGCAGCGTAACCTACGGGGCCCTTGCGGCCGAGGCCGGGCGCATCGCCGACTGGCTGACGCTGCGCGGCGTGAGGCCGGGTGACCGCGTCATCATCCATCTGCGCAAAGGCATTGATGAGGTCGCCGCCATGTTCGGCGCCTGGAAGATCGGCGCCGTCGCGATCAACGTGAACTCGCATTGGACGGCGGCGCAGCTGGGGTATGTGGCGCGTGACAGCCGCACCCGCGCCGCGATCCTCGCGCGCGGCGTGCTGCGCAACCTCTTGGGCGATGACGCCCTGCCCGCCGGGACGCAGATCCTGGCGCAGGGCAAGGCCGAGGGTCTGCCCGAAGGCGTCGACGCCTGGGACGCGCTGCCCGCCGACAGCGGAGCGGCCCCCGCGTCGCCGAACCCGGCAGAGCTTGCAATGATCATCTACACCTCGGGCTCGACCGGTCAGCCCAAGGGCGTGATGCTGAGCCATCGCAACATCCGCGTCGGCGCGATCTCGGTCGCGGAATACCTGCATCTGACCGAGGATGACCGGCTGCTCTCGGTCCTGCCCTACAGCTTTGACGCGGGGCTGAACCAGTTGACGACGATGCTGCTGAAGGGCGGCACCACCGTTCACCAGCCCGTCGCCATGCCCGCCGAGATCCTGCGCATGGCCAAGGCCGAGGGCGTCACCGGCATCGCGGGAGTTCCGCCGCTTTGGAACCAGATCGTGCGGCTGCTGATCGAAAGTCCGGTTGAACTGCCCGCGCTGCGCCGGGTGACCAACACCGGCGGCAAGATCCCCCCGAACATCCTTGAGGCGATGCCGGGCGTCTTTCCGGGCGTCGACATCTATCTGATGTACGGCCTGACCGAGGCCTTCCGCTCGACCTACCTGCCGCCCGCGCGTTTTGCCGCCAAGATGGGCTCGATCGGCCAGCAGATCCCGAATGCACAGGTCTTCGCAATCAAGCACGGCATCGGCATCGCCGGCCCCGGCGAGCAGGGAGAGCTGGTCCATGCAGGCCCGCTGGTCAGCATGGGCTATTGGGAAAAGCCCGAGGTGACGGCCGCCAAGATCCGCCCCTGCGCCGAGCTTGCGCATCTGATCGGCGATGCCCCCGTGGTCTGGTCGGGCGATCTTGTCCGCGTCGATGAAGACGGCGACATGTGGTTCGTCAGCCGCATGGATGAGATGATCAAGACGCTGGGCTTCCGCCTGTCGCCCACCGAGGTCGAAGACCTTCTGTCGCAAAGCGGCATGGTCACCGATGTCGTCGCCTACGGGGTCGAGAATGCCGAACTGGGCGAGGCGGTGCATGTCGCTGTGACATTGCTGCCAGAGGCGGATATTGATGCGCTTTCAGCCTATTGCACCCGCAGCATGGCGCATTACATGCGTCCGCGACATGTTCACCTGTGGCAGGGAACCATGCCCCGCACCGCCAGCGGCAAGCTGGACCGGCCACAGATCATCAAGGCGGCCAAGGCCGCCACTCCCGAAACCGTCTGAGACCCCGGAGACCGCGTCCTCATGAGCATCAGCCAAGACGATCTTGCCAATTTCATCCGCACCGATCTGGGCATCGAAGACCCGATCGACGCCGAGACCGAGCTGTTTTCGGGCGGCCTGCTTGATTCCGTGTCGATGGTCAGCCTGATCACCTTCATCGAGGAAAAGGCGGGCGTGACCGTCCAGCCCTCGGACGTGACGCTGGAGAATTTCGACACGATCGCCAGCATCGAAGCCTATGTCCGCAGCCTTGACTGATCTTGCGCGGATCGATGCGGTTCTTGGGGCGGCGGCCGAACGGTTCGACACGCCCTCCTATGTCTATCTGACCGACCTGATCGAGGATCGGCTGGCCGATCTGCAGCAGGCCTTCGGGCGCTGGTTTGCCCTCAGCTATGCGGTCAAAAGCAACCCGAACCCGGGATTGCTGGACTGGCTGCGCGAACGCATCGACTATCTGGATATTTCATCTGGGGGTGAGTTCACGCTGGCCGCCCGGGCCGGTTGGCAGGCCGAGAGGATCAGCTTCACCGGCCCCGCCAAGCGGCGTGACGAGCTTCAGGCCGTGATTGCCGCCGATCTGGGTGAACTGGTCATCGAAAGCCTGCGCGAGGCGCGGCTCGCGAATGAAATCGCCGCCGCATCGGGTCGTCGTCAGATTGTCGTCGTGCGTCTGTCGCCCGACCGCGTGCCCAAGGGTTTCGGTGATCACATGGCCGGTCGCCCCAGCCCTTTCGGCATCGACATCGAAGAGGCCCCCGACGCGCTGGCAGAGATTGCCGCCATGCCCCATCTGCGGCTGGCGGGGCTGCACATCTATTCGGGGACGCAAAGCCTCAAACCTGCGGCGATTTGCGAAAACTGGCGCATCTTCATGCAGATCTTCCGCGACACCTGCGCCGCGCTGGATCTGCGCCCGGAAAAGCTGATCTTCGGCTCGGGCCTTGGCATCCCCTATCACCCCGGCGATCAGGCGCTGAACCTCTCGGAGATCGCGGCCGAGATCGGCCCGGAACTCGACGCCTTCCGCGCCGAGCCGCGCTTTGCGGACACCCGCTTGGTGCTTGAACTGGGACGGCATCTGGTGGGCGAGGCCGGTTTTTTCGTGACCCGCGTCATCTCGGTCAAGGAATCGCGCGGCAGCCGCATCGCCATCTGCGACGGCGGCCTGAATGCGAACCTCGCGGCCTCGGGCAACTTCGGCATGGTGCTGCGGCGCAACTACGTCATGCACCGCGTCGGCGGCGATGACGGCGGCGCGCGGCCCGAGGAGAAGCTGGATATCTCCGGCCCCCTCTGCACCTCGATCGACAAGCTGGGCGGTGCGGTCCTGCTGCCGCGCGTCGAGGAAGGCGACCTCATCGCCATCCATTCCTGCGGGGCTTACGGCCCAAGCGCCAGCCCGGTCTATTTCATCAGCCACCCCCTGCCGCGCGAGGTCCTGTCGCTGGGCGGACAACTGATCGACGTGACCCGCATCCGGGGTGAAAACGCCTGATCCGGGCTGCCCTCGGGCGCCGCATTTCCCGTGATGCGGCGCTTGCGTCATTTTCTTACAGTTCCGTGATCGCCCGAGTCGGTTTTTCCTGACTCGGGCGATTGTATTTCCCGGCCCGCGCCCGCTATTATCCCTTCAACCCCCGAATGGTGAAGGATTACGATGGTCGAACAGAACCTATTGTTGTTGCTTGTTCTGATGCCCTTCGTGTCTGCTGCCATTGCGGCAACGCTGCCCGAAGACGCCAGAAATGCCGAAGCATGGCTTGCGGGCCTGACGATGCTGGGCGGCGTCTTCTTGTTGGTGATCCTCTACCCCTCGATTCAGGATGACGGCATCGTCACGCGTCCGGTCCATTGGGTCAGTTCGATCGGGCTTGACCTCAACTTCCGCATCGATGGTTTTGCCTGGCTGATGATGACGCTGGTCATGGGCATCGGTTTGCTGGTGGTGATCTATGCGCGCTACTACATGTCGCCCGACGATCCGGTGCCGCGGTTCTATGCCTGCCTTTTGGCCTTTGCGGGTGCGATGGCGGGCCTTGTCCTCTCTGGCAACGTCATCCAGATGGTGGTCTTCTGGGAGCTGACGAGCCTCATTTCCTTCCTGCTGATCGGCTATTGGTACCGCCAGCAACTGGCGCGCGACGGCGCGCGGATGGCGCTGATCATCACCGCATCGGGCGGGCTCTGCCTGATGGTGGCGGTGATCCTGATGGGCCAGATCGCCGGCAGCTATGAGCTTGACGCCATTATCGCCGCCGCGCCCCGCATCGTCACCCATCCGCTTTACGTGCCGATCCTGCTTCTGTTCCTGATCGGGGCTTTCACCAAATCGGCGCAATTCCCGTTCCATTTCTGGCTACCCAACGCCATGGCCGCGCCGACGCCGGTCTCGGCCTATCTGCATTCGGCGACCATGGTGAAGGCGGGCGTCTTCATCCTGATCCGCTTCCAGCCGGTGCTGGGCGGCACCAATGAGTGGTTCCAGATCGTCGCCGGAACCGGCCTCTTGACGCTGTTTCTGGGCGCGTTCATCGCGCTGTTCCGCCACGATCTGAAGGGGCTGCTGGCCTATTCGACGATCAGCCATCTGGGCCTGATCACCGCGCTGATCGGCATTGGCAGCCCGGCCGCCATGGTCGCGGCGATCTTCCACATCGTGAACCACGCGGTCTTCAAGGCCTCGCTGTTCATGGCCGCCGGGATCATCGATCATGAGACCGGGACCCGCGACATGCGCCGCCTGTCGGGGCTGGCGAAATTCATGCCGATCACCGCGACGCTGGCGATCATCGCCTCGGCCGCGATGGCGGGGGTACCGCTGCTGAACGGGTTCCTCTCGAAAGAGATGTTCTTCGAGGCGACTTATGTCTGGAACAACGGCACCTTCCTTGACAATGCGGCGCCCTATATCGCGGTGGCGGCCAGCGCCTTCAGCGCCGCCTATTCGCTGCGCTTCATCCTTGCGGTCTTCTTCGGCCCGCCGTCGCGCGATCTGCCCCGCACCCCGCATGAGCCGCCGGTGCTGATGCGCCTGCCGGTCGCGCTGCTGGTCATTGCCTGCATCGCGGTGGGCGTCTTCCCGCAAGAGACGCTGGGCGTGGTCCTGCAAACCGCCTCCGAGTCGATCCTGGGCAGCAAGACGCCCGAGATCAGCATCAAGATCTGGCATGGGGTGAACCCCGCGCTGATCATGAGCATCATCGCCATGACGCTGGGCACGCTGATCTATCTGTCCCGCCGCACCTATATCGACACCGGCGAGGAAGGCCCCGCCCTCACCCGCCGCTTCAGCTTCGCGCGCGGTTTTGACGAGCTGATGAACCTGCTCAGCACCAAGCTGCCGCGTCAGGCGCTGCGGCTGACCTCGGCCCATGGGCTGCAGGCGCAGCTTCGCGCGCTGGTGCTGTTGGCGCTGGCCGGGGCCTGGTATGCGGTCATCAATCTGGAATGGCACATCCCGCGCCCGACCATCGGCCAAAGCGAGGTGGTCTTTGCCCTGCTGTGGCTGGTCGGCGGCGCTTGCGCCATCGGGGCCGCGTGGCAGGCGAAATATCACCGCTTCGCCGCGCTGATCCTGATGGGCGGCGCGGGGCTTGTCACCTGCGCGACCTTCGTCTGGCTCTCGGCCCCCGATCTGGCCGTGACGCAACTGCTGGTCGAGATCGTGACCACCGTGCTTCTGCTTCTGGGCCTGCGCTGGCTGCCCAAGCGCAACGAAGAGATCCCCGGCGATGACGCCCTGCCCGCCCGCATCCGTCGCGGCCGTGACCTGCTGATCGCGGTCGCCTGCGGCGGCGGCATGGCGGCGATTGCGGCGGCGGTGCTGCTGACCACGCCCGGCGTCTCGGTCGGGGACTGGTTCCTGCGCAACTCTTATGTCGAGGGCGGCGGCACCAACGTGGTGAACGTCATTCTGGTCGACTTCCGCGCCTTCGACACTTTCGGCGAGATCACCGTTCTGGCCGTCGTGGCGCTGACCGTCTACGCCCTGCTGCGTCGTTTCCGTCCCGCCCCCGAAAGCGTCGAGCGTCCGCGCCCGCAGCGCGAAGCCGATGAGCAGGAGTTGCAGGATTACCTCTATATCCCGGGCCTTCTGATGCAGTGGATGTTCGCGCCGATCATTACGCTGGCCGCCTATCTGTTCTTCCGCGGGCATGACCTGCCGGGCGGCGGTTTCGCGGCGGGCGTGACTCTGGCGATTGCGCTGTTGCTGCAATATGTCGCCTCCAACGTGCGTTGGATCGAGGCACGGCTAACGGTCCTCCCGATCCGCTGGATGGCCTTCGGCCTGACGCTCTCGACGGCGGTTGGCGCGGGGGCCTGGATCTTCGGCTATCCGTTCCTGACCGCGCATGCGCAATATGTCGACCTGCCGCTGGTCGGGAAAACGCCGCTTGCCACCGCGATGCTGTTCGATCTTGGCATCTTCGCGCTGGTCATGGGGGCCATCGTCCTGATGTTGATCGCCATCGCGCACCAAAGCCTGCGCGTCGCGCCCAAGCAGCGCAAATCCGAAGGGGAGGCCACCTGATGGAGCTTATTCTTGCACTTGCCATCGGTGTCCTCGTGGGGTCCGGCGTCTGGCTGATGCTGCGCCCCCGGTCCTATCAGGTGATCGTCGGGCTGTGTCTGCTGGCCTATGGGGTGAACCTGTTCATCTTCGCCATGGGGCGGCTTTACGTGGGCGCGGCCCCGATCATGCCGAAGGGCGGCTTTGTTGATCCGACGGCCTATGCCGATCCGCTGCCGCAGGCGCTGGTGCTGACGGCCATCGTCATCAGCTTTGCGACCACGGCGCTGTTTCTGGTGGTGATGATCGTGTCGCGCGGGATGACCGGCACCGATCACGTCGACGGGAAGGAGCGCCTCTCCTGATGTCCGATTTCACCAGCCACCTGATGATCCTGCCCATCGTGATCCCGATTCTCGCGGGCGCCTTGATGCTGTTCTATGATGATCGCCGCCGCCTGACCAAGCTGGGCATCGGTCTGGTCGCCATCTTCATGCTGATCCTGATCTCGATGGAGCTTCTGTCGGGCGTCAAGGGCTCGTCAGGGCCCGGCAGCACGGTCGTCGGGCTTTACCCCTTGGGCAACTGGCCCATGCCCTTCGGCATCGTGCTGGTACTGGACCGGCTGTCGGCGATGATGGTCATGCTGACCTCGCTTCTGGCCCTGCCCTCGCTGATCTATGCGGCGGCGGGCTGGCACGGGAAGGGTCAGCACTACCACAGCATGTTCCAGTTCCTGCTGGCGGGGGTGAACGGCGCCTTCCTGACCGGCGACCTCTTCAACCTTTTCGTGTTCTTCGAGGTGATGCTGGCGGCCTCTTACGGCCTCATGCTGCACGGCTCGGGACCCGAGCGGATCCGCGCGGGCCTGCATTACATCGCGATCAACCTGGCCGCGTCGCTCTTGTTCCTGATCGGCGCGGCGCTGGTCTATGGCACCACCGGCACGCTCAACATGGCCGATATTGCCCGCGCCGTCCCCGAACTGCCCGAGGCGCAGCGGATGCTGTTCCATGCCGCTGCCGCCGTTCTGGGCGTGGCTTATCTGGCGAAGGCCGCCGCATGGCCCTTGTGCTTCTGGCTGCCGCCGACCTATGGCGCGGCCTCGCCCCCGGCTGCGGCGATCTTTGCGATCATGACCAAGGTCGGGATCTATGTGATCCTGCGACTGTCGCTGCTGGTCTTGGGTCCAGAGGCCGGGGCCTCGGCCGGGTTCGGCGCGCCGGTGCTGATCATCCTTGGCCTGGCCACCATGACCTTCGGCACCTTCGGCATTCTGGGCACGCCCGATCTCGGCCGGAAGGGCGGCTATCTGTCGATCATCTCTTCGGGGACGGTGCTCGCCGCCGTGGGCTTTGCCCAGGCGGGGGGCGGTGCGCAGATGCTGGGCGGCGCGCTTTACTATCTGATCGGCTCGACCGCCGCGATCTCGGCCTTCTTCCTGCTGGCCGAGCCGGTCAGCCGGGGCGATGAGCCGCCAGAAGAGGACCTGCCCGAAGGCAGCGATGCGGTGGCCGAGCGCTGGACCGCAATGACCAGCCTGGGCGCGGTCGAGGACACGACCGACCCCTATAGCGAGCGGACGGTGTCATGGCTGGCCATGGGCATCTGTTTCGCGCTGATCGCGGCGATGCTGGCGGGCCTGCCGCCGCTGCCGGGCTTCATCGGCAAAGTCGCCATGCTGGCCGGTGCGGTCGGAGACAACATCCCGGCGTCGGGGCGTCTGCCCATGATCCTGTGGATCTATGTGGCGCTGCTGATCCTCTCGGGTCTGGGCGCGCTGATCGCGCTGATGCGCTTCGGGATCCGCCGTTTCTGGGCCGAGGATGGCCGCACCCCCCGCATCCTCGCGCTGGAAGTCGTGCCGGTCGTCATCCTGCTGGCGATGATCGGCCTGCAGACGGTGCGGTCGGAATCGGTGATGTCCTATACGCGCGACACGGCGACAGCACTTCTGTCGCCCTCGATCTATCGCAATGCGGTGCTGGCCCCGGTCAACAGCGCGGACGCCCTTGAAACCGAGGTCGCAAGATGAGCCGCTATCTTCCGCACCCGCTTCTGTCGCTGTCGCTGGTGGTGATGTGGCTGCTTCTGACCCGGTTTTCGCTGGGGCATCTGCTGCTGGGCAGCGTCATCGCCATCGGCGCGGGCTGGGTCGTCGAGCGTGTCCAGCCGCCGAAACCCCGTCTGCGCCGCTGGCACCTGATCCCGCGACTGTTCTTCATCGTGGCCTATGACATCCTGCGCTCGAACATCGCGGTGGCGAAGGTTGTGCTGCTGGGGCCGGACAATCCGCGCTACCACTCGGGCTTCATCCGGCTGGATCTGAAGCTGCGCGATCCGAATGCGCTGGCGGTGCTGGCGATCATCGTCACCTCGACGCCCGGGACCGCCTGGATCGAATACAACCGCGAGGAAGACTGGCTGCTGCTGCACGTCCTTGACGTCTTCAGCGAGGATGACTGGCAGGCCCTGATCCACGACCGCTATGAAGCCCTGTTGATGGAGATTTTCGAATGAGTGCCGTCATTCTTCAATTTGCTCTGGGCTATGCGCAGATCGCCGTCATTCTGGCGCTGTGTCTGGCCTGCTGGCGCGTGCTGAAGGGCCCGCGCGCGCAGGACCGCGTGCTGGGCGTGGATGCGATGTATGTGAACGCGATGCTGCTGTTTCTGACCGTCGGCATGGTCAACGGCAATATCTTCTTCTTCGAGGCTTCGATGGTGATCGCCATTCTGGGCTTCGTGACAACGGCCTGTGCGGCCAAATTCCTGATGCGCGGCGAGGTGATCGAATGAACCATCTGAACGATCTGCCGCCCTGGATGGCCATTTTGATCGCGACCTTCCTGATCATCGGCTCGACACTGGCGCTGCTGGGCAGCGTGGGTCTTGTGCGGCTGCGCAGCTATTATCAGCGCCTGCACGCCCCGACGCTCAGCTATAGCTACGGCACGCTGATGACGATCCTGTCGTCGATCCTGATGTTCAGCTATCTGGAGACCCGACCCGTCGTGCACGAGCTGGTGATCGGCGTCTTCGTGATGATCACCGCGCCGATCACGCTGCTGATGCTGGGCCGCGCCGCCCTGCGCCGCGATCAGGACGCAAAGCTGGCGCATGAAGAGGCGGTGCCTGCCCGCGAGACGCTGCGCGCCTCTCCGGCCGGGAAACTTATCCGCGACGTGAAGCGCTCAGGACATCCCGAACCATCGCCAGATCAACCTGGTCCGTGACGAAGGCGTCGCCGATGCCGCGCGCGAGGATGAAGCGCAGGCGTCCGTCCTGAACTTTCTTGTCCTGCGCCATCAGCGCCATCAGCGCGTCATTGTCGGGCAGATCGCCCGGGATCTGAGAGATCCGCGACGGCAGGCCCATCTGCTGCAGATGCGCGGCCACGCGCGAAGGGTCTTCCTGACTGCAAAGACCAAGCCGGGCCGACAGCTCGAAGGCCAGCGCGCAGCCGATCGCCACGCCCTCGCCATGCAGCAGCCGGTCGGAGTAACCTGTCGCCGATTCCAGTGCATGGCCGAAGGTATGGCCAAGGTTCAGAAGCGCCCGCTCTCCCTGTTCGGTCTCGTCCCGCTGGACGATCCCGGCCTTCATCGCGACCGAATGCCGGACCGCCTGCTGCCGCAATGCCGCGTCGCGCGCCAGCGCGGGCGCGTTCTGCTCCAGCCAGTCAAAGAAGGCCGCGTCGCCCAAAAGGCCGTATTTCACCACCTCGCCATAACCTGCGCGGAAGTCGCGTTCAGGCAGCGTGGCCAGCACGTCGATATCGGCCAGCACCAGCGAGGGCTGGTGAAAGGCGCCGATCAGGTTCTTGCCATGCGGGCTGTTGATGCCGGTCTTGCCCCCGACCGAGCTGTCGACCTGCGCCAGCAGCGTCGTCGGGATCTGCACGAAGCGCACGCCGCGTCGCAGGATCGCCGCCGCAAAGCCTGCGAGGTCACCGATCACGCCGCCTCCAAGGGCGATGACCAGATCCTTGCGCTCGACCTTCTGCGCCAGCAGCCATTCGACGGCGGTACCAAGCTGGTCCCAGGATTTCGTGGCCTCTCCGGCGGGCAGCGCCAGCGCCTCGGCCTTCAGCCCCTCGGCCTGCAGCGAGGCCAGAAGCGGCTCAAGATGCAACGCGGCCACCCGCTCATCCGTCAGGATCGCGATGCGGCGTTGCCCGGCCAGCGCCAGCACCTCTTCGCCCGCGCGCGCCAGCAGCCCCTGCCCGATGCGGACATCATAGGAACGCTCACCCAGATCGACCCGAACGGTCTCGGTCATGACAATTTCTCCAGAATTTCAGGGTCGTAGGCCTTGATGGCCTCTTGCACGCGGGTCGTGGTGGCGTCGATGCTGCAGCCGCGCGTCGCGGGCACGCGAATGTCGGCCAGCGCATAGACCGGGTTGCGCTCATTCAACAACCGCTCCAGCGTGCCGCGCGGATCGGCGGTCTGCAACAGCGGTCGGGTCGGGCGCAGCTTCACCCGGTGCCACAGCGTCTCAAGATCGCAGTCGAGCCAGACCGAAACCCCCTGCGCGCTGATGCGCTCACGGTTTTCCTGCCGCATCCAGGCCCCGCCCCCGGTCGAGACGATGGCGGGCTGGCCCGCCAGCACGCGTGCCAGCACCTCTGATTCGCGGGCGCGGAAGAAGGGCTCGCCGTCGCGGGCAAAGATTTCGGGAATCGTCATGGCCGCCGCACGCTCGATCTCGGCGTCGATGTCGATGAACGGGGCCGACAGGCGGCGCGCAAGCTCGGTCCCGATGGCCGTCTTTCCCGCCCCCATCATTCCGATCAGCACGATGTTCCGCCGCATTCACGCATTCCCGATCAAACTTTCACCGAGGTGACTGAATGGCGTGATCTTTCGAGAAATGCCATATATATTCGGCGCAGGCTGGCGAAAGACCGGCCGGACAAGCATGGAACCGAGGCAGAAAGGACAGGAAATGCGGCTTCTGAAGGTGGTGGTGGTTCTGGGCATCCTGGTGATCGCAGGATTGGCCGGATACGCCTATTTCGGCGATATGAAGGCCGATCCACAGGAAATGCGTGTGCCTGTCGAACTGGATCTGGGCAATGCCGTGCCGCAACCGGCACCTGCGGCCACCGAAACGGCCCCGGCGGAGGCCGAGCCTGCCGCCAATGATGCACCGGCACCCGGACCCGATGACCTGGACTAAGCCCAAGCTCGCCTGCGGTGTTTCGGTCCTGCTGACAGGGCTGATGCTGGGTGCGGTCCCCGCCCTGGCGGAAAAGCCGCTGTCGGCCAGCGACTGGCTGTCGGGCAGCCTGAAGCAACCCGACACCATCTCGGCCTGGCGTCCCGGCGACGCCCGCCCCCGCGATGCGATGCGCAACGACACGCGGCGCGAGATTGCGCCCACCGGCGCGGTCGAGCCTGTGGGCGTCACCCGTCTGGGCGAGGGCAATCCCGACCGTCTGGGCACGGTCTCTCCCCGCGTGGCGGGACTGCCCGCCGATCTTTGGGGCACGAGCGACGCGGCGACGCTGTCGCAGATGATCACCCGCAGCAATCCGCAACTGCCCGCCCTGCGTCGGCTGATGCGCCGGGTGCTGGCGGCGCAGCTTGAGCCTCCGGTGACCGCCGATGGTCAGGCGGGGCAGCTGTTTTTGGCGCGGGTCGACAAGCTCTTGGACATGGGCGCGACGGGCGCGGCAAAGGAGCTTCTCAAGACCTCGGGGCCGGGGTCGCCCGCGCGCTTCCGCAGGCTCTTCGACATCTCGCTGCTGTCCGGGGAAGAGGCCAAGGCCTGCGAGACGATGGACCGCACCCCCGGCATCGCGCCCAGTTTCGCGGCCCGTGTCTATTGCCTCGCCCATGGCGGCGACTGGGCGGCGGCTGCACTGGTCTTTCACGGGGCCGAGGCGATGGGTCAGATCGACCCCGATATGGCGCGCCTGCTGTCGCATTATCTGGACGACAGTTACGTCGACGGCTCGGAAAACCTGACGCCACCCGCCGTGGTGACGCCGCTGGCCCTGCGCCTGCATGAGGCGATCGGCCAGCCGATCTCGTCCTCCTCGCTGCCGCTGGCCTTCGCGCTCAGCGATCTGGACGGCAATGGCGGCTGGAAGGCCCAGCTTGACGCAGCCGAGCGGCTGGCGCGTTCGGGCGCCATCCCGGCCTCGCAACTGCGCGCAATCTATGTGCAGCAAAGCCCGGCGGCCTCGGGCGGTGTCTGGGACCGCGCGGCGGCCATTCAGGCGCTGGCCGATGCGCTGGCACTGCAGGATCTTGCCGCCGTCGCCAAGGCGCTGCCCCCGGCCTTTGACCGCATGACCGAGGCTGGTCTGGGTCCGGCCCTCGCCGATATGGTCGGGGCCGAGGTCGGCAAGCTGGACCTGACCGGCAGGCCTGGTCAGATCGCGCTGTGGCTGGCGCTGCAGGCCGGGCAGTCGCAGGTGGTCGAGACGCCTGCCTCCGACATCACCCCCTTCGACGCCTGGCTGCTGAAATTCGCGGGCGGCGACAATTCCGCCCCGCCCTCGGACAGCGCCGAGGCCGAGCGTGCCGCGCAATTCGCTGCCGCACTGGCGATCCCCGCCGGTCAGGGTCTGGCCAGCGGTCCCGCCCAGCTGATCGCCGACAACCGTCGGGGCGAGGCGCTGCTGGGCGCCATCGCCAATGTCGACGCGGGCAGTTCGGGTGACACGGCCCGGGCCGCGCAGGGGCTGACCGTGCTTGATGCGCTGCAACAGCAGGAGATTGCCCGGCAGGCGGCGGTCGAGCTGATCCTTGGCCCGATGATGACCGGGCCGCAGCCATGACCGAGGCAGGCCGGGGCGACGCGCGCCGCGTCTCGGCTTTTCTGGACGCTCAGGCGGCCGAGGCCGGGTCCGCGCGCAACACTCTGCTGGCCTATGGCCGCGATCTGAGCGATTTCATGGACTGGCTGACCGACCGGGGCGAAGGCCTGCTGAGCGTCAGCCGCGACGGGATCGAGGATTACCTGACCCATTGCGACGATCAGGGCCTGTCGCGCGCGACGCGGGCGCGCAGGCTGTCCGCGATCCGGCAATTCACCCGATTTTCGCTGGATGAAGGCTGGCGCGAGGACGACCCGGCAGGCCGCATTGCCGGTCCCGGTCGGGCGAAGCGCCTGCCGAAGGTGCTGTCGCGCGATGAGGTCTCGGCGATGCTGGAGGCCACCCCGAAGATTGGCCGGACCGAGACCGAGCGTCTGCGCAATCTTGCGCTGGTCGAGCTGATCTATGCCACCGGCATGCGCGTGAGCGAGCTTGTGTCTTTGCCGATCAGCGCCTGCCGGGGCGATCCGGCGCTGCTGCTGATCCGGGGCAAGGGCGGCAAGGAACGCATGGTGCCGCTCAGCAATCCGGCACGGCGGGCGCTGTCGGCCTGGCTGAACCACCGCGACCGGGCCGAGGCCACCTCGGCCCTCGGTCGCCTCGTCAACGGCAAGGGCGCGCGCTGGCTGTTTCCGGCAGCCAGTGCCGAGGGTCATATGCCCCGGCAGGCTTTCAACAACCTGATCTCGCAGGTCGCAATTGCGGCGGGCATCGACCCCGGACGTGTGTCGCCGCATGTGCTGCGCCATGCCTTTGCCACGCATCTGCTGGAAGGCGGGGCCGATCTGCGCGCCATCCAGACGCTGCTGGGCCATGCCGATCTGGGCACGACCGAGATCTATACCCATGTGCTGGACGCGCGGATGCGCGATCTGGTGCTGAACCATCACCCGCTGGCCACGGGCAAGGTGCCGGGGCGGCGCAGTTCCTGACCCTCGCGGCGGTTAGCCCGGTTCGGGCTGGGGATCGTTGTTCTGGACATGCTCTTGCGCACGATGCCGCTGGCGGTCCAGTTTCAGCCCGCGCTTGCGGATGCTGCCCTGCACGATCCCGATCAGATCCAGACCCGGCCACAGCCTTCGCGCCTCTTCCAGATGATAGGCGGCGGCGTTTTCATCGCCATCCTCGGCCTGATGCAGCGCGCAGCTGAGTTGCAGCAGCGGGTTCTTGGGCGCCTGCTGCATGGCCAGCTGGAACCAGCGCCAGCCGCCCTTGCGATTGCCATTGGCAAAGCAGCAATCGGCCAGCCGCTTCAGGGTCAGCGGATCATTCGGGCGCGTCCGGTTCAACCATTCCAGCAAGGTAAACGCCCGGTGCATCCGCCCGTGCAGCCGCAGGAACGAGGCCGCGAGCCCAAGGCGCAGCGCGGTCAGATCGTCCAGATCGGGGGTGGGCACCTTCTGGGCAAGTGCCGCCTCGAACTCATGCAATGTCGGTCCGCCCACATGCAATTTCCGCTGGATCGCGGGCATCAGGCGCATGTCGCGGCGGACGCTCGCGTCATTCAGCAACTCTTCCCAGTCGCAGCGGACGGCCCAAAGCGGCAGCACCTCCTCGCAATCCGGACCATCGACCGCGCCCATGCGCTGCGCGGGTGCCATGGTTTCCGAACAGAGCGCCACCAGTCGCGGATCGAACATCAGCGCGCCGCCCGCCGTGCCGCCGCGCAGCAAAAGATGCCGCGCGAGGCCAGGGATGATCGGCCCCTCACCCGCGCGGCCGGTGAAGATCATGCTGAGGAACTCTGCATCGATATCGGTGTCCGAGGATTTGGCATTGGGCCGCAGGTTGTCGAGCACCAGCAGCACCTGTTTGCAATGCGGTCGGTCGCGGTTGCGCATCATCGGATTGGCCAGCCCTGCCCGCGCCAGCCGCCGCGCCTGTTCTTTCTTCCCGGCCGAAAGCGCCGCCCCCGACAGATCGCGGTAAAGGAAGGGGAAACGCTTCAGCAGTTCCGTGCGCCCCGCCATTGCCTCGACAATCTCGGCCCCGCGTTCGGTGTTGATCGCATGCGCCGCCGCGTATGATCCGCTTTGCGCCTGATCACCGGGCGCGAAGAAGCTGTCGGGACGGGCGATGACGCGGTCCAGCAGATCGTCATAGGCCTTCTGCTTGGCGCCCATGGGCAGGGCAGCGGGCAAGGGCGTGATGCGGCAATTCCCGATGACGGCAGCGGCGCGGGAATAGGCGCTCTGACTGGGCGCGCCCACCTGTTCGCAGCCCGCCATCAGCAGCAGTTCCAGCAGGTCCCGTTCCGCCGGCGTCAGCTTCGAGCTGTCAAACAGCGTCGTGACGGGAATCACCCTTGGATTGCCCTGCCGCAGATGATCGATCGCGGCGGGTGTGTCCGAGAATGCGATGACCGGGCCGGGGTTCAGCTCGATGAAGGCCTGAAAGAACTCGTCCGGGACGTATTTCGAACTCCAGGAGGAATAGGACCAGGGGTCGCCGTCCAGAATGTCGCCGCGCCGCACATGGATGGCGACGGGCGCGCCTTCCCCTGCGCGAGCGACGATCTCTCGGGCCTTGACCAGCATCCGCGCCAGCCGGGGTTTAAGCATCAGACCGGCGGCAATCTCTTGCACCTCGGCAGCGACATCGCCGGGAGATTCATTCATGAACCGCACGAGATCCGACATGGCAACGCATTGATATTGCTGGCCCGCCGCAATCGCATCGGCGAAATGCCGGGTGCTGGTGCTGGCGGCCTGCATTTCCACATTCCGGCGCGGCTCCAGCTCGGGGATGGCATCGACGATGTCGATCCATTCGCGCACGAAACCAGCCTTGAGGAAATCGTTCGGGTCCACAAGTTCGGGATAGGGGCCGTCGGGCTGCGACAACCACAGGAAACGCGCTGGCGCTGCCGCCACACGGGCAAGGCGCATCGTATTCAACAGGCAGATCAGCCGTGCTCCGATGCGATCCTGACGAAATCCAAGAATGGGTATCTTGCTGGTCATAACCGGTCACTCGTTCAGCAAGAGCATGCGCAGAATGCTTGTCGGCTTGCAACGGTGCCCGTGCCTGCATATCAGGGGTCAAATTCTCAACTTTTACGGAACCTGCCATGGACATCGATGCCCGCCGCAAAGCTGATCCCCAGCATTGGCGCCTTGCCAGCGCCATTCGCGTGCTTTCAATGGACGCAGTCGAGGCTGCAAAATCCGGCCATCCGGGCATGCCCATGGGGATGGCGGATGTGGCCACCGTCCTGTTCCGCAACCACCTGAAGTTCGACGCCTCGGCCCCGAACTGGTTCGACCGCGACCGCTTCGTGCTGTCAGCGGGCCACGGCTCGATGCTGATCTACAGCCTGCTGTACCTGACCGGGTATGAGCAGATGAGCCTCGACCAGATCCGCAACTTCCGTCAGTGGGGTTCGATCACCGCAGGCCATCCCGAATACGGCCACGCCGAAGGGGTCGAGACGACCACCGGCCCGCTGGGTCAGGGCATTGCCACCTCGGTCGGCATGGCCATCGCCGAAGAGGCGATGCGCGCCCAATACGGTGCGGATCTGTGCAGCCACAAGACCTGGGTCATTGCCGGTGACGGCTGCCTGATGGAGGGCATCAGCCAGGAAGCCATCGGCATGGCCGGTCACCTGAAGCTGAAGAACCTGATCGTCCTGTGGGACAACAATGACATCACCATCGACGGCCGCGTCTCGCTGTCGGATTCGACCAATCAGGCGAAGCGCTTCGAGGCCTCGGGCTGGCGCGTGCTGCATTGCGACGGCCATGATGCCGCCGACATCGACCGCGCGCTGACCGACGCCGCCTCGGGCAAGGACGACCGTCCGGTGCTGGTCTCGTGCAAGACCATCATCGGCTTCGGCGCGCCGAAAAAGCAGGACACCTCGGGCGCGCATGGCTCGCCTCTGGGGGCCGAGGAAATCGCGGCTGCCCGCGCCGCCTATGGCTGGACGGGCGCGGCCTTCGAGATCCCGGCCGAGATCCTGACGGAATGGCGCGCCATCGGTGCCCGCCATCAGGCCGAGCGTGAGGCATGGGCCGCGCGCGTCGACGCCCTGCCCGCCGATACGCGCGACGAATTCGCCCGCCGCGTTTCGGGCGCGGTCAGCGAGAAGCTGGCCCCGACCATCGCCGCGCTGAAGGAACAGGTTGCCGAGACCCGGCCCAATGTCGCGACCCGCAAGGCCAGCGAGATGGTGCTGGAAGTGGTCAACGCCGAACTGCCCGAGACCATCGGCGGATCGGCCGACCTCACCGGTTCGAACAACACGCTGACCAAGGATCTGGGCTTCTTCACCGCCACCAACCGCAAGGGCCGCTATATCCATTACGGCATCCGCGAGCATGGCATGGCGGCAGCGATGAACGGCATCTGGCTGCATGGCGGCTTCCGCCCCTATGGCGGCACCTTCATGACCTTCACCGATTACGCCCGCGGCGCGATGCGCCTGTCGGCGCTGATGGGTCTGCCGGTCGTCTATGTGATGACGCATGATTCGATCGGCCTTGGCGAAGACGGCCCGACCCACCAGCCGGTCGAGCATCTGTCGATGCTGCGCGCGACGCCCAACACCTGGACCTTCCGCCCCTGCGACATCGTCGAGACGGCCGAGGTCTGGGAGCTGGCGCTCAGCTCGGAAACCACGCCCTCGGTGCTGGCCCTGTCGCGTCAGAACCTGCCGACGCTGCGGCTTGATCACTCTGGCGAGAACCTGTCTGCACGCGGCGCCTACGTGCTGCGCGACGCCAGCGAGACGCCGCGCGTCGTGCTGATGGCCACCGGCTCGGAGGTGGAGATCGCCGTGGCCGCGCGCGACAAGCTGGAAGCGCAGGGCGTGCCGACGCGTGTCGTCTCGGTCCCCTCGATGGAGCTCTTCCGCGATCAGGACGCGGCCTACCGCGCCGAAGTGCTGCCCGCCAACACCGTCCGCATCGCCATCGAGGCTGCCGTGCGCCAGCCTTGGGATTGGCTGCTGCTGGGCGAGCGGGGCCGCGAAGAGACCTCGGACTTTGTCGGCATGACCGGCTTCGGTGCCTCGGCCCCTGCCCCGACCCTCTACAAGGAATTCGGGATCACCGCCGAGAATGTCGTCGAGAAGGCGCGCAAGCTTCTGGGATAAGCCCGGAGGATCACATTGAAAATCTTTCGAACGGCCGCCTTGTTGCGGCCGTTCTGCCGTGTCAGACCAAGCTTGCCGCCTCGCGTGGCGAACCGGCAACCCCTCACAGGAAAGTGGCCCGAAGAATGATGCATCGCGTGAACCGCGCCATCGCGCATCTGGGCGCGTCTGGGCAGCCGGGTTCTGGCCGCTCGACCCAGACGCTGGGCATCATGCTGCTGCTGCTGGCGATCTTTCTGTTCACGCTGATGGATGCGACGGCCAAATATCTGGCCCAGCATTATGAGCCGGTGCAGATCGTCTGGGCGCGCTTTGCGGGCAATATGCTGATCGTGGGGGTGCTGTTTGCCCCGCGTTTCACCTCGGTCCTGAAAAGCCGCCAGCCCAGTGTCCAGTTCGGCCGCGCGCTGACGCAGCTGGCCTCCAGCGCGCTGTTCTTTTCCTCGCTGGCCTATATCGGCCTGGCCGAGGCCACCGCAATCATGGACATCAACCCGGTGCTGATCACGCTTGGCGCGGCGATCTTTCTGGGCGAATCCATCGGCATCCGCCGGATCATCGGCATCGTGGTCGCGCTGATCGGCGCGATGATCGTCATCCGCCCCGGCGCGGGTGTCTTTCACCCGGCGGCGGTGCTGCCGCTGATCGGGGCCTTCACCTATGCGGCGGGCGCGCTGCTGACGCGGGTCGCGCGGCAGGATTCGACCGCCACCTCGGTCCTGTGGTCGGCCATGGTCGGCACGATCATCACCTCTCTGGCGGTGCCGTTCTTCTGGCAACCCATCGCGCCCCAGCACATCTGGGCCTTCCTGCTGCTGGGGTGCCTTGGCGCGGTGTCGCAGGCGCTGCTGATCCGGGCGTTCTCGCTGGCCGAGGCGGGTGCGGTCGCCCCCTTCGGTTACACGGGCTTGATCTGGGCAGGATTGTGGGGCTGGCTGTTCTGGGGCAACCTGCCTGACAAATGGACCGTGATCGGCGCTGTCATCATCGTGGGTGCCGGGATATATGTCTGGGCCCGAGAGGCGCGCGCAATGAAACAGGCGGAATGAGCAAGGACGACGACAATTCTGAACCGGTGGCCCTGCGCGACAGGATTGCCAACGGGGCCTTCCTGATCGTCATGGGGGCCGTGGGGCTGCTGCCCTATGAACGCCGGGTGCCGCTGATGGGCTGGCTGTTTGCCCATGTGATCGGCCCGCTGGCAGGCTGGCGCAAGCGCATCCGCGACAATCTGGCCAAGGCCCGCCCTGACCTTACCCCCGCCGAGGTGCGCCACCTGACCCGCGCCGTGCCCGACAATGCCGGGCGTTCGCTGGCCGAGATCTATTCGGGACAGGAATTCGTCGGCCGCATCCATGAGGCCGATCCGCTGACCGGCCCCGGCGTTCCGGCGCTGGAACAGGCGGCGCAGGCCGGGCGGCCCGTCATCCTCGCGGTTGCGCATTTCGGCAATTACGACGCCATGCGCGCGGCGCTGACCCTGCGCGGCTGGCCGGTGGGCGCGCTCTATCGCCCGATGAACAATCAGGCCTTCAACCGCCACTATATCCCCGCCATGCGCGCCATTGCCGAGCCGATGTTTCCGCGCGGGCGCTCGGGTCTGGCGGCGATGCTGCGCTTTCTGAAGGGCGGCGGGTGGCTGTCCTTGGGCTTTGACCAGTTCGACGACCACGGGGCCGAGCTGCGCTTCTTCGGCCTGCCCTGCAAGACCGTGCTGACGCCTGCGGAACTCGCGATCCGCTATGACGCGCTGATCCTGCCGATTGCGGGTATCCGCCAGCCCGACGGGCTGAGCTTTCGCGTCGAGGTGGGCGAGCCTTTGGCCCATTCCACCCCCGAGGCGATGATGCAGGCGCTGAACGACCGGCTGGAACAGCAGATCCGCCAACACATGGACCAGTGGTTCTGGGTCCATCGGCGGTGGAAACAACGATGATTCCACGCCGATTTGACGGCAATTCCCTTTCCCTTGCCTGTTTCGCCGGTCTATAAGCGCGGCAAACCTGTCGCGCACCAGAACGCGACGCCCCGAAAAACCAGAGGATGGCATGAGCGAAGATTCCAAGCACAAAGATCAGGACCAACGCCGCCACGAAGGCGACGTGGCCTTCATCCAGGCCCTTGCCCAGCTGCTGATCAACAATGATCTGGCCGAACTGTCGGTCAAACGCGAATATGACGAGAATGATCGCCTGACCGTCAGCCTGTCCAAACAGGGCAAGCAGGTCGCCATTCAGACCGTCGCCGCGCCCGCCATGGCGCTGCCCGCACCGGCAGCCGTTGCCGCAGCGCCCGCAGCCGCCTCGGCAGCCCCCGCCGTTGAGGATCCGGCCAGCCTGCCCGGCGTGGTGAACTCGCCCATGGTCGGCACAGTCTACCTTGCGCCCGAACCCGGCGCGAATGCCTTCGTCACCGTTGGCCAGCAGGTCAAGGAAGGCGACACGCTGCTGATCGTCGAGGCGATGAAGACCATGAACCACATCCCCTCGCCGCGTGCGGGGACCGTCAAGCGCATCATCGTCGATGACGGCAGCCCGGTCGAATTCGGCACCCCCCTGATCGTCGTCGAGTGAGGCGCGGATGTTCGATAAAATCCTGATCGCCAATCGCGGCGAGATCGCCCTTCGGGTGGTCCGCGCCTGCCGCGAGATGGGCATCGCATCCGTCGCGGTCCATTCGACGGCAGACGCCGACGCCATGCATGTGCGCATGGCCGACGAATCGGTCTGCATCGGTCCGCCCTCGTCGACCGACAGCTATCTGTCGATGCCCGCCATCATCTCGGCCTGCGAGATCACCGGCGCGCAAGCCATCCACCCGGGTTACGGTTTCCTGTCCGAGAACGCCGGTTTCGTGCAGATGGTCGAGGATCACGGCATCGCCTTCATCGGCCCCTCGGCCGAGCATATCCGGATCATGGGCGACAAGATCACCGCCAAGGAAACCGCGAAATCGCTGGGCATTCCGGTGGTTCCGGGCTCGGACGGCGGTGTCCATGACGTCGAGGAGGCGCGCCGCGTCGCCGCCGCCATCGGCTATCCGGTCATCATCAAAGCCACGGCCGGCGGCGGCGGTCGCGGCATGAAAGTGGCGCTGGATGATGCCTCAATCGAGACTGCGTTCCGCACCGCGCGCGCAGAGTCGAAAGCCGCCTTCGGCAATGACGAAGTCTATATCGAGAAATACCTTCAGCGCCCGCGCCACATCGAGATCCAGGTCTTCGGTGACGGCAGGGGCCGCGCAGTCCATCTGGGTGAGCGTGACTGCTCGCTGCAGCGCCGCCACCAGAAGGTACTCGAGGAAGCGCCCGGCCCGGTCATCACGCCCGAGCAGCGCGCCCATATCGGCAATATCTGCGCCAAGGCGATGGCCGATCTGGGCTATCGCGGTGCGGGCACCATCGAATTCCTCTTTGAGGATGGCGAGTTCTATTTCATCGAAATGAACACCCGCCTGCAGGTGGAACACCCGGTGACCGAGGCCATTTTCGACGTCGATCTGGTGCGCCAGCAAATTCTGGTGGCCGCCGGTCAGGAGATGGAATTCCGTCAGGAAGACCTCAAGATCCGCGGCCATGCCATCGAAGTGCGCATCAACGCCGAGAAACTGCCGAACTTCACGCCCTCTCCGGGCACGATCAGCCAGTATCACGCGCCGGGTGGGTTGGGCGTGCGGATGGATTCGGCGATCTACGACGGCTACCGGATCCCGCCTTACTACGACAGCCTGATCGGCAAGCTGATCGTGCGTGGCTCGAACCGGCAAGAGGCGCTGGCCCGTCTGTCGCGCGCTTTGGATGAGCTGATCGTGGACGGCGTCGATACCACGCTGCCGCTGTTCCGTGCGCTGGTCGAAAACCCCGACATCCAGCGGGGTGACTATTCGATCCACTGGCTGGAGCGCTGGCTTGCCGAACTGGGAAACAACTGAGGACGCAAGCCGCCTCTCTCTGACACGCGCATGCCGCAGCCTTCCAAGGGTTGCGGCATGACCAGTTGGCTGACCGCCGAGCGGATGCTGACCGCCTATTCGCGCGGCATTTTCCCGATGGCGGAAAGTGCCTCCGACCGCCAGCTTTACTGGTTCGACCCGGATGAACGCGGCATCCTGCCGGTGGGCGGCGTGCATGTCTCACGCTCGATGCGGCGCTTTCTGAGGGGCAGCGACTGGCACGCGACGGTCGATCAGGCGTTCGAGCGCGTCGTTCTGGCCTGTGCCAACCGGGATGAGACCTGGATCAATACCGAACTCCGCGACCTTTACCGGACCCTGCACCGCCTGGGCCACGCCCATTCGCTGGAGGTCTGGCAGGGCGACGATCTGGTCGGCGGGGTCTTCGGCCTGTCGCTGGGCGGGGCCTTCTTTGCCGAAAGCATGTTCTCGCGCCAACCGAACGGTTCAAAGGCGGCACTGATCTGGCTTTCGGATCATCTGCGCCGCAGCGGCTTCACCCTATGGGACACACAATATCCGAACCCGCATCTGGCAACGATGGGCGGGCTGACGATTGACCGGCAGGACTATCTGGCCCGTCTGGACCATGCGCTGACGGTCAAGACGCGCTTTCTGCAAGGGCCGCTGCCAGACGCTCAGGCGCTGTTGCAGGTCACGACCCAGACGTCGTAACGCGAATCGTCCAGCGCCGACAGCGCCGGAGAAGACGCGATCATCCAGCCCGAAAAGACGACATGTTTCGCCCGCGTGTCGGTGATCTTCAGCTCGGCGAAGGCATCTGCCGCAGGGTTGGCGGCAGGGTAACGGCATTCCGACAGAAGCACCTCGAGCCTGCCGAAGCTGACCGTCTGACCAACCTCCATCGGCAGGTCCTTGCTTTGCCCCGTGACCTTGTCGAGGCCACGCAGCATCGCGCCCTGCGCCCGCGCCGTGGCGGGGCCGCGATCCGCCGCAATCTCGGCCTGACGCTCGGCGGCAGAAGGCTCGGCCGGGACGACCGCGCTCGGGTCGTCGCTGAAGGCCGGGTCGACCATCAGGTGATCGACGCTTTCTTCCTCCTCGGGCGCGGGATCCTCCTGCGCGAATGCCGCGAAAGGCGGCAGCAGAAGCGCGGCCAGAGCCATGGCAGAGACAAGATTACGGGTCATTCTTTTTGTCCGACGCTTGCGAATCGACGAATTTCATCATCAGCGAGATCAGGCTGACAGCGCCCTGCACATCCTCGATCTCATCCCCCGGCGCAAGGTTTTCAGGCGCGCCACCGGGTTGCAACTCGATATAGGCACCGCCCAGCAGGCCGTTCGACTGGATCAGCGCGGCGCTGTCCGTCGGCAAAACGATACTTTCAGGAATGCGCAAATGGGCCTCGGCCAGATAAGTCTCGGGGTCGAGGCGCACCGAGGACACCCGCCCGACCTTCACGCCCGCGACGCGCACATCCGTGCCGCTTTCGATGCCGTCGACATTCGGAAAGGCGGCGCGCAGCTCATAGGTCTTGCCCAGCCCCTGCGTCAGCCCGGACCCACCCGAGGTCGACCAGACCAGAAACCCCAAAGCGACCGCAAGCACGACCGCCCCGACCCAAAGCTCGGTCCGTTCGGCAGATGTGCTCACGCGGTTACTCGGGCTGCCAGGCGTCATAATCGCGACGCGGGGCGGGTTCGGCGTTGTAAAGCGAGCCTGCAGGCCGATAGGCCCCCGGCGTGCCGGTCAGGTTCTCGTGATGCGGACGCTCCCACGCCTTGCGGGCCAGCGGGTCCTGCGTCGGCGGCAGCTTGTAGGTGTGGTGCAGCCACCCGTGCCATTCCGGCGGCACGCGACTGGCCTCGGCCTCGCCATTGTAAATCACCCAGCGACGCTTGCCGCCACCGGACTGGAAATAGGTGTTGCCCTGCTCATCCTGCCCGACCTTTTCGCCATAAAGCGCGGTCCAGACCTGCGTGTTCAGGGTCTGGCCGTTCCACCAGGTCAGGATCCGGGAAATAAGGGACATGGCTCGAGCCTTTCACAACTGCTTGCAAGCGGTATCGCAAATCTGCCGCCTTTGGTCCAGAGCCTGCGCGCTGTTCCCGGCCCGGATACGGCCCCGGATCGCAACGAAAAAGGGCCACGGCATGGCCATGGCCCCGGTTCTTTGGATCGACGGGCAATCAGCTTGCCGCAGCCGGTTCCTTCTTGGCGTCGGCGTGAATGATCAGCGGCTTCGCGCTCGAGTTTTCGACGGATTCCTCGTTCACCACGACCTCTTCGACGCTGTCCATGCCGGGCAGATCGAACATGGTGTCCAGAAGGATGTCCTCCATGATCGAGCGCAGGCCCCGGGCCCCGGTCTTGCGCTTGATGGCGCGGCGGGCGATCGCGGTCAGCGCATCCTCGGTGAAGGTCAACTTCACATTCTCGAGGTCGAAGAGCCGCTGGTACTGCTTCACCAGCGCGTTCTTGGGCTGCGTCAGAATGATGATCAGCGCATCTTCATCCAGATCGGTCAGCGTCGCGATGACCGGCAGACGCCCGACGAATTCCGGGATCAGGCCAAACTTCAGCAGGTCTTCGGGCTCAAGCTCTTTGAAGAGCTCGCCCACGCCGCGATCATCCTTTTCCTTGACGGTGGCACCGAAGCCCATCGCCGTACCCTTGTTGCGCTGCGCAATGATCCGCTCAAGGCCCGCAAAGGCACCGCCACAGATGAAAAGGATGTTGGTCGTGTCGACCTGCAGGAATTCCTGCTGCGGATGCTTGCGCCCGCCCTGTGGCGGCACGCTGGCGACCGTGCCTTCCATGATCTTCAGCAGAGCCTGCTGCACACCCTCGCCCGAGACGTCGCGCGTGATCGAAGGGTTGTCGGACTTGCGGGTGATCTTGTCGACCTCATCGATATAGACGATGCCGCGCTGCGCCCGCTCGACGTTGTACTCGCTGGCCTGAAGCAACTTCAGGATAATGTTTTCCACATCCTCGCCGACGTAACCGGCTTCGGTCAGCGTCGTCGCATCGGCCATGGTGAAGGGCACATCCAGAATGCGGGCCAGCGTCTGCGCCAGCAGCGTCTTGCCGCAACCGGTCGGGCCGATCAGCAGGATGTTCGACTTCGCCAGTTCGATATCGGATTTCGAGCTGTGGTTGAGCCGCTTGTAGTGGTTGTGCACCGCGACCGAGAGCACGCGCTTGGCATGTTCCTGACCGATGACGTAATCATCCAGCACCGCGCAGATTTCACGCGGCGAGGGCACGCCTTCGCCCGATTTCAGCGCCGAGGACTTGGTCTCTTCGCGAATGATATCCATGCACAGTTCGACGCATTCATCGCAGATGAATACGGTCGGGCCCGCGATCAGCTTGCGAACCTCGTGCTGGCTCTTGCCGCAGAAGCTGCAGTAAAGCGTATTTTTGCTGTCGCCGCCTGACGGATTTGCCATCATTCAGATCCTTTACGTTGCCCCGAACGCCCGGTGAGAGACCGGACATCCGCTGTGCTCTGGGCCGAAAATCTGGTTCCCGGCCCGGTTTGCTCAATGTTAGGGTGGGCAATCGCCCGTCACAATCCCTAATTCACCCCGACACCCGGCGTCCGGGCGCGGCCGTCACTTCTCGGCTTCGGCCTTGCCGCGCGGCATCACGATCTCATCGATAAGACCCCATTCGCGCGCCTCTTCGGGCGACATGAAGCGGTCCCGCTCCAGCGCTTCCTCGACCTCGGCCAGCGTGCGGCCGGTGTGCTGGACATAGATCTCGTTCAGGCGGCGCTTCAGCTTTTCGGTTTCGCGCGCATGGATCAGGATGTCCGTCGCCTGGCCCTGATAGCCGCCCGAGGGCTGGTGCACCATCACGCGCGAATTCGGCAGCGAATAGCGCATGCCCGGCTGACCAGCGGCCAGCAGAAGCGAGCCCATCGAGGCCGCCTGCCCGACCACCAGCGTCGAGACGCGCGGGCGGATGTATTGCATCGTGTCATAGATCGACAGGCCAGCCGTCACCACGCCGCCGGGGCTGTTGATGTACATGCTGATGTCTTTGGTCGGGTTCTCGGCCTCAAGGAACAGCAGCTGCGCCGAGATCAGCGTCGCCATGCCGTCATGGACCGGGCCCGACAGGAAAATGATGCGCTCTTTCAGCAAGCGCGAGAAAATATCATAGGCGCGCTCGCCGCGGCTGGTCTGTTCGACGACCATGGGGACGAGCGTGTTCATGTAGAATTCTGCCGGATCGTGCATGTCTGTCCTTGCTTCTGGTCCCTGCCTCGTCGTCCATCCGCGCGATTCGCCCAGATGGGTCTGCCGCAAACTGCCGGATATCCGCGAATGATTGACAGAGTCTTAGTAACGCCGCCCGCCAAGAACAAGAGACTGATAAAAATTGCCCCACTCCTGCATGAGGGATAAGTTGCTTCCGAACGACGGAGACCCTGATGAAATTGATCGTGGGGCTGGGCAATCCCGGCACGAAATACCAAGGAAATCGCCACAATGTGGGCTTCATGGCGCTGGACCGCATCGCCTCGGACCACGGGTTTTCGCCTTGGCGGACGCGGTTTCAGGGCGAGACCGCCGAGGGGCGACTGGGGGATGAGCGGGTGACGCTGCTCAAGCCCGGGACCTTCATGAACCTTTCTGGGCAGGCCGTCGGCGAAGCGATGCGCTATCTGAAGCTCACCCCCGATGAGGTCATCGTCCTGCATGACGAGCTGGACCTGCCGCCCGGCAAGCTGCGGCTCAAGCTGGGGGGCGGGCACGCGGGGCACAACGGGTTGCGCTCGATCCACCAGCACATTGGCGAGGCCTATCGGCGCGTGCGCATCGGGATCGGGCATCCGGGGCACAAGGATCGCGTGGCAGGCTATGTTCTCTCCGATTTTCCTAAATCAGAAGAAGAGGTTCTGGATAATATCTTGCGTGGAATCTCGGATGGCGGCCCTGCGCTGGCCTCAGGCGACGATGCGCGGTTTTCGAACGCCGTCGCCAGCCGCGTCGCCCCTGCGCGCAACAGCGGCAGCCGCCCGCCTGCCGCCGAGGCCGCGCCTGCGCGCCCGGTCAAAGCCACGCCCAGGCCTGCCGAGCCACAGCCGGACGCGCCGTTGAGCCTTGCAGATCGGCTGAAGGCATTGGGGGAGCGGTTCAGATGAGCAGCTGGGCCCTGGCCTTCACCACGCAAGCCGAGGCCTGCCGCGCGCTTGACTCAGCGCTGACGGCGGAAATCTGCGAGGCGCTGCTGGCCCATATCTCTGTCGGCGAGGATTCGGTGTCCCGGCGCGTGCGGGACTGGCCGGGCGACCTCAGCTATCGCGGCGATTCCGTTCCGCTGCGGCTTTGCGGCGCGCTGCATGCGCTGGTGCTTGAGGGTAAGGATCCGGCCTTGGCGCAGGCCTATGCAGGGCCTCCGACAGGCGACCTTCAGGAAGTGATTAATAATACACTACAATATCATACTGACTATATTCTAGATTTTATCGACCTTCCGCCCCAAACCAATGAAGTCGGCCGCTCGGGTGCGATCATCGCAGCAGCATGGCACCTGACGGCGCTGTTCCCCGCAGCCAGCTTCAAGGCTCTTGAGCTGGGCGCGAGTGCTGGACTCAACCTTAATTTTTACCGCTATCACCTTGTAGCTAATAATAACAATGAGACCGCACCCGATACCGTTCTCCTGACGCCGGACTGGCGAGGCGCGGTCCCGGCCCGACACTCCTTGCGGATCGATGAGGCCGCGGGCGTCGACATCAACCCGCTTGATCCCCTGCGTGACGCGCTGCGGATGAAGGCCTATATCTGGCCCGATCAGCCGCAGCGGCTGGCGCGCATGGACGCGGCGCTCTCGATCGCGCGGGCGCATCCGCCTAAAGTCGACAAGGCCGATGCGGCGGAGTGGCTGGAGGCGCAGCTTGATCAGCCCTCCCAGACCGGGCGCCTCGTCTATCATACCATCGCCGCCCAGTATTTCCCGCCCCGTACGCGCGAGCGGATCGAGGCCGCCCTGCAACGCGCGGGCGAAACGGCCAGCGATCACGCCCCGCTCGCGCATTTTTCAATGGAATCATCTCCGACCACGGGCGCTGATCTGCTATTGAGGGTCTGGAGTAAGGGTCGCTTGCGGGAATGGCACCTGGGTCAGGCCGATGCCCATGCCCGCTGGATCGACTGGCAGCCGGAGGAGATCTGATCTTGGAACCGTCCCTGAACGTTCTGGGCCAGGAATTGCAGCCTTGCTCGACCACCCCGATGACCGGATTTTACCGCGACGGCTGCTGCAACACCGGCCCCGAGGACCGTGGCAGCCACACCGTCTGCGTGGTGGTCAATGCCGAGTTTCTGGCGCTGTCGAAATATCTCGGCAACGATCTGAGCACGCCCCGGCCCGAGCTGCGCTTCCCCGGCCTCAATCCCGGCGATCGCTGGTGCCTTTGTGCCGCGCGCTTCCTGCAGGCCGCGCAAGAATTTGCCGCTCCCGGCGTCGTGTTGGAGGCCACGCATCAGCGCGCGCTGGACGTCGTGCCGCTGGAACTGCTGCAAGCCCATTCCGTCGCTGCGGGCGACCCGAGTGCCCGCAAATGATGCGTTCCCTGATCCTGTCGCTGTCGCTTGCCACCTCCGCCTTTGCGGCCAGCCCGGCCATGGCCGAGGAACTGGCCGATGGGGCGCAGATCACCTCGACCGACTGGAACCGGTTGAACGATCTGGACCGGGCCTATGGCGCGGCGCTGCGCGAGGCCTTTGACGATGCCGACCCGGCTGAGCTGGATCAGGTGCTGGCGACCCTTTCGGGCGAGGTGCTGACGGTCGAAGGGTTCGATCCGAAGGCCATGGCGGGTGAGTGGCGCTGCCGGACCACCAAGATCGGTAAGACCGTCCCGGCGGTCACCTATCAGCCGTTCAAATGCCGGATCTCGGTCGGGGCCGATGGCAAGGCGGCGCTGGAAAAGATCAGCGGCTCGCAGCTGACGCGGGGCACGCTGCATCTGGACGGAGACCGCATCGTCTATCTGGGCGCGGGCTATATCAACGGCGACCCGCCACCCGAATATGCCAGCCTGCCGCCTGAGTTCGATGTCACCGCCTCGCCCCAACAGGTGCCCGAGGTCGGCGTGCTGGAACTTCTGGGGCCGGATCGCGCGCGCATCCTGTTCCCCTATCCGCATCTGGAATCGACGATGGATGTGCTGCTGCTGACCCGCTAAAGCGCCGCCAGATAGTGGCGGACGGCATCGACGACATGGCGGAAACGGTCGCCGCCCAGATGCTTGCCGCCATACCAGCGGGTCACGATGATGATGTGATCCTGCAGCCCTGCCCGCTCGATCATCTGCAGGATGATCTGGCTCGCGCCGCTTTCGCCGTCGTCATCCTTGTAGCCCTCGCCGCCCAGAACCGCCGCCCAAGTGTTATGCGTGGCCTTGGCGAAGCGCTTGTTGCGGCGCAATTCGGTCAGCAGGGCGCGCACCTCATCCGGGGTGCTGGCCGGACCGCCCGAGACCGCATAGCGCGACCCCCGGTCCGAGATGATCTTGTCATGGACGGTCAACGCCATCAGCGGCGTTTCCGGACGTAAAGCTCCAGCCGGTGGCGCACGATGTCATAGCCCATTTCGCGGGCAATCTCGGCCTGCAGGCGTTCGATGCGGTCGTTGACGAACTCCATGACCTCGCCGGTCTCGACGTCGATCATATGGTCATGGTGCTGCTGATCGGCAGGCTCGAACCTTGCCGCCGCGCCTTCAAATTCCAGCTTCATGATGACGCCCTGCGCCTCAAGCGCCGAGAGCGTGCGATAGACCGTCGCCAGAGACACCCCCGCCCCCGCTGCCATGGCGCGCTGATGCAGCTGCGTCGCATCCGGGTGGTCGTCCGCCGCCGCCAGAATCCGCAGAAGCGCCGCCCGCTGGCGGGTAATCCTGACCCCTGCCCGGCGCAGGGCGGCTTCAAAAGATCGGGCGCGCTGTTCGTTTTCCATCCGCTCTTTTCCCTCAGTCCGGGGATGATTGCAAACTTCTTGACAGTTGCGAATGGTTCGCAGATAACTTCCTTAGATGAGAACTCGTCGCATCTAAGACGCGCATTGGAACAACGAAAAACATGCCCCCCAGCCTTACCCGGCCCGCTGTATTTGCCCTGCTTTTCGCCTCGATTTCCGCCCCTGCATTGGCCGATGAATTCAAGGTGGCCACGACCTTCACCATCATCGCCGACATGGCCCGCAACGTCGCAGGCGACAAGGCCGAGGTCGTGTCGATCACCAAGCCCGGGGCCGAGATCCACAATTACGAGCCGACGCCCAGCGACCTGATCGGCGCGCGGGACGCCGATCTGATCCTGCGCAACGGGTTGAACTTGGAACTGTGGTTCGAACAATTCCTGCGCAATCTGGGCGACATCCCCTCGGTCACCGTCAGCGAAGGGGTCGAGCCGATGTCGATCTCTGGCGGCAGCTATGAGGGCAAGCCCAACCCCCATGCCTGGATGTCGCTGCAATCGGCGGGGATCTATGTCGACAACATCGCCCGCGCGCTTTCCGAGCATGACCCCGAAAACGCCGCGACCTATCAGGCCAATGCCGAAGCCTATAAGCAGCAGCTTTCGGACGCGATCAGCCCGCTGCGCGAGAAGGCGCTGGCCCTGCCCGAGGATCGGCGCTGGCTGGTGACCTCGGAAGGGGCGTTTTCGTACCTCGCGCGGGATTTCGGCCTTAATGAGATGTATCTCTGGCCGATCAACGCCGATGCGCAGGGGACGCCCCAGCAGGTCCGCCGCGTGGTCGACGCCATTCGCGCCCATCACATTCCGGTCGTCTTTTCGGAAAGCACCGTATCGGACCGTCCGGCCCGACAGATCGCCGCCGAGACCGGCGCGGCCTATGGCGGCGTGCTTTACGTCGACAGCCTGTCCGAGGCGGATGGCCCGGTACCGACCTATCTGGACCTGCTGCGCGTGACCTCGGAAACCATTCTTGAGGGGCTCTCCAATGACTGAACTTCCGGGCATCAAGGTCGAGGGGCTGACCGTCACCTATCGCAATGGCCACACGGCCCTGCGCGACGCGAGCTTCACCGTACCGCAAGGCTCGACCACCGCATTGGTCGGCGTGAACGGTGCAGGAAAATCTACGCTTTTCAAGGCGCTGATGGGCTTTGTTCCCTCGGCCAAGGGCCATGTCGAGGTGATGGGCATGCCCGTCCCTGACGCATTGCGCCAGAACCTGATCGCCTATGTCCCGCAGGCCGAGGAGGTCGACTGGACCTTTCCGGTTCTGGTCGAGGATGTGGTGATGATGGGCCGCTATGGCCATATGGGCTTCCTGCGCCGCCCGCGCGCTGCCGACCGGCAGGCGGTCGATGAGGCGCTGGCCCGCGTCGGCATGTCCGACTATCGCAAGCGCCAGATTGGCGAGCTGTCGGGCGGGCAGAAAAAGCGGGTGTTTCTGGCCCGCGCGCTGGCGCAGGGTGGCCGGGTGATCCTGCTTGATGAGCCCTTCACCGGTGTTGACGTCAAGACCGAGACCGCGATCATCGAACTGCTGGGCCAGATGCGAGCCGAGGGGCGGGTGATGCTGGTCTCGACCCATGACCTTGGCTCGGTGCCGGAGTTCTGCGACCGGGTGGTGCTGGTCAAGGGGACGGTGCTGGCCTCGGGGCCGACGGCCGAGACTTTTACCCCCGAGAACCTGCGCCTCGCCTTCGGTGGCGTCCTGCGGCATTTCGTGCTGGGCGGCCAGCATCTGCATGATGATGACGACCCGCGCTCGGTCAGCGTCTTCTCGGATGATGAGCGGCCGCTGATCTTCTATGACGACCAGCAAAAGACCCGCGACGAAAGCGGAGGCGGCAAATGATCGACACGCTGCTGATCCCCTTCCAATACAGCTATATGAGCAATGCGATCTGGGTCTCGGCGCTGGTGGGGGGCGTCTGCGCCTTCCTCTCGGCCTATCTGATGCTGAAGGGCTGGTCGCTGATCGGCGATGCGCTGAGCCATTCCATCGTGCCGGGCGTCGCGGGGGCCTATATGCTGGGCCTGCCCTTCGCGCTGGGCGCCTTCCTCTCGGGCGGGCTTGCGGCGCTGACCATGCTGTTTCTGAACCAGCGCACGGGCCTGAAAGAGGATGCGGTCATCGGCCTGATCTTCACCAGCTTCTTCGGGCTGGGCCTGTTCATGGTGTCGCTGAACCCGATGGCGGTCAGCATCCAGACGATCACCATGGGCAATATTCTGGCCATCACGCCCGAAGATACGCTGCAACTTGCTATCATCGGGCTGGTGTCGCTTGCGATCCTGACCGCCAAATGGCGCGATCTGATGGTCGTCTTCTTCGATGAGACCCATGCCCGCACCATTGGCCTTAACCCCACGCGGCTGAGGGTCCTGTTCTTCACGCTGCTTTCGGCCTGTACTGTCGCGGCCATGCAGACGGTCGGGGCCTTTCTGGTCATCGCGCTGGTGGTGACCCCCGGCGCCACTGCCTATCTGCTGACCGACCGCTTTCCCCGGCTGATCCTGCTGTCGGTCGCGATCGGCTCGATCACCTCGGCGGTCGGGGCCTATGTCTCGTTCTTTCTGGACGGCGCGACCGGAGGCATCATCGTGGTGCTACAAACCCTGCTGTTCCTGACGGCCTTCCTGTTTGCGCCCAAACACGGCCTGCTGGCCGCGCGTCGCCGTGCCGCGCAGGCGCTGAAAGAGGTCGCGTGATGGAGTGGCTGACCCTTCCCCTGTCCTTCCCCTTCATGCGCGATGCGGCGCTGATTTCCGTCGTCGTGGCCTTTCCGGCCGGGCTTCTGTCGTGCTTTCTGGTCCTGCGCGGCTGGTCGCTGATGGGCGATGCCGTCAGCCATGCCGTGCTGCCGGGGGTGGTGCTGGCCTATGTTCTGGGCGCGCCGCTGATCGTCGGAGCCTTCGCCGCCGGCATGGTCTGCTCGCTCGCCTCGGGCTATCTGCAGCAGAACAGCCGGGTCAAACAGGACACGGTGCTGGGCGTGGTCATGTCGGGCATGTTCGGGCTTGGGGTGGTGCTTTACACCTCGATCAGCAGTGACCTGCATCTGGACCATATCCTGTTTGGCAACATGCTGGGCGTCGGCCCCGAGGATCTGCGTCTGGCGCTAGTCATCGCGCTGGTCGTGGGCGGGGCGCTGGTGCTGAAATGGCGCGACTTTGCCCTGCTGGCCTTCGACCCGGTGCAGGCGCGGGTGTCGGGTCTGCGGGTGACGGTGCTGAATTACGCGATGCTGGCGATGATCTCGATGACGGTGGTGGCGATGCTGTCGTCCGTCGGGATCATCCTTGCGGTCGCCATGCTGATCGCACCCGGAGCCGTGGCATTTCTGGTCACCCGACGGCTGGCCGCCATGCTGGCCGTCTCGGTCGCGGTGGCGGGTTTCGGCGCGTTGATCGGGGTCTGGGCCAGCTTCTGGCTGGACGCAGCTCCTGCCCCGACCATCGTGCTGGTGATGACCGCAGCCTTCGTCGCGGCCTTCCTGTACCGGACCGCCGCCAGCCGCCGTGCCGCCCGGGCCTGAGCGCCGCGCCTAGATCGTGCGGCCGCCATCGACCTCAAGGATGACGCCGGTGATGAAATCGGCCTCATCCGAGGCCAGATACAGCGCCGCATTCGCGACATCGCGCGGCTCGGAGAGGCGACCCAGCGGAATGGTCGAGACAAAGCGTGCCCGGTTCTCGGGCGTGTCGGCGCAGCCCATGAACTGCTCAAGCAGGCCCGTCACGCCCATGACCGGAGCGATGCCGTTCACCCGGATGTTGTCGGGCGCAAGCTCGACTGCAAGACTGCGGGTCATCAGGTTCACCGCCCCTTTCGAGGAATTGTACCAGGTCAGCCCCGGGCGCGGACGGATGCCCGCGGTCGAGCCCACATTCAGCATCACGCCCCCATCTTCGTTGCGCCAATGCGGCACGATGGCGTGGACCATGTGAAAGATCGACAGGACGTTGACGTCATAGATCTTGCGGAAGGCGGCCTCATCCGTGCCGAGCAGCGGGCCGTTGGGCGTGGTCCAGCCCGCATTGTTGACGACAATGGAAAGCCCGCCAAACGCCTCGCGCGTGCGGCCCACGGCGGCCGCGACCTGATCGCCTTGCGTCACGTCGCATTCGATGGCGATGGCGCCGCCCCCGATCTCCTGCGCGACGGCCTCGGCGCCGGCGCGGTCAAGGTCCAGAACGGCGACCCTTGCCCCTTCCCGCGCGAAGGTCTGGGCGATGCCCTTGCCGAACCCCGACGCGGCGCCCGTCACCATGGCCGTCTTTCCCTGAAGCCTCATGCTGTCCTCCGTTTTCAACCGTGATGATGAACAATCGTCTTGAGCCGCGCAAATTCGTAAAGCGCAGCAAAGCCCTTTTCGCGGCCATGGCCGGATTTGCGGATGCCGCCGAAGGGCAGCTCGACCCCGCCGCCCGCGCCATAGCCGTTGATGAACACCTGTCCGCAGCGCATCGCCCGCGCCACCCGCGCTTGACGGTCGCCGTCGCGGGTCCAGATCCCAGCCACAAGGCCGTAGGCGGTGCCATTGGCGATGGCGATGGCCTCGGCCTCATCCTCGAAGGGAATGGCGGCCAG
This sequence comes from Paracoccus sulfuroxidans, assembly GCF_007830335.1. Lineage (GTDB taxonomy): Bacteria > Pseudomonadota > Alphaproteobacteria > Rhodobacterales > Rhodobacteraceae > Paracoccus > Paracoccus sulfuroxidans. The sequence continues at coordinate 204,434 of NZ_VLKU01000001.1, read as the reverse complement.
CACGGGGCCGAAGACCTCTTCCTGCGCGAGGGTTGAGGCCGGATCGACCGGACCGAACAGGATCGGCGCGACATAGAAACCGCCCGGCGGCACATCCGGGGCGATCTGGCCCTGCGACAGGACCGGCGCGTCAGCCTCGGCGATATAGCGCTCGACCCGCGCCTTCTGCCGGGCCGAGATCAGCGGGCCCAGAACCGCGCCCTCGCCCGAGGCGCTGGCGGTGACCGTGCGAAACCGCTCGGCCAGCAGGCCGGTCAGCCGGTCCCAGATGCCGCGCTGGATCAGCACCCGCGATCCGGCCGAGCAGGTCTGCCCGCCGTTCTGCACGATGGCATTCACCAGCACCGGCAGCGCCGCCTCAAGATCGGCGTCGTTAAAGACGATCTGCGGGGATTTGCCGCCCAGTTCCAGCGTGCAGCCGATGTGATTGCGCGCCGCCGCCGTCTGGATCATGACGCCCACCTCGGGCGAGCCAGTGAATGAGATGAAATCGACGCCCGGATGTTCGCTCAGCGCCTTGCCCGCAACGTCACCGCGCCCGGTGACGATGTTGATGGCACCGGGCGGAAAGCCCATTTTGGTCGCGATCTCTCCGATGCGCAGGATGGTCAGGCAGGCATCCTCGGCGGGTTTGGTCACGGTGGCATTGCCCATGGCCAGAGCCGCGCCGACGCTGCGCCCGAAGATCTGCACCGGATAATTCCAAGGCACGACATGGGCGGTGACGCCATGCGGCTCCCACAGGGTGCGGGCGTCATAGCCCGCAAGGAAAGGGATGGTCTCGCCATGCACCTTGTCGGCGGCACCGCCGTAATATTCGAAATAGCGCACCAGCCCCTTCATATCGGCGCGCGACTGGGCGATGGGCTTGCCGTTATCCTGCGTCTCCAGCCGGGCCAGATCCTCGGCCTCTGCCTCAAGCCGCAGGGCAAGGCGCTGCATCAGCCGCCCCCGCTCGGCCGCCGCAAGCTGCGACCAGTCGCCGCCATCGGCAGCGCTGCGGGCCGCCGCGACGGCATCGGCCACGTCATCCGCATCGGAATCGGCGATGGCGGCGAAGGGCGCGCCATCGATGGGAGAGATCATCGCAAGCTCGCGCCCCGCACATGCCGGGCGCCATTCGCCGCCGATCAGATTGCGTGCAGGGGGAAGGCGCAGGCTGGGATGATCGGTCATGCGGTCCTCGGGGCTCAGTTCCTTGAGGGTCGGTTCCTGAAGGGTCAGCCTGCGTCGTCTTGCCCCGCAGGACAAGTCCTACTGTGAGAGGAGGGATTTCGGTTCTATGGTCATGCCGCAAGACAAGGAATCAGCCATGCACCATCATCCCCTTCCGAGTGCCCATTCCGATGATCCGCATTATGTCGGCCGGTTGGGCTGGCTGCGCGCAGGCGTTCTGGGCGCGAATGACGGCATCGTCTCGACCGGAGCGATCATCATGGGCGTCGCCGCCGCAACCCCCGATGCTCAGGCCATCCTGATCGCGGGCGTGGCCGGATTGACGGCAGGGGCGCTCTCGATGGCCGCCGGAGAATATGTCTCGGTCAGCTCGCAAGCCGACACCGAGCGTGCCGATATCGAACGCGAGCGGATCGCGCTGCGCGACTCTCCGCACAGCGAGTTGCGCGAACTGGCCGAGATCTATGAGCAGCGCGGCATGTCGCCCGAGACCGCGTTGCAGGCCGCGCGCGAGGTCAGCGACCATGACGCGCTGGCCGCGCATGTGCGCGATGAGATCGGGCTGACCGATGCGACCTCGGCCAATCCGCTGCAGGCGGCGCTGACCTCGGCGCTGACTTTCAGCCTGGCAGGTGCGGTTCCCTTGCTGGCGGCGATTGCCGCGCCGGTTCCTATGGTCATGGGCTTCGTGCTGGTCGCGACGCTGGTGGCGCTGGCCGTGCTGGGCGCGCTGGGGGCCTGGGCGGGCGGCGCGCCGATCCTGCCGGGCGTCACCCGCGTCACGCTGTGGGGCGCGATTGCGCTGGGCATCACGGCAGGGGTCGGGCGGCTTTTCGGCGTTTCGGCCTAGCTGCGCGCGTAGCCGAGGCTCGCGGCGATCAGGTCACGGGAATATTGATCCGCCGGGGCCTGGGCGCGCAGGGTGGCGACATCCATGATCTCGACCACCTGTCCCGCCCGCATCACCGCCAGCCGGTCGCACATATGGGCGACGACCGACAGATCGTGGCTGACCATGACATAGGTCAGCCCCCGGTCGCGGCGCAGATCGGCCAGAAGGTTCAGGATCTCGGCCTGGACGCTCACGTCGAGCGCGCTGGTCGGCTCATCAAGGAGCAGAAGGCGTGGCTCGGCCGCAAGCGCGCGGGCGATGGCGACCCGCTGGCGCTGGCCGCCCGAGAGCTGGTGCGGATAGCGGAAGCGGAACCCGCTGCCGAGGCCCACTTGTGCCAGAAGCCGGTCGATGCGCGCGTCGATATCGTCCATGCCCTGAAGCTTCAGCGTCTCGGACAGGACGCGGTCGACGGAATGGCGGGGATGGAGGCTGGCATAGGGGTCCTGAAAGACCATCTGCACGGTGCGGTGAAAGCCCTTAGAGCGGCGGCGGCCATGGATGGCTTCACCCGCAACCTCGATCTTGCCGGACCAGCTGTCGACAAGGCCGGTGATAGCGCGCAGGATCGTCGACTTGCCCGAGCCGCTTTCGCCGACAAGCCCGAAGCTTTCGCCCTCTGCCACGTGGAAGCTGGCGTCACGGACGGCATGAAAGACCTCGGGCGGTTTGCCGAACCAGACATCGAGATGGTCGACGTTCAGCATGACGGGCCCGGTTGGATTTGGGTATTTGGACAACGAAGAAATGGCATGGATCAGAGCCCTCCCGGCTGGGGGGTAAGAATTTCGGCGTCGCGCCAGCTGGCCTCGCGCTTGAGGACCGGAAGGCGGTCGACCGCCGTATCCAGGCGCGGGAGGCTGTTGAGGAGGCCTTGCGTATAGGGGTGGCGGGCGTTGTGGAGATCGCTCGCGGCCAGCGTTTCGACCACGCGGCCGGCATACATGATGAGCACACGATCGCAGAATTGCGCGACCAGATTGAGGTCATGGCTGATGAAGATAAGGCCCATGCCGCGATCCTGAACCAGCCGGTCCATAATCCGCAGGACCTCGGTGCGGACCGAGACGTCGAGGGCCGAGGTCGGTTCATCGGCGATCAGGATATCGGGGTCGGGGGCCAGCATCATGGCGATCATGATGCGTTGGCCCATGCCGCCTGAAACCTCGTGCGGGTAGCTGTCGAAGACGCGTTGCGGGTCGCGGATCTGCACCGCCGCCAGCATGTCGAGCGCTTTCTGCCGCGCCTCGGCCCGGGTGGCGCGGGCGTGGAGGCGGTAAGCCTCCATGATCTGCGCACCGACCGTCATCACCGGGTTCAGGCTGAATTTCGGGTCCTGCATGACCATGCTGATGCGTTGGCCGCGAATGGCGCGCATCTGATCTTCGGGGAGGTTCAGGATGGGTTGGCCCTGCAGGTCGATGCGTTCAGCCGTGACCTTGCCCGGCGGGCGGACGAGGCCGAGGATTGCCCGGCCGGTCATGCTTTTGCCCGAGCCGGATTCGCCCACCACCCCCAGCCGCTCGCGGCCAAGGTCAAAGGTGATGCCGCGTACCGCCTCGAACACGCCCGAGCGGGTCGGGAAGTTGACGCGGAGATCGCGGACGGAGAGAAGCGGGGCGGTCATTCCTTGGCTCCTTTCGGGTCCAGCACGTCGCGCAGCCCGTCGCCCAGCAGGTTGAAGGCCAGGCTGACCACGAAGATCGCAAGGCCGGGCATGGCGGCGACCCACCAGAAATCCATGATGAAGGCGCGCCCGTCCGAGATCATCGCGCCCCATTCCGGCATGGGCGGCTGCGCGCCAAGGCCCAGAAAGCCCAGACCTGCGGCCGAGAGGATGATCCCCGCCATGTCGAGCGCGACCCGCACGATCAGGCTGGAGACGCAGAGCGGCCAGACATGGCCGACCAGCAGGCGCATCGGCCCCGCCCCCTGCAGCCGTGCGGCGGCGATGTAATCGGCCTTGCGGATCGACAGCGTCTCGGCCCGCGCCAAACGCGCATAGGCGGGCCATGAGGTCAGCGCGAGCGCCAGCACCGCATTGCCGATGCCGGGTCCAAGGGCTGCCACGAAGGCCAGCGCCAGAATGAGCTTCGGGAAGGCCAGGAAGATGTCGGTGATGCGCATCAGGACCTGATCGACCCAACCGCCAAGGAAGCCCGACAAGGTGCCGATGAAAAGCCCGATGACCGGGGCCACCAGCGCCACCGTGCCCACGATGAACAGCGTGATGCGCGAGCCATGGATTAGCCGCGACAGGATGTCCCGGCCAAGCGCGTCGGTGCCCAGCCAATGCTCGGCCGAGGGCGGTTGCAGCCGCCCGCCAAGGTTCTGCGCAAACGGGCTTTTGGGCGAGATCCAGGGTGCGAAGATCGCGATCAGCACCAGCAGGATCAGAATGACCAGTCCGACCAGCGCCAGCTTGTTGGCGCGAAACGTCAGCCAGCCCTGATAAAGCGCACCCAGCCGGGCTTGACGCCGGGTCTGCGGCGCGTCCGAAAGCAGCCATTCGCGTGTCGTGATCGTCATGGCGCCCTCTCAGCCCGACCGCGGGTCGAGAACCCGGTAAAGAATGTCGCTGAGGAGGTTCAGCAGGATGAAGCAGGTTCCGATGACCACGGTGCCGCCCAGAACGGCGTTCATGTCCCCTGCCAGCAGCGCCTTGGTGATGTATTGGCCAAGGCCGGGCCAGCTGAACACGATCTCGGTCAGGACCGAGCCTTCCAACAGCGAGGCGAAGCTGAGCGCGATCACCGTGATCAGCGGCACCATGATATTACGGAAGGCGTGACGCCAGATCACCCGCCGCTCGGTCATGCCCTTGACGCGGGCGGTGATGATATATTCGGCCGAGAGCTGCTCCAGCATGAAGCTGCGGGTCATGCGGCTGATATAGGCAAGGCTGAAATAGCCCAGCAGGCTGGCGGGCAGGATGATATGGCTGAAAGCGTCGCGGAAGGCGCCCCAGTCGCCAGCCAGCAGGCTGTCGATCAGGATCATGCCGGTGACCGTCGGCACCATGCCGTCATAGATGATGCCTTGGCGGCCCGGGCCACCGACCCAGCCGAGGATGCCGTAGAAGAGCAAGAGCCCCATCAGCCCCAGCCAGAAGATCGGCACCGAATAGCCGACCAGCGCCACGACGCGTGCGATCTGGTCGATCCAGCCGCCGCGCCGTGCCGCCGCGATCACGCCCAGCGGCACGCCCACGAGCACGCCGATCAGCGTGCCCAGCGTCGCAAGTTCGACCGTGGCGGGGAAGACCCGCTTCAGATCCTCGGCCACGGGATGGCCGGTCGAAATCGAGCGGCCGAAATTCCCCTGCACCACATCGGTGATATAGCGCAGGAACTGTTCCCACAGCGGCCGGTCAAGGCCCATCGCCTGATAGGCCGCGTCATATTGTGCCTGGGTCGCCCTGTCGCCCACCACCTTCAGCACCGGGTCGATCGGCATGATCCGCCCGATGATGAAGGTGATGAGCAAAAGGCCCAGAAGCGTCAGCCCAAGCGACAGCAGGACACCGCCGATGGCGCGCAGGTTGCGCCCGAAGCGCGGACCGAAAAGCGCCCGCCCTCCGGTCCCCGTGGTGCCGTTGCCGCCCGACACCGCTTAGCCTTTCGTGACCTGGCGGTAGAAGACGTTGCTGACCGAACCGCCAGCCGTCCAGTGCTGGATGTTCTTCTGCATGACCGACTGCTGGACCTTCTGGAACAGCGGGATGATCGGCGCGATCTCGCGATATTCCTGCTGCAGGTCCAGATACATCTGCACGCGCTTGTCGGTGTCGCCCTCAAGCGTGGCGGCGATGGTCGCCTTGTTCATATCCTCCGGCACCGCCCAGGAGTTGCGCCAGGCAAGCTGCGACAGCTTCGCATCATCGGCGTTGTTCGGGTTGATCGCGAAGGTCGAGGCGTTGGTGTTCGGGTCCGAATAGTCCGGGCCCCATTCGCCGATGAAGATCGGCACCTGCCGCGCGCGATAGGCGTCCAGCACCTGTGCGCCGGTCATCTGCTGGATCTCCAGCGTCAGCCCGACCTCGGCCATCGAGGCCTGCAGCGCCTGGGCCACGTTCAGATATTCCGGGATGTCGCGGACCATCGTCTTGACGGTGCCCGAGGTCACGCCCGCATCCGTCAGGATCTGCTTGGCCTTGGCGACGTCATAGGTCCAGGGATTGTCCTCGGAGGCGCCCAGATAGCCTTCGGGCAGGAAGTTCTGGTGGATCTTCCACTGGCCTTTCAGGAAGCTGCCTTCCATGCCCTGATAGTCGACCAGATATTTCATCGCCTCGACGACTTCGGGCTTTTGCAGCAGCGGGTCCTTCTGGCTGAGGCCCATGTAAAGGATATGGCCGCGTAGCTCGTCCTGAACCGCCAGCTTGTCATTGCCCGAGATGCCATCGACATCGGTCGGCGACAGGTTGCGGGCCACGTCGATGTCGCCCTGCTCCAGCAGCAGACGCTGGGCGCTGCTTTCCTGCACATGGCGCACGATCACGCGCTTCATCGCGGGCGCGCCCTGCCAGTATCCTTCGTTGACCGCGAATTGCACCTGCTCATTCGGGCGCCAGCCGGCCAGCGAATAGGGGCCGGACCCGGCCGAGTTGGTGTTGAGCCAGGCGTGACCGAAGTCATCGCCCTCGGCGTGCTGCATCGCGGTTTCCTTGTCGATCACCGAGCCGACGCTGGCGGCCAGACAGTTCAGCACGAAGGATTGCGCATAGGGCTGGTCCAGCTTCAGGACCAGCTTGTTGCCGTCGGCGGTGATCATCTGATCGACATTCTCGGGCGTGAAGCCGAACTGGTTCAGGATGAAGGCGGGCGACAGGTTCAGCTTGACCGCGCGCTGCAGCGACCAAGCGGCATCCTCGGCGCGGACCGGATTGCCCGACTGGAATTTCACGCCCTCGCGCATGGTCAGGGTGATGGTCTTGCCATCCTCGCTGACCTCCCAGCTTTCGGCGAGGCTGGGTTTGATCCCGGCCTTCAGATCCATCGGATCGAAATCGACCAGCCGGTCGTAAAGGTTGTTGGTGACGTCGATGCCCGAAAACTCAAAGGCCTGCGCCGGATCAAGGCTGATGATGTCGTCGATCTGCGCGGCCACCACCAGCACATCGGCGGGCGTCTCGGCCATGGCGGCCGGCGCGACGGCCAGCGCCGAAGCCAGAAGAATCGCGCGAAGCGTGAAACGCTGAGTCATGTTGGAAATCCTGTTGCCCTGTTGCTCGGCCCCTTTCAGACGGGTGCCGCTGTGCCATAGGTTGGAGCGAAGATTATTGACTCGCAAGTCAAATTTCCGACCAAAGTCTTGCCTGCCGGAAACTGCCGAACTTCCCTTACGGCAAAGCGACGGCGGCATTGTCCTTGACCGCCTCCATCGCGACATAGGTCGAGCTTGAGGAGACATGCGGCAGGGTCGAGATGCGCTCGGCCAGCACCCGGCGGTAATCGGCGATATCGGTGGTGCGCACCTTCAGCAGATAGTCGAAGCCCCCGGCGATCATGTGGCATTCCTCGATTTCGGGGATGGCGCGGACGGCGCGATTGAAGGCTTGCAGCGCGGCCTCGCGCGTGTCGGTCAGGCGCAGCTCGACGAAAGCCACATGCGCAAGGTTCATCCGCAGGGGCGACAGCACCGCGCGGTAACCCGCGATGACGCCCGCCTGCTCCAGCCGTTTCATCCGCGCCTGCACCGGCGTTTTCGATAGGCCGACCAGCCCCGCAAGCTCGGTCACGCTGATCCGCCCGTCGCGCGACAGATGCGCCAGAATCGCCCGGTCGATACGGTCCAGTTCGAACGGTTCGTTTTCGGCAGGATTTTTGGACGGATTGGACATGTTTCAGGTATCATTGGGCGATTTCACTTTCAGCAGACCGTTATGATCAGACAAAAGTCAAGGACCCTGCCCATGCCCAAGGATGTTGCCCCGCTGTCCCCCTCGCTTGCCGCCATCGACTGGATGACGCTTGCCCCCGAAGGCCCGCTGCTGGCCAGCCTGCTGGTCGAGGCGGATCTTTCGGCCGAGGCGCGCCAGTCCATCGTGGACGCAGGCGCCGATCTGGTCGCCCGCATCCGCAAGGAGCTGCACCCCGGGCTGATGGAGGTCTTTCTGGCCGAATATGGGCTGTCGACCGATGAGGGGCTGGCGCTGATGTCGCTGGCCGAGGCGCTGTTGCGCGTCCCCGATGCCGAGACCTCGGACGCGCTGATCGAGGACAAGATCGCCCCCGCCGACTGGAAGCGCCACAAGGGCCGCTCGACCTCTTCGGTGGTGAACCTCTCGACCCGCGGGCTGATGCTGACCGGGGGCGTGCTCGACCGCCGTAACGCCGGGCTGGTGCGCAGCGCCGTGCGCCGTCTGGGCCAGCCCGTGATCCGCGCCGCCGTCACCCGCGCCATGCGCGAGATGGGCCGCCAGTTCGTGCTGGGCCAGACCATTCAGGAGGCGATGAAGCGCGCCGCTGAAAACCCCGCCGCGACGCAAAGCTATGACATGCTGGGCGAGGCTGCGATGACGGGCGATGACGCGCGCCGCTATGAGGCCGCCTATGCCCGCGCCATCGAGGCGATTGCCAAGGCCTGCACCAAGGGCAAGCTGCGTGACAACCCCGGCATCTCGGTCAAGCTGTCGGCACTACATCCCCGCTATGAGACCGCGCAAGAGGCGCGCGTCATGGCCGAACTGGTGCCGATCCTGTCGCGGCTGGCGCAGATGGCGGCCAAGGCCGACATGCCGCTGACCATCGACGCCGAGGAAAGCTTCCGCCTGACGCTGTCGTTGCAGGTGATCGAGGCCGTGCTGCAGGACCCCGCGCTGCAAGGCTGGGACGGGTTCGGCATTGTTGTGCAGGCCTATGGCCGCCGTGCGGGCGCGACCATCGACTGGCTGCATGACATGGCCACCCGGCTGGATCGCAAGATCATGCTGCGGCTGGTCAAGGGCGCCTATTGGGACGCCGAGATCAAGCGCGCGCAGGTCATGGGTCTGGCCGATTTCCCGGTCTGGACGCGCAAGGTCTCGACCGATGTCAGCTATATCGGGCTGGCGCGGCGGCTGCTGGGCATGACCGATCGCATCTATCCGCAATTCGCCACCCATAACGCCCATACTGTCGCCGCCATCCTGCATATGGCGCAGGACCGGCGCGCGTTCGAATTCCAGCGCCTGCATGGCATGGGCGAGCGGCTGCATGACATCGTGCAGAAGGATCACGGCACACGCCTGCGCATCTATGCGCCCGTCGGCGCGCATCGCGAATTGCTGGCCTATCTGGTCCGCCGCCTGCTGGAAAACGGCGCGAACTCCAGCTTCGTGAACCAGATCGTCGATGAGGCGATCCCGCCCAGCATCGTTGCCGCCTGCCCGCTGACCGCGCTGGAGGGGCTGGCCCATCCCGAGAACCTCTCGATTGCGCGCGGCCCCGCGCTGTTCGCGCCCTCGCGTGAAAACTCGCGCGGCTTCGACATCACCGACCGCCCGGTGCGCGACGCCCTACTGCAATCGCGTGACAGCGAGTTGCAGGACCTTGCGCCGGTCGCCGTCCCCCTGATCGCGGCAAGCCTTCAGAACGGCCCCGCCGAGGATGTGGCAAACCCCGCCACCGGCGAGACGGTCGGTCAGGTCCATGCCGCCACGCCCGCGCAGATCGAGGCCGCGCTGGCAAGCGCGCAGCCCTGGACCCTGCCCGTCTCGGCACGCGCCGAGACCCTGCGCCGCGCCGCCGATCTTTACGAATCGAACGCGCCGCTGATTCTGGGACTGCTGGCGAAAGAGGCCGGGAAGACCATGGCCGACGCCGTGGCCGAACTGCGTGAGGCCGTCGATTTCCTGCGCTACTACGCCGCACAAAGCGAAAGCCTGCGCGATCCGGCACGCGGCATCTTCACCGCTATCAGCCCGTGGAACTTCCCGCTGGCGATCTTTACCGGCCAGATCGCCGCAGCGCTTGCGGCGGGGAATGGCGTGCTGGCCAAGCCCGCCGAGCAGACGCCGCTGATCGCGCATCTGGCGGTCGGGCTGATGCTGCGCGCGGGCGTGCCCGCCAGCGCCTTGCAGCTTCTGCCGGGCGACGGGCGCGTGGGCGCGGCCCTGACCCGCGATCCGCGCGTCGACGGTGTGGTCTTCACCGGCTCGACCGAGACCGCGCTGAAAATCCGCGCCGCAATGGCCGAACATCTGGCCCCGACCGCGCCACTGATCGCGGAAACCGGCGGGCTGAATGCCATGGTCGTCGACAGCACCGCGCTGCCCGAACAGGCGGTGCGCGACATCGTGGCCAGCGCCTTCCAATCGGCGGGGCAGCGCTGCTCGGCCCTGCGTTGCCTCTATCTGCAGGAAGACATCGCCAAGCCCGTGCTGGAGATGCTGGAAGGCGCGATGGAGGAGCTGCGCCTTGGCGATCCGGCCCAGATCACCACCGACGTCGGCCCCGTCATCGACGCCGAGGCGCATGCCGGGATCGACGACCACATCTCGCGCGCGAAGGCCGAGGGGCGGCTTCTGAAGCAGCTTCCCGTGCCGCCCCAGGGGCATTTCATCGGCCCCGCGATCATCCGCATCACGTCCATCGCCGACATGAAGCGCGAGATCTTCGGCCCGGTCCTGCATGTCGCGACCTTCCCCGCTGACGGGCTGGACCGCGTCGTGGCACAGGTGAACGCCACCGGCTATGGCCTGACCTTCGGCCTGCACAGCCGCATCGAGTCGCGAACGGATACCGTCGCCGGGCGCGTGCATGCGGGCAACGCCTATGTGAACCGCAACCAGATCGGCGCGGTCGTCGGCAGCCAGCCTTTCGGCGGCGAGGGGCTGTCGGGCACCGGCCCCAAAGCGGGCGGGCCGGAATATCTGCAGCGCTTCACCGCGCGCGCCGTGCCGCTCAGCATCTGGGACGCCGCCTTTTCGCAGGATGCGGCCTCGGTTGCGCAGAAGCTGGCCTCTGCCGCGCCCGCCCATGACAGCGAGCGCGAGATCGACCTGCCCGGCCCCACGGGCGAGGCGAACCGGCTGCGGCTGCTGTCGCGTGACCCGGTGCTGTGCCTTGGCCCCGGCCTTGAAACCGCCAAGGACCAGCTGGCGCAGGTGCGCCGTCTGGGCGGGCGCGGCGTGGCGCTGGACCGCCCGCTGTCGCCCGAGCTTCTGACCAGCCTGCAAGGCTTCTCGGGGGCCGTCTGGTGGGGGGATGAGGACACCGGCCGTGCCTATGCACGCGCACTCGCCGCCCGCACGGGTCCGATCCTGCCGCTGATCGGCGCGCTCGACGCGGGGTATGTGCTGATCGAGCGTCACCTTTGCATCGACACGACCGCCTCGGGTGGCAACGCGGCGCTGCTGGCGGGCGAATCCCTCGGCAAGGCACGGCGATAATGCGCCTCTGACCTTGCATCCGGCCCGCTTCCCGGCCATTCCGGGGGGCGAGGCATGGAGGCTTGATGGAAAAGATCACCCTACCCGAACGGCCGGACTGGCGCATCGAGGCCGAGGCATTGGGTTTCACCTTCGCCGATATGGGTGGAGAGCCCTATTGGGACGAAACCAGCGCCTATCGTCTGACCCTGCAGCAGATCGAGGAGGACATTGAAGCCCCCTCGACCGAGCTGCATGCGCTCTGCCGCGAGGCGGTCGCGAAGGCCGTTCTCAGTGAGGAATGGCTGACCCGTCTGGACATCCCGCGCCCCTATTGGGATCTGGTCGAACAGTCATGGTCGAATGGCGAGCCCGAGCTTTATGGCCGCATGGATCTGGCCTATGACGGCAAGGGTCCGGCGAAGCTGCTGGAATATAACGCCGACACGCCGACTTCGCTTTACGAATCCGCCTCGTTCCAGTGGCTCTGGCTGGAAGAGCAGCAAAAGCGCGGCGTGCTTTCGCCCGACACCGACCAGTTCAACGCTCTGCATGAGGCGCTGGTCGAACGCTGGGCCGAGATCTGTGAACCGGCGACCGAGATCCATTTCGCTGCCGACAAATCGAACCCCGAGGATTACGCCACCGTCGAGGCTTTGGCCTGGGCTGCGCGCGAGGCCGGGATGGGCGCGCATTTCACCGATCTTGCCGGGATCGGCGTGACCGAGGAGGGACAGTTCGCCGATGACAAGGACCGGGTGATCGGCACGCTCTTCAAGCTTTACCCCTGGGAAGACATGCTGCGCGATGATTTCGCGGCCTATCTTCAGGGCTCGGGCCTGCGCTGCATCGAGCCTGCGTGGAAGGCGATCCTGTCGAACAAGGGGCTTCTGCCGCTGCTGTGGGAGATGTTCCCCGGCCACCCGAACCTGCTGCCCGCCTTCTTCGAAGCCGATGTCGCCGAGGCGCTGAAAGGCGGCGCGCCCGCCCCCTCGGTCGCCGATGCTTTCGCCGCCGCCGAAGAGCAGTTGCGCGCCGGCTATGTGACCAAGCCCATCTTCTCACGCGAGGGGGCCGGTGTCTCGATCTTCGAGCGCGGGCATGAGACCGAGCGGACGCAGGACGACAGCTATTCGCATCATCCGATGATCCTGCAGGCGCTGGCACCGCTGCCCGAATATTCGGGCTTCCATCCGGTGCTGGGTGCGTGGATCGTGGGCGAGGCTTGCGTCGGGCTTGGCATCCGCGAGGATCGCGCCCGCATCACCCACAACCTGTCGCGGTTCAAGCCGCATTTTATCGAGGGCTGACCATGTTGAAACGCAAACGCTCCCGTCATGTCGCGCTGGTTCTGGCCGGAACCGCCACGCTGGCCCTTGCCGCCTGCGAGGATGACCGCGTCGACGCCCAATCCTTCCCCGACCTGCAAAGCTGCATCGCGGCGGCCGAGGAAAACAGCCTGTTCTTCACCGCCGAGGACTGCCGCACGAATTTTGCCGCAGCCCAGGAGGAATATCTTGAGACCGCGCCGCGCTATGAGTCGAAAGAACTCTGCGAGCAGCAGCACGGTGCCGGGAATTGCGGCGACGATCCGGTCGCGCAGAACTCGGGCGGCGGTGGCTTCTCGTTCATGCCGCTGCTCATGGGCTATATGCTGGGCTCGATGATGTCGCGCGGCGGCGGGGTCTTCTCGCAGCCGATGGTGCGCACGGCGGACGGCCGCTTTGCCACGCCCAAGGGCGATCAGAGCTTTGCCAGCAACCGTGGCGCGGGCAAGGTGCCGACGCAGACCTTCACCCGCGCACCCTCGACCCTGGGCAAGCCGCCGCTTTCGTCAGCAGCGGTCGCGCAGCGGGGCGGCTTCGGACAAAGCTCGACGGCGCGCTCCTCGTCGCGCGGGTTCGGCGGCTGACGGCTTGCGCGCCCGCGCGGAAAGGTACAGGGTCACGGGCTGAAGCCCAAAGGTGCCGCCATGACCCCCAAGATCCAATCCGCCCAGACCCGCCGCCTGTGTCAGCTTGCGCCGGTCATTCCGGTCCTTGTCGTGGCCGATGCCGCGCGCGCCGCCGATCTGGCCGCCGCGCTGGTCGAAGGCGGCCTGCCGGTGCTGGAAGTGACGCTGCGCACGCCTGCCGCGCTGGATGTGATCCGAGCCATGGCGCAAGTGCCCGGCGGCCATGTCGGCGCAGGCACGGTGCTGACCCCCGATGACGTCAAACGCGCCCGCGAGGCCGGGGCCAGCTTCGCCGTCTCGCCCGGCGCGACCGAGACGCTGATCCGCGCCTGCGAGGACGAAGGGCTCGCGCTGCTGCCCGGGGCCGCGACCGCCAGCGAGGCGATGCGGCTGGCCGAAATTGGCTATGACATGCTGAAATTCTTCCCGGCCGAGGCGGCAGGCGGGGTCAAGGCGCTGAAATCTTTGGCAGGTCCCCTGCCCCATATCAGCTTTTGCCCGACCGGCGGCGTGACGCCGCAAAGCGCGCCCGACTATCTGAGCGCGCCGAATGTCATCTGCGTGGGTGGCAGCTGGATCGCGCCCGATGCCGATGTCACAGCCGGACACTGGGCCACGATCACCGAGCGGGCCAAGGCCGCGCAAGCCTTGCGTGTGAAATGAGCGGGGCGCCATGACCGAAGCACTTCCCATCGAGAACATGCCGCGCGCGCGGCGCAACGTCATCGTGCTGCTGCTGGCGCAAGCGCTTCTGGGCGCGCAGATGTCGATGATCTTCATCGTCGGCGGGCTGGCGGGCCAGATGCTCAGCCCGAACCCCTGCATCGCGACCCTGCCCCTGTCGATGGTGGTGCTGGGCACGGCGCTATCCGCGCGTCCGCTTGCCAGTTTCATGCGCCAGCACGGGCGCAAGACGGGCTTCTTTCTGGCCTGTGGCGCGGGTGCGATCGGAGCGGGTCTCGCGGCCATCGGCATCTATGTCGGGAATTTCTGGCTGTTCATGCTGGGCGGGCTCTTCACCGGCATCTATCAGGCGGCGCAGGGCTTCTATCGCTTCGCCGCGACCGATTGCGCGCCGCCCGAGTTTCAAGCCAAGGCCATCTCATGGGTGCTGGCGGGCGGCCTGGCTGCGGCCTTCACCGGCCCGTTTCTGGTGCGCGCGACCGCCGAGGCGACGGCCATTCCCTTCCTTGCCACCTATGCCGCGATCATCGTCTTGAACCTGCTGGGCCCGGTGCTGTTCGCTTTCCTGGACATCCCGAAGCCTGCCGCGACCTCGCATGAGGCGGCGCGTGGCCGCAGCCTTGCCGAATTGATCCGCGTGCCGCAGATTGCCGTCGCGATGATCTGCGGCATGGTCTCTTATGCGCTGATGAACCTTGTGATGACCTCGACCCCGCTGGCGGTCGTCGGCTGCGGGTTTCATACGGCGGATGCGGCCAATATCGTCTCGTTCCACGTGCTGGCGATGTTCGCGCCGTCGTTCTTCACCGGGCATCTGATCGCCCGCTTCGGCGCGCAGCGGATCGTCATGCTGGGGCTGGTGATCCTGGCGGGTGCAGGCGCGGTGGCGCTGTCGGGGGTTGAGCTTGGGCATTTCTATGTCGCGCTGGTCCTGCTGGGGCTCGGCTGGAACTTCGGTTTCATCGGCGCGACCAGCATGCTGACCCGCGCCTATCGGCCAGAAGAGCGCGAGCGGGTGCAGGGGCTGAATGATGCCATCGTCTTTGGCGGCGTCTTCGTGGCCTCGCTGTCCTCGGGCGGGCTGATGAACTGCCTGAGCAGCTCGACCCAGACCGGCTGGAACGCGGTGAACGTCGCGATGCTGCCCTTCCTGCTGTTGGCTGGTTGTTCGCTTATCTGGTTGATGCTGAAGCCGAAAACCTCGGAAGGGTGAGAGGCTGGGGGCGCTGCCCCCAGGCCCCCGGGGTATTTTACAACGAAGAAATCCGCGCGGTCAGAAGAGGGATTGCTGGCCTTCGGGGTCGGTTGGTGGTTTGCGCGTGGGTTTGGCGGCGACGGGCTTTTCCGGGGCATCTTCGGGGCGTGCGGTGAGGCGGCCGTCGTGGAACTCGATCTGGAAAGAGGCGAGTTTGCTGGCGGCTTCGGCGGTGGTGACGAGGCCTTGCGGGCCGTGGACCACGGTGAAGCCGCGTCGAAGCGTTTCGCGATAGCCCAGCGTCTGGCGCAGCCGGTCGAGGCGGTCGAGGCGTTCTTTCCGTGGGTTGAGAATGCGCGGGGCGGTGGCCATGAGGCGGGTCGTCATGTCGGCGAGATGCTGGCGGTCGCGACGGATCTGGCGCTGGTTGTCGGCAAGGGTGCGGGTTTGCGCGCGCTGAAGGCGAGCGGCGATGTCAGCGAGGCGCTCGGCCCGGCGCAGGTGCTGGCGCGGGAGGGCGAGCATCAACCGGGTGGCCTGATCCTGGAAGCGCAGGCGCTTGTCGCGCAGGCCCTGCCGCAGCGCGGAGAGCGAGAGCGGCAGGGCGTTCAAGCGTTCGCGCCGCGAGCGGACGAAGCCCGAGAGTGCGGTCTCGAGCCGGCTGGCCGTCAGATCGAAGCGTTGCCGGGCCGGATCGGTCAAAGCCTGCGGCCTGCCAAGCGCGCGGCCGAGATCGGCGAGGCGTTGGCGGTGCCGTTGAAGGCGGGTCTGCTGGCTGCGGATCATCCGCGCGCGCGATTCGCTGAGCCGGGCGGCCAGATCGGCGCGGACCGGCACCGCCATCTCGGCGGCGGCTGTCGGTGTGGGCGCACGGCGGTCCGAGGCGAAGTCGATCAGCGTCGTGTCGGTTTCATGGCCCACGGCCGAGATCAGCGGGATCTGGCTGTCGGCGGCGGCGCGCACGACCTCTTCTTCGTTGAAGCCCCAGAGATCCTCGAGGCTGCCGCCCCCTCGCGCGACGATGATGAGGTCGGGACGCGGGATCGGGCCGTCGGAGGTCAGTGCGTTGAAGCCACGGATGGCGGCCGAGACCTGCGGGGCGCAGGCCTCACCCTGGACAGCGACCGGCCAGATCAGCACACGGGTCGGGAAGCGGTCGCGCAGACGGTGAAGGATGTCGCGGATGACCGCGCCCGAAGGCGAGGTCACGACGCCGATGACGCGGGGGAGAGCTGGAAGCGGGCGTTTGCGCGCCTCATCGAAAAGCCCTTCGGCGGCTAGCGCCTTGCGGCGTTTTTCCAGCATCATCATCAGCGCGCCCGCACCTGCGGGCTCGATCTCATCGACGATCAGCTGGTATTTGGACTGGCCGGGAAAGGTGGTGAGGCGACCGGTGGCGATGACCTCGATGCCCTCTTCGGGGCGGGTCGAGAGCTTGGCGGCCTGCCCCTTCCAGGTCACCGCCGCGATGATGGCGCGGTCATCCTTGAGGTCGAAGTAGAGATGCCCTGATGACGGGCGCGAGACGCGGCCGATCTCTCCGCGTACGCGGACGCGGCCGAATTCGCCCTCGAGCACGCGTTTGACCGCGCCCGAGATTTCCGAGACCGTGAATTCATGGGCATTGCTGCCGGGCGCGCCGTCTTCGAAGAGTTCCATGCCATGGTTCTGGCCTGTGCCGGGCGCGGGATCAAGGGTCGATGCCCGAAGGCCGGGCCGATTTGCGATTGATCCGTCAGGGCGCAGTTCCTAGAAGGCCGTCGACAGAGACATAAGGGGCGGCAGATGAACATCCTGATCCTTGGCAGCGGCGGGCGTGAACATGCGCTGGCCTGGGCGATCCGGCAGAACCCGAAATGCGACCGGCTGTTCGTGGCCCCCGGCAATGCGGGGATCGAGAATGTCGCGCGCTGTGCGGCTCTGGATATTCTGTCACGCTCGGCTGTGATCGGGTTCTGCGAGGAGAATGCCATCGATCTGGTGGTCGTGGGGCCGGAGGCGCCGCTGGCGGCGGGCGTCGCGGACGCGCTGCGGGGTGCGGGTATTCTGGTCTTTGGGCCATCTGCGGCGGCGGCGGCGCTGGAAGCCTCGAAATCCTTCACCAAGGAGGTCTGCGACGCCTGCGATGCGCCCACCGCTGCATGGGCGCGCTTTGCTGAAGCCGGGCCTGCGCGGGACTATATTCGCGCGCAGGGTGCCCCGATTGTCGTGAAGGCGGACGGGCTGGCGGCTGGCAAGGGCGTGACGGTTGCCATGACCGAGGCCGAGGCCATTGACGCCATCGACCGCATCTTTGGCGGCGAGTTCGGTGACGCGGGTGCGGAAGTGGTCATTGAAGAATTCATGGAGGGTGAAGAGGCGAGTTTCTTCATCCTCTGTGACGGGACCGACTGCCTGCCCATCGGCACGGCGCAGGACCACAAGCGCGTGGGCGAAGGCGACACCGGGCCGAACACCGGCGGCATGGGGGCCTATTCGCCCGCGCCCGTCCTGACGCAGGAGATTCAGGATCAGGTCATGGCGCGCATCGTGCGCCCGACCATTGCCGAGATGGCGCGGCGCGGGACGCCGTTTCAGGGTGTCCTCTATGCCGGTCTGATGATCAAGGACGGCGAGGCGCGGCTGGTCGAATATAACGTCCGTTTCGGCGATCCGGAATGTCAGGTGCTGATGATGCGGCTTGGCGCGCAGATCCTGGACCTGATTCTGGCCTGTGCCGAGGGGCGGCTGGCCGAGGTGGATGTCAACTGGTCCGATGACCATGCGCTGACCGTCGTGCTGGCCGCGAAGGGCTATCCGGGGGATTACGAGAAAGGCAGCGTGATTGCCAGGCTGGACGCCCTGCCCGAGGACAGCGCGCATATGGTCTTTCACGCAGGCACGGCGCGACGGGAGGGTCAGTTGGTCGCCACCGGCGGGCGTGTGCTGGCGGCGACCGGGCGCGGGGCGAGCCTGACTGAGGCACATGCGCGGGCCTATGCGCTGGTCGAGGGGATCGACTGGCCGGGTGGGTTCTGCCGTCGCGATATCGGGTGGCGGGCCTTGTGAGCGAGGCTGTCGCGCCCTGCTGGTGGCGATGATTTTTTGGGTATTTGGGCAACGAAGAAGGCGGGCGTTGGGCAAAAGAATTTGCCGGGGGTGAATTCGGGGCTTTTCAATTTGCGGGCGGCGGTCCTATAGTCCGGGCCATGACTCGGACGCGACACATCGCCACGGCCCCAAACGCGCAATTCGGCGCGCGCTTTGCCGTGAGCCTCCGCGGTCTGCTTCTTCTTACGCTGCGCTGAGCGGGTCTCCGGGCTGCCGCTCAGTCAGGTCACGCGCCCGGACCCCCAAATTCTGACACTCTGCGTAAGAAAGAACAAATGATGTCCGACAAGAACCGTGTCCTGATTTTTGATACGACCCTGCGTGATGGCGAGCAGTCGCCCGGCGCAACCATGACCCATGCCGAAAAGATCGAGATCGCCCAGATGCTGGACGAAATGGGCGTGGATATCATCGAGGCCGGGTTTCCCATCGCCTCGGAGGGCGATTTCGCGGCCGTGAGCGAGATTGCGAAGAATGCGAAGAACTCGGTCATCTGCGGTCTGGCGCGCGCCCAGTTTGCCGATATCGACCGCTGCTGGGAGGCGGTGAAGCACGCCCGGCAGCCGCGCATTCACACCTTCATCGGCACTTCGCCCCTGCACCGCGCCATTCCCAATCTGGACATGGACCAGATGGCCGAGCGGATCGAGCAGACTGTGACCCATGCCCGCAACCTGTGCGACAATGTGCAATGGTCGCCCATGGACGCCACCCGGACCGAGCATGACTATCTGTGCCGCGTGGTCGAGATTGCGATCAAATCCGGGGCCACCACGATCAACATTCCCGATACCGTGGGCTATACCGCGCCGCGCGAGAGTGCCGAGCTGATCCGCATGCTGCTGGAGCGCGTGCCGGGTGCTGACAATGTCATCTTCGCCACGCATTGCCACAACGATCTGGGGATGGCGACGGCGAACTCTCTGGCGGCGGTCGAGGCGGGCGCGCGCCAGATCGAATGCACGATCAACGGTCTGGGCGAGCGCGCGGGCAATACCGCATTGGAAGAGGTGGTCATGGCGCTGAAGGTGCGTCACGACATCATGCCTTTCGACACCGGCATCGACACCACCAAGATCATGGGGCTGTCGCGGCGCGTGGCGCAGGTCTCGGGCTTTCCGGTGCAGTTCAACAAGGCCATCGTCGGCAAGAACGCCTTCCTGCATGAATCCGGCATCCATCAGGACGGCGTGCTGAAGAACATCGAGACCTTCGAGATCATGCGCCCCGCCGATATCGGGCTGAATGAGGCCAATATCTCGATGGGTAAGCACTCGGGCCGGGCCGCGCTGCGTGCCAAGCTGAGCGAGCTGGGCTATGAGGTCGGTGACAACCAGCTGAAGGATGTCTTCGTGCGGTTCAAGGCTTTGGCCGACCGCAAGAAAGAGGTCTATGACGACGATCTGGTTGCCCTGATGCAGGACAGCGCCGCCAATACCGAGGATGACTTCCTGCAGGTCAAGCATCTGCGCGTCGTCTGCGGCAGCGACGGCCAGTCCGCCGATCTGACGATGATCGTCGGCGGCGAGGAGAAATCGGTGCATTCCGAAGGCGACGGGCCGGTCGATGCCTGTTTCAAGGCCGTACAGAAGATCTGGCCGCATAATGCGGAACTGCAGCTCTATCAGGTGCATGCGGTGACCGAGGGCACGGATGCGCAGGCCACCGTCAGCGTCCGCATGGCCGAGGAAGGGCGCATCGCGACCGGTCAGGCCGCCGATACGGATACGATTCTGGCGAGCGTCAAGGCCTATGTCGGCGCGCTGAACCGGCTGAAGCTGCGGCGCGAGATGGTCGGCCCCGATGCCGATGCCAAGCAGGTCAGCATGTATTCGCACTGAGCCTTGCAGAAGTGAGCTAAGCGGGCCGTCCCTTTGGGGCGGCCCTTTTCAGTTCAGCGCATCCTCATCGCGCTGCGGCATGCGTCCGCTGAGGTCCAGCTTCGGCGCATCCGCGCGGCGCACGAAGCCAAGGTCGCGGCCGATCAGGAAGGGGAAATCATCGGCGAGGATCTTCTCCAGCGCGGCCGGTTTCATCGCCTTGAACCAGGGCGGGAATTTCGCGCGGATGGTGGCAATCGATTTGCCCTCGTCCCATCTGAGAATCATATGCCCGAATACCGACTGGTCGGTCACGCTGACGAAATGCCGGGGCAGCTGGAAATGGTCGATGGCAAAGATCGACCGGCCCGGCGCGCGCATGCGGACCGCCGCCCCCGCGCCCACGAAGGGCTGCTGACTGCGCCAGAAGGTCACCGGATCGCCCTCGTAGCTGCCGAAGCTGACGCCCAGCGGAAAGCTGATCGCGACGCTTTCCAGATCGGCGAAGCGGCGGGCATGGGCGCGCAGCCGGGCGACATGATGGATGCTGAGCGCATCGTCGTCATCGACGCGGAACTGCAGGACCGAGCGCCCGGCCTCTTGCGCGAAGCTGCGCAGATGCGGGCGCAGCGCGTCGCAGGGCGTGCGCTCGCTCGACATCACGATGCGCGCCTGCGGCACCGGTTTGCAGGCCTCTTGCAGGCGGCGATACCATTCCAGCGGCAACTCGGGCGAGACGAGGATCAGGAAGCTGAAGTCCTGATCCGTCTGCGCAGCCATCGAGGGCAGGCACAGCGTCTCGAACGCCTGCATGCGGCGGGCAAGGCGGCGCGGATCGAACAGAATCTCGGCCCGTTTCTGCAGGAGTTCCGGGTCCTTCCCGGCCTGCCCGCGCGTGGACGCCCAGTCGCATCGGCCCAGGAACGAGAACCTGCACAATCCCACGATTTTCTCGCGCGCCATGATTACCCCTGAAAGCGTGATGTCCGTGCGGGTATTATTTCCGCGTACGCAGAAGGGTCAACCGCAGGGTTAATTCAATTCCGAACGATCACCCGTTCAGCAGCGCCTCGATGGCGACGGGATGCAGCCAGGGGTATTCCGCGCTGAACATCTTTCCCGCCTTGGCGTCCGGCAGGATCTCGACGCCCTTGGGCAGGTTCTGCAGATCCAGCTCAACCGAGTCGGAATCGACCCACCGCAGCACCAGCGCGCCGGTCTGGTCATTGTCCTGAATGACCGTCATCCGGCGCGGGATCTGGTAATGCCCGATGGCGAAGATGCTGAGGCGCGGATTGGCCAGACGCACGGCGCAGCCCGCGCCCAGAAACGGCATCTGGAAGCTGAGCGGCACGGGTTTGCGCCCGGGCTCCAGCTTGATCATCATGCCGCGATTGAAGCAGATGCCGAACTGCTCGAGATCCGAAAGCCGCGTGGCATGGGCGCGCAGGCGCTGGATGAAACGGGCCGGAATGCCGTCGTCATCATCCAGCCGGAACTGGATGGGGGGCCGCCCGTCCTGCTGCGCTATCTCCTCAAGAATCGGGGCGAGGACTTCGCCGAGCGTGGGTTCAGCCGCGAAGACGACCTTCACCTGCGCAACCCCGGCGCAGAGATCCAGCAGGCGCTGCTGCATCGGCTGAGGCATGCGGTTCGAACTGATCACCAGAAAGGTGAAATCGGGATCGGTCTGCGCCGCGACCGAGGCCAGCGTCACATCGCGAAAGCTGCGGAAGCGCTTCTCCATCCGGTCGGGCTGGAAAAGCCCGGCCGCGACACGCGCCAGCAGCGCCTCATCCTGACCTTTGGTGCCCGCAAAGGCCTTCCAATCGCTGCGGCCGACATAGGAAAAACGGCAGATGCCGATGATGCGATCCATGCGTCCCTCACATGACCCGGCCGATATCGGCTCGCTTGGGCCGATCAATGCGCATCGCGCGCGGCCCCGTCAACTCGGTCGGGGCGCATAGGCGCGAAGCTGTGCCCCGGATGCCCGGTCGGCTGCCACCAAGGTCCGAATCGCTGCGGCACAAGATGCGACGCCCGCGCAAACAGGGGTTTCAACAACGACAGACTGCGCATATACGAGGCAGCGCTTCGGTCGCGTGACTCGGGCATTGAAGTGAGCAGGCACAGGCAAGCCGGGAAAATCCGGCACGAAAGGGATAGGCTATGGCATTCGGCGGGCTGTTTTCGACGGATATCGCAATCGATCTTGGGACCGCCAACACGCTGATCTATGTCAAGGGCAAGGGCGTCATCCTGAATGAACCCTCGGTCGTGGCCTATCACGTCAAGGACGGCAAGAAGCAGGTGCTGGCCGTGGGCGAGGACGCGAAGCTGATGCTGGGCCGCACGCCCGGCAGCATCGAGGCCATCCGCCCCATGCGCGAAGGCGTCATCGCCGATTTTGACAGCGCCGAAGAAATGATCAAGCATTTCATCAAGAAGGTGTTCAAGCGCAACAGCTTCTCGAAGCCCAAGGTCATCGTCTGCGTGCCCCATGGCGCGACCCCGGTTGAAAAGCGCGCGATCCGCCAGTCGGTCCTCTCCGCCGGCGCGCGCAAGGCCGGCCTGATCGCCGAGCCGATCGCAGCCGCCATCGGCGCGGGCATGCCCATTACGGAACCCACCGGCAGCATGGTCGTCGACATCGGCGGCGGCACCACCGAGGTCGCAGTTCTGTCGCTGGGCGATGTGGTCTATGCGCGCTCGGTCCGCATCGGCGGCGACCGCATGGACGACGCGCTGATCAATTACCTGCGCCGCAACCACAACCTGCTGATCGGCGATTCGACCGCCGAGCGGGTGAAGACCCAGATCGGCACCGCCCGCATGCCCGACGATGGCCGTGGCGCGACCATCATGGTGCGCGGCCGCGACCTGCTGAACGGCATTCCGAAGGAAATGGAAATCACCCAGGCCATGGTCGCCGAGGCGCTGTCCGAGCCGGTCCAGCAGATCTGCGAAGCGGTGATGGTGGCGCTGGAAGCCACCCCGCCCGATCTGGCCGCCGATATCGTCGACCGCGGCGTGATGCTAACCGGCGGCGGCGCGATGCTGGGTGAGCTGGATCTGGCGCTGCGCGAGCAGACCGGCCTGATGATCAGCCTGGCCGACCAGCCGATGAGCTGCGTCGCACTGGGCACCGGCAAGGCGCTCGAGTTCGAAAAGCAGCTGCGCCACGTCATCGACTACGACAGCTAAGAGCCATCCGTGGCGCGCAAGGGTCCAGATTTCGCGGCGCCGGTTCGCCGTATCCTCGTCGCGTTGCTGGTGCTTGTGCTGCTGGCGGTCTTTCTGTTCTGGAAGATCGACAGCCCGCGCGCCGAACGGATGCGGGCGGTGTTCATCGACCGTTTTGTTCCCAGCTTCGAATGGGTGATGACGCCGGTAACCAAGCTGTCGCGCATGGTCGCGGGCTTCCAGTCCTATTCCCGCCTTTATGAGCAAAACCAGGAGCTGCGGCGCGAGCTGCAGAAGATGTCCGGCTGGAAAGAGGCCGCGGTTCAGCTTGAACAGGAAAACGCCAAGCTTCTGGCGCAGAACAATGTTCGTATCGACCCGGCCCTGACCTTCATTTCCGGCGTGGTGATGACCGACAGCGGCACGGCCTTCCGGCAATCGGTGCTGCTGAACGTCGGCGGACGCGATGGTGTGCTGGACGGCTGGGCGGCGATGGACGGTCTGGGGCTTGTGGGTCGCATCTCGGGCGTGGGCGATCAGACCAGCCGGGTGATGCTGTTGACTGACCCTTCCAGCCGCATTCCGGTGACCATTCAGCCCTCGGGTCAGCGGGCGCTTCTGGGCGGCGACAACACCGCCCTGCCCGTTCTGGAATTCATCGAAAGCCCCGAAAATGTGCGCCCCGGCGACCGCGTCATCAGCTCGGGCGATGGCGGCGTCTTCCCGCCGGGCCTGCTGGTCGGTCAGGTCGCGCAGGCCAGCGACGGGCGTCTGCGCGTGCGGCTGGCGGCGGATTACGGGCGGCTGGAGTTCCTGCGCGTCCTGCGCAGCCACCCGGCTGAACAACTGAGCGACACGAGCCTGCTGATCCCGCCTCCGCCCGCCGAGTTCATCGGCCCGCCGCTGCCCGATCTGCAAGAGCTGAACCGCGCCCGCGAAGAGGCCGCAGCCGCCAACAGGCCCAGCGATGATTGAGGCGGTCCGGGGCCGTCGCCTGCGCGGCCAGCTGATCTATATCGTGCTGATGATGATCTTCCTGTTCTGGCGGCTTCTTCCGCTGTCGCCCGGCCAGATCATCTGGCCCGGCCCCGATCTGGCGCTGTGCCTGACCTTCGCCTGGGTCCTGCGCCGCCCCGATGATGTGCCGGTGCTGATCATCGCGGCGCTGTTTTTCATCGAGGACATCGTCCTGCTGCGCCCCCTTGGCCTTTTCACCGCGCTGGTCGTCATGGCCACCGAGGCCGCACGGGTGCGTGAGCCCCGTTGGCGAGAGTTGTCGTTCGTGATTGAATGGTTACGTGTGGCGCTGTTGATCGCGATGCTGATGCTGGCAAACCGGATTCTTCTGATCGTCTTCGTGCTTCCCGCCCCCCCGCTGGGACAGATGATCCTGCAGTTTCTGGCCACGGCAGCGGCCTATCCGATCGTGGTGGCGCTGGCCCGTTGGCCGCTGGGGGTGAAACGTGCCCTGCCGGTCGATGGCGATAGATAGGATTGCGGGAAGATGCGCAGGTCTCAGAAGGAAATCCTTGAAAGCGCGCGCGGCATTTCCCGCCGGGGGCTGATGCTGGGCGTCATTCAGGCCTCGGTGCTGGGGGTGCTGGGGCTCAAGCTGCGCAGCATGCAGCTGGAGCATGAGGACGAGTATCGTCTTCTGGCCGATGGCAACTCGATCAAGATCCGGCTGCTGCCGCCCGCGCGCGGGCTGATCCTTGACCGAACGGGCGTCATCATCGCCGGGAACGAACAGAATTACCGCGTGACCCTGACGCGCGAGGAAGCGGGCGACGTCAGCCGCGTCATCGCCGGGCTGCGCCGCATCATCCCGATGAGCGATATGCAGGTCGCCCAGCTTCTGGAGGACATCGCCAAGCGCAGCGCGGTCACGCCGGTGCTGGTCGCGGACCGTCTGGACTGGGCCGAGTTCTCCTCGATTGCGGTCAATGCGCCCGCCCTGCCCGGTGTCACGCCCGAATCGGGCCTGTCGCGCAACTATCCCCGGGCGGGCGATTTCTCGCATGTGCTGGGCTATGTCGGGCCGGTCTCGGACTATGACCTCTCGAAGATCGAGAACCCCGACCCCGTCCTGCGCCTGCCCGAGTTCCAGCTGGGCAAGGTCGGGCTTGAGGCCAAGATGGAAGAGGCCCTGCGCGGCAAGGCCGGGAACCGCCGGGTCGAGGTCAACAGTGCCGGGCGCGAGATGCGCGAACTCAGCCGTCAGGAAGGCCAGCAGGGCGCGACCGTTCAGACCACGCTGGACGCGGCGCTGCAGAATTTCGCGACCCAGCGACTGGGCGAGGAAAGTGCCGCCGCCGTGGTGATCGACGTGACGAATGGCGATATCGTCGCCATCGCCTCCTCGCCGGTGTTCGACCCGAACATGTTCGTGCGCGGCATTTCCTCGGCCGATTATCAGGCGCTGATGAAGCACGACCACCGGCCCTTGGCTGACAAGACCGTGCAGGGGCTCTATCCGCCGGGCTCGACCTACAAGATGGTCTCGCTGCTGGCGGGGCTTGAGGCGGGCGTGATCAATGGCGGCTCGCATTTCTACTGCCCGGGCTATCTGCAGGTCGCGGGCCGCCGCTTCCACTGCTGGAGCCGGGGCGGTCACGGCTCGGTCTCGCCCACACAAAGCCTCGAGCGGTCCTGCGACGTCTTCTATTACGAGCTGGCCCAGAAGCTGGGGATCGAGCGGATGTCGGCCATGGCCCGCCGTCTGGGGCTGGGCGAACGCCACGACCTGCCGCTTTCGGCGGTAGCCGAAGGCATTGCGCCCGACCGCGCCTGGAAGCGGGCCCGCCACAAGCAGGAATGGCAGATCGGCGACACGATCAACGCCAGCATCGGTCAGGGCTATGTGCTGGCCTCGCCCATTCAGCTGGCGGTGATGACGGCCCGCGTGGCGACCGGCAAGGCGGTCATTCCGCGTCTGGTGCGCGCCATCGACGGCCAGCCGGTGCCGGTGCCCGAGTTCGAAAGCCTCGGCATCTCGCCCGCGAACCTCGCCATTGCGCAGCGCGGCATGGATGACGTGGTCAACGGCTCGCACGGGACCGGCGCGAAGTCGAAGATCATGAAACCAGAATGGCGCATGGCCGGGAAATCGGGCACCTCGCAGGTGCGCAACATCACCGCAGCCGAGCGCGCGCGCGGCGTCGTGCGCAACGAACAACTGCCCTGGAACCGGCGCGACCATGCGCTGTTTGTCTGCTACGCCCCCTATGAAAGCCCGCGCTATGCCGTTTCGGTCGTGGTCGAGCACGGCATGGGCGGCTCGACCGCTGCCGCCCCGATTGCGCGCGACATCCTGCTGTTCGCGCTGGCCGGGGGCCTGCCGCCGCTTGACGCCTACCCCGCCAGCCAGCGCGGCGGCATCGAGGAAATGCGCAGCAAGATGAACCTTCACATCGCCGAACCCGGCAACAGCACGACGCGGGCCAGGGCCTGAAAAGATGAGCTATCTTGACTATCAGGTCGCGCAGACCCCGCAAGGCTGGCGCAAGATCCTTTATCTGAACTGGCCGCTTGTCTTTCTAGTGACCGCCGTCAGCTGCATCGGCTTTCTGATGCTCTATTCGGTCTCGGGCGGCGATATCGACCGCTGGGCGGGCCCACAGATGCAGCGTTTCGCCGTGGGCATGGTCCTGATGTTCGGCCTTGCCTTCGTGCCGATCTGGTTCTGGCGCTCGATTTCGGTCGCGGCCTATGTGATCTGCGTACTGCTGCTGATCCTTGTCGATACGATGGGCACCATCGGCATGGGCGCGCAGCGCTGGCTGGACATCGGGCCGATCCGGCTGCAACCGTCCGAGCTGACCAAGGTGGCCTTCGTGATGACGCTGGCCGTCTATTACGACTGGCTGCCGGTCGAGAAGGTCTCGCGCCCGCTTTGGGTGCTGATCCCGGTCTTGCTGATCATGCTGCCCACCGGGCTCGTGCTGATGCAGCCCGACCTTGGCACCTCGATCATGCTGATCGCGGGGGGCGGCATCGTGATGTTCGCAGCCGGGGTCAGCCTGTGGTATTTCGGCGCGGTGATCGCGGCGGTCGTCGGGCTGGTGACGGCGGTGATGAAAAGCCGCGGCACCGACTGGCAGCTGCTGCATGAGTATCAGTTCCGCCGCATCGACACCTTCCTCGACCCCGGCTCGGACCCTCTGGGCGCGGGCTATAACATCATGCAGGCGCAGATCGCGCTTGGCTCGGGCGGCTGGTCGGGGCGCGGCTTCATGCAGGGCACGCAGTCGCGGCTGAACTTCCTGCCCGAGAAACACACCGACTTCATCTTCACCTCGCTGGCCGAAGAGTTCGGCTTTGTCGGTGCCTTTTCGTTGCTGGCGCTTTACGCGCTGATCCTGGGTTTCTGCCTGCATTCGGCGCTGACCAACCGCGACCGCTTCGCCAGCCTGATGACCATTGGCATCGCGGGCACGTTCTTCCTTTACCTTGCC
This sequence comes from Paracoccus sulfuroxidans, assembly GCF_007830335.1. GTDB lineage: Bacteria > Pseudomonadota > Alphaproteobacteria > Rhodobacterales > Rhodobacteraceae > Paracoccus > Paracoccus sulfuroxidans. Next base: position 176,631 of record NZ_VLKU01000001.1, on the reverse strand, counting down.
ATCAACATGGGCATGGTGATGGGCATGCTGCCCGCCAAGGGCTCGCCTTTGCCACTGGTCAGCTATGGAGGGACCGCGCTGATGATCCTGCTGATTTCATTCGGGATCGTGCAATCGGCCCATGTCCACAGGCCGCGCTAGGATGCGGGTTCTTTATGCCGCGCCCGCTGCGGGCTGGGATGAATGGGCCCCCGCCCTGCAAGCCGCCTGCCCCGAGATGGAGCTTCTGCGTGACGGCGATCCCGCCAGTTTCGACGCGCTGATCTATGCGCCGGGCTACCCCGAGGATGGCAGCACGCTGGACTTCTCGCGCTTCACCCGCGCGCGCGTCGTGCAAAGCCTCTGGGCGGGGGTCGAGCGGATCGTGACCAACCCCACGCTGACCCAGCCCCTCTGCCGCATGGTCGATCCGGGACTGGCGCAGGGCATGGCCGAATATTGCACAGGCTGGGCCCTGCGTGCGCATTTGGGCATGGACGCCTTCGCGCAGGACGGCACCTGGCGCAATGCGCTGGTTCCGCCGCTGACGACCGAGCGGCAGGTCGTCGTCCTTGGCATGGGAGAGATGGGGCGCTCTGTTGCCACCATGCTCTCGGGCATCGGTTTTGCGGTCACCGGCTGGTCGCAATCGGGTCGCCCGGTCGAGGGCATCGCCATGCTGGGTGGCGCGTCGCTGGATCAGGCGCTGGCGCGTGCGCAGATCCTGATCTCGCTTCTGCCCGACACGGCCCGGACGCGTGACCTTCTGAACCATCAGCGGCTGATGCAACTGCCCGAAGGCGCGACCCTGATCAATGCAGGCCGTGGCACGGTTCTGGTCGAGGCCGATCTGATCGCGGCGCTGGACGCGGGCCATCTGGGCCATGCGGTGCTGGATGTCTTCCGCACCGAGCCCCTGCCGCCCACGCATCCCTTCTGGTCGCATCCGAAGATCACCGTGACCTCGCATGTCGCCGCCGACACCCGCACCGTGACCGCCGCCCCCGTGGCAGCAGCGAACCTGCGCCGCGCCATGGCGGGCGAGCCGCTTCTTTATCTGGTCGACCGCAGCCGGGGCTATTAACCTCGGCCCCACGGAAGATTTGAACATGCCGCTTTGATACGGCAATGATTTGACAGCACGGGTTTGCAGCGCCACCCGCAGGAGAGACAGATGACCATTACCCCGGTATTGCTTGCAGGTGGCTCGGGCACGCGTCTTTGGCCGGTGTCGCGCAAAAGCTTCCCGAAGCAGTTCGCGGCGCTTGTCGGGGATGAGACGCTGTTTCAGGCCTCGGCCCGCCGCCTCTCGGGCGAGGATTATGCCGCGCCTCTGGTGATGACCAACGCCGATTTCCGCTTCATCGTGGCCGAACAGCTGGAGCAGGCGGGCATCGAAGCCGCTGCCATCATGATCGAGCCTTCGGGGCGCAACACTGCCCCCGCCATTCTTGCAGCAGCGCTGAAGGTTGCCGAAACCGACCCCGCGCAACTTCTGCTGGTCGCGCCCTCGGACCATGTCGTCCCTGATGTCGCGGCCTTCTCGAACGCCGTGCGCAAGGGTGCGGTTGCCGCGCGTCAGGGCCGCATCGTGACCTTCGGGATCGAACCCACCCGGCCCGAAACCGGCTATGGCTATATGGAGGCCGAGGCAGGCGGCGACGGCCCCGTCACGCTGAGGCGCTTCGTCGAAAAGCCCGATGCCCAGACCGCCGCCCGCATGATCGCGGACGGCAATTACCTCTGGAACGCGGGGATCTTCCTCTTTTCCGCCGAAACCATGATCGCCGCCTTCAAGGCCCATGCGCCCGAATTTCTGGCCCCCGTGCAGGCCGCGCTGGCTGAGGCCCGCAGCGATCTGGGCTTCCTGCGTCTTGCGCCCGAGCCCTGGGATCGCCTGCCCGACCTCTCGATCGACTATGCGGTGCTGGAGAAAGCCGCGAACCTCTCGGTCGTGCGCTTTGCCGGGCATTGGTCCGATCTGGGTGGCTGGGATGCCGTCTGGCGCGAGGCGCAGGACGGCGCGCCCGCCGAACGCGGCGCGGTGACCGACGCCCGCTCGACCGCCATTGATTGCGACAATGTGCTGCTGCGCACGCAGGATGAGGGCATGGAGGTCGTCGGCATCGGTCTTCAGGACATCATGGTCGTCGCCACGAATGATGCGGTGCTGGTCGCCGACATGAACCGCGCGCAAGAGGTCCGCAAGGCCGTCAGCGCGCTGAAGGCGAAAGGCGCGCGCCAGGCCGAAAGCTTCCTGCGCGATCACCGCCCCTGGGGCTGGTTCGAGACGCTGGCGCTGGCCGACCGTTTCCAGGTCAAGCGCATCGTCGTCAACCCCGGCGCCGCGCTCTCGCTGCAATCGCATTTCCACCGCTCGGAGCACTGGATCGTGGTCAGCGGCACGGCACGGGTGACGGTCGATGACACGGTGACGCTGGTGACCGAAAACCAGTCGATCTATGTGCCGCTGGGCGCCGTCCACCGGATGGAGAACCCCGGCAAGGTCCCCATGGTCCTGATCGAGGTGCAGACCGGCGCCTATCTGGGCGAGGACGACATCATCCGCTACGAGGATGTCTATTCCCGCACCTGATGGGCGCTGCGCGCAGAATTCGCGCTTGCCATCACGGGATGATTGCGTTAACAGGCCGACCTTTGGTCCACAGGCTTGGGGCATCCGCCCGCCTGCGTGACCGCTCCTTGACGATCACAGGCAAAGACGATGCGCGATCAACAGCTCCGCATGGCCCTGATTCTGGGCCTTCTCTCCGCCGTCGGTCCCTTTGCGATCGACATGTATCTGCCCGCCCTGCCTCAGGTTGCGGAAGACCTTCAGGTGACCGAACAGCAGGCCACGCTGACGCTGACGGCCTATTTCATCACCTTCGGCATCGCCCAGATGATCTGGGGCCCGATGTCGGATGCGGTCGGCCGCAAGCCCCCCATCCTGATCGGCGTCAGCATCTTCCTGCTGGCCAGCATCGCCGCCACCTTCGCGCCGACGCTGGACTGGCTGGTCGCCGCCCGCGCGCTGCAGGCCTTCGGCGCGGCCACGCTGATGGTGGTCCCGCGCGCAGTCATCCGCGACCTGTCCAGCGGCCCCGACGCAGCCCGGATGATGGCCGCGATCATGATCGTGATCTCAGTCTCGCCCATGCTGGCGCCTCTGGCGGGCTCGGGCATCATGCTCTTCGGCAACTGGCGCGAGATCTTCGCGGCGCTGGCCATCGCCTCGCTCATCTCTCTGGCGCTGACGGTCTTTGCGCTGCCCGAGACCCTGCGCCCCGAGGCCCGGAACCCGGTCAGCATCCCGCCCATGCTGTCGGGGATCACGCGCCTCCTGACCAGCCGCCGCTTCATGGGGCTGACCTTCATCGGCGGCTTCGGCATGGCCAGCTTCTTCGTGTTCCTGGCCAGCGCCAGCTTCGTCTATACGCGGCAGTTCGGCCTCAGCCCGACCGGCTTCTCGCTGGCCTTCGCCTTCAACGCGATCGGCTTTTTCAGCGCCTCGCAATTCGCGGCCAAACTCGGTCAAAGATTGGGAATGGAGCGGCTGATCGCCATCGCCATCACCGGCTTCGTCGCCGCCACCGCCACGCTGACGCTGGTCGTCTGGCTGGGCCTCGACCAGCTCTGGGTGGTGATCGCCGGGCTCTTCATCGGCAATGCCTTCCTCGGGCTGGTCATGCCGACCTCGATGGTCATGGCGCTCGACCCCCATCCCGATATCGCGGGCCTCGCCTCCTCGCTCGGCGGTACGATCCAGATGCTGACGGGCGGCGCGATGATCGTGGCGGCGGGGGCCTTCCTCGACAACACGGCCCTGCCGATGGTCGCGGCCATCGCCTGCTGCGCAGCACTGGCCTGGCTCTCGGCCTTCCTGTCATTGCCGCGCCTGCGCTTCTAGGCTTCTTTCATGTCCAAATATCCCGGGGGAGCGCCGCAGGCGCGGGGGCAGCGCCCCCACACCCGGCCCCACCAACGCGGGCCTCAGAAGTTGATCTGCTGCCCCAGTTCCACCACCCGGTTCGAGGGCAGACGGTAAAAGTTCGTAGGCTCCGACGCCGTCCGATACAGCCCGACATAAAGCCGCGACAACCAGCGATGCATCGCGGTTGCCTTGCCCAGACGCAGGGCGCGCCGGTTCAGGAAATAGCTGGTGTTCATGATGTCGAACTTCTGCCCGACCTTGCTGGCCCCGGCCAAGGCCATCGGCACATTCGGCTGCTCCATATAGCCGAAGTGACAGATCGCGCGCCAGAAACGTGGGCTGATCTGCTCGATCTGCAGCCGCTGGCTGCGCGAGACGCGCGGGGTCGTAGAAACTGCGACCTTCACGATGAAATTCCGCTCATGCAGCACGCGGTTGTGCTTGAGGTTGTGCATCAAGGCCGCCGGCGCGACATCGGGATCGGCCGTCAGGAACACCGCCGTGCCGGGCACGATGAAGGGCGGTGATTTCTCCATCTTCTCGACCAGCATCTTCAGCGAAATGCTCTCCGAGGTCACCTTGCGCTGCAGGATGTTCGTGCCCCGCACCCAGGTCACCATCATGGTGATCACCACGGCCGAGAACATCAGCGGGATATAGCCCCCGTCCACCACCTTGATGAGGTTCGCGGTGAAGAAGATCAGCTCGATCGCGATCACCGGCAGCATCAGCCCCAGCACCAGCCACCAGCTCCAGCCCCAGGCCCAGCGGAACACGATGATCGCCAGGGCCGAGGTGATGACCATGTCGCCCGTCACCGCAATCCCGTAGGCGCTGGCCAGATTGGCCGAGGATCCGAAGCTCAGCACCAGCGCACAGACGCCGGTCATCTGGATGAAATTCACCTTAGGCAGATAGACCTGCCCCTTCTGGGTGTCCGAGGTGTGCAGGATCTCCAGCCGCGGGATCAGCCCCAGCTGCACCGCCTGCTGCGCGACCGAGAATGCGCCCGAGATCACCGCCTGACTGGCGATGACCGTCGCCATGGTCGCCAAAAGCACCAGCGGCAGGCGGAACCAGTCGGGCGCCATCATGAAGAACGGGTTCACGATCTTCGAGGGATCGGACAGTACCATCGCCCCCATGCCCATATAGGCCAGCGCCAGGGCGGGCAGCACGACCACGCTCCAGGCCACGCGAATCGGGCGGCGGCCAAAATGGCCCATATCGGCATAAAGCGCCTCGGCCCCGGTCACCGCCAGAAAGACCGAGCCCAGAACCGGCAGCGAGGCCATGCCGTTGTGATAGAGGAAATCCAACGCCCTGAGCGGGTTCAGCGCCCTGAGGATGCGGGCATCATCCAGCAGATGCGACGCCCCCATGACCCCCATGGTCACGAACCAGATCAGCATGATCGGCCCGAAATAGCGCGCAACCACGCCCGTCCCGGTGCGCTGCACCCAGAACAGCGCCAGCACGATGCCCACCGTCACCGGCACCACCCAGCTTGAGAAATTGGGCAGGATCAGGTCCAGCCCCTCGACCGCCGACAGGACCGAGATGGCGGGCGTGATCATCGTATCGCCGAAAAACAGCGACACGCCGACGATGCCCAGAAGATAGATCCACCAGGACCGCCGCCCGCCGATGGCCCCTTGCGCCTTGGCCACCAGCGACAGCGTGCCGCCTTCGCCATTGTTGTCGGCGCGCAGAATCAGCACGACATATTTCAGCGTCACGATCAGCATGATCGTCCATAGCAGCAGCGAGACGATGCCGATCACCGCCGTTTCCGGCAGCCCCTCGGCATGAGCGTGGACCAGTGATTCCCGCAGCGCATACAGCGGCGAGGTGCCGATATCGCCGTAAACCACCCCCAGACTGGCCAGAACCAGACCGGCTGTCAGCTTCTGCTCGGCCGAATGCTCGGGCGGCAGGCCCTCGCCCGAGGGCGCATCGCCCGGGGGAATCGGCTGCAGCGGTGCGGGGGAATTGCCGTCAGCGGCATCAGCATTGCTCATCAGGACACCATGGGTGACTTCCGAACGCCTTGCTGCGCCCTTTATCCGCACTTGGCAAGAGAGCGGATGCGGGAATGGCTGACCGTTGCCGGTCGTCCGGCCAATCGCTCAGGGGGCCAGCATGCGGCGGAACAGATGTTCCAGAAAGATCATCGCGCCCGCATAGGGGTCCGGTCCCTCGCCCATCACCGCCCGCACCTGCACGTCGAAATCGGCGTAGTGCTGGGTCAGCGCCCAGATCGAGAAGATCAGGTGATGGGGATCGACCTCGGCAATCCGCCCCGAGGCCGTCCAGCCCGCGATGATGGAGACCTTCTCGGCCACCAGATCGTGCAGATCTTCGCTCAGAACCTCGGTCATATGCGGCGCGCCATGCAGCACTTCGCTGGCAAAGAGGCGGCTTTCGTTCGGATAATCCCGCGACAGCAGCAGCTTGCGCCGAACATAGCCCAGAATCTGCTCGACCGGGTCGCCTTCGGCGTCAAGCTCGCGCAGGGGCGCCAGCCACAGGTCCAGCAGTCCGACCAATAGCCCGCGATAGATCGCCTCTTTCGAGGGGAAGTAATACAGCACATTGGGCTTAGACAGGCCCGCCGCATCCGCGATCTGGTCGATGGTCGTGCCCGAAAACCCGCGCGCCGAGAACTCCTGCAGGGCCGCGTCCAGAATGACGTTGCGATTCTTGTTCTGGATGCGGCTGCGGCGTGGCTGCTGAATCTTCATGCAAAATCATGCCCATCGGGAAATCGTTACCAGCACTGCACTGGAAAGCTTGACTGGCTTCTCACCCGTGCTAGCCTGATCCTGACCAGATGGTCAATATTCGGGACATGAATTCGAACGGCACGCGCGCAGAGGATTTCGGGGCGATGCGACACCGGCGAAAGCCGGATCAGAGCCTGCCCCCGGCCCCTCTTGAGGGACGCGTGAGCGCCAGACCGGAGGTTGGGGCATGGCAGATGCGGTTGGGACTTTGCTGATGGAGAATGAACGGGTGCGCGTCACGCGCTTCGATTTCGCTCCGGGCGCCCAGACCGGCTGGCACATCCACCCGCATGAATATGTCATCACCACCCTGACCGAATGCCACCTGCGGCTGGAACTGCCGGGCGGCGAGACGCGCGACAGCATTGTCGCCGCGGGCTCGGCCTATACCCGGCCCGAGGGGACCGAGCATAACGTCATCAACGGGGGCAGCGCCCCGATGTCATTCATTGAGGTCGAGTTGAAGTAACCCGCCTCTCCCACCCATTTCGCCCGACCCGGCAGCAAGACCGGCGGGCCCGACAGGAAGGAAGACCACATGACCAATCCCGCCAGCGGGACTGCTCCTGCTGCGAATATGAAGGTTGATCAGGCGCGTCTTTGGGACAGCCTGATGGAGATGGCCAAGATCGGCCCCGGCATCGCAGGCGGCAACAATCGCCAGACCCTGACCGATGAGGACGGCGAGGCGCGTCACCTGTTCCAGCGCTGGTGCGAGGATGCGGGCATGGTGATGACCGTCGACCAGATGGGCAATATGTTCATGCGCCATGAGGGCGAAGAGCCGGATCTGGACCCCGTCTATATCGGTAGCCATCTGGACACCCAGCCGACGGGCGGGAAATATGACGGCGTGTTGGGGGTGCTGGCGGGGCTGGAGGTCATCCGCTCGATCCACGATCTGGGGGTGCGGACGCGGCGGCCGATCGTCGTCACCAACTGGACGAATGAGGAAGGCTCGCGTTTCGCGCCTGCGATGATGGCCTCGGGGGTTTTCGCTGGCGTCATCGAGCGCGACCACGCCTATGCCCGCACCGATGCCCATGGGCTGCGCTTCGGCGACGAGCTGGAGCGGATCGGCTGGAAGGGCGAGGAGGTGCCCGGCGACCGCAAGATCCACGCCATGTTCGAATATCACATCGAGCAGGGCCCGATCCTTGAGGCCGAGGGCAAGGACATCGGCATCGTCACCCATGGCCAGGGGCTGCGCTGGATCGAATGCACAGTGACGGGCAAGGGGCAGCACACCGGCTCGACCCCCATGCGGATGCGGCGCAATGCCGGGCGCGGTCTGGCGCAACTGACCGAGCTGGCCCATGAGATCGCCATGAAGCATCAGCCCAATGCGGTCGGTGCCATCGGCCATATCGACGTCTATCCCAACAGCCGCAACATCATCCCCGAGAAGGTCGTTTTCACCGTCGATCTGCGCAGCCATCTGCTGCCGGTGCTGCTGTCGATGACGGAAGAGTTCCTCTCGAAGGCCCCGGCGATCTGCGAGGCGCTTGGCTGCAGTTTCGAGGCGCAGATCGTCGGGCAGTTCGACCCTCCGGCCTTTGATGAGACGCTGCTGAACCGGATCCGCGAGGCCTCGGACAGGCTGGGGTACAGCCGCATGGATGTCGTCTCGGGTGCGGGGCATGACGCCTGCTGGATCAACAAGGTCGCACCCACGGTGATGATCATGTGCCCCTGCGTCGACGGGCTGTCGCATAACGAGGCCGAAGAGATCAGCCCCGAATGGGCCTCGGCCGGGGCGGATGTGCTGCTGCATGCGGTGCTGGAGACGGCCGAAATCGTGACGTGACGCGCCGGACCGGGGGCTTTGCCCCCGGACCCCCAGGATATTTGGACATGAAAGAAGGGCTTGAGCGATGAGCACGGTCATCAAAGGCGGAACGGTTGTCACGGCGGATCTGAGCTATGCGGCGGATGTGCTGATCGAGGGCGGGCGGATTGCCGCGATCGGGCCGGATCTGTCTGGCGATACAGTTCTGGATGCGGTGGGGTGTTTCATCATGCCGGGCGGGATCGATCCGCATACCCATCTGGAGATGCCCTTCATGGGCACCTATTCGGCCGATGATTTCGAAAGCGGTACTCGCGCTGCGCTGGCGGGCGGGACGACGATGGTGGTCGACTTCGCCCTGCCCTCGCCCGGTCAGGGGCTGCTGGATGCGCTGAAGATGTGGGACAACAAGGTCGCCCGTGCGCATTGCGATTTCAGCTATCACATGGCCGTCACCTGGTGGGGCGAGCAGGTCTTCGACGAGATGGAACAGATCGTCAGGCGCGGCATCACCAGCTTCAAGCATTTCATGGCCTATAAAGGCGCGCTGATGGTGAATGATGACGAGCTGTTCTCGAGCTTCCGGCGCGTCGGGGATCTGGGCGGCATCGCGCTGGTCCATGCCGAGAATGGCGATGTCGTGGCCGAGCTTTCGGCCCGGCTGCTGGCCGAGGGCAACACCGGGCCCGAGGGGCATGCCTATTCCCGCCCGCCGCAGGTCGAGGGCGAGGCCACCAATCGCGCGATCATGATTGCCGATATGGCGGGCGTGCCGCTTTATGTCGTCCATACCTCCTGCGAGGACAGCCATGAGGCGATCCGGCGCGCGCGGCAGCAAGGCAAGCGGGTCTGGGGCGAGCCTCTGATCCAGCACCTGACGCTGGATGAAAGCGAGTATTTCAACGCCGACTGGGACCATGCCGCGCGGCGCGTCATGTCGCCGCCGTTCCGCAACAAGCTGCATCAGGACAGCCTCTGGGCTGGACTGCAATCGGGCAGCCTGTCCTGCGTCGCCACCGATCATTGCGCCTTCACCACCGATCAGAAGCGCACTGGGCTCGGCGATTTCACCAAGATCCCGAATGGCACTGGCGGGCTGGAGGACCGGATGCCGATGCTGTGGACGCATGGCGTCAACACCGGCCGCCTGACGCCGAATGAGTTCGTGGCCGTCACCTCGACCAATATCGCGAAGATCCTGAACATGTATCCGAAGAAGGGCGCGGTTCTGGTGGGGGCCGATGCCGATCTGGTCGTCTGGGACCCGGAGGCCGAAAAGGTCATCAGCGCCAAGGGGCAGCAAAGTGCCATCGATTACAACGTCTTCGAAGGGCAGAAGGTGAAGGGCCTGCCGCGCTTTACGCTGTCGCGCGGCGTGCTGTCCTGGAATGACGGCACGATCGAAAGCCGTGAGGGGCAAGGCGAATTCGTCGCGCGCGAGCCCCGGCCTGCCGTCAACCGCGCGCTCTCGGCCTGGAAAGAGCTGACCGCGCCACGCCCGGTCGAGCGCTCTGGCATTCCGGTCAGTGGGGTCTGAAATGCAGCGCCGCGTCGCATTCGGGGGCCATCGATGAGCATCATCACCGCGCAGAACGTCAGCCTGACCTTTCCGACCAATGACGGGCCGGTGCATGCGCTGAAGGACGTCGACCTGACCATCGAGAAAGGCGATTTCGTCAGCTTCATCGGCCCCTCGGGCTGCGGCAAGACCACGTTTCTGCGCACCATCGCCGCGCTGGAAACCCCGACCGGCGGCACGCTGAGCGTGAACGGCATGCCCCCTGATGAGGCGCGAAAGGCGCGCGCCTATGGCTATGTCTTTCAGGCTCCGGGGCTTTATCCGTGGCGCACCATTTCGGGGAACATCTCGCTTCCGCTTGAGATCATGGGGTTTTCCAGATCTGACCGCGCCGAACGGGTGGCGCGTGTTCTGGAGATGGTCGAGCTTTCGGGCTTTGGCGGCAAGTTTCCATGGCAACTGTCGGGCGGGATGCAGCAGCGCGCCTCAATCGCGCGGGCGCTGTCCTTTGACGCCGATATCCTGCTGATGGATGAGCCCTTCGGCGCGCTGGATGAGATCGTGCGCGACCGGCTGAACGCGGCCCTGCTGGAGCTGTGGGACCGCACCGGAAAGACCATCGGCTTCGTCACCCACTCGATCCCCGAGGCGGTCTATCTGTCGACCAAGATCGTCGTCATGTCCCCGCGTCCGGGCCGGATCACCCGCGTCATCGAAAGCCCCCTGCCGCGTCAGCGCCCGCTGGAGATCCGCGACACGCCCGAGTTCATCGAGATTGCCCAGCAGGTGCGTGAAGGGCTGCGAGAGGGGCATTCCTATGACTGAAATCCCGGCTCCTGCCCTGCGCATGCGAAGGCGGCCCGCGCTTTATACGGGGCTGATGCAGGGGCTGTTTCCGGTCCTTGTCGTGCTGATGGCGATCATCGGGGTCTGGTACCTGGGGGCTTTCTTCCTGAATTCGACCTGGGCGCAGGATCAGGCCGCGCGCGCTGGCCAGCCGTTGGGCTTCATGGACCTCGTAAGTGCGACCATGACGCAGGACCGGCCCGTCCTGCCCGCGCCACATCAGGTGGCGGCGGGGCTTTGGGACGGGATTTTCGGGCAGAAGATCACCTCGAAGCGCAGTCTGGTCTGGCATGGCTGGATCACGCTGGCGCCCACGCTTCTGGGCTTTGCCATCGGCAGCCTTGCAGGCATCCTGCTGGCGGTTGGAATCGTCCACAGCCGCGTCATGGACATGTCGGTCATGCCCTGGGCCATCGCCAGCCAGACCGTGCCGATTGTCGCGCTCGCGCCCATGGTCATCGTGGTTCTCAGCAGCATGGGGATCACCGGGCTGATCCCGAAGGCGCTGATCTCGGCTTGGCTGTCGTTTTTTCCGGTGCTGGTCGGCATGGTGAAGGGGCTGCGCGCGCCTGACCGGATGCAGCTGGACCTGATGCACAGCTGGAACGCGGGCGAGGCGCAGGTGTTCTGGCGGCTGCGGCTGCCCTCGGCCATGCCTTACCTGTTCGCGAGCCTGAAGGTCGCGGTTGCGGCCGCGCTGGTGGGCACCATCGTGGGCGAGCTACCGGGCGGAGCCTCGGCAGGTCTGGGCGCGCGGCTCTTGTCGGGCAGCTATTACGGGCAGACGATCCAGATCTGGTCGGCGCTCTTCATGGCCGCGACGCTGGCCGCCGGGCTGGTGCTGCTGATCGGCGTGATCGAGCGGATCACCCTGCGTCGCATGGGACTGGCACGATGACGGCGGCGCTGTCGATCCTTGCGGTCTGGCTGGGCGCGATGGGGCTGAACCGCCGCATCGCCCGCAATGAGGGGCCGCTTTACGCGATCATCGTCGCCGCGATCTTCGGCATCACCCTGCTGGTCCTGTGGGAAATGGTCGTCCGCCTTTACCACGTCGCACCCGTGATCCTGCCCGCGCCCAGTGCGATTGGCAAAAGCCTCGCCGCGAACCTGCCGCTGCTTTGGGGGGATTTCGTGCAGACGATCCTGAAGGGCGCGGTGGTCGGCTGGGTCATCGGGGCGCTGGCGGCGATCCTGACGGCCATTGCCATCGACCGCTCACCCTTCCTGCAACGCGGGCTGCTGCCCATCGGGAATTTCGTGGCGGCCCTGCCCATCGTGGGGATCGCGCCGATCATGGTGATGTGGTTCGGGTTTGACTGGCACTCCAAGGCCGCGGTCGTGGTCATCATGGTCTTCTTCCCGATCCTCGTGAACACGGTCGCGGGGCTGAAGGCCACGGACAGCCTGCAACGCGACCTGATGGCCACCTGGAGCGCGGGCTACTGGCCCTCGCTTCTTAAGATGCGCCTGCCTGCGGCAATGCCCTTCATCTTCAACGGGCTGAAGATCACCACGACGCTGGCGCTGATCGGGGCCATCGTGGCCGAGTTCTTCGGCAGCCCGACGCGGGGCATGGGCTTTCGGATCTCGACGGCGGTCGGGCAACTGAACCTGCCGCTGGTCTGGGCCGAGATCGCCGTCGCCGCACTGGCGGGTACGCTGTTTTACGGAATTGTCGCGCTGATCGAACGAAGGGTGACCTTCTGGCACCCCTCGCAGCGTCAATAAGCGGGGCGCGCAAAACGCCTCAACCAACGGTGGAGAGAGCAATGAAAAGACTGATGATGACTGTCGGCGCGCTTGGTCTGTTCGCGGGAATGGCGCAGGCGGATGATGCGCTGACGCTGCAGCTGAAATGGGTGACGCAGGCCCAGTTCGGCGGCTATTACGTCGCCAAGGACAAGGGCTTCTACAAGGAAGAAGGGCTGGACGTCACCATCCTGCCCGGCGGCCCGGATATCGCGCCCGTTCAGGTGCTGGCCGGTGGTGGTGCCGATGTCACCGTGGAATGGATGCCCGCAGCCCTGGCCGCCCGCGAAAAAGGGCTGCCCATCGTCAATATTGCCCAGCCGTTCAAATCCTCGGGTATGATGCTGACCTGCCTGAAGGAAAGCGGCATCACCGACCCCAAGACCGATTTCAAGGGCAAGACGCTGGGCGTCTGGTTCTCGGGCAATGAGTTCCCCTTCCTCAGCTGGATGGCGCATCTGGGCCTTCCGACCGAAGGCGGCCCGGATGGCGTGACCGTGCTGAAACAGGGCTTCAACGTCGATCCTTTGCTGCAGAAACAGGCCGCCTGCATCAGCACCATGACCTATAATGAATATGGGCAAGTGCTGGACGCGGGCATCAAGCCCGAGGATCTGGTGACCTTCAAATATGAGGATCAGGGCGTCGCCACGCTGGAAGACGGGCTTTACGTTTTGGAGGAGAAGCTGGGCGATCCGGCGATGGAGGACAAGCTGGTCCGCTTTGTCCGCGCCAGCATGAAGGGCTGGAAATACGCCGAGGAGCACCCCGAGGAAGCCGCCGAGATTGTCATGGAAAATGACGAAACCGGCGCCCAGACCATCGAACACCAGACCCGCATGGCGCAGGAAATCGCCAAGCTGACGGCGGGCTCGAACGGTGCGCTGGAGGAAGCCGATTACAAGCGCACGGTCGAGACCCTGCTGGCCGGTGGCTCGGACCCGGTGATCGCCAAAGAGCCCGAGGGGGCCTGGACGCATCAGATCTCGGACAAGGCGCTGCAATAAGGCATGGGGATGCGGCGGCCGGACCGCCGCATCCCGAACCGGTCAGGCAGCGACGCCTAGCGCGCGTTTGACGTTCGCGGTCCAGCCCAGAAGCCGCTGATCACCCGCCGCAATCGCCGGGCGTTTGATGAGCGAGGGCTTGGCCTCCAGCATCTGGACGGGGGTCTGGGCGCGCTCATCCTCGGACATGCCGCGCCAGGTCAGGCTGGCGCGATTGACCAGCTTTTCGCCGAATTCATCCGAGAGCGTCGCCCACTCGGCCGCCGACAGCGGGGCGGTCTTCACGTCGCGAAACTCGATCGTCCAGCCTGCCGCCTCAAGCTCGGCCTGCGCCTTCTGGCAGGTCGAGCAATGGGCCAGCCCGTACATCTTCAGATTGCCCGCCATCAGATCACCGGAACGAAGGGGATGCCATTGGTGCAGGCGGTCAGGGCCAGGATGGCCAGAAGGGAAAGTGCAACTCTCATGTGATCCTCATTTGAGCCAGAAATGTCAGTGCGGGCTGTCGCCCTCGGCGCTGTGCAGCCGCGCATGGATGCGTCGCATCGCCAGCCAGACGCACAGGATGACCAGCGGCGTCAGGGCGGCGACCAGAAGCGCCTTCTCGACCCCGAAATGCTTGGCGATCGGGTCAAGCGCATAGCCCAGCAACCCCACCGCATAATAGCTGATGGCGACGACCGAAAGCCCCTCGACCGTGTGCTGCAGGCGCAGCTGCAGATCGGCGCGGCGATCCGCGCGCTCCAGCAGGTCCTGGTTCTGCGCGCCCCGCCAGACATCGACGCGGGTGCGCAGCAGTTCCGCCGCGCGCTCGCTGCGGTTCAGCATGGCGTTCAGGCGCTGCTCGGCCGATTTCGCCGTCCGCATCGCCGGATGATAGCGCCGGGTCATGAACTCGGTCAGCATCTGCCCGCCCATGAAGCGCGTCTCGCGCAGGGCCGCCACCCGGTCATTGACGATGGCCTGATAGGCCGCCGTTGCGCCAAATCGGAAGGAATGCTGCATGGCCGCACTTTCCAGCCGGGCCGAGACCGACAGCAGCTCTTGCAGCACGGTTTCGGGCGGGCGGCTGTCATCGCTCATGCCCTGCACGATGTCGTTGAGTTCCGGGTCAAGTTGATTGAGCAGGCGGTTCAGATCGCGCGCCCGGCCAAGGCCCAGCATGGACATGGCGCGGTAGGTCTCAAGCTCGACCAGACGCTGGACGATGCGGCCGATGCGCCCCGAGCCGGTGCCGGGCTTGACGAAGACCGCAAAGCGCATCCAGCCCGACGGATCGATGCGAAAATCACCGGCGACGACGGCGGCTTCCTCCAGCACCCAGACGGTCGCGATGCTTTCCTTGGCGAACCATTGCGACAGGCGCGGCAGGATCTCGGCCGGGTTTTCGGGCAGGATGTCGACCTGAATCATCACCGCCGCGATGCGTTTTCCGGGCGCCTGATGCTGCCAGTGCTTCGGGAAAATATCGCCTGTCGAAGGATCAAAGGGCTGATGCGGCAGCCCGGGAACGAAGGCCGCATAGGTCACGAATTCCGTGTGGCTTTCCCAGTTCAGCAGATGCCGCCCCAGATGCGCCGAATAATGGGCCGAGTTCGGGTCAGGCCAGGGCGCGCCGTGACGGGCGCAAAGCTCGGCCAGATGCACGACGTCCTTGCTGCGGTCGCGGTTGGCCGCGTCGCGCGGCTCTTTGAAGGCCATGAACACTGCCGTGCATGGCGCCTCCAGCCGCGGAGAGGGGCGCGCATGCAGTTCATTGGCAAGGGAATATCGAAGCGGGTGTTCGTCATCTGCGGTCATGGCGCCAGATTATCCACCGGCCTTGCATCTGCAACAGGAAAGCCAGCAGGCCCTGCAACTGATGCGGAAATGCCCGTCCGCTCCGGAATTCGTGAAGGCCTACGGATTGCCGCCGTGCAGACGAAAAGGCAAATTGGATCAAACACGGATAACGAGGGAATGAAGATGCCTGCATGGCTCTCGCGGCTTCTTGCGGTCGTGCTGTTGATCGGGCTTGCAGCCTGTTCGCAGGAACCCAGCAAGTTCAAGTCCTATAGCGGACCGCCGGTGACGCAAGTCGTCGTCAACAAGGGCGCACGGCAGATGCTTCTGATGAGCGGCAACACGGTGCTGAAGGCCTATCGCATTGGCCTCGGCAATGAGCCGATTGGCCATAAGGAATTCGAGGGCGACGGCAAGACGCCCGAGGGGCTTTACTATATCGACCGCCGCAACCCCGACAGCCGCTATCACCTGTCGATTGGCGTCTCGTATCCGAACCCGCAGGACTCGGCAAAAGCCATGTCTCTGGGCCGCAGCGCGGGCAGCGATATCTTCATCCACGGTCAGGGTCCCGAGGGTCGCGTGCTGTCGAAGATGCGCGGCGACTGGACCGCAGGCTGCATCGCGGTCAGCGACACCGAGGTCGAGGATATCTATGCGATGGTGCAGGACGGCACTCCGATCCTGATCACTCCGTAAAATCTTACGCAAGATTGGCTGGCAGGGGTGCTGCCCCTGCCGCTACAGTGAAAGTTCGACCTGTTCTAAAGGTCAAATGTACATGCGTTAACCTGTTGGCTAATTCGAAAGGGCCTTAACCCTGACGAATGACGACATGTGCCTTCCCATTCACAACCTAGATGAGCATATCGATTCCGCTGAAACCCTGGGCTATGTTCCCGGGCTCATCGAGACTGTGATGCAATTCGACCCCGGCTCCTCCTGGAGCGCGGGGGTGATTACCAATTGCTCGGCCACGCAGTCGCAATCGACGGCGACGCGCTGTGCAGTGCTGATCCCGCGCGAGGGTGCGCAATCGCGCCTGCTGGCGCTGCATCCGGCGCTGCCGAGCGACGTGATCAAGGCCATGCTGAACGCCCGCTGAAAACCGAAGCCCCTGATGGAAGAAGGGCGGCCCTTGCGGACCGCCCTTTTCGTTTCACCATGCCTGTCCGGATCAGTCGATCATCGGCAGCAGCGCGTCGATGGATTTCTTCGCGTCGCCATAGAACATGCGGGTGTTTTCCTTGTAGAACAGCGGGTTCTCGATGCCCGAGTAACCGGTGCCCTGACCACGCTTCGACACGAACACCTGCTTGGCTTTCCAGACTTCCAGCACCGGCATGCCGGCGATGGGGCTGTTCGGGTCTTCCTGCGCCGCAGGGTTCACGATGTCGTTCGAGCCGATGACGATGACCACGTCGGTGTTCGGGAAGTCCTCGTTGATCTCGTCCATTTCCAGAACGATATCATAGGGAACCTTCGCCTCGGCCAGCAGCACGTTCATGTGGCCCGGCAGACGACCGGCAACCGGGTGGATCGCGAAGCGGACCTTCTTGCCACGCGCACGCAGCTTGCGGGTCAGCTCGCTGACCGACTGCTGGGCCTGCGCCACCGCCATGCCATAGCCCGGCACGATGATGATTTCGTCCGCATCGTTCAGCGCAGCGGCCACGTTCTCGGCGTCGATGGCGATCTGCTCACCCTCGATTTCCATCGCGGGACCTGCCTCGCCGCCGAAGCCGCCCAGGATCACGCTGACGAAGTTGCGGTTCATGGCCTTGCACATGATGTAGCTGAGGATCGCACCCGAGGAGCCAACCAGCGCGCCGACCACGATCAGCAGATCGTTGCCCAGCGTGAAGCCGATGGCCGCAGCCGCCCAGCCCGAATAGCTGTTCAGCATCGAGACGACAACCGGCATGTCCGCGCCACCGATGCCCATGATCAGGTGATAGCCGATGAAGAAGGCCATCAGCGTGACAAGCACCAGCCACAGCACGGGCGAGCCGATGTCGGCGCAGTAAAGCACACCGAAGAGCACCGACAGAAGCGCCGCACCGGCATTCAGCGCATGGCCGCCCGGCAGCTTGCGCGGCTTGCCGTCGATCTTGCCCGCCAGTTTGCCGAAGGCGATGATCGAGCCGGTGAAGGTCACCGCACCGATGAAGATGCCAAGGAAGACCTCGACTTTCAGCATGGCCACTTCCGCGGCGGTCTTATGCGCCAGCACGGCGGCGAAACCGGTCAGCTTCTGCGCGCGCTCGGCCAGTTCGATCAGCCGCGCCGGGTCCATCATCGCGGCACCCGTCGGATCATGGGACAGCGCCATGATCTCGCGCAGGCCGTTCAGTTCGAACTGGGCGTTGAAGCCGATCAGCACGGCAGCAAGGCCGACGAGGCTGTGCATGGCCGCGACAAGCTGCGGCATCTCGGTCATCTGGACGCGCTGAGCGACGACCCAACCGGCGCCACCGCCGACCAGCAGCATCACCAGCGCCAGTAGCCAGTTGCCCGAACCGGGGCCGATCAGCGTGGCGAAGATCGCCAGCGCCATCGCCGCGATGCCGTACCAGACCGCGCGCTTGGCGCTTTCCTGACCCGACAGACCGCCCAGCGACAGGATGAACAGAACGGCTGCCACCACATAGGCGGCCGTGGAGAATCCGAATTCCATCTGACCGCCTCCTTACGACTTTTGGAACATGGCAAGCATCCGGCGCGTGACCAGGAAGCCGCCAAAGATGTTGACCCCGGCCATCAGCACCGAAGCTGCGGCCAGCACGACGATCAGCCACGAACCCGAGCCGATCTGCAGAAGTGCGCCGACGATGATGATCGACGAGATCGCGTTGGTGATCGCCATCAGCGGCGTGTGCAGCGAGTGGCTGACGTTCCAGATGACCTGGAAGCCGATGAAGCACGACAGCACGAAGACGATGAAATGCGACAGGAACGAGGCCGGAGCATAGATGCCGACCAGCAGCATCAGGATCGCGCCCACGGCCAGCAGGGTGACCTGCGAGCGGGTCTGGGCCTTGAACTCGGCCACTTCCTTGGCGCGACGCTCTTCCGGGGTCAGCTCCTTGGCCTTCTCCTTCGGCTTCTGCGCGGCGATCGCAGCCACTTTCGGCGGCGGCGGCGGCCAGGTCACATCGCCGTCAAAGGTAACGGTCGAGCCACGAATGACGTCATCTTCCATGTTCTGAACGACCTGCCCGTCCTTGCCGGGCGTGAGGTCGGTCATCATGTGGCGGATGTTGTTGCCGTAAAGCTCGGAGGCCTGCGCGCCCATCCGCGACGGGAAGTCGGTGTAGCCGATGATGACGACGCCATTGTCGGTGACAAAACGCTCATCCGGGACGGTCAGTTCGCAATTGCCGCCACGCTCGGCCGCAAGGTCGACGATGACGCTGCCGGTCTTCATGGACTCGACCATATCGGCGGTCCACAGGATCGGCGCATCGCGGCCCGGGATCAGCGCCGTGGTGATGACGATGTCCATTTCCGGCGCGAGTTCGCGGAACTTCTTCAGCTGCGCTTCGCGGAACTCGGGGCTCGAAGGCGCGGCATAGCCGCCCGTCGTCGCGCCGTCGGTCTGCGCTTCGGCAAAGTCCAGATAGACGAACTCAGCGCCCATGGACTCAATCTGTTCAGCCACTTCCGGCCGCACGTCAAAGGCATAGACCTGCGCGCCCAGCGAGGTCGCAGCCCCGATGGCCGCCAGGCCCGCGACGCCTGCGCCGACGATCAGCACCTTCGCCGGGGGCACCTTGCCCGCCGCCGTCACCTGACCGGTGAAGAAGCGACCGAAGTTGTTCGCCGCCTCGATGACCGCGCGGTAACCCGCGATGTTGGCCATCGACGACAGCGCGTCCATCTTTTGCGCACGGCTGATGCGCGGCACCATGTCCATGGCGATGGCGGTGACGCCCTGCTCACGCGCCGCTTCCAGCAACTCGCTGTTCTGCGACGGATAAAAATACGAGATCACCGTCTGACCGCGACGCATCTGCGCGATCTCGGCCTCGCTGGGGGGCCGCACCTTGACCACGATATCGGTGTCGCGGATCAGATCCGCAGCGCCCGGAACAACCGTTACGCCCGCAGCCTGGTAGGCCGCATCCGAGAAACCCGCACGAGCACCCGCGCCGCTTTCCACATAGGGGTCATAGCCAAGCTTCTTGAGATGCGCGGCAGACGACGGGGTTATCGCAACCCGAGCCTCACCATCGAAAGTCTCCTTCAAAGCGCCGATTTTCACGAGGCCCTCCTCCGCTGTTAGCGTATTTCAAGGTCTCCATAGCATCGCGCAACAATCTTTCACAAGTGCGCGACGATACGTTCTTTAGCACTAGATTACGCGGCGTCAGATTTATAATCGCTTACCAGCAGGTGGGTCGGTGCCTCATCCTCTTCGACGGTGGCGAAGCGACCGATGGGCGCGGCGAAAATATTGTCGGTAAGATCATCGTTTACGGTCGATACCTCACCTATCAGAACCGGCCCACCCTCGGCCCAGAATTCATGCCAGTCACCGGGTCTGAGGGTGACGGATTCCCCGGGTTCCAGACGCAAGATGCCCCCCGCCGAAATCTCTCGCGACACACCATCGCAATCGACCCGGACGGGGGCATTCCGGTCCATCCGACCCTCGGAATCCGAGCCGCAAAGCCGGATGGCCAGCGTCGCCCCCCAGCGATTGATGATGTCTTCGGTCTTGACCACATGCGTATGCATGGGGCTGATCTGATTTTCTTGCGAAATCAGAAGCTTCTCGGCATAAACCATACCCCTGCCCGCCTGCAGATCGGCCAGCCGTCCATTCCTGAGAGTAAACAGAAACAAACCCAGATGGGTGAAGTCGCCCTGCCCATAATCGGTGATATCCCAGCCCAACCGGGCGTCGATGATGGCGGGCGTGGCCTTGGCGCGGAACTCATCCGGCGACCATGAGGCGAAGGGCGGAAGCCGGAAACCGGCCCGGTCGATCATCTCGGCCGCGTCCTGCATGATGTGATTGATGCGAGAGCGCTTCATCTGACATTTCCCTTCAATTCCAGACCCTTGCGGAATTTAGGCGAAAAATCGCGCGCGCGCGCCCGCTCCGCCCTTATGATGAAGCGACGCTGCAACAGAATCCCGAAGACTGGCAACCGAAGAATTTTGCCGCGCAAAAACGGGTGCGGCCCGAATCCCACCAAAGGGACCAGGCCGCATCGAAGTTTGGGTCAGGAAAAGCCGATCAGGCGGATTGCGCCATCTCGGCCTTTTTCTGCAGGCGGCGGGCGTGCAGCACCGGCTCGGTATAGCCTGAGGGCTGCTGGCGGCCCTGGAACACCAGATCGCAGGCGGCCTGGAACGCCACGCCATCAAAGCCCGGCGCCATCGGCTGATACAGCGGATCGTCGGCGTTCTGGCGGTCGACGACCTGCGCCATCTGCCGCATCGTGTCCATCACCTGCTGTTCGCTGACGATGCTGTGGTGCAGCCAGTTGGCCAGCGACTGGGCCGAGATCCGCAGCGTCGCGCGGTCCTCCATCAGGCCGACATCCTCGATATTCGGCACCTTCGAGCAGCCGATCCCCTGATCGATCCAGCGCACCACATAGCCAAGAATGCCCTGACAGTTGTTCTGCACGTCATGCATGACTTCGGAGTCGTTGTAGTTCCGCCCGCCTGCCAGCGGGATCGTCAGCAGATCGTTCAGGCGGTTCGGACGATTCTCGGCCGCGATCTGGGCCTGACGCGCAAAGACGTCGACCTTGTGGTAATGCGTGGCATGCAGCGTCGCGGCGGTGGGGCTGGGCACCCAAGCCGTGTTCGCGCCTGCCTGCGGGTGGTCGATCTTCTGCGCCAGCATGGCCTGCATCCGGTCGGGGATCGCCCACATGCCCTTGCCGATCTGAGCCTTGCCCGAGAGGCCACAGGCCAGACCGATGTCGACGTTGCGATCCTCGTAAGCGCTGATCCAGGGCTGGCCGCGCATCTCGTCCTTGGCCAGGATTGCGCCCGCCTCCATCGAGGTGTGCATCTCGTCGCCGGTGCGGTCGAGGAAGCCCGTGTTGATGAAGGCCACCCGGTCGCGTGCGGCGCGGATGCATTCCTTGAGGTTGGCGCTGGTGCGGCGCTCTTCGTCCATGATGCCCAGCTTGACGGTGTGGCGCGGCAGGCCCAGCACATCCTCGACGAAATCGAAGATCTGGCTGGCGAAGGCGACCTCTTCCGGGCCGTGCATCTTGGGCTTCACCACATAGATCGAGCCCTTGACCGAGTTGCGCGGGCCGCTGCTGCGGTCCAGATCGCGCTTGGCGCAAAGCATGGTGACCATGGCGTCGATCAGCCCCTCATAGGCCTGATTGCCGTCGCGATCCAGCACGGCGGGCGTGGTCATCAGATGGCCCACGTTGCGCACCAGCATCAGCGCGCGGCCCTTGACCGAGGTGCGGCTGCCGTCCGGCGCGGTGAATTCGACGTCATCGGCCAGCTTGCGGGTGAAGGTCTTGCCGCCCTTGCTGACCTCTTCCGACAGCGTGCCATCCATCAGGCCCAGCCAGTTCGAATAGGCCAGCGCCTTGTCCTCGCCATCGACGCAGGCGACGGAATCCTCGCAATCCATGATGGCCGAGACGGCGGATTCGATCACGATGTCCGAGATCCTGATCTTGTCCTGCCCGCCAACCGGGGTCGAGGCGTTCAGCACGATGCGGATCATCAGGTTGTTGTTGCGCAGGAAGATGTCGCTCGGCGTATCGGCCGCGCCGTCATGGCCCGCGAATTTCGACGCATCCTTCAGCGCCGGAACCAGCGCCCCATCCTTGACCGAAAGCGCCCCGGCATCCGCCCAGGAGCCCTTGGCCAGCGGTGCCGCCGTATCCAGGAAATTGCGACCCCAGGCGATTACGCGTGCGCCGCGCTCGGCGTCATAACCCTTGCCTTTCGGCAGATCGCCCATGGCATCGGTGCCGTAAAGCGCATCGTAAAGGCTGCCCCAGCGGGCGTTCGCTGCGTTCAGCGCATAGCGGGCATTGGTGATCGGCACGACCAGCTGCGGACCTGCGATGCTGGCAAACTCGGGGTCGGTATTGGCGGTGTCGATGCTGAAGGGCGCGCCTTCGGGCACCAGATAGCCGATCTCGCGCAGGAATTCCTGATAATCAGTTGCGTTGAAACGCTGGCCGCGACGCTCGATATGCCAGGCGTCAATCGCCGTCTGCAGATCGTCGCGCTTGTCCAGCAGCGCCCGGTTGCGCGGGCCAAACTCATGCACCAGCCTTGAGAGGCCATCCCAGAAACGCTCAGGCGCAATCCCGCTTCCGGGCAGCGCACGCTCGTTGATGAAATCGGCAAGGGCCCGCTCTACCCGCAGGCCCGCATACTCTAGACGACCCATGTCAGCCGTTCCTCTGTCTTGAATTCGGGGCCGGTGGTATACCATGGTGCGCCGTAAGGCAATCGCCCCACATTGTCGCAGCCGC
This sequence comes from Paracoccus sulfuroxidans, assembly GCF_007830335.1. GTDB lineage: Bacteria > Pseudomonadota > Alphaproteobacteria > Rhodobacterales > Rhodobacteraceae > Paracoccus > Paracoccus sulfuroxidans. The sequence continues at coordinate 153,759 of NZ_VLKU01000001.1, read as the reverse complement.
AGACCCGCATTTGCTGGGGTTTTCACCAGTTCCAACGACCCGGAAAACGAAAAAACCGCCGCACGGGGCAACCCCGGCGGCGGCTTCAGTGATCTCAGCCAGCTCAGTTCGTGGTCGAACCGGTCGCCGGAGGAGTCGTGGTGGTGCCGCTTGCCGGAGGCGTGGTGGGCTCTTCGACCGAGATCGCATCGTCGACTGCGGTGGCAGCGTTGTCAGCGGCCTGAGCCGCAGCGTCCGCAGCCTGATCGGCAGCCTGGCCCGCAGCGTCGGCTGCGTTTTCAGCAGCGGTCGCGGCGCTGTCAGCCGCGTTTTCAACGGCGGTGCCAGCAGCTTGGCCTGCGTTCTCGACGGCGGTTGCCGCGTTGTCGGCAGCGGTGGCGGCGGCGTCAGCGGCATTGTCGGCTGCGGTTTCGGCAGCATCGACCGCGTTGCCCGCAGCAGCGGCTGCATCATCGGCGGCGTTTTCAGCGGCGGCACCGGCAGCAGCGCCCGCATCCGAAGCGGCTTCGGCTGCGTCATTGGCGGCAGCGCCCGCAGCATCGGCGGCGTTTTCGGCGTTCTCAGCCGCAGTCGCGGCCGGAGCGTCGGTGGCGGGCGGCGTGGTGGTGGTCACGGCTGCGTCGCCATCGGTGACGGGCGCGTCGCCCTTCATGAAATATTGCGCAACGAAATATGCGACAGCCAGCGCAAGCAGGATGCCGATGATCAGCGGCAGCGGTGAACCGCGGCGCTCAACCGGCTCGACATAGGTGTCTTTCCGCTGGGGGTCGTTGGGGTTCTGCGTCATGTACTATTCTCCTAACGTAACGTTTCGCCTAAGCCATTTGCTGCAAGGCTCGCGCCTAGGCGCATGCACCCCGCTGACTTGCGACCCGGCTGCACAGGGTCTAACACATGTGTGTCGCACAAGTTCCAATGCGCGCAACAATTTTTCCAGTTCGAGGTCCCGCCGTGGCGACTACCCAATACCTGAAAGACTGGCAGCCCTACCCGTTCGAGTTGCTTGAAACCAGATTGGAATTCGACCTGAGCGCGACTGCGACGCGCGTCCGCTCGGCCCTGCGGTTTCGCCGCCGCGCGCCGGGGCCGCTGATTCTGGATGGCGCGGGGCTGCGCACGCTGTCTATCCGGATTGACGGGAATGATCTGGACCGCAGCCTGATTTCCCACGCGGATGAGACGCTTTCGATCCCCGAGGCGCTGATCCCCGAGGGTGAGTTCACCTTCTTCGCCGAGGTCGAGATCTCTCCCGAAGAGAATACCGCGCTGGAGGGCCTCTATCTGTCAGGCGGCATCTTCTGCACCCAATGCGAGGCCGAGGGTTTCCGCCACATCACCTGGTATCCCGACCGCCCCGATGTGATGGCCCCTTTCCATGTCCGCATCCGTTCGGAGAAGCCGGTCATCCTGTCGAACGGCAATCCGGTTACCCGCCAGCAGGGTTTTGCCGAATGGCATGACCCCTGGCCCAAGCCCAGCTATCTGTTCGCGCTGGTGGCGGGCGATCTGGTGGCGATCACCGATCATTTCACCACCCGCTCGGGTCGCGGGGTCGAGCTGAACGTCTGGGTCCGCCCCGGCGATCAGGACCGCGCAGGCTTTGCCATGGAATCGCTGAAGAATTCGATGAAATGGGACGAGGAAGTCTATGGTCGCGAATATGACCTCGACGTCTTCAACCTTGTCGCCGTCGATGATTTCAACATGGGCGCGATGGAGAACAAGGGGCTGAACATCTTCAACTCGAAGCTGGTTCTGGCCAGCGCCGAGACCGCGACCGATGGCGATTACGAGCGGATCGAGGGCGTCATCGGGCATGAGTATTTCCACAACTGGACCGGCAACCGCATCACCTGCCGCGACTGGTTCCAGCTTTGCCTGAAAGAGGGGCTGACGGTCTTCCGCGACCAGCAGTTCACCAGCGACATGCGCTCGGCTGCGGTCAAGCGCATCAGCGACGTCCAGACCCTGCGCGCGCGTCAGTTCCGTGAGGATCAGGGACCGCTGGCGCATCCGCCGCGCCCCGATCACTATCAGGAAATCAACAATTTCTACACCGCGACCGTTTATGAAAAGGGTGCCGAGGTCATCGGCATGCTCAAGCGCCTTGTGGGCGAGGACGGCTATCGCAAGGCGCTGGATTTGTATTTCGACCGCCATGACGGGCAGGCCTGCACCATCGAGGATTGGCTGCAGGTGTTCGAGGATGCGACCGGGCGGGACCTCACGCAATTCTCGCGCTGGTACACCGATGCGGGCACGCCGCGCCTCACGATGACCGAGGCCTGGCAGGACGGTCGCCTGACGCTGGGCTTCACACAAAGCACCCAGCCGACGCCCGGCCAGTCCGAAAAGCCCGCCCGCGTCATTCCCATCGCGGTCGGCCTGATCGGTCCGAACGGCGATGAGGTGCAGGCCACCACCGTGCTGGAGATGACCGAGCCTGCGCAGGAATTCACCTTCGACGGCCTCGGCGCGCGTCCAGTCGTCTCGCTGCTGCGGGGCTTCTCCGCGCCGGTGACGGTCGAGCGTGAGATCTCGGCCCGCGAACAGGCCTTGCTGCTGGCCCATGACACCGACGCTTACGCACGCTGGCAGGCGGGGCACGATCTGGCACTGGACGCGCTGGTCGCGCTGACCGAAGGGCGCGACGCCGGGCCGCATCTGTCGCAGGCCCTGGGCGGCTTGCTGGAGGATGCCGAGCGTGACCCCGCTTTCGCCTCGCTTTGCCTCGCGCTGCCGGGTGAAGAAGAGATCGCGGGCACCATCGCCGCACGCGGTGGCGTGCCCGACCCGGATGCCATCCATGCCGCGCGCGGGCAGTTGATCCGCGATCTTGCGACCACGCATGAGACGCGCCTTGCCGAGCTGTTCGACAGCATGCAGACCGATGGCCCCTACCGGCCCGACGCGGCGGGTGCGGCGTCGCGCAGCCTGCGTCTGGCGGCGCTCTCCTATCTGTCGCGCCTCGATGATGGCGCGCGTGCGCAGGCCCTCTCCGACAGCGCCAGCAACATGACCGAACGCCTTGGCGCGCTGGAGCAACTGGTCGCTCTGGGCAAGGATGAACGGGCGCTGCGCGAATTCGCGGATGAGTTCGGCAAGAATCGGCTGGTCATGGACAAGTGGTTCATGGTGCAGCCGATGCGCACCGCACCGACCGGCGCGGTGCAGCGGGCCAATGCGCTGGCGCAGCGGTCGGACTTTGACTGGAAGAACCCGAACCGCTTCCGCGCGCTGATCGCGGGGCTTGGCGCGAACCACGCCGCCTTCCACGGAAAAGACGGTTCTGGCTATGATTTCCTGGCGAAATGGCTGATCCGGCTGGATCCGGTCAACCCGCAGACGACGGCGCGCATGTGCTCGGCCTTCGAGACCTGGCGGCAGTATGATGCCGACCGGCAGGCCCATGCGCGGGCCGCGCTGGAACGGATCGCCTCGGTTCCGGGGCTGTCGCGCAACACTTCGGAAATGGTCTCGCGGATCCTGGGCGGCAAGGCGTAGCGCGCGACGGATGACCTTGCGAAGGCCATCCGCGCGCGGCATTACTGCTGACATGAACGCCCGCGAAGAAATGCAACGTAGACTTGATCCGCTGATCCATGAGCGGGCGCCCTGGCTTTTTTCGGGCAAATGGCATCACGAGCTTGCCCGCTCATCGCTGATGTGGCTGCTGCGCTATGGCCCGACGGTCGAGCTTGCCGCCGAATACCGCGACCTGCCCGTCGATGAGATCATGCGCCGTCTCGCCAATCTGATCGTCCGCGACGTCTGGATCGAAGGGTTCGAGCACATTCCCGCGACAGGCCCCGCCCTGATCGTGGCGAACCACCCGACCGGCATTGCCGATGGCGTGGTGCTGAACGCGCTGATCTCGGCGGTGCGCAACGATCTGTTCATCTATGCCAACCATGACATCATGCGCGTCCTGCCGCAGTTCGAGGATCTGATCGCGCCGGTCGAATGGCGCATCGAAAAGCGCAGCCATGCCAAGACCCGGCTGACGATGGACTATACCCGCAACGCCCTTGGGCGCGGGCGCATCGGGCTGATCTTCCCCTCGGGTCGTCTGGCGAAACGCCACGGGCTGACGCTGCACGAGCGTCCCTGGATGGCCAGTGCCGTGATGATCGCGCGCAAATTCGACGTGCCGGTGATCCCGCTGAATATCCGCGCGCGGAACTCGGCGCTTTTCTATCTGCTGGACGCGATCCACCCGACGGTGCGTGACGTGACGCTGTTTAACGAGGTGCTGAACAAGGCCAGCCAGCCCTATCGGATCACGATTGGTCAGGCGATCCAGCCCTCGTCCCTGCCGAAGAACAGCGAAGAGGGCATTGCGATCCTGCGCGAGGCCACGCTGTCGCTGCCGCCGCCCGGCAATGACGCGCTGCGCTTCGACAAGCTGCGCAACATGGCGACGCGACCGGCCCTGCGGCGTGCCCCGGCGAAGGGCAAGCCCTAGGCGGGCGGGCCGTTTCAGACCACCATATCGTCGCGGTGGATCAGTGCCGCGCGGCCCGGATAGCCCAGAATTTCTTCGATGGCATCCGAGCGATGCCCGGCAATCGAGCGCGCCTCGCTCGCGGAATAGCGCACCAGCCCCACGGCCAGCCTTGCCCCGTTGCGGTCCATGACCAGCACCGGATCGCCACGCCCGAACCGGCCCGTAACCCCCGTCACCCCGGCAGGCAGCAGCGATTTTCCCTGATTGAGCGCGGTGGCCGCACCCGCATCGACCACAATCTCGCCCTTGGGCTTCATCGCCGCGATCCAGCGCTTGCGCGCCGCCTGCGGGTCGGTGTCGGGCAGGAACCAGGTCACGCGCTCGCCCCCGGCGACGGCAGACAGCGGGTTCATCACCGAGCCTTCCGCGATCACCATGGCGCAGCCGCCCGCGACAGCAGTCCGGGCCGCCATCAGCTTGGTCTTCATCCCGCCTTTCGACAGGCCAGAGACGGGATCGCCGCCCATCGCCTCGATCTCGGGCGTCAGTTGCTCGACCACCGGCAGATGCACCGCCGAAGGGTCGGTCTTGGGGTTTGCGGTGTAAAGCCCGTCGACGTCCGACAGCAGCAAAAGCTGATCCGCCCCGCAGGTCACCGCGATCTGGGCAGCCAGCCGGTCATTGTCGCCAAACCGGATTTCATCGGTCGCAACGGTGTCGTTTTCATTGACGATGGGCACGACGCCCAGCCCCAGCAGCGTCTGCATCGTGGCGCGGCTGTTGAGGTAACGGCGGCGATCCGTCGTATCATCCAGCGTCACCAGAAGCTGCGCGGTCTTGACCCCATGCGGGGCCAGCGCCTGCTCATAGGCGCGGGCAAGGCGGATCTGGCCAACAGCGGCGGCGGCCTGCGACTGCTCGACCCGCAGAGGGCCCGCAGGAAGCTGCAGCACCTGACGCCCAAGCGCAATCGCGCCCGAGGAGACCAGCACCACATCCGTCCCGCGCCTGCGCGCATCGGCGACATCATCGCAAAGCGCATTCAGCCAGGTGACGTTCAGCCCATCCGGGCCCACAAGCAGCGCCGAGCCGATCTTGACGACCAGCCGGCGCGCATTTTCAAGCGCCGGTGTCACGGTTGCCAAGGTTTCGTTTCCTGCTCGATATCGACCTTGCGACGGGTGGGGACGATGTGCTTCCAAAGCGCGCGCAGCACCTCGGTCACGCCGGTTCCGGCGACACCGGACATGGCAAGGACCGGGCCGCCGATCTCGGCCTCAAGGGCGGCCTTGGCCTCGGCCAGCTCCTCTTCGTCCAAGGCGTCGATCTTGTTCAGAACGGTGATGCGCGGCTTTTGCGACAGAAGCGGCGAATAGGCCTCCAGCTCGGTCAGGATGGTGCGCGCGTCGCCCGCCACATCCTCGGAGGTGCCGTCGACCAGATGCAGCAGCACGTTGCTGCGCTCGACATGGCCCAGAAACTGGTCGCCCAGCCCCCTGCCCTCGCTGGCACCTTCGATAAGGCCCGGGATATCGGCCATGACGAATTCATGCCCGTCGATCCCCACGACCCCAAGGTTCGGGTGCAGCGTGGTGAAGGGATAATCCGCGATCTTCGGCCGCGCGTTCGAGACCGCCGCCAGGAAGGTCGACTTGCCCGCATTCGGCAGCCCCACCAGCCCGGCATCGGCGATCAGCTTGAGACGCAGCCACAGCGTCCGTTCAACCCCCGGCTGGCCCGGATTTGCGTGGCGCGGCGCGCGGTTGGTCGAGCTTTTGAAATGCAGGTTGCCGAAGCCGCCATTGCCGCCGCGCGCCAGCTGGACACGCTGGCCGGGCTGGGTCAGGTCGGCAATCACGGTTTCCTGATCCTCATCCAGGATCTCGGTCCCGACGGGCACCTTCAGCACGATGTCGTCGCCGCTTGCGCCGGTGCGCTGCGCGCCCATGCCATGCTGGCCGGATTTGGCGAAGAAATGCTGCTGATAACGGAAATCGATCAGCGTGTTCAGCCCGTCGACCGCCTCGGCCCAGACATCGCCACCCCGACCGCCGTCACCACCGTCAGGGCCACCATATTCAATGAATTTTTCGCGCCGGAACGACACGCAACCCGCGCCTCCGCCGCCCGAGCGGACATAGACCTTGGCGAGATCAAGAAACTTCATCGAATGTCCTGCGAAAAACCGGGGTTATCCCGTGGGATACGCCCTTGGCCTCCAGCGTTCAAGGGGAAGGTCATCCGACCTTGCGCCACGGGGTTCAGGACATTGTGCATGCGCAAGGCCCTTAACATTTCCTTCTTCGCCGTTAGATATTGTTGAAAGGAGTTCAAATGATCACCTTCGACAACAGCTATGCACGTCTGCCTGCGGGCTTTTTCACCCGCACGAACCCGACCCCGGTGCGCGAACCCGCACTTGTCGCGCTGAACCGCCCGCTGGCCCAGCGGCTGGGGCTGGATGCCGATTGGCTGGCAAGTCCCGACGGGCTGGCCATGCTGTCGGGCAACCGCATGCCCGAGGGCGCCGAGCCGATTGCCCAGGCCTATGCCGGCCATCAGTTCGGCGGCTTCGTCCCGCAGCTGGGCGACGGGCGCGCGCTGCTGCTGGGAGAGATCGTGGCACCCGACGGCCAGCGCTTCGACATCCAGTTGAAAGGCGCGGGGCTGACGCCCTTCTCGCGTCGCGGGGACGGTCGCGCCTGGCTTGGGCCGGTGCTGCGCGAATATCTGGTCAGCGAGTTCATGGCCGCCTTCGGCATCCCCACGACGCGTGCCCTCGCGGCCGTCACGACCGGAGAGCAGGTGATCCGCGAAACCATGCTGCCGGGTGCCGTCCTGACCCGCGTGGCCGCCAGCCATATCCGCGTGGGCACCTTCGAATTCTTCGCCGCTCGCGGCGACATCACCCGTCTCAAGCTGCTGGCCGAGCATGTGATCGCGCGCCACTATCCGGACGCCAAATCCCCGGCCGAACTGCTGGAGAAGGTGGTCGAGGCGCAGGCCAGCACCATTGCCAGCTGGATGGCGCTTGGCTTCATCCACGGGGTGATGAACACCGACAATATGTCGGTCTCGGGCGAGACGATCGACTATGGCCCCTGCGCGTTCATGGATGCCTACCGTCCGGACAAGGTCTTCTCCTCGATCGACGCCAATGGCCGCTATGCCTGGAACGAGCAGCCCAACATCGCTGTCTGGAACCTTGCGCAGCTTGCGAGCTGCCTTGTGCCGCTGATGGGCAATGACGATGCGGCGGTCGCCACGGCCACGCGGATCGTCCATGAGTTTCCGGTCATCTACCGGCGCGAGGCGCTGGCGCGTTTCGCCGCGAAAATCGGCATCTCGCAGCCCGAGGCGGGCGATCAGGCCCTCAGCGACCGGCTGCTGACGATCATGGCCAAATCGGGCGCCGATTTCACCCGGACCTTCGCGGGCCTTGCGAATGGCCGCGCACGCGAGGAATTCACCGACCCCTCGGAATTCGATCTCTGGCATGCCGATTGGCGCCAGCGGATCGCCGGGCTGGGCGACGCCGATGAGGTCATGGCCCGCGCGAACCCCGTCCGCATTCCCCGAAACCACCGGATCGAGCAGGCGATTGCCGCGGCACGCGATGAGGGCGATTTCAGCCTGTTCCACCGGCTCGATGACGCGCTGCACGCGCCGTTTACCGAGCGCCCGGAATGGGACGATCTGGCCCAGCCCCCCGCCCGCGACGAGATCGTCCAGCGCACCTTCTGCGGGACCTGAGAACTCGCCGTGTCGCTGCTGATCCAACCGCCCAAATTCAGGTTCGCGACCTACAACCTGCATAAATGCCGGGGCATGACCGGCCCCCACGCGCCCGAGCGCAACTTGCAGGTCATCGCGGATCTCGATGCCGATGTTGTGGCCCTGCAAGAGGTGGATTTCCGACTGGGCAATCGCCCCGAAGCCCTGCCCCGCGCGCTGATCGAAGAGGCGACCGGCATGGTCCCGGCCCCCTTTCTGGGCACCGGGGAAAACTCGCTGGGCTGGCACGGCCAGACCATCCTCATGCGCCCCGAGATCGCGCAAAACGCGCAAATCCGCCGCCTGCCCCTGCCGGGGATTGAGCCACGCGGCGCCATCGCGCTGCGCCTGCCGGGCTTCACCTTCGTCGCCATGCATCTGGGTCTGCTGCGCTCCTCGCGCCGGGCGCAGCTTGCGCGAATCATCGCGCAGGCGGGGCGCATGGGCAGCGCGCCGTTGGTTCTGACCGGCGATTTCAACGAATGGCACGACAGTCGCGGGCTTGAGGCGCTGGCGCCAATGAACATCATCGCGCCGGGCCCCAGCTGGCCCGCGCCGTTCCCGCGCCTGCGCTACGACCGAATCGCGGTCTCGCCCAGTTTTCAGATCATCGGCTCGGGCGTGCATGACAGCCGCATTGCACGGCTCGCCTCGGATCACCTGCCGATCTGGGCCGATCTGGCGATCACGCCCGAGGCCCATCTGCATCCCCACCTTAAGGTCTAATCCGAACCGCGCAGCTTCCCCGGCGTCTCGGAATAAAGCTTTTCTGCACTTGCGAAGCCCGCTACACATTCGGCAAGCCTTGCAAGCAAAAGGGACGCAGAAATGACCGCAATCATCGACATCTTCGCACGTGAGATCCTGGACAGCCGCGGCAACCCGACCGTCGAGGTCGATGTCACGCTGGAAGACGGCACCATGGGTCGCGCGGCGGTCCCGTCGGGGGCGTCGACCGGGGCGCATGAGGCGGTCGAAAAGCGCGATGGCGACAAGACGCGCTATCTGGGCAAGGGCGTTCTGGAGGCGGTCGCCTCGGTCAATGGCGAGATCGCCGAGAACCTGATCGGCGAAGACGCGACCGAACAACTGGCCATCGACCAGCTGATGATCGAACTGGACGGTACGCCCAACAAGGGCCGTCTGGGTGCGAACGCCATTCTGGGCGTGTCGCTGGCCGTCGCCAAGGCCGCCGCGGAAGCCTGCGCGCAGCCGCTTTACCGCTATGTCGGCGGCACCGGTGCGCATGTCCTGCCCGTTCCGATGATGAACATCATCAACGGCGGCGAGCATGCCGACAACCCCATCGACATCCAGGAATTCATGATCATGCCGGTCAGCGCGGAGAACATCCGCGAGGCCGTGCGCATGGGCTCGGAAGTCTTCCACACGCTGAAGAAAGAGCTTTCGGCAGCCGGTTTCTCGACCGGTATCGGCGATGAGGGCGGCTTTGCACCGAACATCAACAGCACCCGCGAAGCGCTGGATTTCGTCCTGAAGGCCATCGAGAAGGCGGGCTACGCGCCCGGCGACGACATCATGCTGGCGCTGGACTGCGCCTCGACCGAGTATTTCAAGAACGGCAAATACGAGTTTGCGGGCGAAGGCAAATCGCTTTCGGCAGCGGAAAACGTGGCCTACCTTGAGGCGCTCTGCAACGACTACCCGATCCTCTCGATCGAGGATGGTTGCGCCGAAGACGATTGGGAAGGCTGGAAGCTGCTGACCGACCGCCTGGGCGACCGCGTGCAACTGGTCGGCGACGACCTGTTCGTCACCAACCCCGCCCGTCTGGCCGAGGGCATCGCCCAGGGTTGCGGCAACTCGCTTCTGGTGAAGGTGAACCAGATCGGCACGCTGTCGGAAACGCTGGACGCCGTGCGCATGGCTGATCGCGCGGGCTTCACCAGCGTCATGTCCCACCGTTCGGGCGAGACCGAGGACGCCACCATCGCCGATCTGGCCGTGGCGACGAACTGCGGTCAGATCAAGACCGGCTCGCTTTCGCGCTCGGACCGGCTGGCGAAATATAACCAGCTGATCCGTATCGAGGAAATGCTGGGCGCAACCGCCGCTTACGCGGGTCGTTCGATCCTGCGCGGCTGATCGCTGACGCCCTGACCTTGGTGAAAGAGCGGCATCGCCGCTCTTTTTCATTTGCGGCTCACCGGCCATACCCACGCCCGGTCGAGGTCAGGATCGCCTCGCACATCTGGGACAGAGGAACCAGCCGCTCGGCCGCACCGATCTCATGGGCGACGCGCGGCATGCCCCAGACAACCGAGCTGTCCTTGTCCTGTGCAAGGCAGGTCGCGCCAGCCTGGCGCATCCGCAGCATCCCCTCGGCCCCGTCGCGCCCCATACCGGTCAGCAGAACCGAGACGCCACGCACCCCCAGCATCACCGCGGAATCGAACAGCATATCGACCGAGGGACGATGCCCGCTGCGTTTCTCTCCCTCGACCAACTGGCAGACGGGGCTGGCGGCGCCGGTCAGCGTCAGATGCTCAGCCCCGCCTGGCGCAAGATAGACCACGCCCGGCAGCAAGGGCGCGCCGGTGGTGGCCAGCGTGACCGTCGGCAGAATGCGCGTGTCCAGACGATGGGCGAAACTGGCCAGGAACCCCTGCGGCATATGCTGGGTGATGACAGTCGGCGGGCAGTTCGCGGGAAACTCGGCCAGAATGCGCTCCAGCGCGTCGACGCCGCCGGTCGAAGATCCGATCACCACGAACCGGCCGTTCCATTGAAAATTGCGCGGACGGGCCACCGGGCGCGCCAGCGGCAGATTACGGCGCACCTGCACCTTCGCCTGCGAGGCGATGATGACCATGTCGTTTAGCATCGCGAAGGCCTGCGGGCGGCTGGCACCCTGCGGTTTTCCGACGCAATCGACGGCGCCCAGCGACAGGGCTTCGACGGCCGAAATACTGCCCTTCTGGGTCTCGGTCGAGACCATGATAACCGGCAGCGGCGTCGTCGCCATGACCTCTTCAAGGAAATCCAGCCCGGATTTGCCGGGCATTTCGACGTCCAGCGTCATCACATCGGGGCGCAACTCATCCAGTTGCCGTCGCGCCTGAACGGCATCACGCGCCTCGCCCACCACCTCGATGCGGGGATCGGCGGAGAGCGCAAGCCGGATCAACCGCCGCATCGTCAGCGAGTCGTCGACAATCAAGACCCGGACCGCCCGCATCATGCCGGTCCCCATTCCGTTTGAATTCCCGATCTCACCGCGCCATCCCTGCTGCAACCCAGCACAACATGAGGCGAAGGCATGAACATTGCCTTAACGGCGGGGCTTCACCCACCAGCGTCCATTGAGCGCAAAGAGGCCAAAGCCCAGCCTTCTGCGGAATTCGGAATAATTTGAGGTATTTATCGCGTCGATCCCGCCACCTTTTGCGACGCGCGACAGAAAATCCACGATCCCGGTCCGGGGCTTCAGCACCGGGGCGATTCGGCGCGGAACGCTATGGCGACGGGCGGCTGCGCTGGCCAGAGCATCCTGCGCTGCCTTGGCGATGGTCGCCAGCACCGCAGGATCGGGCAAGGCGAGCCCCAGCCCGACCGATTGCAGCGCCGGAAGCGCGGCCAGCCAATTCGCCAGCCCCACCCCTTCGGCCTGTGCCGATACCGGCCCCGCCGCGTCGAAGGGCATGTCCAGAGCCTCGGCCGCAAACAAAGTCAGCGGCACGGCGGTCGCGCCGACATAGGCGATGACCGCATCCGCATCGGCATGGGGCTCGTGATCGGCGTCGCGACGACGCCCCTCGGCCACAGCGGCAAGAGCGGGGGCGCGTTCCCCCCACGCCTCGGCCAGCGGCGCCAGCAGTTCATGCGTCGTCGCCCGCCCGGTCCCAAGCGCCCGCAGCTCATCAATCCACCATTGCAGCCGCATTTCCGCCAGCATCGGCTCATTCGCGGCCAGTGGCGCGCGGGCGAGTTCCAGGTTCAGCGCGTAAAGCGTCAGCAGCTTCGCGCGCGCCTCGGGGGCAGCCAGCAGGCAGATCCCGAAACGGTCAGGGTCGTGATCGCGCAGCGCCTCGGCGCAATGTTCAAGCGTCATGCCGAGGCCACACCGTCACGCAGAAGCTTCCAGCGCACCGCCTCGACCAGCGCCTCGAAACTGGCGTCGACGATATTGGGCGAGACCCCCACCGTCGACCAGCGCCGCCCCTGCCCGTCCGCGCTGTCGATGATGACGCGGGTCGAGGCGTCGACCCCGCCGCCGGTGATCCGCACCCGGAAATCCGACAGCCACATGTCGTCAATCGCCGCCTGATAGGGGCCCAGATCCTTCGCCAGCGCCCGCCAGAGCGCGTTGACCGGCCCGCGGTCATGGCCTTCGTCGTCCATGCTTTCGCTGACCGACAGCATCCGCTCGGACCCGATGCCGACGACCACCACCGCCTCGGAAACCGAGATCCGCTGGCCAAGCGCGTTGCGGCGACGCTCGACCGTGACGCGGTAGCGTTCGACCTCGAAGAAGGGGATCATCAGGCCCAGCTGGCTGCGGGCCAGCAGCTCGAAACTGGCCTGCGCGCTGTCATAGGCATAGCCCTGATCCTCGCGCTGCTTGACCAGATCCAGAATGCGCGCAAGCGCCGGATCGTCGCGTTCGACCGTGATCCCGGCATCGGCAAGGCGCGTGCGCAGGTTCGACTGCCCGGCCTGATTGGACATGGGAATAACACGCTCATTCCCGACGAAGGACGGGTCGACATGCTCATAGGTCGCCGGGTTCTTGATGATGGCGCTGGCATGAAGCCCGGCCTTATGCGCGAAGGCCGAGGTGCCGACATAGGGCGCCTCGCGCAGGGGCGCACGGTTCAGGATGTCCTCAAGCCGCCGCGAGATCTGCGTCAGGCCGGTCAGCCCTTCCGGCGTCACCTGTGTCTGAAGCTGCCCGGCATAGGGCGCCTTCAGCAGCAGCGTCGGGATGAGGCTGGTGAGGCTCGCGTTGCCGCAGCGCTCTCCCAGCCCGTTCAGCGTGCCCTGGATCTGACGCACCCCGGCATCGACGGCGGCCAGCGTACAGGCCACCGCATTGCCGGTGTCGTCATGGCAATGGATGCCCAGACGATCGCCTGGCACGCCGGCGGCGATGACCGCGCGGGTCACCTCGCCCACCTGATGTGGCAAGGTGCCGCCGTTCGTGTCACAAAGCACCACCCATCGCGCGCCCGCCTTCAGCGCGGCCTTCAGGCAGCCCACGGCATAATCGGGATCGTCGGCATAGCCGTCGAAGAAATGCTCGGCGTCGAACAGCGCCTCACGGCCCTGCCGGGTGACATGGGCCACCGAGGCGCGGATGTTTTCGAGGTTCTCCTCCAGCGTGATGCCAAGCGCCTCGCGGACGTGGAAGGGATGGGTCTTGCCGACCAGACAAACGGCGCGGGTATTGGCGTTCAGGACGGCGGCCAGCACATCGTCATTCTCGGCCGAGCGACCGGCGCGCTTGGTCATCCCGAAGGCCGAGATGGTGGCGCGGCTGGCGGGGGCGTCGTTGAAGAACTCGCTGTCGGTCGGGTTCGCGCCCGGCCAGCCGCCCTCGATGTAATCGACGCCCAGATCGTCCAGCATGCGGGCGATCTCGACCTTTTCTGAGGCCGAGAACTGCACGCCCTGCGTCTGCTGCCCGTCGCGCAGGGTGGTGTCGTAGAGGTACAGGCGGTCAGTCACAAAAGCGCCCCCAGCTTGGCGGCATCAAGGCGCGGCCCGGCGATCAACTCGACCCCGGTTTTGGACATGCGCACCTCGACGCCCGCCTCGGTCAGCGCGGCCTTGAGGCTGTCGACGGTCGAGAAATCCTTGCTTTCCATGGCCTTCTCGCGCAGATCTGTCATCTTCTGTGTCAGCGTGGCGATGCCGTCCTTGACCGAAATGGCCATGCTGTCGATCACTGCCAGATCGCGGGCCACCCAATCGCCCAGTTCGGGGCGCAGCAGCCCAAGGAAGCGGGCCGAAGCCAGAAGCTTCGCCGGATCGTCCTTCAGCGTATAAAGCACCGAGATCGCGCCCGCCGTATTCAGATCGTCCGCCAAGGCCTCGATCACGCGCGGATCAGGCTCGGCGGCGGGCTCGACATCCTTGGTCAGGACGCGCCATTCCCACAGCGTATCCTCGGCCGTCTGGGCCTTCTCTGCCGTCCAGTCCATCGGCTTGCGGTAATGCGTCGACAGAAGGACGAAGCGGATCACCTCGCCCGGGACGCGTTTGTCCAGCAGGTCGCGGACGGTGAAGAAATTGCCCAAGGATTTGGACATCTTCTTGCCCTCGACCTGCAGCATCTCATTGTGCAGCCAGACGCGCGCAAACTCGCCCTGAGGATGGGCGCAGCAACTTTGCGCGATCTCATTCTCATGATGGGGGAATTGCAGGTCGATGCCGCCAGCATGGATGTCAAAGCTCGTGCCCAAGAGCTCCTCGGACATGGCCGAGCATTCGATGTGCCAGCCCGGACGGCCATAGCCCCATGGGCTGTCCCAGCCGGGCTGGTCGCCGCTGGAGGGCTTCCACAGCACGAAATCCATCGGATCGCGCTTGAACGGCGCCACCTCGACCCGCGCCCCCGCGATCATGTCATCGACCGAGCGTCCCGATAGCTTGCCGTAATCCGCGAAAGAGCGGACCTCGAACAGCACATGGCCCTCGACGGCATAGGCATGGCCGCTGTCGATCAGGTTTTCGATCATGGTGATCATCTGGGGAATATAGTCGGTCGCCCGCGGCTCATGATCAGGGCGGGCCGCGCCAAGCGCGTCCATATCGGCGTGATACCAGCCGATCGTCTCATCGGTGATGTCGCGGATCGGGCGGCCCGTCTCGGCGGCCCGAGCGTTGATCTTGTCGTCAACGTCGGTGAAGTTGCGCACATAGGTCACGTGATCCGCGCCATAGACGTGGCGCAGAAGCTGCACCAGCACGTCGATCACCACGACGGGACGGGCATTGCCCAGATGCGCCCGGTCATAGACGGTCGGGCCGCACAGATACAGCCGCACGTTCTGCGGGTCGATCGGCACCAGCGAATGCTTGGTCCGGGTCTTCGTATTCGTCAGCCTGATATCGACCATGACTTCCCCCTGGGCGGGCGTCATCTGGTCACAAAGATCCGCCCGCCTGAAATTTCAGCCGGTAATGATGCAGCGGATGCTTGCGGTCTTGACCATCATGAAAACGCCTTAACGCATCACCTTGCGTCTGCCAAGGGAGACTGCAAAAATGCGCGCATGAGCCGTGAATTGGTGAACGAAATCTGCGCCGCACAACCGGGGGCCCAGTGGTCCGAGCCCTGGGGTCCGGGCTATGATTGCTGGAAAGTCGGCGACCGGACCTTCGCGGTCACCAGCAATGCGGAAGGTTATGTTTCGGTGAAGACCGACTCATCCGAAACGGCTGAACTGCTGTTCGAGACCGGCGTCGCGTTGCGAAATCGTGAACTGCATCCGGGCTGGATCGCGCTGCCGCTGGATGCGGCCCCTGATGAGCTGGCCTTCCGGCTGCGGCGATCCTATCGCACGGTCCGGGCCGAGCTGCCCGACGGCATGCGGGCCCATCTGCCCCCGATCTGACCCTTAATACGAAAAAAGCCGGTCCCGAAGGACCGGCTTTGCATTCATGTGGCCGAAGGCCCGATCAGCCCGGAAGCTGTGCGGCCATCTGGGCCAGAAGTGCGTCCATCTGCTTGCAGAGCGCCGCAACATCGGTGTTTTGTTCTTTTGCCGCGTCGTCCAGCGAACGCTCGACGCCCATCGCCGAAACGGTGCCTTTCTTGCCAAGCTCCTCGGCCGCGTCACCTTTGGCGGTGTCACCGGCGGGAATCATGGTCAGCAGCTTGGTCTGGGTTTCGACGGCCTTGCCATCGATGTGACCCTGCTCCTGGCAATAGGTCAGCACGCCCAGCTGGTTGCGTGCGCTTTCATAGGCAGCACCCATGTCAGGCATGGCCGGGGGCGTTGCAGCTTCCTGAGCCATGGCGACGCCTGCGCTGAGTGCGAAGGCGGTTACAAAGGTAAAGCGAGCGATCATTCTAGATCTCCGTAGGTTTGGGTGCCGGCAGGTTTGCACGCCTTTATCGAGACCGCAAATGCGGGTGGCGGAAATCCGCCTTGCAACCTAAGGCTTTAGCGAAACAGGATCAGACTGCCCGGCGACCAACTGACACGTGTGCGGGTGCCGACATCCTGCACTTCACGGCCGAAAACATTGCGCATGGCGATGCGCACCGGGCGCGATTTGCCGTCGAAACTGGCCGAGCCATCCAGACGCACATCGTAATAGGTCATGTCGCCATAATAGACGACCTCGTCGATCACGCCGCCTGTCACCCGGTTCTGCGCCGCCACATTCGGCCCCAGCAGTGAGACCGCCTCGGGCCGGAACCCGATCGAGGGTCCCTCATCGCCGGGATCGGCGCTGCTGATGTTGCGGCTGGGGATCTCGACCACGCCCAGACCGGGGGCATCGACCATGACGCCATTTTCGGTTTCATCCAGGATGCGGGCAGGAAGGAAGTTCATCACGCCGATGAAATTCGCCACGCGGCGGCTGGCCGGGCGCGCATAAAGCGCCTCGGGGCCGTCCAGCTGGGCGATCTGGCCCTCGAACATGACGGCGATGCGGTCGGACATGACCAGCGCCTCTTCCTGATCATGGGTGACCAGAACGAAGGTGATGCCGACCTGCCGCTGCAGCTTGATCAGCTCGACCTGCATCTGCTCGCGCATCTTGCGGTCCAGCGCCGACATCGGCTCATCCAGCAAAAGCACCTTGGGTTTCAGGATCAGCGCCCGCGCCAAGGCCACCCGCTGACGCTGGCCGCCCGAGAGCGCGTGCGAGGCGCGGTTGCCATATCCCTTGAGGCCGACCATCCCAAGCGCCTCTTCCACCGCTGCGGCCTTCTCGGCCGCCGGGCGCGGATCGCGGCGCAGGCCGAAGCCCACATTCTCGGCCACGGTCAGATGCGGGAAGATCGCATAGGACTGGAACACCATATTGGTGGGCCGTCTGTTCGCCGGAACGCCCGCCATGTCCTGCCCGTCGATCAGCACCACGCCCGAGGAAATATCCTCAAACCCCGCGATCGTGCGCAGAAGAGTGGTCTTGCCGCAGCCCGAGGGGCCGAGCAGCGAGAAGAACTCGCCTTCGCGGATGGTCAGGTCGATCCCGCGCAGGGCGTGGTAATCGGCATAGTATTTCTGCACGTCCCGACATTCGATCAGTGCGCGCGCGGCCGAACGGTCAGGGCGCCGGGCAGACGCTGAGCTGGTGGGACTGGTCACAGGAAACCTCCGCTATCGGTTCCGCCCGTCTTCGCGACGCCGCGACGGCGGAAATATTCGGCTACGGTCAGAAGCAGGACGGACATCAGCACAAGGACCGTACCAAGCGCCATGATCGGCGGGATCTGCTTCGGGAAGCGCAGCTGGCTGTAGATGAAGGTCGGCAAGGTGGGCTCATTGCCGGCCAGGAAGAAGGCGATGATGAATTCATCAAGGCTGATCGTGAAGCTCATCAGCAGGGATGAGATGATGCCGGGCATGACCAGCGGCAGGATCACCAGCCGGAAGGCGTTCCACTTGCTTTCGCCCAGATCATAGGCCGCCTCTTCCAGAGAGCGGTCGAGCGAGTTGAACGCCGTCGTCAGGATCACCACCGCATAGGGCATGCAAAGCAGCGTGTGCCCCATGATAACGGTCAGCAGGTTCAGCTTGACGCCAAGGCCCAGCAGCACGACCAGCAGCGACATCGAGATGATGATCTCGGGCATGACCAGCGGCAGCATGATCAGGCCGGTGATCGGTCCCTTGCCGGGGAAGCTGAAGCGCGTCGTCGCCCGCGCGGCGAAGATGCCAAGGCAGGTCGCCAGAATGGCCGAGCTGGTCGCGATGATCAGCGAATTCGTCAGCGCGCGGCGCATGGCGGCGTTGCCCGCCATTTGCACGAACCAGTCGGTGGTGAAGCCCTTCAGCGGGAAGGCGATGACCGTGCCGCTGTTGAAGGCAAAGATCGGCAGTAGCAGGATCGGCGCATAAAGAAACAGCAGATAGATCAGCGCATAGGCGCGCAGGCCCCCGCCCTTCATTGCCGCACCTTCAGGAAGCGCCGGTTCACGAACAGAAACAGCAGGCTCAGCGCCGCCACGATGATCATCGCGGTCACCGCAATGGCCGAGCCCAGCGGGCGGTTGTCGATATCCAGCATCTGCGCCTGAATCATATTGGCAATCATCGGGATCTTGCCGCCGCCGATCAGCGCCGGGGTGACGTAATCGCCGATGGTCGGGATGAAGACGATCAGCGAGGCCGCGATCACGCCGGGCATGGCCAGCGGCAGCGTCACGCGCCAGAAGGTCATCATGCGGTTCTCTCCCAGATCGCGCCCCGCCTCCAGCAGCGAGCGGTCGATCTTTTCCAGCGCGATGAAGATCGGCAGGATCGCGAAAGGCGCATAGGCATGGGCCAGCGTCATCACCATCGAATTGACGTTGTAAAGGATGAAGGTCAGCGGCTGCTCGATGATGCCCAGCGATTTCAGGCCCGAGTTGACGACGCCGTTATAGCCCAGGATCACCTTCCACAGGAACACACGGATCAGATAGCTGGTCCAGAACGGAATGGTGATCAGGAAGAGCCACAGCGGCTTGCGCTCGCTTGAGACGACGAAGGACAGGAAATAGGCGACCGGAAAGGCCAGCGCCACAGTCACCACCGTCACCAGCGCGGCCACGCCCAGGGATCGCAGCATGATCTTATGAAAGATCGGATCGGACCAGACCGCCAGATAATTCTCCAGCGTGAACTCATAGATGATGGTCAGATAGCCGTCTTTGAAGAAGGAATAGGCCAGCAGCGTCAAAAGCGGCGCGCCAAGGACCAGCAGGGCATAGGCAAAGGGCGGCGCGACAAGGGTCAGCCCCTGTGCTGCCTCGGATCGATTTCCTGCCGCCATCCTGTCCCCTCATTCCTGCCGACCGCGCGATATGCTGCCCGGCCGTCTTTAGCGCCCAAGTTTTCACATCCCACCCGTCAGGGGAAGTGATTCCAGAGACTTCCGCCCTCAATTCGGCTGAAAGCTGGCCACGATCTGGCGCGCGTGCGGCGCGCGGCGATGCTCGACCAGATAGATCCCCTGCCATGTCCCAAGCGCCATCCGACCCTGCAGAACCGGGATCTGCAGGCTGACGGGCAGGATCGCCGCCTTCTGATGCGCGGGCATGTCGTCGGGGCCTTCGGCCAGATGGGTCAGGTAGCCCATCGAAGGATGATCCGCCGGGGGCGCGATCCGGTCCAGCCATTCCAGCAAGTCGCGCTGAACCGCCGGATCGGCATTTTCCTGGATCAGCAGCGAGCAGGAGGTGTGGCGCACCATCAGCGTCACCACGCCCTCGCGCGCGCCGATCTGATGAAGCCAGCCCTGCACCTCATGGGTGAAATCGTGGCAGGCCGGGCCGCGCGTCGGGATCTTGAGGATGATCGCGCTCATCCGGGGCAGCGGGTCCGAGGGTTCCGCACCCTGCGATCACTCACCGGCTTCGGGCAGACGGGTGACCTCGCCATCATGGTCAAGCTCCAGCCGCTTCTGGGTGCGCGCGCCCAGTTCACGCAGCATCTCGGCCTGACGGATCACGTTGCCCGAGCCGCGCGTCAGCCGGTCCATGGCGGTCGCATGGCTGCGCTGCGCCCGGTCCAGCGCCACGCCGACCTCTTCGACAGATTGCACGAAACCATGCAGCTTGTCGTAAAGCTGGCCCGCGCGCGCGGCGATCTGCATGGCATTCGTCTCGCGCCGCTCGACGGTCCAGATGTGATCGACCGTGCGCAGGGTCAGCATCAGTGTCGTGGGCGTCGACAGCCCGACGCGGCTTTCCATTGCGAAACGCGCGAGGTCCGGATCGACCCGCAGCGCCTCGGAAAACGCGCCCTCAATGGGAATGAACATCAGCACGTAATCGACCGCCGTATCGTCGATCTGCTGATAGGCCTTGCCCGCAAGCCCGGTCACATGTGCCCGCATCGCCGCAACATGGCGCTTCAGCGCGGCGTCCCGCACCGCCGGATCATCGGCATTCACCGCCTCTTCATAGGCAAGAAGCGAGACCTTGCTGTCGATGACCAGCACCTTCTTCTGCGGCATTTTCACGATGACATCGGGCCGCCAGAGCTTGCCGTCACTGTCGCGATGGCTGGTCTGCGTCTCATAGTGCAGCCCGCGCTCCAGCCCGGAGTCCTCAAGGATGCGTTCCAGGATCATCTCGCCCCAGGCGCCCTGCTTCTGCCGGTCGCCCTTCAGCGCGCGGGTCAGCTGCACCGCCTCTTGCGAGATCTGCTCCGAGCGGCGGTGCAGATATTCGATCTGTTCCTTCAGCCGCGCGCGTTCCTCATCGGTGGCCTTGTTGCGGGCCTGCAATTCGGTCTGGAAGCGGTGCACCTGATCGCGGAAGGGATTGAGCAGCGCGTTCAACTGCTCGCCATGCGATTTCTGCATGTCCTGCCCCTGCAGGCGCAGGGTTTCATTGGCCATCAGGCGGAACTGGCCGGTCATCTCTTCGCGCAATTCGCGCAGGGTGGCGATGTCGCGTTCGGCCGCCTCACGGTCCTTGCTGGCAGCCAGCCGCGTCTCGGCCAGATCCCGGTCAAGCCGCGACAGCGCCTGCCGTTCGCGATGCAGCGCATCGGTCAGCCCGTCCCGCTCGTCGCTCAGGGACTGAAGGCGGCGGGTGGTCTCCTCGGCCTGCACCTCCAGCCGCAGCACCTGCGCCTCGGTCCGGCGCATCGCCTCGGCGCGCTCCGCCAGCAGATCGGCCTGAGCCCGGCGTCGCCGCCCTTCGCGCCACAGCATCAAAAGCAGGATCGCCAGCAGGACCAGCGCCCCCACCAAGGCGATCTGCAACGCAGAGACATCGGCCCAAAGCGTGGCCAGTCGTGTATTCAGCATCGGTTCCTGTTCCTGCGCGACTCGGGCCGGATGTTCACTTTTTTGCCCAATCATTGCAAGGTGCGACCCTTTTCTTGAAGGCCACAAGACACTAGCTTTCGGCCCAGACCGCAAACGGAGTTTACTGCATGACCAAGACCATTGCCGTGCTGATCGGGTCGCTGCGCAAGGATTCGATCAACCGCAAATTCGCCAAGGTGCTGGAAAAGCTGGGGGCCGATCAGTTCAAATTCGTCGAGCTGAACATCAGCGATCTGCCGCATTACAATGACGATTTGTGGGCGAACCCGCCCAAATCCGTCACCGAGATGAAAGAGCAGGTCGCAGCCGCCGATGCCGTGCTGATCGTCACGCCCGAGTACAACCGCAGCTTCCCCGGCCTCATCAAGAACGCGCTCGACTGGGGCACCCGCCCCTATGGCAAGAACGTCTGGTCCGAAAAGCCCTGCGCCGTGACCGGGACCGCTGGCGGTGCCATCGGGACCGCCGTCGGTCAGGCCCATCTGCGGCTGGCCGCGATGAACTGCAACATGATCGTCATGCACCAGCCCGAGGTCTATCTGACCTGGAGCGATGAGGTTTTTGCCGCCGATGGCGAGGTGACGAACGAAAGCACCAAGGAATTCCTGCAGAAATTCCTGAAGTCCTTCAACAGCTTCATCACCAAGGTCAGCTGAGATCACTAGACAATAAAAAATGCCGGGCGATTGGCCCGGCATTTTTTGTTTCGCATTTTACTGATCCAGGAAGGACCGCAGCTTGCGCGACCGGCTGGGGTGCTTCAGCTTGCGCAGCGCCTTCGCCTCGATCTGACGGATGCGTTCGCGGGTGACCGAGAACTGCTGGCCGACTTCTTCGAGCGTGTGGTCGGTGTTCATCCCGATGCCGAAACGCATCCGCAGAACCCGTTCCTCACGCGGCGTGAGGCTGGCCAGAACGCGGGTCGTGGTTTCCTTCAGGTTTTCCTGAATGGCAGAATCCAGCGGCAAGACGGCGTTCTTGTCCTCGATGAAATCGCCAAGCTGGCTGTCTTCCTCGTCCCCGATCGGGGTTTCGAGCGAAATCGGTTCCTTGGCGATCTTCATCACCTTGCGAACCTTTTCGAGCGGCATCTGCAGCTTTTCGGCCAATTCTTCCGGGGTCGGCTCGCGGCCGATCTCGTGCAGCATCTGGCGACCGGTGCGGACCAGCTTGTTGATCGTCTCGATCATATGGACCGGAATACGGATCGTGCGGGCCTGGTCGGCAATCGAGCGCGTGATCGCCTGGCGGATCCACCAGGTCGCATAGGTCGAGAACTTGTAGCCGCGACGATACTCGAACTTGTCCACGGCCTTCATCAGGCCGATGTTGCCTTCCTGAATAAGATCAAGGAATTGCAGACCACGGTTCGTGTATTTCTTGGCAATCGAGATCACCAGACGCAGGTTCGCCTCGACCATTTCCTTCTTGGCCTGACGCGCCTCTTTCTCGCCGCGCTGGACCTGGTTCACGATGCGGCGGAATTCTTCGATGTCCACGCCGACGTGCTGGCCGACAAGGGCAATCTCGCTGCGCAGGTTTTCGACCTGAGCCTGCGATTTGTCGAAGAGCGCCTGCCAGCCGCGACCCTTGTTTTCCGACATGCGGTCGATCCAGGTCGGATCCAGCTCGCTGCCGCGATAGGCGTCGATGAATTCGCGCCGGTTGATGCGCGCGGCATCGGCCAGCTTCACCATGCCCGAGTCGATGGTCACGATCCGGCGGTTGATGCCATAGATCTGGTCGACCAGCGCCTCAATGCGATTGTTGTGCAGGTGCAGCTCATTCACCAGCCCGACGATGGTCGAGCGCAGCTTCTGATAGGCCGCCTCATCCGCGACCGAGAAACTGCCGTCCTCGTTCAGCGTCGCCGACATGCGGCTGTCCTGCATATGCGCCAGATCTTCATAACCATTGGCGATGAACTCCAGCGTCTCAAGAACCTTGGGCTTGAGACTGGCTTCCATCGCGGCCAGCGACAGGTTCTGGCCGTCCTCCTCGTCGTCATCATCATCGTTGCGGATGACGTTGCCGTCGGCGTCCAGTTCCTCTTCCTTCGCGCCCGAGGTGGGGGCCGAAGTCGAATTGGCGGGCCGCTCTTCCAGCAGCACGTCATCGCCCTCTTCGTCCATCGCACGGCCGAAGGTCGTCTCAAGGTCGATCACGTCGCGCAGCAGGATGTCTTCTTCCAGAAGTTCCTCGCGCCACATGGTGATGGCCTTGAAGGTCAGCGGGCTTTCGCACAGGCCCGCGATCATGGTGTTGCGCCCCGCCTCGATCCGCTTGGCGATGGCGATCTCGCCCTCGCGCGACAGCAGTTCGACCGAGCCCATCTCGCGCAGGTACATCCGCACGGGGTCGTCGGTGCGGTCCAGCTTTTCGGTCTCGGTGGTGGCCAGCGCCACCTCACGCGAGCCCGAGCCGGTCGTCGCCAGCTCTCCGCCCGTTTCCTGTTCGTCGGCATCCTCGTCATTCTCGACGACGCGGATGTCCATTTCGGACAGCATCGACATAACGTCCTCGATCTGGTCGGAGCTGACCTGATCGGGCGGAAGAACCGAGTTCAACTGGTCGTAGGTGATGAAACCACGTTCGCGCCCTTCGGCGATCATTTTCTTGACCGCCGCCTGGCTCATGTCCAGCGAATGGTCGTCGTCCTTGGTTTCGGGCTTTTGGTCGTCGTCGTCCTTGGCTGCCATGCGGGCTCCTTGCAGGCGGTGATTCGCGAAGCGGCGAATCGGGTCGGCTGTCTGGTTTTACCCAATGCGTGGGCGGATTCAAAGACCCGCACCCGAATCGGTATCTGGTGATTCGCGAAGTGATTCGCGAGGGCTGTCAGCGGCGCGGCTTGCGCCAGATTTCATTCTCGATCGCGGCGCGCAGAAGCGCGCGCTGTGCATCACTGTTTTCGCCCAGATCGCTCAGATCGCTGAGCGTCGGGTGGTCGGCCATCTGCCGGGCTTTCGCCGATTGGGCCACGCGCCAGGTCAGGCCCTCATCGACCAGCCCTTCGATCTCGGCCTCGGCGCGGGCGATTTCCTCGCGCGCAGCGCGGCGGGCGTCGATCTTGTCCAGCGCATTGGCCAGAATTTCGGCTGCGGCATCACCCTCTTGCGGGCGCATGACCACCGAGGCCGCCCTGACATGGGCCTCGGCCATGATGCTTTCAAGGGCGATGGCGCCCGCGGCCGAGCGTGTGCCGGACAGAAGATCATGGACCAGCGCCTGCCGACCCGCATCCAGCGGGTCCAGCCGCTCGAGCCGCCATTCGACGGGCGCGATCAGGTCCGGATGCGTGGCACAGATCGCCAGCACCATCGCCTCGATCAGATCGGCCATGTCGCCCGCATCCGAGGCGGTCAGGCGCGAATTCCGCGTGGGCTCGGCAGGGGCAATCGGCACATATTCGCGCGTGCCCTTGTCGCGCCGCCCCGGATAGGGGGCCGAGCGCCCGCCACCATCAGCGGGCCGCTCGCGGCGGCGCGCGCCACCGCCGAACAGATCCCATTTCATCTGCTTGAGCGTGCTGAGGTAATGGTCGCGCGTGTCCTTGTCGGGGATCTTCGCGACCGCCTCGCCCAGCGATTTATCCAGCGCGGCCTTGCGTTCGGGGCTGTCGAAAACCTTGCCCTCGGTCTCGCGCCGCCAGAGCAGATCGACCAGCGGCCGCGCCTCATCCAGCACGGCCTGCATGGCGGCCGCCCCCCGCGCGCGGATCAGATCGTCCGGGTCCTGTCCCTCGGGCAGGAAGGCAAAACGCAGCGCCTGCCCCGGCCCGGTCATCGGTAGCGCCAGATCGATCAGCCGCAGCGCCGCGCGCAGGCCAGCCGTATCGCCATCGAGCGCAATCACCGGCTCGGGCGAGATGCGCCACATCAGGCGCAGCTGATCCTCGGTGATCGCCGTGCCCAAAGGCGCGACAGCGCCCTGAAACCCGGCCCGCGACAGCGCGATCACATCCATATAGCCTTCCGAGACGACCAGCGGCTGGCCCTTGGCCACAGCCGCCCGCGCGGGCGCAATATTGTAAAGGTTGCGCCCTTTGTCGAAGAGCGGCGTCTCGGGAGAGTTCAGGTATTTCGCCCGCGCATTCGGGTCGAGCGAGCGGCCTCCGAAGGCGATGCAGCGCCCGCGCGCGTCGCGAATGGGAAAGATGATCCGGCCCCTGAACCGGTCAAAAGGCGCGCCGCCATCGTCGGGTTTGGCGGCAAGCCCGGCCTCGACGATCAGCGCGTCGGGGATGTTCTTCGAGCGCAGCGCATTGAACAGCCCCTGCCGCTGATCGGGCGCATATCCCAGCCCCAGCGATTCGCAGGCCGCATCATCAAGGCCGCGCCGTGCCAGATAGGCCCGCGCTTCCGAGGCCGCGCCAGATTGCATCTGCAGGCGGAACCAGCGCACGGCCTGCTCCATCACCTCGACCAGCTGGGTGCGGCGGTCGGTGCGCTGCGCCTCGCGCGGGTCGCGCTCGGGCATGACCATACCGGCTTCGCTGGCCAGCATCTCGACCGCTTCCATGAAGGCCATGCCCTCGGCCTCGCGCAGGAAGGTCAGGGCGTCGCCCTTGGCGTGGCAGCCGAAGCAGTAATAGAAGCCCTTCTGGTCATCGACATGAAAAGACGCGGTTTTTTCGCCATGGAAGGGGCAAGGCGCCCACCAGTCACCCTTCGCCTGATTCGAGCGGCGAAGATCCCACACGACCTTGCGCCCGATCACCCGCGACAGGGGCACACGGGCGCGGATTTCGTCCAGGAATGACGGGGGCAAGCTCATGTCAGCCTATATCGGTCCGGTCGGGGCATTTGAAAAGGGGCGTCACGCGCCGACCGCGCCACGCGCCAGATCCCAGTAGATGCGCGTCACGTGATCGCGGTCAAGACGTCCGCCGGGCCGATACCAGTTCGTGACCCCGGTCAGCATGGCAATCAGCGCCATTGTCGCCAGCCGGGTGTCGGCCATTTGCATCACGCCCTGCGCCACGCCATCCTTCAGGATCGCCTCCAGCGCGTCCTCATACTGACGGCGAAGCGTCGCGATCTCGCGCCGGTTTTCGGGCGTGAGGTTGCGCAACTCCATATAGGCCAGAAACACCGACTCGGTTCGGTCGAGGCTGCAATCGATGTGGAAGCGCACGAAGCGTTCCAGCCGCTGAAGTGCGGGCAGCGCGGGCGCGTCCTGCCAGTCGGCCAGCAGCTCCTCCATATGGGTGCGCAGAAGATCGGCCAGCAGCGCCTGCTTGTCGTCGGTATAGCCATAGATCGTACCGACCCTGACGCCGACCTCGGCCGCGATCTGGCGCATCGAGACCGCCGCATAGCCATAGCGCGCGAACAGGCTGCGCGCAGCCTCGCGGATCAGGGGGCGGGTGGTTTCGGCCTTCGAGCCATGCGTACGTGCCATGACCGCCCTTCTAGGCATTGATCCCCGAACGGGAAAGAGCGCATCTTGTCCCTGCCCCGCGCCTGAGCCTATCCTGCGACGGATCTTTAGGCAGGACATGATGATGAAGATGCGCCGGTGGCTAATCGTGACGGCTTTGGTTGCGGGCGCGGCCGCGTGCGGCGGCAACGACGCCGACTATCCCAAGCTTCTGCCCATGGACCAGCTGATGCGCCCGCCCGCCATCCCGGGCCATGCCGCGGATGCCATCGACAGCCCCGACGCGGTGACCGCCAATCTGGAAGGGCGCGCGGCGGGTCTTCACCATGGCCCTGCCCGGCCCGCAGGCGCGACCGATGCCGAACTTCAGGCCCGCGCGCGCGCCTTGCGTGAACGGGCCCGCGCGCTCTCGACCCAATCAGTTGATGACGGCGCGGCGACCTGCACGGCAGGCTCGCCCGATTGCCCGGAGACCCCGGCCAACTGACCCCGGAATTTGGCGCATGCTGCGCCTTACTTAGCTGCCAGCAAAGGACAGACAGACAATGGCAACGATCACGAACATCGAGGATCTCAAGCGCATCTATCGCCGCCGCGTCCCGAAGATGTTCTACGACTATGCCGAAAGCGGCAGCTATACCGAACAGACATTCCGCGAGAATTGCTCGGACTTTTCGCAGATCCGGCTGCGCCAGAAGGTGGCGGTCGACATGTCAAACCGCTCGACCCAAAGCTCCATGATCGGCGAGAAAGTGGCGATGCCCGTGGCGCTGGCCCCGGTCGGCATGACCGGGATGCAATGCGCCGATGGCGAGATCAAGGCGGCGCTGGCGGCAAAGAGATTCGGCGTGCCCTTCACGCTTTCGACCATGTCCATCTGCTCGATCGAGGATGTGGCCGAGGCGACGCAGCACCCGTTCTGGTTCCAGCTTTACGTGATGAAGGACGAGGATTTCGTCGACGCGATCATCGAGCGGGCGCGCAAGGCCAATTGCTCGGCGCTGGTGCTGACGCTGGACCTGCAGATCCTGGGCCAGCGCCACAAGGACCTGAAGAACGGGCTTTCCGCGCCGCCCAAGATGACTCTGCCCACGATCATCAATCTGGCGACCAAATGGGGCTGGGGCCTCGAGATGCTGAAGACCAAGCGGCGCAGCTTCGGCAATATCGTCGGCCACGCGAAGAATGTGGGCGATGTCTCATCGCTCAGCAGCTGGACCGCCGAGCAGTTCGACGAGAAGCTGGACTGGGGCAAGATCGCCCGCATTCGCGACCAATGGGGCGGAAAGCTGATCCTGAAGGGCATCAACGATCCCGATGACGCGCGTCTGGCCGCCGATTTCGGGGCCGATGCGATCATCGTCAGCAACCACGGTGGCCGCCAGCTGGACGGCACCGCCAGCGCCATCCGCATGCTGCCCGACATCATCCGCGCTGTCGGCAATCAGGTCGAGGTGCATATGGACAGCGGCATCCGCTCGGGTCAGGACGTGCTGAAGGCGCTGGCGCTTGGCGCGCGCGGCACCTTCATCGGGCGCGCCTTCATCTATGGCCTTGGTGCCATGGGCGAAGAGGGCGTGACCAAGGCACTGGAGATCATCCACAAGGAACTGGACGTGACCATGGCGCTGTGCGGCGAACGTGACGTGCACAACCTTGGCCGCCACAACCTGCTGATCGCGCAGGACTTCCTGAAGCCCTTCGCCTGAGGCTGTCTCGGGCGGATCAGGGGCGGACGACGCCCCTCTCCGCCTGAGGCCGACGGCGCATCGCCATGACCTTCTCGAAGGCGATGGCCAGCAGAATCGGCATGATGATCCCCAGCAGGGTCGTCGCCCAGATGCTCATGATCCCGAAGTGGCGCGCGATAAGGATCATCAGGATATGCAGGAAATAGATGCTGGCCGACCACAGGCCCAGATTAACCGGAGCGCGCGGCAGATCCAGCCGCAGAAAGGCCAGAAACATCAAAAGCGCGAAGGGAATGGCCAGGATCGGCAGATCCGGCAGCGTGCGGATCGAGACGCCATAGACCTGCATCACGATGGCCGATTCCCCAAGCTTGAGCACGCCCAGCAGGATCATCGCCAACCAAAGCGCGCGGGCCGAGGGCAGCGCCTCGCGTCCACGCTGGTCAACCAGCATCGCCACCGCATAGCCCGCCGCCGCAAAGGGAAAGATCACCGTAATCCCGTTGCGGTGCAAATCCAGCGGCAAGGGTGAGACGAGGTAGGACCAATAGGCCAGCCCGCTTCCTGTCAGCGCAAGGATCAGCGCCGCGCCCAGCATCGGCCAAATCCCGGTCCCGGTCTTCCGGCCCAGCCACAGCGTCGCCAGCATCAGGGGCAGCGCCAGCACCAGCCCCGCGATATACCACAGGTGCATGGTACCGAAGACCAGCGTCTGCACGACCTGCTCGAACCCCGACATGTCGCGAAACCAGACCGGCAGATAGAAGGCCATCCAGAACAGATAGACGGCGATCAGCCCCTTCAGCCAGGCATCCAGCTTGCCGCGCTTCTGCGTGACATAGATGCTGTAGCCCGAGATCGCCGAGAATGTCGGCACCAAGCCGCGCAAAAGCCCCATGCCGATCAGATAGCTCCAGGGCTTGAGCTGGTTCTGCATCAGGATGGCGTGTCCGAAGGCCACACCAAGCGCCAGAAGCAGTTTCATATAGTCGAGCGAATGGATACGATGCGCCACCAGAATACCCCATATACGAGAGTCTGATTGCGTCTTTTCGTGCCATCCCGCAAGATAATCATCTGACGCGCGCGCGAAAAATTCCCTTCACATTTGGCCGCCAAGCGGCTATAGGGCCAGCTTCGGCCATGCACCCTTGGAGGATGGCCGTCACTTCGAACATAAAGGAATATGACTATGGCCAAAGAGATCCCTGATCTGGTGGCCGAGGCACGCGCGGGGACAGGCAAGGGGGCCGCCCGCCAAGCTCGCCGCGAAGGCAAGGTGCCCGGTATCGTTTACGGCGACGGAAAAGATCCGCAGCCGATCGCCCTTGAATTCAACTATCTGCTGACCCGCCTGCGCGCCGGCCGCTTCCTGTCCACGCTGTGGAACCTGAAAGTGGACGGTCAGGACGACGTTCGCGTCATCTGCCGCAGCGTTCAGCGCGACGTGGTGAAGGACCTGCCGACGCATATCGACTTCATGCGCCTGCACCGCAACACCCGTGTGAACCTGTTCATCCACGTGGAATTCGAAAACCACGAAGAGTCGCCGGGCCTGAAGCGCGGCGGTACGCTGGTTGTCGTTCGCCCGGAAGTCGAGCTGGTCGTGACCGCCTCGGATATCCCCGATCACATCACGGTCGACCTGACAGGCAAGCAGATCGGCGATTCGATCCACATCGAAGACATCAAGCTGCCGAAAGGCGTGAAGCCGACCATCGACCGCAACTTCGTCATCGCCAACATCGCAGCACCCTCGGGTCTGCGTTCGTCGGATAACGAAGACGCAGGTGAGGCCAGCGAAGAAGCCGCCGAAGCCTAAGGCCGGGCAGGCTTGCAAGACAGGAAAGGCGGCCCCGGATGGTGCCGCCTTTTTCCGTTCCGGCCATCCTTGCTGCGCTGCGGGCCGGTTGCTACCTAGATCAGCGCAAGACGATGAGTGGGAATGACGCGATGACAGAGACGGTGCATATCATTGGCGCGGGCCTTGCGGGCTCGGAAGCCGCCTGGCAGATCGCGCAGGCTGGCGTCCCCGTGGTCCTGCACGAGATGCGCCCCAACGTCGCGACATTCGCCCATCGCACCGGCGATTGCGCCGAGATGGTCTGCTCGAACAGCTTCCGCTCGGATGATGATGCGATGAACGCTGTGGGACAGCTGCATTGGGAAATGCGTGCGGCGGGCGGGCTGATCATGCAGATGGCCGACCGTCACCGCCTGCCTGCGGGCGGCGCGCTGGCCGTCGATCGCGACGCGTTTTCGGGCGCGGTCACCCAGGCGCTGAAGGATCACCCGCTGATCTCGTTCCAGCCGGGCGAGATCCGCGAATTGCCCTCCGAGGGCCGCTGGATCGTCGCCACCGGGCCGCTGACCTCGGATGCGCTGGCGGGCTCGATCCGCGGGCTGACCGGCACGGAATCGCTCGCGTTCTTCGACGCCATCGCGCCGATTGTTCACGCCGACAGCATCGACATGTCGATCTGCTGGCGCCAGAGCCGTTATGACAAGGGCGAGACCGAGGAAGAGCGGACCGCCTATATCAACTGCCCGATGACCCGCGACGATTATGAACGCTTCATCGACGCGCTTCTGGCCGCCGACAAGACCGAGTTCCGCGAGGGCGAAACCGCTGGCTACTTCGACGGCTGCCTGCCCATTGAGGTCATGGCCGAGCGCGGGCGCGAGACGCTGCGCCACGGCCCCATGAAGCCCGTCGGCCTGACCAATACACATAACCCGACCGAGAAGGCCTATGCGGTTGTCCAGCTGCGCCGCGACAACGCGCTTGGCACGCTCTACAATATCGTGGGCTTCCAGACCAAGATGAAATATGGCGCACAAACCGATGTTTTTAAACTGATCCCCGGCTTGCAGAACGCCAGTTTCGCGCGTCTGGGCGGCATCCATCGCAACAGCTTCCTGAACTCTCCGACGCTGATCGACGACCGTCTGCGGCTGCGGCTGCGCCCGAACCTGCGCTTCGCAGGTCAGGTCACCGGGGTCGAAGGCTATGTCGAAAGCGCGGCCATGGGCCTGCTGGCGGGCCGGATGGCGGCCGCCGAGGCGCTTGGGCGCGACCTGCCGCCTCCGGCCCCGACCACCTCGATGGGCGCGCTGGTCAATCACATCACCGGCGGGGCTGAGGCCAAGACCTTCCAGCCGATGAACGTGAATTTCGGCCTCTACCCTCCGCTGGATGAGATGCGGGGCGGTCGCAAAGGCCGCAAGGACCGCTATCCGGCCTATACCGACCGCGCAAAATCCGACTTCAACCAATGGCTTGCGGGGCAGAATTGAACCGCACGCGGTTCGCCCCTTCGCCAACTGGCCCGCTGCATCTGGGGCACGCCTTCGCGGCCCTCACCGCCGCCCGGCTGGCCGATCCGGGCCAGTTCCTGCTGCGGATCGAGGACATCGACCAAAGCCGCTGCCGCCCCGAATATGAGACGCTGATTGCCGAGGATCTACACTGGTTGGGCCTCGACTGGCTCACGCCCGTCATGCGCCAGTCCGAGCGTCGGGAGGCCTATCAGGCAGCACTGGACCATCTGGCCGCGCTGGACCTGATCTATCCCTGCAAATGCCGTCGCGCCGATATCCGCGCGGCCCTTTCAGCCCCGCAAGAGGGCGCAGAGCCGCAGATCGGCCCCGACGGCCCCGTCTATCCCGGCACCTGCCGCCATCTGCAGATGCGCGATGCCGCACCGGGTGACGCCCTGCGCCTGAACTCGGCCCGGGCGCTGGACTATCTGGGCCTGACCGAGATCACATTCCTCGACGAAAACATTGCTCCGGATGTGCCCCACAGCCTGTCGCCGCAGGACTTCATCACCGGGGTTGGCGATGTAGTCCTGTCGCGGCGCGGGATGGGAACCTCCTATCACCTTTCGGTCGTCGTGGACGATGCCGCCCAGAAGATCACGCTGGTGACACGTGGAAAAGATTTATTGGATTCCACATATATCCACGTCATTGTTCAGAAACTACTTCAACTCGAAACCCCGCGCTATCACCATCACCGCCTGATCCGCGACGACAGCGGCAAGCGGTTGGCCAAGCGCGACGACGCGCGCGCGCTAAGCCTCTATCGCGCCGATGGCATGAGCGCCGAGGCGCTGCGTCACTCGCTGGGGTTCTGAGGCTCGGTCAGAATGACCTCCTGCCCGTCCCGCAGCGCTGTGTAAAAACAGCTGCGCCGGTTCGTGTGGCAGGCCGGGCCAATCTGGTCGACCAGAAGCAGCAGGCAGTCGCGGTCGCAATCGATGCGCATCTCGATCAGCCTCTGAACATGGCCCGAGGTGTCTCCCTTCGCCCAGAACGCCTGACGCGAGCGCGACCAATAGGTCACCCGCCCGTCCGCCAGAGTGCGGGCCACCGACTCGGCATTCATCCAGGCCATCATCAGCACCTCACCGCTGAGATGATCCTGCGCGATGGCGGGAATCAGGCCATTGGCATCGTATTTCAGGCTGGCAGGGTCGAACATCGGCTTTCCTTTCGGCGTTGCCGCACCTATCTAATCCGGGCAGCCGCAAGGGGAAAGCCATGGCCGACAGCGATCTGATGCAGCTTTACTCGCGCCGTATTCTGGCTTTGGCGTCGGAGATTCCGCATTTGGGACGCCTGCCCGCACCCGATGGCAGCGCGTATAAACGCTCGCCCCAATGCGGCTCATCGGTGACCGTGGACCTGCGCCTGACCGACGGGCGGATCAGTGATTTCGCGCAAGAGGTCCGGGCCTGCGCGCTTGGGCAGGCCTCGGCCGCCATTCTTGGCGGGGCGGTTCTGGGCCGTACCGGGGCCGAGATTGCCGCTTCGCGCCAGCAGCTCGTCGCGATGCTGAAAGAGGATGGCCCGCTGCCGACCGCCC
Source organism: Paracoccus sulfuroxidans (assembly GCF_007830335.1). GTDB lineage: Bacteria > Pseudomonadota > Alphaproteobacteria > Rhodobacterales > Rhodobacteraceae > Paracoccus > Paracoccus sulfuroxidans. The sequence continues at coordinate 120,632 of NZ_VLKU01000001.1, read as the reverse complement.
CCTTCGACGCGCTGGAAACGCTGCTGCCTGCGCGTGAATTCGCGAACCGCCACGCCTCGATCCTGCTGGCATGGGACGCGACGCTGGCCGCCATCGAGGCCGCCGAAAGCGCCGCTCAGTCGTCCGAGACGCTCAGCGAAAAGGGCGCATGAAAAAGCCGGCCCCGCAGGGCCGGCAGTTGCGCGCATGTCAAACGACCGGGGGATAACGGCTGCGATGCACAGGCGATGGCATCGCAAGGATCAAGCGCGGGGCAGAGAAATTCGGGGGTAATGTGGCGTCAGGCGGCCATCAAGCCGGGCAGTGAAAAGATGACGATGCCCATGACGGAAATCGCGACGACACCAATCAGATCAGACAGTTTCTCGAGGGACATCTCTGGCTCTCCATGCTGTGTTTCCAATTTGTTCTCATATCGAGATGCGCGTGTAAAGAACTTTTTAGGAACATTTAATGAAAACTAACCGACAGAGATCAACCGGATCGCCTTGTCCTGCTCCATCAGCCACAGCAAAAACCTGACAGCGAGGCCGCGCGGGCTGGTCATCGCGGGGTCGCGTTCCAGAAAAGCCTGCGCATCCTTGCGCGCCATGGCCATCAGTCCGGCCTGATGTTCCAGATCGGCGATCCGGAAACGCGGCAGCCCCGATTGCGCCGTACCGATCACATCGCCCGCGCCCCGCATCAGCAGATCCTCTTCGGCGATGCGGAAGCCGTCCTCGGTCTCTCGCAGAATCTGCAGCCGCCGCCGCCCGGTTTCGCTGAGCGGCTCGTGATACATCAGCAGGCAGCTTGATGCGCCCTGCCCGCGCCCGACCCGGCCACGCAACTGGTGAAGCTGCGCCAGCCCGAAGCTTTCGGCGCGCTCGATCACCATGATCGTGGCCTCGGGCACGTCGACGCCCACCTCGATCACCGTCGTCGCCACCAGAATGCGCGCGCGCCCCGAGGCGAAATCCGCCATAGCCAGGTCGCGCTGTTCAGGCGGCATCTGGCCATGGATCAGCCGCACCTCATCCCCGAAGCGCGCCCGCAACGCCTGAAAGCGGGCCTCGGCCGCCGTCAGGTCGATGACCTCGCTTTCCTCGACCAGCGGACAGACCCAATAGGCGCGCGCGCCCGATTGCAGCGCCTGCGCCAGATGGGTCAGCACATCCTCCAGCCGCCGGTCCGAGATCACCGTGGTCCGGATGGGCTGCCGCCCTGCGGGCTTTTCATCCAGCACCGACAGATCCATGTCGCCATATTGCGACAGCGCCAGCGAGCGCGGGATCGGCGTCGCCGTCATCACCAGCATGTCGGGCGGCAGATGCCCGCCCTTGGTTCCCAACTCCATCCGCTGCGTCACGCCGAAGCGGTGCTGTTCGTCGATGATAGCCAGGCGAAGATCATGAAATTCAACGGTTTTCTGGATCACCGCATGCGTTCCGACCAGAATGTCGATCCGCCCCTCGGCCAGATCCGTCAGGATATTGGCGCGCGCATTGCCCTTGTCGCGCCCGGTCAGCACCTCCAGCCGGATGCCCGCGAGCGTCGCCAGAGGCTCCAGTGCGCGGAAATGCTGCCGGGCCAGGATCTCGGTCGGGGCCATCATCACGCCCTGCCCGCCCGCCTCGACCGCGACCAGCAGCGACAGGAAAGCGACCAGCGTCTTGCCCGCGCCGACATCGCCCTGCAACAGGCGGTTCATCCGCTGCGGCGCGGCCATGTCCGCCGCAATCTCAGCCACGGCGCGGGTCTGCGCACCGGTCGGAGGCCAGGGCAGCCCCGCCAATACCTTGTCGCGCAGCTGCCCGTCGCCCGAGGTCTGAAGCCCGGCCCCCCGACGACGCTCGCGCCGCACCAGCGCAAGAGTTAGCTGATGCGCCAGCAGCTCATCATAGGCCAGCCGCAGACGCGCGGGGGCGGTCATCGACAGGTCCTGAGGTCCCTGCGGTTGATGTGCCAGGGTCAGCGCCTCACCCCAATCGGGCCAACCCTCACGCGCAAGCAGTGCCGGGTCGATCCATTCGGTCGCTTCGGGTACGCGCGACATCGCGGCGCGCACTGCCTTCTGAACCACACCCTGCGTCAGCTTTCCGGAAAGCGGATAGACCGGCTCAAACTCGGGCGGCAGCGGGGCATCCTCGGCACCGATATGGTCGGGGTGGACCAACTGCAGGGCACCGTCGAACTGCTCGATCTTGCCCGAGATCATGCGCCGCACGCCAATCGGAAGCTGCGTCTCGATCCATTGCTTGCGCGGATGAAAGAACACGAGCTGCACCTCGGTCGCGCCATCCGAGCAATAGACGCGCCATGGACGGTTGCGCGCCTTCGGCTCGACATGGCGCAGGACCGTCAGCGCCATGGTCACGATTTCCGGCGGCTGCGCGTCCGACAGCCGGGCAATCGGCCTGCGCCGGATCCCCGAATGCGGAAGGGTCAGCACCAGATCGCGCGGGCGGGTGACGTCCATCTGCGCAAAGGCTTCAGCCGCGCGCGGTCCGACGCCGGGCAGCGTCTCGACATCCGCGAACAGCGGAAATAGCGCGGGCGGGCGCCCGGGCGTCACATCCGGGCGATCTTCAGCCATTCGTCTTCATCAATGACCTTGATCCCAAGTTCGGCGGCCTTCGCCGCCTTCGAGCCCGCACCCGGCCCCGCGACGACCAGATCGGTCTTGGCCGAAACCGAGCCCGCGACCTTGGCCCCCATGGCCTCGGCCCGCGCCTTCGCCTCGGCGCGCGCCATATGTTCCAGCGTGCCGGTAAAAACGACGGTCTTGCCCGCAATCGGACTGTCCGTCGCGACCGGCGCAAGATCCGGCTCGATCGTCAGTTGACGGACCAGCCGGTCGATGACCTCACGCTCGGCCGGTTGGTGAAAGGCCGTCACGACCGAGCCCGCCAGAATCGCGCCGATTCCGTCGATGGAGTTCAGCTCCTCCCAAGCCTGTCCCTCGCCGATCTGCGCGGTGGTCATTGCCGTCTCGAAGGCCTGCCAGGTGCCGTAATGGCGCGACAAAAGCCGGGCGCTTTGCTCACCAATGTGCCGGATGCCAAGCGCGTTGATCAGCTTTGGCAGGGGGATGGTCCGTCGCGTCTCGATGCCATGAAAGAGCTTGGTCGCCGATTTCTCGCCCCAGCCTTCGGTCTTGCGAAGATCGTCGCCGTGGCGCGCTTCAAGGGTGAAGATGTCGGCGGGCTCGCGGATCCAGCCAGCCTGCCAGAATGCCTCGATCTGCTTTTCGCCCAGGCCATCGATATCGAACGCAGGGCGCGAGACGAAATGCCTCAGCTTCTCGATCCCCTGCGCGGGACAGGCCAATCCGCCCGTACAGCGACGGACGGCGTCGCCATCCTCGCGAACTGCGTCGGAATGGCATTCGGGGCAATGTTGGGGAAAGATGTAAGGGGTGTCGGACAGCCGCTGCGCCAGATCGACGTCGGCAATCTTCGGAATGACGTCGCCCGCGCGATAGATCCGGACCCAATCGCCTTCGCGAATGTCGCGGCCTTCGCGAATGGGTCGACCCGCCGAATCCCTGCCTGCGATGTAGTCCTCATTGTGCAGCGTCGCGTTCGAGACAACGACGCCCCCCACGGTCACGGGCGTCAGGCGCGCGACGGGTGACAAAGCTCCGGTACGGCCGACCTGAATTTCGATCTTTTCCAACCGCGTCCAGGCTTGTTCGGCAGGAAACTTATGCGCCAGCGCCCAGCGAGGCGTGGTTGAGCGAAGGCCAAGACGGGCCTGAAGCGCGAGGTCGTTCACCTTGTAGACAACGCCGTCGATGTCATAGCCCAAGGTCGCGCGCTGCTGTTCGATCTGGGTCCAGGCGGCGATCATCTCATCCGCGTTCCGGCAGATCCGGGTCAGCGGATTGACCGGAAACCCCAGCTCATTCATACGCTCGACCGCCTGCATCTGCGTGGGCGCAAGCGGCTGGCTGATCTCACCCCAGGCATAGGCAAAGAAGCGGAGCGGTCGCGAGGCGGTCACTGCCGGATCAAGCTGGCGCAGCGATCCCGCCGCCGCGTTGCGCGGATTTGCGAAGACCCGGCCATCACCGGTCGCGTTGAGGACGCGAAAATCGTCATGCGACATGTAGATCTCACCCCGAATCTCGAGGATTTCGGGGATATCCATGCCGCTTAGCACCTGCGGGATGTCGGAGATCGTGCGCGCGTTCGCGGTGACGTTCTCACCAACCGCGCCATCGCCGCGGGTCGAAGCTTGGACCAGCTTCCCGCTCTCGTATCGCAGCGACAGCGACAGTCCGTCGATCTTGGGTTCAGCGGTGAAGGCGATCTCGGTGGTCGGGGGCAGGCTCAGGAACGACCTGATGCGCAGGATGAACGCCTCGACCTCTTCGCGAGTGAAGGCGTTTTCAAGCGAGAGCATCCGCTGGCTGTGGCGCACCTTGGCAAATCGACCGTCCGGGGTCGCGCCGACCTGGCCGGTCACACTGTCCTCGGCCTCGAGTTCAGGGAAGCGCGCCTCGATCTCGGTCAGCCGACGTTTCAGATGGTCGTATTCCGCATCGCTGATGAATGGTGCATCGTCACCGTGATACGCTTGGTTCGATTGCTCAAGGATTGCGGACAGCCGCGCCACCTCTTGCACCGCTGTCGTCTTGCTCAGCGCGTCGACCGGCAGCTCTTCGCTTGGCACATCGGGCTTGGACTGATCTGTTTGCTCATTGCCGTTTCTGGTCATGTCATCCCCGCTCGACTTACCCGGAGCCGTTGATAGGACCCAGAGCAAGGTGATAGCGGGGCGGCGCCAATCTTGTCCAGCGCCGCAGACCCTGTTCCTTCCGTCCCGTGCCTTGCGGGGATGAACCTGCCGCGTCAGGCCCGCATCGGAACCCGTTGATCGGCAATTGCCACCGGATCGCGCAGCACATAGCCGCGCCCCCAGACGGTCTCGATATGGCTTTCCCCATCCATCGCGGCGGAGAGCTTCTTGCGCAGCTTGCAGACGAAGACGTCGATGATTTTCAGCTCGGGCTCATCCATGCCGCCGTAAAGGTGATTGAGGAACATTTCCTTCGTCAGCGTGGTCCCCTTACGCAAGCTAAGCAATTCGAGGATCTGATATTCCTTTCCCGTCAAATTGACCGGACGCCCCGAGACCTCGGCCGAGCGGGCATCGAGGTTCACGGTCAGATTGCCGGTGCGGATGACCGACTGGCTATGGCCTTTCGAACGCCGGATGATGGCCTGAATGCGGGCCACCAGTTCATCGCGGTTGAAGGGCTTCGTCATATAATCATCCGCGCCGAAGCCGAAGCCGCGCAGCTTGTTCTCTGTATCATCCGAGCCGGTCAGGATCAGAATAGGCGTGTCAACACGCGACATGCGGATCTGGCGCAGAACCTCCATCCCGTTCATGTCGGGAAGGTCCAGATCCAGCAGGATCAGATCGTAGTCATAGAGCTTGGCGAGGTCGATCCCCTCCTCCCCCATATCGGTGCGATAGACGTTATAGCTGGCATTCGTCAGCATCAATTCGATGCTTCGCGCCGTTGTCGGATCGTCCTCGACCAAAAGAATTCGCATATCGTTGCCCCCAGATAGCCATTCGATCCGATACTGTTCACGAAAAGGTTAATATCACGTTACCGCTGAAATCAATTCCCTTTACTAAACTTCAGGTTGTCTGAATTCCTGCAATTTGGTGACCTTCAAAGCATTCTTGCCGAATTGGTGAACCGCTTTTGACCAGGCGTCAAATTCCTCATCCGTGAGGTCGTAGCGCCGCAGCGCATCCTCACGCGTCAACAGCCCATGCTCGACCGCATGGACCACCACTGCCTTGCGGCTGGCCACCCACCGCGTCTGCCGCCCCGGCAGGTCGGCAAGGCTCAGGATGCTGCCATCCGGCAGGCTGACCGTTCTGGGGCCATGGGTTCGTTTCAGAAACATCATAAATTCCCGTCCTAGTTCCGCTACCTTAGGCCAGCCCCCCTAATGAGACGTAAAGCAGAACATCCCCGGCAAGGATTCGCACCTTGAGAATTCGGCGTATTTTTATATAACTCGCCTTGTAACCGCGGTATTTGAACCCAAATTTGCCGCGAAAGGACGATCCATGTCAGCACCGGCCACCGAACTGCGCGAACACGCGCAAGACATCCCATTGAACTCGCTTGGTTTTGCGAAGCCCCCGGCCCAGACCCGGGTGGTTGTCGCGATGTCGGGCGGCGTCGACAGCTCGGTCGTGGCGGCTATGCTGGCCGATGAGGGCTATGATGTGATCGGCGTCACCCTGCAGCTTTACGACCATGGCGCGGCCCTGGCCAAGAAGGGCGCGTGCTGCGCCGGGCAAGATATTCACGACGCCCGCCGCGTGGCTGAGCGGATCGGCTTCCCGCACTATGTCCTTGACTACGAAAACAAATTTCGCGAATCGGTGATTGAGGAATTCGCCGACGCCTATCTGGCGGGCGCGACCCCGGTTCCCTGCATCCGCTGCAATGAGCGGGTGAAATTCCGCGACCTGCTGGAGACCGCTCGCGATCTGGATGCCGATTGCATGGCGACGGGCCATTATATCCGCAGGATGGACGGGCCCTCGGGGGCGGAACTGCATATGGCGGTCGATGCCGCCCGCGACCAAAGCTACTTCCTGTTCTCGACCACGCCGGAGCAGTTGGAATTCTTGCGCTTTCCGCTGGGCGGCCTTGCCAGCAAGGCTGAAACGCGCGTGCTGGCGGCCAAATACGGCCTGGCGATTGCGGACAAGCCGGACAGTCAGGACATCTGCTTCGTGCCGAATGGCAATTACGCCAGCGTTATCGAGAAATTGCGGCCGGGCGCCGCTGATCCCGGCGATATCGTCGATATGGATGGCCATGTGCTGGGCACGCATAAGGGCGTGATCCATTACACCATCGGCCAAAGGCGGGGCCTCGGCATCGGCGGTCTGGGTGACCCGCTTTATGTCGTCAAGCTGGACCCCGAGAAGCGCCATGTCATCGTCGGGCCGAAATCGGCCCTCTCGACGCGGATCGTGCCGGTCACCGACGTGAACTGGCTGGGCGAGAGTGATTTCGAAGGTGAGTTCCAGATCGCGGCGCGCATCCGCTCAACGCGGCCGCCGCGTCCGGCAATCCTGCGGGCGACGGGCAAGAACCGGGCCGAGATCGAGCTTCTGGACCCCGAGGAAGGCGTGAGCCCCGGACAGGCCTGCGTGTTCTATGGCCCTGACAGCTCGCGGGTTCTGGGCGGCGGCTGGATCACCCACCGCCGCGGCGCGTGACGCGGCTCAGGCGGCCTCGGCCAGCAGGCGGACCCGTTCGACCATGGCACGCAGCCCGTTCGAGCGTTGCGCCGAAAGATGCTCATGCAGGCCCAGCCGCGCCAGTTCCGCCTGCGCGTCAATGGGCGCGATCTGCGCCACCGGCACGCCCGAATAAAGCGCGTGAAGAATCGCGATCAGCCCCCGCACGATCAGCGCATCGCTGTCGCCCTGAAAGTCGAACACGCCGTTTTCGATCTGCGGCATGATCCAGACCTGGCTTGCGCAGCCCTCGACCTTGGTCGCGGGGACATGCAGCGCGGGGTCCATCGCGGGCATCGCCTTCCCCAGCTCGATCACATGGCGATAGCGGTCCTCCCAATCGTCCAGGAATTCGAAGGTCTCGGCGATTTCCTCGAAAGCGGGGGTGGCCATGGCGCGATCCTTTCAGCTGAAAGCGCTCTGGCATAGCGCCGGACAGCGCAAAGGTCAAAGAGGCTTTCGCCACCGGCTGTCTTGGCATATCACTGGCAGCAATAAACGACGACTGGGCGGGACCTGTGGCGATGAAAACCGGAACTTTGGGGCTTCTGGCCTGCGTGGCCCTGGCCGTGGCAGGCTGCGGACGGATGGGCGACAGCGGGATGAACCCCATGCGCTGGTTTGGCGGCTCGAATCAGCCGACCACGCTGGACCCTGAAGGCGGCTATCCGACGCAGAACCAGGATGGCCGGCAACCGATCGCGAATGTCACCGCCGCGCGGTGGGAGCCGCTTTACGAAGGCGGCATGCTGGTCGTGACCGGCGTCGCGGCCACCAAAGGCTGGTGGGATGTTGCGCTGATCACCGAAGTGCCGATGCCGAGTGGTCGCATCCGTCCGGATCAGAATGGCGTCCTGCGCCTGCGTCTGGTCGGCAACCCGCCGCCCCAGAACACGTTCGAGGCCGCCGTTCCCGCCTCGCCCGCGACCGATACGATCACCGTCAGCATGACCCTGTCGCATAGCGCGCTGGCCAATCTGCGCGAGGTGGTCATTTCGGGCGGCGCAAACAGCGTCACCCTGCGCCGCTAAGCGCAAAGCATTCGGGGGCGAATTTCGCCCCCGTGCTGTGTCTCAGCCCATCTTGCGCAGATAGGTCCAGGTCGCGACACGCGCATTGCGCGCCACCGACCAGCTTTCGGCATCGCCCAGATAGTCGAAGCCGCAATTCGTCAGCACACGGGCCGAGCCGGGATTGTCCTGAAACACCTCGGCGAATAGCGTCCGGTCCTTGTGCGGGTTCGCGGCAACCAGAGCGGCCACGGCTTCGGTCGCAAAGCCGGTGTTCCAAAAGCCCGCACCGATCCAGAAACGCAGCTCGGACTGCTTGTCCTCAAGCTGGGTCAGCGAGACGACGCCCAGAAGCTCTGCCAGATTGTTCGCCGATCCGTCGATGGCCCAGACGTCTTCGCCCTTTTCGCGGGCCATGACCCGCTGGACATAGGCGTCGGACGCGCCCGGCGGCAAAGGATGGGGGATCGAGCGCGTGCCCTCGGCCACGCGGCGATCTGCGGTGTAGTGTGCGATCAGTCCCGCGTCCGAGCGGCGCAAAGCGCGCAGCAGGAAACGCTCGGTCTCGTATTCGTCTTGCGACCTCAAGCCCTCTGCAGTGGCCAGTTGGTTCATCCCTCTCTCCCCATTCCCTCAGTACCGATATAGTCACCGATCCCCAAAAGCGAAGGGGACCGGCTTTCGCCGATCCCCTCTAGCATTCGGGTATTAAGATCGGCTTACTCAGCAGCCTCGAGGTTTGCCGGCTGCACAGAAATGTACGTGCGGCCCTTGAGGCCCTTGCGGAAGGTTACCTGACCGTCGGTCAGTGCGAACAGCGTGTGATCGCGGCCCATGCCGACGTTCTGGCCCGGCCACCAGGTGGTGCCGCGCTGACGCACGATGATGTTGCCTGCGATGGCTTCCTGACCACCATACAGCTTGACGCCAAGACGGCGACCAGCCGAGTCGCGACCGTTGCGGGACGAACCGCCTGCTTTTTTATGTGCCATGGTTTATCAGTCCTTCTTGGCTTCTTTCGCCGGCTTTGCAGCCTTTGCGGGTTTCGCGGCGGCTTTTTCAGCCTTGGCAGGAGCCTGGGTCGCGACGGCGCTGCGCACGCCAACGGCGGCTTTGACGTCGGACTTCTCGGCGCCTTTTTCCAGCAGGTCGGTGATCCGGACCAGGGTCAGTTGCTGACGGTGGCCACGGGTCCGCTGCGAGCTGTGCTTGCGGCGACGCTTGACATAGGTGATGACCTTGTCAGCTTTGATCGTGTCGATCACTTCGGCCTGCACGGCGGCACCAGCCACCAGCGGCGCGCCGATGGTCGAACCGATCACCAGAACGTCATTGAACTGGATCTTTTCGCCGGCTTCAGCTGCCAGTTTTTCGACGCGCAGCACGTCACCGGCCTGAACCCGGTACTGCTTGCCGCCCGTCTTGAGAACTGCGAACATTCCGTCTTTCCTTGCTTCTACCGCGCTCTGTGGCCCCTGCGATGCAGGCGTTCAGGGGGCCAAGCCCCGCCGTCGAACAGCGCACCCTTTGTATGGGTGATGATTGAAAAATAGCTTACCGGCATCGAGCGAAGCCCGGCCGGTCGCGCGTATATCCGGGATTCGTGGGTTAAAGTCAACCGGATTGCGCGCCTGAACCGTAAGCTATCGCGGTAGGGATCTCGGCAGGCCAGCCGCGCCGCAGGCAGTCCTATACCTCCAGCAGGCTGCAGATATAGCCATCCTGCCGCATCTTATCCTTCAATGGCCCGCGCCATGAAAACATGTTCTGGACCTTCGGCTTCCCTTCGGGATCGTCACCAGAGAGCACCATATTGTCGGCTACAAACCCGATGTCGTCAGTCGTTTGCCAATGAACGACATGTTTGAGTAACCTTCCCGGATCGCGATAACCGGGAGCGCCTTGCAAGGAATACACTTCAAAGAGGCTGTGCCCGATACTGACCGTCAAGGCCCCGGCGTCGTTGGCCGCAATGACGTAGGATGCCAAAAGATGCCCTTTCCCCTCGACATGCAGGGGGTCAGCCAGATGATGCACATCCGCCGAAAACAAACTGTTCTCGAAAACCTCAGAAGCCGGACCCGAGGGCGTACAAAGCCGCAAGGACTTACCCAAGTACTCGGGCTGGGCGTCCGGGATCCTCGCTGTGGAGATCGCAGCCGCGATAAGATTTGCCAAGGCCGCGGGGAAGCCACCCTGCGGCGCGTAATGCATATCGTCGAGATAGAGATCCGAAACGGGCACCTGCCGACCCTCGGCAAACGCGATCATGGGGTCCCAGGCGTCAATGCAATTCAGGCCCAGCCTGTCGATTTTCTCCGTGACAGCCGCCCGATAGTCATTGTGCTTCAGTTTGACATGCTCGGGTCGAGTCCAGATCACAACCGGAAGAACATGTAGACTTCTGCGATGCGCAAGCTCCATGAACCAGCCAAAATGCCACATCAGGCTTTGCAGGCTTTGACCGGCGTTCCGGTGGTTCGATTCATTGAGCGCATATTCCCACACCACGGTCGCCCCGTCAGGGACCTCATCGCAGAGAATGCGGTAGATGCCGATCAGCGTTGTTGCGGCGCCGATGGACAGGTTCGTGATCTTGAACTTATCGGAATAACCGGCCCGCAAGTTGGCGACCCAGCCCCCGGACAACAGACTGTTGGACCCGCCAATAATATAGATGTCTTGCATGACAACCTCAGAATTCCGGTCGAACGCCTACAACTGCTCAAGATAGAGCGCAACAGTTCGTCATCTGGCTGACGACGCCAATGACCGAGGGCAACAGATCTGCTCCAGCCAGCTCGCCAACTCCCACATTTCAGGGAACCAGAAACTCCACGCCCGGCATGGCGGCAATCTCGGCCACGTCGGTGTCGTAATTGCGGGTGATCGCGTCGATCAGATCCTGATCCCAGCCCGGCAGGTCGACGGGAATGTCGATCATCTCGGTGCGGGCGTATTTCGCCAGTGCGGCGGCAAAGATCGCGCGGCGGGTCTCGACGGTCAGGCGTTCCTGCTTAGCCATCTCGTCGCGGATCATGTGGATCCCCTCGGGATGGAGCAGATCGCCCAGAATCTGCAGCCCCGCCTTGAGCGGCACGTCCCCCGGCATGGTGGCGATGCGGCGCACGACCTCGGGCCAGATCATCGGCGTATCCTCATGGCACCAGATCACGATCCGGCGGCCCTGAAGCGAGCTCAGGATGCGCTGGATACAGGGCCCCCAACGCAGGCTGATCGGGTCGACGCCACCCATCACCTGATCATAGGTGCGGTTCTCCATCCGGCTCAGCACATAGGGGACGAGCGTCGCCGGGTTCTTCAGCGCCAGAAAGAATTCGACCTCGGCACTGGGAAAGAGGTTCGCCATGGCCGCCATCTTGGGGCCTGCGGTGACAAACAGCCCGCCCGGAGCAATCGCGCGATAGGGCAGCCCCAGAAACCCGGGGCTCGAGCAGATCACCCGGCGCGGCGCGTCGGTTTCAAGGATCGCATCCAGCATCACCTCTTCCATCTCGGGCGTGGCCTCGCCACCGGAAAGGGCGGTCAGGGCTTCCTCGAAGATGCCGCGGTGGCGATTCGGGGTCAGTGGCTCGATCCCGTTCTTCAGCAGCCAGTCCCGGTTCTGGGCCAGGGTCTTGACCATGCGGTCCAGATCCGTGCCGTGAACCCCGCAATGAAAGACCATCTGCATCAACCGTTACTCCAGACTCGCGAATTCAGATCGCCGCACACTAGCCGCCATTCATAGACAGGGAAACCGCATTGATATAGCCAATCGGCATGAATACGCAGCGCGATCAGACCGTTTCCCGTCAGAGTTCCCAATCGCTTCGTCAGGCGGGAGGCATGGGCTGGTCCATCGCGGCGCTTCTGATCGCGGCACTGGTGATGGCGCCGGTGATTGCGGTCCTGTGGATCGCCATGTTCCCGACCGAGAACATCTGGCCGCATATGCTGGCCACCACCCTCCCCCGCTATTTCGGCAATACCGTGAAGCTGACGCTGGGCACGGGCCTTCTGGCCGCCGTCGTGGGGGCCGGAACGGCGTGGCTGGTCACGATGTACAGCTTCCCGGGGCGGCGCTGGCTTGAATGGCTGCTGCTGCTGCCGCTGGCCGTGCCTGCCTATATCGGTGCCTATGCGCTGGCAGATTTTCTGGACTATTCGGGCCCCGTGCAGATCGCGCTGCGCGATTTCTTTGGCTGGACCTCGGCCCGCGACTACTGGTTCCCCCGCATCAGATCGCTGCCAGCGGCCGTGCTGGTCCTGTCGGCCGCGCTTTACCCCTATGTTTATCTGCTGGCCCGCGCCGCCTTCCGCGAACAATCCGGCAGCGTCTATGAGGTTGCCCGCGCCCTTGGCACCGGCGGCGCGCGCCTGTTCTGGCGCGTGGGCCTGCCGCTGGCGCGGCCCGCCATCGTCGCGGGCGCAGCCATCGCCATGATGGAGACGGTCGCCGATTACGGCGTCGTCAGCTATTTCGGCATCCAGACGCTCAACACCGGCATTTTCACCACCTGGCTTGAGGCCCGCAACGCAGGCGGCGCGGCCCAGCTCGCCATGGTCATGCTGGGCATCATCCTTGTGCTGGCCGTACTTGAGCGAATCAGCCGCCGCCGCGCCCGCTATCATCAGGGTGCGCGCCAGATCCGTCCGGTCTTGCGCCAGCCGCTGAATGGCTGGCGGGCGGGGCTGGCGCTGCTGGCCTGCGCCTTGCCCTTCGCTCTGGGCTTCCTGCTGCCGGTGGGCGTGATCCTGCGCTATGCGCTGGCCTATCCGCAAGGCTGGTTCGGGCCCGGCTTGATGCAGGCGCTGATCCATACCGTCACGCTGGGCGGGGTGGCGGCGCTTCTCACGGTGATCCTTGCGCTGATCATGGTCTATGGCGTGCGGCTTTCTGGGCTCCGGCTGCCGGGCCTGCTGCTGCCGGTCACCACCATCGGTTATGCCGCGCCGGGCGCGGTGCTGGCGGTCGGCATCCTGCTGCCGCTGGCCGCGCTGGATCACCGCATGGCCGATCTGGCCGAGCTGGTGACCGGCACCGATCCCGGCCTGATCCTGACCGGCACCGGATTCGCGATCGTGCTGGCCTATGTCGTGCGTTTCTTCGCCATCGCCCAGGGCGCGACGGATGCGGCCTTTGCCCGCGTCCCCCCCTCACTGCCGATGGCCGCGCGCTCGCTTGGGCGCGGAAATGCCCGCGTGCTGCGCGAGATCTATCTGCCACTGATGCGCGGCTCGGTCGGCTCGGCCCTGCTGCTGGTCTTCGTCGATTGCGCCAAAGAGCTGCCCGCCACGCTGCTGCTGCGCCCCTTCAACTATGAGACGCTGGCCACCCGTACGCATGAACGCGCCAGCATCGAGGATCTGGGCAACGCCGCCCCCGCCGCGCTGCTGGTGATGGCGGTGGGGCTGATCGCGGTCGGGTTGCTGGTGCGCGCCAACCTTGACTTGCGAAAGCCCGCGTCAGAGGGTATCGGAGGCACCAGTGCGCCGGTTTAGCTCAGCAGGTAGAGCAGCTGATTTGTAATCAGAAGGTCGTGGGTTCGATTCCTATAACCGGCACCATTTCACGCAGTTTCAGCCTAGCTTCACCAGCAGATCATCCAAGTCGGGCGCGAATAAAATCGTGCGGCCCTTGTTGGTCTCGTGAACGAAATCACGCAAAGCGCTGCTGGCTGCGACCAGATCAGTGATGTCGCCGATGACGGCGCAGCCAATGCGATAGGTCACAAATTTCTGGAAGAACTCGCCCGCAATCCGCGTACGCAATTGCAGGAACTCTTGCCCTAAGCGACCGATCGGGATGACCACCCATGCAGCACCCGCAGCCATCGCCGCGGCCAAGAGGTCATTGGCATCCGATGCTTTCTCGATAGGTTGCCCCTCTGCGGGAAGGACCAGAAACTTCTCCTGGCCGGACGCGATGATATTCGACATTGCGCTCCCTTTCATAGGCCTGCACCCACTTCAGGCGCAAACGCCGTCGAGGGCCATGAGAGCGGCAGATCCCCCTGCCCGTGCCCCGGTCTTCAGCAAAGCGGAGGGCCTTAAAGGCCCCTCCGCACTCTTGCCTCAGCCCATGCCTAGGGCGGCCTTGTACATCTCGAGGATGGCTTCCTCCTCGGCGATATCGTCCTTGTCACGCTTGCGCAGCGCGATGACCTTGCGCATGACCTTGGTGTCATAGCCACGCGCCTTGGCCTCGGCCATCAGCTCTTTCTGCTGCTCGGTCACGTCCTTCTTCTCGGCCTCGAGTTGCTCGTATTGCTCGATGAACTGGCGCAGCTCTCCTGCCGCGATCCCGTACGAGTTGTCGTCCTGCATGGTCCTGCTCCTTTGCCTGTCGCGCAGGAATTAGGCGGTCTTGCGGGCAGGCGCAATCACCGCTAGGCGGATGCGAGTTCGCAAGGAGGCTGGATATGACGATCTGGGACGGTCTGATCTGGAGCGGTTCCGCCATCACCGTGCTGGGGCTGATCGCCCTTGGCTGGTGCATCCTGACGGTGATACGGGCCCGTCGCAGCGGCGCCAGTGAAGAGGCGCTGCGCCAGACCATGCGCCGCGTGGTCGCGGTCAATATGGCGGCCCTTTGCGCCTCGGTGCTGGGCTTGATGCTGGTGGTGCTTGGCATCATGCTGGGCAAGTAATCACAACCCACAAGACAGGTCGGCAGCCAGCCGACAAGGGGTGCGGCGATGGAATGGGACTGGGTGCGCGGGCTTCTGGGCGGCCTGATGATCGGTGGTGCGGCGGCGCTTTACCTGCTGGTCAATGGTCGCATCATGGGCGCAAGCGGCATCTTCGGCGGCGCGCTTGACGGCAGCGCCCAAGGCGCCGAGCGGCGCGAGCGGCTGGTCTTTCTGGCCGGGCTGATCCTTTTTCCCGCGATCATCGTCTGGCTGGGCGTGGCCGAGGCCTCCAAGCCCGTGACGACCACAGCGGGCCTGATCGCGGCAGGGCTTCTGGTCGGGCTGGGGACGCGCATGGCGAATGGCTGCACCTCGGGTCACGGGGTCTGCGGCATCTCGCGGCTGGCGCTTCGCGGCCTTGTCGCGACGGCGGTCTATCTGGTCTTCGGCGTGCTGGGCGTGCTGATCGCCCGCGCCCTGGAATGGAGCCTCTGATGCGCCTGCTGATCGCCCTTCTGTCCGGTGCGCTCTTTGGCGCGGGGCTTCTGGTCTCGGGGATGACGAACCCGGCCAAGGTGCAGGGCTGGCTGGACATCTTCGGGAATTGGGACCCGACACTGGCCTTCGTGCTGGGCGGCGCGATCATCCCCATGGCCATCGCCTGGCGGGTGGCGCGGCGCATGCCCTGCTCGGTCAGCGGCGCTGCATTGCCCGGTCCCGCGCCCCGGCACATCGACCGGCCATTGGTCATCGGATCTGCGCTGTTTGGCCTTGGCTGGGGAATCGCCGGGCTCTGCCCCGGACCGGCGCTGGCCTCGCTGGGCTTTGGCGGCGCGTCGATCTGGATCTTCGGGGCCTCCATGCTGGCCGGTGTCTTCCTGAACGCCGCCCTGAAAGGGAAAAGCTGATGCGTGCCCTGATCCAACGGGTTTCTCAGGCCGAGGTCACCGTCGACGGCCGCAGCACCGGACGGATCGGGGCCGGGCTTCTGGTGCTGGTCTGCGCCATGCAGGGCGATCCCGACGACGCGCCCGCGAAACTGGCCGTGCGCATCGCCAAGCTGCGCATCTTCCGCGATGAGGCGGATAAGATGAACCGCTCGGTCACAGATATCGGCGGCTCGGTTCTGGTCGTCAGCCAGTTCACCCTGGCCGCCGACACGCGCACCGGCAACCGTCCGGGCTTTTCGAGCGCGGCCCCGCCTGACCGGGGCGAGGCGCTGTATCTGGACTTCGTGGAAGCGCTGCGCACACTGGGTCTGACCGTCGCCACGGGCGAATTCGGCGCCGATATGAAAGTCGCGCTGGTCAATGACGGGCCGGTCACAATCTGGATGGACAGCACCGACCGCGCTTGACTTTTCGGGCGCGGCGGCCCATCTGGCGGGTTGGCGTCTCTTGCTGCCGCGTGAGCAGCCGCGATTCTGATCGCAGGGCAGTCGCCATTCTCATCCAGTTTCCCATTCACGCGGGGAGGCTTGCGGGTTTCGTAATCTTGCACCCGCCCCTCGCAACCGCCGCGCCTGATCGCGGCCCTCAGCCATGCGCCGATACGAGGGCGCATGCGCCGAAAGACATGATGACGACTGAACATAACAACCGTCCCCGCCGCCCCGGCAAACCGCGTGGCGCCAAGCCCTTTGGTGGCGAAGATCGCCCGCGCGTCCCGCGCGCCCCCAAAGAGGTCAGCAACTTCCGCCGCCGTAACACCGAGCCGGAAGAGAAATTCATCCGCCGTGCCATCCCCGACATGGACACGCCCTTCACCCGCATGGGCATCGACCCGCGCGTGGCCATCAACCTGTCCGGCATGGGGATCGAGACCCCCTCGCCCATTCAGGAAAAATCCATCCCCGCGATTGTCGAGGGTCGTGATCTGCTGGGCCTGGCCCAGACCGGCACCGGCAAGACGGCGGCCTTCGGCCTGCCGATGCTGACCCGTCTGCTGAAGGCCGGCCGCAGGCCTGCGCCGCGCACCTGCAGCGCGCTGATCCTTGCGCCGACCCGCGAACTGGCGACCCAGATCGCGAACAACATCGATTCCTACGCCGAAGGCACCGCCATCCGGCAGTTCCGCGTCGTCGGCGGTGCCTCGATCAACGTGCAGGTGCAGCGGCTGGAGCGTGGCGTCGACGTGCTGATCGCCACCCCAGGCCGCCTGATCGACCTGATCGAGCGCGGGGCCATCGACCTGTCGAAAACCACCTATCTGGTGCTGGACGAGGCCGACCAGATGCTGGACATCGGCTTCATCCATGCGCTGCGCCGCATCTCGAAACTGCTGTCGCGCGACCGCCAGACGCTGCTCTTCTCGGCCACCATGCCGAAGCTGATGGAGGAACTCGCCGACAGCTACCTGACCGATCCGGTCCGCGTGGCCGTGAACCCTCCGGGTCAGGCCGCCGAGAAGATCGAGCAGGGCGTGCATTTCGTGACGCAGGGCGACAAGGCCACGCTGCTGGCCGAATACATGTCCAAGCACACGCAGGAACTGGCGATCGTCTTTGGCCGCACCAAGCATGGCTCGGAAAAGCTGTCGAAAGTGCTGGAGAAATGGGGCTTCAAGGTCGCCGCGATCCACGGCAACAAAAGCCAGGGCCAGCGCGAGCGCGCGCTCGCCTCGTTCCGGGCGGGCGAAACCAAGGTGCTGGTGGCGACGGATGTGGCCGCACGCGGTCTGGATATTCCCGAGGTCGCGCATGTCTATAACTATGACCTGCCGAACGTGCCGGAGAACTATGTCCACCGCATCGGCCGCACCGCGCGCGCCGGTCGCAAGGGCCGCGCCATCGCCTTCTGCGCCCCGGCCGAGCTGGGCGAGCTGCGCGCCATCGAAAAGGCGATGAAATCGCCGATCCCGGTGGTGGGAGGCGAAGCGCCCAGCTGGGCCACGACCCAGCCCGCCGGACGTGGCGGCAATGGTCATGGCCGCGCGGGCGCTCCGGGTGGCGGCGCGGGCAAGACCGCCGCGCGCAAACGCCCGGCGCGCCGTCCGTCGCGCGCACCCAAGGCCGCGCAGCACTGACGCAACCATCGCCGGGCGACCAAAAGCGCGTGAACCCGGCGTGATCTTTCAGGGGGCCGATTGCGGCCCCCTGCCCCGACAGGCTATCTGCGCGCATGGCCAAGCTTTATTTCCACTATTCAACGATGAACGCCGGCAAGAGCACGCTTTTGCTGCAGGCGTCCTATAACTATCGCGAACGCGGCATGCAGACGCTTCTGCTGACCGCGGCGCTGGATAATCGCGGCGGCGAGGGCGTGATCGCCAGCCGCATCGGCATTTCCGAGCCCGCCACCGGCTTCACCCCCGAGACCGATCTTTTCGCGCTGGTCACCACGCTTGGCCGCGACAGCGCCTGCATCTTCGTGGATGAGGCGCAGTTTCTGACCTCGGATCAGGTCTGGCAACTGGCGCGGGTGGCCGATGACCTTGGCCAACCGGTGATGTGCTATGGGTTGCGGGTCGATTTTCAGGGCAATCTGTTTCCCGGCTCGGCGGCCCTTCTGGCGCTGGCCGATGACATGCGCGAGGTCCGCACGATCTGCTTTTGCGGCCGCAAAGCCACCATGGTCGTACGCCATGACGACAAGGGCCGCGTCCTGCATCACGGCGCGCAGGTCCAGATCGGCGGCAATGAAACCTATGTCTCGCTGTGCCGCAGGCACTGGCGCGAGGCGATGAAAATGTCTGAGGAGTAAACATGTCGGCAGGTAACGACGAACGCGGATATGGCTGGGTCGCCAAGGGCTTTCACTGGCTGATCGCGCTGCTGATCCTGACCTCGCTGGCGCTTGGGCTTTACGCCGCCAGCCTGCGCGACAGTCAGGCGCAAGAATTGCAGAAGGTGTTCGAGGCGTTCTCGGTCCACAAGACGCTGGGTGTCTCGGTCCTGATCCTGGGCGTGCTGCGCGTCCTTTGGATGCTGACCCAGCCGAAGCCGCGCCCCCTGCACCCGCAGCGGCGGGTCGAGACCTATGTGGCCGATCTGGTCCATTGGGCGCTGTATCTGGGCATGATCATCATGCCGCTCTCGGGCTGGCTGGTGCACAGCTCGGCCCCGGGAGGCTTTGCCCGCATCCTCTGGCCCTTCGGTCAGCGCCTTCCGGCGGTGCCGCAGGACCCCGCCCTCAGCGAGCGTTTTGCCGCCTTCCACGGCATCGGCTGGTGGGTGCTGGCGGCGCTGATCGTGCTGCATGTCGGCGGTGCGATGAAGCATCTGGTCATCGACCGCGACCAGACGCTGGCGCGCATGACCCATGGCCGCAACCTTGAGGAGCCTCCGAAGGACAGCCGCTTCACCAAGCTGACGGGCATCGCGGGCGCGGTGCTGCTGTGGGCAGCCGTGCTGGTTGCCGCGACCCTTGCCCCGCGCGAGGCCGATCCGCTGTTTGACGAAACGCCTGCCGCCTCGCAGCCGGCAGTGACCGCTCCGGCCTCTGCGACCTCGGCCGAGGCGGCGCAGGAAACCGCCTCGTCCGGCGCGCCGGTCTGGCAGGTGCAGGACGGCACGCTGGGCGTCTCGGTCACGCAGGGCGGCAATCCGGTCACCGGCCAGTTCGCCGATTGGAACGCCAATATCGACTATGACCCCGACACGCAGACCGGCAAGGTCGATGTCACGATCAACACCGGCTCTCTGACGCTGGGTTCGGTCAGCGACACCGCGAAGGGCCCGGACTTCCTCAACACCACGCAATTCCCCGAAGCGCGCTTCCAGGCGGATCTGCTGCCACCCGAGGCCGAGGGCCAGCCGCATCTGGCCAAGGGAACGCTGACCATTCTGGGTAAGACCGTCGATGCCGAGCTGCCCTTCACCCTGACCATCGAGGGCGACAGTGCCAAAGCCAATGGCAAGATGTCGGTGAACCGTCAGGATTTCGGCGTGGGCGCGACCTATGCCGATGAAACCACCGTGGGCTTTGCCGTCGACATCGAGTTTGCGTTGAACGCCAAGCGTCTTTAGGCCGCGCGAGTGCTGACGAAACGAAAAAGGGCCGCCCCACCGGGCGGCCCTTTCCATTCAAGGGATGACCGATCAGCCGACCAGTTCGAGGCCCGAGAAGAAGAAGGCAATCTCGCGCGCCGCAGCTTCGGGGCTGTCCGAACCGTGGACCGAGTTCTCGCCGACCGACAGGGCGAATTCCTTGCGGATGGTGCCCTCATCGGCGTTGGCCGGGTTGGTTGCGCCCATGACTTCGCGGTTTTTCAGGATGGCGCCTTCGCCTTCCAGGACCTGCACGACGACCGGCTCGGACACCATGAACTCGGTCAGTTCGCCGAAGAAGGGGCGCTCTTTGTGCTCGGCATAAAACTGGCCGGCCTGAGCCAGGGTCAGCTGGATGCGCTTTTGCGCGACGATGCGCAGGCCCGCGTCCTCGAACTTGGCATTGATCTTGCCGGTCAGGTTGCGCTTGGTGGCGTCGGGTTTGATGATCGAAAGCGTGCGTTCGGTCGCCATGGCGGATGTCCTTTTTCCATGTTCCGGGCGGATGGCCCGAAAATCCGCGCCCGGTTAGCACGCAGCCGGGGTTTTGGAAAGATCAGGCAAGCGTCGCGAGGTCGTATTTGACCAGCCACAGCACCACCCGCTCGATCGCCAGCACCGGCAGGTTCAGGCTTTTCGCGAGCTGCCCCGAGGTCAGCGGCCCCGGCGCGGCCCGCAGCGCGGCCAGCACCTTGTGAAACCTCTCGTCCGTCTCGAGCCCGCGCTTGAATTCGTGGTGGCGGCGCAGGGTCAGGATTTCGTCGATGCCCGCGCGGCCCTCTGCCGGGGTGGCCGCGACCCGCAGCATGCCCGCCTTGATGCGCTGGCTGGGCCAGGCGGCGAAGGTCGCGAAGGCCGAGGGCAGGACCGGCACCTCCAGCCGCGCATAGCGGGCGCTGTCCTCTCGGCTGACGGCGGCGCGCAGGTCATTCTGCCGCGCCCAAAGGTCCTGCATCTGCGGGATCACCTGCGCCCAGTCGAAGGTCGAGATCGCATGCGCCTGCGCCGCCCGCCCCATCCTGCGGCGCAGATCGTCGTCATTGGCCAGTTGCGCAATCCGCGTGGCCATCGCGCCGGTGTCATAAGAGGTCATCGAGGCCGCGAGCCCCTGAAAATGCAGCTCAGTATCCGTGCCGATCAGATAGCGGACGGATTCGACCCGCGAATGATCGGCGTCGCCCGTGACCGTGGGGATCAGGAAGCCGCTCTCGGGCGAGACGGTGTCGCGCAGCCCGTCCCAATCGGTCGCAATGACCGGAAGCCCCGCCGCCATCGCTTCGATGGGGGCAAGGCCGAAGGTTTCCTGCAAATTGTCGATGGGGAACAGGAACATGTCCGCGCCCGAAAAGCTGGCCTTGCGCACGGCGGCATCCGCGCCATCCAGAATATGCAGCGTCACGTCGGGCATCAGCCGCGCGGGATCGGTGAAATCGCGTTCCCGCGCGCCCACGTCCAGACGCCCGACCAGCGCCAGATGCAGGCGTTTGCCCGTCATCTGCGCGGCCTTCTGGAGCGAAAGATAAAGCGGAATCGGATCGAACTTCCCCCAGGGCACCAGCCGCGACAGCACCATGCAGAGCACGTCACCCTCGGCGATCCCCAGCTTCTGGCGCAGCTTTGCGCCCTCGGACGGGTCGGGCGCAAAGGCCGCCGTGTCGATGCCCAAGGGGATCACCTCGGTGATCGGGCGCGGGGGCGGCGCGCCGCCCGGCATGCGGCGGGCCAGATATTCCTCGGTCAGCGCAAGCTGCGTCTGCACCCCCGACTGCACAGCTCGCGAGGTGCAGATCACCGCATCCCAGGGCTCCAGCGGCGCGACGCCCAGCTGCGCAATCTGCGCCATCGAGCCGCGCGTGGCCGTCGTATGGGTGATGCCGCACAGCGACCAGGCCGACTGGCCGCGCGGCATCCGCGCCCAGGCCCGGTCGGCAATCGTCAGGGCGGGGTAATACATCGTCCCGATCCCCGTCATCTGCGGGCTATAGGTCGGCACGATCCGCAGCTCACGCCCGGGGCTGACGGTTTCGCAAAATTCGCGTGCCGCACGGGCGGCCTGCGCGGTGTCCACGCACAGCGTCAACGGCCCCTCGCCCATATGGCGCAGATAGCCGGTCAGGAAGGACTGGCCCGCCACCCGCCGCCCGTTCAGCCCGTGCCGCCCCGGATCATAGGCGTCCGAGACGAAATAAAGCGCAACGCCAGAGCTGTGTCGGGGTCCGTGGGGCATGGTTTTCATGCTTCAGCTATTCGCCATCGCGCCGGGTTCTGTCAACTTTGCTTGTCGCAGCGCCGGAACGACAGGACGCGGTTGACGATGCCCGCAGGATGCGGCACTGCGCGATCATGCTGCGCATTGACGACATATCCTATTCCATCGCCGGACGGCCGCTGTTCGAAAACGCCTCGGCCACGATCCCCTATGGCCACAAGGTCGGCCTTGTCGGCCCGAACGGCGCGGGCAAGACCACGCTCTTCCGGCTGATCCGGGGCGAGACCAATATCGACAGCGGCTCGATCAGCCTGCCCAGCCGGTCGCGGGTCGGCGGTGTCGCGCAAGAGGCGCCGGGGACCGGGATCAGCGTGCTGGACACCGTCCTTGCCGCCGATACCGAACGCGCGGCACTGCTGGAGGAATCCGCCCACGCGACCGACCCCACCCGCATCGCCGAGATCCAGACCCGCCTTGCCGATATCGACGCCTGGTCGGCCGAGGCGCGCGCAGCCACCATCCTGCGCGGCCTTGGCTTCTCGACCGAGGATCAGGCCCGGCCCACCCGCGACTATTCGGGCGGCTGGCGGATGCGCGTGGCGCTGGCGGGCGTGCTGTTTTCGCAGCCGGACCTGCTGCTGCTGGACGAACCGACGAACTATCTGGACCTTGAAGGCGCGCTGTGGCTGGAAGGCTATCTGGCGCGCTATCCGCACACGGTCATCGTCATCAGCCACGACCGCGACCTTCTGAACCGGGCCGTCGGCCATATCCTGCATCTCGAGGACCGCAAGCTGGTCCTCTACACCGGCGGCTACGACACCTTCGCCCGCACCCGCGCCGAAAAGCGCGCCCTGCAGACCGCCGAGGCGAAAAAGCAGGATGCCCGCCGCGCGCATCTGCAAAGCTTCGTCGACCGCTTCCGCTACAAGGCCTCGAAGGCCAAGCAGGCGCAGGCCCGCGTCAAGATGCTGGAACGGATGGAGCCGATCACCGCGCCCGAGGAGGCGCGCTTTCACCGCTTCACCTTCCCCCAGCCCGACCAGCTTTCGCCGCCGATTCTGGCGCTGGACGGGGTGACGGTCGGCTATGGTGACCGCGCGGTGTTGCGCCGGCTGAACCTGCGCATCGATCAGGACGACCGCATCGCCCTTCTGGGCCGCAACGGTCAGGGCAAGTCGACGCTCTCGAAGCTGCTGGCCGACCGGCTGCAGCCGATGGAGGGACGGATGACGCGCTCGAACAAGCTGCGCGTCGGCTATTTCGCCCAGCATCAGGTCGATGAGCTGGAGCTGGACGAGACGCCGCTGACCCATGTCCGCCGTCTGCGCCCGGATGAGACCCCTGCCCGGCTGCGCGCCCGTCTTGCGGGCTTTGGCCTGATGGAGGCACAGGCCGAAACGAAGGTCGGGCAGCTCTCGGGCGGTCAGAAGGCGCGGCTCTCGCTGCTGCTCGCGACCATCGACGCCCCGCATCTGCTGGTCCTTGACGAACCGACCAACCACCTCGACATCGAAAGCCGCGAGGCGCTGACCGAGGCGCTGAACGACTACACCGGCGCGGTGGTGCTGGTCAGCCATGACATGCATCTGCTGAGCCTGGTCGCCGACCGGCTGTGGCTGGTCGATCAGGGTGCGGTCACGCCCTGGCAGGGAGATCTGGACGATTACCGCAAGCTGTTGCTCAGCGGCGATGATGCGTCCTCCGCCAAGTTGGCCGAGCCTGCAAAGCCCGCAGCAGCCAAGCGCCCCTCGCGCGACCGGATACTGGAACTGCGCGCCGAGGCCCGCAAGGCCGAGGACCGCGTCACCAAGCTGACCGAGATGCTGGAAAAGCTGGACGCGATCATGGCCGATCCGGCCACCTATGACGACGCGCAATATGCCGAGAAATGGGGTCGCAAACACGCCGAGGCCAGCGAAGCCATGCAGCGCGCCGAGGCACTGTGGCTGAAAGCGCTCGAGGTTCTGGAATCTGCCGAACGGGCGTGATTTTTGCTTGCCCCGGGGCTACAATGCGGACATTGCATCCCCAATCCTTTGAACGAGGGGTCCGCCCATGCGCTGCCTGATTCCACTTCTGTTCCTTGCCGCCGCTCCGGTCCATGCCCAGTCGCTTGACTGGGGCAATTACCAATTGTCGGCGGATGTGGGCATCGGCGCGGAACGTGGCCCGGCCTATCTGGGCGCGGATGAAAGCGAAAACAGCCTGTGGCTGATCCTGCGCAACGGCTCGCTCTCGCGCCGTGATGCGGCGGGCGGCGAGACGACGGACGGTTTCTCGATCGTTCCCTCCTTCGGCTATGTCGGCAAGCGTGAAGCCTCGGATCATAACGCTCTGGCGGGCATGAACGATGTCGACGCGGCGGGCGAAGTCGGTGCAAAACTGAACTATGATCAGGGTCCGACGCGGGGCTATGTCGCCGTGCGCAAGGGCTTTGGCGGGCATGACGGTCTGGTCGGCGAATTCGGCGCGCAATACCGCTTCTCGCCGGCAGACCGGCTGTTGCTGACCGCAGGCGCCGAAGCGCGATTCTCGGACGGCAGCTTCAGCGAGACCTATTTCGGCGTGACCCCGGACGAATCACTGGCCAGCGGCATGGCCGCCTATGAACCGGGTGGCGGCTTCTATGCAGCGGCGATCAATCTTGAGGCCCGCTATTCGCTGACCGAGAACATGGCAATTCTGGGCGAGATCGAATATTCGCGCCTGCTGGGTGATGCGGCGGACTCGCCTCTGGTCCAGTCGAAAAGCGAACCGACCGTCCGTCTGGGCATCGTGCGCCGGATCGATTTCAAGTTCTGAGCCGGATTTCTGCACGGCGTTTGATCTGGCTGGTGCCGCCGCTCTGGACCGGGCGGCCAAGGATGCCTATATAAACGGTCAGATTTCAATCGATCCGGGACAAACAGCTTATGACCGCTGAACCGCTGATGGAAGGCGCACCGCTGATTGCGCCGTCGTCGACCGATCATCCGATGTATGACAATGTGGTCGAGGCCTGCAAGACGGTCTATGACCCTGAAATTCCAGTGAATATCTATGATCTGGGGCTGATCTACACGATCGAGATCTCGGATGAGAATGCCGTGCGCGTGGTCATGACCCTGACCGCCCCGGGCTGCCCCGTGGCGGGCGAGATGCCGGGCTGGGTGGCCGATGCGGTCGAGGCCGTGCCGGGCATCAAGCAGGTCGATGTCGAAATGACCTTCCACCCGCAATGGGGCATGGACATGATGTCGGACGAGGCCCGTCTGGAACTGGGCTTCATGTAAACGCCGGGGCCTGCGGCGTCAGTAAAGGATCTGGTGCCGCCCGCCCCTGACGATATGGACTGCGCCCTGAAGCACCGGCATCCGGGCCAGCTGGTCATCCGGCGACCCCATCGCAATCAGCCGCAGCATGCGCAGCGCGATCCCATGCGTCACGATGATCGCTGGACCGTCGAGCCCATCAAGGAACGACTGGGCACGGGACCTGAGCCCAGCGAAATGCTCGCCCCCCGGCGCGCGGTCGTACCAGTCAAGCTCAGCCCCCGCAAACACCGCCGGATGGGCGGATTTCAGATCCGCCTCCAGCTGGCCGGTGAAGCTGCCGATGTCGATTTCCTGCAGTCGCGCATCGCGCCCGAAGGCGTCATCCCCAAAGACAATCCGCGCGGTTTCCTCGGCCCGGCCCAGCGGGCTTGAGTAGCGGCGCACGCCCTGCGGCAGGCGCTGAAGCAGCCTCGCCTGACGGCGGGCCTGCTGGCGGCCAAGCGCGGTCAGCTCGGAATCCAGAAGCCCCTGCAGCCTGCCCTCGCGGTTCCAGGCGGTCTGCCCGTGCCGCAGCAGGTAGAGATCCGGATAGTCCTGCACCGTCGTTCCTGCCCTGTCGCCCGATCCGATATCGCCAACTACCTGCATCCGAAGGCCAAAGAAAGCCATCGGGTGCAGGTCTTGCGAAGTTCGGGCGACCGCGCCTAGCGCTCGGACGAGAAGTTCTGCTTCAGATAGGCCAGGATCACGGCCTTGGTTTCGGCGTCAGGCTCGACCATGCCCTGCTTGTCGACCATCCAGACCCACAGCTCATCCCAACGCTGGTCGGTGACGCGCTGTTGCATGATGATGCCGGTCGAATGGCAGGCAACACATTGATAATAGGTCTCTTCCGCGCCCGGTCCATCCGGCAGCCCGTCGAATTCGGGGTTGGCTGTGGTCTCGGCCTCGGGCTTGGCGGTCGCGGTCAGCGTGGTCATCGGGTCCATGACATTGCCAGCGGCGGGACGCCCGGCCAGCGCCTGCATCGGATCAAGTTGGGTATTGGCCAGCGCAAACCCGGTCGCGAGTGTCAGCGCGGCGACGCCTGCAAGGGCGCGTGAGAATATGCGGGACATGTAACCTCTCCTGCGTTTCAAGCGTGGGCCCGCGCAGGGACGCGCGGGCGGCACAGGCTCAGGCTTCGGCGACCAGCGCAATGCGGTGCTGGATATTGTTGGCATATCCCTGCGGGTTCCACGTCGGAGAGACCGGCGGCTGGCTGATGCCATCCTGATCGACCGCGCGGGCCCAGACCTCGTAATAGCCATGCTGGGGCAGCACCACCTCGGCCCGCCAGCGCTGCCACGAGAAGCGGTTCGGCGCGGGTTCCAGCTTCGCCTCCTGCCAGGTCTGGCCGAAATCGGTCGAGATATGGACCGCCGCGACATCGCCCTTGCCGCACCAGGCATGGCCGCGCACTTCGGTCGCCGCCTCGGCCTTCACACTGGCCCCGGTCTGAGGGAAGGTGATGATCGATTTGATCGGCATTTCGGTCAGGATGACCATGTCCTCTTCGGGAACTTCGGTACCGGGCGCGACCGGATAGGCTGGCAGGCGATAGGAATCGCCGGTCATCTTCGCGCCGTCATGTTCCTTGTCGCGGATCCAGATGCGGTTGAGGTATTTCTGCGACACCGAGGCCGGATAGCCCGGCACGATCAGCCGCAGCGGGAAGCCGTGAAGCGCAGGCAGATCCTCGCCGTTCATCGCCCAGGCGATGATCGCATCAGACTCCATGGCCTTCTCGATCGGCACACCGCGAGAGATCACGTCCTTGCCCTCTTCCCCCGACAGATGGACGTCATTGCCATAATGCCCGGTGTAGACGGCCGAGGGTTTGACGCCCGCCTCTTTCAGCACATCCGCCAGCCGCACGCCGGTCCATTCGGGGCAGCCGATGGCGCCGAGCGTCCATTGGTTGCCCGAGGTGCCGGGCTGGAAAAACGCCCGCCCGTTGCCGCCGCATTCGATGACCAGACGGCTGGTCACGTTCTCGAATTTCGACTTCAGATCCTCAAGCGTCAGGGTCAGAGGGTTGTCGACCTCACCGTCGATGGTCAGCGTCCAGCCCTCGGCATTGGCGTCGAGCGCCGTCTGCGGCACAAGTCCGTTCATCCGCACGAACAGGTGCTTGTAGGGCGTGACGTCATCATCCAAGAGATGCGGCGGCGTCTCGGCGTTCAGCGGCCGGTCGCCCAGCATCGTGAGCCCGTCCTTGCCCGACATGAGGTCAATCCCGGTGTCCTGCGCCAGCGCCACGGGAACAAGCCCCGAGGGTAGATGGCGCTCGAACGGGACGGTCATCCCCAGCATCGCACCCAGGGCCGACAAGCCGGTGGTTTTCAGAAAGCGGCGACGCGAGGCCCCCGGCTGGTCCTGCGTGTCGGGCAGGTCATCCGAGATCTGAGTACTGGATGTGTCCTTCATGACATTCTCTTTCCCTGGGTTGATCGTGATTGTTGTGGTTCAACGGGCGCCGGGCAGCGGTTGTTCCCGCCGGGGCGCGCGTTACGCGCCCACCTGCAGCGCGGTGATGGCGGTGGCGGCGACGATGTCGTCGACATTGCAGCCCCGCGACAGGTCGTTCGCGGGCTTCGCCAGCCCCTGCAAAATCGGGCCGATGGCGGAAAGCCCTCCGAGGCGTTGGGCGATCTTGTAGCCGATATTGCCCGAGGCGAGGTCGGGGAAGATGAAGACATTCGGTCGCCCGGTCAGCCGACTGCCCGGCGCTTTCTTGGCGCGGATCGCATCGTCGAGCGCGGCATCGAACTGCAGTTCTCCGTCCACTTCCAGATCGGGCTCGGCGGCGCGGATCAGCTCCAGCGCCTCGCGAATCTTGGCCAGAGAGTGATGCTCGGCCGAGCCTGCGGTCGAGAAGCTGAGCAGCGCCACCCGCGGCTCTTCGCCCAGCACCCTGCGGCAGCTGTCGGCGGTCGAGCGCGCGATGGCCGCCAGTTCCTGCGCGTTCGGGTCGATCACCAGCCCGCAATCGGCAAACAGCATGCCGCCCTTGACGGGCGAGGTTTTCTCGCAGGCGAGCATCAGGAAGAAGCTGGAGACAATGCCCGCATTCGGGGCCTTGCCGATCTCTTGCAGCGCGGCGCGCACGGTATCGGCGGTGGTCGCGACCGCGCCGCCGACGGTGCCATCCGCCTGCCCCAACCGCACCCGCATCGCCGCCTGACGGATCGGATCGCGCATCTCGACCACCGCCACATCCGGGGTCATGCCTTTCGACTTGCGCAGCTGGTACCAGCTTTCGGCGAGCTCCGGCAGGTCCGGGGCCTCGGCCGGGCGGATCGCGGTCACGCCGGGCAGGTCGGGTCCGTTCATCAGGCTGATGCGGGCAAGCCCTTGATCGGTGATGCGGGCGGCAGCCTCGGCAACACGGGGATCATCGCCCTCGGGCAGGATGATGTGGCGGGGTGTCGCGCGGGCAGTCTCAAAGATGCGTTCAAGCGGTTTCATGGATCACCCCAGAAGATGAATGCCGGTGACGATGAAGACACCGAGGAAGACGGTTTCCGCGACCAGCAGCGCAATCGCGCCCGGCCCGACCTCAAGCATGCGCTTGAGCGAGGTCTTGATGCCCACCGCCGCAATCGCGATCAGCAGCGCCCAGCGGCTGATATCACCTGCCCAATCGGCGACCATCTTGGGGATCAGCCCGAAAGAATTCAGCGCCGCAAGGATCAGGAAGCCCACGACGAAGCTTGGCAGCAGCGGGGGCTTTTTCCCGGCAACCTCATCACTCAGCCCGCGCTGGCGGATGATGATGGAGAAGCACAGGACGACGGGTGCGAGCATGGAGACACGGATCAGCTTCACCAGCGTCGCAGTCTCGCCGGTTTCGGGGCTGATCGAAAAGCCTGCGCCGACCACTTGGGCCACGTCATGAATAGTGCCGCCAAGGAAGACGCCGCTATCGCGCGCGCTGAAGCCGAAGGCGTCGGACAGCATCGGATAGACCACCATCGCGATGGTCGAAAGGACCGTGACGGAAAGGACGGTGAAGACGAGATCGCGTTCGGATTTTTCATGTTTCGGCAGGACGGCGGCAATCGCCATCGCAGCCGACGCGCCGCAGATCGCGACCGATCCGCCGGTCAGCAGTGCGAAACGCCAGCTCCGCCCGACAAAGCGCGTGGCGATCAGCGCAAAGAGGATCGTCAGGATCACGCCCGCGACCACGAGCGCAATCGCCGGGCCGCCAAGTTCGGCCAGCATATCGACCGAAATCCGCGCGCCAAGCAGGGCGACGCCAAGGCGCAGCACGGTGCGGGCGGTGAAGTCGATCCCCGGCGCGGGCTTGGTGCCGGGTTCAGACAGGAAGTTCAGCGCCAGTCCCAACAGCAGCGCCATCAGCATCGCGGGCGCGCCATAATGTTCGGACAGGAATTGCGCGGTAGCGGCGACAAGGACGGAAACGGCGAAGCCCGGAAACAGCGGGCTCAGCGCCGGAACGCCGAAAAGGCGCGCGACGGGATTGGTGGTCATGACTTGCTCCTGATAGACGAAGCGGCCCGGCGACAGGGATGGGAGATCGCCGGACCGCGCCGAGGCCTTAGACCGCGCCCTGCTGCGGGCGCATGTCGGCCTTGTCGATGCCAGCGACCGGCACCGGCTTCTTCATCGCGTCGCGGCGGAAGGGCTCGCCGAGTTCCTGGTTCAGCAAAACCTCGATGAAGGTGGTTTCCTTGTTCTTCATCTGACGCTCGATCGCTTCATGAAGGGCATGGGTCAGCTCCTCAGGCGTCTGGACCTGCACGCCATTGACGCCGCAGGCTTTCGCGATCCCGGCATAGGTGGTGTCGCGGTCAAGTTCGGTCCCGACGAAGTTATTGGCATACCAGAGCGTCGTGTTCCGCTTTTCCGCGCCCCACTGATAGTTGCGGAAGATGACCATGGTGATCGCGGGCCAGTCTTCGCGACCGACCGACACCATCTCGTTCATGGAAATCCCGAAGGCACCGTCACCCGCAAAGCCGATCACTGGCGTGTCGGGGTTGCCGATCTTCGCGCCAAGGATCGCCGGGAAGCCATAGCCGCAGGGACCAAAGAGACCCGGAGCCAGATATTTGCGGCCCGCCTCGAAAGTCGGATAGGCATTACCGATCGCGCAGTTGTTGCCGATGTCGGACGACACGATCGCGTCCGCCGGAACCGCCTGCATGATCGCGCGCCATGCCTGACGGGGCGACATCAGGTTCGCGTCACGCTCGCGGGCTTCTTCGTTCCAGACGGTGCCCGGATCGTCGTCTTCATGGTTGAGGCTCGACAGTTCCTGCGCCCAACGCGATTTGGTCGTGGCGATCAGATCCTTGCGTTCCTTGCGGCCAGCGTCACCCGCATTGTCGCCAAGCTGGGCGAGAATACCGCGCGCGACCTTGCCCGCATCGCCCTGAATGCCGACGGTGACCTTCTTGGTCAGGCCAATCCGGTCAGCGTTGATGTCGACCTGAATGATTTTCGCATCCTTCGGCCAGTAATCGATGCCATAACCCGGCAGGGTCGAGAACGGGTTCAATCGCGTGCCGAGAGCCAGCACGACATCGGCCTTCTGGATCAGCTCCATCGCCGCTTTCGAACCGTTATAGCCCAAGGGCCCAACCGCCAGCGGGTGCGAGCCGGGGAAGCTGTCATTGTGCTGGTAGTTCGAGGCGACGGGCGCATCCAGACGCTCGGCCAGTTTGGTCAGATCCGGGATCGCACCGGCCAGAACCACGCCAGCCCCCGAGAGGATGACCGGGAACTTGGCTTCCGACAGCAGCTTCGCGGCCTCGGCAACGGCTTCTTCGCCACCGGCCGGACGTTCAAACGCCACGACCTGCGGCAGATCGACGTCGATCACCTGCGTCCACATATCGCGCGGGATGTTCATCTGCGCAGGCGCGCTGTTCCGCCATGCCTGCATGATGACGCGGTTCAGGACTTCCGGAATACGCGAGGGATCGCGGACTTCTTCCTGATAGCAGACGCTGTCTGCAAACAAGCGCATCTGCTCCATCTCCTGGAAACCGCCCTGACCGATGGTCTTGTTCGCGGCCTGCGGCGTCACCAGCAGCAGCGGCGTGTGGTTCCAGTAGGCGGTCTTGACCGGGGTCACGAAGCCGGTGACGCCCGGTCCGTTCTGCGCGATCATCATCGACATTTTGCCGGTCGAACGGGTGAACCCGTCGGCCATCAGGCCCGCGTTCGTCTCATGCGCGGTGTCCCAGAACTGGATGCCCGCTTTCGGGAACAGGTCCGAGACCGGCATCATGGCCGAACCGATGATGCCAAAGGCATGCTCGATCCCATGCATCTGCAGGACTTTGACGAAGGCTTCTTCGGTGGTCATTTTCATCGGCGTCGCTCCTTATTTGCGCTCGTCGCGGTAGTGATAAAGGTGATAGAGGCCCCACTGGCCGAGCCGTCTGAACGGCGTCTTCCAGCCCTCGTGGGGAAGTTCGGTGTTGAAGATCGGCAGGTTCGGGACAGCTTCGCCCGCAACCAGCTGCGCCATGCGGCGACCGGCCATCGCGGAATACATGACCCCGTTTCCGCCATAGCCAAGCGCGTAGAAGGCGCCGGGCATATCGGGCAGGCCGGTGATGCGGGGCATCATGTCATGGCTGACATCGACCCATCCCCACCAGCTGTAGTCGAGCTCGATCCCCCGCAGCGCGGGGAATTTACGCGCCATGCCTTCCTTCAGCGCATTCAGATGCGCAGGGTTGGCCGCATCCTTGCCGGTGATCGCCGCGCGCGAGCCGATCTGCAGCCGATTGTCGGGCAGCAGGCGGTAATAATGGCGCAGCGTCCGGGTGTCGGTCAGCGGCGAGAGCTTCTGGATCCCGACTTCGGCCAGTTCGGCATCGGTCAGCACGCGCGTCACGACGCTGTTCGACATAATCGGCATCAGCCGGTCCTTGACGCGGGGGTTCAGCCCCCGCGGTGCATAGGCCGCCGTCGCAACCGCCACCCGCTTGGCGCGCACCGTGCCCTGCGGCGTGCGCAGGTGATGGGCGCCGTTGCGATATTCCCAGCTTTCGACCGGGCTGTCGGTGTGGACCTTCGCCCCCAGCGAGCGTGCCAGCTTCAGGTAACCGAAGGCCAGCTTTGCCGCATGGATGCCGACCCCGTCGGCCTCCCACATGGCGCCATGGGCCTCCATGTCGCGGGCAACGGTCTGGTGCAGCTCGTCGCGGCTGAGCATGCGGGCGTCATAGCCAAAGGTGTCGCGCAGAAGGGCGGCTTCCTTTGCCAGCGTCGGCATGACCGACGCCTTATGGGCGATGTAGTAATGCCCGCCGTCCTGAGGATCGCAGTCGATATTCGGATCCTTGATCAGGTCGCGAAACAGGTCGAAGGCCTCGCAGACCTCGGCATGCATGCCCTTGGCGACATCGAGGCCCCAACGCTCGATCCACTGGCTGCGCTTCAGCCGCCCCGAGCTGACCTGCGCCTGCCCGCCGTTCCGGGTCGAGCAGCCATAGGCCACGCCATTGGCTTCCAGCACCACGGCCTTGATGCCATGCATCTTGGCCAGGTGGATGGCGCAGGAAAGGCCGGTATAACCCGAACCGATCACCACGACATCGGCGTCCATATCACCCGTGACCGGGCCGTCGTCTTCCGGGGCGGGACCAGCGGTCCCGATCCAGTAGGTCGGTGCATAGTCGCTTTTCGGTCCAAGCGACCTCGCGGTCATGGGGTCATAATGCGGGTCGAAAGGGACCGAACCCGCGCGCTTTTCGATTGCCTTCATGGCAGCCTCACTTGGCGGGAATGGCCGGACGTTGCTTGCGGATGGCCTGCTTTTCGACCAGCTTGCCGTCCTTGATGCGGAAGAGGTCAACACCCTGAACCTCGGTCCGGGTGCCGTCCGGGTTGGTGGCGCGGAAAGTCCACTGGCTGACGCCGCGCGTCCCGTCTTCCGAGATGAAATGCGAATGATCCGCCCATTGCACGTCCGGCATCGTCGTCCAAACATTGGTGAAGGCTTTGGCAATCGCCTCTTTCCCGTCGATCCGGTTGCCGTATTCATTGTCACCGGCGACCGTGAAGAAGACGCAATCATCGGCGAAATGGGTCATGACACCGTCGATGTCGTGGCGGTTGAAGGCGTCGAACGTGTCCTTCAGATCCTGTGCGGTCAGTGTGCGAGACATGGAAAACTCCTTTGATTAGTAGCCCAGCATCCGAGGCAGCCAGAGGCTGAGCTGCGGGAAGCAGGCGATGATGAAAATTGCGCAGACCGAGGCGATGGCGAACGGGATGGCGCGCAGGCTGATCCGCTCGATCGAGACACCCGAGATGCCCGAGGCGATGAAGAGGTTCTCGCCCAGTGGCGGGGTCTGGAAGCCGACCGACAGCGTACAGATCATGACGATGCCGAAGTGAATCGGGTCAATGCCAACCATATAGGCGACCGGCAGCATCACCGGGACCAGGATCATGATGGCGGCCAGCGTCTCCATGAACATGCCGACGATCAGCAGGATGCCGATGACGATGGCCCAGATCGCATAGAGGTTGGTCGTAAGGCCCAGAACACCGCCTGCGATCAGGCCGGGGATGTTGTTTTCAACCAGAACGCGGCCAAAGATCGTCGCGGCGAAGAGCACCAGCAGCACACGTCCGGCCAGCCAGGTCGTGGTATCCAGCGACTTCACCACCTCTTTGACGTCCAGCTCGCGGTAGATCACGACACCGACGAAGAGCGTGTAGAAGATCGCGACGATGGCGGCCTCGGTGGGCGTGAAGGCGCCGGTATAGATCCCGCCAAGGATCACGATGGGGGCCAGCAGCGCCCAGAACCCTTTGTAGCAGGCGCAGAGGAAGTTGCGCAGCGACAGCGGCTCGGCCGAACCGTGAAAGCCCCGGGCGCGGCAGCGGATGTAGTTCATCATCAGCAGACCACCGGCCATGATGCAGCCCGGAATGAAGCCCGCGATGAAGAGTTTCGAGATCGAGACGCTCTGGAACGGGCCGAAGCTTTCGATGGCCTGCGGATCGGGCGCGATGCCCATGGCCGAGATGCCGAAGATGACCATCGGGATCGAGGGCGGAATGATGATCCCAAGCCCGCCAGCCGCAGCCGTGGTCGCCGCCGCATAGCCCTTGCCGTAACCGGCGCGCGACATGGCGGGGATCATCAGCATGCCGACCGCCGCCGTGGTCGCCGGGCCAGAGCCCGAGATCGCGCCGAAGAAGAGGCAGGCCACGATGGTCGCCGCCGACATGCCGCCGGTGAAGGGACCGGCCAGACTTTCCGCGACCGCGATCAGGCGGCGCGAAAGGCCTGCGGCCTCCATCAGCGCACCGGCAAGGATGAAAGAGGGCAGCGCCATCAGCGGGAAAGCCCCGACCGAGGACCAGGCCATCTGCACCATCTTGATCGGGTTGTCGCCCAGATAGAGCATCGCCGCCAGCGCCGAGCAGCCCAGACCGACAACGATCGGCGCGCCCAGAAGCAGCAGGAAGAAGAAGCTGCCGAACAGGATTTCTACGAGATAATTATCCATCTTTGCGATCCTGCTGCTGCTTTTCGTAAGCCGCGACTTCATCGCGGGCGAGATCGAGCACGAGCTCGGTCTTGATCTCATCGGGGTCGCGCGGATCGATGCCCTGGACCAGCTTCATGTAGTTCACCTGAAGGATCCGGACGGTCA
Organism: Paracoccus sulfuroxidans; assembly: GCF_007830335.1. Lineage (GTDB taxonomy): Bacteria > Pseudomonadota > Alphaproteobacteria > Rhodobacterales > Rhodobacteraceae > Paracoccus > Paracoccus sulfuroxidans. The sequence goes on along the minus strand of NZ_VLKU01000001.1, from coordinate 85,567 downwards.
TCAGCGCGAAGGAAATCGGCAGAAGCAGATAGACGAAGCGCATTTCCCAGCCGAGCGTCTGCGCCTTCACGAAGGGCTTCATCCGGCTGATGAACTGGACGCATTGCCAGACCATCACGATGTTGAAGGCGATCCAGAAGAGGTCGCCAATCGCCTCGATGATGCGCGCGGTCTTGCGCGGCAAAGCGTTCAGATGGAAGGTCACGCGGTTATGCGCAGCGATGCGCGCCGCATAGGCTGCGCCCAGATAGGCGAACCAGACGAACAGGATGACGGAAAGCTCTTCGATCCAGGTGTAGGAATAGCTGAAGAACTGGCGGGCCACGATCTGGACGAAGAGCAACACCACGAAGCCAGCCAGAAGCAGGCGACAGATGTGGCTCTCGATCCGATCGAGGAAGTTGAAGAATGCAGTCATGAATGGCCTCCGGATAAGCGGGGCTGCGAGTTCATTGCGAATGTGCGGGGGTAAGGCGTGCGGTGCGGCCGCACGCCTGCCGCAACCTAGTTGGCGGGGGGACGGCCGAGGCTGGTCAGCACCTCGTCCAGATGCTCCTTGCCGCCGATTTGGTCATAAAATTTCGGCCAGACGGTGGTGGTCGCCAGTTCGATGAACTGCTTTTCCTCATCGGCGGGCGCGGTGATCTCCATCCCGCGCGAGACCAGTTCTTCGCGGATCTTCGCCTCTTCGGCGCGCAGGAATTCGGCGGAGGCTTTGGTCGCGGCCTGACCCGCTGCCAGAACCTGCTTCTGCTCGTCTTCGCTCAGGCTCGAGAAGGTCGCTTCCGAGACCACCAGCGGCTCGATCGAGAAGAGGTAACGCAGATCGGTGATGTACTTCTGGACCTCATCGAATTTCATCGAATAGATCGTCATATAGGGGTTGTCCTGACCGTCGACGACCTTCTGCTGAAGCGCGGCAAAGGTCTCGCCCCAAGCCATCGGGGTCGGGTTCACGCCCCAGGATTTGTAGGTCTCGATCATGATGTCGTTCTTCGGCACCCGGATCACCAGACCCTTCAGATCGTCCACGGTCGCGACCGGACGCTTCGAGTTCGTCAGCACGCGGAAGCCCGAATAGCCCCAGCCGATGATACGCACGCCGGCATCCTCGACGGTCTGTTCGATCATCTTCTGGCCGACCTCGCCCTGGGTCAGCTTCTCGGCATCGTCCTGGCTGAGGATGACATAGGGCAGCGTCAGCGTGCCGACGCTGGGCGAAAACGGCGTGATGTTGTTGATCGCAAGGATCGAGAAATCCAGCGTCCCGGTGGCGGCGGCGGTCACGGTGTCCTGCTCATCGCCCAGCTGGCCGTTCAGGAACAGTTTCGCGGTCATCTCACCGCCGGATTCCTTGGCCAGCGCCTCGGCAAAGGCCTTGCCCAATGCTTCCTGCGTGCCACCGGCGCCATCCCCCACGGCGACCCGGTATTCCTTCGCAGCCACTGGCAGGGCCAGCATCGCCATGATGACGGACCCGGTAAATACCCGGTTGAAGTAACCCATAACTCTCCTCCCACGGTGTATGAGCTTGCTTTGCGCAAGACTGGTCCCGCCGAACATTGCGTCACTTCGATGAAAGGGATATGTCCAGTTCATACTCATTTTAGGTCCAGTTTGATGCGCCGCATCCCGCTTGAATCGATCTTTCTGCGTCAGGAAGAGGCGCCGACCCTGCAGGGCAAACTGGCCGCTGCCATCGTGCGGGCGATCCTTGAAAGCCGCGCCACGCCGGGGACGCGACTGCCCTCCTCACGCAAGCTGGCAGAGGCGCTGCAGATCTCACGTCTGACGGTAACTCTGGTCTATAATGAGCTGGAAAGTCAGGGATATCTTGAGGCGCTTCCACGCTCGGGTGTGGCCGTCGCCGCGACCGTTCCGCATGCTCGGCTGCGCCCGATGAAGGACAAGCCGCAGGGCCAGCCGCCCCGTTGGGAGGACTGGCTTTCGGACCACAAACTGCCGCGCCGGGTGATCCGCAAGCCCGCGAATTGGCGCGACTTCCGCTATCCCTTCATCTATGGCCAGGTCGACCCGCATCTGTTCGATCATAACGCCTGGCGGGACTGTGCGCGGCGCGCATTGGGCACACGCGAGTTCGCCATCCACGCCGCCGACCACTATGGCGCCGACGATCCGCTGCTGGTCGATTACATCTGTTCGAACACCCTGCCCCGGCGCGGCATTCACGCGGGCCCAGACGAGGTTCTGGTCACCATGGGCGCGCAGAACGCCCTGTTTCTGGCGGTGGAACTGCTGGGCCGCATTGACCGCCTCGCCGTCACCGAAGAGCCGGGCTACCCCGATTTTGCCGAGACCCTGCGCCGCGCCCAAAGCCCCACCACCTTCCTGCCGGTGGATGGCGACGGGTTGAGCCCGGATATGCTGCCCGAAGGCACGGGGCTGGTCATCACCACGCCCAGCCACCACATCCCGACCGGAGCCACGATGTCGCTTGAGCGCCGGATCGACCTTCTGCGGCGCGCCAAGGACCATGACTTCCTGATCATCGAAGACGATTACGACTTCGAGATGTCCTATCTCGCGCCCCCGGCCCCGGCGTTGAAATCACTCGATGATTCCCAGCGGGTGATCTATATCGGCAGCTTCTCGAAATCGCTGTTTCCGGGACTGCGGATCGGCTACATGGTCGCGCCCGCGCCGCTGATCGCCCAGGCGCGCGCGCTGCGCACGATCATGCTGCGCCACCCGCCCGGCCACCTGCAACGCATCACCGCCTATTTTCTGGCGCTTGGGCATTACGACGCGCATATCGTCCGCCTGCGCGAATCACTGCGCCGCAAGCGCGCGATCCTCGAAAGCGCGCTGAAGGCGACATCGCTTGAGGTCGCGGGAGCGGCGGTCTCGGGCGGGTCGAGCATCTGGGTCCGTTCCCCACATTGCTCGGACAGCGCGCGGCTTGCGAACGCCCTGCAGGCGGATGAGGTGCTGATCGAGCCCGGCGATGTCTTCTATGAGACGCCGCCACAGCCCTGCCCCTATTTCCGCATGGGTTACGCCGCGATCCGGGAAGAGGCCATCGAACCGGGCGTCGCCCTGATCGAGCGTGCGACGAGGCGGGTGGCGGCGTGATTATCTGAGGGAGATGTGCGCAGAGGCGCCCTAGGAAATAGCCGATGTCGGAAACCAAGGCTCACAAACCCGCCAAGCGCGTTGTGTCGCGCTTAGCTTCATCACGTAGCAAACCGGAATTGCGGAGAATAATGGTGGGCGATAACGGATTTGAACCGCTGACATCTTCGATGTGAACGAAGCGCTCTACCGCTGAGCTAATCGCCCGGTGCGCGCTAGATAGCGGGATCGATGGCCGCTCGCAAGGGGTGCGTGGCAGAAAAATGCGAAGGGCGCGAAGTCTTCCTTCGCGCCCCTGCCCTGGAATCTATTGACCGCCAGCCTTACCAGATGAAGTCGTCGTTGCTCATCTGGTTGAGGCGGAAGTTGTCGATCTCAAGCCGGTGGCCATTGGCGACGATGACCACGTCATTACCGACCTGCGTGGCCGCCGCGCGGATCGAGGCGTAGCTCGTGAAGCGCGCGAAAGCGCTGAGGTCGATCTGGTCGTCGCCATTCTCGAAATCGGTGATCCGGTCGCTGCCGCCGTTGAAGACGAAACGGTCCGCGCCCTCGCCCCCGGTCAGCAGGTCATTGCCAGCGCCGCCGTTCAGGGTGTCATTGCCCTCGCCACCGAACAGGCGGTCGGCACCGTCCTGCGCGAGGATCAGGTCATCGCCCTCATCCCCGAAAATGGTGTCCTGGCCTGCGCCGGTGGTCACGCGGTCGTTGCCTTCGCCCGACACGACGAAATCATTGCCCCAGCCCGCGGTGACGCGGTCATTGCCGCTGCCCGCCAACACGCGGTTGTGGCCGTGGCCTGCGTGCAGGATGTCGTTGCCCTCGCCTCCGACCATCGAGTCATTGCCGTTGCCGCCGTCCAGGTAATCGTCGCCCTCACCGGCCAGCAGCGTGTCATTGCCGTTGCCGCCCCAGAGGCTGTCATTGCCGCTTTCGTCCATGATCCAGTCGTTGCCGTCATCGCCATAGAGCCGGTCTTCGCCCTTACCGCCCCAGATGCGATCATTGCCGAAGCCGCCGCGGATCAGGTCATGGTCGTCACCGCCGTAAAGGCTGTCGTTCCCGCCCAGACCGAAAATGCTGTCATTGCCGTCGCGCCCGTTGATGATGTCGCCAACAGCGGTGCCGTTCAGACGGTTGTTGCCACCGTTACCATTGATAATCGCCATGTTTCTGTTCCTCTTTCTTCGACATGCAGTCCTTCTGCAGGGTGTTTACGACGGGCATGCGAAAAAATTCCCCGGACTGCGAGAAATCTTCAGAAAACGGCGCATCTGACTGAAACAAATAAAAAAGCCGCGCGGTTCTGTGTGAACCGCGCGGCCTTCGTTCTTGTTGGCGTCAATCAGTGGGCGACGGTTGCGCCGCCCCCTTGCGCGCGGGCTGCGGCCTGCCGGCTGGCCTCGGCGGCCTCTTCGGCAGCCTCGTCCCACTCGATCGGCTCGGGCATCCGGACCAGCGCGTGTTTCAGAACTTCACGCACATGGCTGACCGGAATGATCTTCAGCCCTTCCTTGACGTTGGCCGGGATGTCGGCCAGGTCCTTTTCGTTGTCAGCCGGGATCAGCACCGTCTTGATGCCGCCGCGCAGCGCGGCCAGCAGCTTCTCTTTCAGCCCGCCAATGGCCAGCGCATTGCCGCGCAGGGTCACCTCGCCGGTCATGGCGATGTCCTTGCGGACCGGGATCTGCGTCAGTACCGAGACGATCGAGGTGACCATCGCCAGACCGGCCGAGGGGCCGTCTTTCGGGGTCGCCCCTTCGGGCACGTGGACGTGGATGTCCACGCTTTCGAACTTCGGCGGTTTCACCCCGATCTCGGGGCTGATCGAGCGCACGAAGCTGGAGGCAGCCTCGATCGACTCTTTCATCACCTCGCCCAGTTTCCCGGTCGTCTTCATACGGCCCTTGCCGGGCAGTTTCAGCGCCTCGATCTGCAACAGATCGCCGCCCACCTGCGTCCAAGCTAGACCCGTGACCACGCCAACCTGATCGTCTTTTTCGGCCAGCCCATAGCGGAACCGACGGACGCCCAGGAACTCTTCGGCCTTTTCAGGCGTGACATCGACGTATTTGACCTGCCCTTTCAGGATCTCGGTCACGGCCTTGCGGGCCAGTTTCGCGATCTCACGCTCAAGCGAGCGCACACCGGCTTCGCGGGTGTAGTAGCGGATCACATGCGTCAGCGCCTCATCGGACACCGAGAATTCGCCTTTACGCAGCCCGTTCGCCTCGATCTGCTTGGGCAGCAGGTGTTGGCGCGCGATCTCGCGCTTTTCGTCCTCGGTGTAACCGGCCAGAGTGATGATCTCCATCCGGTCCAGCAGCGGCCCAGGCATGTTGTAGCTGTTGGCCGTGGTCAGGAACATGACGTTCGACAGATCGTATTCTACTTCAAGATAGTGGTCGACGAAGGTCGAGTTCTGTTCCGGATCCAGCACCTCCAGCATGGCCGAAGCCGGGTCGCCACGGAAGTCCTGACCCATCTTGTCGATTTCATCGAGCAGGATGAGCGGGTTCGTGGTTTTCGCCTTCTTCAGCGCCTGGATGATCTTGCCGGGCATCGAGCCGATGTAGGTCCGACGGTGACCGCGAATCTCGGATTCGTCACGCACGCCGCCAAGCGAGATGCGGATGAATTCGCGACCCGTCGCTTTCGCGACCGACCGACCCAGCGAGGTCTTACCCACGCCCGGAGGGCCGACGAGGCACAGGATCGGGCCTTTCAGCTTCTGCGAGCGGTTCTGCACGGCCAGATACTCGACGATCCGTTCCTTGACCTTGTCGAGGCCATAGTGATCGGCGTTCAGCACCTCTTCGGCCTTGTTCAGATCCTTCTTGGTGCGCGACTTGACGCCCCAAGGCAGAGCCAGCAGCCAATCCAGATAGTTGCGCGACACCGTCGCTTCGGCCGACATCGGCGACATCGACTTCAGCTTCTTCAGTTCCGCTTCGGCCTTTTCACGGGCTTCCTTGCTGAACTTCGTCGCAGCAATTTTCTCTTCCAGCTCGGTCAGCTCGTTCGAGCCGTCATCGCCTTCGCCGAGTTCCTTCTGAATGGCCTTCATCTGCTCATTCAGATAGTACTCGCGCTGCGTCTTCTCCATCTGGTTCTTGACGCGCGACTTGATCTTCTTCTCGACCTGAAGGACGGACATTTCGCCCTGCATCAGGCCATAGACCTTCTCAAGCCGCTCGGCGACGGTCAGCGTCTCCAGCAGATCCTGCTTCTTGTCGATGGCGATGCCCAGATGGCCACTGACCAGATCAGCCAGACGCGCGGGATCGCGGGCCTCGCCCACAGCCGAGACCACCTCATCGGGGATGTTCTTGCGCACTTTGACATAGCGCTCGAATTCTTCCGCGACGGTGCGGGTCAGCGCGGTCAGGGTTTCCTCATCGCCCAGCTCTTCGCCAAGCGGTTCGGACTGGGCCTCGAAGTAATCTTCATTCGGCACGAATTCGGTGATGCGCACGCGTTCGCGCCCTTCGACCAGCACCTTCACGGTGCCGTCGGGCAGTTTCAGAAGTTGCAGGACATTCGCCAGCACGCCGGTGCGGAAGATCCCGTCGGCGTCGGGCTCATCGACCGAGGCGTCCTTCTGCGCAGCCAGAAGGATCGGGCGATCCTGCTCCATCACGGCTTCCAGCGCCCGCACCGATTTCTCGCGTCCGACGAAAAGCGGTACGATCATATGCGGGAACACGACAATGTCCCGCAGGGGGAGGACCGGATGGGTGTTTTGGGCGAATTCGTTCATGGAATAGGTCCTTTCTCGCCAAGAGGCGTAACCCCGGAATAGGCAGTCTACGTCTCCTGCTGACAGACAAGATAGGAAGTCTGAAGTCTGCGTTCAATACAAGAGAAGATGAGCCATGTTTTGGGTTTGTTCCGCCGCTTTCGGCCTGACATCCGACCAATGGCCAACCCTGGGGCGAGGAATGCGTCTGGATGCTCTGAGGCACAAATCCAAGTGATCACAAACCAGAGCACCGAGATGGTCGCCTAGTACCACCGGCTCGCGAGCCGGAAGCGTCTCTCGAAAGAGGCCAGCCGCCTCAAGGCCGAATCGACCGAAAAATGAGAACGTGGGACGCGGTTTGGGACGCGGCCAAATTTGGACCAAACACGACGGGAGATAGAATCGTGAATGTTACTGTGAAAACAACGTGGTACCCGAGGTCGGACTCGAACCGACATGCCTTGCGGCGGCGGATTTTGAATCCGCTACGTCTACCATTCCGTCACTCGGGCGTCGGCTGAAGCGCTAAAGCGCGGGCCGCGATTTTGCAAGCAAAAGCTGCGGGGGGCAGGCCTGAAATTCTCAGGCCCGGCCCAGCTTGGTCAGTCGCGCCTCGCGCAGGCGCGCGAAGTCGTCTCCGGCGTGATAGGACGAGCGCGTCAGCGGCGTCGCCGAGACCATCAGGAAGCCCTTGCCGAAGGCCGCCTTTTCGTAGCTTGCGAATTCCTCGGGCGTGACGAAACGGTCGACGCGGTGGTGCTTGGGCGTCGGCTGCAGGTACTGGCCGATGGTCATGAAGTCGATGTCGGCGGCGCGCATGTCATCCATGACCTGCAAGACGCCCTGACGATCCTCGCCCAGACCCACCATGATGCCCGATTTGGTGAACATCGCCGGGTCCAGTTCCTTCACCCGCTGCAACAGGCGCAGGCTGTGGAAATAGCGCGCACCGGGGCGCACCGTCGGATAAAGGCCGGGCACGGTTTCCAGGTTGTGGTTGAAGACGTCGGGGCGCGCCTCGACGACTTTTTCCAGTGCGCCGGGCTTCGACTTCAGGAAGTCGGGCGTCAGCACCTCGATGGTCGAGCTGGGCGAGCGGTGGCGGATGGCGCGAATCGTCTGGGCGAAATGCTCGGCCCCGCCATCGTCCAGATCGTCGCGGTCGACCGAGGTGATGACCACATGGTTCAGACCCAGCGTCTGGACGGCATGGGCGACGCGGCCAGGCTCGAACACGTCAAGCGCGTTGGGCTTGCCGGTCTGGACGTTGCAGAAGGAACAGCCGCGGGTACAGATCTCGCCCATGATCATCATGGTGGCGTGGCCCTGGCTCCAGCATTCGCCGACATTCGGACAGCCCGCCTCTTCGCAGACCGTCGACAGACGGTTCTCGCGCAGGATGTCGCGCGTCTCCTTGTAGCCCTGGCTGGTCGGCGCCTTCACCCGGATCCACGAGGGCTTCTTGGGTTGGGGCTGGTCCGGACGGTGGGCTTTTTCGGGATGACGCAGGACCGGAGGTGTCGGGTCGGCCATGTTGGCTTCCTCAATTGTGGCTCAGCCGAAAGTAGGGCGTTTTGCCTCATTGATCAACGGGTCAGGACAGTCCACATCTACGCCCGTTGCCGCACCGCAGCGGCGACCATGGATGCGCGGATGGCGAAAGGATATATCATGAAAACCGGCGAACAACTTCCAAACGTTACCTTCCAGACCCGAGTTCGGGACGAATCGGTCGCAGGGCCCAACCCCTACCGCTGGCAGGACATGACGACCGCCGATTATTTCAAGGGAAAACGAGTCGTGCTGTTTTCTCTGCCGGGCGCTTTCACGCCGACCTGCTCGACCTATCAGCTGCCGGGATTCGAAAAATCGGCCGCCGAACTGGGCGATCTGGGCATTGACGCGATCTATTGCATGTCGGTCAACGACAGCTTCGTGATGAACCAATGGGCCAAATCGCAGGACCTGCAGAACGTCGCCGTGATCCCCGACGGATCGGGCGAGTTCACCGACAAGGTCGGCATGCTGGTGCGCAAGGACAACCTGGGCTTCGGCGCGCGCTCGTGGCGCTATGCCGCGATCGTCGACGACGGCAAGGTCGAGATCTGGTTCGAAGAGCCGGGCCGCAGCGACAACTGCCCCGAGGATCCCTATGGCGAGACCTCGCCCGAAACGGTTCTGGAATGGCTGCGCGCCAACCCGTCGCGCAAGGCCGCGTGACCTGACGGTTCTGAACGGATGAAAAAGGGCGCCTCGGGCGCCCTTCTTTCTTTGCCGTTCGCTCAGCCGATCAAAGGGGCCCCCGCGCCATAGGTGTCGCGATAGTGCCGGTCGAGCCGCATAAGCGCCAGCCGCAGCACGATCTTGCCCGAGCGCGCAGACCAGCCCAAACGCCGCTCGGTCATCTCGATCCCTTCCAGAAAACAGCAGACGCGCAGGCAGATGTCATCCATCCCCGGCCCCAGTTCGCGCAGCGCCGCCGCCACGCGGTTGCGCGCCCCGTCCGAGCCGCCATTGTGGCGGCTGCCATGACGGCTGACGTCGATGCCCGAGGTCAGGAACGCATCCCAGTTCTGCGTCACGCGCGGCCCCATCTGCGCCAGCTCATAGTCTTCGCGCAGCCGCTCGCCTGCCGCGACCAGCTCGGGGGCCAGAAACGGCTTGCCGTCGCTTTCCCGGCGGCGCGCCAGCATCAGCAGCGGGCTTTCGGCGATGTTCACGCGGGTGCGGCGGCGCTGCCCGTCCTCGGGGTCGATGATGACCTTGTCGTCCCAGACGCGATGCTGGTCGGCATGGCTGAAGGGCGCGGCATCCTCGGCACAGCCAACCGGCTGGGCGCTGGCCAGATCGCTGCCCATGGGCAGGTGCCCTGCCCGCTGCCGGCTCATCGCGCTGCGCAGCAGATCGCGCCCGGCCGAGGAAATCGCATATCGGTTCAGCTTGCCCTGCGCCGTCAGCCGGACCCAGCCCCGAACGGCCATATATCCGGCCAGTTGATGGTCCAGAATGGCGGTGCGGATCTCATCGCGGATGACGATGGCCTTCTCCATCCCTTCGGCCACGACCAGCATCGCCCCCGGCTCGGCCAGCCGCCGCAGCACGCGGCGGACCTGCTTGAGCCCGTTCGGCCCCGGCTCAATGGTCGCCCGGCCGCCCAGCCCGTCGACCGCCGTGTCGACCAGCGGGTCGTCGCGCCTCGCCTCGAACCGGCGGATGCGGCGCAGGATGGTCGAGGCGTGATGCCCCGTCTCTCGCGCCAGGGCCCGGATCGATTCGCCCCCTTCGACATGGCGCAGATACAGCCGCAGGTCGCCGTCCCCGGCAGGCTCCAGCACGCGATTGGCGCTCCCATCGGGAACGGAAACCGCAGTCAGACCGGCAATCTTGGCGTCCTGAACAAAATCGCCCGTCAGAATTGTCATGATCATTCCTTCTTTCCCTGAAAGCGAACATGCAAAGCTCGCCCTTTGGTTGAATTCAGCCTGTACGAAAAGACAGGAGCATCTTTGCTCTCAGGCAATATTTCCTAACAAATCCTAAAGAATCCTTGCTGATCCGCGCGCAGCATTCTGCAAGCACGCAACACACGTTTAAGTTGTTATTAGCTGACCCCGGTCAAACGATACCAAAGGGGAAGCCACCGATGTCGATGATGGGAAATGTGCATGCCTTCCAACCGCGCGGCAGGCTGATGCGCCGCCCGCGCCTGCTGGTCGAGGCCGCCCGCGCCGGTCAGTCCGGCTGGAAGCGCGACCGCCATCTGGCCCGCGCGCTGAAATCCGATCAGCCGCTGAGCGAGGCTTCGGTGCTTGCGCGTCTTTACGCGGAAGAGCAGCGGCTGGAGGATGAGCGACGCGAAAGCGCTGCAAGCTATGACCTGCAGCGCCATGTACTGTTGCTGATTGCCATTCTGGCCGAAACGCGCGCGGCCATGCCGCAGCCCGTTCCGGCCGTCGCGGGCTCTTTCTTCAGCGCCCCCGGAACAGCGAGCCCAGCACACCCCTGACCAGCGCCTGTCCGCTTTTCGTGCCGAGCTGCCGGGCAAGGCTTTTGCCGAAGGTCACGGCAATCGAATCGCTGCTGGACCGGCGCGCCGAAGGCTGGGCCCGCTCCTGGCGCGGGATCTGCAGATCGGGATTATAGCGCCGTCCCCGACTTTTCGGCGCATCCATCGAGAAGAGGTCATCGTCGCCCGCCTTCTGCTGAACCCCGGCAGTCTCTTTGGCGGCAGTCTCTTTGGCGGCAGCCTCGGTCCGGGCTGCCAGCAGCTCAAAGGCGGATTCGCGATCCACCGTCTTGTCGTATTTCAGCCCCATCGGCGATTGCGCCGTGATCGCCGTCCGCTCGGCATCGGTGATCGGGCCCAGCTGCGACAAAGGCGGCCGGATCAGCGTCCGCTCGGCCATGCCGGGCACGCCCTTCAGCTCCAGAAGCGAGGTCACCGCCTCACCCGTGCCGACCGACTGGATGGCTTCGGCAATGTCGAAGGCCGGGTTCGGGCGGTAGTTCTGGGCCGCCAGACGCAGCGCCTTCTGATCCTTGGCGGTAAAGGCGCGCAGCGCGTGCTGGACGCGGTTCCCCAGCTGACCCAGCACCGAATCGGGCAGATCGGCGGGGTTCTGCGTGATGAACCACAGGCTCACCCCTTTCGAGCGGATCAGCCGCGCCACTTGCTCGATCTTTTCAACCAGCGCGGGCGGCGCGTCGTTGAACAGCAGATGCGCCTCATCGAAGAAGAAGGCGATGCGCGGTTTGTCGGGATCGCCGACCTCAGGCAGTTGCTCGAAGAGTTCCGACATCAGCCACAGAAGGAAGGTCGCGTAGAGCCGGGGGGCGTTCATCAGCTTCTCGGCCGAGAGGATGTTGACCATCCCCTTGCCCGAGGCATCGAGCCGGATCATGTCCGTCAGCTCCAGCGCGGGTTCTCCGAACAGAAGGTTGCCGCCCTCATTCTCCAGCACCATCAGCGCACGCTGGATCGCCCCCACCGAAGCGGTCGAGACATTGCCGTATTTCAGGCTGAGGTCCTTGGCGTTCTGACCGACCCACAGCAGCATGGATTGCAGGTCCTTCAGATCCAGAAGTGCCAGCCCCTGCTCATCCGCGACGCGGAAGGCGATGTTCATCACCCCTTCCTGCACATCCGTCAGCCCCATCAGGCGCGACAGCAGCAGCGGCCCCATCTCGGCCGGGGTGGTGCGGACGGGATGGCCCTTCTCGCCCCAGATGTCCCAGAAGGTGACCGGGAAGGCCTGATAGTCCAGCGAGACGCCGATCTGCGCGGCGCGCTTCTGGAAAGGCTCATTCGTCGAGGCCTCGGTGCTGCCCGCGCGCGCGATGCCCGCCAGATCGCCCTTCACATCGGCCATGAAGACCGGCACCCCGGCCAGAGAGAAGGATTCGGCCAGCGTCTGCAGCGTCACCGTCTTGCCGGTGCCCGTGGCCCCCGCGATCAGCCCGTGCCGGTTTGCGTATTTCAGCAGCAAAAGCTCGGGCGTTGCATGCCCCTCGCCCCCGCCACCGACAAAGGCCGTTCCCGCTTGCAGATCTATGATTGTGGCCATGGTTGTCCTCGCATCGGCAAAAAAGTGCAGCATCATTCGAAAGGACAATACAACCCGAGGGAAATTGTGTCAGTCTGAAGATGCCGGGCTATGCGGATCGGTGCTGACCCGGCTTCCTCCCTGTTGGACTGCCGCGCCTTCGGGCGCGGCTTTTTTTGGATTGGAACCTGACCTTTCCGACAGTTGACGCATGGGCGCGCTGCTTTTAGTTTTCAGGCTCATACGACCGGTCAGTCCGGCAGGGATGGCATAGAAAGATCCGAAGCGCGCAAGCCTTCGGGTCTTTTTTCTTTTTTGTCCATCAGTTGCCTAGCCCAGCCAGGTAACATTTCGATGAAACCGCACCCATCCTGCTGAGTGGGAACGCAAAGGTGACGCCCGCAAAACCGGATCGGCCCTGACAAGCCCGATTTCGCGTGTTACGAGCGGTTACAACGATTGACCATAGGATGAGGACCATGGCCTACAGGACTACTGCGGCAGTTTTCGCTGCATTTCTGACCGTTGCGGGCAGCACTGGCGCCGTTTTTGCGCAGGACGCGACCCCGACCGAAGCTCCGGCAGCCCCCGCAGCGGAAGCTCCCGCTGCTGAAGCGCCCGCGGCAGAGGCTCCGGCAGCTGCAGCCCCGGCAGCAGAGGCCCCCGCAGCCGATGCCCCTGCGGCACCCGCCGCGGCAGCCCCCGCCGCGCCGCCAAGCGCACCTGCCAATGCCGATGAGGCACAGGTCGGTCAGGCCTATCCGCGCGAAACCCACGGCGACTGGATGCTGCGCTGCATCAAATCGCCCGATGGCAAGGATCCGTGCGAACTGTACCAGCTTCTGAAAGACGCTGATGGCGGCGCTGTCGCCGAAGCCTCGGTCCTGTCGATGAAGGAACAGGTTGCGGCCGTGGTGACCTTCGTCGCCCCGCTCGAGACCGACCTGCAGGCCGGTCTGGGTCTGGCGATCGACGCCAACAAGCCGTCGCGCTTCCCCTTCATGCTCTGCGCCCAGGTCGGCTGCATTTCGCGCGTGGGGATGAGCCAAGCCGAGGTTGACGCGCTCAAGCGCGGCAAGGAAGCCACCGTCTCGCTGCTGCCCTTCGGCGCGCAGCCCGATCAGATGGTCGGCCTGAAGCTGTCGCTGAATGGCTTTACCGCAGGCTACAACGCCCTGCTTGAAGCGAACAAGGACATCGTGATCCCGGGTTCGCCCGCTGCCCCGGCACAGACCGGTGGCGCTGCGGCTCCGGCAGCACCCGCGGCTCCGGCAGATCCTGCTACCCCGCCCGCAAGGCAGTAAGCACATAAAAAAGAGGTGCCTCAGGGCACCTCTTTCATCTCAGGGGCCGGAGGGATCAAACCTCCGGCTCTTTTTCATGCGCTTATTCGACCGGCAGCGCGACGAAGCGCGGCTCTCCGGCGCGGCGCACCAGAACCAGCACCGATTTCCGGCCTGCATCGCGGGCTTCCTTGATGCGGCTTTCCAGATCGGACAGCGTCTCGACCGGCTGCTGGCCGACCTCGGTGATGACATCACCGGCCGACAGCCCCTTGTCAGCCGCCGCCCCGGTCGGCTCGACCGACTGGACTACAAGCCCTTTCGTATCGCGCGAGACGCCCAGTTCGGCGGCGATCTCGGGCGTGATCGGCGCGACGGTCATGCCCAGAAGCCCGGTCGCATCCTCGGTGGCGCTGGTCACTTCGCTGGTGCTTGATCCTTCGGCCAACTCGCGCCGCCCAAGGGTCACGCTCAGCGTCTCGGGCTTGCCATTGCGCAGAACCTCGACCTGAACGGCCTCGCCCACCGGGGCATCGGCGACGCGGCGCACCAGATCGCGCGGATCCTCGACCTTGCCATTGTCAAAGGAGACGATGATATCGCCCGACTTCATCCCGGCATCCGCCGCAGGCCCGGTCGGGACATCCGTCACCATCGCGCCCTTGGCATCGGCAAGACCCAGCGAATCGGCGATGTCCTGCGTCACCGGCTGGATCTTCACCCCCAGCCAGCCGCGCCGGGTTTCGCCGAATTGCTCAAGCTGTTGAACGACCTTTTCGACGACATTCGACGCCATCGAGAAGCCGATCCCGATCGAGCCGCCATTGGGCGACAGGATCGCGGTGTTCACGCCGATGACCTCGCCATTCATGTCGAACAGCGGCCCGCCCGAGTTGCCCCGGTTGATCGCCGCGTCGGTCTGGATGTAGTCGTCATAGGTGCCGCTGAGCGCGCGGTTGCGCGCCGAGACGATCCCGGTCGAGGCCGAGAAGCCCTGCCCCAGCGGGTTGCCAAGCGCCAGCACCCAGTCCCCCACGCGGGCGGTGTCCGAGTTGCCGAATTTGACGAAGGGCAGCGGCTCGCTGCTTTCGACCTTCAGCACGGCGATATCGGTCTTGTCATCCTTGCCGACGACTTTCGCAGGCAGCCGCTTGCCCGAGAAGAATTCGACCTCGATCTCATCCGCGCCGTCGATGACGTGGTTGTTCGTGACGATCAGCCCCTCGGCCGAGACCACGAAGCCCGAGCCGAGCGCGTTCGAGCGCTGCTGCTGCATCGGGCCGCCGCGTCCTTCCGGACCGCCTGGGCCGCCGGGGCCGTTCGGGAAGCCGAAGTCGCGGAAAAGATCACCGAAGGGGCTGCCTTCGGGGAACATCGGGTTGCCACCGAGCGGCGTCGAAACGGTCGAGGTCGTGGTGATGTTCACCACCGCCGGGCTGACCTTTTCGACCAGATCGGCAAAGCTTTCGGGCATCACCTGCCTGCTGGTCGCGGGCGCGGTCAGCGGCTGGTTTTCATTCGCGGCTGCGGCGGTGGCAGGTTCCTGCGTCGGTGCGCTCTGCTGGGCGGTCGCCGCGCCAAGCGCCAACATCAATGCCAACCCCGATACCGTCAGCATCTGATGCGGTGATTTTTTCAACATTTGGCTGCTCTCCTTCCGTGTCGACCGGCGAAAATCCGTCGGACAACAACATGCCCAAGTTCAAGAACAATATGGGTCGCGTTGCAATAAAAGCACGATCTCGGAAATTGAACTGATCGTGACTTTTCTTTCAATATTCGGAATCGAAAGGGCGGGTGCAAGCACCCGCCCTGACATCTTCCAATAGTCCCTGCCGTCAGTTCGCGGCAGGCGGCACGAGGACCTCTTCCTGCGGCGGGCTGGCCAGCCCCTCGGGCAGCGGGGTCAGGGTCACCCCTGCATCCTCGCCCAAGGGGCGGCCCTCACGCGTGGTCTCGGTCGGCGCGACGGGCTCTCCGGGCGTGCCACCGGCGGGAACGGCCTCCGCGTCCGGCGCGGTCTCGCCTTCGGCCGCCGCATCATCCGCCGGGGCGGGGGCCGGTGCAGGTGACGGGACCGGGTTCGCCCGATCCGCGCCATCATCGCGCAGATAGCTGAAGAACTCGCCATCCGGCTGGATCACCAGGGAGCTGTTCTCGCCCTTCAGCGCGCGCTCATACGAGGTCATCGAGCGGGTGAAGGCAAAGAACTCGGGGTCGCGCCCGAAGGCTGCGGCATAGATGGCGTTGCGGCGCGCATCCGCCTCACCGCGAACCACCTCGGAACGCTTGTTCGCCTCGGAGGTCAGCTCGACCACGGTCCGGTCGGCCGCGGCGCGGACGCGCTGCGCGGCCTCGCCACCCCGGGCGACCTCATCTGCGGCCTCACGCTCACGCTCGGCCCGCATCCGGGCATAGGTGGCGTTCAGGTTCTGCTCGGGCAGGTCGGTGCGGGTCAGGCGGACGTCGATGACGCGGATGCCAAGGTTCTCGGCCTCCTGACGGGCCAGATCGCGGATCTGGTTCATCAAGGGCGTGCGGTCATCCGACAGCACCGTCGTCGAGGGCACCGAGCCCAGCACCTGACGGATCGCGTTGGTCACGATCGGCTCAAGCCGCTGCTGGGCGAATTGCACGCCCCCCGCACCCACGGCGCGGCGGAACTGGACGACATCGGTGATCTGCCAGCGCGCAAAGGCATCGACAACCAGACGGCGGTCATCCAGCGGCGTGACCTCCATCGGTGCGGTCGGCATGCCCAGAATGCGCGCGTCATATTTCACCACATTGTCGAGGAACGGGACCTTGATCCCCAGACCCGGCTTTTCACGCACTTCGACCACTTCACCGAAGCGCAGGACCAGTGCCTTTTCACGCACATCAACGATGTACAGCGCGGCGACGGCCAGCAGACCGATGACGATCAGGAAGGGCAGGACCAAGATTGAGAGTGCGCGGCTCATTACTGGTTCCCTCCGCTGTTCGAGTTGCCGGGTGCAGGCGGGGTGGTTCCGCTGCGCAGCTGGTCAAGCGGCAGATAGGGGACGACGCCCGAGCCGTTCGGACCGCCATCCATGATGACCTTGTTCGCGCCGCCAAGGACACGCTCCATGGTCTCCAGATACATCCGGCGACGGGTCACTTCGGGGGCCTTGACGTATTCGTCATAGACCGAGTTGAAGCGCGCGGCCTCACCCTCGGCCGAGTTCACGGCCTGAGCGCGATAGGCTTCGGCGCGCTCGATGACGGCAGCAGCCTCACCCCGGGCGTTGGCCAGCACGCGGTTCGCGTAGGCGTCGGCCTCTTTCTCCAGCCGGTCGCGTTCCTGCTGCGCGGCCTGCACTTCGCGGAAGCTGTCGATGACCTCGCGCGGGGGGTCGGCGCGGTCAAGGTTGACGCGCAGCACGTTGATCCCGGCCTCGTATTCGTCCAGCGTGCGCTGCACGGCGACGGTCAGATCGTTGGCAATCGCACCACGGTCACGGTTCAGGATCGGCGCCAGTTCCGAGCGGGCCACGATGTCGCGCATCGCGGATTCGGCCACGGCGCGGATCGTGTCTTCCGGGTCCGACAGGTTGAACAGGTATTTCTCGGGGTCCGAGATGTTCCAGACGACCTGATAGGCCATGTCGACGATGTTCTGATCGCGCGTCAGCATCAGGCCGCTGTCCATCGGACCGGCCCGTCCGGTGCCGATCTCGGTCGTGCGTTCGCCCGAGACCGAGACGACCTCGGCTGTGACAATTGGCCACGGGGCAAAGTTGAGGCCCGGCTCACCCGTTGCGATGGGACGGCCGAACATCAGCTCGACCGCGCGCTCTTCCGGCTTCACGGTATAGAACGAGCTGAAGGCCCAGACCGCGACCACGCCAAGGGCGATCAGCCCCCAGCTGCCCCGGCCCATCGAGAACTGCGGACCCTGCGGACGGCGGGGTCCGCCACCGCGTCCCTGATTGCCATTGCCCTTGCCGCCCATCAGCACACGCAGGCGATCCTGGCCCTTGCGCACCAGATCTTCGATCTCGGGCATCGAGTCGCCGCGACGCGGGCCTTGCGGCTGCTGATCGCGGTCATCCCCTTCGGAACTTCCCCATGGGCGCTGCGGCCCGCCCTGAGGTGGCTGCTTGCCGCCACCCTTGTCACCGTCGCCGCCGCCCCAAGGGCCGTTCCCTGCCATATGCCTCGCCTCGCTCTGTTCGTGTCTTAGTGGTTTTAACTGGTGCAGATGTCAGGAAAGTCAAGCCGTAACGGCCTGAACTTCCTGTGCTGCGGTGCTGTCGCCAATGCGGCGGGTGGGCTTGCGCATGGTCACCAGCTCTTCCGCCAGGGTCGGGTGAACGGCCATCGCATTGTCGAAATCGGCCTTGGTCGCGCCCATGCCGATGGGGATGGCGACCATCTGGATCATCTCTCCGGCCTCGGGGCCGAAGATGTGACAGCCCAGCACCTTGTCGGTCGTGGCATCGACGATCAGCTTCATCACCGCCCGCGCCTCCGAGCCCGCAAACAGCGATCGCATCGGGCGGAAGCTGGAAACGAAGACATCGGCGGGGCCGCGCGCGGCGGCCTCTTCCTCGGTCAGGCCGATGGTCGCAAGCTCATGCGGGCGGGTGTAGACGGCGCTGGCGACCAGCGTGTGATCCACCTTGCGCGGCCGGGCCCCAAAGACGGTATCGGCGAAGGAATGCCCCTCGCGGATCGCGACGGGCGTCAGGTTCACCCGGTCGGTCACGTCGCCCACGGCAAAGATCGACGGAACCGAGGTCTGCGACCATTCATCCACCACGATCTGACCCTTGCGGCCCAGCTTGACGCCGACCTCTTCAAGGCCAAGGCCCTTGGTGTAGGGCTGGCGGCCCGTGGCCCACATGACCGCATCATAGCGCTGCACCTGACCGTCGGCGAAGGTCACGGCGATCTCCTCGCCCGCTTTCGCCAATGCCGAGGGCATGCTGCCCAGCTGCACATCGACGCCGATGTTGCGGAGTTGCTGGGTCACATGGCCGCGCATCTCGTCATCGAAGCCGCGCAGGACGGCATCGCCGCGATAGGACAGCGTGGTCTTCGCACCAAGCCCGGCAAGGATCGTCGCGAATTCGCAGGCGATGAAGCCGCCGCCCACCACCAGAATGCGCCCGGGCACGCGGTCCATCAGGAACAGATCGTCCGAGATCATGCCCAGCTCTTCGCCCGGGATGCCGGGCAGCTGCGGGCGTCCGCCCACGGCGATCAGGATATGCTTGGCGGTCAGGCGCTGGCCATCGGCCAGCTCGACCGTATGGGAGTCGACCAGCCGCGCGCGCTGTCTGATGATGGTAACATCCGCACCCACCAGCCCGCTGGTATAGGCCCCCTCAAGCCGGTCGAGTTCACTGTCGAGCCGCGTCTTGAACGCGTCCCAGTTGAACTGCCCCGCCGTCGCCTCTTTCCAGCCATAGCCGCGCGCCTCGGCGGCTGCAGCCTCGGCCTGCGAGGCGAAGATCATCAGCTTCTTCGGAACGCAGCCGCGGATGACGCAGGTGCCGCCCATGCGGCTTTCCTCGGCAATCGCGACGCGTGCGCCATGCTCGCCAGCCGCGATGCGCGCCGCCCGGACCCCGCCCGAACCGCCACCGATCACGAACAGGTCAAAGTCGAAAGTCATCCGATATCCTCGCGTTCCAGTTCCACGACCGAGCCGTCTTCGCCGCCAATGATCGCAAGCTGACAGATATTCAGGAAAAGCCCGTGTTCAACCACCCCGGCGATGGACGAAAGGTCGCGCCCCAGCTTTTCGGGATCGGCGATGCGGCCCAGATAAAGATCAAGGATGACATTGCCTTCGTCGGTCAGGAACGGGCCGCCCTCGGGACCGTTGCGCCATTTCACCGGACGGCCTGCCAGACCATGGCCGTCCAGAACGCGCTCGATCAGCTTTTTCGTGGCCTCCTTGCCGAAGGGCACGACCTCGACCGGCAGGTGGAACTCGCCCAGATGCTCGACCACCTTCATCTTGTCGGCGATCACCACCATCCGGTCCGAGGCGGTCGCGACGATCTTTTCGCGCAGATGCGCGCCACCGCCGCCCTTGATCAGGTTCAGGTCGGGGTCGACCTCATCGGCGCCGTCAATGGTCAGGTCCAGCCAGCCCAGCTCATCCAGCGTCTCGATCTTCAGGCCCAGAGAGGTGGCCAGATCCGCCGTCGCTTTCGAGGTCGCGGCGCAGCGCAGCTCCAGCCCCTCGGCGGCCACGCGCTCGGCCAGACGGCGCACAAAGACCGATGCGGTCGAGCCGGTGCCCAGCCCCAGCTTCATTCCGGGCTCGACCAGTGCAACCGCCGCGCGGGCGGCGGCGTCCTTGGCCAGATCGGCGGGTTTCAGGTCGGACATGATCGGGGGCTCCGTTTGCGGGGTTTGACGTCTTATAGGCCTAACACCGCGCGGGGGCCACTGTTCCGGGTCAAGACAAAGCGCCGCATTCCGCCCGATTGCACGGACCGCGCGGGTCGCCTAATCATGCGGGATGAACAGCACCGCCCCTTCGCCCGACGCCCCTTCCGCCCGCTTTGCGGCCATCATCACCGCTGCCGGTCGCGGAACCCGCGCCGGGGGCGGGATGCCCAAGCAATGGAGGGCATTGTCGGGCCAAAGCGTGCTGGCGCGCAGCATCGCGGCCTTTCGCGGCTGTGAGCGCGTCATCGTGACGCTTCACCCCGATGACATGGCACGCGGCGCGGCCGAGATCGCCGGTCCCGTCACGCTGGTCGCGGGCGGTCAGACGCGGTCCGAAAGCGTGCGCGCGGCGCTGGAGGTGCTGGAGGGCAGCGGCATCACCCATGTGCTGATCCATGACGGTGCGCGGCCTCTGGTCCCGACCGAGGTGATCGGCGGCGTCATGGCGGCACTCGAGGCAGGCGCTCCGGCCGCCGCCCCGGCGCTGGCCGTGACCGATACGCTCTGGCAGGGCGAGGATGGCCGCGTCACGGGATCGACCCCGCGCGAGGGGCTATACCGCGCCCAGACCCCGCAGGGCTTTCGCCTGGCCGAGATTCTGGCCGCCCATCGCACCCATCCGGATGGCGCAAGCGACGATGTGGGGCTGGCCATCGCCGCAGGCATCCCGGTCACGATCACGCCGGGGGATGAGGACAATCTGAAACTGACATGGGCGGCGGATTTTCCCCGCGCCCAACGCATTTTGCAGGGAAATGACATGGATATCCGGCTGGGCAACGGCTTTGACGTGCACGCCTTTTGCGAGGGCGATCATCTTTGGCTGTGCGGCGTCAGGATCGCGCATGACAAGGGCCTTCTGGGCCATTCCGACGCCGATGTCGGCATGCATGCGCTGACCGACGCCATCTATGGCGCGCTGGCGCAGGGCGATATCGGGCGGCATTTCCCGCCCTCGGACCCGCAATGGAAGGGCGCGGCCAGCCACATCTTTCTGGCGCATGCAGCGGAACTGGCGCGCAAGATGGGCTATCGCTTCGGCAATGCCGACGTGACGCTGATCTGCGAACGGCCCAAGATCGGCCCCCATGCGCAGGCGATGCAGGCAAGGCTGGCCCAGATCATGGACGTCGACGCCGACCGCATCAGCGTCAAGGCCACCACCTCCGAGCGTCTGGGCTTTACCGGGCGCGAGGAAGGCATCGCCTCGATCGCCACCGTCACGCTGATCAAGGACCAAGCCGCATGAGCCAGATGATCACCACCTTTTTCGGCGTCGGCAAGCTGCGCCCTGCCCCCGGCACCTGGGGTTCGGCCGCCGCCGTGGCGCTGGCCGTGCTGGTTTATGAGCTGGGCGCGCCTCTGCTGGTGCCGCTGGGTTTCGTGCTGGCGACCGTGCTCGGCTTCTGGGCCGTGCCCCGCGCCATCGCCGGTCAGGCCGACAAGGACCCTTCGGAAATCGTCATCGACGAGGTTGCGGGTCAGTGGCTGGCCATGTGCTTTACGGTGATCCCGCTCTGGCGGCACGGCGTGTCGATCCTCGACGCCTGGCCCGCCTATGTCGTCCCCTTCCTGCTGTTCCGGCTGTTCGACATCTGGAAGCCCTGGCTGGTCGGCCGGGCCGACCGGCGCGGCGATGCGGCGGGGGTGATGCTGGATGATCTCTGGGCCGGATTGTTTGCGGGCATCGGATCGGTCATTCTGGCGGGGCTGTATCACGCCGTGCTGGAGCCGATGCTGTGACCGACCCTGCCCTGATCCTGCAACTGGCCCGCAATCGTGGCCTGATGATCGCCACCGCCGAAAGCTGCACCGGCGGGCTGATCGCGGGGCGGCTGACCGATGTTGCGGGCTCATCCGATGTGGTCGACCGGGGCTTCGTCACCTATTCCAATGCCGCGAAAATCCAGATGCTGGGCATCCACCCCGCCACGTTGGAGGCGCATGGCGCCGTCAGTGAAGAAATCGCCGCCGAAATGGCCCAAGGCGCGTTCGAGCGTTCGGATGCCCGGCTGACGGTGTCGGTCACCGGGATTGCGGGTCCGGGCGGTTCCGAGTTCAAGCCCGAAGGTCGCGTCTGCTTCGGCATCACCACCGCCCAAGGCACCCGGACCGAGACCGTCGAATTTGGCGCCATCGGCCGCGACAAGGTGCGCGCGGCGACGGTCGAGCATGCATTGAGCCTGCTGAAGAACGCGCTGCGGCGCTAGGCCCTCAGGCCAGCGCCGAAAGAAACGCCCGGACATCCGCCGGATCGGCGTCCCAGCCCGCAACCAGCCGGATCGAGACCGGCTCGTCCCCATCCTCGGCCTGATCATGCGGCCACAGATGGTATTGCGCCCCCGCAGCCCGCGCCTTGTCGTGCAGGGCGCGCGGCAGGGTCGCAAAGACCGCGTTCGTCTGGACCTTCTGGTCAATGCTGACGCCCGGAAAAGCGGCCAGACCAACGGCCAGTTCAGCCGCCGTGGCGTTCGCTCGTCCCGCCAGATCCAGCCACAGCCCGCCCTCCAGCCAAGCGAGGATCTGCGCCGACAGATAGCGATGCTTCGAGGCAAGCTGCCCTCCGCGCTTGCGCCGGAACTCGAACTCCTCGGCCTTTTCCGGGTCGAAGATGACGACGGCTTCAACGCCCATGCAGCCGTTCTTGGTGGCCCCCAGCGACAGGATATCAACCCCTGCCCGCCAGGTCAGATCGGCGGGCGAGACCTGCAACGCGGCCAGCGCATTGGCAAAGCGCGCGCCGTCCATATGCACCGACAGCCCCATCTCGCGGGCAATCGCACTGAGCGTGGCGACTTCGGCCGGATCATAGACCGTGCCCCATTCGGTCGCATTGGTCAGCGACAGCGCCATATTCGCGCCCGCATGAACCGAATCGCGCCCGTTCGCCGCCAAGGCCCGCGACAGGGCCGCAGGCGTGATGCGCCCATCGTCCCCGGGTACCAGCAAAAGCTTCGCGCCGCCGGTGAAGAACTCGGGCGATCCGGTTTCGCTCGTCTGGATATGGGCGTCGCTGTGGCAATAGATCTTGCCCCAGCCTGGGGCCAGCAGTGACAGCGACAGCGCATTGGCCGCCGTGCCCGACATGACGAAATGCACGGAGGCGTCCGGGGCCTCGAACACCTCGCGCACGCGGTCTTGCGCGGCGCGGGTGATGCGGTCCGTGCCATAAGAGGGGACCTGCCCTTCATTCGCAGCGGCCAGCGCCGCCATCACGCGCGGGTGGACGCCACCTGCGTTATCGGATGCGAAATTCATGACAGATCCTCGATGATATAGTCTTCCCAGTCATCCTCGGCGACGGTCAGCTCACTGACGGTCCAGTCGCGCACGCTGGCCCCGGCGCGGTGGATCGACTCGCGGTCGCCGGTGATCAGATAATGCCAGTCGTAAAGCGGCTTGCCCTCGGAGCGCAGCCGATAGGCGCAGGTCGCGGGCAGCCACCAGGCGATTTCCTTCAGCTTCTTCGGCGTCAGCACCACGCAATCGGGCACATAGTCATGCCGGTTCGGATAGCTGGAGCATTGGCAGGTGTGGCCGTCTAGCAGACGGCAGGCGACGCGGGTGAAGGCCACCTCGCCGTCATCCTCATATTCGATCTTGTTGAGGCAGCACTTGCCGCAGCCGTCGCACAGCGCCTCCCACTCGTCGGGTTTCAGCGTGGCCAGAGGCATTTCCCAGAACCGTTCACGCATCAGCGATCCGCCAGAATTGCGCGCGCCCGCGCCACGTCATCATTGATCGCGGTGATGAGCGTCTCGAGCCCGTCAAAATTCATCTCGGGCCGCAGATAGTCGACCAGCGCGACCGACAGGTGCTGGCCGTAAAGATCGCCGGAATAGTCGAAGAGATAGCTTTCCAGATTGGGCTTCTCGCCGTCGAACATGGGCCGGATGCCCAGATTGGCCACGCCCTTGTAGGTGCCCCGGTCCGGCCCGGTCAGCACGTCGACCAACACCGCATAGACGCCGAAGGCTGGCAGATGCAGGCGATCCATCGACATATTGGCTGTGGGGAATCCCAGCTCGCGACCGCGCTTGAAGCCGTGCAGGACCTCGCCATCGATCCGGTGCCAATGGCCCAGCATCCGCTCGGCGTCGCGGGGGTGGCCTGCGCTCAGCGCCTCGCGGATCGCGGTTGAACTCACGCGCGTGCCCTCATGGCCGACCATCGGCGCAATGGTCACGCCGAAGCCGAATTTCGCGCCCAGTTCCTGCAGCGTGTCGGGCGTGCCCGCACGCTCGCGGCCAAAGCAGAAATCCGAGCCCACGGTGACATGGCGCACGCCAAGCCCGCCCACCAGCACGTCGCGGGCATAGGCCTCGGGCGTCAGGCTGACCAGATCGGGGCCGAAGGGAAGCTGATAGAGGTGATCGACCCCAAGGCGCGCCAGCCGGTTGGCCCGCGCCTCGGCGTTCATCAGCCGGAAAGGCGCGGCATGGGGGAAGAAATATTCGCGCGGATGCGGCTCGAAGGTGATGACACCCAGAGGCGCGTTCAGGCTTTGCCGGGCCAGGTCGATGACCGAGCGGTGACCGACATGGACGCCATCGAAATTGCCGATGGCCACCGTCGCCCCGCGGGCGTCAGCTGGCACAGCCTTCCAGTCGTCGTGGATTCGCAATGAGGCCCCCGCTGGGCCGGACGGCCCGTCAGTCGAACTTGCGGCTAGGGGCCAGAACGACCGCCTCGCCCTTGAGGACGACCGTATCGCCTACGAGGCAACGGGTTGCAAGGGTCACGCGACGCTTTGCATGGTCGATCGTCTCGACCGTCACCTCGGCGCGGACGACATCGCCCGGGCGCACGGGCGCCATGAACTTCAGCGTCTGGCCCAGATAGACCGTGCCATGCCCCGGAAGCTGTTCCCCGATCACCGCCGAGATCAGCCCCGCCGTCAGCATGCCATGCGCGATCCGCCCTTCGAAAATGGTGTCCTGCGCATATTCATCGTCAAGATGGACCGGATTGCGGTCGGTCGAGACAGTGGCGAACATCTCGATATCCAGATCGGTTATCTCCTTCTGGAGATAGCGCATCATCCCGACTTCAAGATCCTCGATGACGATCGTGCCACGCGGAAGATTGTCCAGCATCATCAAACACCCCCGGTTTTCTTGATGCTGCATAGCAGCACCAATTCGCGTGCGCAACAAAATATCGCACGCATACGAAATCAGGACTAATTATTACCGAGAGGACTAGCGCAGCCGCCCGATACTGTACTCAGGGGCAGATTCGCGCATGCGCAGCCATTCGTCCAGCATTTCCTGCTGCGGGTTTTCGACATCCGGGCCGAACTGGTCATGCGCGAGGCCACCGGTGACGAAAAGCACGTCAATCCCCTCGCCCGCGCCACCCGAGACGTCGGTGCCGATGCCGTCGCCGATGGCCAGGATGCGCGCGTCACGTTCCAGCCCCAGCTTGCGGCGGGCCAGATCATAGATCGGCGGATGTGGCTTGCCGAAGTAAAGCGAACTGCCGCCCATATCCTCATACATCTGCGCGAGTGCGCCTGCGCAATAGAGACGCTGTTCGCCCATGTCGACGACGATATCAGGGTTGGCGCAAAGGAACTTCAGCCCACGTTCGCGCGCGATCGTCAGGCGTGCGCGATAATCCTCGGGGACCTCGGTCCGGTCATCGAAAAGGCCGGTGCAGACGACGCCGTCAGCCTGATCCAGCGCCACGCGCTCGATGGCGGGAGCATCCTGCCACTCGGCGGGGATCGCCTCGAAGAAGCCTTCGTCCTTGGGGCCCGAGATCGCCCAGACCCGACGCCCGACCACGCCGGCCAGCATGGCGTCCTGCGCGGCATCGCCGGAGCTGACGATCACGTCCCAGCAGTCACGGGGCGCGCCCAGGCGCTGAAGCTGCTCTTCAACGAAGCGCGCGGGACGCGGGGCATTGGTCAGCAGCACGACCCGCCCCCCCTGAGCGCGGAAGCGTTGCAGGGCGGCGGCGGCGGCAGGATAGACCTGCACGCCATTGTGCAGGCACCCCCAGAGATCGCAGAACAGAACGTCGTAATTCGCCGAAATCTCGTCCAGCGACCGGATGATCGTCGTCATGGGGATGCCTTTGGTTCGTCAGATGGACAGAGCGGGGATGATCTGCTTCTTGCGCGACATGATGCCGGGCAGGACAACGCTGTCGCCGCTGACGGTCGCGCCAAAGCTTTTCTCGGCCACCTGCTTGACGAAGTCGTTGGGGATCAGCAGCGTCGCTTCCTCGTTCAGGATGTCGACGATGAACAGCAGCACCTCATCGGCGCCATCGGCCTTGGCGACGGCAGGCATCGCGGCCATCAGCGCGGCCTTGCGGTCCAGCAGGACCTGCGGCGCGGTGGTCTCAAGAACCGAGACGCGCAGCTGCTTGCCGCCCAGCTCATATTCCTTGCTGTCCATACGCAGCAGCGCGTCATCGGCGAAGGCGCTGACGTCGGATTTCGCGGCAAACATCTCGGCTGCGTATTCCGAAACGGAAAGGCCCAGATCGGCGGCCAGTTTCTCGGCCACGAAACGGTCATGCGGCGTGGTGGTCGGGCTGCGGAATTCCAGCGTGTCCGACAGGATGCAGGTCAGCATCGCGCCCTTGATCTCGCGCGGTGCGCGGGCCACGGCCTCATCGCCCATCAGGTCGTGCATGATGGTCGCGGTACAGGCCAGCGGGCGGATGGTGATGTTGATCGGCAGGCGCGTCTTGATGCCGCCGGCCAGCAGGTGGTGGTCGATGATCTCGATCACATCGGCCTCATTGATCGAGGCGGGCAGCTCGGCCGGGTTGTTGGTGTCGACGATCACGCATTGATCGCCTGCAGAGACATCCGTGAAGATCTCGGGCTTGGCGATTCCCCATTTGGTCAGCATCCATGCGGCTTCGGTATTCGGCTCTCCCTGCAGCAGAGCCTTGGCGGGGGTCTTGCGCATCTCGGTCAGGTACCAGGCCCAGATAATGGGCGAGCCGGTCGAGTCCGTGTCGGGGGCCTTGTGGCCGAAAACCTTGATCATACGGGGATACCTTGGGAAGGGTTCGGGATGGGCCGCCTTATAAGCGGCTGACTGGTGCTTGTCTATTGACCCAAGGCCACGGCTGCGTTGACGGCAATCGCCAGCAACACGGTATTGTAAAAGAACGAGATCATCGCATGCACCGTCGTCGTGCGCCGCAGGTTCTGGGTCGAGACCGCCGTGTCCGAGGTCTGGGCGGTCATGCCCAGCGTATAGCTGTAATAGATGAAATCGCTGATGCCGACCTCATCGGGGTTGCCCGCGAATTGCAGCCCGCGCGCGTCCTTGCCGTCATCGCCCCGCGCATACCAGAGCGCGGCATAGTGGAAGGCCATCAGCGTGTGCAGCATCGCCCAGCCCAGCGGCACCGAGGCCAGCGCCAGCAAGGGCCGCATCACGCCCTGATGCGCGGCACCCAGCGATTGCTGGATGGCGTAAAGGCTGATCAGGATCGCCGCGACCGCGATGGGCACGATGATCTTCATGCTCTCATCCGTTTCAGCGCTGCGCTTCCGCAGGCTGTCGGCATCCAGCCTGCGCGAGGTGCGCGCCATCAGGATCAGATAGAGCGCGAACATCACATCCGCCCCGATCAGCAGCCGGTCCACCGCGCCCAGTGGAAACAGGCAGAGGCCGGTCAGCACCCCCGCCAGCAACGAGGCGATGAAGCCCCGATGACGCCGCCACCGGATCTGCATTCAGATCGCCGTCTGCTGATGCAGCAGGATGCGCCACTCGCCCGAGCGGTTGACCCAGGTGGTCGAACACAGCGCCCGGTACTCGGGCTGCCCCGGGCGCGAAGCGAGGACGCGATAGGCCAGCGCCACCACCTCATCGGCCAGCGTCGCCTTCTGATCGCTCAGCGCGACCTCTTTCCAGCGCGGCACCTCCTGCATCGCGGTCAGCAGTCGGTCGCGGTTCAGGATGCCCCAGGCGGCATGGACAAACAGGCAGGAGACATCCAGCCGGCGCGCGGCCTCGGCCGGGCCCTGCTTCCAGAAGTCTTTCTCTCGGTCCCAGAACTCCGCCGTCATCTCAGGCCCCCTGACATTGCGCAATTCAGCGCATTCGACCCGCTCCGGCGGAAAGGGCCTGCGGCTCAGTTCGCCGGGATGACGGTCCAGCCGTCCTTTTCCAGCAGTCTCAGCACGCCCTCCTCGCCGGGCAGGTGTAAAGCGCCAAACGCAACAAAGATGCCTTTGTTCCCTTTCGCCGCTTCGCTGGCCGCAAGGTCGATGGGCTCGATCCATTCGCGGTTGCGCTGTTCCATCAGCAATTCCTCGGCCAGACGGAACTGTTCATCGACCGTCTTCTGATCGAGGCCAGAGTTGTCATAGGCGTCGAAACGGCCGAACTCCCAGATCCGCCAGATGTCGCCGTCGAAATAGGCGTTGGCCAGCGTCGTGGTATAGTCATCGGCATATTTCGCAATCGGCAATGAGGTGCGGATCATCTCGATCTCCTCATCCGGGGTCAGCCCCTCGAACAGGGTGAAGATCGTGTCCCAGGGCTCCAGCGCCCGGATCGGCAGCCCCTGCGCCTCGGCACGGTCGATCAGCTGGGCATCAAGGCCGTTGCCGCTGCCCTCGGCCGCCAGCACCCGCGACACACAGGGCGAGACGCCAAGGATGATCGAGACATACCAGGGCTTCATTTTCGCGGCCATGACCGCCGGAATGCCGCGCTGGACCATCTCATCGGAAAGCTGCGTCCATTCCTCGGGCGTCATGCGTTCGGGCAGGGTCGGCCCCTCTGCATTGACCAGCCGATTCGGGTCCGAGATCATCGCATTGGCCAGCGCCGCCTCTTCCTCGGGGCCCGCCTCGACCAGCAGCATGGCTGCGGCGTCAAGCTCCGGCCCGATCCGCTCCAGCGTGGCCTGATGGCGCGGATCGTCGAAGTGATAGGTGCCGACGATGGTGGCCTTCATCTGGTCTTTGCTCGCGTGCCAGACAAGACCGCGATGATAGGGCACCTTCGCGGTCGCGGCGTCGATTTCATCGATGCGCGCCTGCGAAAGATCCGTCATCAGATCGCGACCGACGCAGTCCATGGCGGCAACGGGCGTGGCAAGAAACAGGGCGGCAACGGCAAGGGCAAAACGCATCGGCAGGGTTCCGTGACTGGGTACGCGGCCAAGGATTGCACGCGCAGACCCAAAGCGCCAGCCGCGCGCCTAGTGTGGGCGGGGCAGCGCCTCGGGCAGAGGCGAGGCACCGGCCAGCACCGCCTGCCAGATCCGCAGCACCTGCCGCGCCTTGGCGTCCCAGGTGAAATCCTCCAGCACCTTCTGCTGCGCCCGATGCCCCATCGCAGGCAGGACCGAGGGGTCTGCCGCAATCGCCTGCAAGCGCGCGCGCAGCGCCGCGACCACCTGTGCCCGGCTGCCCATCGGGATGCGCCAGCCGGTGGCCTCATCGACCAGCTCACCCGGCCCGGCGTAATCCATGACCACCGGCACGACCCCAAGGGCCATCGCCTCCAGCACCACGCCCCCGCCGAACTCGCGGACCGAGGGGAAGGTCAGAAGCTGCGCCCGCGCCGCGACCCGTTGCACATCGCCATGCGCCAGCCAGCCATGGAAGGTCACGGCACCCGCGACGCCCTCCTGCGCGACCAGCGCCTGCAAGGCCTCGCCCTGCGGCCCCTCGCCGATGATGTCGAGATGCAGCGCGCCTGATTTCAGCAGCGGAAGCGCCGCCTCGATCGCCATATCTGCGCCCTTGTAGGGCACAAGCCGCCCGATGAAGCACCCGCGCAAGGGCAGCGTTCCGGGCTGTGCCGCCGTCAGGGAAAAGCGCGCCGGGTCGATGGCATTTTCGGGCAGCCAGACGGTCTTGGCAGCGTGCCGCGCCGGGATCTCACCCAGCGTGTGCATCGAGCCGCAGATGATCGCCGCCGCCGCATCCAGCATCGCCCCCCTGCCCGGTCGCAGCTTGTAGACGCCCCGGATATACGAGAGCCATTCCTTCTCTCGCCGCCGCTCGGCGTCGAAACCCTTGGGCCAGGGCACGCCGCCATTCAGCGGCCCCAGCACGAAGGGCACGCCCGCCCGCGCGCATTTTCGCGCCAGCGGGCTGTTGGCGGTGGGCGTCAGCGGCGTCACGCGATGCACGATGTCATATTCGCCCGCCCGGATCGCCGGGCCGAAGATCTGCCACAGCTTGCGCTCGAAATAGCCGTACCCCAGGGCCGAGATTGCGGTGGTCATCGTCCAGCCCACGCCCTTGCCCATGCGCAGCTTTTCGGCGGCTTTCCACAGCGGGGCCGCCAGCTTCTCGCTGTCGATGGCGGTGAAGTCGCGCCCTTCGGTCAGGCCCGCCCGCAGGAAGGCATCGCGGTTGCGGATCTGGGTGACGATATGGACATCCGCGACACCGCGCAAAGCGGTTGCCAGCGACCAGCCGACCAGCGGCACCGACACCCATTCGGGATTGGCGGCCTCGGCAATAATCAATACGCGCAAGCGCTTATCCAAATCGGCCACCCATTTTCCAGCGCACCGGCTGCGGCTCCGGCGGTCATCTGCATTCGGAGAAGATTCCTAGATCACGGGCGTTGACACGGCAAGGCACGCTGCCTAGATGGGCTTCATTGGCACTCGGCAAGCCTGAGTGCCAGAAACAACACTGCAACCTGAAACACCGGAGTGTTCCAATGGCATTCAAACCGCTGCATGACCGCGTTCTGGTCCGTCGCGTCCAGTCGGACGAGAAGACCAAGGGCGGCCTGATCATCCCCGATTCCGCCAAGGAAAAGCCCGCTGAAGGCGAAGTCGTCTCGACCGGCGAAGGCGCGCGCAAGGACTCGGGCGAGCTGATCGCTCCGGCAGTCAAGGCGGGCGACCGCGTCCTGTTCGGCAAATGGTCGGGCACCGAAGTCACCGTCGACGGTGAAGAGCTGCTGATCATGAAGGAAAGCGACATCCTCGGCGTCATCGCCTGAGCTGATCGTCCATCCTTTAACTCAATCAATTCAGGGAATTAGAAAATGGCAAAAGACGTCAAATTCGACACCGATGCCCGCGACCGCATGCTGAAGGGCGTCAACACGCTCGCCGATGCTGTCAAAGTGACGCTTGGCCCGAAAGGCCGCAACGTCGTCATCGACAAATCCTTCGGCGCACCGCGCATCACGAAGGACGGTGTGACCGTTGCGAAAGAAATCGAGCTTTCGGACAAGTTCGAAAACATGGGCGCGCAGCTCGTGAAAGAAGTCGCAGCCCGCACCAATGACGAAGCTGGCGACGGCACCACCACCGCGACCGTGCTGGCTCAGGCCATCATCAAAGAAGGTCTGAAGTCGGTTGCAGCCGGTCTGAACCCGATGGACCTGAAGCGCGGCATCGATCAGGCGACCTCCAAGATCGTTGAAGCCATCAAAGCTGCTTCGCGTCCGGTGAACGACAGCGCCGAAGTCGCGCAGGTCGGCACCATCTCGGCCAACGGCGAAGAGTCGATCGGCAAGCAGATCGCTGAAGCCATGCAGCGCGTCGGCAACGAGGGTGTGATCACCGTCGAAGAAAACAAGGGCATGGACACCGAAGTCGAAGTCGTCGAAGGCATGCAGTTCGACCGCGGCTACCTGTCGCCCTATTTCGTGACCAACCCCGAGAAAATGGTCGCCGATCTGGAAGACGCCCTGATCCTGCTGCACGAGAAGAAACTCTCGTCGCTGCAGCCGATGGTTCCGCTGCTGGAATCGGTCATCCAGTCGGGCAAGCCGCTTCTGATCATCGCTGAAGACGTCGAAGGCGAGGCTCTGGCCACGCTGGTCGTCAACAAGCTGCGTGGCGGTCTGAAGATCGCTGCCGTCAAGGCTCCGGGCTTCGGCGATCGCCGCAAGGCCATGCTGCAGGACATCGCGATCCTGACCGGCGGCCAGGTGATCTCGGAAGATCTGGGCATGAAGCTTGAGAATGTCACCGTCGACATGCTGGGCCGCGCCAAGAAAGTTTCGATCAACAAGGACAACACCACCATCGTTGATGGCGCTGGTGAGAAGGCTGAGATCGAAGCCCGCGTGTCGCAGATCCGTCAGCAGATCGAGGAAACCACCTCGGACTACGACAAAGAGAAGCTGCAGGAACGTGTTGCCAAACTGGCCGGTGGCGTTGCCGTCATCCGCGTCGGCGGCATGACCGAAGTCGAAGTGAAAGAGCGCAAAGACCGCGTTGATGACGCGCTGAACGCGACCCGTGCGGCCGTTCAAGAAGGCATCGTCGTCGGCGGTGGTGTTGCTCTGGTTCAGGCGACGAAGGTTCTGGACGGTCTGAAAGGCGCGAACGCCGATCAGGACGTCGGTATCTCGATCATCCGCCGCGCTCTGGAAGCTCCGCTGCGCCAGATCTCGGAAAATTCGGGCGTCGACGGCGCTGTCGTTGCGGGCAAGATCCGCGAGTCGGACTCGACCTCGTTCGGCTTCAACGCGCAGACCGAAGAGTTCGGCGACATGTTCAAGTTCGGCGTGATCGACCCGGCCAAAGTGACCCGTACCGCGCTGGAAAACGCGGCCTCGGTTGCTGGCCTGCTGATCACCACCGAAGCGATGATCGCCGAAAAGCCCGAGCCGAAAGCTGCGGCTGGTGGCATGCCCGACATGGGCGGCATGGGCGGCATGATGTAATCATCCGCTGTCGCAAGACAGACAAAGGGCGTCCCTCGGGGCGCCCTTTTTCATTTGCCGGAATTGGATCCGGTAGTAGAATCCATATTAAAATAAGAATCGATATTCTGTTTCGCCCCCAGTATTAGCTTGCCCCTGTGGCTTCACTTTCTGAAGGTGACTGTCATGCAGAATTCAATCCACCTCGCAGCAGCCCTCTCTCTTATTCCGTTTTCACTGATGGCTGATTGCGGTTCATTGCAATCGGCAGGTAGCATTAGGGGCATGCAGCCCGCGTATCAGCTTGATGATGGAACACTTCTTGGACGCGCCAAAGTCAACATCAACATCGACGGCTATGGACGCGCGTATCACCCGGAAAACGCGGCGGCAGGTGCCCTCATCCATCTTTGCAATGCGGGAAAAGTCAATTTGCCAGACGGATCGTCGTATCAAGGCTCAGAGAACAATCAGACGTGCACGGGAAAATTCATGCAGGATTTCCAGCGCATCGGGGCCGCGAATTGGCGCACGCCGTCAATCGGCGCGATTGAATGGTACGGCATTCTGGGGCAGGGTTCGGTAGTTATTGCAGGAAAGCGCGTGAATTCAGTAGTGCCTGTCGCCAATTCTGACGGCTCGGGCTTTTATGTTTCTCCAACCGCGTTTTTTGATTCCCGGATCACAAATCAAGCCGATCAATCCCGCTATGCAAATCCGATGATTGTTCCCGCAGCGGTCATTCCAAGATCCGCGACACTGCAAGCAAACGGTGTTGGTATCGGAAGTTTCGGCGTGGCGGTCGATCCGAGGCGCGGTATCGCCGTTCCCTTCGTCGTCGGGGATCTTGGCCCTCGCGTCGGGGAAGCGACACCTGCACTTGCACGCGCGTTGGCGGGACTTCCCGCAAAGAACCCGATCTCGCGCGCCGAGAGGTTCGAGGGCCAAGTCGATCAGGCGCGGGTAGTTTGGTTTTTTTTCGGCGACAAGGGCGGCAAGACCACCTATAAAGCTGAGGCTCCAGAGGCTGCGGGGCTGGCCGCGAAAGTAGCCTATGAAACCTGGGGCGGAGCAGCAAGATTGACGGATTGCCTAGCCTCTTTGCCCTGACGCGCGCGATCTAGCCCTGATCCCGCTCGGCCAGACCCAGCCATTCCTCTTCCGCATTCGCCAGTGCCGTTTGGCGCTCGACCAGCCCGTCGCTGGCCTTCTGGAACTTCGCCGGGGCCGAGGAAAAGAGATCAGGGTCCGAGAGGAATTCATGCAGCTTGCCGATCTCTGCCTCCAGACGTTCCATGATGCCAGGCAGCGCCTCAAGCCGCTTCTTCTCCGAGAAGGTCAGTCCGGGTTTCGCGGCTGCCACAGGCTCGGCGGGCTTTGCCTCGGTGGCCGGCTTGGCCCCTGCGGGCGCGGGCCGGGTCGCCGCGGGCGCACTCTCCTGCCGCTGCGCGCGGTAGTCGGACCATCCGCCCGGATAGATCGTGGCGCGGCCGTCGCCCTCCATCGCCACGGTGGTTGTCGCCACCCGGTCGATGAAATCGCGGTCGTGGCTGACAAGCAGCACGGTGCCGTCATATTCGCCCAGGATGTCCTGCAAAAGGTCCAGTGTCTCGACGTCCAGATCGTTGGTCGGTTCGTCCAGCACCAGAAGGTTCGAGCTGCGCGCCATGATCCGCGCCAGCAGAAGTCGCGCCTTTTCGCCGCCCGACAGGCTGCCGACCGGGGCGCGGGCCTGCGCCTCGTCGAACAGGAAATCCTTCAGATAGCCCACCACATGCTTGGGCGTGCCGCGCACCATCACCTGATCGGAATTGCCCGAAACGCTCATCGAGGGATCGCCCGTCAGCGCGTTCCACAAGCTGACGCTCTCGTCGATGGCGCTGCGGGCCTGATCGAAGATCGCGACGTCCAGATTGGTGCCGAAGGTGATCTCGCCGCTGTCGGGGGCCAGCTCGCCGGTCAGCATCTTGATCATCGTGGTCTTGCCGACGCCGTTCGGGCCGACGAAGGCCACGCGGTCGCCACGCAGGACGCGTAGGTCGAAGGGCTCAAGGATGGTGCGGTCGCCGAAGGCTTTCGAGATCGCCTTGGCGTCGATCACACGCTTGCCCGATTGCGGGCCGGCGTCGAGTTCCATCGCCGCCGTGCCCTGCCGACGGATCTGCCCTGCCCGTTCGGCACGGAGTTCCGCCAGCGCGCGGACGCGGCCCTGATTGCGCTTGCGCCGGGCGCTGATGCCTTCGACGGCCCAGCGGGCCTCGGCCTTGATCTTGCGGTCCAGCTTGTGACGCGCCTCATCCTCGGCGGCCCAGGTGGTCTCGCGCCAATCTTCGAAATTCTCGAAGCCGCGATCCTGACGGCGCACCTCGGAACGGTCGATCCACAGCGTGCCGCGCGTCAGATTGCGCAGGAACGCCCGGTCGTGCGAGATCAGCACGAAGGCCGAGCGGCTGGTCGAAAGCTGCTCTTCCAGCCAGCCGATGGCCTCGATGTCCAGATGGTTCGTCGGCTCGTCCAGCAGCATGAGGTCCGGCGCCTCGGCCAGCAGCCGGGCCAGCGCCGCGCGGCGACGCTCGCCGCCCGAGGCGGTGGCGACGGGCCGGTCGGGGTCGAACTTCAGCCCCTCGGCCACCATCTCGACGCGGTAGCCCTCGCCATCGGGCAGGCTGGCGCGGGCGAACTCGCCCAGCGTCTGGAAGCCCGAGAGGTCCGGGTCCTGCTCCATATAGCCGACATGGATGCCCGCAGGCGTCACCACCTGCCCCTTGTCGGGTTCGACCAGCCCCGCCATGATCTTCATCAGCGTCGACTTGCCCGAACCGTTACGGCCGACCAGCGCCAGCCGGTCGCCCTGCTGGACGGTCATGTCGAGCCCGTCGAACACGGGATTGCCGCCGAAGGTCAGCGAAATATCGGTAAGTTGTAAAAGAGGTGCGCGTGCCATGCGGCGCAGATATGCCGGGCCGCGCGGGTCGTCAACGCCCCCCGCTGCCGCATCTCACAGTTCTTGCACCAGCCGCCCGGCCAGGGTGTGCAGCTCCTCGCGGTAGCCGGTCCGGGCCGAGGGCTGATTGGCGTCAGAAGTCATCGCGATGGCCACCGGTTTCAGCCCGTCCGTGGCGGGAAAGACATAGATCATCTGCCCGCCATAGCCCCAGCCGAAGCGCACATCCCGGCCGCCGGTGCTGCTGATGAACCAGCCATAGCCATAGTCCTGCCCGTTGAAGATCGACGAGGTGCGCCGCGTCCAGCTTTCAGCGATCCATTCGGGCGGGATCACCCCTGCCCCTCCCGCGGCATAGGCCGCGCCGAAGGCCAGCAGCGACCGGGTCGACATCGCCATCTCATTGCCGCCCAGATAGATACCCTGCGGGTCCTGCTGCCAGCTGGTGACGGAAAATCGCGGCAGGCGCCCCAGCCAGTCATTCGCCAGCGAGATCGTCGGCCGCCCCGTCACCCGCGTCAGGATGGCCGAGACCAGATGCGTTGAGGCGGTGGAATATTGCATCGTCCCGCCGGGGTCCTGCTCGAACGGGGCCGCCAGCGCCGCACGCACCCAGTTCGGGCTGCTGACCCAGCGGCCATAATTCGGCACCGATTGCCGCGCGAGCCCCGCCTGCATCGACAGAAGATTTCCCAGCGTCACCTGCGCCAGTCGCGGATCCGGATCGCGCGGCAGATCGGCCTTCATCAAGGGCGCGATCA
Source organism: Paracoccus sulfuroxidans (assembly GCF_007830335.1). Classification (GTDB taxonomy): domain Bacteria; phylum Pseudomonadota; class Alphaproteobacteria; order Rhodobacterales; family Rhodobacteraceae; genus Paracoccus; species Paracoccus sulfuroxidans. The sequence goes on along the minus strand of NZ_VLKU01000001.1, from coordinate 49,155 downwards.
GCTGATCCGTCCCGCTCAGAAACCCGCGCGAAATCGCGATGCCCGTCAGCGCCGAGATGATCGACTTCGAGGCAGATTTGATGTTCGTCGGCCGGTCCGGGGTGAAACCGTTATAGCCGCGCGCGGTGACCTCGCGCCCCTCCTGCCAGATGGCGATGGCGCGCAGTTGCGGATGCACCTTCGCCTCATCCAGCAGCGCCTCCAGCGAGGCGCGGCCCTGCGCCGAAATCACCGCAGGAGCAGCCAGCGCCGCCCCAAGGACGGCCATGAATTCGCGTCGTTTCATCGCCCGACGATAGCAAAGCGGGCCCCCCGACGGAATAGCCGACGCTTCCCTAGTCTTTTTATCAACGATTGACGGAAGGAGCCGTTTAGGTCAGACATCCCATGGAACCCGACCATTGGAGTCAACTATGCGCTTTGCCCTGATTTCGACCAGCATCCTCGCGATGGCCGCCCCCGCATTCGCGGAAGAGGTGAATGTCTATTCGCACCGTCAGCCCGCGCTGATCCAGCCGCTGATCGATGCCTTCACCGCCGAGACCGGCATTCCGGTCAACATCGCCTTCGTCGACAAGGGCATGGTCGAGCGCCTGAAGGCCGAGGGCGACCGCTCGCCCGCCGATCTGGTGCTGACCGTCGACGTCGCCCGTCTGGGCGAGGTCAAGGACGCGGGCGTCACCCAGAAGATCGAAGATCCGACGCTGGACGCCGCCATCCCCGCCGATCTGCGCGACGCCGATGGCCAGTGGTACGGCCTGACGACGCGCGCGCGCATCGTCTATGCCAGCAAGGACCGGGTGAAGGACGGCGAAGTCACCACCTATGAGGATCTGGCCGATCCGAAATGGAAGGGCCGCATCTGCACCCGCAGCTTCACCAATGACTATAACGTCGCGCTGACCGCCGCCTATCTGGCGCATCACGGCGCCGAGGCGACCAAGACCTGGCTGGAAGGCGTGAAGGCCAACCTGGCGAAGAAACCCGAAGGCGGCGACCGCGATCAGGTCAAGTCGATCTGGGCCAGCGAATGCGACATCAGCCTGGGCAACACCTATTACATGGGCGCGATGCTGAAGGATGACGAACAGAAGGCCTGGGCGGAATCGGTCCGCATCGTCTTCCCGACCTTCGAAGGCGGCGGCACGCATGTGAACGTCTCGGGCGTGGCGATGACCAAATCGGCCCCGAACAAGGAAGCCGCGCTGAAACTGGTCGAGTTCCTGGCCGGTGACGAGGCGCAGAAGATCTACGCCGAAACCAACAACGAATTCCCGATCAAGGACGGCGTTGCCCGCTCGGAGCTGGTGCAAAGCTGGGGCGATTTCACCGCCGACACGACGCCGCTGAGCGAAATTTCGGCCCTGCGTCCCGAGGCGCTGAAGCTGATCGAAGAGGTCAATTTCGATGGCTGAGCCCGTCAGCACCACGGTCACCATCGCCACCGAACACGGCAGCCGCTATCTGCAGCAGCTGGCCAAGCACTGGGCGCATAAATTCGCGACCGAGTTCGACCCGACCCATGCCTCGATCGTGAATGATGAGGGCAAAGGCGTCGAATTGGATGCATCGGCCAGCCAGCTGAGCATCCGGGCCTTTGCCGCCGATGCCGAGACCCTCGCGCCCTGGCGTCAGGTGGTCGAGGATCACATCGCGCGCTTTGCCTTCCGCGAAGAGCTGACCTTCGACTGGACGGCCTGACCGTCGCTGATTGCGAAAGCGGGGTTGTTGCCCCGCCCCGACCGCGCCGCTAAGGTGGCGCGGTTGCAGGACAGGCGGAAAGATGACGGACAGCGAACAGAACTATCAGGTGCTGGCGCGGAAATACCGCCCCGAGACCTTTGCCGATCTGGTCGGTCAGGACGCCATGGTCCGCACGCTGAAAAACGCCTTCGCAGCCGACCGGATCGCGCAGGCCTTCATCATGACGGGCATCCGCGGCACCGGAAAGACCACGACCGCGCGGATCATCGCCAAGGGCCTGAACTGCATCGGCCCCGACGGTCAGGGCGGCCCCACGACCGAACCCTGCGGCACCTGCGAACATTGCGTCGCGATTTCCGAAGGCCGCCATGTCGACGTGATGGAGATGGACGCGGCCTCGCGCACCGGCGTCAATGACATCCGCGAAATCATCGAAAGCGTCCATTACCGGGCCGCCGCGGCGCGCTACAAGATCTACATCATCGACGAAGTCCACATGCTCTCGACCAGCGCCTTCAACGCGCTTCTGAAGACGCTTGAGGAGCCGCCGCCGCATGTGAAATTCATCTTCGCCACCACGGAAATCCGCAAGGTCCCGGTCACGGTCCTGTCGCGCTGCCAGCGCTTCGATTTGCGCCGGATCGAACCCGAGGTGATGATCGCGCTGCTGCAAAGGATCGCGGGCAGCGAAAACGCCCAGATCACCGGGGATGCGCTGGCGCTGATCACCCGCGCCGCCGAAGGCTCGGCCCGCGACGCAACCTCGCTTCTGGATCAGGCGATCAGCCATGGTGCCGGGGAAACCACCGCCCAGCAGGTCCGCGCCATGCTGGGTCTGGCCGACCGGGGCCGGGTGCTGGACCTTTTCGACATGATCCTGCGCGGTGCCGCCGCCGAGGCCCTGACCGAGCTTCAGGCCCAATATGCCGATGGCGCCGACCCCGTCGCCGTGCTGCGCGATCTGGCCGAGATCACCCATTGGATCTCGATCGTGAAGATCACGCCCGAAGCGATCGAGGACCCCACCATCGGCCCCGACGAACGCACGCGCGGTCAGGACATCGCCCAGCGGATCCCGATGCGCGCGCTGACGCGGCTCTGGCAGATGCTGCTGAAGGCGCTGGAAGAGGTCTCGATTGCGCCGAACGCCATGATGGCCGCCGAAATGGCGATCATCCGCCTGACCCATGTGGCCGACCTGCCCGACCCCGAGGCGCTGATCCGCAAGGTCCAGGCCTCGGCTGCGGCGGGTGAATTCGCCCGTGGCCCGGCAGCCGGTAACGCCCAGCGAAGCGATGCCCCCCATGCGATGGCCCCGCGCGCGGTCCGCCCTGCAGCCCCGGTGGTGATGCAGGACGGCGGTGCCGCGACGGCCCTTGCCGTCTCGCCCGATGCCATCGCAGGCTATCCCGATTTCGCCTCGGTGATCGAGCTGATCCGCCGCATGCGCGACATGCAGCTGCTCCTGCAGGTCGAGGATCACCTGCGCCTCGTGCGCTACAGCCCCGGCCGGATCGAGTTCCAGCCGACCGACAACGCGCCCCGCGAACTGGCGCAGCGCCTCAGCGAGCGGTTGCGCGGCTGGACCGGCGGCTATCGCTGGACGGTGACCGTCACCGGCTCGGGCGGCGCCCCCACGATCAGCGAGACCCGCGCCGCCGAGAAACAGGCTGCCCGCGACCGCGCGATGGAGGACCCGGTGGTGCAGGCGATCTTCGCCGCCTTCCCGCAGGCGAAAATCACCGAAATCCGCCCGGTGCCGGTCGCGCCGCAGGTTGAAATCAGCAGCGGCGACGATACATCCCCGCATGAGCAGACCGATGGCCCCGTGGCCGAGGTCGAGGAATGGGATCCCTTCGAGGACGAGGAGTAAGACATGTTCAAAGGCTTGGGCGATATGGGCGACATCGGCAAGATGATGGAAGCCGCGCAGGAAATGCAGGCCAAGATGGCGAAGATGCAGGAAGATCTGGCCAATCTGACGGTCACCGGCGAATCCGGCGGGGGCCTCGTGAAGGCCACCGCCACCGCCAAGGGCGAACTCGTGGGCCTCGACATCAACCCCACGATCTTCAGCCCGGACGACAAGGAAGTGGTCGAAGACCTGATCCTGGCCGCCATCAAGGACGCGCAGCGCCGCGCCCAGGACAAGGCCGCCTCGGAAATGGCGCGCCTCACGCGTGAGATGGGCCTGCCCGCCGATATGAAGATGCCCTTCTGATCCATGCATTCGCCGGGCGATAAAGACAACGGAGAGATCGAGGCGCTCATCCAGATGATGTCGCGCCTGCCCGGTCTTGGCCCGCGCTCGGCCCGGCGCATCGTGCTGCATCTGATCCGCCGCCGCGCGGGCCAGATGGCCCAACTGGCCACGCTTCTGGCTTCGGTGGCGGAAAGCTCACGCGAATGCCTCGCCTGCGGCAATGTCACCCAATCCGACATCTGCCCGATCTGCCAGGACCCGTCCCGCGCCACAGGTGAAATCTGCGTGGTCACCGATGTCGCAGATCTCTGGGCGCTCGAGCGCGGCCGCGCGTTCCGGGGCCGCTACCATGTGCTGGGCGGCAGCCTCTCGGCACTCGATGAAATCGGCCCCGAAGATCTCCGCATCCCCGAACTCATCAATCGCATCACGGATGAAAACGTGACCGAGGTCATCCTCGCCCTCTCCGCAACGGTCGAAGGCCAGACAACGGCGCATTACATCGCCGACGCGCTTGCCCCGACGCAGGTCGCCATCACCGGCCTCGCCCAGGGCGTCCCCATCGGCGGAGAGCTGGACTATCTCGACGACGGCACCATCACCGCCGCCCTGCGCGCCCGCCGCAAATTCTGACCACGGAGAACAAAAAAAGGGCGCGGTTCCCCGCACCCTCCGCTTCTTCGTTGTCCGAAATACCCCGGGGTCCGGGGCAGCGCCCCGGTCTGGCTTTCCCTCAGGCGTCCAGCTTTTCGACGGCTTTCGGCGCCTTGCTGATCTCGATCCGGCGCGATTTCAGCGCCTCGGGCACCTCGCGCAGCAGTTCGATATGCAGCATGCCATCGACATGGCTCGCACCCTCGACGCGCACGTGATCGGCAAGGGTGAACTTGCGCTCGAACGCACGGGTCGCGATGCCGCGATGCAGATAGGTCCGGCCTTCCTCTTCCGAGGCCTTGCGCCCGGCCACAACCACGACGCCTTCCTTGACCTCGACGGTCAGATCATCGGGCGCGAATCCGGCCACCGCGACCGAGATGCGATACGCATTCTCGCCGGTCTTCTCGATGTTGTAGGGGGGATAGGTCGGGGCCGAAACATCGGCCGTCAGGGCCCGGTCCATCAGATCGGCCATCCGGTCGAAACCAACCGAGGCACGGTAAAGCGGGCTCAGATCAAAGTTACGCATTCTCGCATCCTTTTCAAAGCGATACATCGTCTGCCCCCCGAATTCGGGCGGGCGGAATATCGGCGCCTTAATGGCCCTCCGACATCTTCGGATTTGGGAATGCGTTCAGGCGGTTTCAAGGGCTGCGGGCGGCGGCCCGCCTGTCGCCCAATCCAGCAGCTCGACCGTATGCACGACGGGAATCCCCGTCCCCGAGCCGATCTGCATCATGCAGCCGATATTGCCCGCCGCGATGATCTGGGGCCCCAGCACCTCCAGCGTTCCAACCTTGCGCCGCTTCAGCTCAGCCGAAAGCTCGGGCTGCAGCAGGTTATAGGTCCCGGCGGAACCACAGCAGAGATGCGGGTTCTCGGGCTCGACCACCTGAAATCCGGCCGCTGCCAGCAGTGATTTCGGCGCGTTGCGGATCTGCTGGCCATGCTGCAGCGAACAGGCCGAGTGATAGGCGACGCGCGAGCCGGTCTCGCGCGTCCGCTCGGGCAGGCCATGCACGTCGAGGAATTCGGTGACGTCGCGCGCCAGCAGGGCGACGCGGCGCGCATCGGCCTCCATCGGATCGCCCTGAAACATCGCGCCGTAATCCTTGATCGTCGTGCCGCAACCCGAGGTGTTGATGATGATCGCATCCAGGGGCGCAACCGCATCCGCCGCCAGAAAGCCCCGGATCGCCGCGCGGGCCGAGTGAAGCGCGTCCTCTTCCCGACCCATGTGATGGGTCAGCGCACCGCAGCATCCGAAGGCCTCGGGGATCACCACCTCGCATCCGGCACGGCGCAACAGACGGATCGTCGCCGCATTGATGTCGGTGTTCAGCGCCCGCTGAGCACAGCCGGGCATCAGGGCCACGCGCGCGCGCCGCGTGCCCTCGGACGCGAAGGTCTGGCCATCGTCGTCACGGCTGGGCCCCGGAATGTGGCGCGGGGCCATTTCCAGCATCGCCCGCAGCCGCCGGTCGGGCATCAGCCCGGCGAAGGGCCGCGCGATCCGCGCGCCCATCAGCGCCAGGCGAAACCGCCCCGGATGGGGCAGCAACCGCGCCAGCAGCCAGCGCAGCGCGCGGTCGCGCCAAGGGCGGCGATAGGTCTTTTCGACATGGATGCGCGCATGGTCGATCAGATGCATGTAGTTCACGCCCGAGGGGCAGGTGCTCATGCAGCTCAGGCAGGACAGGCAGCGGTCCAGATGGCGCACGGTCTTTTCATCAGCATCGCGCCCGCTTTCCAGCATGTCCTTGATCAGATAGATCCGCCCGCGCGGACTATCCAGCTCATCCCCCAGCACCTGATAGGTCGGGCAGGTCGCCGTACAGAAACCGCAATGGACGCAGGTCCGCAGCACCTTGTTCGAGCGCGCGGTCAGCGGATCAGAGAGCTGCTCGGGGGTAAAGAATGTCTGCATCAGCCCTCTCCCACCAGAATGCCGCGCGGGTCAAAACGCGCGCGCAGGTCGCGGTTCAGCCGCGCGACAATGCTGTTCATCGGTGGCACCAGCGCCGGTTCCGTGCCGCGCACCCGCTGGGCTTGCCCCGACCAGGACGGCAGCACCGGCATCTCGCCCGGCGGGAGTTCAACCCAGATCAGCGCGCCGCCCCAATCGAGTGCCAGCGGTTCGGGCAGTGCGGCCAGCAGCGCGGGCGCCTCGGTCGGCTGGCAGGTGATCCGCCACAGATCGCCGCCCCGCGCCTCAGGCACCAGATCGGCCCAGTTCATTCCCGGCACCTCGACCAGCCCGCCGAACCCTTCCAGCCGCGCAGCCAGCGTCTGCCTGCGGATCGCAACCGAGCCCTCGAGCCCTTCCAGCCGGATCAGCGCACCTCGCTCTGGCAGCCATCCGGCACCCGAGACATCGAACGGCCCGGTCAGCGCCCGGGTCAGCGCGGCCACCGCCGGTCCCGCCTCCAGATCCGGCAGCGCCAGCGTCAATGAGACCTGCGGGATCGGCGCGGTCTTGAAGGCGCATTCGGTCAGTACCCCCAGCGTCCCGCGCGATCCGGCCATCAGCTTGACCAGATCATAGCCGGTGACGTTCTTCATCACCCGCCCGCCGTTGCGAATGATCTCGCCCCGGCCATCGACGAATTGCACGCCGATCAGCGCATCGCGACAGGCCCCCGCCTGCACCCGACGCGGGCCGCTGGCATTGGCCGCGACCACGCCGCCGATGGTCGAGCCTGCCCGCCCGTCCGGCTCGAACGCCAGCATCTGCCCTTCCGAGGCCAGCAACTCCTGCACGGCCTGCAGGCTGGTTCCGGCGCGCACGACCAGCGTCAGCGCCTCGGGCTCATAATGCGTGACGCCGCTCAGCCTGCCCGTCTCGATCCGCGCGCCCTGCCCTTCGCCGGGCCGAAGCCGCGTGCCGCCGCCGACGGGCGACAGCGGCATGTCGGTCAGGCGGATAATCTCGGCCAGTGCCTCGACGCTTTCAGGCCGCATGCGCGCTTGTCCCTTTCCGGTCATTGCGCCCCTCGCGCCGCGAAGCCGAGACCGACAGCGGAAAGACCTTCGCCGCATTCAGCAGCCATTGCGGATCGAAGACATCCTTGACCCGCATCTGCGCCTCAAGATCGGTCAGGGTGAATTGCGTGGTCATCAGCTCGCGCTTTTCGACGCCCACGCCATGTTCGCCCGTCAGGCAGCCACCCACCTCGACGCAAAGCTTCAGGATCTCGGCCCCGAATTCCTCGCAGCGCTCCAGATCGCCGGGCTTGTTGGCATCGTAAAGGATCAGCGGGTGCATATTGCCATCGCCCGCGTGGAAGACATTCGCGACCTCAAGCCCGAACTCAGCCGAGAGGCGCGCGATGCCGCCCAGCACCTGCGGCAGGGCCGAGACCGGGATGGTCCCGTCCAGACACATGTAGTCATTGATCTGGCCCATCGCGCCAAAGGCCGATTTGCGGCCCAGCCAGATGCGGCGCGATTCCTCTTCCGAGCGGCTTTCGCGGAACTCGACGGGCGAGAATCCCTCGGCGATCTGGCGGATCAGCTGCAGCTGTTCGGCGATTTCGGGCGGGGTGCCCTCGACCTCGATGATCAGCAGGGCCTCGCAATCGGGATAGCCCGCCTGCGCGAAAGCCTCGGTCGCTCGGATGCAGGGGCGGTCCATGAATTCGATGGCGACAGGCAAGATGCCCGCGCGGATGATGGCGGCGACGCAGGCGCCTGCGGTCTCGCTGGCATCGAAGGCGACCAGCACCGGGCGCGCGCCAGCGGGCTTCGGCAGGATGCGCAGGGTCGCCTCGGTCACGATGCCCAGCTGGCCTTCCGAGCCGCAGACGACACCCAGCAGGTCCAGCCCCGCTGCCTCACCCATCGGGCCGCCCAGATCGACGATCTGGCCGTCCATCAGCACCAGCTTCACCGCCAGCAGGTTGTTCGTCGTCACGCCATATTTCAGGCAATGCGCCCCGCCCGAGTTCATCCCGATATTGCCGCCGATCGCGCAGGCCAGCTGGCTGGAGGGATCGGGCGCATAGAAAAACCCCGCGCCATCCACCGCACCCGAGACCGAGAGGTTCGTCCGCCCCGTCTGCACGCGGATGAAGCGGTTGTCATAATCCGCCTCCAGCACCGCGTTCATGCGGGCGAGCCCAATAACCACCGCATCCGCCGTCGGCATCGAGCCCCCCGCAAGGCTGGTCCCTGCTCCGCGCGGCACCACGGGCACACCCTCACGGTGGCAGATGCGCAGCACGGCCGCGACTTCTTCGGTGGTGGCGGGCAGCACGACGGCCAGCGGCGGGCAGCGATAGGCGGAAAGCGCGTCGCATTCATAGGCTCGCGTCTCGGCCGGATCGTCGATCACCGCATCCGGCACGGCAGCGCGCAGCAGGGCGGCAATCTCGACGCGGCGGGCGATGATCGCGCCATCGGGTTCGGGCATCTGCATCAGGCAAGCCTCCGGCAATGGCGGAAGGGCGTCCATTCGCATCTGATCCGGCTGCTGCAGAGTCCGCGCATGGCTTTTCCCTTACGGAATGGCGTCTCTGATCGGTTAGCGCATGCAGGGCGCTCTGGCAACCATGCGCGTCCCGGCCAATCCCGCCGGGCGCGTCACTTTTCCCAATCCCGCCAAAGGCTTCGCTTTGTCAGACCGTACCCGAGCGGCGTGCCTGCCAGAAGGCCAAAGCCAGCGACAGCAGGCCCAGCACCGTCAGGCCAAGCGCGACATAGGCGGGCGAGCGCCAGCCCCAGCCCGCGTAAAGCGCCATCCCCGCCAGCCAGGGGCCAAGCGCATTGGCCGCGTTGAACGAGGCGTGGTTCATCGCCGCAGCCATGGATTGCGCATGTCCCGCGACCTCCATCAGCCGCGTCTGCAGCGGCACGAAGAGACCACTGCCGAGGCCCAGCACCAGCGACGACAGCACCATCATCCGCCAGCTTCCGACCGAGAGCGCCGCAAAGACCTGCGCCATCATCATGAAGCACATGATGTAAAGCGAGGCGCGGAAGGCCCCCACGCGAATGGTGATACGCGCCGCCGCGATGCTGGCGACCGTCATGCCGATGCCGAAAAGCGCGAGCGTGACCGGCACGGCCCAGCCGGGCGGCGTGCTGAGCTCGAGCATCGCCTTGGTCAGGAAGGAATAGATCGCAAACATCCCGCCATTGCCGATGGCCCCCACCAGCAGGATCAGGATGACGCCGGGATTGCTGAGCGCGCGCATCTCGGACCAGGGGCGGGCGTTCGGATCGGCACCGACGCGCGGCGCAAGCTTCAGGATCAGCACCGCCGCCAGCAGCGCCACGGCACCGGGCAGCGCAAAGCCCCAACGCCAGCCCAGCTCCTGCCCCATCCAGCCCGCCAGCGGCACGCCCGCGATATTGGCGACGGTCAGGCCCAGAAGCACCTGCGTCACGCCTTTGGCGCGCTGCTCTTTCGGCAGGGCGTCGGCGGCGAACAGCATCGCGACGCCCAGATAGCCGCCATGCGGCAGGCCCGCCAGAAAGCGCGTGCCGACCAGCGCGTCATAGCCCGGCAGCACCGCCGCCAGAATGTTCATCAGCCCATAGATGCCGATCAGCGCCGCCAGATAGCGCCTCCGGGGCAGACGCGCGCCCAGAAGCGTCGTCAGCGGCGCGCCCACCACCACGCCAAGCGCATAGGCGCTGATCACAAGGCTCGACTGCGGCTCATTGAGGCCAAGGGCGGTCGAATAGAATGGCAGAAGCCCCATCGCCGCGAATTCAGAGGTCCCGATGGCAAAGGCGCCCAGAGACAGCGCAAGCACGGTCAGAAACAGGTTCGGCTTCGAGGTCATGTCGAAAGGTCCGCAGGCAGGAAAGGCTAGATGGTGGCGTTAACATTCTTTCGCCACCAAAGCCAACCGCATTGCCGGAAGACCCGCCATGTCAGCCGTGCAAGGCCCGGCCTTGGCGCTTATCCCTGCTGCCAGCGCGGCTTTTGCTTGTCGAAGAAGGCCGCGATGCCATGTGGGGCCTCGTCGTTTTCCCAGACGGCGACAAGATCGTCGATGGTCGATTCGATCACCGCGTCATCGATGCGCGGGCCCAGCCTGCGGGCCAGCCGTTTCGACGCCGCAACCGCGCCCGGCGCGACCGAGAGATAGGGCAGCACCTCGGCCTCGACGGCGGCGTCCAGCGATTCCGGTGAGACGGTCGAGGCCAGCAGGTTCAGCCGCACGGCCTCTTCGGCATCAAAGATGCGCGCCGACATGAAGACGCGGCGGGCCTTGTCCTCACCCATGCGGGCCAGAACATAGGGGCTGATGGTGGCGGGGATCAGGCCCAGCCGGGTCTCGGTCAGGCCGAATTTTGCGCCCTCTGCACCAATCGCCACGTCGCAGACCGACATCATGCCGATGCCACCGCCGAAGGCATTGCCGTGGATGCGGCCGATCAGCGGTTTCGGCAATTCGTTCATCGCCTTCAGCATATAGGCCAGCTCGCGCGCGCCCTCGCGCCGGACCTCGGCGGTTGCGGCCATCTGTTCCTGCATCCAGGCCAGATCGCCGCCCGCGCAGAAGCTTTTCCCCTCGGCAGCCAGCACGACGGCCCGCACCGAGGCGTCCGCGCCAAGCGCCCCCGCCGCCGCCGTCAGGTCGCGCAGCATCTGCGCCGAGAGCGCATTGTGCTTGTCGGCCCGCGCCAGCCACAGGGTGGCGACGCCGCGCGTATCCTGATCGATCCGGATGGTCTGGTACATGTCGTTTCCCTCAGCGCAGGCTGCGGGCCAGATCGGCCGCCCGCCTGACGATTTCCATATCAAGCCCGGTGGGATGCCCCAGTTCGGCCAGATGATCCGCGACCCGTTCGGTCGCGACATTGCCCTTGGCACCGGGCGCATAGGGGCAGCCACCAAGCCCGCCGACCGCGGCGTCAAAGACCCGCAACCCGCGCGCCAGCGACACGTCGATGTTTTCCAGCGCCCGGCCCTCGGTGTCGTGGAAATGCCCGGCCAGCCGCGCGGCAGGCACCTCAGAGAGGACCGCCGTCAGCATCGCGTCCACCGTCTCGGCCCGGCCCTTGCCCAAAGTCTCGCCCAGGCTGATCTCATAGCAGCCCATGTCGCGCAAAAGCGCCGCCACGCGGGCGACGTTGCAGGGCGGCGTCGGGCCGTCGAAGGGGCAATCCGTCACCACCGAGACATAACCGCGCACCGGGATGCCATCGGCCTTCGCGGCCTCGATCACGGGGCGCATGCGCTCAAGGCTTTCGGCGATGGTGGCGTTCAGGTTCGCTTTCGAAAACCCCTCGGAGGCGCTGGCGAACACCGCGATCTCCGAGGCGCGGGCCGCGCGCGCGCCCTCATATCCCTTCAGGTTCGGGGTCAGCACCGCATAGCTGATGCCGGGCGCGCGGGTGATGCCCGCCATGACCTCGGCGGCGTCGCCCATCTGCGGCACCCATTTGGGCGAGACGAAGCTGGTCACCTCGATCCGCCGGAACCCTGCGGTCGACAGCAGATCGACCAGCGCGATCTTGTCGGCGGCGGGGATCAGCCGCTTTTCATTCTGCAGCCCGTCGCGCGGGCCGACCTCGAAAATCTCGACCGGATCAGACATCGGGCACCTCATAGAATTCGTGGCGATAGATCACGTCATCGCCCGGTTTGGGCTGGCAGCGCTGGAAGGCGGGGCGCGCCACAATGCGGTCGCGATAGGCGGCCAGCGCCGGGCGGGCCTTGAAGGGCACGAAGCGGCTGGCCAGATCGACGCTGTAGCCCACGGCGCAATCGACGCCGGAAAACGCGCCCATCAACCAGTCGCGGTGCTGCAGCGCCGCCTCGACCAGATTGAGCGCCCGGCCCAGCCGCGCCGCCTCAAGCTTCATCACCGTGGGCGAGCGCTGCCAATCCTCGCGCAGTGCGATGTGCTGCTGCGTCAGGTTCGCCAGATGCTGGCCCAGCGTTTCGGCGAAATGCAGCCAGTCGAGCCATTGGCCACGCCCCTCGGCTCCCGGCGCGCGCCACAGGTCCGGCCCGCGCGTCTCGCACAGATATTCGATCATCGCGCCGGATTCGTGCAGCACCATCCCGTCGATCTGCAGCGCGGGCACGCGCCCGACCGGATGGATCGTGTCATAGGGTGGCTTCCGCATCGAGCCGTCGAACAGCGACAGGGTCTGGAGGTCATACTCCAGCCCCAGCTCTTCCAGCAGCCACATCACCCGGACCGAGCGTGACATGGGCACATGCCACAGGGTGATCTCAGCCATTGTCATCTTCCAGCCGGATCAGCGGCGCACCGGCCTCGACCTGATCACCGGCATGGGTCAGCACCTCGGCCACGGTACCGTCGCGGGCGGCGGTCAGGGTGTGCTCCATCTTCATCGCCTCAAGGATCGCAAGCCGGTCACCTGCGGTCACCGTCTGCCCTGCGGTCACGAAGACCTCCTTGACCAGCCCCGGCATGGGCGAAAGCGTCAGGCCGCCCCCGGCCTCATCGCCGCCCCGGTCCAGCGGATCGGCGGGGGTCAGGGTCACCGGGCGTCCGCCAAAGACGCTGGTCCCGGCGGCATGGTTCACGATGCGGTAACGACGCGGCTGGCCATCGACCCACCAGCGCCCGCCGGTCCATTCGACATTATGGGGCCTGCCGTCCAGGATGACGCGGGCGCGGCCCGGTCCCAGCACCTCCAGCACGGCCTCTCCGCCCTGCCAGGTGATGGTGCGCTTCAGCGGCGCCCAGAGCGTGACCCCGCCCACGACCTTCGGATCGTCAAGACCCGCCAGCCCGATCACTGCCAGCGCGCGGGCGCGCGGGTCGGGGTTCGCGGCTTCGGTCAGCTCCGCCAGATCGCGACCGATGAGCCCGGTGTCGACCTCGCCCTTGCCGAACCCCTCGTGCCGGGTCAGCGCGATCAGGAATTCGACGTTGGTGACCGAGCCTGCAACCTCGGTGTCGATCAGCGCGGTCTCCAGCGCGCGCAGCGCGATGTCGCGGGTCGGGCCGAAGGTCACGACCTTGGCGATCATCGGATCATACCAAGGCGAGATCGCATCGCCCTGCCGCACGCCGGCCTCGATCCGGGCGTTCTCGGGGAATTGAAGATGCGCCAGCGTGCCGGTTGCGGGCAGGAAGCCTGCGGGCACGTCCTCGGCGTAAAGCCGCGCCTCGAAGGCGTGGCCGTTGATCGACAGATCCTCCTGCCGGGCGGGCAGCGGCTCACCCGAGGCGACGCGCAGCTGCCATTCGACCAGATCGACGCCGGTGATCAGCTCGGTCACCGGATGCTCAACCTGAAGGCGGGTGTTCATCTCCATGAACCAGAAGCCATCGGGGCGCAGCCCGTTCGAGCCGTCGACGATGAATTCGATCGTGCCCGCGCCGGAATAGCCGATCGCCTCGGCGGCGCGGACGGCGGCAAGGCCCATGGCCTCGCGCATCTCGGGGGTCATGCCGGGGGCCGGGGCTTCCTCGATCACCTTCTGGTGGCGGCGCTGCAGTGAACAATCACGCTCGAACAGGTGGACCGCGCGGGTGCCGTCGCCAAAGACCTGCAACTCGATATGGCGGGGCTGCTGGATGTATTTCTCGATCAGCACAGCGGGGTTGCCGAAGGCCGTCGCGGCCTCACCCTGCGCCGAGGCGAGCGCGGCCGCAAACTCGGCGGGCTTTTCGACCAGTCGCATGCCTTTGCCGCCACCGCCCGCGACCGCCTTGATCAGGACGGGATAGCCGATGCGGTCAGCCTGTTCCTTCAGGAAGCCCGCCTCCTGATTGTCGCCGTGAAAGCCCGGCACGACCGGAACGCCCGCCTTCTCCATCAACACCTTGGCCGCGTCCTTCAGCCCCATCTTGCGGATCGCCGAAGAGGACGGCCCGATGAAGACCAGCCCGGCCTTTTCGACCGCATCGACGAAATCAGGGTTTTCCGAGAGGAACCCATAGCCCGGATGGATCGCCTGCGCGCCGGTGTCGCGCGCGGCCTGAATGATCACGTCACCCAGCAGATAGCTGTCCCTGGGCGCAGGGCCGCCGATCCGGACGGCCTCATCGGCCATGGCGACATGCCGCGCGGCGCGGTCGGCATCCGAGTAGACGGCGACGGTGCGCACGCCCAGCCTGCGGGCGGTGTCGATCACGCGGCAGGCAATTTCACCGCGATTGGCAATCAGGATCTTTTCAAACATCAGCCATCTCGCTTCTGGATGGGGGGCAAAGCCGCCGTAAGGACATGAGCGCGGGGCCGGTCACCGGCCACCCGCCGCTTGAAGAATTTCGGCCATCCGGGTCAGACCCATGCGGCGGGCATGCTGCAGGGGCGTCTGGCCGTCATGATCGGCAATATTCGGGTCGGCTCCGGCTGCCAGAAGCTGCCGGGCGATTTCCTGATGGCGGGGGCCGCCATCGGCCAGGATCACCGCCTCCATCAGCGCGGTCCAGCCGAGGCGGTTGACGTGGTTCACATCGACGCCCGCCTTGATCAGCAGGCCCACGGTGTCGACATGCCCGCGTTCCGCCGCCGGGATCAGCGCCGTGCCGCCAAAGCGGTTGGTGCTTTTCAGATCCGCGCCATGGGCCAGCGTCAGGGCTAGGATCTGGTCATGCCCACGCGCGCCTGCGTAAAGATAGGCGCTGTCCTGCATCTGGTCCTTGGCGTTCACATCGGCCCCGGCCTCGATCAGCGCGCGGGCGGCCTCGACATGGTTGCCATGGGTCGCCAGCAGCAGCGCGGTTTCGCCCTTGGTGCTGCGGCTTTCCAGATCGGTCCCCGCCGCAATCTCGGCCTTCACGGTGGCGGCGTCGCCACGGTTGGCGGCGTTCAGAAGGGCGGCGGGATCGGCCATGGCGGTGCCTGTCATCAGGGTAAGGGCTGCGAGGGTGCGGATCATGGAAGCACCTCAATCACGCGGAAGCTTTCACAGACGATTTGCAGATCGGGGCTGTAGCCGCCGTTGCGGGTGAAATAGTCGATATGACCGCGCTTCCAGTCGTCGTAGTCACCCTCGCCTTCCGTCAAAGCGAAGGCCTCGGTCACTTCGTCGAAGCGGCAGATGTGCACGCCAGTGACTTCGTAGACCAGCGCAGGGGTCCCGTCCCAATTCTCGGCGATGACAATATCGCCCTTGCTGGGCACAGGCTCTCCATCTGCTTCATAATGCGCCAGTGCGCCGCAGGTGCCCGTTTTCTTGCCTTGACGGATCAGGTCCAGCAGACGGGCCGACAATTCCGGACCATCGCCGAAGCGGGTGCGCACCGCGTCGGGATAGTGCCGAAGTCTTTCTGCCACAGCGTCCTGCATCGCCCCTACATCCGGAAGACGCCGAAGCGCGTCGGCTCGATCGGGGCATTGAGGCAGGCACGCAGCGACAGGGCCAGCACCTCACGCGTCTTGCGCGGATCGACGATGCCGTCGTCCCAAAGCCGCGCCGAGGCGTAAAGCGGGTGCGACTGTCGCTCGAACATCTCGATAGTGGGGCGCTTGAACTCGGCCTCTTCCTCGGGCGACCAGGTGCCGCCTGCCCGCTCGATCCCGTCGCGGCGGACGGTGGCCAGCACGCCTGCCGCCTGCTCGCCCCCCATGACCGAGATGCGCGAATTGGGCCAGGTCCACAGGAAGCGCGGCGAATAGGCGCGGCCCGACATGCCATAGTTCCCTGCGCCGAAGCTGCCGCCGACCAGCATGGTGATCTTGGGGACATTGGTCGTCGCGACCGCCGTCACCATCTTGGCGCCATGCCGGGCGATGCCTTCGTTTTCGTACTTCCGCCCGACCATGAACCCGGTGACGTTTTGCAGGAAGATCAGCGGGATGCCGCGCTGACTGCAAAGCTCGATGAAATGCGCGCCCTTCTGGGCGGCTTCCGAGAAGATCACGCCATTGTTCGCGATGATGCCGACCGGGCAGCCCTCGATATGGGCAAAGCCCGTCACCAGCGTCTCGCCGAAGCGGGCCTTGAATTCGTCGAAGCGCGAGCCGTCGACGGTGCGGGCGATGACCTCGCGGATGTCATAGGGGGTGCGCAGGTTCGCGGGCACGACGCCAAGGATCTCCTCGGGGTCATAGGCCGGGGCCTCGGGCGATTGCCAGACCACGGTCGAGGGCAGCTTGCGATTGAGGTTGCCGACCGCGCGACGGGCCAGCGCCAGTGCATGGGCGTCATCCTCGGCCAGATAATCGGCCACGCCCGAGAGGCGCGTGTGCACGTCGCCCCCGCCCAGATCCTCGGCCGAGACGACCTCGCCGGTCGCGGCCTTCACCAGCGGCGGGCCCGCCAGAAAGATCGTGCCCTGATTGCGCACGATTATCGTGACATCGGACATGGCGGGCACGTAGGCGCCTCCTGCGGTGCACGAGCCCATGACGACGGCGATCTGGGGAATGCCCATCGCGCTCATCTGCGCCTGATTATAGAAGATGCGGCCGAAATGGTCGCGGTCAGGGAAGACCTCATCCTGATTGGGCAGGTTCGCGCCGCCGCTGTCGACCAGATAGACGCAGGGCAGATGGCATTCCTGCGCGATTTCCTGGGCGCGCAGGTGCTTTTTCACCGTCATCGGGTAATAGGTGCCGCCCTTGACCGTCGCGTCATTGGCCACGACCATCACGTCCTGCCCCTTGACCCGGCCAATGCCTGCGATCACGCCCGCACCGGGGGCGGCGCCGTCATAAAGATCATGCGCGGCAGTCGCGCCGATTTCCAGAAAGGGGCTGCCGGGGTCCAACAGGTTCGCCACCCGCTCTCGCGGGGGCATCTTGCCGCGCGAGATGTGACGCTCCAGCGCCTTGGGGCCGCCGCCCGCCGCAGCGGCATCCGCCGCCTCGCGCACGGTGGCCAGCATCTCAAGATGCGCGTCGCGATTGGCGCGGAAGGCGTCAGAAGAGGGCAACGCGGCAGAGCTGAGCTTCATGGCTTGTTCCTGTTACAGAAATGCGCTTCACAGAAAAATGGGTGGCCGCAGGTCATTCCCCGACACCATCCCCGGCAATGTCCATCAGCCGCAACGCCTGCGCGGCAGTCAGATCCAGCGCGCAAGTGCCCGCAGCGGGACCGCCCGCCGTGCCGCCCTGATAGCGGACGGCCTCAAACTCGCAGCTTTTGTCACGGTACGAGATCCAGCTGCGCTGCGCCTCTTTCAGAACCGGGGTCGCAGGCGATGCGGCCGAGCCCAGTTCTTTCAACTCGGCATCGGCGGCCTCGAAGCGTTTGAGCGCCTTGGCATAGTTGTCATTCAGCAGCTTGTCCCACTGCGCTGTTTCCTTCGCGAGGCATTGGACCATGCCCACGGTAGTCCCACCATTCGCACCCTGCATGCAGGCCGCCGCAGGTTGGCCGATGCAGGTGAGACGCGGATCGCCCTTCGTCCCCTCGTCCTCCTGCTTCGAGACATCGTTCAGACAGGCGGCAAGCAGCGCGTCATCATAGCTGACGACGTCCTGCGCGAAGGCGGGACCGGCAAGAAAGGCCAGCAGGACAAGCGCGCGCATCAGGCAATATCCATCAGCTGGCGGCCAATCAGCATGCGGCGGATCTCGCTGGTGCCGGCACCGATCTCCATGAGCTTGGCGTCACGGAACAGACGGCTGACGACGGAATCGTTCAGGAAGCCCGCGCCACCCAGGGCCTGCACGGCCTGATGCGCCTGCACCATCGCCTGTTCCGAGGCATAAAGCACCGCGCCCGCCGCATCCTGCCGCGTGACCTTGCCCGCGTCACAGGCGCGCGCGACCTCATAGACATAGGCGCGTGCGGTATTCAGCGCGACATACATATCGGCGATCTTGCCCTGCATCAGCTGGAACGCCCCGATGGGCTGGCCGAACTGCTTGCGTTCCTTGACATAAGGCATGACCTCGTCAAGGCAGGCGGCCATGATGCCCAGACCAATGCCCGACAGCACCAGACGCTCATAATCCAGGCCCGACATCAGGACGCGCACGCCCTTGCCTTCCTGGCCCAGCACGTTTTCGAAGGGCACTTCGCAGTTTTCAAAGATCAGCTCGCCGGTGTTCGAGCCGCGCATGCCCATCTTGTCGAAATGGGGCGAGGTCGAGAAACCCGCCATGCCGCGCTCGACGATGAAGGCGGTGATGCCCTTGCTGCCCGCCTCGGGGTCGGTCTTGGCATAGACGACCAGCGTATTCGCGTCGGGCGCGTTGGTGATCCAGTATTTGTTGCCGTTCAGCACATAGCGGTCGTTGCGCTTCTCGGCCCGCAGCTTCATCGAGACAACGTCCGAGCCCGCGCTTTCTTCGGACATGGCCAGCGCGCCCACCGCCTTGCCCGAGCACAGGTCCGGCAGATATTTCGCCCGCTGCTCATCCGTGCCGTTCAGCTTGATCTGGTTCACGCAGAGGTTCGAATGCGCGCCATAGGACAGGCTGACCGAGGCCGAGGCCCGGGCGATTTCCTCGGTCGCGACGGTATGCGCCAGATAGCCCATGCCCGCGCCGCCCCATTGTTCGGGAACGGTGATGCCCAAGAGGCCCAGCTCTCCGAATTCGGTCCAGAGCTCATTGGGGAATGCGTTCGAGCGGTCGACCTCGGCCGCAAGCGGCTTGATCCGATCCTGTGACCAGCGGTGAACCATATCGCGAAGCGCGTTCACATCCTCGCCCAGTTCGAATTCCATGCCTGCGGTGAACATCGGCGATTTCTCCCGTTATTGAACGATCGTTCAAATAAATATGCGCGGAACTGCCGCGCCCGGTCAAGTGCTGATCTGAGCCTAGCCGAAAGATTGCCATGACAACAGCTTTTCGACGTTCTATACGCAGCGAACGGGTTTATGTTTTGCTTTA
Source organism: Paracoccus sulfuroxidans (assembly GCF_007830335.1). Lineage (GTDB taxonomy): Bacteria > Pseudomonadota > Alphaproteobacteria > Rhodobacterales > Rhodobacteraceae > Paracoccus > Paracoccus sulfuroxidans. Next base: position 29,855 of record NZ_VLKU01000001.1, on the reverse strand, counting down.
TGAATTACGCATAATTCATTGTTATAAATTGAATTATATCAACGAATCTGCCCGCGATTGACATTGCCGCTGCGCGCGCCCATCCCTTGCGCGATGTAAGTAAGCACTTGCTTTCGGATGATTGGCCACTGGATGACACCGCAAGACGCCCCCTCGCCCCCGACCCGCTTGCTGCTGGTGCGGCATGCGCCGGTGCTCAATCCGCTGGGACTGACGGGCCGGTCAGACCCGCAGGCGAATTGCGCCGATCTGGCGGCGCTGTCATGGCTGCGGGTGCAGTTGCTGAAGGCCGATTCCGTCTGGACCAGCCCCGCGCAGCGCACGCGCATGACCGCCGCTGCGCTGAATCTGGTGGCGACTCAGGTCCCCGACCTGTGGGAGCAGGATTTCGGCGCCTGGGAAGGGAAGCCCTTCGACAGCCTGCCCGATCTGGGGCCGCTGCCGCTGCCCGACCTTGCCGCGCACCGCCCGCCGGATGGCGAAAGCTTTCTGGATATGGCCGCCCGTGTGCAGGCGGCGCTGCAACATGCGCGCGGCACCACCGCGATCATCGCCCATGCAGGCACGGTCCGCGCGGCGCTGGCCATGGTGATCGGGCCGCAGGCGCTGGCCTTTGCCGTGGCACCGCTCTCGCTGACGATCATGACCCACAGCCCTGCCGGTTGGGGGATCGAGGCGGTCAATCGCGTGCATCATGGACTTTGAGACCACCCTGACGATTGCGCTGACGGCGCTCGCCATCGACGCGCTGATCGGCTGGCCCGACGCGCTGTTTCGCCGGATCGGCCACCCGGTCGTCTGGCTGGCGCGGCTGATCAACGCGCTGGACCGACGCTGGAACCGGGGGCAGAACCGAATCCTCAAGGGCGCGCTGACCGTGCTGGTGATCATCGGCGCGGCCGTGCTGCCCACGCTGGTGCTGACGGCGCGGCTGGCCCCGCTGCCCGGTGGCGCGATCCTTCTGGGGGTGCTGGCATGGCCGCTGGTCGCGGCACGCTCGATGTACGATCACGTCGCCGCCGTCGCCCGGCCGTTGAGCGCGGGCGACCTGCCCGAGGCCCGCGCCGCCGCCGCGATGATCGTCGGGCGAGATCTGGGCGACAGCCCTGCCCCCATCGCCCGCGCCACGCTGGAAAGCCTTGGCGAAAACACCTCGGACGGGATCATCGCGCCGCTTCTGTGGGCCGCCCTGCTGGGGTTGCCGGGGATTGCCGCCTACAAGGCGATCAACACGATGGATTCGATGATCGGCCACCGCAATGAGCGGTTTGAGCTTTTCGGGAAAGTGGCCGCGCGGCTGGATGATCTGGTGAACCTGCCCGCCTCGCGGCTGACGGGGCTGCTGTTCGTGCTGTCAGCACCCTCGCGTGCTGTCAGGGCACAGGCCGCGCGGGTGATGCGGCGCGATGCGGGGTTTCACCGCTCGCCCAATGCAGGCTGGCCCGAGGCGGCGCTCGCGGGCGCGCTTGGCGTGCGGCTGTCGGGCCCGCGCAGCTATGGCGGAAAGGTCACGCTGGAGCCCTGGCTGAACGAGACCGCGCCCGACCCGACCGCCGCCGATCTGGTGCGCGGTCTAGGTCTTTACCGGCGCGCCGTCATGCTGATGGGCGCGCTGATGGCGGTGCTGTGGCTGATCGCCTGATCAGTGCTGCTCGAAGAAATCCGCAGGCGCGCGCCCGCGCAGTTCATTGGCCAGATCCGTGCCTATGGCCGCCCCGTCCGAGGCCAACCCCTCACGCTCACCGGCGATGACCTCGCTGCCGTCAGGGCGCAGGATCTCTCCCCGAAGGCGCAGGCGGTCGCCGTCAAGCTCGGCCAGCCCGGCAATCGGCGTCTGGCACGAGCCATCCAGCCGCGCCAGAAACGCCCGCTCGGCCTGAATGCGCAGATACGAGGGCGTGTGATTGATCGTGGCCAGCAGCCTGGCCACATCGGCATCATCCAGACGCCGCTCGACCCCGATGCAGCCCTGCGCGACGGCGGGCAGCATCTCATCCGGGCCGATGGCGCTTTTGGCCACATGGGCAAGGCCCAGCCGCGTCAGCCCGGCCATGGCGAGGAAAGTCGCAACGGCCACGCCGTCGTCCAGTTTCTTCAACCGCGTCTGGACGTTGCCGCGAAACTCGACAAGCTGCAGGTCGGGACGGCGCGCCAGAAGCTGAGCCCGGCGGCGCAGGCTGGACGAGCCCACGACGGCACCCTGCGGAAGCTCGGAAATGGCGTTCACATGCGGGCTGACGAAGGCGTCGCGGACGTCTTCACGCGGCAGGAAACAGTCAAGCACCAGCCCCTCGGGCTGAATCGTCGGCATGTCCTTCATTGAATGCACCGCAATGTCGATCTCGCGGCCCAGCAGGGCATCCTCGATCTCGCGGGTGAACAGACCCTTGCCGCCCAGTTCCTTCAGCGAGCGGTCCTGAATGCGGTCTCCGGTCGTCTTGATGACGACGATCTCGAAAGCGTCCTGGGCAAGTCCATGCGCCACCATCAGGCGGTCACGGGTCTCATGCGCCTGCGCCAGCGCCAGCGCCGAGCCGCGGGTGCCGATGCGAAGGGGGCGGGTGTGATCGGGCATCTTGGTCATGTCCACCGCCTTAGCGCCCCCCCGCAGCCTTGACAACAGGGACCGGCTGGCCATGAAGGAGAGCAAGAGGTGAGAGATGTCAGATAAAACGATCCTTCGTGCCCTTGCGGGCGAACGCCAGGCGGTTCCGCCGGTCTGGATGATGCGGCAGGCCGGGCGCTACTTGCCCGAATACCGGGCCACCCGGGCGCAGGCGGGCGACTTTTTGTCGCTGTGCTACAACCCCGAGCTGGCGGCCGAGGTCACGCTGCAGCCGATCCGCCGTTATGGCTTCGACGCGGCGATCCTGTTTGCCGATATTCTGCTGCTGCCGCAGGCACTTGGCGCGGATGTCTGGTTCGTGACCGGCGAAGGCCCGCGCCTGTCGACCATCACCGACGCGGCGGGCGTGGCTGCGCTGAAACCGGTCGAGGCGATCCACGAGACGCTGTCGCCCGTCTATGAGACCGTGCGCATCCTGTCGCGCGAACTGCCGCGCGAGACGACGCTGATCGGCTTTGCGGGCGCGCCCTGGACGGTCGCGACCTATATGATCGCCGGGCGCGGCACCCCCGATCAGGGCCCGGCGCATGCGATGAAGGCGGCGGACCGGGTGGCTTTCTCGGCGCTGATCGACCGGATCGCGGAAGGGACCATCGAATATCTCTCGGCCCAGATCGAGGCCGGGGCCGAGGTCATCAAGCTGTTCGACAGCTGGGCCGGATCGCTGCGCGGGCAGGATTTCGACGATTTCGCGCTGGCCCCTGCGCGCCGCATCATTCAGGCGCTGAAGGCGCGCCATCCGGACGTGCCGGTCATCGCCTTCCCGCGCGAGGCGCGCGAGCGCTACGTGGGCTTTGCCCGCGCCGTGGGCGCCGATTGCGTGGCGCTGGACAATTCGGTCGATGCCGAATGGGCGGCCGCCAATGTCCAGACCGACGGTTGCGTGCAGGGCAACCTGAACCCGCGCCTGCTGGTCGAGGGCGGTCCCGAACTTGAGCACGAGACCCGCCGCATCGTCGAGGCGTTTCAGGGTGGCCCGCATATCTTCAATCTCGGCCATGGCATCACGCCGGACGCCGATCCTGACAACGTCCACCGCATGCTGGCCGCGATCAGGGGCTAGGGTTGAACTGGATCGTCGTCACGCTGATCGCGGCAGCCGCCCAGACCGGGCGGAACGCCGCACAGCGCAAGCTGACGGCCGAGATCGGGACGATGGGTGCGACCGCCGTGCGGTTCCTCTTCGGCCTGCCCTTCGCTGCGGTCTTCCTGCTGGCGCTGTCGGCGACCACGCCGATCCCCACACCCGGCCTGCGGGCGCTGGTCTCGACGCTGGTGGGCGCCGCCTCGCAAATCGCCGCGACCGCCCTGATGCTGGCCGCGATGGAGCGGCGCGGTTTCGGCGTCACCACCGCGCTGATCAAGACCGAGCCGGTCACGCTGGCGATCTTCGGCGCGCTGTGGCTGGGCGACACTCTGGGCCCCGTGCACATGGCCGCGATCGCGATTGCGACCTTCGGTGTCGTGCTGATGTCGGGGACGAACTGGCGCAGCGGCGGCTGGGGCGCGGTGGGTCTTGGCATTGCGGCGGGGGCGCTGTTCGGGCTCTCGGCCATCGGCTTTCGGGGCGCGATCCTGGCCCTGCCCTACGGCCTGTCCTTCCTGCGCGCCTCGACCATCCTTGCGCTGTCGCTGCTGATGCAAAGCGCGATCATGCTGGCCTGGTTTCTGCTGCGCGACCGCGCAACGCTGCGCGGCATCATCCGGCATTGGCGCGGCTCGCTGGGGGCGGGCTTTCTGGGCGCCTTTGCCTCATTCTTCTGGTTTCACGGCTTCGCGCTGACGGCGGCGGCCAATGTGCGCACGCTGGCGCTGGTCGAGGTGGTGATGGCGCAGCTCGTCTCGGGCCGGATCTTCCGCGAGGGGGCAAGCCAGCGCCAGCTTCTGGGCATGGCGCTGATCGTTGCGGGCGTCGCGCTGCTGATCGCGGTCAGCGCCAGCGGCTAGTTCAGGATCACCGGCAGCATCGAGGCCACCAGCAGCAGCGCCATGGCGCGGTTGAACAGCATCAGCCGCCCCGGGTTCTGCAACCAGCTGCCCAGCCGCTGCCCCATGACCGCCCAGACCGCGACCGAAGGCAGGTTCACCAGCACGAAGATCACCACCACCAGCGCCACGCCGGCCCGGTCGGTCGCATAGGCCGAAAGCGCCCCCAAAGCCATGGCCCAGGCCTTCGGATTGACCCATTGGAAGGCGCAGGCCTGCAGAAAACTCATCGGTGCGGCCCCTGCGGCCCGGCCTCCGGGCGCGGCAGCCGTCGCAATCTTCCACGCCAGCCAGAAAACATAGATTATACTGGACAAATAGAGGACTTGCATGAATCGGGGATGGTCTGCGATCACCTTATCCATGCCCAGCCCCAACAGGGCGATCATGGCGCCGAAACCCAGGGCCACGCCCAGCATATGCGGGATGGTGCGCCTCAGGCCGAAATTGGCGCCCGATGCCATCAGCATCATGTTGTTGGGGCCGGGAGTGATGGATGTGACGAAGGCGAAGGCGGTAAGTGCGAGGGCGATCTGAATTGTCATCTTGAATGTCCCACGAATGTCTCGCGATATTATTTCGTAGCAGACACAATTTCAGAGTTTTATTGTTAACGAGACCCCGATATGGCGCAATTTCAAAGCGAACTGGACCTGATATCCCGCAAGATATTGCAGATCCTGTCGCATGACGGTCGCATTCCGAATCAACAGCTTGCCAACGAAGTGGGGCTTTCGCCCTCGGCCTGCCTGCGCCGGGTGCAGGATCTTGAGCGGCGGGGCATCATCGCGGGTTACCGCGCCATCGTCAGCCCACAGTCGCGCGGGAACGGCTTCACCGCTTATGTGACGGTGGGCCTCGCACGTCACTCGACCGAGGCGCAGAAGGCGTTCGAGCGCGCCTGCCTGGCCGCCCCGCAGGTCCGCGAATGCCACAACATCACCGGTGCCGCCGAATACCTGCTGCGGATCGAAGTGCCCGACCTTGACGCCTACAAGCGCTTCCACACCGATGTGCTGGGCGATTTCCCCCTGATCTCGACCATCACCACCCATGTGGTCATGGGATCGCCCAAGGATGAACGCAGCTGAGGCGGTTTGCCCTTTCGAACCGGGGCCTGCCGGGCTAACAGACGAAGCATGAGCCTTCCTGTCCTCTCCTCCGACCAGGCCGAAGCCTGGGATGCGCTGGCCGATGTGCTGGCCGAAAACGGCATCGACCTGACCACGGAAGAGATCCTGCCGCCGCAGCCCGGCAAGGCCCGGGTCATGGCAGTGATCGGCAAGGCGGGCTCGGGCAAGACGCTCCTGCTGGCGGAACTCTCGCGCGTGCTGCGCGAGGCGGGCGTCGACATCATCTCGGGCGATTATGAGGCCAAGCGCCGCAAGGATCAGCGCACCGCCGCGATTCTTGCGCCCACGAACAAGGCGGCCTTCGTTCTGCGCATGCGCGGCGTGCCCGCGACGACGATCCACCGCATCCTTTACACCCCGATCTATGACCCCGAATACGAACGCATCGCCGAATGGCTGACGGGCGTGGGCGAGCGGCCGCAGATCCCCGAACTGACCGATGAGGCGCTGGACCGCGCCAAGGCCTTCTATGACCAGCACGCCTCGATTCCCGGGGCGCTGGCGGCGGCGGGTTTGCGCGGCTCGGACTTCATTCGCGGCTGGAAGCGGCGCGAGGACGGGCTGGACATCGGGTTGATCGACGAGGCCTCGATGCTGGACCAGCGCCAGTTCGAGGATCTGCGCGAGATCTTCCCGGTGCTGATCCTCTTCGGCGACCCGGCCCAGCTGGCCCCCGTGGGTCAATCGGGCGAGATGGTCTTCGACAAGCTTGCCCCCTCGCAGCGGCTGGTCCTGAACCGCATCCACCGGCAAAGCGACGACAGCCCGATTCTGGACCTCGCCCATGCGCTAGCCGATCCGGAACTGGAATTCGACGGGTTCGAGCGGATGGTCCGGCAGGCCGCCGCCCGCGACCCCCGTGTCATCTGGGCCGAGCGTGTGGAAAGCGATCTGATGGCGCAAAGCCCGGTGCTGGTCTGGCGCAATGTGACGCGGATCAAGCTGATCCAGGCCTTCCGCGCCGCCTATGGCGCGCCGGGCGACGCGCTTCTGCCGGGCGAGCCGCTGATCTGCGACGGGTTGGAACTGCCGCTCAAGCATCGCAAGAAACGCATCGACCTTGAGGCGCGCGGGCTGATCAAGGGCGCGCAGGTCGTCTATCTGGGACCGGGGCGCAAGCCCGGCTTCTCGCGCCTGCATGTGGTGGGGGCCGAAGATCCGCGCCTCTCGGCCGCCAGCATCATCAAGATCGAGGCCCCCGACGTCGAGGAACCCTTCATCCCCTATGCCGCGCGCATGGGCGCGACCTTCCTGCATGGTGCGGCGGTGACGATCCACAAGGCGCAGGGCTCGCAATGGCCGGATGTGCAGGTTTTTGCGCCGGACATCTCTGCCGCCGCATGGTCGAACCGCACCGAGGCGGGCATTCCGCTGTGGAAGCGGCTGGCCTATGTGGCGATCACCCGCGCGCAGGAACGGCTGCACTGGATCGTGAAATCCCGGCTGGCGCGCCCCTCGGCCCCGCTGGGGATCGACCATCTGGACGCGCCCGTCGCCGGGCTGCAACTGGCAATCGAGACCGAGGATTAGGCCGAGCGGCGCTCTTTGCCGTCGAGCTGGCGCATGCGCAGCTCCAGCGCTTCGACCAGCGCCTCGCGCGGCAGGCCGGTTTCGCGCGCAAGTCGCATCAGGCCAAAGTTCACCCGTGCGAGTTCCTGATAATAGCGGGTGAAGCTGTAGTTGATCGCCGCCCCCGCCGCCGCGCCCAGCACCGGCGTCGCCTGTGCCGCCAGTTTCTGCGCCATGGTCGCAGACAGTTTCGGCGCAACCTTGGTGATCAGCCCCTGCAGCGTCGTGCCGGTGATCGACATGCGCGCGGCCAGTAGGCCCAGATCGGCGCCATCGTCATCGGCCAGCGGACCCGCCGAGGCAAAGACACGCAGCGCCTCGGCCCGCACCTCATCGCTGTCGGGGTCGAACCCATGCTCGGCTGCGATGTCGAGGATCGCGCGCAGCAGCAGCGTAATCGTCACCGGCAGTTCCAGCGACGCCCCCGCGATCCCGGCAAAGCCGCCAATCGCCCCCGAGGCTGTCGAGAGCAACCGGTTGAACCAGTCGCCCCGGTCCTTGACCAGCCGCCGCGTCCGGGTGGCCGCATCAAAGGCACCGTTGAGCCCTGCCGTGGTAATCCGGTCGATGCGGCTGCGCACCGGCTCGGGCAGACGCTCGATCAGCCCTTCGGCCTTGCCGCCGATGGTGTTCAGGATCTCCATCCCCAGACCGCCCGCATCCTTGTAGCGCCGTGCCAGACGCGCAATCTCGGCGTGAACGGTGGGATCGTCGATCGGAGGAAGGACGACCGGGGCTTTCCTGGCGGGTACGTTGCGGTTCATCAACTCTGCCTGGGCGATTGTGGCGCCGGGTTTCCCTGCCCGCAGGATACCGGCCCGGGACCAGAAGCGGTCCCATCATGAATCTGTGTACTCTGCAGGGGGAAACAATCCCCCGCCTTGCAAGTTCCCTTAGCAGCCAACAGCCTGCACATCGAACAACCCGAAGGACCCAAGATGAGAATGATCGCAACCGCCGTCGCAATCCTGCTGACCACTGCCCCAGTTTTCGCGCAGGATGCCAAGCCTTCGCTGGCCGATCTGGCGACCGACAGCGCGATGAAAGAGGCCTTCGACAAGATGGCCGCAGATCACCAGATGCCCGACTGGATCGCTGCGAATGCCGTGACCTCCGAGGGCGATGAGGTCTCGTTCGACGGGAAAACCTATCTCGCCATGTCGGCCTGCAAGCAGCATGATTGCGGCGCGAATGCGATGGCGGTGCTCTATGAGCCGCAAGAGAAGGTGATGTACGGGGTACTTTCGACCAGCGAAAACGACGGTGCCAGCGAAAAACTGGAATGGCTGAACATCGGCGGCAATGCCGAGTCGATCGACGGCAAGACCCTGCTTTACGCAACGCTGACGGGCAGCGTCACGAACCATCCAGACGACTTCAAATACACCTCGGAAGCCACGGAATAAGTTCAACCTTTGGAGAGGTTGGCCTGCGAGGGCTCGACCTCTTCACAGCTTCCGCGCAGCCCGGGCGTTTCGGCGATCTCTTCCAGTCCCGCCAGAACGTCCGGTGCCGTCTCACGCTCAACCAGACCGGTCACGCCCTCCCATGCGCCGGGCTGCAACTCCAACCCCAGCACACGTTCGGGGTTGGTGGGCGGCGGCATCTCGACACCTTCGAGCTTATTAAAGCCAAAGCGCTGATAATACGGCAGATCACCGACCAGCATGACGCGCGCCCAGCCCATCTCACGGGCCTTTTCCAGACTTTCGCGCATCAGGAACGCGCCCAGCCCCTCGCCCTGCGTGGTCGGGTGGACCGACACCGGCCCGAGCAGCAGAACCGAGCGGCCCGAGATCCGAACCGGCCAATAGCGGATCGAGCCGACCAGCACGTCCATTTCGTTACGCAACACAAGGCACAGCGCCGAGACGGGCGGCACGCCGTCCCGCAACCGGTACGAGGAGAGCGCCGTCCGGCCCGGCGCAAAGCACAGGTCCAGAAGGGCCTCGACCTCATGAATGTCGTCAGCGGTCTCGGGGCAAAGCTCATACATCCGGGCCACGGCTCCAACGCGGTGTGAGGGCAGCGTTGCCCGATAACATGCAGTTGCACGGTATTAAACATCCCGCACGACCATGTGACGATAAAATCGCTGCGTCTTGACGTGACCGAGAAGCACAGGCAGACCAAAGCGACCCAAACGTCGCGAGATCCCCATGTTCTATCGACCCGAGGAAGGGCACGGCCTGCCCCATAATCCGCTGAACGCCATCGTCGCGCCGCGACCCATCGGCTGGATTTCATCGCGCGGTGCGCTTGGCGACAATCTGGGGCCCTATTCCTTCTGCAACCTCGTGGCCTATGTGCCGCCGCAGATCATGTTCGCCTCGACCTCGTCAAAGCCCGACCGCCCGCAGACCAAGGACAGCGTGGCGCAGATCGCCGAATCGCGCGTCTTCTGCGTCAATATCGCCGATGGCGCGATGCGCGATCAGGTGAACGCAAGCTCGGCCGCCCTGCCTGCCGGTGTCAGCGAATTCGAGGCAGCCGGCATCGCCTCGGCCGAATGCGAGACCATCGACTGCCCCCGCGTTGCCCATGCGGCAGCATCGCTCGAATGCCGCATGACGCGGATCCTGCGGCTGGCGGGCGATGCGAACTGGATGGTCCTTGGCGTCGTCACCGGCATCCATCTGCGCGAGGATTGCATTGTCGATGGCCGGTTCGACCTGCGCGCCAATGGATGGCTTTCGCGGCTGGGCTACAAGGATTACACGACCACCACCTCGACCTTCGAAATGGAACGCCCATGAGCACGGCCAGAAACGGCTTCACCCGCGACACCAGAACCGTCCGCGACTATATCCGCACGATCCATGACTTCCCGCATGAGGGCATCATCTTCCGCGATGTGACCACGCTGTTTGCCGATGCGCGTGGGTTCCGGATGGCGGTCGACCAGTTGCTGGCCCCCTATGCCGGGCTTGCGATCGACAAGGTCGTGGGGCTTGAGGCGCGGGGCTTCATTCTGGGCGGCGCGATTGCGCATCAGCTGTCCGTGGGCTTCGTGCCGATCCGCAAGAAGGGCAAGCTGCCCGGTGCTGTCGTCAGCCAGACCTACAAGCTGGAATATGGCGAGGGCGTGATGGAGATCCATGACGACGCGCTGGTGCCCGGCAATCGCGTTCTGATCGTCGACGACCTGCTGGCGACGGGCGGGACTGCTGCCGCCGGGATCTCGCTGTGCGAGCGGCTGGGCGCCGAGGTCATCGGCTGCGCCTTCGTCATCGACCTGCCGGATCTGGGGGGCCGCGCGCTGCTGGAAGAACTGGGGCAGGATGTCCATGTGCTGACCTCGTTCGAGGGCAAATGAGCGTGATCGGTCCTTTGGATCAGCCCGCCGCCTTGCAGTGGCCCACGCCCAAGGGTAGGTCAGAGGCATGAGCACGCTTTCGCCCCTGACCCTCTATCTGGCCGCCCCGCGCGGCTTTTGCGCCGGTGTCGACCGGGCCATCAAGATCGTCGAACTCGCGCTGCAGAAATGGGGCGCGCCGGTCTATGTGCGCCACGAGATCGTGCACAACAAATTCGTCGTCGACGGGCTGCGCGACAAGGGCGCGGTCTTTGTCGAGGAGCTGGACGAATGCCCCGATGACCGCCCGGTGATCTTCTCGGCCCATGGTGTGCCGAAGGCGATCCCCGCCGAGGCGCGCCGCCGCGACATGGTCTTTGTCGATGCGACCTGCCCTCTGGTCAGCAAGGTCCATGTCGAGGCCGAGCGTCACCATGCCGAGGGCCTGCAGATGGTCATGATCGGCCATGCCGGTCACCCCGAGGTTCTGGGCACCATGGGACAGTTGCCGCAGGGCGAGGTTCTGCTGGTCGAGACCGTCGCGGATGTGGCGGGCGTCGTGCCGCGCGATCCCGCGCGTCTTGCCTTCATCACCCAGACCACGCTGTCGGTCGATGACACCGCCGAGATCGTCGCGGCCCTTCAGGCGCGCTTTCCCGCCATCATCGGCCCGGCCAAGGAAGACATCTGCTATGCCACCACGAACCGGCAGGCGGCCGTCAAGGCGATTGCCGACCGGATCGAGGCGCTGCTGGTGATCGGGGCACCGAACAGCTCGAACTCGCGCCGTCTGGTCGAGGTGGGAAGTGCCGCCGGATGTGCCTATTCGCAGCTTGTCATGCGCGCCGATGAGATCGACTGGCGCGCCATCGAGGGTGCGCGTGCGGTCGGCGTCACCGCCGGGGCGAGCGCGCCCGAGGTTCTGGTCGATGAGGTCGTCGACGCCTTCCGGCAGCGCTATGATCTGACGGTCGAGCTGGTCGAGACGGCGCTGGAGCGGGTCGAATTCAAGGTGCCGCGGGTTCTGCGCGAGGCGTGATCGCTTTGCCGAGGTGAGCGAGAGGGGGCTCTGCCCCCGGCCCTGCGGGCCTCCCCCGGGATATTTCGACATGAAAGATGGAGACCCGTCCGTGAAGCTTTATTCGATGCCCTCATCCGGAAACAGCTACAAGGTGCGGCTGCTCATGGCGCTGCTGGGGCGGGAGTGCCAGATCGTCGATGTCGAGGACAGCTCGGTTGCGCTGGCGGAGGCCAGGGCGGAGGGGCGGTTGCCCTTTGGCAAGGCTCCGGTTCTGGAGCTGGATGACGGGCGCTTGCTGCCGGAATCGAATGCGATCCTGATGTGGCTGGGGGAAGGGTCGGCACTGGTGCCGTGTGATGCGTTTACCCGCGCCGAGATGCTGGCCTGGATGTTCTGGGAGCAGAACCAGCATGAGGGGGTCGTCGCGGTTCGGGGGGCGCTGCAGTTCTATCCTGCGCGGCGCGCGCTGGCGACGCCCGAGCGGCTGGCCGAGTTGCTGGAGCGCGGGCATGCGCTGTTGCAGATCATGGAGGACCGGCTGGCGCGCCATGACTGGCTGGTCGGGGAAAGCTTGACGCTCGCCGATCTGACGCTTTACGCCTATACCCATACGGCGGGGTCGCGCGGCGGTTTCGAGATGCAGCGTTTTCCCGGGGTCAATCGCTGGCTGGGGCGCATTGCCGCCCTGCCCGGATATAAAGGGTTGGACGGATGAGCTGGGATTATCTGCTGACGGCCTTCATCGTCTGTGTCTCTCCGGGGATCGGGGTGGTCTATACGCTTTCGATGACGCTGGGCGGCGGGATGCGGGCGGGCTTCTGGGCGGCCATCGGCTGCACCATCGCCACGATATTCCACATGATCGTCGCCATGGCCGGGCTGGCGGCGGTGCTGCACACCAGTGCGGTTCTGTTTCAGGCGGTGAAGCTGATGGGCGTGGCCTATCTGCTGTGGATGGCCTGGGCGGTGTTGCAGGATCGGGGCAGCATGTCGGTCGCGCCCGCAGAACCTGCGCCGCTGGGGCGGATCGTCTGGCGCGGGGTGCTTTTGAACATCCTGAACCCGAAGCTGCCGCTGTTCTTCATGGCGTTTCTGCCGCAATTCATGGCCGCCGGTTCCGGCCTGCCGCTGATGGCCGAATTGGGCGCGGTGTTTTCGCTGGTCACCTTCCTGACCTTTCTGGGCTATGCGGCCCTGGCGGCCAGCGGGCGCGATGCGCTGCTGGGATCGGCGCGGGCGATGCGCTGGATCCGTCGGGCGTTTGCGGCCTCATTCGGGGCCTTGGGGCTGAAACTGGCGCTGGCGCGCGCCTGACGGGATTGCAAGAATGACGGAACTTCACGCCTGGACCGATGGCGCCTGCAGCGGCAACCCCGGCCCCGGAGGCTGGGGCGTGCTGATGCGCGCCATGGATGGCGACACCATCGTCAAGGAGCGCGAGCTTTCGGGCGGCGAGCCGGACACCACCAACAACCGCATGGAGCTGATGGCGGCGATCTCGGCGCTGGAGGTGCTGACGCGCGCCAGCGCGCTGACCCTGACGACCGACAGCGCCTATGTGAAGAACGGCGTCACGCAATGGATGCACGGCTGGAAGCGCAACGGCTGGCGCACCGCCGACAAGAAGCCGGTGAAGAATGTCGATCTGTGGCAGCGTCTGGATGCCGCGCAGGCGCGCCATCAGGTTCGCTGGGAATGGATCAAGGGCCATGCCGGCCACCCCGAAAACGAACGCGCAGATGAGCTGGCCCGCGCCGGCATGGCACCTTACAAACCGGCCAAGGCAGGATGACACAGATCGGGCTTCTGGTCTCGTTTCTGGACTATGCCAGCGTCTTCATCTTTGCGCTGACCGGCGCGCTGGTTGCGAGCCGGGGGCAGCTGGATCTGGTCGGCTTCATCTTCTTTGCCACGCTGACCGGGATCGGCGGCGGCACCATGCGCGATCTGATGCTGGGGCGCCTGCCGGTCTTCTGGGTCGACCGGCCCGAGCTGATCCTGCTGACCGCGGGCTCGGCCGTACTGGTCTTTGTCACCGCGCATCTTCTGGAAAGCCGCTACAAGGCCTTGTTATGGCTGGATGCCATGGCGCTGGCAGTGGCCGTTCCCGCCGGGGTGGGCGTGGCGCTGAGCATGGAGGTCAGCCCGACGGTCATCGTGGTGATGGGGATGACCACGGGCACGATGGGCGGGCTGATGCGGGACGTGGTCAGTAACGAGGTGCCGCTGATCCTGAAGCAGGGCGAGCTTTACATCACCGCCGCCTTTGCGGGCGCGCTGGCGGCGGTCATCTTGCTGCAACTGGATGTCGCCCGTCCGATTGCCCTGCTCGTCTGCTCGGCCGTGGTGATCGCGCTCAGGGCGGGCAGCATGACCTGCGGCTGGCGGCTGCCGGTCTATAAGCCCCGGCCGCCACGCGACCCGCTTTAGGCCTCGGACCAGACCGCCATTTCGGTCCCGCCGGGCTCGAGGAACTGGAAGCGGCGTCCGCCGGGGAAGGCGAAGATGGGCTTGGTGATCTGACCGCCCGCCGCTTCGACGCGGGCCAGCGCCGCCTCAAGATCATCGGTTTTCAGGATGACCAGCGGTGCACGCGTGGGGCCTGCGGCAATGCCTCCGGTCAGGCCCGCGCCCGAGATCTCCTGATACTCGGGGCCGTAGTCGACAAAGTCCCAGCCGAAGGCTTTGGCAAAGAAGCCTTGCGTCTTCTGAAGCTCGGGCGAGGAGAATTCCAGATAGTCGATCTGCATGAGGGCCTCCCGGACTGTTCCCGTTTTGTTTACACCCGTAGGGGTGCTAGCGCAAGATCGGCGGACCGCTGCGGGGGGCGCGAATATCCTCGACCCCCATGCGCAGGCCCGCGCCGATGCGATGGGCCAGGGCCGACCATGCGCGCGCCGTTTCGGGCTGCAGGACCCGGCGCAGGGTTTCGTCAAAGAGCATCAGCCAAGGGGCGAAATGATCGGCTTTCACATCGCCCGCCGCCAGATGTGTACGCATCGGGTTGCCGTCATAATTGCGCTCATAAAGGATCGCATTGCGCCAGAAGCGACAGATCTTTTCCTCATGCGCGGGCCAGTCGTCGACATGGCGGGCGAAGACCGGGCCCAGCACCTCGTGCCGGCGGACGGCGGAATAGAAGACCGCGACCACCTGGTCGATTTCTTCTGCCGTGATATCGAAACGCGAAAGGCTCATGTCGATGGATATGGCGCGACCGGGCAGCGCCCGCAAGGCGGCGACTTGCCGCGCCCTGCCCTAAGGCAGGCGCAGACCAGAGAGCGGCGGGATCAGGTCGCCCGCGACAAGGCGCGTCAGCATGCCCCGCACGACCGGCAGGCCCGAGACGGGTGCGAGAAGGCGGTCGCGTAACAAGGGCAGGACGCGGCTGTCGGATTGATAAAGCGGGGTCAGGAAGGCGCTCATCGTCTGATAGATCCAGACATGCCAGCGCCGGATGTGGGCGAAATCGGCCAGCGCATCCTCGGGGCCACTGCGAAGCGCGGTGACCAGCGCGAGGGCATCCAGAAGCGCCATATTCGCCCCCTGCCCCAGTTGCGGGCTGGCGCGATGGGCGGCGTCGCCCAGATGGACAAGGCCGGGCGCGTGCGGCCGGATCAGCGTGCCGTGGCTGTAGCGCGCGGGCGTCATATCAGCGGTCGTGCGGATCGTCTGCAGGAACGGTGCCATCTGCGGCCAGAGGCGTTCCGCCTGCCGCTTCCACGCCTCAACCGGCGCGACCTGCCATTCGGCGATGCGGTCCTGCGGCAGCGACCAGAAGACGGCGGCGATGGGCTGGGGGTCGTCCGGGCGTTGCCCGATGGGCAGAATACCGATCATGTGGTTGGCGCCCAGATAGCATTGCCGCAGCCTTTCGCGGCAGAAGGCGGTCTGCTCGGGCCAGGGAACGGTGCCCCAGACCGCGCCGAAGCGCAGCGGGCGCGACCTGAGCGGCGAGAGGGCTGAGCCTGCACCGCTGGCGTCGATGATCAGGTCGAAGGGGCCGAAATCACGCCCGTCCTCCAAGAGGACCCGGCGGCAGCGACCGTCCTGCGGGGCTGAGGTCACCCGCGCCGAGGTGACGACGGTCAGGCCCTCGGCCCGGGCCTGCCGCCAGAGGGATTCGAAAAGGCTCGCGCGGTGGATGCCGCGACCGGGCGCGTCCTTGGGGTAAGAGACATCCAGCGCCACCCGCCCGCGCCGCGCCTCATGCCCCTGCATGCGGCGGATGGGGCTGGACCAGTCGCGGGCATTCGCACCCGCGCCGATCAGATCCAGCACCGCAAGCCCGACCGGCTGGATGACCAGACCCGAGCCGACCGGCCGGGGCGCGTCGAACTGGTCGAAGACCGTGACCTCATGCCCGTCCCGCGCTGCCAGCACGGCGGTTGCAAGGCCGCCGATCCCGGCCCCGGCTATGGCGATTTTCTGTCCCATGCGAACCGCTTGCCGCATGGCGCGCGCGCTCGCAAGGGTGCGCGGCACCGCATCTGACAATACCGGCCAGACCGCTTGCAGGTCGGGGGCCGAGTTCATATAAACCCAACCATGTTCAGCATGGACCGGATTCATCGAATTAGTGTCCCGGCGGCGCAGGGGATCCTCGCCGTCGGGTAAAGCGCGCCTGCCCTGCAACCGAAGGATTCCCGCCTGATGAGCGACACCAAGACCGACACCGCCGCGCCCGATTACCGTGACACGGTGTTTCTTCCCGAAACCGATTTTCCGATGCGCGCAGGCCTTCCGCAGCGCGAGCCCGAATGGCTGGCCCGCTGGGAGCGTCTGGGCATCTATGACCGCCTGCGCCGCGAGAAGGGCCGCTCGCCCTTCATCCTGCATGACGGCCCTCCCTATGCGAACGGCAACCTGCACATCGGGCATGCGCTGAATAAGGTGCTGAAGGATTTCATCACCCGCAGCCAGCAGATGATGGGCCGCGACGCCCGCTATGTGCCGGGCTGGGACTGCCACGGCCTGCCGATCGAATGGAAGATCGAAGAGCAATACCGCCTGAAGCAGAAGAACAAGGACGATGTCGATATCGTCGAGTTCCGTCAGGAATGCCGCAAATTCGCCGAGGGCTGGGTCGAGACGCAGCGTGAAGAGTTCAAGCGTCTGGGCGTGACCGGGAAATGGGACGATCCGTACCTGACGATGAACTATCACGCCGAGGCGGTGATCGCGGCCGAGTTCATGAAGCTTTTGATGAACGGCAGCCTCTATCAGGGGTCGAAGCCGGTCATGTGGTCTCCGGTCGAGAAGACCGCGCTGGCCGAGGCCGAGGTCGAATATCACGACCACACCAGCCACACGATCTGGGTGCGATTCCCGGTGGAGACGTCGCAGGGTATTTTTGCAACGAAGAAGCCCGCGAGCGTGGTGATCTGGACCACGACGCCCTGGACCATCCCGCAGAACCGCGCCGTCGCCTATCACCCCGAGATCGCCTATGGGCTCTATGAGCTGGGCGAGGTGGCCGAGAATGCGACCGCCAAGGCGGGTGAGTTGATCGTTGTGGCCGATGCGCTGGCCGAGGCGGTGATGAAGGCCGCGAAGGTCGAAAGCTTTACCCGCCTCGCCGATGTCACCGCCGCCGATATGGAGGGGCTGGTGCTGTCGCATCCGTTCCGTGGCGTCGAGGGTGGCAATGGCGAATGGGATTATGACGTCCCGCTGCTGCCGGGCGATCACGTCACCGATGACGCGGGCACGGGCTTTGTCCATACCGCGCCGTCGCATGGCGATGACGACTATCAGCTGGGTCTGAAGTTCGGCCTGCCGATGACCTATAACGTTGAGCCGGACGGCAGCTATCGCCCCGATCTGCCGCTGTTCGGCGGGCAGGCGATCATCACCCCGGAAGGGGGCGAGGGCCCGGCCAATGTCTCGGTCCTGAAGCAGCTGGCCTGGTCGGGCGGGCTTCTGGCCAAGGGCAAGATCAAGCACAGCTACCCGCACAGCTGGCGCTCGAAAGCGCCGCTGATCTATCGCAACACGCCGCAGTGGTTCGCCGCCATCGACAAGGTGCTGGGCGATGGCATGGACGAATATGGCACGACGATCCGCAGCCGTGCGCTGACCTCGATCGACAAGCTGGTGCGCTGGACGCCGCAGACCGGGCGGAACCGTCTGTTCTCGATGATCGAGCACCGGCCCGACTGGGTGCTCTCGCGTCAACGCGCCTGGGGCGTGCCGCTGACCGTCTTCGTGCGCAAGGGTGCCAAGCCCGATGCCGAGGACTTCCTGCTGCGCGACCAGCGCGTCAACGACCGCATCATCGCCGCCTTCGAGAAGGACGGTGCCGATGCCTGGTATGCCGAGGACTTCAAGGCCCGCATGCTGGAGGGCGTTGCCGCGCCCGAGGATTACGTTCAGGTCATGGACGTGCTGGATGTGTGGTTCGACTCCGGCTCGACCCATGCCTTCGTGATCCGTGACCGGGCCGATGGCTCGCCCGACGGGATTGCGGATCTGTATCTTGAGGGCACCGACCAGCATCGCGGCTGGTTCCATTCCTCGATGTTGCAGGCCTGTGCGACGCGGGGCCGCGCGCCCTATCGCGGCGTGCTGACGCATGGCTTCACCCTGGATGAGAAGGGCATGAAAATGTCCAAATCGCTGGGAAATACCGTCTCGCCCGCCGATGTCATCAAGGAATATGGCGCGGATATCCTGCGTCTTTGGGTCGCCCAATCGGATTACACCGCCGATCTGCGCATCGGCAAAGAGATCCTGAAGGGCACCGCCGACAGCTATCGCCGTCTGCGCAACACGCTGCGCTTCGTGCTGGGGAACCTCGACGGGTTCACCGAGGCCGAGCGCGTCGAGCCCAAGGACATGCCCGAGCTGGAGCAATGGGTGCTGCACCGTCTGGCGCAGCTGGATCAGCAATTGCGCAAGGGCTATGACGCCTATGACTTCCAGGGCGTGTTCCAGACGCTTTTCCAGTTCGCGACCACCGATCTGTCGGCCTTCTATTTTGACATCCGCAAGGACGCGCTTTACTGCGACGCGCCTTCGGGGCTGGAGCGGCGTTCGGTGCGCACAGTGCTGGACATCCTGTTCCAGCGTCTGGTGACCTGGCTCGCGCCGATCCTGCCCTTCACCATGGAGGACGTCTGGCTGAGCCGCTTCCCGGGCGAGGATGACAGCGTGCATCTGCACGACTTCCCGGTGACGCCTGCCGCCTGGCTGAACGAGCCTCTGGCTCAGAAATGGGACGCGATCCGCCGGGCGCGGCGCGTGGTCACGGCGGCGCTGGAGCTGAAGCGGGCGGACAAGGTCATCGGCTCGTCGCTGGAGGCGGCACCGGTGATCCATGTCGAGGATGCCCCGGTGCTGGCGGCGCTGCAATCGGTCGATTTCGCCACCGTCTGCATCACCTCGGATCTGGTGCTGACCGGCGATCCGGCCCCGAATGAAGCGTTCCGTCTGGCCGAGGTGCCGGGCGTCGGCGTGGTCTTCGAGACCGCCGAAGGCGAGAAATGCCAGCGCTGCTGGAAGATCCTGCCCGATGTGGGCGAGCATAAGCATCCGGGCACCTGCGCCCGCTGCGATGAGGCCCTGAGCCTGCGCTGAGTGACAAAGGCCCGCTGAAAACAGCGGGCCTTTTTATTTCCGGGGCGTGGGCGTCAGAACCACCAGCCCTCTTTGCGCAGGCGGTGGCGCAGCAGGTTTTCGGGCATGGCGTCGATCTCGGCCTCGAACATCGGACGGATCACATCGCGCCCACCCTGTTCGGTGACCACGCGGCGAAACTCTTCATCGCCCTGCATCAAGGGGGCAATCGCGGGGTCACGCGTCACGGCCTCATAGGTATCTAGGACCTGCTCATTCTCGCGCGCGTACATCAGCGGCAGGTTGCGGTAGTGGCAGGTGACCGCCCCGTCGAGACCGTCGAGGGCCGCATCGGGACGCCCGCCGCCCAAGGAATGGATGACCAGCGGCAGCACCACCTGATCAAGCCACGGATCGAGGCTCTGGCAGGCCAGCGCATCGCCCGGCTCGTCCCGGACGGCGCGCGCCCATGCGAGGAAGCGGCGACCGAATTCAGCGGGGTCCGGCCCGAAGAACCAGCCTGCGTTGAAGTAGAGGTAATGCTCCCAATGCTCATCGGGCTGGCTGGGGTCCAGCGTCGAGGCGAAATCGAGGCCGAACCGGTCATAGAGCGATTTCCAGATACCCGAGAAACCGGGGCCGTAAAGCGGCGGCTGCGGCCAGGTCCCCGTGCGGCGCATCGAGGCCGAGGGGCGCGCAAAATCCAGTGCCAGGCTTTCCAGCGGGCCGGTCACCAGCGTGTCGCTGTCAAAGAAGATGAAGGGCTCATCCGCGGGCAGGACCGCAAGCGCCTCGATCTTGTTGCCATAGGGATAAGAGCGGCCGAAATGCTGGGCGGTGAAGGGCAGGATTTCCGCCCCGAAAGCGGTCAGCGCATCGCGGGTCGGCTGCGTCATGCGCACCTGCGCGTCCGACCAGGCGCCGTCGTTCTGCGGCTCGGCCACGATCAGCCTGCCCTGCCACTGCGGCGAGTTGCGCCGAAGGCTCGCGGCAAAGATCGCCGCCTGACGGCCAATCGCGCCGTTTTGCCCGACCAGCAGGATGTTGAAAGGCCGGGTCTGGATGGCGGGAGGGGGCAGCGCGGCGGGCTTGCGCTTGACGCGGGGCTTCGGCGCTTCGGTACGGGCCGGTGCAGCGGGCTTGCGTTGGGCCTGACGCTTGGCCTTATTCTCTTCGCGCCGCGCCTCACGCTCGGCCTTGTTCGCAGCCTGACGGTTGGCGCGCTCTTGGGCTTTAAGCTCTGCCTTCAGGGCCTGCGCATCGTCTTTCCCGGCATCCTGACCGCTCATCTGAAGGTCGTCCCTTTGCTTTCGTCCCGCAATCGCCTCTGCATATTCCCCGCCGGGGCGGGCGATTCAAGCTCTGACCGGGAGGGAATGGGTTGATGGGCGCGGTCCCGCCCGCCGTGAGCACTGGAACAGTACCTACAATTTACTTCAGAATACGTAGATAGTTAGTTGTTTAATATATATTATAATAGAAGTTAATAGCGGGTTCGCGTCAGATTCGGGATCGCCATAAGCGGCGACCCTAATCGACGGTCAAACGCAGATTGGCCGGAGCAGCGATGCTCCGGCCAGTCATTTTCACTCAGATCTAGGCCTCAGGCGGCGATCTGACGAGCCTTCTGGACCAGCACTTCAGCCTGACGGATCGACGCGTAGTCGATCAGGCGGCCGTCCAGCGACACCGCGCCTTTGCCTGCGGCTTCGGCTTCCGCCATCGCCTTCAGGATCTTTTCAGCACGCTCGACTTCAGCAGCCGAGGGGCTCATCACTTCGTTCGCCAGAGCGATCTGGCTGGGGTGGATCGCCCATTTGCCTTCGCAGCCCAGAACGGCGGCGCGATAAGCGGCGGCCTTGTAGCCATCCGGGTCCTGGAAGTTGCCGAAGGGACCGTCGATCGGGCGCAGGCCGTTCGCGCGGGCGGCGACGACCATGGTCGCCAGCGCGTGGTGCCACATGTCACCCCAATGGATCTGACGCGAGCCATCGGCCGCCGGATCGGTCAGGACCGAGTAATGCTCGTTCACGCCGCCGATGACGGTGGTGCGTGCACGGGTCGAGGCCGCATAGTCGGCAACGCCGAAATGCAGGCTTTCGTTGCGCTTCGAAGCGCCGGCGATGGCCGCGACGTTCTGCATGCCAAGCGCGGTTTCGATGATGTGCTCGAAACCGATGCGCTTTTTATAGCCCTTCGCATCCTCGATCTGCGTCACCATCATGTCGACGGCATAGACGTCGGCGGCGGTGCCCACTTTCGGGATCATGATCAGGTCCAGACGCTCGCCCGCCTGTTCCACGACGTCGACGACGTCGCGATACATGTAGTGGGTGTCGAGGCCGTTGATTCGCACGGACATCGATTTTTTGCCCCAGTCGATCTCGTTCAGGGCCTTGATGATGTTCTTGCGCGCCTGCGCCTTTTCATCGGGCGCAACTGCGTCCTCGAGGTCGAGGAAGATCACGTCAACGTCTGATTCCGCTGCTTTTTGGAACATGTTGGGCTGGCTGCCGGGGACGGCCAGCTCGCTGCGATTCAGGCGTGCCTGGGCTTGTTCAATAGGATGGAAGCTCATCTTTTGGGTGCTCCTGCCGGGTTGTTGAAATCCCCGCAAGGAAGGGAGCAACTTTCTTTCCTGTCAATAAAGAACCGCGAACTATTATTCCGCAGACGACTTAAGTCTCATATCATCTGCCACTTGTGTCGGGCTTTCGGCCCTGGTTGTTGGAATAGAAAAACGCGATGGCCTGAGCCCGGTTTTTCACCGCCAGCTTGTCGTAAAGGTTCGACAGGTGGAACTTCACGGTGTTGGTGGTGATGCCGAATTGCTGGGCCAGTTCACGGTTCGTCATCCCGGTCGCCAACGCCTCGAGCATCTTCGTCTCGCGTTTCGAGAGCATGTTCATCGGGTCGTTCTGCAACTGCCGAACGTCTAGATAGGGGAAGATCATCCGCCCCGCCGCAACCGAGGCGCAGGTCTCCAGCAGCGCCTCGACCGGGCCGTTGCGGGCGACGAATCCCGCCGCCCCTGCCCCAAGCGCGCCCAGATGCGCATCGCTGCCCTCATCGGCGTAAACCACGATGCGCGGCGCGTGCTCCTGTTCGCGCAGCACCTCAAGCAGCCGCGCGCCGCCCAGAATCGGCAGGTTCCAGTCGATCACGCCCACCTGCGCCGGAACCCGCATGGCCGTTCCCAGAAAGCCCTCGGCCGTCGAGGCCGTCGCGACCAGAGAGAATCGCGGATGACGCTCGAACACCTCGGCCATCGCGCTGAGAACCAGCGGGTTGCTGTCGGCCAGCATGATCGAAATTACCGAATCTTTCGTCCCAGAGTTGTTCATTTCGCCCCTAAAACCACCCATTTAGGTAGGCATGTCTCCGCGAAAAGTCGCAGAACTACCCATTAGTATAGTCGATTTCCTACCAAAAGAAATATCAAAAAGCAGGAGCAACTGACGTTGTTGAAAGGCCCGTTAAGGTTTTTCCTGTCATTCAGTTTAGTAGATCAAAGGGAAACAACGATGACTGAAGCAACGATCTTCGGGCAGCTTGAGATCCCCCCGACGCTGGCAGCAGGTCCGGGGCCCGGCAACACCGATCCGCGAGTCCTGCAGCGTTTTGCCAGTGCAGGCGTGGCCGACCACATGCAGGCAGACGTCCTGCGCGGCATGGTCGAGTGCAAGCTGATGCTGCGCGAAGTCATGGGGACCAGGAATGTCTACACCTTCGGCGTGGCCGGAACCGGCTGGAGCGGCCTTGATACGCTGTTCAGCGCCGTTCTGCCCGGCGACAAGGTGGTGATGTTCGTGAACGGCACCTTCTCGGGCATCGACGGGCTGACCGTCCGCATGAAAGCCTCGACCGCCGAGGAGCTGGCCGCGAACCCGCTGGACCCCCAGCCCGCCTCGGTCACCATCATCAACGTCCCGCATGGCCAGTCGGTCACCGGCGAGATCGTCGAGAAGGCGCTGGCCGAGCACAAGCCGAAATGGGCCGCCATGGCGCATTGGGAAACCGGCTCGGGCCGCATCAACGACATCCGCGGCTTCTCGGATGCCTGTGAAAAGCATGACGTGATGGGTCTGGTCGACGCCGTGTCGTCGCTGGGCGTCGAAGATTTCGCCATCGATGATTTCCCGGGCGTCCATGGTTGGGCCTCCTGCCCGCAGAAGGGCATCTGCTGTCTGCCGCTGACCTATGCGCCGGTGTCCTTCTCGGACCGCTATATCGCGAACCTGCGCAAGACCGGGACCCGTACCTTCGTGCACCACCCGATCCTGGAAGCGCGTCACTGGGGCATCGTCGACGGCAAGGACGTCGAAAAAGGCACCTATCACCGCACCCACAGCGCCTATGCCGTCTGCGCCTTCCACGAAGCGCTGCGCATCACGCTGCAGCAGACCGTGGCCAAGCGCGCCCGCGACTATGCGTTCCACGAGGCCGCGCTGCGTGAAGCCGTGACCGCGATGGGTTGCAAGGTGACCTCGGACATGACCTCGCTGGTCGTTCTGAACCTGCCCGATGGCCTTGCTGGCCGCGAACAGGAACTGGTCCAGACCTGCCGCTCGAAAGGCTTCGGCATCTGGCCGACGCTGTCCGAGCCCGTCCAGGTCCGCATCGGCATCCTGAACCTGCTGAACCAGCGCGCCATCACCGAGATCGTGCAGCGCTTCGCTGACGAGATGTCGGCCATGGGCGCCAATATCGACATGCAGACCGTCATGGCTGGCCTTGAGCGTCACTACAAGACCGCTGTCGCCGCCGAGTAATTGCACCCTTTGGGAGGAGGATTAGATGGACATTCATGAGTATCAGGCGAAAGAGATCCTGAATAATTTCGGGGTCGGAATCGCACCGGGCGCGCTGGCCTACAGCCCCGAGCAGGCAGCTTACCGCGCCCGCGAACTGGGCGGCGACCGTTGGGTCGTCAAGGCTCAGGTCCATGCAGGCGGTCGCGGCAAGGCTGGCGGCGTCAAGGTCTGTAACAGCGACACCGAGATCCAGCAGGTCACCGAAGAGATGTTCGGCCAGAAGCTGGTCACGCATCAGACCGGCCCGGAAGGCAAAGGCATCTACCGCGTCTATGTCGAAGCGGCTGTGCCGATCGCCCGCGAAATCTATCTGGGCTTCGTTCTGGACCGCGCCAGCCAGCGCGTGATGATCGTGGCCTCGGGTGAAGGCGGGATGGAGATCGAGGAAATCTCGGCCGAGCGTCCGGAAAGCATCGTGCGCGCCACGGTCGAACCGGCTGTCGGTCTGCAGGAATTCCAGTGCCGCGAAATCGCCTTCGCGCTTGGCATCAAGCCGGCGATGATCCAGCAGATGGTGCGCACGCTGAAGGGCTGCTACCGCGCCTTCCGCGAACTCGACGCGACCATGGTCGAAGTGAACCCGCTGGTGATCACCTCGGACGACCGCATCCTGGCGCTCGACGCGAAGATGACCTTCGACAACAACGCTCTGTTCCGTCACCCGCAGGTGGCCGAGTTGCGCGACAAGTCGCAGGAAGACCCGCGTGAATCGCGTGCGGCAGACGGCGGCCTCTCCTATGTCGGTCTTGAGGGCAACATCGGCTGCATCGTGAACGGTGCCGGTCTGGCCATGGCCACCATGGACACGATCAAGCTGGCCGGTGGCGAGCCTGCGAACTTCCTCGACATCGGCGGCGGTGCAACGCCCGAGCGTGTGGCGAAAGCCTTCCGTCTGGTGATGTCGGACAAGAACGTGCAGGCCGTGCTGGTCAACATCTTCGCCGGTATCAACCGTTGCGACTGGGTGGCCGAGGGCGTGGTCAAGGTTCTGCGCGAAAACCCGGTCGACGTGCCGGTGGTCGTGCGCCTGGCTGGCACCAATGTCGAAGAAGGTCAGAAGATCATCGCGCAAAGCGGTCTTCCCCTGATCCGCGCCACCACGCTGAACGAGGCCGCTGAACGTGTCGTCGCTGCATGGAAAAGCGACAATGCCCGCAACACCAATCTGAAAGTCGTCTGAGATGAGCATTTTTCTGGATAGCGACACCCCCGTCATCGTTCAGGGCATCACCGGCAAGATGGCCCGTTTCCACACCAAGGAAATGATCGAATATGGCACCAATGTTGTCGGCGGCGTCGTCCCCGGCAAAGGTGGCGAGACCTGTGAAGGCGTTCCGGTGTTCAACACCGTCAAGGAGGCCGTCGAGGCCACCGGCGCCGAAGCTTCGCTGGTCTTCGTGCCGCCGCCCTCGGCTGCCGACTCGATCATGGAAGCCGCCGATGCGGGCATCCGCTACTGCGTCTGCATCACCGACGGCATCCCGGCGCAGGACATGATCCGCGTGAAGCGCTACATGTACCGCTACCCGAAGGAAAAGCGGATGGTGCTGACCGGCCCGAACTGTGCGGGCACGATCAGCCCCGGCAAAGCGATGCTGGGCATCATGCCGGGCCACATCTATCTGCAGGGCAACGTCGGCATCATCGGCCGTTCGGGCACGCTGGGCTATGAGGCTGCAGCGCAGCTGAAAGAGCGTGGCCTCGGCATCTCGACCTCGGTCGGCATCGGTGGCGACCCGATCAACGGCTCGTCCTTCAAGGATGTCCTCGAGCAGTTCGAGAACGACCCCGACACCCACATCATCTGCATGATCGGTGAGATCGGTGGCCCGCAAGAGGCGGAAGCCGCGGACTATATCCGCGACCACGTCACGAAGCCGGTCGTCGCCTATATCGCGGGCCTGACCGCACCCAAAGGCCGCACCATGGGCCATGCGGGCGCGATCATCTCGGCCTTCGGCGAAAGCGCCTCGGAAAAGGTCGAGATCCTGACCGCTGCCGGTGTCACCATTGCGGAAAACCCGGCTGTGATCGGCGAGACCATCGCCCGGGCCATGCAGTAAACAGGGGGGAAAGATGGCGAAACCCAGGGTTCTTGTCACCCGTCGCTGGCCCGCTGCTGTCGAAGCGCGTCTCAATGACCTCTTCGAAGTTCAGCTGAACCGTGACGACAAGCCCATGCAGCCCGAAGAATTTCGGGCTGCCATGGGCCAGTACGATGCGATCCTGCCGACGGTGACCGACAAGCTCGGCACGCCTTCGATGGAGATCGAACGCCCGCAAACCCGCATCTTCGCGAATTACGGTGTCGGCTTCAGCCACATCGACGTCGAGCGCGCCTCGGGTCACGGCATTGTCGTGACCAACACGCCCGACGTGCTGAGCGAATGCACCGCCGATCTGGCCATGACGCTGATGCTGATGGTGGCGCGCCGCGCCGGCGAAGGCGAACGTGAGCTGCGCGCGGGCGAGTGGACCGGCTGGCGTCCGACGCATCTGGTCGGGACGAAAGTCTCGGGCAAGACCCTGGGGATCATCGGATACGGACGCATCGGGCAGGAAATGGCCCGGCGCGCCCACCACGGCTTCGGGATGAAGATCCTGGCCTATAACCGCAGCCCCGTCGCCCCCGAGGTGCTGGCCCAGAACAAGGCCACGCAGATCGCCTCGATCGACGAGCTGCTGCCGGAATGTGACTTCATCTCGCTGCATTGTCCCGGGGGCGCGGCCAACCGCCACCTGATCAATGCACGCCGCCTGGGTCTGATGCGTCCTGACGCCTATCTGATCAACACGGCGCGCGGCGAGGTCATCGACGAAAGCGCGCTGGCGCAGGCGCTGTGGTATGAAACCATCGGCGGCGCGGCACTGGACGTCTTCGACGGCGAGCCGACGATCAACCCCGACCTCAAGCAAAGCGAGCGTCTGGTCATGCTGCCACACTTAGGCAGCGCGACCCGCGAAGCGCGCGAGGCCATGGGCTTCCGGGTCATCGACAATCTGGAAGACTTCTTTGCAGGGCGCGAACCGCGCGATCGGGTGAACTGATGGCAGATGGGGCTGTTGGGATCGACACCGGGAACATGCAGAAAACCCGGCAGGATAAATACGCGGAAGCGTTGCGCAATGACCTGCGCGGGCTCTGGCGGCGTGTCCTTGAACGGCGCGCGCCGCAGATCCTGCCAGCCCTTGCGCATGAGGGGGGCGGCCAGCTTGATGCCGCCAACCTCACCGAGTATCTGCAGGGTCTGAACATCTGGTTCCAGATCCTGCGGATCATCGACGAAAACGTCGCGACCCGCTTGCGTCGCACGGTCGAGGCCGAAACCGGCCCCGGCGCGGTCGAGGGCAGCTTTGCCCGCGTGCTGGAAAAAGGGGCCGACATGCCCCTGCCCCAGTTCCGCGCCACGGCCGGTCACCTTCTGGTGGGCCCGACCCTGACCGCCCACCCGACCGAGGCCAAGCGCGTCACCGTTCTGGAAATCCACCGCCGCATCTATCGCATGCTGGTTGAGCTGGAGAATACGGCGCTGACGCCCCGCGAACGCGACGGGCTGATGCAGGCCATCGAATGCGAAATCGACCTTCTGTGGATGACGGGCGAACTGCGGCTTGAGCGTCCCTCTCCGAATGACGAGATCGCCTGGGGCCTGCAGTTCTTCCGCGACAGTCTTTACGACGCCGCCGTCCATGTGACGGGCCGCTATCAGCTGGCGGTCGACACGCATTTCGGCGCCGATGGCGAGGTCACGCCCTGCCTGCATTTCCATTCCTGGATCGGCGGCGACCGCGACGGCAACCCCGGCGTCACCGTGGCCACGACCCGCTATGCCCTGCGTCAGGCCCGCGCCGCCATCCTCGAGCGGCATCGCCAAAGCGTGACGCTGGCCGCCCAGCGGCTCAGCATCAGCAGCACCATCTCGCAACTGGCCGACACGGCCCGCGAAGAGCTGCGCGCCGTCATCGACGCGGCCCCCCTGCCCGAGGGCCAGCAGCCGCGCAACACTGGCGAGATGTTCCGTCAGGCGATGAGCGCGATCGAGCGCCGTCTGGCCGCGACCGCCACTCCGGATGACACGAATGCCGCGCTGGCCTATCCGCATGTGCGCAACTTCATCGCCGAGCTGCGCCGGGTCGAGACCGCGCTGGACGCGATTGGCGCGGAAAATCTGGCGCGCCAGTTCATCCGTCCGATCCGCTGGCAGACCGAGGTTTTCGGCTTCCGCACCTTCACACTGGACGTGCGCCAGAACTCTTCGGTCACGACCCGCGTTCTGGGCGAGATCTGGGGCGAGGATGCCCCCAGCTATGGCACGCCCGAATGGACGCAGCGCCTGCGGACCGAACTGTCGCAGCCCGAACTGCCCCGCATGGAGCGTACCCGTCTTGGCGATGAGGCGCATGAGCTGCTGGATCTGCTGAAGCTGATGCATGAGACGCATCTGAGCGCCGATCCCCGCGCCATCGGGCCGTTCATCCTGTCGATGACCCGGTCCAGCGACGACCTGCTGGGGGTCTATCTGCTGGCGCGCTATGCCGGTTTCGGTGTCGAACGGGTCGATCTGAAGGTCGTGCCCCTGTTCGAGACCATCGAAGACCTGCGCGCGGCGCCGCAGATCCTGAACGAGCTGCTGCGCGTCCCGCTGGCTCGGCGCAGCCTCGAAGACGGCAATCGCCGCATCGAGATCATGCTGGGCTATTCCGACAGCAACAAGGACGGCGGCTTCCTCTGCTCCAGCTGGGAGCTGGAAAAGGCGCAACGCAGCATCACCAAGGTGCTAGCGGGCCACCGGTTGGTTCCCTCGTTCTTCCACGGTCGCGGCGGTTCGGTCAGCCGTGGCGGCGCGCCGACGGAACGGGCGATTGCCGCTCAGCCCAGCGGCACGGTCAACGGCCAGCTGCGCACGACCGAACAGGGCGAGGTCGTCTCGGCGAAATTCGCCAATGTCGCGACCGCGCAGCATGAGCTGCAGCGGCTGGCGGCCTCGGTTCTGGCGCAATCGCTGCAAACGGCGGCGGCGCCCGGCTCGGCCGAGTTCAACGACACCATGGAGGCTCTGGCCGCCATGTCGCAGACAACCTATCGCGGGTTGCTGCACCGGCCCGGCTTCATCGACTATTTCCAGCAGGCGAGCCCGGTCGAGGAACTGGCGAAGCTGAAGATGGGCTCGCGCCCCGCGCGGCGCTTCGGGGCGCAAAGCCTTGACGATCTGCGCGCCATCCCCTGGGTCTTTGCCTGGTCGCAGAACCGCCAGCTGATCACCGGCTGGTATGGTTTCGGCGCGGCCGTCGCGAACTATCGCCGCTTCCATCAGGAAGCGGGCGACGAGACGCTGGCGCGGATGTTCAAGGAATCGCGCGTTTTCCGCCTGATCGTGGATGAGGTCGAGAAATCGCTCTTCCACGCCGATATGGAGATCGCGGCGAAATACGCGACGCTGGTCAAGGACCCGGCGGTGCGCGACGACATCTTCGGCCGCATCTGCAAGGAATATACCGACACCTGTGACGCGGTGACCTTCCTGAACGGCGGCCAGCAGATCGGGCAGCGTTTCCCGAACATGTCGGCCAATTACAACCGTGTCCGCGAGGATCTTGTTCGCGTGCACGATCTGCAGATCAGCCTTTTGCATGACTATCGCGCCAACCCCGGACGCGACAGCCTAGTGCCCCTGATGCAGACCATGAATTGCATTTCGTCAGCCCTGGGCTGGACCGGTTAGAGAGGAGCTAACATGAACGTACAAAACCCCCTGCAAGGATTCTTCACCGAGACGCTTGACAGCCGTGACCCCGCGATTTTCGGGGCGATCCGGCAGGAGCTTGGCCGCCAGCGCGAGGAGATCGAACTGAT